>NZ_JBFUPJ010000001.1:1076980-1529845 GCF_041355175.1 Variovorax sp. RCC_210 | reverse complement strand
CGACCTGGGCTCGAACCAGGGACCTACGGATTAACAGTCCGGCGCTCTACCAACTGAGCTATCGAGGAACAAGCCTTAAATTATATGCAATGGATTTGCCGATTTTGAATCGACGCATCGATTTTTTGATTCTTGCGCCACACACTTTTTCGTGTGCTGTCACTTGAATGAAAATGCCTCGCCACCTTGAGAGTGGCGAGGCATTCAAGAACCACCGGGGTGGTTTGTTTTGGCTCCTCGACCTGGGCTCGAACCAGGGACCTACGGATTAACAGTCCGGCGCTCTACCAACTGAGCTATCGAGGAACAAGCCTTAGATTATAGCGCGATTTTTTGCACGTTCTTGAACACGCGACATCGCCGCGACAAATTTGCGACGCCCGCCGTGACTAGAGCGCCACGGTCAACCCCAGGCGCAGCGTGCGCGGCGCACCCGGAAACAGATACACATGGCTGAACTGGTAGGGCGACTCCTTCCAGTAGCGGCGGTCGAACAGGTTGTCCACCGCCAGCGTCCAGGTCGTGTTCACTCCGCGCAGCTTGGTGTCGTAGCGCAGCACCGCATCGACGCGCGTCCACGACGGCAGCGTGACCGAGCCGTCGGGCAGCACGTTGCGCCGGCCTTCGTAAGACAGCTGTCCCGCCACCTCGAGGCCCGGCACCGCCGCGACCCGATACGCAGCCTGCGCGCGCAGCACCTGCTTGGGCACGTTGGTGGGCGACTGGCCGTTCAGCGCCGGATTGGCCGTGCTGTCACGGCGCTTCGCATCGATCAGCGTCACGCTGCCGCCGAGGCGCCACGGCCCCTGGTTCCATTGCCCGCCCGCTTCGATGCCGCGATGCACCGCGCGGCCGTCGTTGCGCACGTCGCAGAACTCGCCGCACTGGTCGATGTTGGTCGTCGGGCGCGAGATGTCGAAGTACGCAAGCTGCCAGTTCAATGCATCCGTGCCGCCCTTCAGGCCCAGCTCCCACTGGCGCGATCGCAGCGCCGGCAAGGCCTGCCCGGCGTTGCCGTACTGGTCCGCGCGGTTCGGCACGACTTGCGACTCCACGCCCTGGCCCCAGCTTGCATACGCCAGCAGCCCCGGCTGCACGGCGTAGCTGGCCGCCAGCCATGGCGTGGTCACGCCTTGCTTGTAGCCGGTCGGCTCCGAGCCGTCGTTGCCGATGCTGCTGCGGTCCAGCCGCGTGTGGCGCACGCCCAGCCAGGTGGTGAAGCGGTCGTTCCAGCGGATTGCGTCCTGCACCGACAGCTCGGTCGAGCGCTCGTCGCGGTTGGTCTGCGGCGTGGTCGCGTCGGGGTTGGCCGGCACCACGGCCGTGCCCCAGATGTTGCCGACGCCCGCGTAGTTGTAGGCCTGGTTCTCGAAGCGGTTGCGCACGCGGCTTTGCAGCAGCCCGAAGCCCAGCTCGTGCTTCACGCTGCCCGTGGTCACGTTGCCCTTCAGGTTCAGGCTGCCCGCGGTTTGCGTGCGGCGCTCGTTGTCGCTGCGAAAGTCGTACACGTCGAAGGTGCCGTCGGAGCAATAGCGGTCGTAGTTGCCTTCGGCGCCGCAACCAAAGGCGTAGGCCAGGCGGTCGTCGCTCTTCAGGCGCTGCTGCCCTAGTTGCGCGGACCAGCGCCAGTCGGCGTTCAGCGCCTGGCTGAAGCGCACGGTGCCCGTCAGCGCCTTGAACACCGAGGGCTGCGACCACGGCTGGTTGTTCAGGTTGATGCGCGGGTCCACCGGCGCGGGCAGCACGTTGCCCAGCAGGCTGTAGCCGTTCTGGCTCGGCTGCGTCTTGCGGCTTTGCTCGACCTCGAACTCCAGCACCGAGTCGCGCGTGATGCGCCAGTCGGCCGCCAGCGAGAACAGGTTGCGGTTGCCGTCCAGGTTGTGCGTGAGCGGCTTCAGGTTTTCGCTCGCCACGTTCAGCCGGTAGCCGAACTCGCGGTTCTCGCCGAAGCGCCCGCCCAGGTCGAGCGCGCCCAGCACGCTGCCGCGGCTGTTGGTCTCGATGCGCACCGTGCGCAGGTCCTGCTCGGTGGGCCGCTTCACGACGTAGTTGACCAGCCCGCCCGGCGCGCTGGTGCCGGCCTGGATGCCGCTGGTGCCGCGCAGTATTTCCACGCGTTCCTTGTTGTCCAGCGGAATCGATGTTTCCGCGCTGATCGGCAGGCCTTCGCGCCGGTAGTTGAAGCGGTTGTCGAGCACGAAGCCGCGCACGGTCAGGTAGTCCCAGTAGCCGGCGGAGTTGTAGGCGTCGGTGACCGAGGCGTCGAACTGCGTGAGGTCGGCGAGCCGGCGCGCGCCGCTGGCGCGCAACTGGTTGCTGTCGATGACGGTGGCCGAGATCGGCAGCTCGCGCAGCGGCACGTCGCCGAAGCCGCTGATGTCGGCCTGCGGCGCGGCGGCCGCGTCGTTGACGGTGACTTCGCGCAGCGCGGCTTGTTGCGCCTGGGCGCTCCAGCTGGCGGCGAGAAGGGTCGCCGCGATGGCGAGCGAAAGCGGCGACAGGGCCGACAGGGGTGAGAGGCGCGAGAGGGGCGAGAGGTTGGTTTGCTTCATTGTGTTCAGTTGCTGGCGGCGGCGCCCTGCAGGGCCGCCATCCATTGCGCGGCCGTGGCCTCGGGGTCTTCGGCCGTGACCAGCGCGCGCACCACGGCGACGGAGCCGACGCCGGTGGCGAGTACTTCGGGCAGCCGCACGGCATCGATGCCGCCGATGCCCACCTGCGGGTAGCCGCGCAGCAGGCGCGCATAGGCGCCGAGGCGGGCCACGCCCTGTGGCGCGGTCGCCATCTTCTTGAGCGTGGTCGGGTACACCGCACCCATCGCGATGTAGCTCGGGCTCACCCGGTCGGCGCGCACCATCTCGGCATAGCCGTGCGTGCTGACGCCCAGCCGCAGGCCGCTGGCCCGCAACTGCGCCAGCTCGTCGGGCGTGAGCGCGTCGAGGTCTTCCTGCCCGAGGTGGATGCCGTAGGCGCCCGCCGCGATGGCGACGCGCCAGTGGTCGTTGATGAACAGCAGCGCGCCGGTGCCTTGCACCGCCTCGACGGCGGCCTGCACTTCGCGCTCGATGGCCGCGGCGTCGTCGGACTTGAAGCGCAGCTGCACCGTCGGCACGCCGGCGCGCGCCATGCGGCCGACCCATTGCGCGTCCGGCAGCACCGCGTAGAGGCCGAGACGTTCGGGGCAGGGCGGAAACGCATCGCCGCGCGCGGCCGGTGGAAACGGCCGCATGCCGAAATCTTCCGGCGCGTCGGGCCACAGCGTGGCGTCGAAGTGGCTCAGGCGTTGCGTTTGCGCGCGCCAGGCCAGGGCCAGGCATTCGGCGTCGATCTCGATGAAGCCGAGCGCGGCGCATGCGCGCTTGGCGCCGCGGTAGACCGGGTCGTCCGAGGAGAACACCGGCGCGCTGACCGGCGCGGAAGTGAAGGCGCCGAAGCGCAGCCCGTGCGCCGCGACGATGGCCTGGACGACCTCGCGGGCGTCGAGCGGGATGGCTGCGGCGCTCATGGTGCGTGGTGCCAGAAGGGCGTGCCGAGCACGGGCGTGCTGGGCTGCGCGGCGTCCTGCGCGGCCATGGCGCCGGCACGGTGGGCGGCACGGCCGGCCTGCACCGCGTCGGCGAAGGCGCCGGCCATCGCGACCGGGTCTTGCGCCAGCGCCACGGCGGTGTTGAGCAGCACGCCGTCGTAGCCCCACTCCATCACCTGGCAGGCATGCGACGGCAGCCCCAGGCCCGCGTCGACGAGCATCGGCACCTTGAGCCGGTCGCGCAGCACCTGCAGCGCGTAGGGGTTGATCGGGCCGCGCCCGGTGCCGATGGGCGCGGCCCACGGCATCACGGCCTGGCAGCCGATGTCGACCAGCCGCTGGCACAGCACCAGGTCTTCAGTGCAATAGGGCAGCACCTTGAAGCCGTCGCGAATCAGCTGCGAGGCGGCATCGACCAGGTTCAGCGTGTCGGGCTGCAGCGTGTAGTCGTCGCCGATGAGCTCGAGCTTGATCCACGGCGTGTCGAACAGCTCGCGCGCCATCTGCGCGGTGGCGACCACCTCCTGCACGCTGTGGCAGCCGGCGGTGTTCGGCAGCACCGGCACGTCGAGCTTGCGCAGAAGCTCCCAGAAGCCGTTGCCGAGCTCGCTGTTGCCCGAACCCTGGCTGGCCGTCTGGCGTCGCAGCGAGGCAGTCAGCATCGCGGGTTTCGCGCGCTTCACGGCGGCTTCGAGCAGGTCTGGCGAGGGGTAGCGCGCGGTGCCGAGCAGCAGGCGGCTTTGAAAGGTCTCGCCGTAGAGCACAAGCGGGTCGCCGGGCACAAGCGCGTCGCTGGGCACAAGCGGATCGTTCGTTGTCATGGGTGTCGTCTCCATCATTCAGCCGCCCGTCACGGGGCGGATCACTTCGATGCGGTCGTCGGGCTGCAGCGCGCGCGCGGCGTAGGCCGAGCGCGGCACGAACTCGCGGTTCACCGCCACCGCGAAAGGCGGCGTGGCGTCCAGTGCCGCCAGGGCGTCGGTCAGCACCGCGTTGTCGGGCAGCGCGTAGGGCTTGTCGTTGATCAGGATGTTCATCGTCATGTGAGGTCGGCCGCCATGCCGAAGCCTTGGGCGAGGGGCGAGCGGCCCTGCGTGAGCAGCTCCATCGCCACGTCGAGCATGGCGGGCGCGATCATGAAACCGTGGCGGTACAGGCCGTTGATCTGCAGCACGCGCGGCTGCGGCTGGCGAATGGCGGGCAGGTTGTCGGGCAGCGTCGGGCGGCATTGCGTGGCGATTTCCACGATGCGCGCTTCCGCGAAACCGCTGTGCACGGCGTACGCCGCGCTCAGCAGTTCGAGCGTGGAGCGCACGCTGGCGCTGGACATGTCGTCCGACTCGATCTCGGTCGCGCCGATGACGAACAGCCCGTCGGGCTTGGGCGCGATGTACAGCGGATAGCGCGGATGCACGAGCCGGGTGGGGCGCTTCAGGCTCACCTCGGGCGCGTGCACGCGAATGACTTCGCCACGCACGCCGCGCAGCGCGTTCCACTGGGGCTTGGCACCCAGGCCGCGGCAGTCGACCAGCCAGTCGGGCTGGCCCGGCGTGCCCGGCGCGAAGTCCGACGGGGCGCGCGGCGAATGCCAGTGCAGGCTGACGCGCGGGTCGGCTTGCAGCGTGGCGAGCAACGAGGCGAGCAGTGCGCGGTTGTCGAGCTGGCCTTCACCCGGCAAGAAGAGTCCCTGCGCGAAGCGCTGGCCCAGCGAGGGCTCCAGCGCGGCGATGGCGGGGCCGTCGAGCGTCTGCATGGGCGCGAGCTCGGGCACCTGCGTGCCGGTGGTCGCGAGCACGCGGGCCAGGCGGGTGGCTTCGGCGGCGTCCTGCCGGTGCCAGAGCACCAGCGTGCCTTCGCGCTGGAAGAACACGGGCTGCGCCAGCGGCGCGAGCAGCTCGGGCCAGCGCGACAGCGCGTGCTGCCCCATGCGAACGACCGATGTGGGCGCCACCGCCGATTCGGCCAGCGGCGCGAGCATGGCGGCGGCCACGCGCGCGGCCGCGCCTTCGGCCTGCGGACTGCCGGCTTCGAACAGGTCGACCTTGCAGCCCGCTCGCGCGAGCGTGACCGCGAGCAGCCGACCCATGAGGCCCGCGCCCAGGATGGCGGCCGATTGAAAAGGCAGCGTCATGGTGTTGCTCCTTCCCCCTTTGGGGGAAGGCTGGGATGGGGGCAGGCAGAGCGCCCGAGGGAGACGCCGCTTGCCCCCACCCCAACCCTCCCCCAGCGGGGGAGGGAGCGAGAGAGCTGAAACAGTCGCCGATAATTTTCAACATGACCCAAGCACCCACCCAGCGCTACGCACGCGTGCTCTCCATCGCCGGCTCCGACAGCGGCGGCGGCGCCGGCATCCAGGCCGACCTCAAGACCTTCGCGGCCCTCGGCTGCTACGGCATGACCGCCATCACCGCGCTCACCGCGCAGAACACGCTGGGCGTCTCGGGCATCCACGGGGTGCCGGCCGAATTCCTCAAGGCGCAGATCCAGGCGGTGGTCGAAGACATCGGCGTCGACGCCGTCAAGCTCGGCATGCTGCACGCGCCCGAGGTGGTCGAGGTGGTGGCCTGGGCCATCGACCGCTACCAGCTGAAGAACGTGGTGCTCGACCCCGTCATGGTCGCCACCAGCGGCGACCGCTTGATTGCCGCCGACACGGTGCAGGTGCTGGTGCGCGAACTGTTCCCGCGCGCGCTGGTCGTCACGCCCAACCTCGACGAAGCGGCCCTGCTGATCGGCCATGCCATCGACGGCATCGACGCGCTCGACGCCGCGGCCGACGAACTGCTGGCGCTCGGCGCGAAGGGCGTGCTGCTCAAGGGTGGCCACCTGCCGGGCGACGACGTGGTCGATGTGCTGCTGCAGGCCGGCGGCGACAGAAAGCGGCTGGCGTCGAAGCGCATCGCCAGCCGCAACCTGCACGGCACGGGCTGCACGCTGTCGTCGGCCATCGCCGCGCACCTGGCGCTGGGCGAAACGCTGCCCGACGCCGTTGCGCAGGCGCGCGCGTACATCCTCGGCGCCATGGCGGCCGGTGCGGGCGTGCAGGTCGGTGCCGGCCATGGCCCGCTCAACCACGGCTTCGCGCCAGTGCCGACGCGCCGCCTGCCGCTGTAGCTTCTATAGCCGCCGGCTTGGGCCGGCTGAGCCAGGCCAGCACAAAGGTCGCGGCCAGCGTGGGCAGCGCCGAGCCGAACTGCGGCGCCCACTTGGCGAGCGCGTGGTAGGCGGCGATGCCCGCGATCCAGATCAGCGCCGCCGGCACGTCCACCTTGCGCGGCGACGCCAGCGACACCGACCGGCCGCTGCCCAGGCGCCCGATGATCACGCCGTACAGCGGCACGAACACCGAGCTCAGCATCAGCAGGAAGGGCTCCAGCGTGTGCATCGGCAGTACCAGCGCCAGCGCGATGCACAGCGCCGCCAATAGCAGGCCCCAGCGCTTCACGCTCCAGCGCGGCAACAGGCTGTGTGTGGACACAGAGCCCGAGTACACATCGCCGTACGCGTTGTCGAGCTCGTCGATCAGGATCAGGCCCAACGCCACCAGCCCGCCCTGCGCCAGCAGCAGGGCCATGACCAGCTCCGTGCCCGGCTCGGCCACGCTCACCACCATCACGCCCAGCGCGTAGCACCACACGTTGGCCAGCGCGTAGCCGATCCACGTGCCGCTGAAGGCGCTGCCCAGGCCGCCTTTGCCTGCGGCGTTGCGCTTGCCGTGCCGCGCGTAGTCGGCCACCAGCGGCAGCCACGAGACGGGCATGGCGATGACCAGGTCGAGCGCGCCGAACATGCCCATGCTGCCGTCGCCCGGCCGTGCCCAGAAGGCGTCCAGCCCCTTGGCCTGCAGCCGCGTGGCGAACTGCCAGCTGAGCCACAGCAGCGACAGCACCACCAGCGGCAGGCCGAAGCGGCTCACGAAGCGGCGCACCAGCTTCACCATCGAGCCCGCGAGCAGCGCCAGCAGCACCGCGCCCCACAGCAGCGTGGTCAGCACGCCGCCCCAGGTGGTGGCGATGGCGGCAACGAACACCGACTGGCCGATGGCCTGCGTGCCCTCGCGCATGACCACCAGCTCGAAGGTGGTCCAGCCCACCAGCTGCACGATGTTCAAAAGCACCGGCAGCCGCGCGAAGGCGCTGCCGTACGTCGCGTGCATCAGCCCGGCGCTGGCCAGTCCGCTTTCGCAGCCCAGGCGCGCTGTCCAGGCCAGCAACCCGGCGCCCAGGCAGGAGCCCAGCACGATGGCGATGGCCGCGTCGCGCGTGCCCACCGCCGGCACCAGGTACGCGCCGATCTGCATCACCAGCAGGCCCACGCCCAGGCTGAACCAGAGCGAGGCGTGGTCGTGCCAGCCGAACACGCGCTGCGACGCGGGCAGCGGTGTCAGTGCCTCGTTGTTGTTGCCGTTGTCGTCGAATGCCATCCGTTTGCTCCAGTGCAAAGGTTTGGCAGGTGGGCGGGGCCCGGGTGGCGCGGCCGTCACGCGTTGGAAAACACGAGAGAGCGAGAGAGGTCACCGGACCAGCTTCCCTGCGCGAGGATTACCTCAATCAGGTTCAAAGGGACTTTCTCAGCCGGACCGCAAGCAGCCCAGCACCCCTAGCAAGTGCGCCGTGGTGAACCTCGGCGCAGGGCGGAGTTTATCCGCTGCGCTGAGCCCGCAACGCCGGGCGTGGCTTTTCGGGGGCGTACAAACCCGGCCGCGCCCGCCGAACCATTCCTTACAAACTGCAAGCAGAATCGCCCGAGGGAAGAAAAAGAACGAGGGCGCGCGCCACGCCGCGCGCGAAGAGGAGCCAGGGCCCGTATGCCAGACGATTTCACACGCACCCGCATGCGCCGTTTCCGTGTCGACGTCGGCACCATCGTCTGCGCCGTCGCGCTGGTGCAGTCGCTGCTGCTGGTGGCGCTGGGGTACTGGGCGGTCGAGCGGCTGGTGTCGAAGGTGGGCACGGCCGCGCACAAGATCAACCACGACCGCGTGGAAGACAACGTGCTCGCGTTTCTCGCGAAGACCGAGGCGGTGATGCGCTCCATCGGCGATTCGCCCAGCCTGCACGCGGCCGGGGAAGACGGCGAGCAGACCGCCGAAATGCTCTGGACGCTGCTGGAGCAGACCCCCGAGCTCGACAGCCTGAACGTGGCCACCGACGACGGCCACCTGGTCTCGGCGATGCGCTACCCGGCGCCGGCCCTTCGCCAGGTGCTGCGCGGGCCGGCCTTCAGCACCGAGACCTGGCAATACAAGCGCTCGCCCGATTCCGAAGGCGGCGACGCCAGGCAGCGTTTTGCCACCACCCACATCGCCGCCTACCGCAGCGACTACGACCCCACGCAGCGCACCTGGTTCGTGGACGCCCTGAAGGCCAAGGGCCCGACGTGGACCGCGCCCTTTCTCTCGGCCGCCGCGCGGGAGCTGGCGATCAGCCATGCATTGCCCGCCGGCCGTCTCGACGACGAGGGCCGCACGCAGCACATGGTGGTGGCCGCGAACGTGTCGCTCGGCCACCTGTCGAAGCTGGTGCGCGTGTTCGGTGAACTGGGCCATGGCGAAAGCGCCTTGCTGAGCGCCGACCACCACGTGCTCGCGCGCAGCGACCAGCCCCGTGTGGTGCGCCAGCTGGAGTCGCCCGACACCGACGACGGCGTGCTCGGCGCGCTGCATGCCCACATGCTGGCGGCCGGCACGGCGGGCGGCGTGGACGATATGGCCTTCTCCATCGAGCACCAGGGCCGGCGCTACCTGGTGCAGACCTCGCACGTTCCGTCGACCAGGTGGCAGCTGGTGAGCTGGGAGAGCGAAGACCTGCTGCTGGGCGACCTGCAGCGCACGGTGCTGTGGGCGCTGCTGCTCACGTTCGCGTTCCTGGCGGTGGCGCTGTTCATTTCGCTGCGGCTGTCGAAGCTGGTCACCCGGCCCATCGAGAACCTGTCGCGCGTGGCGCGGCGCATCGGCCGGCTGGAGCTCGACAACCTGCCGCTGGAGGCCAGCCGCGTGCTGGAGATACAGCATCTCAACCAGGCGCTGGACGAGTCGGCGCGCAGCCTGAAGGCCTTCAGCAAGTTCGTGCCGGTGGACATCATCAAGCAGCTCGTCGCCGAGGGGCAGGCGCTGGCGCCCAGCGGCGCGCCGCGCCGCATCACGGCCATGTTCACCGACGTGGAAGGCTTCACGTCCATCTCGGAGTCGCTCGATGCCGACGTGCTGGTGAAGCAGCTCACCGAATACTTCAACCTGGCGGCGCGCATCTTCGCGCGGCACGGCGGCGTGGTCGACAAGTACATGGGCGACGGCATCATGGTGCTATGGGGCGCACCGGCCGACCTGGAAGACGCGGAGTACCGCGCCTGCGTCGCGGCGCTGGAGCTGCACGCTGAAATGAACCAGCTCAACGCCAGCTGGCGCAGCCAGGGCCTGCGCGAGTTCCGCACGCGCATCGGCATCCACACCGGGCTGGTCATCGCCGGCGTGCTGGGCTCGAGCGACCGGCTTTCGTACACCGCGGTGGGCGACGTGATCAACGTGGCGAGCCGCATCGAGGGCGCCAACAAGGACCTGGGCACGCGCACGCTGATTTCCGAAGCCACCTTCGCGGCGCTCGGCGGGCGCGTTGCCGCGCGCCGCATCGAGGAGATGATCGAGCTGCGCGGCCGCCAGACGCGCATGGTGCTCTACGAGCTGCTAGAGATCGAGCACCAGCCGCGCTGACCGTGCCCGCGAGCAGCAGGGCAGGAACTGGTCGTTGGCCGCCTGCTCGGCCGGGGTCAGGTAGAGGTCGTTGTGCGCGACTTCGCCCGCGAGCACGCGCGTGAGGCAGGTGCCGCACACCCCTTGCGCGCACGACACCGGAATGTCGATGCCTTCGGCCGCGAGCGCGTCCACCACGCTGAGCGCTTGCGGCACGCGCACGACGCGCCCCGAGCTGCGCAGCTCGACCTCGAAGCTGCCTTGCGCGTCGTCTACCGGCAGCACACCGCCGAAGTACTCGAAGTGCACTTGCGCATCGGGCCAATGCAAGTCGCGCGCGGTGGCACGCACTGCGTCCAGGAAGCCTTGCGGCCCGCACACGTACAGGTGCTTGCCGCGCGCCGGCTGGCCGATGGTCGCGGCCAGGTCCATGCGCTGCGCGGCCGGGCCGTCGTCGTGGTGGAAGAACACGCGGTGGGCGAACGCGCTGGCCTCGAGCCGCCGCCGGTAGGGCGCGCGCGCGACGGTGCGGCTGCAGCAGTGCAGGGCGAAGTCGGCCTGCAGCGCGGCCAGGCGCTGCGCCATCGACAGCAGCGGCGTCACGCCGATGCCGCCGGCCAGCAGCAGGCTGTGCGTGGCGCTTTCGTCGAGCGGAAAGTGGTTGCGCGGCGCGCTGATGCGCAGCACCTCGCCTTCGTGCACCGCGTCGTGAAGCGCGAGCGAGCCGCCGCGCGAGCGCGCGTCGCGCAGCACGCCGATTTCGTAGTGCATGTCTTGAGCGTCTTGCGCCTCGTGTGCCGGCTCGTTGCACAGCGAGTACTGGCGCACCAGCCCACCCGGCAGCACGACGTCGATGTGCGCGCCCGGCGCAAAGGCCGGCAGCCGCGCGCCATCGACCGCCACCAGCCGGAAGCCCGCCACGCCTTCGGCCTCGTGCGTCTTGCGCGCCACCCGCACGGCGATGGCTGCGGCGGCGGTCGCGCTCATTCGCGCACGAGGAAGTTGCCGGCCTCGAAGTGCACGGGGGGCGCCGCGGGGTCGAAGCTCACGCCGGCCGGGTCGCGGCCTTCGCGCAGCGCATCGAGCTGGCGCTGCAGCAGCCGGCGCAGCATGACGATGCCGCGGTCCGACGAGGCCAGGTGCTCTTCCGAATGCGCGGTGATCGCGCCCTGGCTCACCTGTGCCTCGTAGTCGCCCGGGAACGCGCGGTGCTCGGCCTCGCTCAGTTCTTCCCACAGCTTGCCGTTCAGCCGCGAGCGCACGCGCGCCAGGTCGCCGGGGTTCTTCACCCGGCCCACGGTGTAGATGCGAAAGCTGTGGTCGTCGATGGGCAGCACCCAGCCGATGGATTCCACCCGCCCGTAGGCCGCCACGCGCGGGTTGGGCACCACGCGCAGCGTGGGCAGCACGGGGCCGGCGACGCGGCGGAAGACGGTGCCGTCTTCCAGCGTGCGCAGCGAGGTGATCGTGACGCCGTTCTCGGTGCTCTCGAAGCTCACGTCGGGCATCTGGCCCATGAGCGCCACGAACTGCGTGCCGCTGAAGCTGCCGTGCAGCACCGGCACGTGAAAGGGGTCGGCCACGTTCTCGTAGTGCTGCAGCCAGTTGCACGGAATGACCTGCGGCCCGCCGCCGCCGATGCTGTTGCCGTCGGCCTCCAGCGTCTCGCCTTCGTCCATGGTTTCCAGGCAGTCGTAGCGCGGCAGCACCGGCTTCTTCTCGGCCGGGCCCAGGTAGGCCCACACCAGGCCGTACTGCTCCTGCACCGGGTACCAGGGCTGGCGCACGCGGCCCCGGCCGCGCGCGCCGCCGTCGGGTTCGCAGGGCTGGTCGACGCAGTGGCCCTGCACGTCGAACATCCAGCCGTGGTAGCAGCAGCGGATGCCTTCTTCTTCCACGCGCCCGTAGTAGAGCGAGGCGCCGCGGTGCGCGCAGCGCCAGTGCACCAGGCCCGGCCGGCCGGTCTTGTCGCGGAACAGGATCAGGTCTTCGCCCAGCACGCGCACCTGTCGCGGCGTGTCGGTGGCGTCGGCGGCCAGGCCGATGGGGTGCCAGTAGCGGCGCAGCAGCTCGCCCATGGGCGTGCCCGCACCGACCTCGGTCAGCTCGGGTTTGTGGCTCGGCGGCTTGCGGCCATAGGCGGTGCCGGTGTCGAAGGCGACGGGTTGCCAGTCGCTGGCGGCGGTGGACGCATGGGGCGGTACGACGGCGCTCATTCGGGGGTGACTCCTGCGGCCTTGATCAGGTCCGCGACGCGGGGAAAGTCGGCCTTGTAGTTGGCCCGGAACTCGGCGGGCGTGCTGCCCAGGGGCTCGAAGCCGAAGCCCGCCAGGCGCTCCTGGACGTCGGGCATCTTCGTGATCTCGCGCAGCGCGGTGGACCATTCGTCGAGCACGGGTTGCGGCGTTTTCGCGGGCGCGTACACCCCGATCCAGCTGTCGAGGTCGAAGCCCGCAAAGCCCTGCTCGGTGAAGGTGGGCACGTTGGGCATCGAGCGCACGCGCTGGCGGCCGGTGATGCCCAGCACCTTGATGCGGCCCGACTGCGCCAGCGCGCGCGCCGTGGCCGGGTTGGCCCAGGCCACGCCCAGCGCCTCGCCGAACATGTCGTTGTGCGCCGCGGCCTCGGCCTTGTAGGGCACGTGCACCAGGTCGATGCCGCCCTGGCGCGCCAGCAGTTCGCCGAACAGGTGCGCGTTGGAGCCGTTGCCCCAGGTGCCATACGAAACGCCCGGGTGCGCCTTGGCGTAGGCCACGAACTCGCGCACGTTCGAGAACGGCGCGGAGGCCCGCGCGATCAGCATCGGCCCGCCGGTGGCCAGTTGCGACAGCGGCTCGAAATCTTTCACCGGGTCGTACGGCAGCCGGGGCTGCAGCACCACGTTGTTGATGTGCGTGAGCGGCAGCGTGAGCAGCACGGTGTAGCCGTCGGGCTGCGCCTTGGCGACGGTGTCGGCGGCAATGGTGCCGCTCGCGCCGGGCTTGGCCTCGACGATCACCGGCTGGTTCCAGCGCGTCTTGAGCTTCTCGGCGTAGATGCGCGCGATGACGTCCATCGGCCCGCCGGGCGAGCCGAAGGGCACGATGCGCACCACGCGGCTGGGGAAGTGTGCGGGCTGCGCGAAGGCGGGGCCGGCGGCCAGCGCGGCAAGGCCGGCGCCGACGATGCCGAGCACGTGGCGGCGCGAGGGGTCGCTTGTGAGGTCGCGCGTGGGGTTGCGCATGGGGCTGTGCATGGCCCCCTCGTGCGGCGAGGGTCTGAACCGATTCATCGTGTCTCCAGTCGTGTTGTACTTGTGCGCTCGACGATACGTACAGCCCGCCCCACGGGCAATTCGAAGCTTTGGATATGAGATATGGCCCAACGTGATATCCGCAGCCTCGACGTCGGCATGCTGCGCACCTTCGATGCCCTGATGCGCGAGCGCAGCGTGTCGCGCGCGGCCACGCGGCTCTTCCTGAGCCAGCCGGCGGTGAGCGCGTCGCTCAACCGCCTGCGCGAAACCTTCGACGATCCGCTGTTCACGCGCACCGCGCACGGCGTGGAGCCCACGGCGCGCGCGCAGGCGCTGGCCGGGCAGGTGGAGCGCGTGCTGGCCGACCTGTCGGCCATGCTGGAGCCGGGCGAGGGCTTCGACCCGGCGGCGTCGCAGCGCATCTTTCGCATCTCGGGTGGCGACTACGCCAGCCATCTGCTGCTGCCCACGCTTGCCAACGAGCTGGTGGCGTGCGGCTCGCGTGTGCGAATCTACTGGGAGACCAGCTCGTTCCTCACGCTGACCGAGCGCCTGCGCAAGGGCGATTTCGACATTGCCGTGCTGCCGCGCCTGCAGCCGCCGAGCGACTGCGAATCCGCGCTGCTGTACGAAGACCGCTACGTGGTCGCCGTGCGGCGCGGCCACCCGACGATGGCGCAGGCCGCGACGCTTGCCGCTTTCTGCGCCGCGCCGCATGTGTTCCTGGGCTACGGCAGTTCGGCGCTGGACGATCTCATCGACCAGGTGCTGGCGCGGCTGGGGCACACGCGCACCATGAGCGTGGCCATGACCAGCTTCGGGCAGATCGTCGACTTGCTGGCGCAGACCGACCATGTGGCGGTGATGCCGCTGCGCGTGGCCGACCGCTTTCGCGACGTGCTCGCGGTGCACCCGCTGCCGTTCGAGCTGCAGGGCTACCGCTCGGTGGTGTGCTGGAACCGGCGCGCCAACTCCGACCAGGGCGTGCTGTGGCTGAAGGACGCGCTGCTGCGCATCGGGCGCGGCGCGGACGCCATCGGCGCTGGCGCCACTGCTGACGCAGCCGCTGTCGCGGGGGACCTCAGCCGGGCCTGACGCGGCGCGCGAACGCCTCCAGCCCGTCGATGGTCATCTGCACGTGGCGCTCGAAGCTGCTGTCCAGCGGCACGGTGCTGCCGTTGTCCCAGCGCAGGATGAAGGCCTTGTTGGCCAGCAGCGGCAGGTTGCGCGTGAGCACCGGGTGGTCGAGCGGGCGAATGGTGTGCACGCGCTCGCGCAGCTCTTCGGCCCAGGCCTGCGTGTTGTCGGCGGGCAGGGGCGAGAACTCCATCGTCAGGAAGCCCAGCATGGCCGCGATCACGCAGTTGTAGGCCTCCAGCAGGGGCTCGCCTTCGAAGCCGGCTTCGGTCAACGCAGCCAGCACGCCCTCGACCAGTTCGATCGGCAGGCTGCCGTTGGACACCAGTTGCGCGCCCAGCAGCTGCGCCACGTTCGGGTGCTGGCGCACGGCGGCGCGGCAGCGGCGGAACAGCTCGGCGATCCACGCCTGCCAGGCCAGCTTGCCGGAGGGAGGCGCCACCTGCGCCATGACGGTGGCGGCCACCTCGGCCAGCAGCGCCTCGCGCGTGCTCACGTGCCAGTGCACCGTGGCCGGGTACACCTCGAGCCGGGCCGCGAGCTCGCGCATGCTGAAGGCGCCGAGGCCGAGTTCGTCGATCTGCGCGAGCGCGGCTTCGGCGATGCGCTGCTTGGTCAGCGCGGCGCCGCCGGCGGGGCGGCCCGCGGTCTTGGGCGGGGCTTTCTTCTTGGCGGGGGTGGGCATCGGCTGCATTGTGCGGCAGCTGAATTGGCTGTATAAATAATATTAATTGAGCATCGATCAATTTAAACGTTGATCGATGGACTGCACGAGCTTGCTTGTATCGACTTGCCTGTATCAACTTTGCCCGGAGCCCATTTGCCATGACCCATGCCACCATCGACCAGGCCCTGGCCGAAGCCCACCAGCGCTTCGCCGACAGCAACCCTGCCAGCCGCCGCCAGTTCGACGAGCAGGCGCGCTACATGCCCGGCGCCAACAGCCGCTCGGTGCTGTTCTATGCCCCGTTCCCGCTGACCATCGCCAAGGGGGAGGGCGCCACGCTGTGGGACGCCGACGGCCACCGCTACGCCGACTTCATCGCCGAGTACACGGCCGGCGTCTACGGCCACTCGGCGCCCGAAATCCGCGACGCCGTCGTCGAGGCCATGAAGAGCGGCATCAACCTCACGGGCCACAACCTGCTCGAAGGCCGGCTGGCCAGGCTCATCTGCGAGCGGTTTCCGCAGATCGAGCAGCTGCGCTTCACCAACTCGGGCACCGAGGCCAACCTGATGGCGCTCACCGCGGCGCTGCACTTCACGGGGCGCCGCAAGATCGTGGTGTTCGCCGGCGGCTACCACGGCGGCGTGCTGGGCTTCGGCGCCAAGCCGCTGCCGACGACCGTGCCGTTCGACTTCGTGGTGCTGCCCTACAACGACGCGCAGGCGGCGCGCGAGCAGATCGACCAGTTCGGCGCCGAGGTGGCGGCCGTGCTGGTCGAGCCGATGCAGGGCGCCAGCGGCTGCATTCCGGGCCGGCCCGGGTTCCTGCAGGCGCTGCGCGAATCGGCCACGCGCGTGGGGGCGCTGCTGGTGTTCGACGAGGTCATGACCTCGCGACTGGCGCCGCACGGGCTGGCCAACCAGCTGGGCGTTCGCTCGGACCTGACCACGCTGGGCAAGTACATCGGCGGCGGCATGTCCTTCGGGGCGTTCGGTGGACGCGCGGACGTGATGGCGCTGTTCGACCCGCGCACCGGGCCTTTGGCGCACTCAGGCACCTTCAACAACAACGTGATGACGATGGCGGCCGGCTACGCGGGGCTCACCAAGCTGTTTCCGCCGGAAGCCGCCGGGGCACTGGCCGCGCGTGGCGAGTCGATGCGCGCGCGGCTGAACGCGCTGTGCGAAGAGAAGGGCGTGGCGCTGCAGTTCACCGGCCTGGGCTCGTTGATGAACGCGCATTTCGTGAAGGGCGATGTGGTGCGTTCGGAAGACCTGGCTGCGGTGGACGGGCGGCTGCGCCAGCTGCTGTTCTTCCACCTGCTGGCGCAGGGCATCTATGCCTCGCCGCGCGGGTTCGTGGTGCTGTCGCTGCCGGTGACCGATGCGGACATCGACCGCTTCGTCGCCGCCATCGCCGGCTTCATTGACGTCTACGGAGCCTTGTTGCCCCGGGCCTGACGCGGCTCAGCGTTGGCTGGTGACGCCCAGCAGCTCGTGCAGCCGCGTGCTGGTGGTCGTGTACTGCAGCGGCACGGCCTTGCCCGGGAACACGATGGCCGTGGCGCCCCAGGCGGCCAGCGTGGCCTCGTGGAAGCCGCAGACGATGAGCTTCTTCTTGCCCGGGTAGGTGTTGATGTCGCCCACCGCGAACACGCCGCGTTCGCGGGTTTCGTACTTTTCGGTGTCCACCTGCACCTGCTTGCGCTCCAGTTCCAGGCCCCAGTCGGCGATGGGTCCGAGGCGCGGCGAGATGCCCAGGCAGGCGACCAGCGCGTCCAGCGGCAGCTCGAGCGTGGTGGCATCGGGCGTGGTGATCTGCAACTGCTTGCCGTCGAAGGCGCTGGGCTGGCCCACCCGGAACGCCAGCTTGCCCTCGGCCACCAGCGCCCGCATGGCGGCGACCGTGCCTTCGGCGGCCTGGAAGCCGTCGCGGCGGTGCACCAGGGTGACTTGCTTCGCAAGGGCGGTGAGCGCAATGGCCGTTTCCAGCGCGACGTCGTCGCCGCCGTTCACCACCACCGTCTGGCCCGCGAAACGGTCCAGCGATTCGGGGTGATAGAAAAGCGAGGTGCCCTCGAAGCGGGCGATGTCGTCCAGCACGATGCGCTTGGGCACGAAGGCCCCGACACCGGCGGCGATGAACACGGTCTTGGCCAGGAAGGCCTTGCCGGCCGAGGTGGTCAGCAGCAGCCGCTGGTCGGCTTGGCGCTCCAGCGTGGCGACCTGCTCGCCGAAGTGGAACTGCGGCTTGAACGGCGCCACCTGCGCCAGCAGCGACTGCGCCAGCGCGCGCCCGCTGGTCATGGGCGTGCCGGGAATGTCGTAGATCGGCTTGTCGCCATACAGCGCCACGCACTGGCCGCCGGCGGCGGGCAGTGCATCGACGATGTGGCAGGAAATTTCGAGCAGGCCCAGCTGAAAGGCCTGGAACAGCCCCACGGGGCCGGCACCGACGATCAGCGCGTCGGTTTCGATGGGGGCGGTTGCCGTGCTCAGCGCACCAGCTCCCCGATCTTGTCGGTCTTGTCCTTCCACTCTTCGTGGTCGGGCAGCGCGGGCTTGCGCTTGGTGATGCTCTTCCAGCCGTCGGCCAGGGCCAGTTCGGCGTTGAGCTTGATGAAGGCGATCTGGTTGGCCGGCAGGTCTTCTTCGGCGTAGATCGCGTTGACCGGGCATTCGGGGATGCAGACCGCGCAGTCGATGCATTCGTCCGGGTCGATCACCAGCATGTTGGGACCTTCGCGGAAGCAGTCGACGGGGCAAACGTCCACGCAGTCGGTGTATTTGCAACGGATGCAGGCTTCGGAGACGACGTGGGTCATTTGTCTTTTTACGTCAGAAAGTGGTCGGGGAAAACCCGAGATTTTAGGCCTTTGCGGCGGCGGGCTGCACGAGCACGGCAGCGGCGGTCTTGTGGGAGGCCGTATCGACCAGCACCAGCGAGCCCAATGCACGCGATTGCGTGAAGGGAAGCACCGCCAGCGGCTGCTGCAGCGCCAGCACCACGTCGCCGATGGCGTTGGCCTCCAGCTGGGCGGCCGGCTCCGATTCGAGCGTGGTGATGTTCACCCGGTCGACGATGCGCGCCACCTTGGCCTTGACCCAGCGATGCCCCTGCAGCGCCCAGTACACGCGGCCCGCGACCAGCGGCTCGTCGTCCAGCCAGGCCACGGTGGCGGTAATTTCGCGCACCGGCTCGAAAGCCTCCGGCGCCAGCAGCCAGTCGCCGCGCGACACGTCGACCTCGCGGTCGAGCACGATGCCGGCGCTGTGGCCCGCATGCACCACCTGCGGGTGGCGCGTGTGGTTCAGCACCTGGGCCACGGTGGCGGTCTGGTTGCTCGGCAGCACGGTCACGCGCTGGCCCGGCTCCACATGGCCCGAGGCCACGCGGCCCCAGAACACGCGGCGGCCCTGCGAGGTGTCGGCGGAAGAAGAAAACTTTTCGACCCATTGCACCGGGAACGCGAAGGGCACGGCCTCGTCCTGCGCGGTGACCGGCAGGTCTTCGAGCAGTTCGAGCAGGCTGGGGCCTTCGTAGCCGACCCAGTCGGCATGGCGCGTGGCCACGTTCCAGCCCTTCAGGGCCGAGATCGGGACGATGGCCGCCACCTGCACGCCGGCTGCTTCGGCAAAGGCGTTCAGCGCGGTCGAGATGCGTTCGAAGGCCAGGCCCGCATCGGCGATGGCGTCGAGCTTGTTCACCGCGAACACGATCGACTGCACGCGCAGCAGGTGGCACAGCAGCGTGTGGCGGCGCGTTTGCGGCAGCAGCTCGCGCTTGACGACGGTGCCGTCTTCCACCTCGGCGGCCCAGGCCAGCTTGGTGGCATCGACCAGCACCACGGCCGCGTCGGCGGCCGAGGCGGCGGTGACCATGTTGCGCGTGTACTGCTCATGGCCTGGCGCGTCGCCGATGATGAACTTGCGCCTGGCGGTCGAGAAGTAGCGGTACGCCACGTCGATGGTGATGCCCTGCTCGCGCTCGGCCGAGAGGCCGTCCGTGAGCAGTGCCAGGTCGGTTTCGCCGCCGCGCTGCACGCCGGCCAGCTGGTCTTGCAGCACCGTCTTGCTGTCCACCAGCAGGCGGCCGATGAGCGTGCTCTTGCCGTCGTCGACCGAGCCGCAGGTGATGAAGCGCAGGGCCGTGCCGGTGTCGCCGTGCACGGCGGAAGCGCTAGCGGTGGAGGTGGAAGTGGCAGCGGCGTTGGAGGTGATCGTGCTCATCAGAAATACCCGTCTTTCTTGCGCTTCTCCATCGAAGCTTCCGAAGTCATGTCGTCCATGCGCGTGGCGCCGCGCTCGCTGACGTCGACCGACAGCGTTTCCAGCACCACGTCGGCGGCGTCGGCCGCCAGGCTGTCCACCGGGCAGGTGGTGGTGATGTCGCCCACGGTGCGAAAGCGCACGTCGCGCACCTGCACCGTCTCGCCGTCGCGCGGCGGGGTCAGCGCGGTCACCGGCACCAGCAGGCCGCGGCGCTCGACCACTTCGCGCTTGTGCGTGTAGTAGATCGACGGCAGGCCCACGTGCTCGCGCTCGATGTACTGCCACACGTCCAGCTCGGTCCAGTTCGAGATCGGGAACACCCGAAAGTGCTCGCCCGGGGCCAGGCGCGTGTTGAACAGCGTCCACAGCTCGGGGCGCTGGTCCTTGGGCTGCCATTGGCCGAAGCTGTCGCGGTGCGAAAAGATGCGTTCCTTGGCGCGCGCCTTTTCCTCGTCGCGGCGGGCGCCGCCGATGAGCGCGTCGAAGCGGAACTCCTCGATGGCTTCGAGCAGCGTGACCGACTGGTGCGCGTTGCGCGACTCGCCCGGGTGGGCCAGGCGCACGGTGCCGCGCTTCATGGAGTCTTCCACGTTGCGCACGATGAGTTCGGCGCCCAGCTCCCTTGCGCGCTGGTCGCGGTAGGCCGTCACTTCAGGAAAGTTGTGGCCTGTGTCGATCATCAGCAGCGGGTAGGGGATGCGGCCCGCGCCGAAGGCCTTTTCCGCGCACTTCAGCAGCACCAGCGAGTCCTTGCCGCCCGAGAACAGCAGCGTCGGTCGCTCGAAGGCGGCCGCCACTTCGCGCAGGATGAAGATGGTTTCTTCTTCCAGCGCATCGAGGTGCGTGTTGGACAGGTGCGCGGGAGCGTGCATGGGCGACTGCAGCAGTTCGGTTTCGGTACGGGCGTTCATCGGGTGGGTTGCTGAGTGCAAGTATTCAGGGGGCAGTAGGTCGTTCGCGAGCCGTCGGTCTCAGTGCGACAGGTGCAGGCCGCACTCGCGGTTGTCTTCGCCCTTGGTCGGGTCCACGTAGTCGAAGTTGTTCGGCAGGCCGTGCGCTTCGCAGTATTCGTACAGCTCCTTGGACGACCAGTGCAGCAGCGGCGCGACCTTGATCAGCCCGTCGGGGTTGACCGAGACCGGGTCCATCTGCGCGCGCACGGCCGTGTCGGTGGCCCGCAGCGCGGTGAACCACACCTTGGGCGCCGTCTCGCGCAGCGCGCGGGCGAAGGGCTCCAGCTTCACTTCTTCGGTGAAGGCGGCGTGGCGCGGATCGTCCAGCGCCGGCGTGGGGCCTTCCACCGCTTCGCGGTGCGCGCGCGAGCGGCGCGGCAGGTAGATGTGCAGGTCCAGGCCGAGCTGCTTCGTCACCTCGTCGGCAAAGCGGTAGGTGGCCTCGGTGTTGTAGCCGTTGTCCATCCACACCACGGGAACGTCCTTTCGGGCGCGCGTGACCATGTGCAGGATCACGGCCTCGAACGGGCGAAAGTTGGTGGTGACGATGGCGCTCTGGCCCAGGCCGATGGCCCAGTCCACCAGGCCCTCGGCGTTGCGGCCGAGTTCGGTGTTGATGCGTGCGAGGTCGAGGCTCATGTCCAGGGTTCCCATGCGCGTTCAGCTGCCGGCCACGAAGTGCGGCGCGGTCTTCACCGCGTCGCCCTGGTAGAAGGCGGCGAAGCGGTCGAACTGGCGCTGCGCGTCGGAGGCGTCCACGCCTTCCTTCAGCACGGCGCTGGAAAAACCGGTGCGTTCCATCTGCACCAGCTGGTCGATCAGCACGTCGCCGGTGGCGCGAATGTCGCCGGTGAAGCCGAGGCGGCGGCGCAGCAGGAAGGCCTGGCTGTAGGCGCGGCCGTCGGTGAACTTCGGAAAGTTCAGGTCGATGCGCTCGATGTCCGCCAGGCACACCTCGATGGCGAGCGGATCGGCGTCGTTGGCCAGTTGCAGCACCTTCGGGTCGCCGTCGTCGATGTGGTCTTCAGCCGCAAGAATGTTCAACGTTTTGTTCATTAGGAAACCTCCACGCTGCGCGTTACGGTATTCGCCTTGGGAGCGGTCCGGCGGCTCATGCTGCTTCCTCCACCTTGAACCGCGCACCGTTGGCCGCGGCCTTGAACGGGTCCGGCCCCACGCGGCGCAGGGTGTCGATGAAGTTCTCGCCGTTTTCACGGGTGTCGCGGTACGTGGTGAGCACGGCCTCGATCACGCCCGGCACTTCGGCCGCCGAGAACGAAGGGCCCACGGCCTTGCCGGCCTGCGAGGCGCCGCTGAGCGCGGAGCCGTCGGAGCCGCCCAGGGTGACCTGGTACCACTCCTTGCCGTCCTTGTCGACGCCCAGGATGCCGATATGGCCGCTGTGGTGGTGGCCGCACGAGTTGATGCAGCCGCTGATGTGCAGGTCGATCTCGCCGATGTCGTCGAGCTCGTCCAGGTCCTGGTAGCGCTCGGTGATGGCTTCGGCGATGGGAATGGAGCGCGCATTGGCCAGCGCGCAGAAGTCGCCGCCGGGGCAGGCGATCATGTCGGTCAGCAGGTGCACGTTGGCACTGGCGAAGCCGGCGGCGCGGGCGGCGAGCCACAGCGCGTGCAGGTCTTCGGCGTGCACCCAGGGCAGCACCACGTTCTGGTCGTGCGTCACGCGGGCTTCGCCGGCGGAGAAGCGGTCCGCCAGCTGGGCGAGCGTGTCGAGCTGGTCGGCCGATGCGTCGCCGGGCGCCTGCTTCAGGCGCTTGAACGACAGCGTGACGGCGCGCAGCGCGGGGTTCTTGTGCGGCGCCACGTTGCGCGCCAGCCAGCGCGCGAACTGCACGTCGTCGGCGGCGTGGGCGCGCAGCTCGGCGTCGGTCTTCTCGGCGCTCTGCAGCACGCGGGTGGCCAGCGTGGGCGGCACGAAGGAGGCGGCCACGCGGTCGAACTCCTGCTGCGTGATGGTGTGCGGCGCGCCGTCGTGCTCCAGGATCTGCTTGTACTCGGCGTCCACGTCGTCGATGTAGCGCTGGCCTTCGGCCTTCACCAGGATCTTGATGCGCGCCTTGTAGATGTTGTCGCGGCGGCCGTAGCGGTTGTAGACACGAATCACCGCTTCGAGGTAATTCATGATCTGCTGCCACGGCAGGAACTCGCGCAGCACCGTGCCCACGATGGGCGTGCGGCCCATGCCGCCGCCCACCTGCACGCGAAAGCCGATTTCTCCGGCCTCGTTCTTCACGATGTGCAGGCCCACGTCGTGCCAGCCGGTGGCCGCGCGGTCTTCGGTGGCGCCGGTGATCGCGATCTTGAACTTGCGCGGCAGGAACGCGAACTCGGGGTGCAGCGTGCTCCACTGGCGCATGATTTCCGCGTACGGGCGCGGATCGGCGATTTCGTCGATGGCCACGCCGGCGCGCTCGTCGCTGGTGATGTTGCGGATGCAGTTGCCGCTGGTCTGGATGCCGTGCATGTCCACCGAGGCCAGCAGGTCCATCACGTCGGCCGACTTGGCCAGTGGAATCCAGTTGAACTGCACGTTCTGGCGCGTCGAGAAGTGCGCGTAGTGCGTGGGCAGCTTCTGGCTGCCGAGCAGGCCTTGCGTCTCGACGGCCTTGCGGTAGACCTCGGCTTCGGGCTCGTCGTACTCGCGGGCAATCTTGGCGAGCACGCGCAGCTGGCGGCTGGAGAGCTCGCCGTAGGGCACGGCCACGCGCAGCATGGGCGCGTAGCGCTGCACATACCAGCCGTTTTGCAGCCGCAACGGGCGGAATTCGTCCTCGTGGAGGCGGCCCTTTTGCCAGCGTTCGAGCTGGTCGCGGAATTGGGCGGCTCGTTGATGAACGAACTGGCGATCGAATTCTGTGTATTGGTACATCGTGCGTGTGTCGTCTTGAGGAAGTGCGGAGCCGGTCGTGAAACGGGGCGCCCCAGCAAGAAGCCGAGATTCTGGAAGCCCGCCTTATGGAAACAAACTATTTTTTGGTTCGCGCTTTATGCGGATTAGCTTATTCACCAGTCCCCATGCGGGTTTCGGGGCGGTTTTGTGCTTATTGCGGATAAGGCGGGCGGGCCCGGAAAAGGCTTGCCGGACTGCGAATTCTAGAAAGCTTGCAAAGTCCGCGCTGCTTGCGGCTGTCGGGCACTTGCTGGGCACTTGCAAGGTGCTTGGCGGTCAGGCACCGGGTTTTCCGCAGCGGCCTAAAGTTTTCACCCGCCCTGCCGATATCCAGCCAAGGAGAGCGGCCATGCCGGCTGCTTTTTCAGATTCGACGGTGCCGTCGCCTGCGCGGCAGCCTTTCCTTGCAAGCAATCCATTCCCCCTTGAGCCCCGGAGTCCGAACATGTTCTTGAGCAACGTCTCGATTGGCAAGCGCCTTGCCATCGTGCTGGGCGCCATCCTGGCGCTTTTCCTCGCCACCAGCGTGGCAGCGGTCTTCAAGCTGCAGCAGTTGAGCCAGGAGATCGACACGATGATCCAGGACAACGTGAAGACCGAGCGCGCCGGCTCCGACTGGCTGCGCCACACCACCTCGGGCGTGCAGCGCGCCGCGGCCATCGCCAAGAGCAGCGATTCCAGCCTGATCGACTACTTCGCGCCGGCCACGGCCAAGTCCATCAAGGACACCAACGAGCTGCAGAAATTCATCGAGGGCAAGCTGGTCAAGCCCGAGGAGAAGGCGCTGCTCGAAAAGGTCGGCACGCTGCGCAAGGCCTATTTGGCCTCGCGTGAAGAGGTGAGCAAGCTCAAGCTCACGGGCGACCTGGCCGGCGCCAACCGCGCCTTCGACGACCAGTTCCAGCCCACCTCGGTGAACTACATCGCCGGCGTGCAGCAGGTGGTGGACATGCAGCGCGAGCAGCTCGACGCCGCCGCCGCGCGCGCCAACGACCTGCGCGCCCAGACCAGCACGCTGCTGGTGGTGTGCTCCGCCGTGAGCCTGGTGGCCGGCGCGCTGCTGGCCCTGCTGCTGGCGCGCAGCATCGTGCGCCCGCTGCGCAGCGCCGAGACCATCGCCCAGTCGATCGCCGACATGGACCTTACCGGCGCGCCGCAAACCAGCTACGCCAACGACGAGACCGGCCACCTGCTGCGCGCGCTCGACCTGATGCGCAACGCCCTGCAGGGCTCGCTCTCGCAGGTGCACGGGGTGGTGATGAACGTGTCGACCGCCAGCACGCAGATCGCCACCGGCAACCAGGACCTGTCCTCGCGCACTGAAGAGCAGGCCAGCTCGCTGGAAGAAACGGCCGCCTCCATCGAGGAGCTGACCTCCACCGTGAAGCAGAACGCCGACAACGCCCGCCAGGCCAACCAGCTGGCCACCTCGGCCTCGGAAGTGGCCGTGCGCGGCGGCAGCGTGGTGTTCCAGGTGGTGGAGACCATGGGCTCCATCAATGCGTCGTCCAAGAAGATCGTGGACATCATCAGCGTCATCGACGGCATTGCCTTCCAGACCAACATCCTGGCGCTGAACGCGGCCGTGGAAGCCGCCCGCGCGGGCGACCAGGGCCGCGGCTTTGCCGTGGTGGCCTCCGAAGTGCGCAGCCTGGCCCAGCGCTCGGCCGCGGCGGCCAAGGAAATCAAGACGCTCATCGGCGACTCGGTCGAGAAGGTCGAGGAGGGCAGCCGCCAGGTGGCGGACGCCGGCCGCACCATGGAAGAAATCGTGGGCAGCGTGAAGCGCGTGACGGACATCATGGGCGAGATCAGCGCCGCCAGCCAGGAGCAGACCTCGGGCATCGAGCAGATCAACCAGGCCATCACGCAGATGGACCAGGCCACGCAGCAGAACGCCGCGCTGGTGGAAGAAGCCTCGGCCGCCGCGCAGTCGCTTCAGGAGCAGGCGGGCAGCCTGTCGCAGATCGTGGGGCAGTTCAAGCTGGAGCAGGGGCAGGGCGCCCCGGCGCTGGGCCACGCGCCTTCAGGCGTGTACGCATCCGGCGCACCGCGCGGTACCGGTATGCGCGACCTCGCCTTCCAGTAAGGCAGCAAGGCAACAAGGAGCGAACCGGCGACCTTGTCCCGGTGCTGCCTCAGCGCAGCATCGACGACATCGCCGAGCAGCAGTTCAGCATGCGCACCGCCGCCTCCACCGTCTGGGCGGTGAAGCGCAGCGTGACGCCGTCGACGCGCTCGAAGCTCGGCCACTGGCAGAACAGGTCGGCCAGCGAAGGCGACTGGCAGCGCAAGCTCACGGCCTGCGGGCCCGCGAAGACCAGCGGCTTGACCTTCGCGTTCGCATGGCCGGCCAGCGCCTCCTGCACCCCGGCGCGGATGGCGCGGCGCGATTGCTCGGGCGACAGCGACACGCCGCTGCCGAAGCCCGTGGCCTTCTTGGTTTCCACGAAGGTCGCGTGTGGAAACAGCGGGCGGTTCTCGGCGATGAACACGTCGTCGCCGCTGCCCATCACCACGGGCACGCCGTATTCACCGGCCAGCGCGCCGTAGAGCCCGGCTTCGCCCAGCTCCTGCCCGTTCAGCGAAATGCTGGCGAAGGCAAAGCTGTTGATGGTGTGCGCCAGGATGCCGCGGCCCTGCGCGCGCGAGTGGTAGCCCACCATGCAGACCGCGTCCACGCCTTCTTCCACGCCCGCCACCATGCTCAGGTAGCGCGGCTTGCCCTGCACCACGCGGGCACGCGCGTCGAGCACGTCCGGCGGCATGTTGCGAAAACCGCCGTGCGAGTCGTTCACCAGCACCTCGGTGGCGCCCGCGTCGAAGGCGCCGGCGATGGCGGCGTTGGCTTCCTGCGCCATCAGCAGGCGCGCGCGTTCGAACTCGGGGTTGCCGGGGCGCGTCTGCTCGGGGTGGTAGACGCCGGCGACGCCTTCGATGTCGGTGGAGATCAGGACTTTCATGGGCGTTGCTCGTCGGGGAGAGGTCGGTAAAGAGGTCGGAAGGAGGTCGGAAAGAGGTCAGCAAGAGAGTGAAGACGCCGGCAGCAGTTCGGCCAGCGCGGCGCGGTGGTTGCCGTCGCGCCCGGTCACGGGCGTGGCGCGCCACAGCGCATGAAGAATCGCCTGCTCGGTGCTGTCGGCCGCGGCCTGGAACAGGCCGTCGAGCAGCCCGTCGTGCAGCATGGCCACCGCGGGCATCGGCCGCTCGACCTGGTCGGGCACGGTGTAGGCGGTGGAGAAGGCCAGCACGATGTCGCCGCTGCCGTGGCCGAAGACCGAGCCCGTGCGGGCCAGGCCCGCGCCCGCGCGCAGCGCCAGGCGGCGCAGCTGGCGCGCGTCCAGCGGGGCGTCGGTGGCCACCACGATGATGATCGAGCCCTTTTCGGTGGGGTCTGTTTCCTTTTCCGGCGGCGGCTTGCGCGCGGCCTGCAGCGCCGCGAGCCGGTCGCCCACCGCGTGGCCGGCCAGCAGCAGCTGCGGCTGGCGCCCGTAGTTGGCCAGCACCAGCGTGCCGACCGTATGGCAGCCGCCGCAAGAAGCGCTGGAGGGCGCACCCGAAGGTGCGGGCCCGCCATGCGAGGACACCTGCCGCGACGACACCCGCCGCGACGCGCTCCCGATGCCGCCCTTCAGCTGGAAGCTCGACATGCCGCGCCCCGCGCCGACCGAGCCCTGCGCGAAATCGGCGCCCGCCGCCTGCAGCGCCTGCAGGTAGTCGGCCTCCGTCACGGCCAGCCGCTGGATGTCGTTGAGGTAGCCGTCGTTGCACTCGAACACCAGCGGGTTCACCGTGGGCAGCGCGCGGCCGGTCTCGGGGTTGCGCGCCACGCAATCGCGGATCTGCGCCGTGGCCACCGTGCCCACCGAGAAGGTGTTGGTCAGTGCAATGGGCGTTTCCAGCACGCCCAGCTCCTTGAGCTGCACCAGGCCCACGCTCTTGCCGAAGCCGTTGAGCACCACGGCCGCGGCCGGCACCTTGTCGCGGAACGGGTCGCCCGCGTGCGGGCGGATCACCGTCACGCCAGTCTGCACGCCGCCGTCGCTCAGCGTGCGGTGGCCGACGGTGACGCCGGCCACGTCGGTGATGGCGTTGCGTTCGCCCTGGAGCAGGTTGCCGA
This sequence comes from Variovorax sp. RCC_210, assembly GCF_041355175.1. Lineage (NCBI taxonomy): Bacteria > Pseudomonadati > Pseudomonadota > Betaproteobacteria > Burkholderiales > Comamonadaceae > Variovorax > Variovorax sp. RCC_210. Next base: position 1,502,337 of record NZ_JBFUPJ010000001.1, on the reverse strand, counting down.
TGAAGGGAAGGGTGGCTTGCTGCTTGCTGGAAGACATGGGGGAAAGAAGATTACTGGCGGTCGATTTTCGGGTCGAGCGCGTCGCGCAGTGCATCGCCCAGCAGGTTGAAGGCGAGCACGGTGAAGAAGATGGCCAGGCTGGGGAACAGCGCCACGTGCGGCGAGGTGACCATGTCGGCCCGCGCCTCGCTCAGCATCGCGCCCCACTCGGGCGTGGGCGCCTGCGCCCCCATGCCCAGGAACGACAGGCTGGCCGCCGTGATGATCGAGGTGCCCACGCGCATCGAGAAATACACCACGATAGACGAGATGGTGCCCGGCAGGATGTGCCGCACGATGATGGTCCAGTCCGACGCGCCGATGCTGCGCTCGGCCTCGATGTAGGTCTGCTGCTTGAGCACCAGCGTATTGCCGCGCACCAGCCGCGCGAAGGCCGGCACGCTGAACACCGACACCGCCACCACCACGTTGGTCATGCTGCTGCCCAGGATGGCGACCACGCCCAGCGCCAGCAAAATGCCGGGGAAAGCGAACAGCACGTCCGACACGCGCATCACGATGCGGTCCCACCAGCCTTCGTAGTAGCCCGCCAGCAGCCCGAAGGCCGTTCCGATGAAGCCGCCTACCAGCACCGACAGGAAGCCCGCCATCAGCGAGATGCGCGCGCCCGCCAGGATGCGGCTGAAGATGTCGCGGCCCAGCGGGTCCACGCCCATCCAGTGCGTGGCCGAGGGGCCGCTGTTGAGCATGTCGTAGTCGAAGAAGTTCTCCGGGTCGAAGGGCACGATCCACGGCGAGAACACCGCGATGAACACCAGCAGCAGCACGAACAGCGCCGCCACGATGCCCACGGGCTGTTTCTTGAAGCGGCGCCAGCACTCGCCCCAGGGCGTGCGGACCTTGCCGGCGGACTGGAGCGTGGCGACCGGGGAGGTCGGAAGAATGATGTCGGCAGGCGCGCCGGAAGCTTGCGTCATGTCGGCGTGCTCACTTGTAGCGAATGGTGGGGTTGATGTAGCCGTACAGCACATCGACCACCAGGTTGATCAGGATGAACTCGAGCGAGAACAGCAGCACCAGCGTCTGGATGACGGGGTAGTCGCGCATCTGCACCGCGTCCACCAGCAGGCGGCCCAGGCCGGGCCAGTTGAACACCGCCTCCACAAGAATGGAGCCGCCCAGCAGGAAGCCGAACTGCAGCCCCATCATCGTCACCACCGGAATGAGCGCGTTGCGCAGCGTGTGCTTGAACACCACGCGCGATTCGTGCACGCCCTTGGCGCGCGCGGTGCGCACGAAGTCTTCCTGGATCACCTCGACGAAAGACGCGCGCGTGAAGCGCGCCATCACGGCCGCCACGGCCGCGCCCAGCGTGATCGAGGGCAGGATGTAGTGCTTCCACGTGCTGGCGCCCACCGTGGGCAGCCAGCCGAGTTGCACCGAGAAGATCTGCATCAGCAGCATGCCGAGTGCAAATGCGGGAAATGAAATGCCCGAGACCGCGAGCGTCATGCCCAGCCGGTCGGGCCATTTGTTGCGGTACACCGCCGAAACAATGCCGATGCCCATCCCGAAAATCACCGCCCACACCATGCTGGTGATGGTGAGCATCACCGTGGGGAAGAAGCGCTCGCCGATCTCCACCGACACCGGGCGGCGCGTGCGAATGGAGGTGCCGAAGTCGCCCTGCACCATGTGGGTGAAGAAGCTCACGAACTGCTGCGGCAGCGGCTTGTCGAGCCCGAGCTCCTGGCGCACCATGGCCACGGTCTGCTCGTCGGCGTCCTGGCCGGCGGCAAGGCGCGCCGGGTCGCCGGGAAGCATGTGGACGAACAGGAACACCAGCACTGCCACGATGAGCAGCGTGGGGATCAGGCCCAACAGTCGTTTGAGGAAGTAATTCAGCATGGGGTACGGTTGTCGGGAGCGGGCGCGGGCGGCATTGCCCGCGCCCGGTCGCGACAGTCAGTCAGGAAACGAGAAAACGCGCGAACGTGCTATCAGTTCGACACCGCGATGGCGTCGATGTTGATGTTGCCGTCGGGCATCACGAACACGCCCGACAGGCGCTTGGAGTTCGCCGACAGGTTCTGCTCCGTGACCATCGGCACGCGCGGCAGGTCCTTGCGGATCTGTTCCTGCGCGGTCTTGTACAGGGCGGTCTTCTCGGCTTCGTCCACCGTCACCAGCGCCTTGGCCAGTGCGTTGTCGACCACCTCGCTCTTGTAGAACGACATGTTGTTCAGCTTGGGCGCCCAGGCTTCCGAGGCGAACAGCGGGCGCAGGCCCCAGTCGGCTTCACCGGTGGACGACGACCAGCCCGTGTAGTACATGCGCACCTTGGCCGTCTTGGCGTCCGGCCATGCATCGACCTGCTCGGTGCGCTGGCCCACTTCGAGCGCCTGCACCTGCAGCTTGATGCCCACTTGCGCGAGCTGCTGCTGCACGAACTGGATGGTCTTCTGGCTGGTCGTGTTGTTGTAGGCGCTCCACAGCACCGACTCGAAGCCGTTCGGGTAGCCGGCTTCCGTCAGCAGTTCCTTGGCCTTCTTCACGTCGTAGGGAATGGGGGCCATCTTCTCGGCGTACTTCACGCCCTGGGGCAGCACGCCCTGCGCCGGGAAGGCGTAGCCGCCGAAGGCGACCTTGGCCAGCGCTTCCTTGTTGATGGCGTAGCCGATGGCTTCGCGCACCTTCGGGTTGTCATAGGGCTTCTGCAGCATGTTGAATGCCAGGAAGCGCGTGATGATCGAAGGCGTGGCCACCACTTCGAGCTTGTCGCTCTTCTTCAGCAGGTCGGCCTGCTCGTAGGGAATGGGGAACGCGAAGTCGGCTTCGCCGGTCTGCAGCATGGCCGCGCGCGTGTTGTTCTCGAGCACCGGCTTCCACGACACCGTGTCGACCTTGGGGAAGCCCTTCTTCCAGTAGCCGTCGAACTTCTTGGCCTTGACCGCGTCGGTCTGCTTCCACTCGACGAATTCGAAGGGGCCCGTGCCCACGGGGTGGAAGGCGATGTCCTTGTTGCCCCACTTTTTCAGCGCGGTGGGCGAGATCATGGCGGCCGAGGCGTGCGCCAGCGAGTTGATGAAGGGGCCGAAGGGCTCCTTCAGCGTGATGCGCACGGTGGTGGCGTTCACCGCCTCGACCTTGCTCACGCGGTTGAACTGGTTGTAGCGCAGCAGCTTGTTGTCCTGGTTGAGCACGCGCTCGAGCACGAACTTGACCGCTTCGGCGTTGAAGTCGGTGCCGTCGTGGAACTTCACGCCGCTGCGCAGCTTCAGGGTGTAGACCAGGCCGTCCTTCGACACCTCGTAGCTCTCGGCGAGCACGGGTTGCACCTTCAGGTCCTTGTCGAACTGGAACAGGCCTTCATAGAAGGTCTTGGTCACGGCCGTGGTGATGGTGGTGTTGGTGTTGTACGGGTCCAGCGTTTCCGGCTGGTAGCCGATGGACAGCACCACGTCTTTGGCGGCCAGCGCCGTGCCCGATGCGGCCATCGCGGCGAGGCCCAGCAGTGCGGATGCCCATCGCAGGGAGGAAGAAGATTGCTTCATGGAAGAACTCCAGTCGGTTCGTGGAAAAAAGCAGGGGGGCCTGCCGGTTGAAAAAATCGGATCGAACTCAGAACGCGCCGCTGATGGCGTCGAACTTCAAAATGCCCCGCCGATGGCGTGGCGTGCCACGAAGTGGCCGGGCGCCACCTGCACCAGCGGCGGCACCACGGGCTCGTCGCCCACGGCGCGGATGGGGCTGGGAATCTCGCCCTCGAGCAGCGCGCGCGGCTTGTGGCGGCGCGACGGGTCGGCCACCGGCACCGCGGCCATCAGCTTGCGCGTGTAGGCGTGCTGCGGGTCTTCGAACACCGCGCGGCGCGGGCCGATTTCCACGATCTGGCCCAGGTACATCACGGCCACGCGGTGGCTGATGCGCTCCACCACCGCCATGTCGTGCGAGATGAACAAAAAGGCCACGCCCAGCTCGCGCTGCAGGTCGAGCATCAGGTTGACGATCTGCGCCTGGATGGACACGTCCAGCGCCGAGACCGATTCGTCGGCCACCACCACCTTAGGGTTCAGCGCCAGGGCGCGCGCGATGGCGATGCGCTGGCGCTGGCCGCCCGAGAACTCGTGCGGATAGCGCTGCGCCACCTCGGGCGGCAGGCCGACCTTCTGCAGCAGCCAGTCGACGCGCTGCTGCGCCTCGGCACCCTTGGCGATGTTGTGGATGAGCAGCGGCTCCATGATCGAGAAGCCCACCGTCACGCGCGGATCGAGCGAGGCGAACGGGTCCTGGAAGATGAACTGGATGTTGCGGCGCAGCGCCTGCAGCTCGCGCGTGGGCAGCTCGCGAATGTTCTGCCCGCCGAACTCGATGGCGCCGCTCTGGCTCTCGACCAGGCGCAACAGCGAGCGGCCGGTGGTCGACTTGCCGCAACCCGACTCGCCCACCAGCGCCAGCGTTTCGCCGGGGTACAGGTCGAAGCTGATCTTTTCCACCGCATGCACGCGGCGCTTCACGCGCCCGAAGAGGCCGCTGCGCACGTCGAAGCGCGTGACCAGGTCGCGCACGCGCAGGATCGGGCCCGCGTCTTCGCACACCGTGCTCTGCGGCGTGGCCGCTTCCACCGGCGCCGCGCTGGCCGCGTCTTCGGTGCGCAGCAGTTCGAACTTGGCCGGCAGGTCGGTGCCCTGCATGGCGCCCAGCTTGGGCACCGCGGACAGCAGCGCGCGGGTGTAGGGGTGCTGCGGCGCGGCGAACACCGCGTCCGACGTGCCCGCCTCGACCTTGTCACCGCGGTACATCACCAGCACGCGGTCGGCAATCTCGGCCACCACGCCCATGTCGTGCGTGATGAAGAGCACGCCCATGGGCATCTCTTTCTGCAGCTCGCGAATGAGCTGGAGAATTTGCGCCTGGATGGTCACGTCCAGCGCCGTGGTGGGTTCGTCGGCAATCAGCAGCTGCGGCTTGCAAGACAGCGCCATGGCGATCATCACGCGCTGGCGCATGCCGCCAGAGAGCTGGTGCGGAAAGCGGTCGAGCACATTGCGCGCTTCAGGAATGCGCACCAGCTCCAGCATGCGCAGCGCCTCGGCGCGCGCGGCCGCGTTGCTCTTGCCCTGGTGGATGCTGATGGCCTCGGCGATCTGGTCGCCGGCCGTGAACACGGGGTTCAGCGACGTCATCGGCTCCTGGAAGATCATGGCGATGTCCGCGCCGCGAATGCCGCGCATCGTCTGGTCGCGCGCCTGCGCCAGGTCGAGCACCTCGCCGTTGCGGCGGCGAAACGTCATGCGCCCGTCGAGGATGCGGCCGCCGCCGTGCTCCACCAGGCGCATCAGCGCCAGCGAAGTGACCGACTTGCCCGAACCCGATTCGCCCACCACCGCGAGCGTTTCGCCATGGTCGATGTGGAAAGACAGTTTCTTCACGGCATCCACGGTGCGCTCGGAAGTCGAGAAGCGAACGGTGAGGTCGTCGACGGCGAGAACGCGGCCGTCCGGCAGGGCAAGGGAGGGGGTGGACATGGGAATGCGAGAAAAAAGGGGAACGCGCGGCGTCAGGCGAAGATGGCCGTGTGCGGCGCGTCGGTGCCGCGCGCGTGGCCGCGGTACATGCCTTCGGTGTTGAAGGCCAGGCTCAGGTTGCCGTGCCGGTCGATGGCAATCAGCCCGCCGGTGCCGCCGATGGCGGGCAGCGACTGCTGCACCACTGCGTGCGTGGCCGCTTCGAGCGTGGCGCCGCCGTAGGCCATGCGGGCGCAGATGTCGTAGGCCGCCGCCACGCGGATGAACATTTCGCCGCTGCCCGTGCACGACACCGCGGCCGTGCGGTCGTCGGCGTAGGTGCCCGCGCCGATCAGCGGCGAATCGCCGATGCGGCCGACGCGCTTGTTGGTCATGCCGCCGGTGGAGGTGGCCGCGGCCAGGTGGCCGTGCATGTCGAGCGCGACCGCGCCGACGGTGCCGAACTTCTTGTCTTCGTCCAATGGAGCGACCGGCGTGGCCGAGGCAGCAGCCATCGACGCGCCTTCGTGGTCGGTCACCACGCGGCCCGTGTCGCGCACCCGAAAGAGCTGCTGGCGGCGCGCGTCGGTGGAAAAGAACGAGGGCTCGACCATCTCCAGCCCGCGCTCGCGCGCAAAGGCTTCCGCGCCCGCGCCGGCCAGCAGCACATGGGCGCCGTCTTCGAGCACCGCGCGGGCCGCGCGCACCGGGCGGCGGATGTGGCACACGCCGGCGATGGCGCCGGCGGCGAGCGTGGCGCCGTCCATCACCGCGGCGTCGAGCTCATGGGTTTCGTCGTGCGTGAACACCGCGCCGTGGCCGGCGTTGAAGAGCGGGCACTCCTCGAGCAGCTCCACCGCGAGGCAGGTGGCGTCGAGCGCGCTGGCGCCCTTCAGGAGCACGGCTTGCGCAGCGGCCACGATGCGGTTCAGCGCGTCGTGGTAGGCCTGCGCCTGCTCGGCGCTGGTCGTGGCGGCGCTGATGGTGCCGGCGCCGCCGTGGATGGCGATCACGGGCACGTGGCGCGCCTGGGTCGCTTGGGATGAGGTCATCGGGAGGCTTTCTTCTTGCGGTTGCGCGCGCTGTTCAGGCCGTGCGCATCGGTCGTGTCTGTGTCGGCGGGGTCGAGCGCATCGGGCGTCTCGTGGCGCCGCGCGCTGGTGTCCAGCCCGTTGATGCGCGGCAGCCCGTTGGCACCGTGCAGCCACGGGCGCACCGCCTGCAGGATGCGGCCGGCGGACTGCACCGCGCCCGGCGCGCGCAGCGAGACGGCGCTGGTGAGCGCCTCGATCAGCGCGAGCACGCTGGTCTCGCAGTTCGGGCGGTAGCTGGTTTCGGTCTGGCAGTACAGCGCCACGTCGGCCAGCGGCGCGATGGGCGAGCTCGGGCGGTCGGTCAGCGCCAGCACCGCGCAGCCCTGGCCGCGCGCAATCTGCGCCAGCGCCACCGTGTCGGTCAGGTAGCGCGGAAAGGTCAGGCCGATGAACAGGTCCTGCGGACCCGCATGCATCAGCGTGCGCGCCGCGTGGGTGACGCCGCTCACGCTGGAGAGCATGCGCACGTCGTTGCACGAGCCGTCCAGCCCGTGCTGCAGCAGCCCCGCCAGCCAGGCGCTGGCGCCGAAGCCGCCGATGTAGATCGAGCGCGCCTTGCCGATGCGTTCCACCGCGGCCTCGCAGGCCGCGTAGTCCAGCGTCTGGCGCGTGGCTTCGATGTTGCGGCGGCTTTCGTCGAGCGCCGTGGCGAAAACTTCGGCCACCGTCGTCGGGCGCTCCAGGTTGCCGCGCAGCCGCTCCACGGGCGCCACCAGCGGCTCGAAGCCGCGCACCAGCTCGGCGCGGAAGGTGGCATAGCCGTCGAAGTCGAGCGCGCGCGCAAACCGGTTGGCCGTGGCCACCGACACGCCCACCGCCGCGGCGAGCTCGTCGATGGGCAGCGTCGCCACCTGCAGCGGGTGCTCCAGCACGTAGTCGGCCACCTGGCGGTGCGAACGCGTCAGCCGTGGCAAGGCCTGCGCAATGCGCTGGGCCACGGTGGTGCCTGGGGTGTCGACGGTGGTGCTCATGAAGGGTGCGGAGTGCCCGAAAGTGTGCGTTTTTTGAAAACCAGTTTACAAATATAAGTCAAACAAGAAAATTTTCTGTCATTTTTGATCGGGTTTGCAAGGAATGGGCCAGCTGAAAAGGGGCTTTGAAACACTGGGCAAAGCGAGCTTTCCCTCTCGAAGTGGCGCGCTCAGGGGCTTCGACGGGTCATGGCTAGGGATTTCCCTGATGTGGCTGCTTCGTCAAACTTCAGGCATTCACAGGGAGCGAAAAAATGGGCGAGGAAAAGAAGGCAGATTGCGCATCGGCGCTGGGCGCGCGCATCTTGAAGGTTGACCACGCCGGCGAGGAGGGCGCCGTGAACATCTACAGAGCGCAGATCTTCATGGCCCGTTGGACAGCGCCCTCGTTGGTGGCTGAACTGCGAGAGTTCAAGTCGCACGAAGAGGGTCACCGCGCCTTGTTTTGGACGGAGTTGCAACGCCGCGGTGTTTCCCGATGCCGCAGCTATTTGCTGTGCGGCATCGGCGGGTGGGTGCTCGGATGCCTGACAGGCTTGTTGGGTCGGCACGCCATTTCAGCGACGACCGTTGCTGTCGAGCGGGTCGTGCTCGCGCACCTGAAGGAGCAGCTGCACACGCTCGCCGGCCGGGACGAGGCAGCTGTGCACGTTATTTCGCAGATCGTCGAAGAAGAGCAGTTGCACCACGACCAGTCGGCGTCTCACGTGCGCAAGGACCATGTCTGGACGAAGGTGCTGGGGCCCGTGGTTGCCGCGTCGACGGAGTCGGTGATCTGGCTGGGCATGCGGCTTTGATGCGCTGACGGAACCCGGCGGTCAGTTCGTCGCAGCGTTCATACGCCACCACCCGCACGCGCCCCAATCGACCAGCACGCCGCAACAAGCCGCACCTCATCCCCGAACACGAACGGCTCGAACGCCGCGCGAACCACATCGATGACCTTCGCGCGCGTGCGCTCGTCCGCATCGCGCAGCTTCAACCCGACCGGGCCGAGCCGGCTCAGATAGCCCAGCAGGTCCTTCTCGGGCAGCGTGCAGGGCACGTCGACGGGCGCGATGTCGATGTCTTGCCAACCACTGTCCCGCAGGATGCCGCGCACGCGATCCTTGTCGGCGAACGCGAACTGCCCCGGCGCGCCGGGCTGGCGCGCGGGCAGGTCGAGCAGCGGCGCGGCGGCGCGTTCGGCGGTCGTCATGAACGGGTTTTCGGCGGCGCTGCGCCAGGCGATGAACTTCATCGTCGCGCGGTCGGCCGCGGCGTGGCGCAGGTTCGAAAACGCGCGCACCGGGTCGTCGAAGAACATCACGCCGAAGCGCGAGACCAGCATGTCGAACACGCCCGGCTCGAACGCGTGGGCCTGCACGTCGGCGCAGACGAAGCTGGCATTCGCCGCGCCTTCACGCTCGGCGCGCGCCCGGGCGGTGGCGACCATGGGTTGCGAAATGTCGATGCCCGTGCTGCGGCCCCCGGCCTCTTGCGAACGCGAGACGGCGAGCGTGGTCGCGCCCGTGCCGCAGCCCACGTCGAGCACGCGTTGCGCGCCCGCGGCCGCCTCCACCAGCAAGGCTTCGAAGGGGCGAAAGAGGTGGTCGAGCGTGGGCTGCATGTCGACCCAGGTGTGCCCGGACGGCCCGTTCCAGAGCCGGGCCTGCTCGCCAACGACTGGTTGCGGGGTGGGCGAAGCAGGGCGGGGCGGCGAGTTGGTCATGTTCGTGTCCTTTTCGGTCTTGCCTTCAGCAGGCGGAAACCGCACTATGCGAACTCAAGTCGACTTGAGGTCAAGAGGGTGATGCATCTGGATATCAGCGAGGTGGCGCAGCGCTCTGGCGTACCGGCCTCCACATTGCGGTTTTACGACGAGAAGGGCCTGATCGCCTCGACCGGCCGGCGCGGCCTGAAGCGCCTGTTCGACGCCGGCGTGCTGGAGCGGCTGGCGTTGATCGCGCTGGGCCGGACCGCGGGTTTCTCCCTCGACGAAATCGCGCGCATGTTCGGCGCCGATGGCCAGCCGCGCATCGACCGGCTGATGCTCACGGCCAAGGCCGACGAGCTCGACCGCACGATCCGCAACCTGAGCGTGATGCGGGACGGCCTGCGCCATGCCGCCGTGTGTTCCGCCCCCAGCCACATGGAGTGCCCGAAGTTCCGGCGCATCCTGAGGGCGGCGGAGGCGGGTGCGAAAGCGGGTCAACAAAAGAAGGAGCGAAAAGCTCCGCGAACAAAGAATTCCGAAATTTGAGCAGAGCGCAAACTGGCGCCCGCACACCAGCCGCGCGCCCCCGAACGCACCGCCCGCGAAGCTACCGAACCACCGCCTTCTCCATGAACACGCTGAATGGATCCGGCCCGTACGCCCCGAACGGCCCGCGCCGCTCATATCCGGACCGCGCATAGAAAGAAATCGCCTCAGGCTGGCTGGGGCCCGTCTCCAGCATGAACATCGTGCAGCCCTTGGCCGCGGCGTGGCCTTCAAGAAAAGCCAGCACCCCGGCAGCAATGCCTCGCCCCCGATTCCCCGGCCGAACGAACATGCGCTTGAGCTCGCCGAACTCGGCCCCCACCACGATCGCCCCGCACCCGACCGCCGTGCCTTCCTCGTCGCGCGCAACAGCGAACAGCACATTCGCCGCCGACAGCGCCGCAATGTCGATGCCGTGATGGCTCTCGGGCGGGTACAGCGGCTTCTGGTACGCGTCGAGGTCGTCGATGAGCCCGATCACGTCGGGCTGGTTCGGGCTTTCAAGGGCGATGTGCATCGGTCGATGTTACTTAGCCGATCTGCCCAAAGCCCACCCGGTCGCAGGGTTCAATGCTTGGCCCAACAATGGCCGTCGACGGCGGGCCGGTCGGCCTGCCGATGTCATGCATCGCACGCGCGAAGGAGTAGCACTTTGGAATACCGTCATCTGGGCAAATCGGGCCTCAAGGTCCCCGTGTTGAGCTTCGGCACTGGCACCTTCGGTGGCAAGGGCGAATTTTTCAGCGCATGGGGCAGCACCGACGTGGCCGAGGCGCGCAAGCTCATCGACATCTGCCTCGACGCCGGCGTCAACATGTTCGACAGCGCCGACATTTACTCGGCCGGCTCGGCCGAATCGGTGCTCGGCGAGGCCATCAAGGGCCGCCCGCGCGACCAGCTTCTCATCTCCACGAAGGCCACCTTCCGCAGCGGCAAGGGCGCCAACGAAGTGGGCTCGTCGCGCCACCACCTGGTGCGCGCCGTCGACCAGGCGTTGCAGCGCCTGGGCACCGACTACATCGACCTGTTCCAGCTGCACGGCTTCGACGCCAGCACGCCGGTGGAAGAAACCGTGTCCACGCTCGACGACCTCGTGCGCGCGGGCAAGCTGCGCTACATCGGCGTGTCGAACTTCTCGGGCTGGCACCTGATGAAGTCGCTGGCCGTGTCGGAGCGCTACGGTTATTCGCGCTATGTGGCGCACCAGGCGTACTACTCGCTGGTGGGCCGCGACTACGAATGGGAGTTGATGCCGCTCGCGCAAGACCAGGGCGTGGGCGCCGTGGTGTGGAGCCCGCTGGGCTGGGGCCGCCTCACCGGCAAGATCCGCCGCGGCCAGCCGCTGCCCGCCAACAGCCGCCTGCACGTGACCGCCGACATGGGCCCGCCCGTGCCCGACGAGCTGCTGTACCGCGTGGTCGAGGCCCTTGAAAAAGTGGGCGCCGAAGTCGGCAAGACCGTGCCGCAGGTGGCGCTGAACTGGCTGCTGCAACGCCCGACCGTCTCCAGCGTAGTGGTCGGCGCGCGTGACGAGGCGCAGCTGCGGCAGAACCTGGGCGCCGTGGGCTGGAACCTGACGCCCGCGCAGGTCGCCGAGCTCGACGCCGCCAGCGCCACGCCGCGCACCTACCCGTACTGGCACCAGCAGGGCTTCCTGGAGCGCAACCCGAACCCGGTCTGACCGGCTTCAGGCCAGGCGCTGGTATCAGGCTCAGGCCGGCGTCAGCCCCAGCACCCACTGCTTGAACTGCTCCAACGCCCCCGAGGCCGGCCGGCCTTCGGGGTACGCGAAGTAGTAGCCCTGGCGCACGTCCAGGTGCCGGTCCAGCGGAATCACCAGCTCGCCGGTGCGCAGCTCGTGCGCCACCAGGATGCGCGGCGCCAGCCCCACGCCCATGCCGGCCGCCGTGGCGGCCACCACCATCGTGAAGAGCTCGTAGCGCGGCCCGCGCGACGCGTGCACCGTGTATTCCCATTCCTGCTGCGCATACCAGTCGCGCCAGGCGTGGGCGCGCGTGCTCAGGTGCACGTGGCGGCAGCGCGCCAGCCCGGCTTCGTCCCATGGGCCGTGCGCGTCGCGGAACGCGGGGCTGCAGATGGGCACCATCTCGCCTTCGGCAAAGATCAAGCCGCCGCGCGTGTTGGGCCAGAACTGGTCGCCGAAATAGATGGCCGCGTCGTACGCGTTTTCCTGAAAGGAAAAAGGCTGCGAGCGCGCCGACAGGTTCACCGTGATGTTCGGGTGCAGCCGGCTGAAATCGGGCAGCCGCGGTATGAGCCATTGCGTGGCAAAGGTCGGCACCACGGCCAGCTCCAGCACGAAGCCCATCTCGTGCCCGGCGCTGATTTCCAGCGTGTCGCGGCGAATCTGGTCGAGGTGGCGGCGGATGCGCGCGGCATACTCGCGGCCCACGTCGGTGAGCGTCAGGCGCTTGCGCACGCGGGAGAACAGCGGCACGCCCAGGCGCTGCTCCAGCATCGCCACCTGGCGGCCGACGGCGCTTTGCGTGAGCGCCAGTTCGGTGGCCGCGCGGGTGAAGCTCCCCAGCCGCGCCGAGGCTTCGAAGGCCTGCAGCGCGCCGAGGTTGGGAATGTCTTTTCTCATCGGCGCTATTCTGCGGGCGTGGGGTCGCGCGGAGTCATGGCGGAGTTGTGGCGGGGGCGGTGAACGTATCTGGGGTGCGCAGCAAGAAAGGAATTTCATGCGTCGTGTAGTGATCATCGGCGGCGGGGCCATCGGCTCGGCCATCGCGTATTTCCTGAACGCCGACCCGAAGGAAAAAGCCTTCGACGTCACCGTGGTGGAGCGCGATTTTTCTTACACGCAGGCGTCGTCGGCGCTGTCGGCCAGCTCCATTCGCCAGCAGTTTTCCACGGCCATCAACATCGAGATGTCGCTGTACGGCATTTCGTTCTTCCGCACGCTGGGCCAGACCTTGCGCGTGGGCGACAACGTGCCCGACATCGGCCTGGTCGAGCCCGGCTACCTGTACCTGGCCTCGCCCGCGGGCGTGGAGGTGCTGCGCGAGAACCATGCGATGCAGAGGGCGCATGCGGTGGACGTGGCGCTGATGACGCCCGACGAACTGCAGGCGCGTTTTCCGTGGATGTCCACCGAGGGCGTGGCGCTGGCCTCGCTCGGGCTGTCGGGCGAGGGCTGGTACGACGGCTACAGCCTGCTGCAGGCCTTTCGCAAGAAGGCGGTGTCGCAGGGCACGCGCTACGTGCAGGCGCATGCGACCGGGCTGCAGCGCAACGGCGCGGCGGTGACCGGGGTGCAGATCGACAGCGGCGCCACGCTGCCGGCCGACATCGTCGTCAACGCGGCGGGCGCGTGGGCCGCCAAGGTGGCGGCGTGGGCGGGCATCGACCTGCCGGTGCATGGCCGGCGGCGCAGCGTGTTCAGCTTTTCGTGCCCCGACAAGTTGCCCGGTTGCCCCTTGGTGATCGACACCTCGGGCATCTGGCTGCGGCCCGAGGGCCGCAAGTTCATCTGCGGCTTTGCGCCGCCCGCCACGCGCGACCTGGACGACCAGCCGCTGGAGGTGGAGCACGAGGTGTTCGAGCGCTTCATCTGGCCCGCGCTGGCCGCCCGCGTGCCGGCCTTCGAGGCCATCCGCATGACGGGGGCCTGGGCCGGCTACTACGAGATGAACGTGTTCGACCACAACGCGATCCTGGGGCTGCACCCGGCCTGCGACAACCTGTACTTCGCCAACGGGTTCTCGGGCCATGGCTTGCAGCAGTGCCCGGCGGCGGGGCGGGGCGTGGCGGAGCTGGTTCGCTTCGGCGGCTACCGCAGCCTGGACCTGTCGGCGCTTTCCTTCGCGCGCATCCTGGAGAACCGGCCGCTGTTCGAGAAGAACGTGATCTAGGCGGGGCCACGGCGAGGGCGTACGATCTTTCCGCAACCAAAGGCACACCCATCCATGACCGCACAGACACTCACAGACACCGCCCGCGCGCTGGTCGCCGGCGACAAGGGCTTGCTCGCAATGGACGAGAGCAACGCCACCTGCAACAAGCGTTTTGCGGTGCTCGGCATCCCGCAGACCGAGGCGGCGCGGCGCGACTGGCGCGAGCTGATTGTCACCGCGCCGGGGCTGGGCGACAGCATCAGCGGCGCCATTCTTTTCGACGAAACCATCCGCCAGAAGACGAACGCGGGCCAGCCCTTCGCCAAGGCGCTGGAGGCGGTGGGCATCATCCCGGGCATCAAGGTCGACATGGGCGCCAAGCCGCTGGCCGGCCACCCCGGCGAGACCGTGACCGAAGGCCTGGACGGCCTGCGCGAGCGGCTGGCCGAGTACGCCGGCATGGGCGCGCGCTTTGCCAAGTGGCGTGGCGTGATCGCCATCGACAAGGGCCTGCCCAGCCGCGCCTGCATCGAGGTCAACGCGCATGCGCTGGCGCGTTACGCCGCGCTGTGCCAGGAAGCCGGCATCGTGCCCATCATCGAGCCCGAAGTGCTGATGGACGGCGACCACACGCTCGCGCGCTGCGCCGAGGTCACCGAAGAAGTGCTCCAGCAGACCTTCGTCCAGCTGCGCGCGCAGGGCGTGCTGCTCGAAGGCATGCTGCTCAAGCCGAACATGGTGCTGCCGGGCCAGAAGGCCGCGGTGCAGGACACGGTCGCGGCGGTGGCCGAGGCCACGGTGAACTGCCTGCTGCGCACCGTGCCCGCTGCCGTGCCCGGCGTGGCCTTCCTGTCGGGCGGGCAATCGGCGCAGCTGGCGTCCGCGCGGCTGAACGAAATGAACCTGAAGTTCAAGGCGCGCATGCCTTGGGCGCTGACCTTTTCGTTCTCGCGCGCGGTGCAGCAGCCCGCGCTCAACGCCTGGAAGGGCGACGCCGCCAACGTGGCCGTCGCGCAGCAGGCGCTGGTGCTTCGCACGCGCGCCAACCAGGCGGCGCGACGCGGCGACTACAAGCAAGACCAGCAAGACAAGTAACCCCGCAAGAGGCATCGCCCCCCGCATGACCACGCCCCAGGACCTGTACCGCCAGAAGCTCGCTTCTCCCGCCGATGCCGTGCGCCAGGTGCGCAACGGCGACATGATCGTCGTGCCCACGGGCGTCGGCGAGCCGCCCACGCTGCTCGCGGCGCTGTCGGAGCAGCGGCGCGATTTTCGCGACGTGAAGGTCGCGCAGATCCTGGCGATGCGCAAGTACGCCTACATCGACCCCGAGACCGTGGAGCATGTGCGCCATGTGGCGCTGTTCTTCGGCGGCGCCACGCGCGCGGGCGGGCAGCAGGGCTGGATCGACTTCCTGCCCAACTACTTCTCCGAGATTCCGTCGCAGATCGAGCGCGGGCAGATCCCGGCCGACGTGGTCTTCAGCATGGCCTCGCCGATGGACGCGCACGGCTACTTCGCGCTGAGCCTGGGCGCGGACTACACCATGGCGGCCGTTGCGAAGGCTCGCGCGGTGGTGCTCGAGGTGAACCCCAACGTGCCCTTTGCGCACGGCGCCTGCCATGTGCACGTGTCGCAGGTGGCGGCGCTGGTGGAAAACGAGGCGCCGGTGATGGAGGTCGGCCTGCCGAAGATCGGCGTGGTTCAGGAGGCCATCGGCAAGTACGTGGCCGACCTGATCGACGACGGCTCCACGCTGCAGATCGGCTACGGCGGCATTCCCGACGCGGTGGTGATGCAGCTCACGGGCAAGCACGACCTGGGCATCCACACCGAGATGATCGGCGACGGCATTCTCACGCTGGTGGAAAGCGGCGCGGTCACCAACCGGCGCAAGAACTACCTGCCGGGCAAGTCGATTGCCACCTTTGCGCTGGGCTCCAGCAAGCTCTACCGCTACATGGACCGCAACCCGTCGCTGGAAATGCACCCGGTCAATTTCACCAACGACCCGGCGCTGGCGGGGCTGAACGACAACCTCGTCGCCATCAACGCGACGATGCAGATCGACCTGATGGGGCAGTGCGGCTCCGAGAGCCTGGGCTACGCGCCGTACTCGGGCACGGGCGGGCAGTCGGACTTCGTGCGGGCGGCCAACCGCTCGCGCGGCGGCAAGGCCTTCATCGTGCTGCCCTCGACCGCCAAGGACGACACCATTTCGCGCATCGTGCCCTCGCTGTCGCCCGGCACGCACGTGAGCACGAGCAAGAACGACATCAACTACGTGGTGACCGAGTACGGCGTGGCGCAGCTGCGCGGCAAGTCGGCCAAGCAGCGGGCGCGCGAGCTGATCGGCATCGCGCACCCGGCCTTCCGGGCCGAGCTGACGGAGCAGGCCGGGCGGCTGAAGCTGCTGTGAGCCCAGGCTTGGGCTTGGGCCTGGGCCGCGCCGGTCAGCCGGCCTTGGCCGCCTTCACCAGCGAAGGCGTGGCCTTGTAGCTCTCGGGAAACAGCTTCTTCAGGTCGTCGATCTTCGGCATGTCGTTGATCGCGATGTACGGCTGGCTCGGGTGCAGCGTGAGGTAGTCCTGGTGGTAGTCCTCGGCCGCGAAGAAGGGCTTGGCGGTCTCGATGGTGGTCGCCAACGGCTTGCCGAAGGTCTTGGCCGCGTTGAGCTGGGCGATGTAGGCGGTGGCGATGCGGGCCTGCTCGGCGTTCTCCGCGAACACGGTGGAGCGGTACTGGGTGCCGCTGTCGGGGCCCTGGCGGTTCAGCTCGGTGGGGTCGTGCGCCACCGAGAAATAGATCTGCAGCAGCTTGCCGTAGCTGACCTGCTGCGGGTCGTAGGTGATGCGCACCGATTCGGCATGGCCGGTGCGGCCGGAGCCCACTTCGTCGTAGCGCGCCGTCTTGGCGTCGCCGCCGGCGTAGCCCGACACGGCATTGCTCACGCCCTTCACGCGCTGGAACACGCCCTGCACCCCCCAGAAGCAGCCGCCGGCGAACACGGCGGTCTCGGTCTTGGCGGTGGCGGGCGCCACCAGGTCGGCCGTGGGCGCGGGCACGCGGCGGGCGGTCTCGGCGAACGAGGGCACCGCGTGCCACACCAGGGCCGCGGCGGCCAGCGTGCTGGCTGTGAGTGCGATGGATTTCATAAAGGGTCCTTCGGTTGCTTGGAGTGGCAGTGAAAAGCGGGTTGGCGCGACATTGACGCTGAAACTGCCGGGCGTCAATGCCGTGGGCGGGACGCTTACTTCTTCATCTCGTCCTTGCCCATGCTGTCTTTCTTCATGGCGTCCTTGGACATGGAGTCTTTCGCCATGCCGTCCTTGGCCATGGAATCCTTCTTCATGCCGTCCTTCGACATGGAGTCCTTGGCCATGCTGTCTTTCTTCATGCCGTCCTTGGACATGGAGTCTTTCGCCATGCCGTCTTTGGCCATGCTGTCCTTCGACATCGAGTCCGCGGCAAAGGCCGAGGCGCCGGCAAAGGCCATGCAGGTTGCGAGCAGGGTTGCGGTGAGCTTGTTCATTGGGAGTCCTGGGTTGTGTTTGGATTTCGTTTCAAAGATCGGCCTGGTTACAGCGAACTGAACTTCGGCCTCGCGCTTTCTTCGGCAGTCGAGCGGCTGTGGCGGCCCCTCAGCTCCCTCCGAACCAGTTGTAGCCCTGGTCTTCCCAGTAGCCACCTGTGTAGGTGTTGGTGACGAACATCGCCTTGATGTGCTTCGGGTTCTTGTAGCCAAGCTTGGTCGGCATGCGCAGCTTCATCGGAAAGCCGTACTTCGGCGGCAGCGGCTGGCCGTCGTAGGTCAGCGTGAGCAGCGTCTGCGGGTGCAGGGCGGTGGGCATGTCGATGCTGGTGTAGTAGTCGTCCGCGCACTTGAAGCCGACGTACTTGGCGGTGGTGTCGGCGCCGATGTGGCGCAGAAAGTCGGCAAAGCGCACGCCGCCCCACTTGCCGATGGCGCTCCAGCCTTCCACGCAGATGTGCCGCGTGATCTGGTCGTGCTGCGGCATGGCGCGCAGCTCGGCCAGCGTCCAGGCGTGCCTGTCGGCCACCATGCCGGTCACTTCGAGCTTGTAGCTGGCTTCGTCGACCTCGCGCACTTCGTCTTCGCCGTAGAAGGCGTTGAACGGAAAGGGGCGGGTAATTTCGGCCTCGGTGTAGGTCGGCGCCAGCTGCGTGGGGCTGAAGATCAGGCCCTGTACCTTGTCGTTGAAGCGCGAGATCTTCGTGAGCGCGGCTTCCACTTGCGTGTTGTCGCTGATGCTGCAGCCGGTCAGCAAGGACAGGCCGCCGAGCGTGAACGAGCGTTGCAGGAAGGCGCGGCGCGAAGGCTGGTCGAGCTTCTTCGCGATGAGCGAGCGGGCTTCGTGCAGCACGGCGTCGCCGTCGATGCCGCTCAGCGTGGGGGCTTTGAAGATTTTCATGGGGCGTGTCAGACGTTGGACGAATGCCGGGGAGCGCGGCCGCGCAGCATGGACAGCAGGGTGCGCGGCACCAGCGCCACCATCACCAGGTGCACGACAACGAAGGCCACGATGGCCGCCATCGCGAAGAAGTGGATGCGCCGGGCAAAGTCGTAGCCGCCCAGCAGGTCGCGCAGCACGGGGAACTGCACCGACTTCCACAGCACCAGCCCCGACAGCACGATGACGACCAGGTCGAGCATCACGAACAGGTAGGCCAGCTTCTGCACGCTGTTGTAGTGGCGCGGGTCGGCGTGGGAGAGCTGGCCCTTCAGCGCGGCCAGCGCGTCGTGCAGCACGCCGCGCGGCGTCAGCGGAAAGAACTTGCGCGCCAGCCGGCCGCTGGCGATGTTCATGGCCAAGTACACCAGGCCGTTGAACACCAGCAGCCACATCGCCGCGAAGTGCCACTGCAGCGCGCCGCCGAGCCAGCCGCCGAGCGTGACGACCGTGGGAATGGTGAACGGAAAGAAAGGCGCCGCGTCGTAGATGCGCCAGCCGCTGGACACCAGGATCACCACGGCCAGCGCGTTGAGCCAATGGGTGATGCGCATCCACAGCGGATGGATGGGACGAGAGTCTCGCGGTTCATCCGCTGGTTGATCACCCGGTGCGCGGGCCGGATCGGCAAGGGGGGCGATGGCTGTGCTGTTCATGGAGCGGATTCTTGGGCGCACCCCATGGCCGATTCATCACGCAAAGTTCAATTAATCGTGATAACTCGCCAAGCCGTATCGCAGGACAATCGGCCCCATGGACACCGCCAAACGCGTGCTGATCGTCGAGGACGACGCCCACATCGCCGAACTGCTTCGCATGCACCTGCGCGACGAGGGCTATGCGGTGGAGCACGCCGCCGACGGCCACGCCGGCCTGCGCGAGCTGGAGCGCGGCAACTGGGCCGCGCTGGTGCTCGACCTGATGCTGCCCGGCATCGACGGGCTCGAAATCTGCCGCCGCGCCCGTGCCATGGCGCGCTACACGCCCATCATCATCATCAGCGCGCGCTCGAGCGAGGTGCACCGCATCCTGGGGCTGGAGCTGGGCGCGGACGACTACCTGGCCAAGCCCTTCTCGGTGCTGGAGCTGGTGGCGCGCGTGAAGGCTCTGCTGCGGCGCACCGACGCGCTGGCGCGCAACGCGCGCATGGAGTCGGGCAGCCTCACGCTGGGCAACCTCGACATCGAGCCGCTGGCGCGCGAGGTGCGCCTGGATGGCAAGCCCATCGAGCTCACGCCGCGGGAGTTCGACCTGCTGTACTTCTTTGCACGCAACCCGGGCAAGGTGTTCTCGCGGCTCGACCTGCTCAACCAGGTCTGGGGCTACCAGCACGACGGCTACGAGCACACGGTGAACACGCACATCAACCGGCTGCGCACCAAGGTCGAGGCCGACCCGGCCGAGCCGCGGCGCATTCTCACGGTGTGGGGGCGCGGCTACAAGCTCTCGGCCTCCGCCAGCGGGGAGGAGGCGCCGTGATGGTCTGGGCCAGCCTGTCGCGGCGGCTGTCCGTGGTGTTCGCGGCGCTGCTGCTGGTGTGCTGCGGCGCCTCGGCGTGGCTGCAGGTGCGCTCCAACGGCATGCACGAGCAGGAGGTCATCCAGCGGCTGTCGAGCGGGCTGGCCGCGCACATCGCCGAGAACGCCGAGCTCATGAAGCCCGGCGGCCTGAACCAGGCCGCGGTGAAAGACCTGTTCGACAAGCTGATGGCGGTCAACCCCAGCGTGGAGGTCTACCTGCTGGGACTCGACGGCCGCATCGAGGCGCAGGCCGCGCCGCCGGGCCACCTGAAGCGCGACAGGGTCGAGCTGGGCCCCATCCGCAAGCTGCTGGCCGGGGCGCCGCTGCCCATTGCCGGCGACGACCCGCGCAGCCCCGACGCGCGCAAGGTGTTCAGCGCGGCGCCGCTGCGCATGGGCGATCGCGACGCGGGCTATGTGTACGTGGTGCTGCAGGGCGAGGACCACGACGCGCTGGTGGCCAACGTGGCGGCCGACAACGTGCTGCGCACCACGCTGTGGTCGATGGGGCTGGTGGCGCTGCTCGGCCTGCTGGCCGGGCTGGCCGCGTTCCGCCTCATCACGCGGCCGCTGCGCGAGCTGACCGCCGCGGTGAAGCGCTTCGAGACCGAAGGCATCGCCTCGCTGGAGAGCGAGGCGCCCACGCTGGAGCGCCTGTCGCAGGGCAGCGACGAGATCGCGCAGCTGGGCCAGGCCTTCACGCAGATGACGCGGCGCATCGCCGAGCAGTGGCGCGAGCTGACGCTGCAGGACCAGCAGCGCCGCGAGCTGTTCGCCAACATTTCGCACGACCTGCGCACGCCGCTCACGTCGCTGCACGGCTACCTGGAAACGCTGCTGCTCAAGTCCGGCACGCTCGACGAGGCCGAGCGCCGGCGCTACCTGGAGATTGCGCTGGGCCAGAGCCGCAAGGTCGGGCGGCTCGCGCAGGAGGTGTTCGAGCTGGCGCGGCTCGAATACGGCGTGGTCAAGCCCGAGAAGGAAAACTTTGCGCTCGCCGACCTGGTGCAGGACGTGTTCCAGAAGTTCGAGCTCGCGGCCGAGGCGCGCCACCAGCGCCTGAAGCCCGACATCGCGCCGGGCCTGCCGGTGGTGTCGGCCGACCTCGGCATGATCGAGCGCGTGCTGACCAACCTGCTGGACAACGCCATCCGCCACACGCCCGCGGGCGGCGAGATCGTGGTGCAGCTGCGCCCGGAAAACGCCGGCGTCGCGGTGCAGGTGAGCGACACGGGGCCGGGCATTCCGAATGAATTGCAGAAGGCGCTGTTCATGCGCCCCGTGTTCATGAGCAGCTCGCGCACCGACAGCGCGAGCAGTGGGGGCTTGGGCCTGGTGATCGTCAAGCGCATCCTGCAGCTGCACGGCAGCGACATTCGCCTGGTGCAGCAGCCCGAGCGGGGCGCGGTGTTCCGCTTTCAGCTGGGCGGTGCAGCCGGTGCCTGAGGAGAGGCACCGGCAGCGGCCGCGGCCGCTGCAGTGCGCGCTCAGATCGGTGGCGAGCAGGACAACGGCCCCACTTTCAGCTGGTTGCGCACCGCGGTCACGGTCGCGCTGTCGTCCGTGCCGGTCGCGTTGCGCGTGAACGCGCAGCCGTACAAGTCGTTGCCCACCGTGGCTGGTGTGACCACATCGTCGCCCGCCGGCTTGGCGCCGCCTTGCTCCCACACCACCATGTCGTCGAAGGCTTCTTCCTGTTCCTTGATGGTGAAGTCGCAGTGGGTGATGCCGCGGATCGCGCGCTGCACCAGCCACTGGCTGTTGCCCTTGGCGGCCACGCGCTTGTTGTAGACCTGTTCCATGCTGAAGGGCACGTACAGGTCGCCCAGCGTGTGCAGCGTGACCACCGGGATCTTGAATTCGCCATTGGCCTTGGGAATCCAGCGCAGGCCGTCGGTGCGCAGCCGGTTGGCGTCGGCCACGGCCGTGAGCTTCTGCGCGGCGGCGTTGAGCGCATCGGAGGCGGCGGTGTCGCCGTCGATCTTGTAGGTGAAGCGGTTGGTGTCCAGCGTGCTCTTGTTCAGGATGCCGTTGACGGTGCCGTCGCTGCCGAACACGCCCCACACGGCGGTGAACGAGGCGCCGAGCGTGAGGCCCTGGGTGAACAGAGGGCGCTTGCCGCCGCTCAGGTTCTGCAGGACCGACGCGTACTGCATGCCCAGCGGCGACGTGGGCGTGATGCCGCTCGCGTCGAACTTGCTGAACAACATTCCCGTCACCTGAGTCGCAATGTCCGCCCACTTCGGTGTCGGGTAGGTCGCCCGGCCCGCGAGCGTCTGCGCCGCCACCTGCGCGGCGGCGAAGTAGTCGAACAACTCGGTGTCGCCCACCACGCCGCACATCGGCACGGCGCCGTTGTACTTCACCTTGTGGTTGGCGGTGGCGTAGGCCTCGTCCTCGATGGCCGCGGCGGTGATGTGGCCGCCCATCGAATGGCCGGTGATGTAGACGCGGTCGGGCGCGGCCAGCTCGCGCCCGCCGGCCTTGGCGATGGCGTTGAACTGCAGCGCCAGCGCGTTGGTGTCTTCCACGCCCGCGCGCACGTCGTAGA
The DNA here is from genome assembly GCF_041355175.1 of Variovorax sp. RCC_210. Classification (NCBI taxonomy): domain Bacteria; kingdom Pseudomonadati; phylum Pseudomonadota; class Betaproteobacteria; order Burkholderiales; family Comamonadaceae; genus Variovorax; species Variovorax sp. RCC_210. The sequence goes on along the minus strand of NZ_JBFUPJ010000001.1, from coordinate 1,480,123 downwards.
AGTTCTTGCTGTAGCTCGACGCGGCCCAGGCATAGCCCTGCTGGAGCAGGTGGCGGCGAATGGGCGGCGCGTTGGCCGCGAGCAGGTTGCCTTCGCCGGCATAGCCGTGGGCGTACATCACGAGCTTGCCGTTCCAGTTCTTCGGCACTTCCACCTTGTATTGCGCGCCGCCGAGCATGCCGCTCCAGCGGCTGGTGCCGGCGTAGTCGAAGGTGTCGCCGCCGTCCACCGCCGCCATCGCGGTGAAGGTGGTGGCGCTCGGGTCGGCCGGCGCGAAGGAGGTGCGGGCGTCTTGCAGCCGGGTTTCCTCGGGTGCGGGCGGAGGGGCCACGGCGGGCGGCGGAGGCGCCGGCGGCGCGGGCGGGGCCGGGGGCAGCTGGGCGATGGGCGTGAAGGCAAAACCGTTGTTGTCGCTGCCGCCGCCGCACGAGGCGACAAGAAGGCCGGCGGCCAGGGCAATGAATGTCAGGCGCGTGGAATGCATGGGATGTCTCTCTCCGTTCTTGTGAGTTCTTGGAAGAAAAACCGACGCAGCAAGGCACCCGCAGTCGTTCAGAACGACCGTGCTATTTCACTGGGCCGGCGGCGCAGCGTAGAGGTGTTGCGAGATGTGCCGCTGCGGGATTTCCCGCAACGGCTATCGCCTGCGCGACAGCACGAGGGGGAGCAGGGCGCCGCAGCGGAAGGCGGCTGCAGGAGGAGCGTGGCTGGCGCTTGGCTCGCGCGTCAGTGCGTCAGTTCTTGCGCCGCGTGACCACCACCGTGGCCTCGAGGCCTTCGTAGGCCTCGGCGTCGCCGTACCAGCTGCCCGAGATGGGCGCGGCCTGCGCGGGGTCGCGCGAGACGCCCACGCGAATGAGCTGGCCGCTGCCCATCAGGTTGTTGGTCGGGTCGAAGGCCAGCCAGCCCACGCCGGGCAGGTAGGCCTGCAGCCAGGCGTGCGTGGTGCCGGCGCCGGTCATGGAGTCGCCCTGCGCGGTGGCGGCGTTGTCGAGCGCGGCGTCGTAGATGTAGCCCGAGACGAAGCGCGTGGCGATGCCCAGGCGGCGCGTGGCTTCCATCATTAGCAGGGCGTAGTCGCGGCAGCTGCCGCTGCCCAGCGCCAGCGTCTGCAGGGGCGACTGCGTGCCTTCTTCGTCGCGCGCCTTGTACTCCAGGCTCTGGCCGATGTGCGCGTTCATGCGCGTGAGCACCTCGCGCGTGCTGTTGGGCTTGTCGGTGTGCAGGAACTGGTGGGCCCAGCGAATGAGCGTGCCCTGGCTGTCGTCGTCGTGGTGCGGGCGCAGGTAGTGCTCGAGGTCGAGCCGCTCCTGCAGGGTGTAGGCGAAGGGCAGGAATTCGGCCGCGGGGTCGAGGGCGAGCTGGTCTTGCTGCGCGGGCACGTGCTCGATGGTGAAGGAGCACACGATGCGCAGCTCGGTCGCCTCGCCCATGGGCTGCACCAGCGCCACGGAGTTGGAGTGCGGATCTTGAATGAGCCGGGTGAAGGCCTGCGGGCTCACTTGCAGGTCGGTGGCGAGCACGCGCAGGTCGTGGCTGTCGCGGGGGCGGAACATGACGCGGTGCTGGCCGAAGGTGACCGGGGTGTTGTACCGATAGACGGTGGTGTGCAGGATGTCGTACTGGGTGGCCATGCGGTCCATTCTCACGTTTTCGCGTGGCAAGCGGGGGATTGCGGCGAATTGCAGTGGAGATGACAGGCGTATGCCGCAGAATCGGCGCCCTCCCGGATTCCGGGCTTTCTTTTTTCTTCTGTTTTCGGGAGCGCCATGTACGCCGCCACCTTCATCGTCGCCAAGAAGCAGTTCGACGACGAGTTCCATCGCCTGGACCAGACCATCGCCGAGGCTGCAAAGTCGCTGCCGGGCTATCTCGGGGAAGAGGCGTGGGAGAACACGGGCAACGGGCTGATGTCGAACGTGTACTACTGGGAGTCGCTGGAAAGCCTGCAGGCGCTGATCCAGCACCCGGTGCACCAGCAGGCGAAGGCGGCGCAAGCCAAGTGGCTCGATGGGTACAAGGTGGTGATTTCCGAGGTGGTGCGCACGTATGGGGACGCGCGGATCGACCACCTGCTGGCGGGCTGAGGTCAGGGGTTTCAATTCAGGGCGGCGATCACGCCGAGGGGGTGCCTTGCTCCGCGAATGTCCCCCGCCTTCGGCTCCTCCTTTATTTCGCTGCGCAAGGCACCCCATCGACGTGATCGCTGGGCAGGGCGCTGGCTGATCGGAGCGCGCGTCGGCTGCGCCCGGGGGGGGGGGGGCGCTCAGAGCCGCTGCGTGCTCAGTGCCTTGGCCAACGTGGCCGGCAAGGGGAGGGGCTCCGCGTGCCATTGCGCCGCGAGCAATTCGGCGCACAAGGCCGCGAAGCTGAGGCCGCGGGAGCCCAGGGCGGTGCACACCCACAGGCCTGGGCCGTCCGGGGCGTCCGGGGCGATGGCACCGACCAGCGGGCGGCGGTCGCCCGAGGCGCAGCGGATGCCTACCCAGGTGTTGGCTTCGGCCTGTTCCAGCGCGGAGGCCGCAGCCGGGTGCAGTCGCGCCAGGCGTTCGCGGTTGGCGTCCGCATCTTCCTGCGTGGGGGCCAGGCTGGTGCTGTCGCGGTCGAAGGTCGCGCCCGCGAGCCAGATGGGGGTGCCTTCGTCGTGCGGCACATGGGCGACCAGGTGACCGTCGCCGTTGAGGGGCGTGGCGGGCAGGTTCACGTCGGCGGGCATCGGGCCCCACGCGACCTGGCCGCGCACGGGCTGCAGGGGCAGGTTCGCTGCGAAGGCGCCTGATTCGAACCCGGCGCAGGCGACCACGCGGTCTGCGTCCGCCAGCAATTCGCCCGCTGGGTCGAGCAACTGCCAGCCGTTTGAACCTTGCGCCACCCGCACCACCCGCGCCACCCGGCAACCGCCACGAAACTCGACACCCGGCTGCCGCAGCCACGCGGCGATCAGCCGGTGCGGCCGCACCCAGGCGGCGCGTTGGTGCCAGAGCGCGGGTGCGTCGCCGGGCAGGCCGACCGCGGCGAGCTGCTCGGGCGTCGCGGGCCACGATTCGTTGGGGCCGTCGCTGCGCCAGCCTGCGGGCACGCGCACGTCCCCATCGGGCCGGCGCTCCAGCACGCCGCTGGCGCGCCAGTCGTGGCCTTCTTCCAGCAGCCGCGCCAGCTCGCCCCAGGTGGCGCGGATGCCGGCCCGGGTCAAGCGCGACAGCAAGGCGTCGTCGGGCGACACATGCGGCGCGAGCATGCCGACCGGCAAGCCCGACGCGCCGGAGGCCGGCCAGTCCGCCGCGTCCAGCACCGTGACCTGCCAGCCGCGCCGCGCAAGGCTGGCGGCCACGGCTGCGCCGGCCATTCCCGCGCCGATCACCGCGCAGCGGCCGGGCGTTTCGACGCGCTGCGGCACCGGCTCCCGGCGCCGCACGGTCCACGCGGGTGCGAACACGCCGCGCAGGCAATCGCGCTTGGGAGGCAGGCCCGGGTCTTTCTCTGTCGCGAAGCCGAACTGCGTCAGCGCATCGCGGATCGCCCGCGCGATGGTCCAGGTGGCGACGCGCGTGCCTTGCCGGGCGAAGCGCGACATGGCCTTCAGCGTGTCTTCGGACCACATCGCCGGGTTCTGCTGGGGGCTGAAGCCGTCGAGGAAGATGCTGTCGGCCTCGAAACGCTGCGCGCGCAGCATCGGCTGCACGTCGCCGACGCACAGGGTAAGCAGCACGCGGCCCTCGTCGAACGACAGCCGGTGAAAGCCGGGCAGCAGGCCGTGCCATTGCGCGGCCAGGTCGCGCGCCAACGGCGCGAGCTCGGGGTAGGCCTCGGCGGCGCGCAGCAGGTCGGCCGCCGACACCGGGTGGGCCTCGACGGAAACGAAATGCAGCATGCGCGGCCGCCCGGGGTCCGAGCGCCACGCTTGCCAGGTGGTCAGGAAGTTGAGTCCCAGCCCGAAGCCGGTTTCGAGAACCAGCCATTGCGGCTGTCCGGCCCACGCCTGCGGCAGGCCGCAGCCGCGCAGGAACACGTGGCGTGCCTGCGCGAGTGCGCCGGTTTCGGTGTGGTAGATGTCGTCGAAGCGTTCGCTGCGGGGCACGCCGTCGGCGCGCCAGGTCACCGGCTCAGCGGTCACGGCCGAGCCGGGCGCTCAGGCGGCAGGCGGGGGCACGTAGCCCTGTGCCACGTCGGCGCCTTCGCCGAAGAAGTGCTTTTCCATCTGGCGCGCCAGGTACTGGCGGGCGCGCAGGTCGGCCAGGTTGAGCCGGTTTTCATTGACCAGCATCGTCTGCTGCTTGAGCCAGGCGGCCCAGGCCTCCTTGCTCACGTTTTCCCAAAGGCGCTTGCCCAGGTCACCTGGATAGGGCGGGAAGTCGAGCCCTTCGGCCTCTTTGCCGAGCTTGATGCACTGAACCATGCGTGCCATTTCTGATTGCCTTTGAACGGGAAAAGTGGGGTAAGCGGGTGCTTAGTTGATTTAGCTATTTAGAACTGAAAACTTGGTCGTTCCAGTTTCTATATGCCTTATTGAGAATGCACAGCTTCATCGATATGCCTTTTTAGAGCAAGACACCATGAGCATTCGCCGCGACTTTATCAAGCTTTCCCTGGGTGCCGGCGTGGCCGGTGCTTTGGCCCTGTCGGCATTGCCGACGTTCGCGCAGGGCGCAGCCGCGGCCAACAAGGGTCCGGTCACGCTGCTGAACGTGTCGTACGACCCGACGCGCGAGCTGTACGTGGACTACAACCAGGCCTTCGCCAAGTACTGGAAGGCCAAGACCGGCCAGGAAGTGACGATCAAGCAGTCGCACGGCGGCTCGGGCAAGCAGGCCCGCTCGATCATCGACGGCATCGACGCCGACGTGGCCACGCTGGCGCTCGGCGGCGACGTCGACGCGCTCGTCACGCACGGCGGCCTGGTCAAGCCCGACTGGCAAAAGCGCCTGCCGCACAACTCCGCGCCCTACACCTCGACCATCGTGTTCCTGGTCAAGAAGGGCAACCCCAAGGGCCTGAAGGACTGGGACGACCTGGTCAAGCCCGGCGTGCAGGTGATCACTCCCAACCCCAAGACCTCGGGCGGCGCCCGCTGGAACTACCTGGCCGCCTGGGAATTCGCCAAGCGCAAGTACGGTGGCGACGCCAAGGCCAAGGAATACATCGGCAACCTGTTCAAGAACGTGCCCGTGCTGGACACCGGCGCGCGCGGCTCCACCATCACCTTCGTGCAGCGCGGCGTGGGCGACGTGCTGCTGGCCTGGGAAAACGAAGCCTTCCTGGCGCTGAAGGAATTCGGCCCCGAGAAGTTCGAGATCGTGGTGCCTTCCATCTCCATCCTGGCCGAGCCCAGCGTGGCCGTGGTCGACAAGGTGGTCGACAAGAAGGGCACGCGCGCCGTGGCCGAGGAATACCTGAAGTACCTGTACTCCGACGAAGGCCAGGACATTGCCGGCCGCAACTTCTATCGCCCGACCTCGGACACGGCCAAGGCCAAGTACGACAAGCAGTTCCCCAAGCTCACGCTGGTGACCATCGACGGCGCCTTCGGCGGCTGGGCCAAGGCCGACAAGGAGCACTTTGCCGACGGCGGTTCCTTCGACCAGATCTACGCCCCCAAGCAAAAGTAAAAACGCCGTGTCCGTTCTCCTGATTGCCGGCAGCCCCTCCGCGCCCTCGCGTTCCACCGCCTTGCTCGAGGCGGTGGGCGAGCGGTTGGCGAGCCGCCATGCGCGCATCGAGCGCCTCTGGATCCGCGACCTCCCGGCGCAGGCGCTGGTGCTGGCCGACTGGAACCATCCGGCCATCGTCGCGGCCATCGCCAAGGTGACCGAGGCGCGTGCCATCGTGGTGGCCACGCCGGTCTACAAGGCGGCCTACAGCGGCGTGCTGAAGGTGTTTCTCGACCTGCTCGCGCAGAACGCGCTCAAGGGCAAGACGGTGCTTCCGCTGGCCACCGGCGGCAGCCCGCACCACATGCTCGCGCTCGACTACGCGCTGCGGCCCGTGCTGCAGTCGCTGTCGGCGCGCCACATCCTGCCGGGCGTGTACGCCAGCGATTCGCAGATCACGCTGACGCCCGAGAACGCCTACCAGGTGCATCCCGACCTGGCCGAGCGCCTGAACGAGGCCGTCGAGGTGCTCGCCACCGAGGGGCTGAAGCTGCCCCCGGCACACGGTTTCGAGTCCGTGCCTTTCTCGCGCGTGCGATGTAGCGTCTGACGCCGGGGCTCCGCGCGAGCCCGGCTTTTTTCAGACCCCCCGTTCTCCTTCCCGCTTTGCCTGAAAACCGCCTGTGCGCGGTGCGGGAAAGCTGTTGCCCGAAATTTCTTCAGACCAAGGAATTCACGCATGAACCCCGTCGCCACCGAGGACTCCGTGCTCGACATATCGCCGCGCTCCTTCCTGCGCGGCCTGCGCGACCTGCTGGTCAGCGCCATCGTGGTCGCGGCCATCGCGCTGATCGTGAGCTTCGTTTCCGCCGCCTCCGCCCATGCCCAGGCGCCCGCGCAGGGCAAGGCCCAGGGCGAGCTGCGCATCGGCTACCAGAAGTCGGCCAGCCTGTTCGTGCTGCAGAAGGCGCAGGGCTCGCTGGAGAAGCGGCTCGCGCCGCTGGGCTTCGGAGTGAAGTGGGTCGAGTTTCCGGCGGGGCCGCAGTTGCTCGAAGGGCTGAACGTGGGCGCGGTCGACGTGGGCTTCGTCGGCGAGGCGCCGCCCATCTTCGCGCAGGCTGCCGGTGCGAAGTTCGTCTACTTCGGCTTCGACCCGGCCGCGCCGCGCGCCGAAGCGATCCTGGTCACCAAGGACTCGCCCATCCAGTCGGTCGCCGACCTCAAGGGCAAGAAGGTTGCGCTCAACAAGGGCAGCAACGTGCACTACCTGCTCGTGAAGCAGCTCGAGAAAAACGGCCTGAAGCTCTCCGACATCCAGCCCGTGTACCTGGCCCCCGCGGACGGCCGCGCCGCCTTCGAGAGCAAGAACGTCGACGCCTGGGTGATCTGGGACCCGTTCCAGGCCGCGGCCGAGAAGGCGACCGGCGCGCGCGTGCTGGCCGATGGCACGAGTGGAACGAGTGGCACGAACGGCACGAACGGCACGAACGGCACGGGCGGCACCGCCGACGTCGTCAACAACTATCAGTACTACCTGGGCGAGCGCGCCTTCGTGAAGAACAACCCGAAGGTGATCGATGCGCTGTTCGCCGACTCGGTGGCGCAGGGCATCTGGCTGAAGAAGAACCTGCGCCAGGCGGCCGAGCTGATCGCGCCGCTGCAGGGCCTGCCGGTGGACGTGGTCGAGCTGGCGCTGCGCCGCTACGAATTCAACGTGAAGCCCATCACGCCGGCCGTCGCGGCCGACCAGCAAAAGATCGCCGACACCTTCTACGCGCTGAAGCTCATTCCCAAGCCCATCAAGGTCAGCGACGCCGTGGTCGCGGCCCAGCCCTGATCCGGCCCCGCCGGTCGCCACCCCTTCCAAGTCTTCGACTCCCACACCGAGCCGCACACCATGACCCGCATTTCCATTCCCCGCCGCCGCCTGATCCAGGGCGCCGCCGCCGCCATTGCACTGCCGTCGTTCGCCGCGCTGGCCCAGGCGCCCGCGCGCCAGTTCCGCATCGGCAACCAGAAGGGCTACCTCACGCTGCTCAAGGGCCGCGGCACGCTCGAAAAGCGGCTGGCGCCGCTGGGCGTGAGCGTGAAGTGGACCGAGTTCACGGCCGGCCCGGTGCAGCTGGAGGCGCTGAACGTCGGCTCCATCGACTTCGGCGACGTGGGCGAAGCGCCACCCATCTTCGCGCAGGCCGCCGGCGCGCCGCTGGCCTACGTGGGCGCGACCGTGCAGCGCCCGCAGTCCGAAGCGGTGCTGGTGCCCAAGGGCTCCGCCATCAAGAGCGTGACCGACCTGAAGGGCAAGAAGATCGCGCTCAACAAGGGCTCGAACGTTCATTACTTCATCGTCAAGCTGTTCGAGAAGCACGGCCTGCCGTACAGCGACCTGAACCTGGTCTACCTGCCGCCAGCCGACGCGCGCGCCGCCTTCGAGAAGGGCTCGGTCGACGCCTGGGTCATCTGGGACCCGTTCCTGGCCGCCGCGGAAAAGACGCTGGACGCCCGCGTGCTCGCCGACGCGACCGGCGTGGTGGGCAACCGCGCGTACTACTTCTCGTCGCTCGACTACGTGGCGAAGAACGCCGACGTGCTGGCCATTGCCATCGAGGAGCTCAACAAGATCGACGTCTGGGGCGCCGCCAACAAGGGCGAACTGGCCGGCGAGCTGGCCACGCTCTGGGGCCTGCCCAAGCCGGTGGCCGAGCTGTCGGTCAACCGCTCGGCCTACGGCACCACGCCGATCACCAAGGCCATCCTGGGCGAGCAGCAAAAAATTGCCGACACCTTCTTCGAACTGAAGCTGATCCCCAAGAAGATCAACGTGCTCGAAGCCGCCGGCGCAGGGGTGGCGTGATGCAGATCTTCTGGTTCCTGCCCACGCACGGCGACAGCCGCTACCTCGGCACCAGCGAAGGCGCCCGCGCGGTCGACCTCGACTACCTGCAGCAGATTGCCGGCGCGGCCGACCACCTGGGCTACGAAGGCGTGCTCATTCCCACCGGCCGCTCGTGCGAAGACCCGTGGGTGATCGCGTCCAGCCTGATCGGCTCCACCAAGAAGCTCAAGTTCCTGGTCGCCGTGCGACCCGGACTGCACCAGCCCAGCCTGGCCGCGCGCATGGCCGCGACCTTCGACCGGCTCTCGGGCGGGCGGCTGCTGGTGAACCTGGTCACCGGCGGCGACCAGGCCGAGCTGGAGGGCGACGGCGTGTACCTCGACCATGCCTCGCGCTACGAGCAGTCGGCCGAGTTCATCCGCATCTGGCGCGAGATCATCGCGCGCGGGCACGAGGGACAGAGCTTCGACTTCGAGGGCAAGCACCTGAGCGTGAAGGGCGCCAAGCTGCTGTACCCCTCGGTGCAGAAGCCGCATCCGCCCGTGTGGTTCGGCGGCTCGTCGGCGCCGGCGCACGAGCTGGCCGCCGAGCAGGTCGATGCGTACCTCACCTGGGGCGAGCCGCCCGCCGAGGTGGCCAAGAAGATCGCCGACGTGCGCGCGCGCGCCGAGGCCCGGGGCCGCACGGTGGAGTTCGGCATTCGCCTGCACGTGATCGTGCGCGAGACCGAAGACGCCGCCTGGAAGGCCGCCGAAGAGCTCATCAGCCGCGTGGACGACGAGACCGTGGTGCGCGCGCAGGCCGTGTTCGCGCGCATGGACTCCGAAGGCCAGCGCCGCATGGCCGCGCTGCACGCGGGCGGCGCCAAGCGCTCGCGCGCCGACCTGGAGATTTCACCCAACCTGTGGGCCGGCGTGGGCCTGGTGCGCGGCGGCGCCGGCACCGCGCTGGTGGGCGACCCGAAGACGGTGGCCGCGCGCATCGAGGAGTACGCGGCGCTGGGGCTGGGCAAGTTCATCCTGTCGGGCTACCCGCATCTGGAAGAGGCCTACCGCTTCGCCGAGCTGGTGTTCCCGCTGCTGTCGCGCAAGGCGAAGACCCAGCTGGCGGGCGGATCGCTGAGCGGGCCGTTCGGCGAGGTGGTGGCCAACCTCGATGCGCCGTCGCGCCTCGTTTCCCAAAGCTGAAGGGCTCCCATGACCGAACAAGTGCAGGAACTGCCGGCCGTGACGTCCGTCGCGCCCAAAGAGAGCACCAAGAACATCGAGAGCACCGGCAACGCCTTCAGGAACTTCGCCGTCGGCGTGGCCCACCGGCTGGTGCCTTGGCTGGTGCCGGTCGGGCTCATCGTGTTCTGGCAGGTGGCGTCGTCGCTGGGCTGGCTCAGCACGCGCGTGCTGCCGGCGCCCATCGACGTGATCAAGGCCGCGTGGACGCTCACGGCCTCCGGCGAGCTGTGGACGCACGTGAAGGTGAGCGCGGGCCGCGCGCTGGCGGGGCTGGCCATCGGCGGCGGCGCCGGGCTGGCGCTGGGCCTGCTCACGGGCTCGGTGAAGTTCGCCGAGACGCTGCTCGACTCCACCATCCAGATGGTGCGCAACATTCCGGCGCTGGCGCTCATTCCGCTGGTGATCCTGTGGTTCGGCATCGACGAGTCGGCCAAGCTGTTCCTCATCTCGGTGTCGGTGTTCTTCCCGATCTACCTGAACACCTTCCACGGCATTCGCAACGTCGACCCGCAGCTCATCGAGATGGGCCGCACCTACGGCCTGACGCGCTGGCAGCTGTACCGCGAGGTGATCCTGCCGGGCGCGCTGTCGTCCATCCTGGTGGGGCTGCGCTTTTCGCTGGGGCTGATGTGGGTGATCCTGATCGTGGCGGAAACCATCTCGGCGCAGGCCGGCATCGGCTACCTCACGATGAACGCCCGCGAGTTCCTGCAGACCGACATCGTGCTGGTCGGCATCCTGCTGTACGCGCTGCTCGGCAAGCTGGCCGACCTGTTCGCGCGCGGCCTGGAGCAATGGTGGCTGCGCTGGCACCCCGGCTACCAGAAGAAGCCGAAGTGAGGGCACGGGCATGACGAACTTCGACTTCAAGCTGTCCCGCCGCGCCGCCATCGCCACGCTGGGTGCGCTCGGCGCCACGGCGGCCGGCACGGCCACTTCGGTCTTTGCGCAGGGCACGCCGGCGCGCACTTCGACCGTGCGCATCGGCTACCAGAAATCTTCCACGCTGATCGCCGTGCTGAAGGTGCAGGGCGCGCTCGAAAAGCAGCTCGCGCCGCTCAACGTGAACGTGAGCTGGCACGAGTTCACCAGCGGCCTGCCGCTGCTGGAGGCGCTGAACCTGGACAACCTCGACATCAGCGCCGACGTGGCCGACACCGTGCCCGTGTTCGCGCAGGCCGCCGGCGCCGACCTGACCTTCATCGCGCAAGAGGCGCCGTCGCCCGCCGCGCAGGCGATCGTGGTGCGCGAAGACTCGCCGCTGAAGACCGTGGCCGACCTGAAGGGCAAGAAGGTCGGCTTCGCCAAGGCGGCCGGCGCGCACTACCTGCTGATTGCCGCGCTGGAAAAGGCCGGCCTGTCGTTCAAGGACATCACGCCCGCGTACCTCACGCCCGCCGACGGCCGCGCCGCCTTCGAGAAGGGCGCCATCGACGCGTGGGTGGTGTGGGACCCGTTCCTGGCCGCCGCGCAGCGCCAGTCGAACGTGCGCGTGCTGGCCGACGGCGCGGGCATCGCGTCTTACCAGCGCTACTACCTGGCGAGCACCAAGTTCGCGAAGGCGCGGCCCGATGTGCTGCGCGTGGTCTACGCCGAGCTCGAAAAGACCGGCAAGTGGGTCAAGCAAAGCCCGAAGGATGCCGCCGCGCTGCTCGCGCCCGTGTGGGGGCTGGACGCCGCCACCATCGAGCAGGCCAACGCCCGCCGCAGCTACGCGGTGCGCCCGGTGGTGCCCGAAGGCCTGGGCGAACAGCAGCGCATCGCCGATGCCTTCTTCGCCGAGAAGCTGCTGCCGAAAAAAATCGATGCGCTGAACGTGGCGCTGTTCAAGCCGGGAGCCTGAGACCATGAGTGCCGCACTGAAAGACATCCAACCCCAGGCCCAGGCCCAAGGTCACCCGCAAGCCATTGCCGGCGGCGTCCGCCTGGAGGCCCGCGGCCTGCACAAGCGCTACGGCGCGCGCGAGGTGCTGCGCAACACGCGCCTGACCATCGAGCCGGGCCAGTTCATCGCCATCGTCGGGCGCAGCGGCTGCGGCAAGAGCACGCTGCTGCGGCTCATCGCGGGGCTCGAGGAGCCGAGCGACGGCGGCCTCTACACCGACGGGCGCGCCGTGCACGGCCTGCACGACGACACCCGCATCATGTTCCAGGAGGCGCGCCTGCTGCCCTGGCGCCGGGTGCTCGACAACGTGACGCTGGGCCTGCCCGCCGACGCCAAGGCGCGCGGCAAGGAAGTGCTGGCGCACGTGGGCCTGGCCGACCGCGAGAACGAATGGCCGGCGCGCCTGTCGGGCGGCCAGCGCCAGCGCGTGGCCCTGGCGCGCGCGCTGGTGCACCACCCGCGGCTGCTGCTGCTGGACGAGCCGCTGGGCGCGCTCGACGCGCTCACCCGCATCGAGATGCACCGCCTCATCGAGAACCTGTGGCAGCGCCACCGCTTCACCGCGCTGCTGGTGACGCACGACGTGCAGGAGGCCGTGGCGCTGGCCGACCGCGTGATCCTGATCGAAGACGGGCGCATCGCGCTCGACGAGAACATCGCGCTGGCCCGCCCGCGCTCGCAGGGCGACCCGGCCTTCGCGGCCATTGAAAAACGAATCCTCGACAGGGTGCTGCAGAAGCCGGAAGACACCGCGCCAGAGAGCACCGACGCAAGCTGGCTCAACACCCCCGCGCACGCGCTGCGCTGGGCGATCTGAGCGTCTTCATCCCTTCGCCAAGTTTGGCCATTTGAAAGGCAGTCGCATGTCGCAGAACTGGAAATTCGAAACCCTCTCGGTGCACGCCGGCTATTCGCCCGAGCCCACCACGCGCGCGGTGGCGCCCCCCATCTACCAGACGGTGGCCTACGCCTTCGACAGCGCGCAGCACGGCGCGGACCTGTTCGACCTGAAGGTGCCGGGCAACATCTACACCCGCATCAACAACCCGACGCAGGACGTGCTCGAGCAGCGCGTGGCCGCGCTCGAAGGCGGCATCGCCGCGCTGGCGCTGGCCTCGGGCCAGGCGGCGGTGACCTACGCGATCCAGACCATCGCCGAGGCCGGCGACAACATCATCAGCAGCACCGCGCTCTACGGCGGCACCTACAACCTGTTCGCGCACACGCTGCCGCAGTTCGGCATCACCGCGCGCTTTGCCGACCACCGCGACCCGAACAGCTTCGAGAAGCTGTTCGACGACAAGACCAAGGCGGTGTTCGTGGAGTCGCTGGGCAACCCCGCGGGCAACGTGACCGACATTGCGGCCATCGCCGAGATCGCGCACCGCCACGGCGTGCCGCTCATCGTCGACAACACCGTGCCCTCGCCGTACCTGAGCCGGCCCATCGAGCACGGCGCCGACATCGTGGTGCACTCGCTCACCAAGTACCTGGGCGGCCACGGCACCAGCATCGGCGGGGCGATCGTCGATTCGGGCAAGTTCCCGTGGGCCGAGCACAAGCAGCGCTTCAAGCGGCTGAACGAGCCCGACCCGAGCTACCACGGCGTGGTCTACACCGAGGCGCTGGGCCCGGCGGCCTACATCGGCCGTGCGCGCGTGGTGCCGCTGCGCAACACGGGCGCGGCCATCTCGCCCTTCAATGCCTTCCTGATCCTGCAGGGCATCGAGACGCTCGCGCTGCGCATGGACCGCATCAGCAGCAACGCGCTGGCGGTGGCGCAGCACCTGAAGCGCAACAAGTCGGTGAACTGGGTCAACTACGCCGCGCTCGAAGACCACGCCGACCACGCGCTGGCGAAGAAATATTTCGGCGGGCGCTCCAGCGGCGTGCTCACCTTCGGCATTGGTGCCGGCCGCGAGGGCGGCGCGAAGTTTCTCGATGCGCTGAAGCTCTTCACGCGTCTGGTGAACATCGGCGACGTGCGCTCGCTGGCCACGCACCCCGCATCGACCACGCACCGCCAGCTGTCGCCCGAAGAACTGGCCAAGGCCGGCGTGACCGAAGACACGGTGCGCCTGTCGGTGGGCATCGAGCACATCGACGACCTCATTGCCGACCTCGACCAGGCGCTGGCCGCGGCATCGAACTGAAAACCGCCTTCCTGAAACCATGACCACACTGCAAGCCATTCCCGACGCCGCGCTGGACCAGCTGTTCCGCAAGGCACGCACCGTGCACGCCTTCAAGCCCGTGCCCGTGAGCGACGAACTCATCCGCCAGCTGTACGACCTGCTCAAGTGGGGCCCGACCGCGTTCAATGCCCAGCCGGCACGCTACGTGTTCGTGCGCAGCGAAGAAGCCAAGGCCCGGCTGAAGCCGGCCGTCTCGGGCGGCAACGCCGCGCAGACGCTGGCCGCCGGCGTGACGGTGATCGTGGCGCACGACACCCGCTTCTACGAGCACCTGCCGGCGCAGTTTCCGGCCTACGACGCCAAGCCGATCTTCGAGAACAGCGCCGAGGCGGCGCAGGCCACGGCATTCCGCAACAGCAGCCTGCAGGGCGCCTACCTGATCCTGGCGGCGCGCTCGCTGGGGCTGGACGCGGGCCCGCAGTCGGGCTTCAACGCCGAGCTGGTCGACAAGACCTTCTTCCCGGACGGCCGCTACAAGGCGAACTTCCTGGTCAACCTGGGTGTGGCCGACCACGCCGGCACCTTCGAGCGCGGCCCCCGGCTGGCGTTCGACGAAGTGGCCGAGATCGTCTGACGGCGGCGCCCTTCATTTCATTGCCTCGTGCTTTTCCTCAACGAATTTCCTCAACCTGAAAGAGAACCCATCATGTCCATCCAAGCCATCAACGTGCGCAACCAGTTCAAGGGCAAGGTCCGCGAAATCATCCGCGGCGACGTCGTCTCCGAAGTCGATGTCGAGACCGCCTGGGGCATCGTCACCTCGGTGATCACCACGCGCTCGGTCGACGAGCTGCAACTGAAGGTGGGCTCCGACGTGGTCGCGCTGGTGAAGTCGACCGAAGTGTCGATCGCCAAGCTCTGAGCGTCCCTCGGGGCCCTCGGCAACCCGGCGCCTCGCGGCGGCCGGGTTTTTTTGTGTCTGGTGCGGGAAAAGCAGGGAAAGGCAGGAAAAGACAGGGAAGGGCGCTATATACGGATTGGTTCTAAAGAATCGCCTTTTCAGTCGTTTGATCTTCACGCCTGTACTCCTACAGTGGTGGCGATCGCCATCAATCAAGATGGCATGCACCCACGCACACCAGGAGCCAAAGCCCATGTCAGTGGAAGTTGAAGACGTCGTCTCCCTGCCGCCCGCCCTCGAAGAGGCCCGCCGCCACGCCAGCGAAGCAGGGTTGCCCTACGCCGGCGGCGTGACGCCCCCGGTCGCCTGGGAGCTGGTGAAGAGCGGGGCGGCCGTGCTGGTCGACGTGCGCTCGGGCGAGGAGCGCAAGTTTGTCGGCCACGTGCCAGAGGGCGTGCACGTGGCCTGGGCCACGGGCACCGCGCTCACCCGCAACCCGCGCTTCGTGCGCGAGCTGGAAGCCAGGCTGGCGAAAGACGGCGGCAAGGAGGCCGTGGCGCTGCTGCTGTGCCGCAGCGGCAAGCGCTCGGCCCTGGCGGCCGAGGCCGCCGCCAAGGCTGGCTTCACGCAGGTGTTCAACGTGCTCGAAGGCTTCGAAGGCGAGATCGACGAGCGCCAGCACCGCGGCGGCTCCGACGGCTGGCGCTTCCACGGCCTGCCCTGGGTGCAGGACTGACCCGCTAAAAAAACCACCGACCCTCCACGGAAAGCACCTACATGGCCCATTTCGAAGTGAGCGACATCGTTCGTGCGCTGCACGGCGTGCGAGACGAATGGCGCGATTCGCAGCGCCGTTCGCGCGAACCCGGCGCGCGCGAGTTTCCGTCGCGCGAGGCGCTCTCGCAGACCGTGGAGTCGCTGAAAGGCGCGCTCTTTCCCATGCGGCTCGGCCCGCCGGACCTGCGCCACGAGAGCGAAGACTTCTACGTCGGCCACACGCTCGACTCGGCCCTGCAGGCGCTGCTGGTGCAGGCCCGGCTGGAGCTGAACTTCAACGCGCGCCACGAGCCGCGCCCGGCCCACGAAATCGACGACATCGCCACCGACGCCATTCGCAAGTTCGCGAATGCGCTGCCCGGCCTGCGCCGCCTGCTCGACAGCGACGTGCTCGCCGCCTACCAGGGCGACCCCGCCGCACGCAGCGTGGACGAGGTGCTGCTGTGCTACCCCGGCGTGCTCGCGATGATCCACCACCGCCTGGCGCACGAGCTCTACAAGCTCGGCCTGCCGCTGCTGGCGCGCATCGTGGCCGAGCTGGCGCACGGGCAGACGGGCATCGACATCCACCCCGGCGCGAAGATCGACGCGGGCTTCTTCATCGACCACGGCACGGGCGTCGTCATCGGCGAAACGGCCGTCATCGGCAAGCGCGTGCGGCTGTACCAAGCCGTCACGCTCGGCGCCAAGCGCTTTCCCACCGACACCGAAGGCAACCTGCAGAAGGGCCTGCCGCGGCATCCGGTGGTGGAGGACGACGTGGTCATCTACGCGGGCGCGACCATCCTCGGGCGCGTCACGTTGGGCAAGGGCGCGGTCATCGGCGGCAACGTGTGGATCACCGACGACGTGCCCCCGGGCGCCAGCGTCACGCAGGCCAGCCTGCAGAACGCACCGAAGGCGGGTGGCGGCGCATGAAGGCGTTCGTCGAAGACTTCGGTGTCACGGTGCGCCAGCTGCGCGAAGGCAAGGGCTGGTCGCAGGAAGAGCTGGCGGAGCGCTCCGACCTGAACCGCTCCTACGTGGGCGAGATCGAGCGCGGGCGGGTCATTCCGTCGATCGTCACCGCGCAGAAGCTGGCCACGGCGCTGGGCATCAACATGGTGGGCCTGCTCATGCGCTGCGAGCAGCTGGAGCAGTCGCGCCTTGCGCGGCGGATCAACTTGGCGGCTATAGCCTGTTGAGGGAAAACCCGTGGCCGCCGGACACTGGCGGCCACTTTCTTCCCTACAGGAGCCTTGATCCATGAGCGCAACAGTCGGTGGTACCACCGCCCTTGGCGACAACGCCGCACGCCAGCTAGCCAATGCCACCAAGACCGTTCCCCAGCTCGAGACGATCAGCCCGCGCTGGCTGACGCACCTGCTGCAGTGGGTGCCGGTGGAAGCGGGCATTTACCGCGTCAACAAGGTCAAGAACCCCGAGTCGATCAAGGTCACCTGCACCTCGCGCGAAGAAGAAAACCAGCTGCCGCGCACCTTCGTCGACTACGAAGAAAACCCGCGCGAACACTTCCTGAACGCCGTGAGCACCGTGCTCGACGTGCACACCCGCATCTCCGACCTCTACAGCAGCCCGCACGACCAGATCAAGGAACAGCTGCGCCTGACGATCGAGACGATCAAGGAGAACCAGGAGAGCGAGCTCATCAACAACCCCGACTACGGCCTGCTGGCGCAAGTGACGGAAGAGCAGCGCATCTTCCCGCTCACCGGTGCGCCCACGCCCGACGACCTTGACGAGCTGCTGACCAAGGTGTGGAAGGAGCCCGCCTTCTTCCTGACCCACCCGCTGGCCATTGCCGCCTTCGGCCGCGAAGCCACGCGCCGCGGCACGCCGCCGCCCACCGTGAGCCTGTTCGGCTCGCAGTTCATCACCTGGCGCGGCATTCCGCTGATCCCGTCGAACAAGGTGCCGGTGGCCGACGGCAAGAGCAAGATCCTGCTGCTGCGCGTGGGCGACAAGCGCCAGGGCGTGGTGGGGCTGTTCCAGCCCGGCCTGTCGGGCGAGCAGGGCCCGGGGCTGTCGGTGCGCTTCATGGGCATCAACAACCATGCGATCGCGTCGTACCTGATCTCGCTGTACTGCTCGCTGGCGGTGTTGACCACCGACGCGCTGGCCGTGCTCGACGACGTCGAGATCGGCAAGTACCACGACTACGCCGACACCTACAAGTAAGCCGCGGTGAGCAGCACACCATCGATTCCAGGCGAGGCGCCGTTCGATCCGGCCACGCTCGCGCGCATGGCGAATGCCATGTTCGCCGCACTGCCGGGTACGGCACCTGGCGCGTTGACGGGTACCCCGCCGACCTCGCTTCCCGGCGTCGCCAGCGGGCTGGTGCCGGGCGCGCAGTTCCCCGCCAACGTGGCCCCGCCGGGCTCGCCGCTCGTGAGCCCCGCCGGCTTCGGGCCGAGCGTGCCGGGCACGCCGATTCCGCAGGGGCAGATTCCGGGCGCCAACGTGCTGCCCGCGTCGCCCACGCAACTGCCTTCGCTCGCCAACCGCGCGCCGGCCTTGCTGCCGCACGCGGTGGCGGGCAACGGCGTGCCGGACACGGTGCTGTCGGTGGCGCCGGCCTTCGAGCCGCGCCTGGGCAGCTCGGTGCTGGGCGTGCCGCAGCAGGGGAATGCACCTGTCGCGCCTTCCGGGCCTTCCGGGCCTTCCGCATCGCAAGCGGGCATTTCGCCGTTCTACTTCCTGAACAACAGCTACGGGCATCCCTCGGCGGGCGCGACCGACGCAGTGACGATTCACGATCCGTTCGCGGGTCTTGAATTGCCCCCGGCCCGGCCGGCATCGCTCGTGGCGCCACAGTCTCAGCATTCGCAACCCTCTGCCCCTGCCGGCCGCGACGCGCAGTTCTACTTCGTCGACGCGGTGCGCCTGCCCAACGGCTTCGTCACCCCGGCCAAGGCAGACCCGCGCGGCCCCGACGCCGTGCCGCAGGCCGGCAGCGGCCAGCACCCGCCGTTCGACGTCAACGCCGTGCGGCGCGACTTCCCGATCCTGCAGGAGCGGGTGAACGGCAAGCAGCTCGTGTGGTTCGACAACGCGGCCACCACGCACAAGCCGCAATCGGTCATCGACCGCATCGCGTACTTCTACGCGCACGAGAACTCGAACATCCACCGCGCGGCGCACGAGCTGGCCGCGCGCGCCACCGACGCCTACGAAGGCGCGCGGGAGCGGGTGCGCAAGTTCATCAACGCGCCCGAGGTCGAAGAGGTGATCTTCGTGCGCGGCACCACCGAGGCCATCAACCTCGTGGCCAAGAGCTGGGGCGGCCAGCACGTGGGCGAGGGCGACGAGATCGTCGTGTCCAACCTGGAGCACCACGCCAACATCGTGCCGTGGCAGCAGCTGGCTGCCGCCAAGGGCGCGAAGCTGCGCGTGATTCCGGTGGACGACTCGGGCCAGGTGCTGCTCGACGAGTACCGCAAGCTGCTGAACGACCGCACGAAGATCGTCGCCGTCACGCAAGTGTCGAACGCGCTGGGCACCGTGGTGCCGGTGAAGGAAATCGTCGCGCTGGCGCACCGCGCGGGTGCCAAGGCGCTGGTCGACGGGGCGCAGTCGGTCTCGCACATGCGGGTGGACGTGCAGGACATCGGCGCCGATTTCTTCGTGTTCTCCGGCCACAAGGTGTTCGGCCCGACCGGCATCGGCGTGGTCTGGGGCAAGCGCGAGGTGCTCGAAGACATGCCCCCGTGGCAGGGCGGCGGCAACATGATTGCCGACGTGACCTTCGAGAAGACCGTGTTCCAGCCCATTCCGAACAAGTTCGAGGCGGGCACCGGCAACATCGCCGACGCGGTGGGCCTGGGCGCCGCCATCGACTACGTGAACAAGGTCGGCATCGAGAACATCGCGCGCTACGAGCACGACCTGCTGGTGTACGGCATGCGGCAGCTCGGCGCCATTCCCGGCGTGCGGCTGATCGGCACTGCGGCCGACAAGGCCAGCGTGATGTCCTTCGTGCTCGACGGCTACACCACCGAAGAGGTGGGCCATGCGCTGAACGACGAAGGCATCGCAGTGCGCACGGGGCACCACTGCGCGCAACCCATCCTGCGGCGCTTCGGCGTGGAGACCACCGTGCGGCCGTCGCTGGCGTTCTACAACACCTTCGACGAGATCGACCGGCTGGTGACGGTGGTGCGTCGGCTGGCGGGCCAGCGGCGCGCGGGCTGAAGCCTGATCAGAGGCTAATCAAAGGCCGATCGAAGGCCAAGTCAGGGCCTGCCGGACTGCCCGAGGTGCCGCCTGAAGAAGGCGGCCATCTCGGCATTCAACGTGTCGTGGAAGGCCACGCGGTCGAAGCCCGGTGCGTCGTTGCAGATCTCGGGCAGGTCCTTCGCCATCGCCGCGGAGCAGGGCGCGAGAAAGGCGAAGTGCGCGGAGCCGGGCTGCACCCGGAAGTCGGTCGCCGGCGAAAGGCCGCGCCGCTCCGCCTCCACATCGGCAGGCCGCACGCCATCGCCGCCTTGCTGCGAAGCCCAGAGCAGGATCGGGATCTTCACGTTCTTCAATTCCTCGGCGTTGAAAAAGCTCAGCGGGTCGGCGATGACAGCCGCCTTGATTCGCGCGTCGTGCACGGGTGGCCGCGGCGGCAGTTCGTTGCGGCGCACCTGCGCGCACATGCGGATGTCGGGCTGTGCCTCGCACCATGGCATGCGGATGCGGAAATCGGGGGTGGCGCCCGCCAGCGCCAGGCCCGTGTAGCCCCCGCGCGAAAAGCCGAAGAAGCCGATGCGGTCGGCGTCGATGCGCTCGGGCCAGCGCTTGAGCGCGAAGTCGATGAGCCGCTTCATGTCCATCGGCCGCGAGACGAAGACCGAAAGGTCTTCATGCGCGGACAGGTCCTGGAAGTTGTCGCCCGCATGGCTGATGGCGGCGACGACGAAGCCCGCGTCGGCCAGCGCGGCGGCCGTGTCGCGGTGGCCGATGAAGGCGCCGCCCGCACCGTGCGAGATCACGACCAGGGGCCGCGGCCCGCCGCTCATGGGGCAATCCTTGGCGACCTGGAGCGTGATGGCCGGACCCAGCGCGACGGGGGTGGCCGGGGCATCGCAGGGGTACCACACGGCGCCACGCAATGCGGGGCCCGCCGCGTCGGCCGGCACTTCGATGAAGCTGAAACCCGCGGCCTGCGCCGGCGCAGTGGAGAGGGATAAGACCGCGCAGACCGTTGCGCAGAAGGCGATGAAGCGAAGAGGCATGGGAGTGCGTGCCATGGTGTGCAAGTCGATGAGGTCGGTTGATCAATGCGCCGCGCGGATCGGAATCAGCAGGTCGGTCCGCAGTTCGGGCTGCGAAACCTGGCGCGGCGACTTCAGGCAGTGCGCCAGCGTGGGCCTGTGGTCGGGCATGGCGCCGAGTTTGCCGCCAACCGGTCTGCGCGGCTTGGCCGGGATTGCGGTTTTGCCTTGTCGTCCCCAGGCGAGCTATGCTTGGCAGTTGTTAATAACGATGCTTGCCACCGCATGTCCTTGCCCCAAGCTTCTTCCGCTTCCGCCCCCCCGCCGACCACCGAATCCTGCGACGTGATGGTCGTGGGCGGCGGCCCCGCCGGCTCCACCATTGCCGCGTTGCTGGCCGAGCAGGGCCGCAAGGTGGTGCTGCTCGAAAAGGCGCACCACCCGCGGTTTCACATCGGCGAATCGCTGCTGCCGGGCAATGTCGAGCTGTTCGAGAAACTCGGCGTGCGCGACCAGGTCGAGAAGATCGGCATGCCCAAGTTCGGCATCGAGTTCGTCTCGCCCGAGCACGAGCACCGCAGCTACGTGGAGTTTGCCGAGGGCCTGGACAAGACGCTCGACTCCGCCTGGCAGGTGCGCCGCTCCGACCTCGACGAGATCCTGTTCCGCAACGCGGCCACCCGCGGTGCGCAGGCCATCGAGGGCTGCAAGGTGCGCGACGTGGCCTTCGACGCCGATGGCGCCACGGTGCAGGCCGAGATGGACGACGGCGCCAAACGCAGCTGGCGCGCCCGCTTCGTGGTCGATGCCACCGGCCGCGACACCTTGCTGGCCAACAAATTCCGCTGCAAACAGAAAAACGCCGACCACAACAGTACCGCGCTCTTCGGCCACTTCACGAACGCCGAGCGGCTCGAGGGCAAGAAGGAAGGCAACATCAGCATCTGCTGGTTTCCGCACGGCTGGTTCTGGTTCATTCCGCTGGCCGACGGCACCACCAGCATCGGCGCGGTCTGCTGGCCGTACTACCTGAAGACGCGCGACAAGCCGCTGAAAGAGTTCTTCTACGACACCATCGCGCTGTGCCCGGTGCTGGTGGAGCGCCTGAAGAACGCCACGCTGGTCGACGACGCGGTGCACGCCACCGGCAACTTCTCGTACTCCAGCACGCACGCCACGGGCGATCGCTACCTGATGCTGGGCGACGCCTTCACCTTCATCGACCCGATGTTTTCCTCGGGCGTGTACCTGGCCATGACCAGCGCCTTCGACGGCGCCAAGCTGGTGGCCACCGCGCTCGACCAGCCGGCCGAGCTGGCGCTGGCGCGCAAGGGCTTCGAGGCCATGACGCGCAAGGGCCCGCGCGAGTACTCGTGGTTCATCTACCGCGCGACCAACCCGACCATCCGCGACATGTTCATGTACCCGGGCAACCCGTTCCGCGTGAAGGAAGGGCTGATGTCGCTGCTGGCCGGCGACATCTACAGCGGCAAGCCGATGTGGCGCGCGCTGGGGATGTTCAAGTTCTTGTACTACGTGATCTCGCTCACGCACATGCGCCGCAGCTGGCGCGGGTGGAAGCGGCACCGGTTCAACGTGCGGGACATGGGCATGTTGAAGGGGGAGACGGTGCTGAAGTCGGAGTAGTGCTGCAGCGACGGTGCCGTCACCGGCTCAGCCAGCAGCGGTTTCGTCGGTGAACTGCGCGTTCGTCCGCGCAATGGCACGAAAGGGCGCCGTGACGCGGGTGTCCGCCGCCACGGCTTGCCAGAACACGTGGGCCAGCCGGCGCGCGTGGGGCCATTCCTCCAGCGTGTCGACGGTGGCCGCCACGGCGCTGGTGGCCAGTTCACGCGCGGGCAATTCGCCGTTGACGGGGGCATACAGCGTCGGCAGCACGTCGTAGGCGGGAGACAGCCGCCAGTTGCCGTCGTCGATCAGCAGCGAAATGTTTCCGTAGTGCCGGTCGGTGTTGCCGATGAGTCGGCCGAAGGCCTCCAGAAAGCGCAGGCGCTGTGCGTCGTCCGCGCGCATCAGTCCGCGCGAAGCCATGCGGTTGGCGGTGGCGGCCCAGTTGTCGATCTTGCCGATGTGCTGCGCGTCGTATGCCATCAGCGACACCATGCCGATGCGGCCTCTGGCGGTGCGGTCGAAGCGCTCGACCTCCAGGAACACGCGGCCCGCTTCGATGAAGACGCGCGTGGTGGCCGCGGCCACGCCGGCCTCCTGCAGCGTGCGCAGGGCCAAGTGTTCGCACACGAGCAGGTCGCGCGAGCGCTTGTCCGCGGGTGAGTTGCCCGCCGGCGAGAACTTGACGATCACTTGCCGCCCGTCGCGCACGGTGCAGAACTTGGGCTGTTCGCCGCCGGCCGACGAGCCCGGCAAGGTGCCCTGCATGGCGCTGTCCGCCATGGCGGGGTAGTCTGCAGTGGTCGCCTGCGGCAAGGGCTTGGAGGCGATGGACTGGAAGCGGCGAAACGACTCGGCCCCGACCACCAGGTTGCCCGGCAGGTCTTCCCCGCAAAGGACCAGCGCCTGCAGCACGTCGTCGTCGGTCCAGTGCTCGGGGTTGGCGGGCAGGCCGAGTTCGGGGTGACCGTGTGCGAAGGCGCGGCCGATGAAACCCTGGGGACGCATGTCGGACAGGAACCAGGGCAGCCCGTCGTGCAGTGCGCTCGGGCCTTCCTGCTCGTCCATCCAGCAACGGCCGCCCTGCAGCGGCACGATGCGGCCGAAGGGCCCGGCAATGCCGCTCTGGTCGATCTTGATGACGCTGACTTCGGTGCCGACCCGCTCGACGTGCCGGGGGGCGACGTACATCTGCGAGCGCGCGGCGCCCACCCTCAGGATGCCGGCGCTGCGCAGCAGCGGTGCCAGCGCGCGCGACACCGTCGGCTGGCTGACGCCCAGCCGCGCCTGGATGTCAGCGCTGCTGGCGGCGCCCTGCGATTCGATGAAGGCCAGCGCGGCTTGCGCCAGCACGGCGGAGGAGGTCGCCATTGAATACCAAAGTGAATAGATAAATAATTCTATTCTTCATTGGAGAATTCACGAAATTGAATGGATTTGTGAATAGATACTCGGCGTGACTCTGGCGGCCTGCGGGCTTCGCTCCGGGCCCTGGCTCAACCCGCGGTGCGAGCCCGCTGCGCCTCGTAGGCTTTCAGATGCACATACGCCGTGCGCAGCACCGAAGGCGCCGCACCCTGCGCCGCGCCCGCGCGCCCGAGCAGGTCGCCCACGATGTGGTCGGCTTCCACCGCCGCGCCGCGCACGATGTCCTTGTACATCGAGGCCGTCATCGGCGAGCCCGCCGTCGTCATGATGGCGCGGCCGCGCTGCACGGCCGGCGCACGCGGCGCAAAGCCGTTGTGCGTGGCGATGGCGCAGCACTCGTCGAAGATCGACAGCGCCACGTCCTGCCCGCCGGCGGCCACGATGTCGCCGATGGTCGCGCGCATCAGGCTCGTGAGGCCCGCCGCCGAGGCGATGAAGACCCACTTCTCCCACATGTCCTGCATGACGTTGTCGCTGGCCGTGGCGTCGAACTTCGCGCCCGCGAACTGGGCCGCGATGGCCTCCACGCGGGGCGAGCGGCCACCGGCGCGTTCGCCGTAGCTCAGGCCGTGCATGTCGTTCAGGTGAAGCACGCGGCCCTCGTCGTCGAGCGTGGCCGAAATCATGCACAGGCCGCCCAGCACGCGCCCCGCGCCGAAGCGCTCGGCCAGGCGGTCGATGTGCTTCATGCCGTTCAGCAGCGGGAGGATCACGGTGTTCGGCCCGACGGCGGGCGCGAACGAGTCCATGGTCGAGTCGAGGTCGTAGGCCTTGCTGCCGACCACGACCACGTCGTAGGGGCCGTCGATGCTGTCGGCCAGCACGTGCTTCGGCGCGGGGAGTTCGAGGTCGCCGAAGGGGCTGCGCACCACCAGGCCGGTCTTCGCGAGCTGCGCCGCGCGGCGCGGCCGCAGCAGGAAGGTGACGTCGCGCCCCGCCTCCAGCAGACGGCCACCAAAATAACCACCGAGTGCGCCGGCACCCACCACCAGGAATTTCATCGCGCTTGCCTCATGCATCAGGAAAAAAGACGGAGCGCGATGATGCCCCTGTTCGCCCGGCGGCGCTTCAGGCGGGCGATTTCTCCAGCAGCCGGCCGCGGGCAAAGGGCGACAGGTCGAGCGTGCCCTGCCGGCCCAGCACACGGTCGGCAATGGCGTCGCCCAGTCCGGCCGAGTGCTTGAAGCCGTGGCCCGAGCAGGCCGAGGCGACGAGCACGTTGGGCAGGCCGTCGAGCGCGTCGATGACGAAGCGGCGGTCGGGCGTCACGGTGTACATGCAGGCGCGTGCCTTCAATGCCCGCCCGCCGATCTGCGGAAAGCGCCCGGCCACGCGGTCGCGGTACATGGCGGCGCTTTCCTCGGGGCTGACGGTGCGGTCGATGGTGTCGGGCGTGGTCGTGGCCACGTACTGCTCGGTCGCGACCTTGAGCGCGGGCTGCGCCGGGTCGGACGACGGAAAGCCGTACATGTAGTCTTCCTGCCCGTCGCCGAACATCCAGATGAAGATGGGAAAGCGCCCGGGCGCGAAGTCGGCGGCGGCGCTGCCGGTGTCGAACCAGTGCATCACCTGGCGGTGCACCGAGAAGTCGGCCTGCCAGTCCGCACGCGCCTGCTGGCCGAGGAACCCGGGCAGCCACGCGCCGGCCGCGACCACCACGCGGTCGGCGGTGAAGCTGGCGGTGTCGGTGCGCACGCGCACGCTGTCGCCACTACCGCCACTGCCTGTCGGCTCCACCGCCCGCACCCGTTCGCCGGTGCGCGTCTGCGCGCCCGACGCGCGGGCCACGGCCAGCTGCGCGCCGATGGCGTCCTCGGGCCGCACGAAGCCGGCCTCGTGCTCGAAATAGCCGATTTCGTCGCCCTGCAGGTGGAACTGCGGAAACCGCTGGCGAATGGCGGCGGCGTCGAGCACCTCGTGCGCAATGCCGAAGCGCTGCGCGCAGGCGATGGTGCGGCGCACGAAGTCGGGCTTGCCGTGGTGCTCGGCCACGCGGCCCTCGGGCGCGAGGATGAGCCCGCCGGTGGTGGTCATCAGCGGCTTGCCGGTGCGCGCCTCCAGCTCGCGCCAGATGGCGTGCGAGCGCTGCACGAAGGGCACGTACTCGTCGCCTTCGCCCACGGCCAGGCGGGTGATGCGCGAGTCGCCGTGCGAGGAGCCCTGGTCGTGCGGCGGCGCGAACTGGTCGATGCCCAGCACGCGCGCGCCGCGTTGCGAAAGCTGGTAGAGCGTGGCGGCGCCGAGGGCGCCGAGGCCGACGACGATGACGTCGTAGTGAGTGGACAGGGTCACGTGAAAGCGGGCGTCAGACGAGGTTCAGGTCGAGAAAGGCGTCCTTCACCTCGATGGGTTTGGGAATGAGCTTGAGTTGCGCGAACACGTCGGCCAGGCCTTGCTGTTCCTGTGCGATGGCGGGCGTGAGCGCGACCACGCCATATTGCCGCCGTTCGGTGGCCAGCGCCAGCACCTTGGGCTCGACCTTGAGCTGCGGCGCCAGCGTGGCGACCACTTCGGCGGGGTTGGCCTGGGCCCATTCGTTGGCCTTGCGCAGCTCGGCGAACACGGTGCGCAGCACGTCCTGGTTGGCGCGCGCGAAGCCCGGCTGCGCGAAGTGGTAGGTGCGGTTGCCGCTCAGGCCGGTGCCGTCGAACAGCACGCGCGAGTCGGTGGCCAGTTGCGCGGCCGCCAGGAACGGGTCCCACAGGCCGATGGCCGCGACGCTGCCCGACTGGTACGCCGCGATGGTGTCGGAGGCCGTGAGGATGTACACCGGCTCGATGTCTTCGTAGCGCAGGCCCGCCGCCTCGAGCGCGCGGATGAGCACGTACTGCGTGTTGTAGCCGCGTCCGGTGACCATCTTCTTGCCCTTGAGGTCGCGCACGCTGCGGATCGACGAGTCGCGCGGCACCAGGAAGCCGACGCCGCCGGGGTAGGGGCTCTCGGCCGCCAGGTACGCCAGGCCCTTGCCGCTGGCCTGCTGGAACACGCCGATGCCGTCCGAGGCATGGCCGAAGTCGATGGCGCCGGCCGCGAGCGCCTCCGACAGCTGGCTGCCACCAAGAAACTCGGCCCACTCGACCTTCACGCCCGCGGGCGCCAGCGCCTTCTCGAGCTGGCCCGTGCCCTTGAGGATGTTGAGCGTGTTGAACTTCTGGTAGCCGATGCGAAGCGTCTTGGTGCGCGCCTGCGCGAAGAGCGGGGTCGCTGCCGCGGTGATGGCTGCGGCGGTGCCGGCCTGGATGAGCGTGCGGCGAGACAGGGAGGCGGGCGCGGAGGGCGACGAGTCAGAGGAGCGAGAGGAGCGAGAGGTGCGCGAAAGGGTGTGCATGGCGAAAGCAAAAGTCCGCGACTCTAGGGGCCGCTGCCGTTCCGCGCCACGAAGCTTTCGTCATTTGCTCATGCCCAACTCGGCCGTGCATATGCAAGCCGAATTTGCTTCGTTGGTGCGTGCGGGCGCGCTGCCTAGAGTCGCGGCTTTCCATCTTTTCAAGAGCAGGCATGACCCGCAGCACATTCATCCTCACGAGCCTGGCGCTGGCCATCGGCTCGCTCACCCTGGGCCCCGCCGCGTGGGCCGACCGGCTCGACGACGTCAAGAAGGCCGGCGTGCTGCGCGTGGCCGCGTTCGACGGCAACCCGCCCTTCGGCTTCATCGACCCGGCCAGCAAGAAGCAGGTGGGCCACGACATCGACCTGGCGACCGAGTTCGCGAAGAGCCTGGGCGTGAAGATCGAGCTGGTGCCGACCAACCCCGCCAACCGCGTGCCGCTGCTGACATCGGGCAAGGTCGACGTGGTGTTCGCCAGCTTCACCATCACCGACGAGCGCGCCAAGGCGGTCGACTTCACCACGCCGTACTTCCTGGTGGGCCAGCAGTTCCTGGCGAAGAAGGGCGTGCTGAAGGACGCCGCGCAGATCAAGGACATTCGCATCGGCACCGAGAAGGGCACGACGATGGAGTCGAACCTGCGCAAAAACTACCCCGACGCCAAGGTGGTGCTGTACGACGATTCGCCCTTTGCGCTGGCCGCGCTGCGCAACGGCAATGTGCAGGCCATCACCAACGACGGCGTGAAGCTCACGGCGCAATGGAATGCGATTCCCGACAAGGAGAAGTACGAGATTCCGGCGATCACCGTGTCCAAGGAATACCTGGGCGCCGCGGTGCCCAAGGGCGAGGCGCGACTGCTCGAGGCGCTGAACACCTGGCTGGTGGACAGCGAGAAGAACGGCCGCGCGCTGGCCATCTACAACACCTGGTTCGGCCCCGCCAGCCAGGCGCCGCTGCCGCGCCTGCTGAAGATCGGCGACCAGCGCGTGGCGGCGAACTGAGGCTGCCGGGTTCGGCCTTCCTTGCCTTCCTGGCCTCGTCGGTTTTCCTGGGCTGCCCGTCTTGATCGATCTGTTGCGCGAGCAGCTGCTCGCGCCTCGCTACATCGGCTGGCTGCTCGACGGCTGGCTCACCACGCTGTGGGTGTCGCTGCTGGTGTCGGCGAGCGCCACGGCGCTGGGCGTGGTCGTTGCGGCGGCCCGCTCGTCGAGCCACGCGGCGTGGCTGCGCGCGAGCGGCGCATACGTCTCGCTGTTTCGCAACACGCCGCTGCTGGTGCAGCTCTTCTTCTGGTACTTCGGCGCGCCCGCCGTGCTGTCCGAGGCCGCGCGCGAGTGGCTGTATGCGGGGCACGTGCTGTCGTTCGAGCTGCTGTCGGCGCTGGTCGGGCTCACGCTGTATGCGGCGGCCTATGTGGGCGAGGACATTCGCTCGGGCATTCGCGGCGTGCCGAGCGGCCAGACCCTGGCCGCGTCGGCGCTGGGCTTCACGCAGGCCCAGGTGCTCGCGCAGGTGGTGCTGCCGCAGGCCCTGCGCATCGCCTTGCCGCCGCTGCTGGGGCAGTACATGAACATCGTGAAGAACACCTCGCTCGCGATGGCCGTGGGGCTGGTGGAGCTGTCGTATGCGTCGCGGCAGGTGGAGGCCGAGACCTTCAAGACCTTCCAGGCTTTCGGCTTCGCGACGCTGCTGTACATCGTGACCATCGGCGCCATCGAACTGCTGGCCGCGTGGGCGGCGCGGCGGCAGGCGAAGGGGCACAGGCCCGTTTCCGGAAAGGCCGCATGGCCGTGATCCACACGCTCTGGGACAGCCTGCCGTACCTGCTGTGGGGCGCGTTCCCGCAGGGGCCGCTGGGCGGCGCCGCGCTCACGGTGCTGCTGAGCGCGGGCTCGGCAGTGGCCTCGGCGGTGCTGGGGCTGGCCGCCGGCATCGGGCTGGCGACGGCGCGCGGTGGGCTCAGGGGGGCGCTCACGCTGGTGCTGGGTTTCTTCCGGGCGATTCCGGTGCTGATGCTGATCTTCTGGACCTACTTCCTGCTGCCCTTCGCGCTCGGCATCAGCGTGCCGGGCGTGCTGTCGGTGATGTGCGCGCTGTCGCTGGTGGGGGGCGCCTACCTGGCGCATGCGGTGCATGCGGGCATCCGTGGCGTGGGGGAAGGGCAGTGGGCGGCGGGGCTGTCGCTGGGCTTCACGCGTTGGGGCACGTTGCGCTTCCTGGTGCTGCCGCAGGCGCTGCGCATGATGCTGCCGTCGTTCGTCAACCAGTGGGTCACGCTGGTGAAGGACAGCTCGCTGGCCTACATCGTGGGCGTGGGGGAGCTGTCGTTCGTGGCCTCGCAGGTGAACGCGCGCACCATGGTCTACCCGGCGGAGATCTTCATGCTGGTGGGTGCCCTCTACTGGCTGCTGTGCACCGGGCTCGACCGGCTGGCGAACGCATGGCTGCATCGCGCGCGGTCAGGTACAAGAATGCGCAAAAACCTTGCAGGAAAAGGTCATGGGCGGTTCGCATAATCGCCGTGGTCGTGCAGACCCCGGCACGGCCTTTCCATCCAGGTTTTCACCCCGGACTTTTCCACTCAAGGAGCTTCACCCATGGCCCAGACCCGCATCGCCGTTCTCGTCGGCAGCCTGCGCAAGGATTCGTACAACCAGAAGCTGGCCCTCGCGCTGGCGCACCTCGCGCCCGAGGACTTCACCTTCGAGCACCTGCGCATCGACGACCTGCCGCTGTACAACCAGGACGAAGACGGCAACCAGGCGCCCGCGGTGAAGCGCCTGAAGACCGAGATCGCGGCGGCGCAAGGCCTGCTGTTCGTCACGCCCGAATACAACCGCTCGATTCCCGGCGTGCTGAAGAACGCCATCGACCACGCGTCGCGCCCCTACGGCCAGAGCGCCTGGGGCGGCAAGCCGGCCGGCGTGCTGGGCGTGTCGGTGGGCGCCATCGGCACCGCGCTGGCGCAGCAGCACCTGCGCAACATCCTGGCCTACCTCGACGTGCCGACCATGGGCGCGCCCGAAGTGTTCCTGCAGGCCAAGGACGACCTGTTCGACGACAAGGGCCACATCGGCAACGAAGGTTCGAAGAAGTTCCTGCAGGGCTGGATGGACAAGTACGTGGCCTGGGTCAAGACGCACTCGGCCTGAACACGAGTTCGGGCGCGGGCACGGGCCTGCACGCGGTCAGGGCTTCGGCCTGACCTCGTCCGGGCCCGCGGCCGCCTTCTCGGCGTGGCCGCCGAACTCGTGGCGCATGGCGGACTGCATGCGGTCGGCAAAGCCGCCGTCGCCGCGCGAACTGAAGCGCGCATACAGCGCGGCGCTCAGCACCGGCGCCGGCACCCCCTCGTCGACGGCGGCCTGCACCGTCCAGCGGCCTTCGCCGGAATCGGAAACGCGGCCCTCGAAGCCCGCCAACTCCGGGTCGGCCGCGAGCGCGGCGGCGCTCAGGTCGAGCAGCCATGAACTGATCACGCTGCCGCGCCGCCAGACCTCGGCGATCTCGGGAAGGTTCATGTCGTACTGGTAGAGCTCGGGGCGCCGCAGCGGCGTGGTCTCGGCGTCCACCACGCCCGCGGTTTTACCGACATTGGCGTTGCGCAGGATGTTGAAGCCCTCCGCGTAGGCGGCCATCACGCCGTACTCGATGCCGTTGTGGATCATCTTGACGAAGTGGCCCGCGCCGTGCGGGCCGCAATGCAGCCAGCCCTGGTCGGCGGTGCCGCTGCCGGGGCGGCGGCCCGGGGTCGGCGCGGCGGTGCCCGCGCCCGGCGCCAGCGCCGCGAACACGGGCGCGAGATGCTGCACCGCCGCCGTGGCGCCGCCGACCATGAGGCAGTAGCCGCGCTCCAGCCCCGCCACGCCGCCGCTGGTGCCCACGTCGACGTGGTGAATGCCCAGGGCGTCCAGCGCGGCGGCGCGCCGCAGGTCGTCCTGGTAGCTGGAGTTGCCGCCATCGACCACGATGTCGCCGGCTGAGAGCAGCGGCGTGAGCTGCGCCAGCACGCCGTCCACGGCAGCCGCGGGCACCATCAGCCAGATTGTTCGGGGCTGCGGCAAGGCCGCCGTCATCTGCGCCAGCGAGGCCGCGCCTTGTGCGCCGAGTGCCACGAGGCGGTCGACGCCTTGCGGGTCGTGGTCGTGGACGACGCATGCGTGCCCTGCGTTCATGAGCCGCCGCGCCATGCTGGCGCCCATGCGGCCCAGTCCGATCAATCCGATTTGCATCTGGAGCTCCGATCCTGTGTGGGAAAACGACGGCCCCGGAATCGGGGCTGCCTCAGGTCTGAGCGATGGCGCCGCCGCAAAGTTCGTGTGTCACGGGTGGGCCGGCACTGTTCGCATCGACGAAAAAAAGCCGCCCACGGGGGCGGCTCGTTTCGGCGACAGTGCGCGCGGAGCGCAAAGGGCGCATAGGGCGCGATCGCGTCAGGCGGCTTGCGCGACGCTCTTCTGGTTCGCGGCTTCGGCCGTCGCCACCAGGATGTCGTTGCGCGCGGCGCTGAACGCGGCGGCCTTGGGCTCGTCGCCCATCGCCACGCCCTCGGCACGCACGATGCGCACGTCGGTGATGCCGAAGAAGCCGAACACGACCTTCAGGTAGCTTTCCTGGTGTTCAGCGCCCTGGCCCCAGTCGCTGGTGGAGTAGACGCCGCCGCGGCTCGAGGCCACGATGACGGTCTTGCCGCCGGCCAGGCCCACGGGGCCGGTCTCGGTGTACTTGAAGGTGCGGCCGACCTGGCCCAGGCGGTCGATCCAGGCCTTCAGCTGCGTCGGGATCGAGAAGTTGTACAGCGGCGCGCCGATGACGACGACGTCGGCGGCCAGGAACTGGCTCACCAGCTTTTCAGACAGCGCGTTCTCGCGTTGCTGGGCTTCGGTGGGCTCGGCCTGCGGGCCGGTCTTGATGGCCAGGGCGTCGGCGCTGAAATGCGCGGGAGCGTCGACGGCAAGGTCGAGGTACTCGACGGTGGTGTCGGGGTGCGCGGCCTTCCAGGCGGCCACGGTCTCGGCCGTGAGAACGCGGGAGGTCGAATAGGCACCGAGGATGCTGGAGTCGATGTGGAGCAGCTTCATGATCAATCACTTTCTGTGTTGGCTGTCGGCGCTCAATTGGCCGGCGGATGTGAGAATTCTATTTTTGGATCGAGTGGGCGATAAGTAGCCAAAAATCGCACTCATCGTTCTGTTTTCGGGACAATCAGCGCATGCAAGACCTCAACGACATGGTTTTCTTTGCCGAAGTGGCCGAGCGCGGCGGCTTCGCGGCGGCCAGCCGGGCGCTGGGCATTCCCAAGTCGCGCCTGTCGCGCCGCGTGGCCGACCTCGAAGAGCGCCTGGGCGTGCAGCTGATGCAGCGCAGCACGCGGCGCCTGTCGCTCACGCCGGCCGGCGAAATCTACCTGCGCCACGCCGCCGCCATGCGCGACGCGGCGCAGGCCGCCGCCGAGGCGGTGGCGCAGGTGCAGACCGAGCCCAGCGGGCTGGTGCGCCTGAGCGTGCCGGTGACCATGTCGCACAGCGGCCTGGCGCAGCTGATGCCGCAGTTCATGGCGCTGTACCCGGCGGTGCGCATCGACATGCGCGTCATCAACCGGCCGGTCGACCTGATCGAGGAGGGCATCGACATCGCGCTGCGCGTGCGCCCGGTCATCGAGGACAGCGCGTTGCTGGTGGCCCGCACCTTCGGCACCAGCCGCGGCGTGCTGGTGGCCACGCCCGACCTGCTGGCGCAGTACGGCCCCATCGAGTCCCCCGCCGACCTGGCCCGGCTGCCGACGGCGGCCATGTCGGCCAACGGCGAGGGGCGCACCGAATGGCGGCTCGAAGGGCCGAACGGCGAAATCCACGTGCACGCCCACAACCCGCGCTACGTGGCCGACGACCTGGTCACGCTGCAGTACGGCGCGCTGGGCGGCGTGGGCGCGACCATGCTGCCCGACTACATGTGCCGCGCCGAGGTGGAGTCGGGCCGGCTCACGCGGGTGCTGCCCGGCTGGGGGCCCTCACCCGTGGTGGCGCACATGGTGTTTCCGGCGCGGCGCGCGCTGGTGCCGGCGGTGCGGCGGCTGATCGACTTCCTGGTGGAGCACCTGCAGAACGAAGAGCTGCGGATGTTCTGACCGCAATCAGCCGTTGGCGCCGACGTCAGCGTCGATGTCGGTGGCGAAGGTCACGGCCTTGTGGGCCTCCAGCACGGCGAGCCGCTCGCGCAGCGCGTTGCCGATCGACGCATAGGTGCTGCTGCCCATCGCCAGCCGGCGCGGCGCGGGGTGCTGCTCGACCGAATCCGCCATGGCCCGCGCCATCTTGGCCGCGTCGCCCGTCAATTCGAATTCGCCGCTGGCGAGCATGCGGCGGATGGCGCCGGCCGGCGTGTCTTCGTAGACTGCCATCGGCGCCGGGCTGACCAGGCCGCCGCCGAAGTTCGTGCGCGTGGGCCCGGGCTCGACCAGCGTGAAGGAGATGCCGAAGGGCGCCACCTCTTGCGCGACCGATTCCACGAAGCCTTCGATGCCCCATTTGCTCGCGTGGTACAGGCTGAAGTTCGGATACGCCAGCTGGCCGCCTTCGGACGACACCTGGAGAATGCGCCCGCCGCCCTGGGCGCGCAGGTGCGGCAAGGCCGCGCGAATCAGCTGGATCGAGCCGATGAGGTTGGTGGCGATCTGCTGGTCGATCTGCGCGTCGCTCACTTCCTCGGCCGCGCCGAACAGGCCGTAGCCGGCGTTGCTGACGACCACGTCGATGCGGCCCATGGCGGCGAAGGCGGCATCGACCACGCGGCGCACGGCCGCGGTGTCCGTCACGTCGAGCACGGCCACGCGCAGGCGTTCGCCGTGCTGCGCCTGCAGATCGGCCAGCGCGTCGGCCTTGCGCACGGTGGCGGTCACGCGGTCGCCGCGTGCGAGCAGGGCCTGGGTGAGTTCGCGGCCGATGCCGCTGGAGGTGCCGGTGATGAGCCAGTTTTTCGTTGTCATTCGAGGTCCTTCGAGGGTGTTGGGGATGGAGAAAAACCCATCGTAGGACGCGGCATTGAAAACAAAAATGCCGTTGTGGTGCATCTGTCTTGCACCTGAAGTTGATAATCCGCCGAATGATCATCGACCCCCTCGACGGCGTCGCCGTCTTCCTGGCCGTGGCCGAGCACCGCAGCTTCACTGGCGCGGCGCTGGCCTTGGGCGTGACCCCGACGGCGGTCAGCAAGGCGATTCGCGCGCTGGAAGCGCGCCAGGGCGTGATGCTGTTCCAGCGCACTACGCGCCGCGTGGCGCTCACGGAAGCGGGGCAGGCCGTGTTCCTGCGGCTCCGGCCGGCCGTGAGCGAAATTTCGGACGCCTTCGCCGCGCTGGTCGGCTTTCGCGACCGGCCCATGGGCACCTTGCGGATCACGGCGCCGCACGGCGCGGTCGAGCCCACCCTGGGGGCGCTGGTGCCGGCGTTTCGCCGGGCCTACCCCGAGGTGTCATTGGAAATTTCGCTCGACGAGGCCATCGTCGACCTGGTCGGCGCGGGCTTCGATGCCGGCATCCGGCTGGGAGAGGCTGTCGAAAAAGACATGGTGGCGGTGCGCCTCACGCCCGAGATCGCGTGGTCGGTGGTGGGCGCGCCGCGCTACTTCGAGGGCAGGGAACGGCCGAAAGTACCGGAAGACCTGGTGCGCCATGAAGCCTTGCACTACCGCTTCGCCGGCTCCGGCGCGCTGCACCGCTGGAGCTTTCGCCGCGGCAAGCGCGACTTCCTGGTCGAGACCAAGGGCGGGCTGGTGCTGAACGACCGGCAGATGCTGGTCGACTGCGCGGTCGAAGGGCTGGGCCTGGCCTTTGTCTCGACGCAGGAGTCGCGCCGGGCGGTGGCGCAAGGCTTGCTCGAAACCTTCCTCCAGCCGTACATTCCGGTCGATTCGGGGCTGTACCTGTACTTTCCGGAGCGTTCGCAGTCGCAACTGAAGCTGCGGGTGTTCATCGACATGGCCCGGCGCATGGCGGCGCTGCCGGGTTGATCGGCCGGCTGGCCAGCCAGCTGGGGCAGCTGTCGATCGGGCGCGTTGGCGGTTCCTTTATGCGAAAAACGTCATATCCAAACAAGCAGATATTCGTTTGGCATTGAAGCGATGGTTCGCACAATCCGAGGCTCCCATCCATCCAGGAGCGACCATGGCAACTCTTCGACTCGGCGACACCGCCCCCAATTTCACCCAGGATTCCAGCGAAGGCCCCCTCGACTTCTACCAGTGGGCCGGCGATTCGTGGGTCGTGTTCTTCTCGCACCCGGCCGACTTCACGCCCGTGTGCACCACCGAACTCGGCAAGACGGCGGCGCTGTCGGGCGAGTTCGCCAAGCGCGGCGTGAAGCCCATCGCGCTGAGCGTGGACCCGGCCACCAAGCACAAGGAATGGATCTCGGACATCAACGAGACCCAGAACACCACGGTCAACTTCCCCATCATCGCGGACGCCGACCGCAAGGTGGCCGACCTGTACGACCTGATCCACCCGAACGCCTCGGCCACGGCCACCGTTCGCAGCGTGTTCATCATCGACCCGAAGAAGGTCATTCGCACCACCATCACGTACCCCGCGTCGACCGGCCGCAACTTCGACGAGATCATTCGCGTGATCGACTCGCTGCAGCTCACCGACAGCCACAAGGTGGCCACGCCCGTGAACTGGAAGGACGGCGACGACGTGGTCATCGTGCCGAGCATCCAGGACCCGGCCGAGCTGGCCGAGCGCTTCCCCAAGGGCTTCAAGGCCGTGAAGCCCTACCTGCGCATCACGCCGCAGCCGAACAAGTAAGCGGGCAGGGCAGCGTCGTCATGCAAAGCCGCGTAGTCATCGTGCCGGGTTGGCGCGACTCCGGGCCCGGCCATTGGCAGAGCCTGTGGGAAGCGCGCATTCCGGGCGCGGCGCGGGTGGTGCAGGACGACTGGGCCTCGCCCAAGCGCGATGCCTGGGTGGCGGCGCTGACCAAGCTGGTCATGGAAACGCCAGGGCCGGTGGTGATCGCCGCGCACAGCCTGGGCTGCATTGCTACGGCGCACCTGCCGAGCGCCGCGGCGGCACGCATCCAGGGCGCGCTGCTGGTGGCGCCGGCCGACCCCGAGCGCCGCGCGGTGCTGTCCGACTTCGCGCCGGTTCCCTATGCCGCGCTGCCGTACCGCAGCATCGTGGTGGCCAGCAGCAACGACCCGTTTTGCCCCATTCGCCTGGCGGGTGCATATTCGCGCGCCTGGGGCAGCGAGTTCGTGCGCATGCAGAATGCGGGCCACATCAACATCGATTCGGGGCATGGAGACTGGCCGCTCGGCCTGGCCCTGCTGCAATCGTTGACCGACGAGCCCGCCGCCTGGTCGGCGGGCCGTGATTTTTCAGAAACCTTGGCAATCACATGACTTCCAGAATCAAGACCTTCGTCGCCGTGCTCGCGCTGGCGTCCTCCGCACTTGCAGGCAGCACCGCCTTCGCCCAAGGTACGTCCGGCACGGGGCTGCTGAACGCCTCGTACGACGTGGCCCGCGAGTTCTACAAGGACTACAACGCGGCCTTCGTGGCGCACTACAAGAAGGCGACCGGCAAGGACGTCAAGATCGACCAGTCGCACGGCGGCTCCAGCGCCCAGGCGCGCGCCGTGGCCGACGGCCTCGACGCCGACGTCGTCACCATGAACACGTCCACCGACATCGACTTCCTGGCCAACGCCGGCGTGGTCGCCAAGGACTGGCCCAAGAAATTCCCCGACAACGCGTCGCCCACCACCTCGACCATGCTGTTCCTGGTGCGCAACGGCAACCCCAAGGGCATCAAGGACTGGGACGACCTGGTCAAGCCCGGCGTGCAGGTCGTGATCGTCAACCCCAAGACCGGCGGCAACGGCCGCTACGCCTACCTGGCTGCCTGGGGCTACATCAAGAAGAAGGGCGGCACCGACGCGCAAGCCGCCGAGTTCGTCGGCAAGCTGTTCAAGAACGTGCCGGTGCTGGCACGCGGCGGGCGCGACGCGACCACCGCCTTCCTGCAACGCAACATCGGCGACGCGCTGATCACCTTCGAATCCGAAGTGGTCTCCATCGACCGCGAATTCGGCACCGGCAAGGTCGACTCGGTGTACCCGTCGATCAGCATCGTGGCCGAGAACCCGGTGGCCGTGGTCGAGCGCACGACCGCCAAGAAGGGCACCGGCGAGCTCGCCAAGGCCTACCTCGACTGGCTGTACTCCGAAGAAGCGCAGGAAATCGCGGCCAAGCATGCGCTGCGCCCGCGCTCGCAGACCGTGCTGAAGAAGTACGCCGCCACGTTCAAGCCGCTGCAGCTGTTCACGGTGCAGGAACTGTTCGGCAGCCTGGGTGAAGCGCAGAAGGTGCACTTCAACGACGGCGGCCAGTTCGACAAGCTCTACACGCCCGGCGCGAAGTAAATGAGCGGCGCTGTTCCTTCGGCGCTCCCGTCCGCGGGAGCGCCTTTTTCGCGTGCCAACCGGGCAGGGGGCGCCAAGCGCGTGCTGCCCGGTTTCCACATCACGCTCGGCTTCTCCATTCTTTACCTCAGCCTGATCGTGCTGATCCCGCTGTCGGCGCTGGTGTTTCGCACCTTCACGCTGACCTGGGACCAGTTCTGGGTGGCGGTGACCGCGCCGCGCGTGATGGCCTCGTACCGGCTGACCTTCGGCGCCTCGCTCATCGCGGCGCTCGTCAACGCCGTGTTCGGGCTGCTGGTGGCCTGGGTGCTGGTGCGCTACAAGTTTCCGGGCAAGCGCATCGTCGATGCGCTGGTCGACCTTCCGTTCGCGCTGCCGACGGCGGTGGCCGGCATTTCGCTGACCGCGCTGCTCGCGGGCAACGGCTGGATCGGGCAGCTGCTGGAGCCGCACGGCATCAAGCTGGCGTTCACGCCGGCGGGCATCGTGATTGCGCTGATCTTCATCGGGCTGCCCTTCGTGGTGCGCACGGTGCAGCCGGTGCTCGAAGACACCGAGAAAGAGCTCGAGGAAGCCGCCACCTCGCTGGGCGCCACGCGGCTGCAGACCTTCACCAAGGTGATCTTCCCGGCCATCGCGCCGGCACTGTTCACGGGCTTTGCCATGGCCTTCGCGCGTGCCATCGGCGAGTACGGCTCGGTGATCTTCATTGCCGGCAACATGCCGATGATCTCGGAGATCACGCCGCTCATCATCATCGGCAAGCTGGAGCAGTACGACTACGCGGGTGCCACCGCCGTGGCGCTGGTGATGCTGGTCATTTCGTTCGTGCTGCTGCTGGTCATCAACGGCCTGCAGGCATGGCAACGCCGCAGGTCTGGAGCCTGACATGAGCGCACCTTCCAAGACCATTCGCCGCGCCAAGGCCGGCACCACCGAAGCACCCTGGGTGCGCTGGGCGCTGATCGGCATCGCGCTCGCGTTCATGTTCCTGTTCCTCGTGCTGCCGCTGGCCGCCGTGGCCACCGAGGCGCTGCGCAAGGGCCTCTCGGCGTACCTCGACGCGCTGAAGGAGCCCGATGCGTGGAGCGCCATCCGGCTCACGCTCATCACGGCCGCCATCGCGGTGCCGCTGAACCTGGTGTTCGGCGTGGCCGCGGCCTGGGCCGTGGCCAAGTTCGAGTTCCGCGGCAAGGCCTTGCTGACCACGCTGATCGACCTGCCGTTCGCGGTGTCGCCGGTGGTGGCGGGCCTGATCTACGTGCTGGTGTTCGGTGCGCAGGGCTGGATCGGCCCCTGGCTGGCCGAGCACGACATCAAGATCATCTTCGCCGTGCCCGGCATCGTGCTGGCGACCGTGTTCGTGACCTTTCCCTTCATTGCGCGCGAACTCATTCCGCTGATGCAGGCGCAGGGCACCGACGAGGAGCAGGCCGCCATCGTGCTGGGCGCGACCGGTTGGCAGACCTTCTGGCGCGTGACGCTCCCGAACATCAAGTGGGGCCTGCTTTACGGCGTGATCCTGTGCAACGCGCGCGCCATGGGCGAGTTCGGCGCGGTGTCGGTCGTATCGGGGCACATTCGCGGCCAGACCAACACCATGCCGCTGCATGTGGAAGTGCTCTACAACGAATACCAGTCGGTGGCCGCCTTCGCGGTGGCCTCGCTGCTGGCCATCCTTGCGCTGGTGACGCTGGTGATCAAGTCGGTCATCGAATGGCGGCACGAGCGCGAGATGAAGGCCATTGCGGAACTGCCGCCCGAGCGGCCCACGGCGGCTTGAAAAGCCCCTGGGTGAGGCGAGAACCCTCACCCCGACCCTCTCCCCAAGGGGAGAGGGAGTGACCAGAAGAACACACAGGCAGAGATCCATGAGCATCGAAATCCGCAACATCAGCAAGCAGTTCGGCGACTTCCGCGCACTGCGCGACGTGAACCTCGACGTGGAGTCGGGCGAGCTCGTCGCGCTGCTCGGCCCCTCGGGCTGCGGCAAGACCACGCTGCTGCGCATCATCGCGGGGCTGGAAACGGCCGACGCCGGCACCATTCTTTTCTCGGGCGAGGACACCACCGACGTGCACGTGCGCGAGCGGCAGGTGGGCTTCGTGTTCCAGCACTACGCGCTGTTCCGCCACATGACCGTGTTCGAGAACGTGGCCTTCGGCCTGCGCGTGAAGCCGCGCAAGGAACGCCCGAGCGACGCGCAGATCAAGGCCAAGGTCACCGACCTGCTCAAGCTGGTGCAGCTCGACTGGCTGGCCGACCGCTACCCGTCGCAACTCTCGGGCGGCCAGCGCCAGCGCATTGCGCTGGCCCGCGCGCTGGCGGTGGAGCCCAAGGTGCTGCTGCTGGACGAGCCCTTCGGCGCGCTCGACGCCAAGGTGCGCAAGGAACTGCGCCGCTGGCTGCGCCGCCTGCACGACGAGCTGCACGTGACCTCCATCTTCGTCACGCACGACCAGGAAGAGGCGCTCGAGGTGGCCGACCGCGTGGTGGTCATCAACAAGGGGCAGATCGAGCAGGTCGGCTCGCCGCAGGAGGTGTGGGACCAGCCGGCCAGCCCCTTCGTCTACGGCTTCCTGGGCGACGTGAACCTGTTTCACGGCCGGGCCGACAACGGCGCCGTGCAGCTCGACGGCATGCGCCTGGACTCGCCCGAGCACAGCGGCGCGCGCGACGCCAAGGCGCGCGCCTACGTGCGCCCGCATGACATCGATGTGACACGCTACGTGCCGGGCGCCTCGGGCATCGTCGCCACGCTTTCGCGCGCGATCGTGGTCGGACCCACCGCGCGGCTGGAACTTGAACCCACCGAATCGAATCCAGATAATCCGGGCTCCGGAACCATCATCGAGGCGCAACTCCCTGCGCAACAGTTCCGTGACCTGGGCTTGAAGGAAGGCGACACCGTCGTCGCCAACCCACGCAAGGCCAGGGTGTTCGTAGAAGAAGATTGGGTGTCTCCTTGATCGATTGGTACTTCGGCGTGCCGCGCCGCGCGCTCGGGCTGATCTGCCTGGCCTGCGTTCTCATGCTCGCCTTCGGGCTCTACCTGCAGCACGTGGTCGGGCTCGAGCCTTGCCCCATGTGCATCGTGCAGCGGTATGCGCTGGTGCTGGTGGCGCTCTTCACCGGGCTGGCCGCCATCTTCCGCACCCGTGCGCTGCAGGTGACCGGCAGCGTGCTGGCGCTGGTGGCGGCCATCGGCGGTGCCTACACGGCCGCCTCGCAGAGCTGGCTGCAGTGGTATCCGCCGGAGGTGGTGTCCTGCGGGCGCGACCTGTACGGAATGATCGAGACCTTTCCGCTGAAGCGCGCGCTGCCCATGATTTTCCGCGGCGGCGGCGACTGCTCGAAGATCGACTGGACGCTGTTCGGCCTGACGCTGGCGAACTGGTCGTTCATCGCGTTCGTGGTGCTGTCGCTGATGCTGCTCACGCTGCTGGTGCGCTCGCGCCGGGCCCGCTGATCTTCAACGCATCGGGCGCGATGCCCCGCTGATCTCCAAAGCATCGGGCGCAATGCCCCGATGCCGCCCCTGTCTTTAGGGGACCTTCAGGAACCGCCGCTAGGATGAAAGCCGCTGCCGCACCCCGTGCGCGCCAGCGGCGTTTCACTTCATCCTCACTGCATGCAAAACACCCCCAAGCGGCGCTCGCGCAAGCTCGTCTACGGCCTCGTCGCCGTGGTGGCCCTGGGCCTGCTGTCCCTGTTCTGGTTCAGCCCGCCCAAGAAGACCGACTACCTCACCGCCACGGTGCAGCGCACCGACCTCGAGAACGCCGTGCTCGCCACCGGCGTGCTGCAGGCGCTCAAGCAGGTGGAGGTGGGCGCGCAGGTCAGCGGCCAGCTCAAGTCGCTGAAGGTGGTGCTGGGGCAGACCGTGAAAAAGGGCGACTGGCTCGCCGAGATCGACCCCGTCATCTCGCAGAACACGCTTGCGCAGGAGCAGGCCAAGCTGGAGAACCTGCAGGCGCAGAAGCTCGCCAAGGAAGTTCGCGTGAAGCAGGCCCAGCTCACCTGGACCCGCCAGCAGGACATGCTCGCGCAGGACGCCGCGGCACGGCAGGACATGGAAAGCGCCGACGCCGAGCTGCGTGCGCTGCGCGCCGACGCCGTGTCGCTGGAGGCGCAGATCCGTCAGCAGAAGCTGGCCGTGGCCTCGGCGCAGACCAACCTGTCGTACACGCGCAT
Organism: Variovorax sp. RCC_210; assembly: GCF_041355175.1. Lineage (NCBI taxonomy): Bacteria > Pseudomonadati > Pseudomonadota > Betaproteobacteria > Burkholderiales > Comamonadaceae > Variovorax > Variovorax sp. RCC_210. The sequence goes on along the minus strand of NZ_JBFUPJ010000001.1, from coordinate 1,438,568 downwards.
CGTCGCGCCCATCGACGGCGACGTGGTGTCCATCAGCACGCTCGAGGGGCAGACGGTGGTGGCGGCCTTCCAGGTGCCCACGCTGATGAAGCTGGCCGACCTGTCGACCATGACGGTGAAGGCGCAGGTGTCCGAGGCCGACGTGGTGCGCGTCAAGCCCGGGCAGCCGGTGTACTTCACCATCCTGGGCGACCCCGACAAGCGCTACCACGGCACGCTGCGCGCGGTGCAGCCGTCGCCCGAAAAGATCAACAACGCCGTGTTCTTCAACGCGCTGTTCGACGTGCCCAACCCCGACCGCACGCTGCGCGTCGACATGACGGCGCAGGTCGCCATTCTTCTGGGCGAGGCGAAGCAGGCGCTGACCGTGCCGCTCACCGCGCTGGGCGCGCGCGACACGGAAGGCCGCCAGGACGTGCGCGTGCTCAAGGCCGACCAGACGGTGGACACGCGCAAGGTGCGCGTGGGCATCAGCAACAACTTCCAGGCGCAGGTGCTCGAAGGGCTGAAGGAGGGCGACACGGTGATCACGGGCGACCCGTCGGCCGTGGGCGACCGCAATGACAGCGGTGGCGGTGGCAGCAGTGGTGGCGGTGGCGGGGACGGCGGCGGACCGAAGGGCAAGCGCCCGTGACGGACGCCACGGTGCCCGCGAAGCAAGCTCTGCTCGCGCTGCGCGGCATCGGCCGCAGCTTTCCCTCGGGCGAGCAGGAGGTGCAGGTGCTGAAAGACGTCGACCTCGACATCGGCCATGGCGAAATGCTGGCCATCGTGGGGGCCTCGGGTTCGGGCAAGTCGACGCTCATGAACATCCTCGGCTGCCTCGACCGGCCGAGCACCGGCACCTACACCGTGTCGGGCCAGGACGTGGGCACGCTCGACAGCGACGCGCTGGCCGAGCTGCGGCGCGAGCACTTCGGCTTCATCTTCCAGCGCTACCACCTGATGCAGCACCTGACGGCCACCGGCAACGTCGAGGTGCCCGCCGTGTATGCCGGCACCGACGCGCAGGCCCGCGACACGCGCGCGCGGCAGCTGCTCGCGCGCCTGGGCCTGGGCGACCGCACCGAGCACCGGCCCAGCCAGCTCTCGGGCGGCCAGCAACAGCGCGTGAGCATCGCGCGCGCGCTGATGAACGGCGGCGAGGTCATCCTGGCCGACGAGCCGACCGGCGCCCTCGACCGCAAGAGCGGGCAGGAGGTGATCGGCATCCTGCGCGAGCTGCATGCGCAGGGCCACACGGTGATCATCGTGACGCACGACATGCAGGTGGCGAGCTGCACCGAACGCATCATCGAGATCGCCGATGGCGAGATCGTGGGCGACCGGCCCAATGTGCCTACTGTGGCCGCGCCCGCGCAGGACGGACAAGGCGTGCAAGGCGTGCAAGGCTCGCAAAGCGACGCAGCCGCGCCCGGGGCGATGACCCGCCCCAAGCTCGGCATCGCGCGCTTCAGCACCGGATGGGCCCGCTTCGCGGAGGCTTTCCGCATGGCCTGGCGCTCGATGATGGCGCACCGCATGCGCACCGCGCTCACCATGCTGGGCATCGTCATCGGCATCACCTCGGTGGTGTCCATCGTGGCCATCGGGGAGGGCGCCAAGCGCTTCGTGCTGTCGGACATCCGGGCCATCGGCACCAACACGCTGGACGTGTACCCGGGCCGCGACTTCGGCGACGACAAGGCGCAGAGCATTCGCACGCTGATACCCGCCGACCTCGACGCCATCTCGGCGCAGCCCTATGTGCACAGCGTGACGCCCGCCACCTCGCGCAGCGTGCGCCTGCGCTACCGCAGCGTGGACATCAACGGCACGGTGAACGGGGTGAGCGACGCCTTCTTCCGGGTGCGCGACATGCAGATGACCAGCGGCGCGGCCTTCACGGCGAGCGACGTGCGCCACCAGTCGCAGGTGGTGGTGATCGACCAGAACACGCGGCGCAAGCTGTTCCCCGAGGGCACCGAGGCGGTCGGCAAGATCATCCTGGTGGGCAACCTGCCTTGCACGGTGATCGGGGTGTCGCAGGACAAGAAGACGGTGTTCGGCGACAACAAGTCGCTCAACATCTGGCTGCCGTACAGCACCGGCGCGAGCCGGCTCTTCGGCCAGCAGCACTTCGACAACATCACCGTGCGCATTCGCGACGACCAGCCGACCAAGGCCGCGGAAGACAGCATCGTGAAGCTGCTGACCCTGCGTCACGGCAGCAAGGACTTCTTCACCTTCAACATGGACAGCATCGTGAAGACGGCCGAGCGCACGAGCCAGTCGCTGACCTTGCTGCTGTCGCTCATCGCGGTCATCTCGCTGGTGGTGGGCGGCATCGGGGTGATGAACATCATGCTGGTGTCGGTCACGGAGCGCACCCGCGAGATCGGCATTCGCATGGCCGTGGGCGCGAGGCAAAGCGACGTGCTGCAGCAGTTCCTCACCGAGGCGGTGCTGGTGTGCCTGGTGGGCGGGTTGATCGGCGTGACGCTGTCGTACGGCATCAGCTTTCTGTTTTCGGTGTTCGTGAAGCAATGGCAAATGATCTTTTCGCTGGGGGCCGTGGTGTCGGCATTTCTGTGCGCGTCGCTGATCGGCGTGCTGTTCGGCTACCTGCCGGCGCGCAATGCGGCGCGGCTGGACCCGATCGAGGCGCTGGCGCGTGAGTAGCGTGAACAGGGTGAACAGCTCCCGCCTTCTTTCCACGGTGGCCGCCGCGGTGCTGCTGCTGAACGGCTGCACGCTGTTCCAGCCGGCGCAGCGTGTGCCGCGCCCGCTCGACGTTCCGCAGGCCTGGCAGCAAGGTGGCGCGGAGAGCGAGGGAAGCGCATCAGCGGTGCTGTCCGCGAACTGGTGGGCGGCGTTCAACGACGCGCAGCTCGACCGGCTCATCGACGACGCACTGCGCACCAACAACGACCTGGCCGCCGCAGGCATCCGCGTGCAGCGCGCGCAGTTGCAGGCGGGGCTGGCGAACACGAACCTCACGCCGGCGGTGGCGGGGCAAACCAGCACCTCGCGCAGCTACGACCTGAAGCACGGTGGCGTGGCCGGGTCGGCATCGAACTCGCTGCTGAGCCTGAGCTACGAGCTCGACCTGTGGGGGCGGCTGTCGGCGCAGCGCAGCGCGGCCGATTGGGCGCTGAAGGCGACCGAGTCCGACCGCCAGGCCACGGCGCTCGCGCTGGTGGGCACCACGGCCGGCCTTTACTGGCAAACCGGCTACCTCAACCAGCGCATCGCGTTGAGCGAGGCGGGCATGGAAGACGGCCGGCGCATTCTTGCGCTGGTGCGCGTGAAGTACGCGGCGGGCGCGGTGTCGGGGCTGGACGTGGCGCAGGCCGGCCAGAACCTGGCCACGCAGGAGGCGGCGCACACGCAGCTGCTGCAGCAGCGCGTGGAGGCGCGCAACGCGCTGGCCATCCTGTTCGACCGGCCGCCGGAGCCGATGGCGGTCGAGCCGCCGAGCTTGCCGGACATCGCCTTGCCCGCGATCGACGCCGGCGTGCCCGCGAGCTTGCTGGGCCGCCGGCCGGACCTGCGCGCGGCGGAACAGCGGCTGCGCGCGGCGCTCGCGAACGTCGATGCGACGCGCACCGGGTTCTATCCGGCGCTGAGCCTCACCGGGTCGCTGGGCACATCGAGCACCGCGTTGGGCGAACTGCTGAAGAACCCGGTGGCGACGCTCGGTGCCGGGCTGGCCTTGCCGTTTCTGCAATGGAACACCGCGCGGCTGAGCGTGGGTGTTTCGCAGACACAGTACGAGGAGGCGGTGGTGGGCTTTCGGCAGTCGTTGTACACGGCGCTGTCGGAGGTGGAGAACGCGCTGTCGTCACGCACGCAGTTGCGCGCCGAGAGCGAGAAGCTCGCGCTGGCGCTGCAGGAGGCGCAACGCGCGGAGCGCTTGTCGGAGGTGCGCTACCGCGCGGGGGCGACGGCGTTGCAGCCTGTGCTGGATGCGAAGGACCGGCGGCGTACGGCGGAGGTGTCGCTGGCGCTGAATCGGTTGAATCAGCTGAATGCGACGATGACTTTGTACAAGGCGTTGGGTGGGGGGGCTGTGGGGGCTTCAAGCTGAATTTGGGCGCGTGCTTTTTCGGAGGCACCGCCCTCACCCTAGCCCTCTCCCGCGGGCGGGAGAGGGGACAACACGGCGGCATCGGCGCTTGTTCTCCAACTCCCGGTATTGCTCCCTCTCCCGCTCGCGGGAGAGGGCTGGGGTGAGGGCAGCAGCCTCGACCGTCCACACTGCCGCCGCACCGACCCCCAAAAAATCAATCCTGAAACGGCGCCTTCTTCGCCAGCTTGCGAACCACCAACCCCGGCAGCCGCAGCACGAACTCCACCATCAACCGCGCGTGCATCCACGTCAGCAGCACGTTGTCGCGCCCATAGCGAAAGTGCGACACGCCGCCTTCTTCCGCCGTCAGGTATTTCACCGGCGCATCGATGTTCACCGGCTTCACGCCGCGCCAGGCCAGCCGCACCACCGCTTCGGTGTCGAAGTCGAAGCGCCGCATCCACGGCTGGCGCTGCATCACGGCAATCAGGTCGGCCACCGGGTACACGCGAAAGCCGTAGAGCGAATCGCCGACGCCGGCGAACAGGGTCTCCAGCTGGGTCCATCCGTTCGACACGCGCCGCCCGCGCACGCGCAGCAGCGGCGCGCTGGCGTCGAACACCGGCCGGCCGAGCACCATGGTCTCAGGCCGCGCCAGCGAGGCGTTCATGAATTCGGGAATCAGGTCGGCCGGGTGCTGGCCGTCGGAGTCCATGGTCAGCGCATGCGTGAACCCGGCGTCCCTGGCGGCGCGCAGGCCGTGCAGCACGGCCGAGCCCTTGCCCTGGTTCTGCGGCAGCACCCACACGCGCAGGCCCGGGTCGCCGGCGGCCAGTTGTTGCAGCCGCTCGCCGGTGCCGTCGTCGCTGCCGTCGACCACCACCCACACGGGGTTCCATTGCGCGCGCGCGGCGGCAACGGTCGAGAACAGGCGTTCGCCCGTGTTGTAGCTGGGGATCAGGACAAGGTGTGTGCGCGAGGCGTCTGGCATTCGGGAGACGCGTCTGTAGCGCGCTGTTCGAGGTTTTGGCGAAAGTACTGTTCCAGGTCGGCCTGCAGCACGTCGCTGTCCTGCGTGGGCGCGAAGCGCTTGCCCAGCCGCAGCGTGAACACGATGGGCAGCGGCGGCACGCGCCACAGCGGCCAGCCCTTGCCGAGGTAGGGCGAGTCGGTGTCGATGAACACGGTCTGGATGGGCGCCTGCGCCAGCTTGGCGATCAGCGTGGTGCCGGGGCGAAACGGGTTGAGCGGCGGCGTCACGGTACGCGTGCCTTCAGGAAAAACCACCAGCTGCCCGCCGTTGCGCAGGTCGTTCACCGCCAGGCGCACCATGGTGCGCGCCGACTTGTTGCTGATGTAGCGCGCCAGCCGGGCGCCGGCGCCGAGAAAGATGTTGCCCATCAGGTCGGCCTTCATGATGCAGGCGCTGCGCGGCAGCCGCGCCACCAGCAGCAGGGCGTCGAGCATGGTCGGGTGGTTGGCCACGAAGATCACGCCGGGCTCCTTGCGCATCGGGTCGAGGCAGGAGGCGTCGATGCGCATCATGCCGGTCACCGAGGCCAGCCACCAGAACATGCGGTAGGCAAAGGCGATGGTGGTGCGCCCCAGCGCGCGCGCCGGCGCCACCGGCATCACCGGGTAGAGCAGCATGGCGACCACGTTCCACACCAGGGAGATGAGGCCCAGGAACAGCAGCAGCGCGTAGAGCATCAACGCGAGCGGAATCGACGTGAGGATCGACGTGATGAAGCGCAGCACGCGAATCATTGGATCAGGCAATCGGACTGCACACGGTCGGACAACGACCGCTCAGGCCCGCAGCTGACCGGCCGCCACCGTGTGGGCCTCGATCTCGACCAGCAGGTCGGCGCGGCAGATGTCCGCCTCGAGGTAGACCGCATGGCGCGCCATGGGTGCGTCGGCGCCCAGCGTGTCTTCGAGAACGCTGCGCACGGCCTCGGTGTCCGACGGGTGCCGCACGTAGACCACGCAGTCGAGCTCGGCCAGGGCGAACTTCGCCGTGCCGCGCGCGTTGGCGGCATCGACCACCGCCTGCAGGTTGCGCAGCGTTTCGCGGGTTTGCTCCAGCACGTCGCCGTGGTGCACGGTTTCGTGGCCGACGATGCTCGCCGTGCCCGAGATGAACAGGGCGATGTTGCCGTCGCCGATGTCCGCCAGCGCGGCGCGCGAGAAGGTCGGCGAACGCGGGCCGTAGGTTTCGGGGTAGCGGTAGGCCGAGACCTGGCGCGGGTTTTCCAGCGGCAGCGGCGCCTGCTGGCCGGCCAGGAAGCGTATCGACAGCGAGCCCTGGTGAATGCCCAGGGCGCAGGCCGCCGGGGCGCCTTCGAAGGCGGCGCGGCCGGCTTCCAGGAAGGCTTCTTGCCGGCCCAGGTTGAACTGGCGGTAGCGCTCGAGCCCGCCGCCGTCGGCGTTGATCTGCGGCAGGTAGTTCCAGATGCGCTGCAGGTGCGGCGCGCCGGCCTGGTCCAGCGTCTTGAACAGGTCGCGGTAGGCGCGGTGCGCCAGCTCGGCCAGGCCCTGCTGCTCGGCCGCTTCGTTCAGGTCGATGGCGCCCAGCAGCCAGTGGCCGTCGGTGCGCCAGCGCGCGATGCCGGTGGTGCCCGACTCGATGTGCGGGCCGCTCACGTGCCACACGTCGGCCATGGCGCCTTGCGTGGACAGCACGCGGGCGTTCACGGTCGGCATCCAGGCCACGCCGTGGGGCGTGCCGTAGCCCAGGGCCGCGAAGGGCGCCTTGCCGTGGGTGGCCAGCGCGAGGCTGTCCGGCAACGAAAGGCGCTCGACGCGCAGATGGGAAGAGAGTTGGGAGGAGTTGGGGTCCTGAGCTCGCACTGTCACCTGGCCTCTGGGATGGGTTCTGGTTTGATGGCGGTATAGGCGGAAAACACGCCGAGGCTGGCATGGCGCTGCACGTCGCGAAAGCCCGCGGCGGCCAGCGCCTGCATCACCCGCTCGGGCGGAATGCAGGCCTCGATGGTGTCCCAGTAATAGCGCCACAGTTCCGAGGTGTTGCGCTGGCGCCCGACCACGCGGGCAATCAGCGGCACCACGGCACGCATGTAGCCCTTGAGCAGCGCCGTTGCGACGCGGCCTTCGGGCTTGGTGATTTCCAGCACCGCCACGCGCCCGCCGGGACGCAGCACGCGGTGGAATTCGCTGAAGGCGGCCGCCACGTCGCTGATGTGGCGCATGGCGTAGCCCATGCTCACGAAGTCGCAGCTGGCGTCGGGGCGGGGCAGGTTTTCGGCCACGCCGCGCAGCAGCTCGACGCCGGGCAGCTTGACCTGGCTCATCATGCCGGCGCTGGGGTCGACGCCCACGAGCTGGCCGGTGGAGCCGATGAGCTTGAGCGCCTCGCGTGCGACGAGCCCGGTGCCGATGCCCACGTCCAGCACCTGGGCGCCTGGCGTCAGGCCGGCCTGGCGCAGCGCCGCGCGGCGGTACGAGGGACCGGTGCCGAAGGCCAGCACGCTCTCGATGCGGTCGTAGTCGGCGGCGGTGCTGTCGAAGATGCGCAGCAGGAACGCCTGGTGCTCCGCCTCGGTCTTGTAATACAGCGGCAGTGGAGCGTGGGGCGGCAGGGTCTCGGAATTCCCTGGCGCTACGGAAGGCGATGGCGTCATCGAACGATTATCACCAAAAGGCCCGAGCCGAAATCCCGGGTCCGCCCGGGCGTTGTGCGCGCCGGACAGTAAACTCGGCGCTTGCTTTGAAAACACAAGACAGCGAGATAGAAAGCCATGGCCGGACACAGCAAGTGGGCAAATATTCAGCACCGGAAGGGCCGCCAGGACGAGAAGCGCGGCAAGCTCTGGACCCGCGCCATCCGCGAAATCACGGTGGCCGCCCGCGCCGGCGGCGCTGACCTGGGTTCCAACCCCCGGCTGCGGCTGGCGGTCGAAAAGGCCAAGGCGGTGAACCTGCCGATCGACACCATCAAGCGCAACATCGACAAGGCCACGGGCAACCTCGAAGGCGTCAACTACGAAGAAATTCGTTACGAAGGGTATGGCATCGGCGGCGCGGCGATCATCGTCGACACCATGACCGACAACCGCGTGCGCACCGTGGCCGAAGTGCGCCACGCCTTCTCCAAGCACGGCGGCAACATGGGCACCGAAGGCTCGGTGGCCTTCCAGTTCAAGCACTGCGGCCAGATCATCTTCGCGCCGGGCACCAGCGAAGACAAGGTGATGGAAGTGGCGCTGGAAGCAGGCGCTGAAGACGTGGTCACCGACGACGACGGCGCCATCGAGGTGATCACCGCCGTGGCCGACTTCGAGGCCGTGAAGAACGCGCTGGAGGCCGCCGGCCTGAAGCCCGACGCCGCCGAAGTGACCATGCGCGCAGAAAACACCGTCGACGTGACCGGCGAAGACGCCGCAAGAATGCAGAAGCTGCTCGACGTGCTCGAGGACCTGGACGATGTGCAGGACGTGTTCCACAACGCGTCGCTGTCCGAGTGATCGAGTCGGCACCCGTGATTGTTTTGAATCTCAGAGAGAAATGAAGGCCCGCGAATGAAGGTACTGGTAATTGGAGGAGGGGGCCGTGAACACGCTCTGGCGTGGCGTCTGTCGCAGGCTACGCGGGTGAGCCGCGTGTACGTGGCGCCCGGCAACGGCGGCACCGCCACCGACACGCGCTACGACTGCATCGACATCACCGAGCCCGCCGCGCTGCGTGAGTGGGCCATCAAGGAAAAGATCGCGCTGACCGTGGTCGGCCCCGAGGCGCCGCTGGCGGCGGGCGTGGTGGACGAGTTTCGTGCGCACGGCCTGCGCATCTTCGGCCCGACGCAGGCGGCCGCGCAGCTCGAGAGCTCCAAGGCGTTTTCCAAGGCGTTCATGAAGCGCCACAAGATCCCGACGGCCGAGTACGAGGCCTTCACCGACGCCGCCGCGGCGCACGCATACATCGACGCCAAGGGCGCGCCCATCGTCGTCAAGGCCGACGGCCTGGCTGCCGGCAAGGGCGTGGTGGTTGCCATGACCGCGCAGGAAGCGCACGAGGCGGTCGACTTCATGCTGGTCGACAACAAGTTCGGCGTGTCGCACAACGAAGGCGGCGCGCGCGTCGTCATCGAAGAATTCCTGCAGGGCGAGGAAGCCAGCTTCATCGTGCTGTGCGACGGCAAGAACGTGACCGCGCTGGCCACCAGCCAGGACCACAAGCGCCTGCTCGACAACGACGAAGGCCCCAACACCGGCGGCATGGGCGCGTATTCGCCGGCGCCGGTGGTCACCGCCGAGGTGCATGCGCGCGCGATGCGCGAAATCATCCTTCCGACCATCCGCGGCATGGAGAAAGACGGCATTCCGTATACCGGCTTCCTGTACGCCGGCCTGATGATCGACGCGGCTGGCCACCCGAAGACGCTGGAATTCAACTGCCGCATGGGCGACCCCGAGACGCAGCCGATCATGATGCGCCTGAAGTCCGACCTGTTCGAGGTGTTCTGGCACGCCACCGACGGCACGCTCGACCAGGTCGAGCTGCAGTGGGACCGCCGCGTGGCGCTGGGCGTGGTCATGGCCGCGCACGGCTACCCGCTCTCGCCGCGCAAGGGCGACCGCATCACCGGCATTCCGGCCGAGACGCCTGACGCGGTGGTGTTCCATGCCGGCACCACGCTGGAAAACGGCGAGCTCAAGACCAGCGGCGGGCGCGTGCTCTGCGTGACCGTGCTGGCCGACAGCGTGAAGCTCGCGCAGCAGCGCGTGTACGAGGTGGCGGCGCGCGTCAATTTCGACGGCGCGCAGTACCGCAAGGACATCGGATTCCGCGCGCTTCACGCGCGCAACACCCCCAGCGCCTGATGCAGCACACCGACCCGGCCGCTGTCGGCGACTACCTGCGCGGACTGCAGCAGTCGATCGTCGCGGCGGTCGAGCAGGCCGATGGCGGCACCTGCGTTCGCGATGCCTGGCAGAAGGCGCCGGGCGAGCCGCTGCAAGGCCAGGGGCTCACCTGCATCCTCGAAGGCGGCGAACTCTTCGAGCGCGCGGGGTGCGGCTTCTCGCAGGTGCGCGGCCCGAGGCTGCCGCCCTCGGCCACGCAGAACCGGCCCGAGCTGTCGGGCGCGCCCTTCGAGGCGATGGGCGTGTCGCTGGTGTTCCACCCGCGCAACCCCTACGTGCCCATCGTTCACATGAACGTGCGCATGCTCGCCGCATTGCCCGAAGGTGGCGAGCCGGTCTGCTGGTTCGGCGGCGGCATGGACCTCACGCCGTGCTACGGCTTCGAGGAAGACGCGGTGCACTTCCACACGGCTTGCCGCGATGCGCTCGCGCCGTTCGGCGACGACAAATACCCGCGCTTCAAGACATGGTGCGACGAGTATTTCTTCTTGAAGCACCGCAACGAGCAACGCGGCGTGGGCGGCATCTTCTTCGACGACTTTTCCGAAGGCGGCTTCGACAACGGCTTCGCGCTGATGCGCTCGGTGGGCGACGGCTTTCTGCCGGCGTACCTGCCGCTCGTCGAACGTCGGCGAGACATGGCCTACACCGAGCGGGAGCGCAACTTCCAGCTCTACCGCCGCGGCCGCTACGTCGAGTTCAACCTGGTGTGGGACCGCGGCACGCACTTCGGGCTGCAGTCCGGCGGGCGCACCGAATCGATCCTGCTGTCGATGCCGCCGCTGGCGAGCTGGGCCTACCAGCAACAGCCCGAGGCGGGCAGCCCCGAAGCCGCGCTGTACAGCGACTTCATCGTGCGGCGCGACTGGCTGTGAACCCTTCCGGCAAGGCTGCGCGCATCGGTGTTTTCGGTGGTGCGTTCGACCCACCGCATAACGCCCATGTGGCGTTGGCCGAGGCCGCGTTGGCGCAGCTCGACCTGGCCGAGCTGCACGTCATTCCCACGGGGCAGGCCTGGCACAAGAGCCGCACGCTCATACCGAAGGAAGACCGCCTCGCGATGACACGGCTGGCGTTCGCCGGGCTCCAGGGCACCGTCGTGGTCGACAGCCGCGAAGTGTTGCGCGACGGCCCCACCTACACACTCGACACCCTGCACGAACTGCAGCGCGAACAGCCCGGCACACAGCTGGTGTTGATCATGGGCGCCGACCAGGCAACGGCCCTGCCGAGCTGGCACGGCTGGCAGGATATACTCCGCACTGCTATCGTTTCTGTAGCGTATCGCGCACTATCGACGGGCGACACTGCTCGTTTTGATCCGAAAATGCTGCCCGGCCTCCCGGCTGGCGCGCGTTTCGAGGCGCTCGAATTGCCACTCATGGACACCAGCGCCACCGAAGTTCGGCGGCGCGCGGCACTGGGCGTGGACATTTCCTCGCTGGTTCCGCCCTCCGTTGCACGCTATATTGACCAACACCACCTCTACCGCTCTGCCTGATGACCACTGAAGCCGCCGCCAAGAAAGACACCCAGAAACTCCAGCGAGCCATCATCGATGGTCTCGAAGACGTCAAGGCGCAGGACATCCAGGTATTCGACACAGAACATCTGTCGCCGCTGTTCGAGCGCGTGATCGTGGCGTCGGGCACCTCCAACCGCCAGACCAAGGCGCTGGCCGCCAGCGTGCGCGACGCAGTGCGCGAAGCCGGTTTCGGCAAGCCGCGCATCGAGGGCGAGGAAAACGGCGAGTGGATCATCGTGGACTGCGGCGCCGCCGTGGCGCACATCATGCAGCCCGCCATCCGCCAGTACTACCACCTGGAAGAGATCTGGGGCGACAAGCCGGTGCGCGCCAAGCTCGGCGCCGCCAAGCCGGCCGCGTCGACCAGTTCGTCGGTGGCCGACGAGCCCACGGGCAAGAAGAAACCCGCCGCCAAGGAACCGACGCTGCGCCGCTCGAGCGCCGCCAAGACCGCCATCCGCGCCGCAGAGCAAGAAGCCAAGGCCGCCAAGGCACCGGCCCGCAAGCCGGCTTCCAAGACGGCCGCCAAGACCGCAGCCCGGAAGGCGCCCGCCCGCAAGACGGGCACCACCGCGCGCGTGCCGGTCAAGGTGGTGGGCAAGCCCGCCGCCAAGAAGGTTGCTGCCAAGTCCGCGGCCTCCAAGCCGGCGGCAGCCCGGCCCGCGGCAGCCAAGAAGGCGCCTGCCAAGAAGGCACCCGCCCGCCGCGCATGAAGCTCCTGGTGGTCGCCGTCGGGCAGCGCATGCCCGATTGGGCGCAGACCGCCTGGGACGACTACGCCAAGCGCTTCCCGCCCGAGCTCAAGCTCGAGCTGCGCGCCGTCAAGACGGAGCCGCGCGGCTCCAAGACCCTGGAAACGCTGTACGCCGCCGAGCGCGAACGCATCGAGGGCGCCATTGCGCGCGGCATGCGCATCGTGGCGCTCGACGAGCGCGGCACGGCGCTGACCACCAAGGCGCTCGCTTCGCGGCTGCAGACCTGGCAAGGCGAGGGTGACGACGTCGCCCTGGTCATCGGCGGTCCCGACGGCCTCGACCCGGCCTTCAAGGCCGCGGCGCACGAACGCATCCGGCTGTCCGACCTGACGCTGCCGCACGCGATGGCGCGGGTGCTGCTGGTGGAGCAGCTGTACCGGGCATGGTCGGTCAACGCGGGTCATCCTTACCACCGCGAATGACGGGCGCCGACGGGCAGGCTGCGTGGCTCGAGGAAAAGGGGCACGCGCTTTTGTCGACGTTGCTTCCGGCGTTGTTGCCGCCCGATCTGCTCGAAGAGACGTCGCAGTCGCTCGACCGCTGGCTCGGCCAGTCCGCAGGCAGCCGCAACCTGCTCGCCCATCCGCAATGCCTGGCGATGGCGGCCCGGCTGAACACCCGGTTGACCGCCCTGGGCCTGCTCGACACGGCTTCGGTCGCGGTGCAATGCACCTTGTTCGACAAGACGGCCGACAAGAACTGGCTCGTCGCGCTGCACCAGGACACCTCGATTCCCGCTTCTGCCGACGGCATGGCGAGCGTCTTGAAGGAAGGCGAGCCCTATGTGCAGCCGCCGGTCGACGTGCTGCAATCGCTGTTGGCCGTGCGCGTGCACCTCGACGATTGCGGGGCCGATGCCGGCCCCTTGCGCGTCGTGCCAGGCAGCCATCGCGCGGGGCGCCTGGACGCTGACGCGGCGCAGGCCCTGCGCAGCGCGCATGGCGAAACCATCTGCACCGCCGCACGCGGCGACGCCTTGCTGATGCGCCCCTTGCTGCTGCACGCATCGTCGCGCGCCCGGTCGCCTGCGCGGCGGCGCGTGCTTCACTTTCTATTCGGACCCGAACGCCTGCCGCACGGCCTGGTCTGGAACCGCACAGTGGCCGGCAGCCCGCCGCCGCACCAGGAGAACTGAACCTTGCCGGACTTCATCTACCTCGCCTCGCAAAGCCCGCGCCGCGCCCAGCTGCTCGGCCAACTCGGCGTCCGCCATGCGCTGCTGCTGGCCGATGCCGGCGAAGACGCGGAATCGCTCGAAGCCGTGCTGCCCAACGAGGCGCCCGCCACCTACGTGCAGCGCGTGACCGCGCTCAAGCTCGATGCCGCCGTGGCGCGCCTGCACCGCCGGGGCCTGGCCGAGGCGCCGGTGCTCTGCGCCGACACCACGGTGGCGCTGGGCCGCACCATCCTCGGCAAGCCCGAGGACGAGCAGGACGCGGCGCGCATGCTGCGGCTGCTTTCAGGCGCCACGCACCGCGTGCTGACCGCGGTGGCGCTGCAGCACGGCGCGCAGCGCTTCGCGGCGCTCAGCGTCTCGCGCGTGCGCTTCGCCAGGATCACAGACGCGCAGGTCGCGCGCTACGCGCACAGCGGCGAGCCGCTGGGCAAGGCCGGGGCCTATGCGATCCAGGGCGCCGCGGCGGCCTTCATCGAGCACATCAGCGGGTCCTATTCGGGCATCATGGGCCTTCCCATGTTCGAGACCGCAGAGCTGCTTCGAGGCGCCGGTTTTACTACCTAAGAATTCCATGCAAGACATCCTGATCAACTGGTCCCCGCAGGAGACCCGTGTGGCGCTGGTCGAGCACGGCGCGGTGCAAGAGCTGCACGTCGAGCGCACGCTCGAGCGCGGGCTGGTCGGCAACATCTACCTGGGCAAGGTGTCGCGCGTGCTGCCGGGCATGCAGTCGGCCTTCATCGACATCGGCCTGGAGCGCACCGCCTTCCTGCACGTGGCCGACATCGTCGCGCCGTTCACGCCGGGCTCGCGCCCCAGCGCGCCCGCGCCCGAGCGCGACCACCGCAACGGCGGCCCCATGGTGCCGATCGAGAAGCAGGTGTTCGAAGGCCAGTCGCTGCTGGTGCAGGTCATCAAGGACCCCATCGGCACCAAGGGCGCGCGGCTGTCCACGCAGATCAGCATCGCCGGCCGGCTGCTGGTGTTCCTGCCGCAGGACAACCACATCGGCGTGTCGCAGAAGATTCCGTCGGACCAGCGCGAGTCGTTGCGCACCCGCATGCTGGCGCTGATCGAGGCCGCCGCGGCGGCCGACAGCGGCGGCGTGGTGCCGGCCAACACCGGCGGCTTCATCCTGCGCACCAACGGCGAAGATTCCAGCGACCCCGAGCTGGCCGAAGACATCGGCTACCTGCGCAAGACCTGGTCGCGCATTCGCGACGCCTCCATGCGCATGCCCGCGATGTCGCTGCTGCACCAGGACCTGAGCCTGCTGCAGCGCGTGCTGCGCGACATGACCAGCGAAGACACGCAGACCATCCGCATCGACTCCCGCGAGCAGTTCGAGGTGCTGCTGAAGTTCGGGCTCGAATTCATGCCGAAGGCCGCGGGCAAGCTGCAGCACTACAAGGGCGAGCGGCCGATCTTCGACCTGTATTCGGTCGACGAGGAAATCGCCAAGGCGCTGGGCCGGCGCGTGGAGCTCAAGTCGGGCGGCTACCTCGTGGTCGACCAGACCGAGGCACTGACCACGGTCGACGTGAACACCGGCGGCTTCGTCGGCGCGCGCAATTTCGACGACACCATCTTCAAGACCAATCTCGAGGCGGCGCAGGCCATTGCGCGGCAGCTGCGCCTGCGCAACCTGGGCGGAATCATCATCGTCGACTTCATCGACATGGCGCGCGACGACCACCGCGAGCAGGTGCTGGGCGAGTTCCGCAAGCAGCTCGCGCGTGACCGCGTGAAGACCACGGCGGGCGGTTTC
Source organism: Variovorax sp. RCC_210 (assembly GCF_041355175.1). Classification (NCBI taxonomy): domain Bacteria; kingdom Pseudomonadati; phylum Pseudomonadota; class Betaproteobacteria; order Burkholderiales; family Comamonadaceae; genus Variovorax; species Variovorax sp. RCC_210. The sequence continues at coordinate 1,423,410 of NZ_JBFUPJ010000001.1, read as the reverse complement.
TCGCAGCTCGGGCTGGTCGAGATGACGCGCAAGCGCACCCGCGAATCGCTGGCCCACATGCTGTGCGAGCCCTGCGTGGCCTGCAGCGGGCAGGGCATCGTGAAGACCGCGCGCAGCGTGGCCTACGACGTCATGCGCGAGATCTTGCGCGAGGCCCGGCAGTTCACGCCGCGCGAGTTCCGCATCGTGTCGTCGCCGCAGGTGATCGAGCTGTTCCTCGACGAGGAGAGCCAGCACCTGGCGGGGTTGAGCGATTTCATCGGGAAGCCGATTTCGCTGCAGTCCGAGCCCGCGATCGGGCAGGGACAGTACGACATCGTGCTGCTGTAGCCCTAGAGCGTCGGGTCCTGCCCCGGCGTGGCGCTGCGCACCGCCAGCGTCTGCAGTCGCGCATAGAGCCCGTCCAGCGCCATCAGCTGCTCGTGGCTGCCTTGCTCCGCGATGCGGCCTTGCTCCATGACGATGATGCGGTCGGCGTGCTGGATGGTCGACAGGCGGTGGGCGACGATCAGCGTGGTGCGGTTCTGCATCAGGCGCTGCAGGGCGTCCTGCACCAGCCGCTCGGACTCGGTGTCCAGCGCCGAGGTGGCCTCGTCGAGCAGCAGCACCGGTGCGTTCTTGTACAGCGCGCGCGCAATGGCCAGGCGCTGGCGCTGGCCGCCCGACAGCTGCGTGGCGTTGTGGCCCAGCACGGTGTCGATGCCCTGGGGCAGGCTCGCGACGTGCGAACTCAGGTTGGCGGCGGCAATGCATTGCAGCACGCGCTCGCGGTCGATTTCCGAACCCAGCGCCACGTTGGCGGCCAGCGTCTCGTTGAGCATCACCACGTCCTGGCTCACCATGGCGAACTGCGCGCGCAGGCTCTTGAGCTCCCACTCGCTGGTGTCGTGGCCGTCGAGCAGCACCTGGCCGCCGCTGGGCTGCACGAAACGCGGCAGCAGGTTGACCAGCGTGGTCTTGCCCGAGCCCGAGGGGCCGACGAAGGCCACGACCTGGCCGGGCTCGATGGTGAGGTTGACGCCGTCGAGCGCGCGCTGCTCGTCGGCGCCGCGGTAGTTGACCTGCACGTTGCGCAGCTCGATGCGGCCTTCGGCATGCGCGAGCGCGAAGCTGCCCTGCGACTCGGGCGCCACTTCGTCGATCAGCACCAGCCCGCGTTCCAGCGCGGCCAGGCCGCGCGTAATGGGGGCGGCCATGTCGGCCAGCCGGCGGATCGGCGCGATCAGCATCAGCATGGCCGTGATGTACGCGACGAAGCCACCCACGGTCAGGCCCTGTTCGCCGCTTTGCCACAGCGCGATCATCACCACCACCGACAGCGCCAGCGACGCCATCATCTGCGTGAGCGGCGTGGTGGCGGCCTGCGCGATGGTCGACTTCACGGCCAGCCGGTTGAGGCGCTGGCTCAGCTGCTCGAAGCGCTGGCCCTGCGCGGCTTCGGCACCGTGCAGGCGAACCACGCGGTGCGCGAGCACGTTCTCCTCGACCACGTAGGCCAGCTCGTCGGTGGCCTGCTGGCCCTGCTGCGTGAGGCGGTACAGGCGCTTGGAGAACACCTTCATGATCCACGAGATGCTGGGCACCAGGAATGCGACGATGAGCGTGAGCTTCCAGTTCAGGTAGACGAGGTAGGCGAGCAGCGCGATCAGCGTGAAGCCGTCGCGCGTGAGCCCGAGCAGCGCCTGCACCAGCAGCATGGCGCCGGTCTGCACCTCGTAGACCACGGTGTTGGAGAGCGCGCTGGCCGACTGCCGCGTGAACAGCGCCAGCTCGGCGCCCATCAGCCGCTCGAACAGCACGCGACGCAGCCGCTGCATGCCTTCATTGGCGATGCGCGACAGTGCATATTGAGAGATGAACTGCGCCTGGCCGCGCACCGCGAACAGCAGCAGCACGGCGGCCGGCACGATCCACAGGGCGAGCTGGCCGCGGTTGAAGCCGCGGTCGAGCAGCGGCTTGAGCAAGGCGGCCATCAGGGGTTCGGTGATGGCGGCCAGCAGGGCGCCGATCAGGCCCGCGGCCCACCACTGGCGGGAGCCGCCGAACCATGTCATGAGTCGCGCCAGACGGCGCATCAGGGGAGGGCGGGCGTTCTCGCTGCCGGGGGATGCTTGCATGGCGGCGGATTCTACGGGGGGCATTTTCAGCGGCCGTCCCTAGGTGCATTCAGGGGCTTGTGTAGGACCGTATCGCCGGATAAACGTTTTGTGACGGCGCCTGCGGGGCAGTGTGTAACATGTGGCCCGTCACGCCGGTAAGAAACTTTTTCGCCGGAAACCTCTCCGAACCGCATGAACAAGCCGTTGCCAACTCCAATTCCAACTCCTTCTTCATCGCTATTTGCACGCCGCACGCTCATTGCGGCCCTTGCTGCCACTCCCATGCTTCCTGCACTGGCCCAGTTCCGGGTCGAGGTGTCGGGCGTCGGGCTCACGCAGTTGCCAATCGCGCTCGTTCCTTTCAAGGGACAGGAAAGCTCGCCCCAGAAGATCTCGGACATCGTCCAGGCCGACCTGGAACGCAGCGGCCAGTTCCGCGGTGTCGATGCTTCGGGCCAGGCACTGGACGAGGCCTCGCGCCCCGACCTGTCGCTGTGGCGCCAGCGCACCGCCGACTCGCTCGTGGTGGGCAGCGTCAGCAAGCTGGCCGACGGTCGCTTCGACGTGCGCTTTCGCCTGTGGGACGTGGTGAAGGGGCAAGACCTCGGCGGCCAGAGCTACACGGTGCCGCAAGGCGACCTGCGCTTGGCATCGCACCGCATCGCCGACTACGTCTACGAGAAGCTCACCGGCGAGAAGGGCATCTTCTCGACGCGCATCGCGTACGTCACCAAGGGTGGCAGCCGCTACTCGCTGTGGGTGGCCGATGCCGACGGTGAGAACGCGCAGGCCGCGCTGGCCAGCCCCGAGCCGATCATCTCGCCCTGCTGGTCGTCCAACGGTCAGCAGCTGGCGTACGTGTCGTTCGAGTCGCGCAAGCCGGTCGTGTATGTGCACAACGTGGCCAGCGGCCAGCGCCGCCTGCTCGCGAACTTCAAGGGTTCGAACAGCGCGCCGGCCTGGGCACCCGACGGCAACTCGCTGGCGGTCACGCTCAGCCGCGACGGCGGCTCGCAGCTGTTCACCATTCCGGCCAGCGGCGGCGAACCGCGCCGCCTGACGCAAAGCTCCAGCATCGACACCGAACCGGTCTACTCGGCCGACGGCGGCACCATCTATTTCGTGAGCGATCGCGGCGGTGCGCCGCAGATCTACAAGATGAGTTCCAGCGGCGGCAACCCGACGCGCGTGACCTTCAGCGGCACCTACAACATCTCTCCGTCTGTCAGCGGCGATGGCCGGTGGTTGGCCTACATCTCGCGTGTGGGCGGTGCCTTCAAACTCCACGTGATGGAGTTGGCCACCGGCACCGTGAATGCCATCACCGACACGAGCGCCGACGAAAGTCCAAGTTTTGCACCAAACAGCAAGTTGATCGTCTACGCCACGCAGCTGCAAGGCCGTGAAGCGCTGATGACCACCACGCTGGATGGAAAAATAAAGGCCCGGCTGGCAGGACAGGCGGGAGACATAAGAGAACCGGACTGGGGTCCGTTTCAAAAGCAATGACTAAGGTTTATTTGAGGAGTTCGAAATGTTGAAACGCACTATTTATTCGCTGGCCATCGTGGCCCTCATCGCTGGTTGCTCGTCGGGCACGAAGCTCAACGACACGCCGGTGACCGACCGCTCCGGCGCCGGTGGTTCGCAAGGTGGCGCAAGCACCGTGGCGCCCGTCACCATCGATCCGAACGCGGGCACCGCGCAAGGTCCCGTGAATGTCGCGCGCGTCATCTACTTCGACTACGACAGCTACACCGTCAAGCCCGAATTCCAGTCGGCCATCGACGGTCATGCACGTTTCCTGAAGGCCAACCCGCAACGCCGCATCTCCATCGAAGGTCACACCGACGAACGCGGCGGCCGCGAGTACAACCTGGCACTCGGCCAGAAGCGCTCCGAAGCCGTGCGCCGTGCACTGACCCTGCTGGGCGTGAGCGACAACCAGATCGAAGCCGTGAGCTTCGGCAAGGAAAAGCCGGCCGCCACGGGCTCGGGTGAAGAAGTCTGGGCGCAGAACCGCCGCGCCGAAATCACGTACCGCCGGTGATGCCCCGCGCCGTGTTGCGAGGCGCGGCGCTGGCCGCGGCCTTGCTTTGCGTCTCCCTGGGGTCGCAAGCCGCCCTGTTCGAGGATGACGAGGCCCGCAAGGCCATCCTCGACCTGCGCCAGCGTGTCGAGGCCATGCGCCAGCAGACCGACCAGCGGCTGACCGACGAAAACGGCCAGCTGCGTCGCAGCCTGCTCGACCTGCAGAACCAGATCGAGCAGATGCGCGGCGACCTGGCACGCATGACCGGCCAGAACGAGCAGCTCACGCGCACGCTGAGCGACATGCAGTCGCGCCAGACCAGCCTCGACGACAAGCTCAAGCAGAGCGAGCCGTCGAAGGTGTCCGTGGACGGCCGCGAGTTCAACGCCGACCCGAAGGAAAAGGCCGACTTCGAAGCCGCGCTCGGCGTGTTTCGCGCGGGCCAGTTCGCCCAGGCGCAAACCGCCTTCGCCGACTTCGTCAAGCGCTACCCGCAAAGCGGCTACAACGCCTCTGCGTTGTTCTGGCTCGGCAATGCGCAGTACGCCACGCGCAACTACAACGAGGCCATCGCGAACTTCCGTTCGATGCTCTCGCTCGCGCCCGATCACGCCAAGGCGCCCGAGGCCGTGCTGTCGATCGCGAACTGCCAGATCGAGCTGAAGGACACGCGCGCCGCGCGCCGCACGCTGGAAGACCTGACCAAGGCCTACCCGCAGTCCGAAGCCGCGCAGGCCGGCCGCGAGCGTCTCTCGCGCCTGCGCTGATGCCGGCGGAGCTTTCCGCTTGAGCGCCGTCATCGCTGCCGCACTCACTCCTCCTGCCGCCGCGGATGTCTTCACGGACACCGCGGCGCCCGACCTTGCGCGCCGCTTCGGCGGGCTGGAGCGCCTGTATGGCGTGGCGGGTGCCGCGCGCATCCGCCACGCGCACGTGCTGGTCGTGGGTATCGGCGGGGTGGGGTCGTGGGCGGTCGAGGCGCTGGCGCGCAGCGGGGTGGGGCGGCTGACGATGATCGATCTCGACCATGTGTCGGAGTCGAACATCAACCGCCAGATCCACGCGCTGGAAGCCACCGTCGGGCAGGCCAAGGTCGAGGCCATGCGGGAGCGCATCGCGCAGATCAACCCCGAGTGCAAGGTGCACGCCATCGACGAATTCGTCGAGCCCGGCAACTGGACGGCATTGCTCGAGGCGGCGCAGGCCGCCAACGGGCCGGCTACGGCGGTCATCGATGCCTGCGACCAGGTGAAAGCGAAGCTGACCATGGCGGCCTGGGCACGGGCGTCGCGAACGGCGTTCGTCACCGTGGGTGCGGCGGGCGGCAAGCGGCAGGCGCACAAGGTCGACATCGACGACCTCGCGCTCGTCACGCACGACCCGCTGCTGGCGCAGCTTCGCCAGCGCCTGCGCAAGGAGCACGGTGCGCCGCGCGAGGGCAAGAAGATCGGCGTGACCTGCGTCTTCAGCCGCGAAAGCGTGGCGCCACCCGATGCGTCGTGCGCCATCGAAGGCGACGGTTCGCTCAACTGCCACGGCTACGGATCGGTGGTGAGCGTGACCGCAACTTTCGGTCAATGTGCGGCAGGTTGGGTTCTCGACAAAATAGCCTCAAACCTCGCGCTATAATCTTAGGCTTTGCCGGATTCAACGTCGGCAAGAAGCAATAAAAATGGTTCCGGGACGTTAGCTCAGTTGGTAGAGCAGCGGACTTTTAATCCGTTGGTCACTGGTTCGAATCCAGTACGTCCTACCACGAATCTTTTTGTGGAACATCGAAAGCCAGCTGTCTACCCGATAGCTGGCTTTTTTCTTGGGATGAATTCCTGCTTGGCACGCGATCCGTTGCACGAGCTCCAGGGTCATTAGCGCAGTGAACACCTCTCCCACATTCCCGGCCTTTCTTCCCTCGCACCACAACCTGTGGGTGGTTGCCGCGTCGCTGCTGCTGGCCACGCTCGCCTCCTATGTGGCGCTCGACCTGTCGCGCCGCGTGCGCCACGCCAGCGGCAGGCCGCACCTGCTGTGGTGGGGCATCGGGTCGTTCGCGATGGGCACGGGCATCTGGGCGATGCACTTCGTCGGGATGCTTGGCTTTTCGCTGCCCATCGCGCTGGGCTTCTCGGGCGCGATGACGCTGACCTCGTGGGTGGCCGGCGTCACGGCCTCCGGCATCGCGCTGTGGGTGGCCAGCGAGGCCGACTACGGGCTGCGGCGCATCGCCATCGCCTCGCTGGCCATGGCGGTCGGCATCTGCGGCATGCACTACATCGGCATGGCGGCGCTCGACATGTCGCCGCCCATCGTCTGGCACATGCCCACCGTGGTGCTGTCGCTGCTGATCGGCCTGGGCGCCTCGGCGGCGGCGCTGGTCATCTTCAAGCAGCTTGGCGGCGTGAACAGCGCCCACCGCGTGGCCTTCCAGCTGCTGGCCGCGGTGGTGATGGGCATTGCGATCTGCGGCATGCACTACACGGGCATGGCGGCGGCCAACTTTCCGCTGGATTCGGTGTGCCGCAGCGCCGGCGACCTGTACGGCTCGGGGCTCACCGCCATCGTGGTGATGGCGTCGGGCCTGCTGCTGCTGGGCACGCTGTTCACCTCCATCCTGGAGTCGCGGCTGCAGCAGGTGGCCAGGCGCCTGTCGCGTTCGCTCGAGGAAGCCAACGTCGAGCTCACCGAGGCCAACCGCGAGCTGCAGAAGCGCGCCTTCACCGATGCGCTCACCGGCCTGCCCAACCGGGTGCTGTTCGAAGACCGGCTGCGCCACGCGCTGCTGCGCATGGAGCGCGCCAACCAGCTGCAGGTGGAAGAGCGTATTGCCGTGCTCTTCGTGGACCTCGACGGCTTCAAGCCGATCAACGATTCCTTCGGCCACGCAGCCGGCGACCAGATCTTGCGCGCCGCCGCAGAGCGGCTGGCCAACACCACGCGCGAGAGCGACACCGTGGCGCGCATCGGCGGCGACGAGTTCCTGCTGCTGCTAGAAGGCGTGCACGACCGCGCCGAATGCGCGCAAGCCGCCAACCGCGTGCTGCGCGCGCTCAGCGAACCCTTCAGCGTGTTGGGCAAGCAGCTGCAGATCGCGTGCTCTATCGGCATCGTGCTGCACCCGGAGCAGGGCGAGCCCGACAAGCTGGTGGCCAACGCCGACGCGGCCATGTACGAGGCGAAGCGAGGGGGCGGCGGCAACTACGTGATGTTCGAGTCGCACATGGGCGCCGACGTGGCCAAGCAGCTGCAGCTGCAAAGCGACCTGCGCCGCGCGGTCGAGCTCAAGCAGTTCGAGCTGTACTACCAGCCCAAGATCAACGGCGTGGGCGACAAGCTGAGCGGCGTGGAGGCGCTGGTGCGCTGGAACCATCCGCAGCACGGGCTCATCGGCCCGACCGAGTTCATCGGGCTGGCCGAGCGCTTCGGGCTGATCGTGCGGCTGGGCGACTGGATACTGGACGAAGCCTGCCGGCAGATCGCGCAGTGGCGTTCGCAGGGCACCTGGATGTGCGTGGCGGTGAACCTGTCGGTGATGCAGCTGCGCGAGATCGACTTCGTCGCGCGCGTGGAGCAGGCGCTGGCCAGGCACGACATTCCCGCGGCGCTGCTGCTGTGCGAGATCACCGAGTCGGTGGCCATGGAAGACATCAAGGCCACGCAGCGCACCTTCGAGGGGCTGGCGCGGGTGGGCGTGTTCCTGTCGATCGACGACTTCGGCACCGGCTACTCCAGCCTGAGCCACCTGCGCAAGCTGCCGGCGCGCCAGGTGAAGATCGACCGCAGCTTCGTGCAGGACCTGCAGGTCAAGGAAGACGCCCGCGCCGTGGTCGACGCCGTCATCCGCCTGGCCCATGCGCTGGGGCTGAGCGTGGTGGCCGAAGGCGTGGAGAACGAGGCGCAGCGCGACATCCTGCTGGCCATGGGCTGCGACGAGCTGCAGGGCTTCTTGTTCTCGCGCCCGTTGCCGGCGGGCGACCTGCTCGAGTGGTTCTCCCGGCGCGAGGCCAGCGGCGACCACTGAGCGTTGAAAAAGCCCGCTCCCTTGCGGGCAGCGGGCTTGGTGTTGCGGGGCTGAAAGAAAGAGCGAGCGAAAGAGCGTACGGGTTCAGGCTTCCGGCGCCACGCTCCCCGGCAGCGCTGGAACAGGCGCGGCGCCTTGGCTGCCATGCGCGCCATGTTCACTCTCTTCGCTTCCTTCCTTCTCGTGCCGCGCCGCGATGGCCAGGTACATCGCCGGCACGACGAACAGCGTGAACAGCGTGCCGATCGACAGCCCGCTGAAGATCACGATGCCCATCGCCTTGCGGCCCGCCGCGCCCGCGCCCGAGGCGATGACCAGCGGCAGCACGCCGAACACCATGGCCGCGGTCGTCATCAGGATGGGCCGCAGCCGCGTGCCCGCCGCCTCGACGATGGCGTCCAGCTTGCTCAGGCCCTGCTTCTGCAGCCGGTTGGCCACTTCCACGATCAGGATGCCGTGCTTGCTGATGAGGCCCATGAGCGTCACCAGCCCCACCTGCGTGTAGATGTTCATCGAGGCGAAGCCCCAGAAGATGAAGATCATGGCGCCGAACAGCGCGAGCGGCACCGACACCAGGATGACCACCGGGTCGCGGAAGCTCTCGAACTGCGCCGCCAGCGCCAGGAACACGATGATTAGCGCGAACAGGAACGTGATGGCGAAGTTGCCCGACTCCTGCACGAACTGCCGCGACTGGCCCGAGTAGTCCACTGTGTAGCCGCTGGGCGCCAGCTGCTGCACCACGCCGCGCAGGTACTCCAGCGTCTCGCCCTGCGTGCCGCTGGGCACGCCCTGGATGGTCACGGAGTTCAGCTGCTGGAAGTGGTTCACCGTCTCGGGTTGCACCGTGTACTTCAGGCTGGCCACGGTGCTCGCGGGCACCACGCCGTTCGGGGTCTTGATGTAGAAGTTCAGCACGTCCGACGGGTTGAGCCGGTCGACCTGCTGCACCTGCGGAATCACCTTGTAAGAGCGCCCCGAGATCGAGAAGTAGTTGACGTAGCCGCCACCCAGCGCGGCGCCCATCGCGTTGCCCACGTCCTGCTGCGTGATGCCCAGCGTGGCGATCTTGTCGCGGTCGACCACCACGGTGGCCTGCGGCAGGTCGATCTTCAGGTCGGCGTCGATGTAGTAGAACTTTCCGTCGGCGCGCGCCTTGTCCATGATCTGCTGCGCCAGCGTGTTCAGGTTCTCGAAGGGCTCCGTGGTCTTGATGACGAACTGCACCGGCAGCCCCGAGGCGCCCGGCAGCGCCGGGAACTGGAAGGCCACCACCTTGGCGCCGGCAATGCCGTTCCAGCGCTTCTGCAGGTCGGTCTGGATGTCGTGCGCGCTGCGCGTGCGCTGGTCCCAGGGCTTGAGCAGCACGCCGGCAATGCCCGCGTTGGTGCTGGGCACGCCGGTCAGCTGGAACAGCTGCTCGTACTCGGGCGTGTCGTGCGCCACCTTGAAGATCTGGTCCGCATAGGTCTGCATCTGGTTGATGGTGGCCGTGGGCGCGCCCACCACCTGCGACAGCACGATGCCCTGGTCTTCCTCGGGCGCGAGCTCCGACTTCGACATCTTGAACATCACGAACAGCAGCGCCACCAGGATGACGCCCATCACGATCATCACCGGCCAGGTCTTCAGCACGCCGCGCAATATCAGCTGGTAGCGCCGGTGCACGCGCTCGAAGGTGTGCTCGATGAAGGTCGCGAACTTGCCGCTGTCCTGCTCGGGCTTGAAGAAGCGCGAGCACATCATGGGCGACAGCGTGAGCGCCACGATGCCCGACACCACCACCGAGCCCGCGAGCGTGAACGCGAACTCGGTGAACAGCGAGCCGGTGAGCCCGCCCTGGAAGCCGATGGGCACGTACACCGCCACCAGCACCACCGTCATCGCCAGGATGGGCCCGCCCAGTTCGCGCGCGGCCAGCAGCGAGGCCTGCATGGGCGACTTGCCCTCGCGCATGTGCCGGTCGACGTTCTCCACCACGATGATGGCGTCGTCCACCACCAGCCCGATCGCCAGCACCAGCGCCAGCAGCGTGAGCAGATTGATGGAGTAGCCCAGCACCAGCATCACGAAGAAGGTGCCGATGAGCGACAGCGGCATCGCAATGACGGGCACCACCACCGCGCGGAAGCTGCCCAGGAACAGGTAGATCACCACCGTCACGATCACCAGCGCCTCGACCAGCGTCTTGATCACCTCGCTGATGGACGTGTTGATGAAGTCGGTGGAGTCGTAGACGATCTTGCCGGTCAGCCCCGTGGGCAGCTGCGACTGCAGGTCGGGGAACACGGTGCGCACCTGCTTGGCCACGTCGAGGATGTTGGCCTCCGGCGCGACCTTGATGCCGATGAACACCGAGCGCACGCCGTTGAAGGCCACGTTGAAGTCGTAGTTCTCCGAGCCCAGCGTCACGTTGGCCACGTCCTGCAGGCGCACGATGGCGCCGTTGCTGCTCTTGACCGACAGCTGCTTGAACTCGTCCACGCTGTGCAGCGAGGTGCCGGCCGTGAGCGGCACGCTCACCATCTGGCCCTTGCTGGTGCCCACCGCCGCCAGGTAGTTGTTGGCGGCCAGCGCGGCGCTCACGTCGGTGGCGGTCACGCCGTAGGCGGCCATCTTCTGCGCGTCGAGCCAGGCCCGCAGCGCGAAGGTGCGCGCACCCAAAATTTCGGCCGTCTGCACGCCCGGAATGGCGTTGAGCTTGGGCTGCACCACGCGTACCAGGAAGTCGGTCACGTTGTTGTTGGGCAGCGTGTCGCTGTAGAAGCCGATGTACATCGCATCGGTGGTCTGGCCCGTGGCCACCGTGAGCACCGGTTGCTGCGCCTGCGGCGGCAGCTGGTTGCGCACCGAGTTCACCTGCGTGTTGATTTCGGTCAGCGCGCGGTTGGAGTCGTAGTTCAGCCGCAGCGTGGCCGTGATGGTCGACACGCCCAGGCTGCTGGACGACGACAGGTAGTCGATGCCCTGCGCCTGCGACACGGCCGCCTCCAGCGGCTGCGTGATGAAGCCCGCGACCGTGGCCGCGTCGGCCCCGTAGTAGGCGGTGCTGATGGTGACCACGCCGTTCTCGGTCTTGGGGTACTGGTTGACCGGCAGGCCGGACAACGCGCGCAACCCCAGCACCACGATCAGCAGGCTCACCACCATCGCCAGCACGGGCCGGCGGATGAAGATGTCGGTGAAGTTCATGCGGCGGGCCTCACTTTTCCTGCGGCTTCGGGTTCGCGTCGTTGGTCGGCTGGACGCTGTTGTCCACCGTGACGGGCGTGCCGTTCTTCAGCTTGTTCTGGCCGCTGCTGACCACCACCTGGCCGGCTTCCAGGCCCTTGACGATGGAGATCTGGTCGCCGCGCGTCGGGCCGGTCTCCACGAAGATCTGCTGGGCCACGAGCTGCGGCTTGCCCTGGGCGTCTGTGGCGGGCGCGGGCGTTCCGGCTGCACCCGCTGCACCTGGCGCGCCAGGCTTGGGCGCCTCGGCCTGCTTCACCACGTACACCGTCGAGCCGTACGGGTTGTAGGTCACGGCGGTGGAGGGCAGCGTGAGCCGCTCCTGCGTGCCGCCGATGTCGATCTTCACGTTGGCGAACATGCCCGGCAGCAGCACCTGCTTGGGGTTGGCCACGGTGGCTTCCACCTGCACGTTGCGGGTGGCCGAATCGACTTTGGGGCTGATCGCGTTGATCTTGCCGCTGAAGGTCTGGTCCGGGAAGGTGTCGACCGACAGGTTCACCACCTGGCCCACCGCCAGCCCCGCGAGCTGCTGCTGCGGCAGAGAAAAGTCGACGTAGATCGGGTCCAGCGTCTGCAGCGTGACCAGCTTGTCGCCGGCGTTCACGTACTGCCCCGGGTTCAGCCCCGAGATGCCCAGGCGGCCCGCGAAGGGCGCGCGAATCGACTTCTTGGCCACCACCGCGGCCTGCTGCTCGACCTGCGCGCGCTTGGCCTTCAGGTCGTTGGTGTCGGCGTCGATCTGCGCCTGGCTCACGGCCTGGATCGCCAGCTGCGCCTGGTCGCGCTTGAGCACCGTGGCGGCCTGCGCGGCGGCGGCTTCGGCCGAGTGCAGCAGGGCGATGTCGGAGTCGGCGTTCAGCTCGACCAGCAGCGCGCCGGCCTTCACGTCCTGCCCCGACTTGAAGTGCACGTTGCGCACCAGGCCGGCCACTTCGGTGCTCAGGTCGGCGCCGCGCACCGGGTTCAGCGTGCCCACGGCGGTGAACTGCGACTGCCACTGCATCTTCTGCACCTCGGCCGTGGACACGGTCTGCGGACCGGGCTTGGGCACGGCCGCGATCAGCGCGCGGATCTGCAGGAACTTGCCGAGCGCGAGCACGGCGACCAGCAGCAGGACGCAGCCGATCATGATGATCATTCTCCGGGTCATAGGTCGTCTTTTTCTTGGAGTTTGTGGAGGTGTTCAGTTCTTGGCCGCAGCCTGTTCAGGCAAGGGCAACGGTGGCGCTGCGGCCTGGCCCGGTGCGATCACCGCATCGGCCAGCGCGCCGCGGTTCCACCAGCCGCCGCCCAGCGCCTGGAACAGGGCGGCCGTGTCGGCATAGCGCGCGGCCTGCGCCTGCACCAGCGCGGTGTGGGTCTGCAGCCAGGCCTGCTGCGCGGTCAGCAAGGTCACGTAGCTCACGGCGCCCGCGCGGAACTGCGCGGTCGACAGGTCCAGCGACTGCCGGGCCAGCGACTCGGCCGTGGCCTGCGTCTGCAGCGCGGTGGCATCGAGCTCGAGCGCGCGCAGCGCGTCGGCCACGTTCTGGAAGGCGCCCAGCACGGTGTTGCGGTACTGCGCCGCGGCCGAGTCGTAGGCCGCCACCGCCGCGCGCTGCTGCGCGCGCAGGGCGCCGCCGTTGAAGATCGGCTGCGTGAGCCCGGCGCCGATGTTCCACAGCGTGGTCGGGCCGGTGAACAGGTCGCGCGCGCGCAGCGCTGCGTTGCCGTAGCTGGCGCTCAGCTGTATCTGCGGGTAGAGGTTGGCCGTGGCCACGCCGACCGCCGCGCTGGCCTGGTGCAGCTGTGCCTCGCTGGCGCGCACGTCGGGCCGCTGGCGCGCGAGCTCGGAAGGCAGCGACAGCGGCAGGCTGTCGGGCAGCGAGAGGCTGGCCAGGTCGAACTCGGGCAGGCCCGCCTCCGAAGGCAACCGGCCCGCGAACACCGCGAGCTGGTGGCGCGTTTGCGCCAGCGCCTTCTCGATGGGTGGCAGCGTGGCCGTGGTCTGCGCCACCTGCGTGCGCTGCTGCAGCACGATCGACTTGGGAATGGCGCCGGTGTCGAACTGCTTTTCGATCACGTTGAGCTGGTCGCGCTGCGCCTGCAGCACCTCGAGCGCGGCCTGCAGCTGCGCGCGCAGCGAGGCCTCGCGGATGGCCGTGGTCACCAGGTTGGACGTGAGCGTGAGGTACGTCGCCTCCACCTGGTAGCGCTGCGCCTCGATGGCCGCCTGCGCGCCTTCGAGTTGCCTGCGCGAGCCGCCGAACACGTCGAGGTTGTAGCTGACGTTGACCGATGCGTTGTACAGCGTGAGCAGCTGGCCGCCGGGCACCTGCGTGCTGACTTCCGACGCGCGCTCGCGCTGCGCGCCGAGCTGCCCCGTGACCTGCGGCCACAGCAGGTTGCCCGACTTGGCGTCGTAAGTCGCTTCGGCCTGGCGCAGCGCGGCCTGGGCCGACGCGAGCGTGGGGCTCTGCGCGAGCGAGGCGCGAATCAACTGGTCGAGCGGCTCCGAATGGAACACGTCCCACCACTGCGCGGGGATGTCACGGCCCGGCAGCAGCGCCTGCGACCGGCCGCCCGGCACGTCCGACTGCGCGGTGCGCGCGGGCATGGGAGCGGGCGTGTAGTCGGCGCCCTGGGCGGCGGGCGGCAGATCGGGTGTCTTGAAATCGGGGCCGACCGCGCAGCCGCCCAGCAGCAGCGAGGCACCGAGCACGGCGCCCTGCATGGCTGCGGGAATCAAAGGAATGGGCCACCCAGGGCGTCGGCGCACGGGCGCCGCGCGCAGCGAAAAGGGTGAATCCTCCAACGCTTGGTTTTTTCGATGTGGCATGGGGCAGGGGTTGTACACCCGGAACGGCCCGGATGCGTGACTTGTTTCCGAATGTCGCCGGTCGCCACCCTTGCCGCGAGGCCGATGCGACGAAATTGGTATTACTCGGCGCGAAGTGCACGGGCAGGGCGCCAAACGCGCGCCGGTTTTTCTTTTGCCGGCCGCCGAATCTGTTCCCCGCGGGGGGCCGTATTGATCGCAACCGTGGCGATTCTTGCCGCGGCCCCTTCAACCCAGGAGCATTTCCATGCAGATCAAATTCAATCGCATCGCCGCCGTTTCCCTCGCCGTCGCGCTGTCCGCCGGCGCTTATTCGGCGCTTGCAGCGTCTGTCATGGTGGGCGGCGCGCCGATGCTGCCGACCAAGGACATCATCGACAACGCCGTCAACTCCAAGGACCACACCACGCTGGTCGCCGCCGTGAAGGCCGCGGGCCTGGTCGACACGCTGAAGGGCCCGGGTCCGTTCACCGTGTTCGCCCCGACCAACGCCGCCTTCGCCGCGCTGCCGGCCGGCACCGTCGACACGCTGCTCAAGCCCGAGAGCAAGGACGCCCTGACCGGCGTGCTGACCTACCACGTGGTGGCCGGCAAGCTCGACGCGAAGGAACTGAAGAAGGAGATCAAGGCCGGCAAGGGTTCCGCCGAGCTGAAGACCGTGGCCGGCGGCGTGCTGGTGGCCAAGGAAAAGGGCGGCAAGATCACGCTGACGGACGAGAAGGGCGGCACCGCCACGGTGACGATTCCCAACGTGTACCAGTCGAACGGCGTGATCCACGTGGTCAACAAGGTGCTGCTGCCCAAGTGATCTTCCTGGCGGGTCGCCCAAAAAAACAGCCCGCACGAGGCGGGCTGGAAGGTGACCTGCTGGAGGAGGGAGGATCAGAGGATTGCAGGCCACAGGGAGAGACTTGAATATCGCTTGTGAACCTGCACGCAACCTGACCTCCTGGAATTTGCGGAAGATTTTTTGCGACACTGGCGCGCCGCTCTTCCTCTCGCTTTTTCAGTCCTCGTCTTCCCATTTGCCGATGACCGTGCCCAGCACGGTGAACGCATCGCGAATCGGGTCGTGCCGGGGGTTCAACGGCAGCAGCCAGCGCTTGCCGTCCTCGTGCTTGAACACCTTGCAGGTCACCTCGCTCGTTTCGTCGATGCGGGCAATGATGCGTTGGCCGTCCTCGGGTGTCTTCAGCCGCGTATCGACGAACACCAGCGAACCCGGCGGATAGCTCTTCAGCTGGCCGTTGTTGGCGGTCATGCTGTTGCCGCGCATGCGCAGCGCGTAGGTGTCCAGGCTGTGGTGCGCGATGCAGGGAATCCAGCGCTCGGGCTTGCTCTGCTGCGACGCCGGGCGCACGCCCCAATGGCCTGCGTCTTCCCATGTGATGACCGGCACCGTGCCCGGCGTGTTCGGGTTGAACGCGGGGCTCACCGGCGGTATGTGCGACACGCGGTACGGGCCCGTCGGTTCGTTGAGCAGGTAGCGCGCATGCGCGATGTAGGCCGGGTCCCAGGGCGGCGGGCCGTCGCCCGAGTCCAGCCAGTGCGGATCGGCCCCGTAGGCGCGTGCGAGCGCCAGCATGTTCGCCGACCGGACCGTGTCGCCACGCTCGATCTTCGAAATGCTCGACTGGTTGACGCCCGAGGCGGCCTGGGCCTGCTTCTGCGTCATGTTGGCGTTTTTGCGCGCTGCCAATGCGCGTTTTCCTATGCTCTCCATGGCGTGGATTTAAGCCCATGAGAATATTCCAATTCGACTCTAGAATATGAAAAAAAGGGAGGACGGCCATGAAACCACGCGAGTTGGTACTGGCGTTGAGAGCCATGGGGCTCACGCAGAAGCAGATCCAGCAGAAAACTGGAATTCCACAACCGACGGTCAGCAAGATCGGCCTGGGACGGGTGAACGACGTCATGTCGCGCCACTACGTGGCCTTGCTGACAGCCTACGAGTCGCAGATCAAGGAGCAGAAGGAGCAGGCGCTGCGGCCGGCGCCCGCGTTCGGGGTTCCATCGCCCAATGACTGACGGGTGCGCCTCGCCGTTTCACGGGGCCTGTGGCTCGACCGCGTCTTGTGCGCGCTGTTGGCGCTGCTGTCTTGCAGCGGGCTGGTCTACGGGTTGCTGGCCGCGAGGCCAACGGTGACCGGAGCGGCCTGCTTCGGCCTGGCCGGTGCCGCCTGGGCGGCGCAGGTGCTGTTCGACCGCGAGGCGCTCAGGCGCGCGCGTGCGGTTCGGGCGGCGCGAGGGCGAGCGTGGCGCTGACGCGCACGCAATCCTTGATGTGCTGCTCGCCCAGCGCGCGCAAGGCCGCATAGCCGAGCGCGGCCGACACCAGCTGCCCGGCAATGGGCACGTACTTGGTCGCCTGCTTGGCGGTCAGGCGCACGCCTGCGTGCTTGGCCAGGCGAATCAGCAGGTCGCGCGTCACGAGCCGGCCCACCAGCAGGGCGCCCACCGTGGTGGCCGCCTTCTGGATGCGCTCGCGCTGCTGCGGCGCGAGCTTTTCGACCTGGGTGACCGACAGCCCGAACTCCGCGCTGATCTGCGGCACCAGCCGCGACAGCAGCGCCGCGTCGGCCGCCCAGTCGATGCCGGGCAGCGGCACGGCGCTGGCCGCGGCCGCCATCAAGGCCTTGCGGCCGATGAGCCGGCGGCTGCGGTGCACCGCGGCAATGAGCTTTTCATCGCCTCCGGCAAGTTCGATGGCTGACGGCATGCAATGCCCTTTTCAGGTTCAGGCCGCGAGCGTTTCCAGCTGGTCCGACAGGGCCAGCCAGCGCTCTTCGAGGCGGCCGATTTCGTCGTTCAGGGCCTTCAGCCGCTTGCCGGCTTCGGCAATCTCGGCGGAAGGCAGCGGCTGGCTCATGCGCGCCTCGAGCGCGGTGCGCTCGGTGGTGGCGGCGGCCATGCGTTCGTCGATCTGGGCGATTTCGCGCTTGATCGGCTTGGCCTGCTCGCTGCGCTGCTGGCGCTCCTGGGCGTCCTGCTTGCGCTGCTGGGGAGCGGGCGCTGCAGCCGCTGCAGCCGCCGCGGGTGCTGCCGCGGCAGCGGCGGCCGCGACCGTGGCCGCGCCGGCTTCGCGCGTCGCGACCTTGGCCTCTTCGCGCATGCGCTTGGCCTCGTCGAGCAGGTAGCGCTGGTAGTCGTCCAGGTCGCCGTCGAAGTCGGCGACCACGCCGCGGCCCACGAGCCAGAACTCGTCGCACACCGAACGCAGCAGCGCACGGTCGTGGCTCACCAGCATCAGCGTGCCTTCGAACTCGTTGAGCGCCACGGCCAGGGCTTCGCGGGTGGCCAGGTCCAAATGGTTGGTGGGCTCGTCCAGCAGCAGCAGGTTGGGGCGCTGCCACACCATCATGGCCAGCACCAGGCGCGCCTTTTCGCCGCCGCTCATGGTGCCCACGGGCTGCTTGACCATGTCGCCGCTGAAGTTGAAGCTGCCCAGGTAGCCGCGCAGCGCCTGCTCGCCCGTGGCTTCCTTCACCGCGCTGCCCAGTTCGCGCGCCATGCGCACCATGTGCTCGAGCGGGTTGTCCTGCGGGCGCAGCACGTCGAGTTCCTGCTGCGCGAAGTAGCCGATGTTCAGGCCCTTGCCCTCGGTGACTTCGCCGGCCAGCGCGCCCATTTCGCGCGCGATGGTCTTCACCAGCGTCGACTTGCCCTGGCCGTTGGCGCCCAGGATGCCGATGCGCTGGCCCGCCAGCACCGAGCGGCTCACGCCGCGCAGGATGGTCTTGGGCGCTTCGCCTTCCGCGTCGCCTTCGGGCTTGTAGCCGAAGCTGGCGTTGGCAATCGACAGCATCGGGTTCGGAATGTTGCCCGGCTCCTTGAACTCGAAGGTGAAGTCGGCCTCGGCCAGCAGCGGCGCGACCCGCTCCATGCGCTCCAGCGCCTTCACGCGGCTTTGCGCCTGCTTGGCCTTGCTGGCCTTGGCCTTGAAGCGGTCGATGAACTTCTGCAGGTGGGCGATCTTGTCCTGCTGCTTGCTGAACGCGACCTGCTGCTGCTCCATCTGCAGGGCGCGCATGTCCTCGAACTTGCTGTAGTTGCCGCCGTAGCGGGTGAGCTGGGCGTTGGCGATGTGCAGGGTCACGTCGGTCACGGCGTCGAGAAACTCGCGGTCGTGGCTGATGACGATCATGGTGCCGGCGTACTTCTGCAGCCAGGCCTCGAGCCAGACGAGCGCGTCCAGGTCCAAGTGGTTGGTGGGTTCGTCGAGCAGCAGCAGGTCGCTCGGGCACATCAGCGCGCGGGCCAGCTGCAGACGCATGCGCCAGCCGCCCGAGAAGCTGTTGACGGCACCGTCGAGCTCGTGCGCCTTGAAGCCCAGCCCGAGGATCAGCGCCTGCGCGCGCGGCACGGCGTCGTGCTCGCCGGCATCGGCCAGGTCGGTGTAGGCGTGCGCCAGTTCCATGCCGATGTCGGCGTCTTCCGGGTTGGCTTCGTAGGCGGCCTCGATGGAGGCGAGCGTGGCGCGCAGCTCGGTCAGCCGGGTGTCGCCACCAACCACGAATTCGGTCGCCGATTCGTCGGTTTCAGGCATGTCCTGCGCCACCTGGGCCATGCGCCACTGCTTGGGCACGTAGAAGTCGCCCCCGTCCTCGTGCAGCGAGCCGTTGAAGAGCGCGAACAGCGACGACTTGCCCGCCCCGTTGCGCCCCACGAGGCCGACCTTTTCGCCCGGGTTGAGATTGACGGTGGCGCCGTCGAGGAGTTTCTTGGCGCTGCGGCGAAGAATGACGTTTTTGAGAGTGATCATGAAGAGGAACCGTAGGGGCGATTATCCCGCCCGGACTTTTGGCCCCGGCGAAAAGGGGCAAAGGCGCGGGGACATCGCCCGGAAAACTGGAAAGCCGCGGCTGTAGACCGCGGCAAGGCAACCGGCAGGGGGGCTTGGGCGGGCGGCGCTAACGCGTGCCGGCGCCGGCCTTCGGCGTGGGCGACGTGGTCGACTTGGGTGGCGTGGTCGGTGCGCCCGGTGCGCTCAGTGTGTTCAACGCAGCGCGGGTCACAAGCAAGACCTGGTCCTCGCCCGCCGAAGTTTCCAGCCACACCACCTCGAGCTGCGGGAACGCGGCCTCGAAATAATCGCGCTCGTTGCCAATTTCAAGCACCAGCACGGCCTGCTCGCTCATGTGGGCGGGCGCGTCGGCGAACAGCTGGCGCACGAAATCCATGCCGTCGCTGCCGCCGGCGAGCGCCAGTTCGGGCTCGGCGCGGTATTCGGCGGGCAGGGCGGCCATGCTCTCGCTGTTCACGTAGGGCGGGTTGCACAGCACCAGGTCGTAGGTGCCGGGCACGTTCTTCAGGCCGTCAGATTCGATCAGCGTGACGCGCGCGTCCAGCCGGTGGCGGGTTACGTTGATGGCCGCCACCTCGAGCGCCTCCACCGACAGGTCGGCCGCGGCCACGGTCACGTCCGGGTAGGTCAGGGCGGCCAGCACGGCCAGGCTGCCGTTGCCGGTGCACAGGTCGAGCACGCGCTGCGTGTGCTCGCCGAGCCAGTAGTCGATGCTGCCGTCCGCAATCAGCTCGGCGATGAAGCTGCGCGGCACGATGGCGCGCTCGTCCACGTAGAACGAAACGCCCTGCAGCCAGGCCTCCTTCGTGAGGTAGGCGGCGGGTTTGCGCGTGGCGATGCGTTCGTCGATCAGCGCGCTCACCTTGGCGGCGTCGGCGGGCGACACCGGGGTGTCGGCCACGGCGTCGATGTCGTCCAGCGCCAGCTTCAGGCGCCACAGCACCAGCCAGGCGGCTTCGTCGAAGGCATTGGCGGTGCCGTGGCCGAAGGCCACGCCGGCGTCCTCGAGCCGCTTGGCGCCGGCCTCGATCAGTGCGATGACGGTACTCATGCCGCGAGCGCAGCATCGAGCTGCTTGAGCGTGCGCACGTAGATGTTCTTCAGCGTCTCGATCTCGGCCACCTCGATGTGCTCGTCGATCTTGTGGATGCTGGCGTTCACCGGGCCCAGCTCCACCACCTGCTTGCAGATCTTGGCGATGAAGCGCGCGTCGCTGGTGCCGCCGCTGGTCGACAGCTCGGTCTCGATGCCGGTTTCTTCACGGATGGCGCCCTGCACGGCGCTGACCAGCTCGCCGGGCGTCGTCAGGAAGGGCAGGCCGCCGATGGTCCAGGCCAGCGTGTAGTCGACCTGGTGCGCGTCGAGCACGGCATGCACGCGCTGCTGCAGCGACTCGGGAGTCGACTCGGTCGAGAAGCGGAAGTTGAAGTCGATCACCGCGCTGCCCGGAATCACGTTGCTCGCGCCCGTGCCCGAATGGAAATTGCTGATCTGCCAGCTGGTCGGCTGGAAGTAGGCGTTGCCCGCGTCCCAGCCGCCGGCGGTGTTCAGCGCCACCAGTTCGGCCAGCGCGGGCGCCACCGAATGCACCGGGTTCTTCGCCAGGTGCGGGTAGGCGATGTGGCCCTGCACGCCCTTCACCGTGAGCTTGCCGCTCATGGTGCCGCGGCGGCCGTTCTTGATCATGTCGCCGCAGCGCTCCACCGCGGTTGGTTCGCCGACGATGCAGTAGTCGATCACCTCGCCGCGCGCGGCCAGCGCGTTGCACACCACCACGGTGCCGTCGACGCCGGGGCCTTCCTCGTCGCTGGTGAGCAGCAGCGCGAGCGTGAGCCGGGGCTCAGGCACGGCCTGCAGGAACTCCTCGATGGACACCACGAAGGCCGCCACCGAGGTCTTCATGTCGCAGGCGCCGCGCCCGTACAGCTTGCCGTCGCGGTGCGTGGGCGTGAAGGGGTGGCTGGTCCATTGCTCGACCGGGCCGGTGGGCACCACGTCGGTGTGGCCGGCGAACACGAGCGTCCTGGTTGCGGCCGCACCGTTCGCGGGGCGGCGCACCGCCCACAGGTTGGTCACGCGAAAGTCGGCCGGGCCGCTCTCGATGGTCTCCAGCGTGAAGCCCAGTGCCGCCAGCCGCTCGCCGAGGATCTGTTGGCAGCCCGCGTCGTCCGGGGTGACGGAGGGGCGCGAGATGAGTTGTTCGGCGAGCTGGAGGGTACGGGACATCGAAAAAAAGCCGCAAAGGCGGTGTTCAGAACTTCACGTCGAGCGTGATGTCGGTAAAGGTGGGTTCGTCGACCTGGTCCGTCAGGGCGCGGTCGTCGACTTGCTGCTTGGGTGCGGCGCGGTTCTGCAGGCGCCACATGAGGTTGGTGGGCGAGTCGGCCTGGGCCAGGCCTTCTTCGCGGCTCACGCGCTCGTCGATGACGAGGCGGGCAATGTCTTCCTCGAAGGTCTGCGAGCCTTCGGCCATCGACTTCTCCATGGCCTCCTTGACGGCGGAGAAGTCGCCTTTTTCGATCAGCTCGGCCACCAGCGCGGTGTTCAGCAGCACCTCCAGCGCCGGCACGCGCGCACCGGCGGGCGTGCGCAGCAGGCGCTGCGACACGATGGCGCGCAGCGCGCCGCCCAGGTCGCCCAGCAGGGTGGAGCGCACCTCGACCGGGTAGAAGCTCAGGATGCGGTTGAGCGCGCGGTAGCTGTTGTTGGCGTGCAGCGTGGCCACGCACAGGTGGCCAGACTGCGCATAGGCGATGGCGGCCGTCATGGTCTCGCGGTCGCGAATTTCGCCGATCTGGATCACGTCGGGCGCCTGGCGCAGCGCGTTCTTCAGCGCGATGTGCATCGAGTCGGTGTCGCTGCCCACGTCGCGCTGGTTCACCACCGATTTCTTGTTGGTGAAGGTGTACTCGATCGGCTCCTCGACCGTGAGGATGTGGCCGCTGGCGTTCTCGTTGCGGTAGTCCAGCATCGAGGCCAGCGTGGTGGTCTTGCCGGCGCCGGTGGCGCCCACCATCAGGATCAGCCCGCGCTTTTCCATGATGAGCGTCTTCAGGATGTCGGGCAGGTTCAGTTCGGAAAAGCTCGGAATGGTGCCGCTGATGTGGCGCACCACCACCGCGTAGCTGCCGCGCTGGCGCATGGCGCTCACGCGGTAGTTGCCGGCGCCTTCGAGTGCGACGGCCATGTTCAGTTCGCCGGTGCTTTCCAGTTCCTGGATGCGCGCGGCGGGCACCACTTCGGCCAGCAGGGCCAGCGGTGCCGAGGGCGGCAGCACTTGCGCGTTGATGGGCACGCAGTTGCCGTTGATGCGGATCAGCACCGGGGAGTGAGCCGAGAGGTAGATGTCCGACGCCTTGCGTTCGGCCATCAGGCGAAGAATCCGCTCCATCATGTTCATCGGTCTCTCTCCTCGGGGTGCTGTTGTTCTCTGGGGAAAAGCGATTGCGCCGAGCGCGGCGCGATCAGTCGCGCAGCAGGTCGTTCAGGCTGGTCTTGGAGCGCGTTTGCGCGTCGACCGTCTTCACGATGATCGCGGCGTAGCTGCTGTAGTCCTGGCCCGACTTGGTCTTCTTGGGCAGGTTGCCGCTGATGACCACGCTGCCGGCCGGCACGCGGCCGTACGAGATTTCGCCGGTGTCGCGGTTGAAGATCGGGGTGCTCTGGCCCAGGTACACGCCCATGCCCAGCACCGAGTTTTCTTCGACGATCACGCCTTCGACCACTTCGGAGCGCGCGCCGATGAAGCAGTTGTCCTCGATGATGGTCGGGTTGGCCTGCAGGGGCTCGAGCACGCCGCCCAGGCCCACGCCGCCCGACAGGTGCACGTTGGCACCAACCTGCGCGCACGAACCCACGGTGGCCCAGGTGTCGACCATGGTGCCTTCGCCCACGTAGGCGCCGATGTTCACGTACGAGGGCATCAGGATCGCGCCCTTGGCGATGAAGCTGCCGCGGCGGGCCACGGCCGGCGGCACGATGCGCACGCCCGATTCCTTCAGCTCGTTGGCCGACAGGTGCGAGAACTTGGTGGGCACCTTGTCGTAGAAGCCGAGCGAGCCGGCCTGGATCTGCTCGTTGTCCTTCAGGCGGAACGACAGCAGCACGGCCTTCTTGATCCACTGGTGCACCGTCCACTTGCCCACGCTTTCACGGGTGGCCACGCGCAGCTTGCCGTTGTTGAGCTCGGTGATCACGTGCTCCACGGCGTCGCGCACTTCGGCAGGGGCGGCGGAGATCGAGATGTTGGCGCGGTCTTCCCACGCGGCGTCGATGATTTGTTGCAGTTGCTGGGTCATGGAGAAAGTCTCGGGTGAAAAATGGGTGCAGGGGAAAACGGAACGGCCAACCGGTGGGCCCGTGGGTTCAGCGGCCGTCCTTGACGAACCGCACGATGCGCTCGGCCGCCTCGACGCATTCGGCCGTTTCAGCCACCAGCGCCATGCGGATGCGGCCCCGGCCGGGGTTGGCGCTGTGGTCGGTGTCGCGCGCCAGATAGCTCCCCGGCAAAACCGTGACATTGTATTGAGCGTAGAGCGCGCGGGCGAAGGCCTCGTCGTCGCCAGCCCACACTTCGGGCACGCCGGCCCAGAGGTAGAAACTGGCGTCGGGCAGGCGCACGTCGAGCACCGGCTCCAGCAGCGGCGTGACGGCCGCGAACTTGGCGCGGTACTTGGCGCGGTTCTCCACCACATGGGCCTCGTCGCCCCAGGCCGCGATGCTGGCCGCGCCCACGGTGCCGCTCATGGCGCTGCCGTGGTAGGTGCGGTAGAGCAGGAACTTCTTGATGATGGCCGCGTCGCCGGCCACGAAGCCGCTGCGCAGGCCGGGCACGTTGCTGCGCTTGGACAGCGAGGTCAGCGCGATCAGGTTCCTGAAGTCGGGCCGGCCCAGTTGCACCGAGGCCTCGAGGCCGCTCAGCGGCGGCTCGTCGCGGAAATAGATTTCGCTGTAGCACTCGTCGGCCGCGATCACGAAGCCGTGGCGGTCCGACAGCGCGAAGAGCTTCTTCCACTCGTCCAGCGCCATCACCGCGCCCGTGGGGTTGCCGGGCGAGCAGACGAACACCAGCTGCGTGCGGGCCCAGACGGCCTCGGGCACGCTGTCCCAGTCGACCGCGAAATTGCGCGCGGGCACGCTCGGCACGTAGTACGGCTCGGCGCCCGAGAGCAGGGCCGCGCCTTCGTAGATTTGATAGAACGGGTTGGGCGAAATCACCACCGGCGGGGGCGACACGGTGGGGTCGATCACGGTCTGCGCCAGCGAGAACAGCGCCTCGCGTGACCCGTTGACGGGCAGCACCTGCGTGGCCGGGTCGAGCGACAGGCTGTAGCGCGTGCGCAGCCAGTCGGTGAAGGCGGTGCGCAGCTTCAGGTCGCCGGCGGTGGCCGGGTAGGCGGCCAGGGCGCCGAGGCTGGCGCTCAGCGCCTCCTTGATGAATGCCGGTGTGGCGTGCTTGGGTTCGCCGATGCCCAGGCTGATGGCGGGGAATTCGGGGTTGGGCGTGACGCCCGCGAACAGTTGCTTCAGCCGCTCGAAGGGATAGGGCTGCAACCTGGAGAGCAAGGGATTCATGCCCGGGATTATCGGCGACGGGGTGGCGCCCTCATGACGCCAGTGCCTGCGTGGTGGCCTCGACCAGCGCGCGCAGCCGCGCCAGGCGCCGCAGGTCGCGGTGGTAGCCCAGCCACACGTCGCGCCCCGGTGGCGCTTCGCCCAGGTCCACGCGCACCAGCCCCGGCATGGCGTCGCCCAGCGCCACGGGCAGCACGGCCAGGCCGATGCCGGCGGCGCACAGGCGCGCCTGTACCTCGCGGTTGTTGCTGCCGAACGCGGTGCGGGCCTTGGGCAGCATGCGGCGCAGCCAGGCCATGTCGGGAAAGTCGCGGTACGCGCTGTCGAGCGTGACCAGCACGCTGCCTTCGCCGTCGCCCGCCACCGGATGCGGCTGGCCGATGGCGGCATACAGGGCGTAGCGCATGTGCATCAGCTTGCGCTGCAGGATGTACGGCTCGTCGAAGGGCTGGATGCGAAACACCAGGTCGGCCTCGCGGCGCGCCAGGTTCAGCAGGCGGGCGTCGGTGAGCAGCTCGACGCTGACGCCCGGATGCTGCTTGAGAAACCCGGCCAGCACCGGCGACAGCACATGCACGCCGAACCAGTCCGACGACGACACCCGCAGCGAGCCTTCGAGCTGCTGCCCGCTGCCCGCGAGCTCGCGCTGGAAGGCCAGCGCCTGTTCTTCCATGCGCTCCGCGTGGCCGAGCACCGATTCGCCCTCGGCCGTGAGCACGAAGCCGTCCGGCGTGCGCTGGAACAGCGTGAGCGACAGGCTGGCCTCCAGCGCCTTCAGCCGGCGGCCCATGGTGGGTTGCGACAGGCCGGTTTGCCGCGCGGCCGCCATGAGCGTACCGGTGCGGGCAATGGCGAGAAACACGCGGATGTCGCTCCATTCCATCGGCGCCAGCGGCTTGGAAGCTTGTGCGTTGTCATTCATTTTTGAATGATAAGACTTCATTTATGTCAATTTACTTGCAGTTGTGTTGATCGAACAATCGATCCATCGACTCACCACAACCAAGGAATTCCGCCATGACAACGTCTCTCCCCACCATGCGCGCCGCCGTGCTCGATGCCGCCGGCCAGCCCTTTCGCATCACCGAACTCACCCGGCCCGTGCCCACCGAGGGCCAGGTGCTGGTGCGCATCCACGCCGCCGGTGTGAACCCGCTGGACACCAAGATCCGCGCCGGCCAGGCGGCCCACGCGCAACAGCCGCTTCCCTCGGTGCTCGGCATGGACCTGGCCGGTGTGGTCGAGGCGTTCGGCCCGGGCGTGAAGAAGTTCAGGCGCGGCGACGAGGTCTACGGCCTGGCCGGCGGCATCGGCGGGCTGCAGGGCACGCTCGCGGAATACACCGCGGTCGGCGCCGACCTGCTGGCGCTGAAGCCCCACAACCTCAGCATGCGCGAGGCCGCGGGCATTCCGCTGGTGTTCATCACGGCCTGGGAAGGGCTGGTGGACCGCGCGAAGACGCAGGCCGGCCAGACGGTGCTGGTGCATGGCGGGGCGGGCGGCGTCGGGCACATGGCGGTGCAGCTCGCGCATTCGCTGGGCGCCAGGGTGTTCGCCACCGGCAGCCCCGCGCAGGCCGAGACCATCCGCCGCCTGGGCGGAACACCGATCGACTACACGACGGCCTCGGTGGACGACTACGTCGCGCAGCACACCGCCGGCGAGGGCTTCGACGTGGTGTACGACACCGTGGGCGGCGCGGTGCTAGACGCGTCCTTCAGCGCCGCGCGCCGCTACGGCGGCCACGTGGTCAGCTGCCTGGGCTGGGGCACCCACAAGCTGGCGCCGCTGTCGTTCCGTGCCGCGACCTATTCGGGCGTGTTCACGCTGCTGCCGATGATCACGGGCCGCGGCCGGGCGCACCACGGCGAGATCCTGGAAGCGGCGAGCCGGCTGGCCGAAGCCGGCCGGTTGCTGCCGCTGATGGATGCGCGCCGCTTCACGCTGGCGCAGGCTACTTCGGCGCACGAGGCCATCGAAGCCGGCAACGCCCAGGGCCGCATCGTGGTCGACATCGTGGCCTGAACGAGGACCGAGGACCGCCCCCGAGGCCCGCTGGTTCAGGCCGCGCTGCGCCGGTAGAACGCCAGCGAGCCGGCCAGCGCCAGCAGCATGCCGCCGCAGGCGCGGTCGATCCAGCGCGTGGCCGACACGGTCAGCAGCCGGATCGCCCGGGCGCCGACGAAGGCATAGGCCAGCATCACCGTCATGTCGAGCGCCGCGAAGATCAGCGCAATCACCAGGTACTGCGGCGCCTGCGCGGCCGTCGGGTCGATGAACTGCGGGAGCAGCGCCGAGCAGAAGATGTAGCCCTTCGGGTTGGTCACCGCCACGAAGAAGGACTTGAAGAAGATGCGCCGGCTTTCGTGCGCCGTGACCGATGCGGCGGCGTCCGCGAGCGGCAGTTGCAGTCCGCCCCTGGAGCGCAGCATGCGCAGCCCCAGCCACGCCAGGTACGCCGCGCCCACCCACTTGAGCATCGAGAACCAGAACTCCGACGCCGCCAGCAGCGCGCCCAGGCCGAGGGCCACCGCGCCGACCAGCACGAAGTCAGAAAGCACCGCCCCCAGCATGCCCGGCAGCGCGCGCCGCACGCCGTGGCGCGAGCCGTTGCTCAGCGCCAGCAGCACCGTGGGGCCGGGCGTGGCGATGGCGGCGAAGGCGACGAGGGCGAAGAGCAGGGCGGTGGCGAGCGTCATCGGGCGGTCTCCTTCTTGAGGGCGTCAGAAGTGCTTCAGATCTTCTTCACGAGCACCTGGCTCTTGCGGTCCCAGTTGTACTTGCGCTTGCGCGCCTCGGGCAGCCAGTCGGGGTTGACCTGCTGGAAACCGCGCTTCAGGAACCAGTGCATGGTGCGCGTGGTGAGCACGAAGATGCTTTCCAGCCCCATCGACTTGGCGCGGTGCTCGATGCGCTTCAGGATGCGTTCGCCGTCGCCTTGCGACTGCGACAGCGGCGACACGGTCAGCGCCGCCATCTCGGCGGTCTTGGCCTCGGGGTACGGGTAGAGCGCCGCGCAGCCGAAGATCACGCCGTCGTGCTCGATCACCGTGTAGTGGCCCACATCGCGCTCGATCTCGGTGCGGTCGCGCTTGACCAGCGTACCGTCGCGCTCGAAAGGCTCGATGAGCTGCAGGATGCCGCCGATGTCGTCCACCGACGCTTCGCGCAGGCTTTCGAGCTTTTCGTCGATCACCATGGTGCCCACGCCGTCGTGCACGTACACCTCCAGCAGCAGCGAGCCGTCCAGCGCGAACGGAAGGATGTGGTTGCGCTCCACGCCGGCCTTGCAGGCCTTCACGCAGTGCTGCAGGTAGAAGGCGGTGTCCGTCGGCTTCTGCGCGGGCGGCAGCGAGGCCAGCAGCTTCTCGGCGGCGTCCAGCGGCAGCTCGGTGTCGATCGGGTTGTCTTCGCTTTCGGGCAGCTCGCTGTCCATGCGGATGCCCGGGATCTCGGTCAGGAAGATCAGCTTGTCGGCCTGGATCGAGATGGCCACGCTGGTGGCCACTTCTTCCATCGTCAGGTTGAAGGCCTCGCCGGTGGGCGAGAAGCCGAAGGGCGACATGAGCACCATCGCGCCGAAGTCCAGCGTGCGGCGGATGCCGGCCGAATCGACCTTGCGCACCAGGCCCGAATGCTTGAAGTCGACCCCGTCGACCACACCCACGGGGCGCGCGGTGATGAAGTTGCCCGAAATGACCCGCACCGTGGAGCCGGCCATCGGCGTGTTCGGCAGGCCCTGGCTGAAGGCGGCCTCGATCTCGTAGCGCAACTGGCCGGCGGCCTCCTGCGCGGAGTCGAGCGCGACCTCGTCGGTGATGCGGATGCCGTGCGAGTAGCGCGCCTCGTGGCCCTTGGCCGCGAGCTGCTCGTTGACCTGCGGGCGAAAGCCGTGCACCAGCACGATCTTCACGCCCATGCTCTGGATCAAAGCCAGGTCTTGCGCGATGTTCTGCAGCTTGCCCGCCGCGATCGCCTCGCCCGCGAGGCCGACCACGAAAGTCTTACCGCGATGCGTGTGGATGTAGGGCGCGACCGAGCGGAACCACGGCACGAAGGTGAAATTGAAGACGGTGGACATGGGGCGTGATTGTGCATTCATGACGCGTCGTTTGCCTGACCTCGAGCTGCTTGTGGCCGAGCGCCGCCGCAGCCCGCACGGCCTCGGCCTTGCCCGTCCAGAGCACGGGCTCGGCCGTGCGGGCCGACACGGGCTCGGCCGCGCGGGCCGATAATCCGCGGTTCGCCTTCATGCATGCCCGGCATGCCGGACGCTCCCGACCGAAGACTGCCTTCCCTTGACGACCACGACCCCTTCCGCACCCCCGGCGCCATCGGCGCCAGTGCCATCCCCTCCGGCACGCTCGACCCCGTTGCGCATCGAGTTCCCCGAATCGCTTCCCGTCTCGGGCCGGCGCGACGAGATCATGGCCGCCATCCAGGCGCACCAGGTCGTGATCGTCTGCGGCGAGACGGGCTCGGGCAAGACCACGCAGCTGCCGAAGATCGCGCTCGCGCTGGGCCGCGGCAAGCTGAACGCCGAGCCGGGCAAGGGCCGCCTCATCGGCCACACGCAGCCGCGCCGCATTGCCGCGAGCTCGGTGGCCAAGCGCATCGCCGAGGAGCTGAAGACGCCGCTGGGCGACGTGGTCGGCTTCAAGGTGCGCTTCCAGGACCGGCTGAGCCGCGACGCCTCGGTGAAGCTCATGACCGACGGCATCCTGCTGGCCGAGACGCAGACCGACCCGCTGCTGAAGGCCTACGACACGCTCATCATCGACGAGGCCCACGAGCGCTCGCTGAACATCGACTTCCTGCTGGGCTACCTGCGCGAGATCCTGCCGCGCCGGCCCGACCTGAAGGTGATCGTCACCTCGGCCACCATCGACGCCGACCGCTTCGCGCAGCACTTCGCCTCGGCCAAGGGCCCGGCGCCGACCATCATGGTGTCGGGGCGCACCTTTCCGGTGGAGCAGCGCTACCGGCCGTTCGAGGAGTCGCGCGAGCACGACCTGAACGACGCCATTGCCGACGCGGTCGACGAGCTGTGGCGCGACCCGCACAACGCGGGCGACATCCTGATCTTCCTGCCCGGCGAGCGCGAGATCCGCGAGGCCGCCGACCACCTGCGCCGCCACGTCAGCCACCAGCCGCTGTTTCGCAGCGCCGAGGTGCTGCCGCTGTTCGCGCGGCTCTCGGGGCCCGAGCAGGACCGCATCTTCGAAAGCCACAACGGCCGGCGCATCGTGCTGGCGACCAACGTGGCCGAAACCTCGCTCACCGTGCCGGGCATCCGCTACGTGATCGACACCGGCACGGCGCGCGTCAAGCGCTACAGCTTTCGCAGCAAGGTCGAGCAACTTCTGGTCGAGCCGATCAGCCAGGCCGCGGCCAACCAGCGCGCCGGGCGCTGCGGGCGCGTGGCGAACGGCATCTGCATCCGGCTGTACGACGAGAAAGACTTCGACGGCCGCCCGCGCTTCACCGACCCCGAAATCCTGCGCTCGTCGCTCGCGGGCGTCATCCTGCGCATGAAGTCGCTGCGCCTGGGCGACGTGGCGCGCTTTCCGTTCCTGGAGGCGCCGTCGCCGCGCGCCATCGCCGACGGCTACCAGCTGCTCAACGAACTGGGCGCGGTCGACGACGCCAACGAGCTCACGCAGACCGGCGCCGAGCTGTCGCGGCTGCCGCTGGACCCGCGCGTGGGCCGCATGATCCTGGAGGCCCGCTCGCGCGGCGCGCTCGAAGAAGTGCTGGTCATCGCGTCGGCCCTGAGCGTGCAGGACGTGCGCGACCGGCCGATGGAAGCGCAGCAGCAGGCCGACCAGGCGCATTCGAAGTTCGACGACGACAAGAGCGAGTTCAGCGGCTACCTGCGGCTGTGGAAATGGATTGCCGACGCACGCGGCGGGCATGGCGACACCCACAAGCTCAGCAACCGCCAGTACGAGCAATTACTGCGGCAGAACTTCATCAACATCCGCCGCGTGCGCGAGTGGCGCGACATTCATTCGCAGCTGCTCACGGTCGTCACCGAGCACAAGTGGCGCCTCAACAGCGAGCCCGCGGGCTACGAGCCGCTGCACCTGTCGATGCTGGCCGGCCTGCTGGGCAACGTGGGCTGGAAGCTGGAAGACGACGAGGCCTACCTGGGCGCGCGCGGCATCAAGTTCTACAAGCACCCCGGCGCCCACCTGAAGAAGAAGCCGGGCCGCTGGATCGTCGCGGCCGAGCTGGTGGAGACCACGCGGCTCTTCGGGCGCGGCGTGGCCAACATCGAGCCGCAGTGGCTGGAGCAGATTGCCGGCCACCTGCTGAAGAAGCAGCTGCTCGACCCGCATTGGGAGAAAAAGGGCGCGCAGGTCTCGGCGCTGGAGCGCGCCACGCTGTACGGCCTGGTGGTGTACAGCGGGCGACGCGTCGACTTCACCAAGGTCGACCCGGTGGCGGCGCGCGAGATCTTCATTCGCGAGGCGCTGGTCGCCGGGCAGTGGGAAACGAAATTTCCCTTCCTGCAGGCCAACCGCAAGCTGGTGCGAGAGGTCGAGGGGCTGGAGCACAAGTCGCGCCGGCAGGACGTGCTGGTCGACGACGAGCTGATCTTCGCCTTCTACGACGCGCAGCTGCCCGCCGACGTGGCCAGCGGCATCACCTTCGAGCACTGGTACCGGCAGGCCACGAAGGAGCAGCCGCGCCTGCTGTTCCTCACGCGTGAAGAGCTCATGCGCCACCAGGCGGCGGGCATCACCACGCAGTCGTTCCCGGCGACGCTGCGCCTGGGCGGCGTGGACTGCGCCGCCACCTACCTGCACGAACCCGGCGACGCGAAGGACGGCCTCACGGTCAGCGTGCCGCTTTTCGTGCTGAACCAGGTGAGCGAGGAGCGCTGCGAGTGGCTGGTGACGGGCATGCTCAAGGACAAGATCCAGGCGCTGCTCAAGAGCCTGCCGCAGCGCCCGCGCTCGCGGCTGGTGCCGCTGCCCGAGTCGGCGACCAAGCTGGCCGAGGCGCTGTCAGAGCCCGAGCTGTTCGGCACCGGCTCGCTGACCGACGTGCTGCTCAAGCGCGTGCGCGACATGACAAGCATCGACGTGAAGCGCGCCGACTTCAAGCTGGACATGCTGGCGCCGCACCTGTTCATGAACCTGCGTGTCGTCGACGAGCATGGTCGCCAGCTGGGTATGGGCCGCAACCTGGGCGCGCTGAAGGCCGAGCTGGGCGCGCAGGCACGTGGCGCGTTCCAGGCGCTGGCGGGGCTGAATGTGAAGGCGTCGCCCGAGAAGAAGGCCGACGCATCCGACGAGGGCGCGAAGGCGCCCGCCAAGGCCGCCAGCGCGCCCGCGCCGGCCGCCTTGCCCGCGGGCCAGCGCTACACGGCCTGGACCTTCGGCGAGCTGCCCGAGCTGATGGAAGTGCGCCGCGGCGCGCAGTCGCTCATTGGCTTTCCGGCGTTGCGCGACGAGGGCGACGCCGTGACCATCGAGGTGTTCGACGAGCCCGCGGTGGCCGCGGCCAAGCACCGCGCAGGCCTGCGCCGGCTGTTCGCGCTGCAGCTGAAAGACGCGCTCAAGTACCTCGAGAAGAACATCCCCGACCTGCAGAAGATGTCGGTGGCCTACATGCCGCTGGGCACGTCGGAAGAGCTGCGCACGCAGATCATCGACGTGGCCATCGACCGCGCCTTCCTGCAGGAGCCGTTGCCCACCGACGAGTTCGCTTTCAAGAAGCGGCTGGAGGAGGGCCGCGGCCGCCTCACGCTGATCGCCAACGAAGTGGCGCGGCTGGCCTCGACCATCCTGGTGGAGTACGCCGCGGCCGCGCGCAAGATCAAGGACACCAAGATCCAGCCCGATGCCGTGCAGGACGCCGCACAGCAGCTGCAGCGCCTGGTCGGCAAGCGCTTCATCGCCGATGCGCCGTGGACGCAGCTGCAGCACTTTGCGCGCTACCTGAAGGCCATCGTGCTGCGGCTGGACAAGCTGCGCGCAGACCCGGCGCGCGACGCCGCCAAGCTGGCCGAGCTGAAGCCGCAGGACCAGCGCTACTGGCGCCTGGTGGCCGAGCGCAAGGGCGTGGTGGACGACCGCATGCTCGAGTTCCGCTGGCTGCTCGAGGAGCTGCGCGTGAGCTTCTTCGCGCAGGAGCTGCGCACGCCGCAGCCGGTGAGCGTGAAGCGGCTCGACAAGGCGTGGGGGCAGTTGCAGGCCTGAGAAGCGGCGCTGTTCATGCCGACGCGCGCAAACAAAAAAAAGCCCGCTTTCGCGGGCTTTTTCATGGGCTGCTCGCCGGGCCTATATGCGACCCATGAGCACCAGGATGACGATGATGACGACGATCAGGCCGACGCCGCCGCTGGGTCCGTAGCCCCAGGACCGGCTGTAACCCCAGCTCGGCAGCGCGCCGATCAGTATCAGGATCAGGACGATCAGCAGAATGAACGAGAGCGACATGGTTTCTCCAGGGCAGTTGTTGTGATGAGCCTTGATGCTCCTCCCGCCCCGTCGCCTGGATCGCCGGAGAGCGGCCCCTTCGGCGGTCAGCCAACGTCCTACCGCCGCGTCATTGCCGGGGCCGGGAGCCGTCGGCGCTGAACCCGTGGCGCGTCAGAGCCGCGCCAGCCGCTCCAACGCCGCGAGCAAGGTCTCGTCCTTCTTGGCGAAGCAGAACCGCACCACGCGCTGGTCGAAACCGTTGCCGTAGAACGCCGACAGCGGGATGGCGGCCACGCCGATCTCGCTCGTGAGCCAGAGGCAGAAGTCGGCTTCCGACAGGTCGCTCACCGCCGAGATGTCGACGCACTGGAAGTAGCTGCCCTCGCTGCGCAGCAGCTTGAAGCGCGTCTTCTCGGCCAGGCCGGCGGCGAACAGGTCGCGCTTGCGCTGGTAGAAAGCCGGCAGCTCCAGGTAGGGCTTGGGCTCGGCCATGTAGCGCGCCAGGGCATGCTGCATGGGCGTGTTCACGGTGAACACGTTGAACTGGTGCACCTTGCGGAATTCGGCCATCAGCGGTGCCGGCGCCGCCACGAAGCCGACCTTCCAGCCGGTGACGTGGTAGGTCTTGCCGAAGCTGCTCACGATGAAGCTGCGCGCGGCCAGGCCCGCGAAGCGCGCCACGCTTTCGTGGCGGGCGCTGTCGAACACCATGTGCTCGTACACCTCGTCGCTGATCACGAACACGTCGGTGGGCGCCAGCAGCTCTTCGAGCTTGCGCATCTCGGCCTCGGTCCAGACCGTGGCGCTCGGGTTGTGCGGCGTGTTGATGATGATGGCGCGCGTGCGCGGCGTGAGCGCGGCGGCGATCTTGTCGAAGTCGGGGCGGAAGGTGCCGGGCACGAGCGGCACGCGCACCACGCTGCCACCGGCCAGCTCGATGTTGGGCACGTAGCTGTCGTAGCAGGGCTCCAGCACGATCACCTCGTCACCCGGGCGCACCACCGCGAGGATGGCCGTGATGATGGCCTGCGTGGCGCCGGCGGTGACGGTGATTTCGCTGGCGGCGCTGTACGTGTGGCCATACAGCGCCAAGATCTTTGCGGCGATGGCGTCGCGCAGCGCCGGAATGCCCGGCATCGGCGGGTACTGGTTGTGGCCCGCGGCCATGGCGGCCGTCACGTCTTCGAGCAGCTTCGGATCGCAGTTGAAATCCGGAAAGCCCTGGCCCAGGTTGACCGCGTTCTTCTCGGCGGCCAGGGTCGACATGACCGTGAAGATGGTGGTGCCGACGGAGGGCAGCTTGGTGCCGACGTCGGGCGTGCGTGGTGACGTGCTCATGATGTTCGTGATTTTGCTTGTTGCGCCGCGCGCAACCCACCTCTCGTCTCCCTTCCAGGAACACCGCGGAACCGGCTTTGCCGGGCCGCTGGTGTTGCCCCCGGAAGGGGGTTGGCGGATCGACACGAAGTGCGCGAAGACTGGGGGTGATCCTGCTTACAGTTCGTAGTCTTGTTGGTGGCCGCTCAAGGCCTTGGCGATCAGGTTGCGGTCGAGGCGGTCGGACAGCAGCTCCGCGAACTTGAAGACGAAGTTGCGCAGATAGGCGCTGCGCTTGAACGCGACCCGCGCGATATTCTGGCCGAACACATGGCCCATGGGGCGCACCACGAGGTCGGCATTCGACTCGTCGCGCACCGCCATTTCGGCCACGATGCCCACGCCCAGGCCGAGGCGCACGTAGGTCTTGATCACGTCGGAGTCGATGGCTTCGAGCGCGATGCGCGGCGTGAGCTTTTTCTGCGCGAACGCATGGTCGATGCGCGTGCGGCCGGTGAACGAGGGGTGGTACGTGATGATGGGTTCCAGCGCCAGGTCCTCGAGCGAAATGCGCTCCTTGGCGGCCAGCGGATGGTCCTTGGGCAGCACCAGCACGTGCTGCCACTCGTAGCAGGGCAGCGTCACGAGCTCGGCGTAGCCGTCCAGCGACTCGGTGGCGATGCCGATCTCGGCGATTTCATCGATCACCATGCGTGCCACCTGGTCGGGCGAGCCCTGGTGCAGGCTCACGTTGACCTTGGGGTAGGCCTCGCGCAGGTTGGCCACGGGCACCGGCAGCACGTAGCGCGCCTGGGTGTGGGTGGTGGCGATGGAGAGGGTGCCGCTGTCCTGCGCGCTGAACTGCTCGCCGATGCGCTTCAGGTTGCCCACCTCGCGCATGATCAGCTCGATGCTCGCAATGACGTGCTGGCCGGGCTCGGTCACGCGTTTCAGGCGCTTACCGTGGCGCGCGAAGATCTCGACGCCCAGTTCTTCCTCGAGCTCGATGATGGCCTTGGACACCCCGGGTTGCGAGGTGTGGAGGGCCTTGGCCGCCTCGGTGAGGTTCAGGTTGCGCCGCACGGCTTCCTGAACAAACTTGAACTGATGCAGATTCATATCAAATTCCGTCTTATTGCGGAATTCATTATGCCTTCGGAATCTATCGTAATTGCCGCATTTCAGGATTTGATGGCAATTTTGGCCAGCAGGTCGACCAGTTCGGGCTCTTCGCCCACGATGCCGGCGAGCGAAATGTCGATGTGGGGCCAGCGCTGGCGCAGCGCTTCAAGTTGGTGCGGCAGGTCTTCGCGGGCGTGCTTGCCCATGCCGAGGAAGAGCGGAACCACGCGCACCGCGCGAGCGCCGGCGGTGATCAGCGCCGCCGTTGCGGTCGCCAGGTCGGGGGCCGCCAGCTCCATGTAGGCGCAGACCACGAGCGCATCGGGCGCGCGCGCAGTGGCGCGGGCCGCGACGGCTTCGATGGGCTCGCGCCAGCGCTCGTCGCGCGAGCCGTGCGCGAGCAACACGATGCCGCGCGCCTGCTTGGCCGAGGGGGTCGTCATCGTCGCAACACCAGCCAGCTGAAGGCCGTGAGCGACATCACCGAATAGATGAGCCCCGGCGCCGCCGCCGTGAGCCATGGCGACCAGTTGCTCAGGTTGCCCAGGTAGCCGAACACGTTGTTCAGCAGGAAGAAGCTGATGCCGATCATCACGCCGCCGAACACGTACGTCGTGATGCCGGCCTGGCGGAAGTGCAGGTAGGCGAAGGGCAGGGCGAGCACCACCATCACCAGGCACGAGAGCGGGTAGAACACCTTGCGCCAGAACTCGATCTCGTAGCGTTGCGCGGTCTGGCCGTTGGCGTCCAGGTGGCGGATGTAGTCGAACAGGTCGATCGTGCTCATGCGGTCCGGGCGCAGCAACGCCACGGACACCATCTCGCCGGTCAGCGAGGTCGGCCAGTTCAGCTGCGGAATTCGGCTGGTGACGATGTGGGCCTGCTCGGACGAGCTGCGCGTGTCGTACTTCTGCTGCTCGACGTCGCTCAGGATCCAGTGGCCGTCGTTGCCGATGACGGCCGAGCCCGCGGTGAGCTGGGTGCTGATGTAGCCGTTGTCGTCGAACTCGATGATGCGGGGGTTCTTCAGCGCGCCCTTGCGGTCGATGGACAGCACGTTCACGGCGAAGGACACGTTGCCGCGCTTTTCCTTCAGCCAGGCGCCGGTGTTGCCGGCCAGCGAATACACGCCCTGGTACTTGGCCTTGAGCAGCTGGCCGGTGCGCTCCGAGGCCGGGGCCACGTAGTCGCCGATGGCGAAGGTCAGCACGACGAAGCCCAAGCCCAGCAGCAGCAGGGTGCGCAGCGCGCGCCACGGGCCCAGGCCGCTGGTGCGAAGAATGGTGTATTCCGAGCTTTGCGCCAGCCGCGCCATCACGAAGATGGCGCCGATGAGCACGGTGATCGGCAGCAGCTCGTACAGGTGGCTGGGCACCAGCAGCAGCACGTAGATCAGCGCCTGCACGGGGCCGTAGTTGAGGCTGTCGGGCTTGCCGATGGACTGCAGCTCGTCGACGAAGTCGAAGAAGAAGAAGAGGCTCAGGAAGCCGAGCGTCACGAACGCGACGGACTTCAGCACCTCCGCGTAGATCAGGCGTCTTATCGTTTTCACGTGGTGGGTTCGATGTGGGGTGTGGGCACCGCGGCGGCGCGACTGCGCCGGGTGCGGCGGCCCCAGTTGTTCTGGCGCGCGCTCAGCCACACCAGGTTGAGCAGCAGCACGCCGCCGTGCAGCGTCACCATGAAGCCGGCCATGCTGAAGCGGCCCGAGCTGATCCAGCTCTGCCCGATGTTCAGCATGTTGTAGTAGACGACGAAGGCGAACAGCGCCAGCAACAGGTTGCCGCTGCGCCCAACGCGCGGGTTGGCGCTGGAAACGTTCAGCGCGAGCAGCACGAAATTGATGGCGGTCAGCAGCATGCCGATGCGCCAGGCCAGTTCGCCGCGGCTCGGGCTGCTCGGGTCGGCCAGCAGCGACACGGTGGTGCGCGCGCGCGGCGGCGTGGCGCTGTTCACCGCGGCGTCGCTGCCGCCGGCACGGGTGCCGTAGGTCTTGAATTCGCTGATCTTCAGGCCGGTGTTGGCCAGTGGCTGCTCCAGCCGCTGGCCGTTGTTGAGCAGCAGGTAGCGGGAGTTGCCGATGTTCTCGATGCTGCCGCTGCGCGCCGAAGTGGTGATCTGCAGGTTGCGCTCGATGGACCAGATGAAGACGTTGGTGGCCTTGGAGTTGTCCGGCGTGTCCTTGTCGATGAAGAACACCCGCACGCGGCCGGCCGATTCACGGAACTCGCCGGGCGCCACGCGCTCGATGTCGCTGCGCTGCTCGTACTGCTGGCGCATGCCGATGGTCTGCGAGTTGGCCCAGGGCCAGCCCACCAGCGCCATCACCGCGACAAGGATCAGCACCGGCCAGGCGAAGCGGAAGGTGGGCTTGATGAAGTCCATGAGCCCGCGGCCGCTGGAAAACCAGATCACCATTTCGCTGTCGCGGTACATGCGCGAGAGCGTGCCGACGATGGCGACGAACAGGCTCAGGCTCAGGATGGTCGGCATGTAGCCGAGCACCGTGTAGGCCATGACCAGGAACACCTCCTGCGGGTTCACACTGCCCTTGGAGGCAAGCCCGAGGGTACGGATGAGCATCATGGTCATCACGATGGTGACCAGGACCACGAGGGTTGCTCCGAAGCTGCGGGACAGCTCCTTGCGTAAGGAAGAATGGAATAACATCGTTCGAGGAAAAAAAGGATTATGGACTTTCAACTCAAGACCCTCACCGTCGCCCAGGCTGCAGCCGAGAAATCCGATGTCCTGATCGTGCTCGTCGGCAGCGCCCCCCTCACCGCCAAGGACCCGCTCTCGGTGCTGGCCGCCAGTGCCCGCAAGGCCGGCGACCTGCCCGACAAGGCCGGCAAGCTGCTGTCCTTGTACCGTCCCGAAGACGTCGTGGCGTCCCGCGTGGTGTTCGCCGCCATCGGCGACGGCAAGCCCGCCGCGGTGCGCACCGGCGTGGCTGCCGCAGTCGCCGCCGCCAAGGCCCACGCGCCAAAGCGCGTGGCCGTGGTGTTCGCCCAGTCGGCCGATGCCGCCGCCGTGGCCTGCGCCGTCACCGCGGTGGCCGATGCCAGCTATGTCTACACCAGCACCAAGTCGAAGGCCGAGCCGCGCAGCATCCGCAACGTAACGCTGGGCGTGGCCGATGCCGCCAGCGTGACCAGCGCCTTCAACGACGCGCGTGCCACCGTCAACGGCATCGAGTTCGCCAAGGAATGGGGCAACCGGCCCGCCAACCACGCGACGCCCACGCTGCTCGGCGAGGCCGCCAAGGGCCTGGCCAAGCTGGCGAACATCAAGTGCGAGGTGCTGGGCCCGAAGGAAGTCGAGAAGCTCGGCATGGGCTCGTTCGCCGCGGTGGCCCAAGGCTCGGCCGAACCGCTGCGTTTCATCGTGCTGCGCTACCAGGGCGCACCGAAGGACCAGGCGCCCGTGGTGCTGGTCGGCAAGGGCATCACCTTCGACACCGGCGGCGTTTCGCTCAAGCCGGCCGCCGAAATGGACGAAATGAAGTTCGACATGTGCGGCGCGGCCAGCGTGCTGGGCACCTTCCGTGCGCTCGGCGACATCCAGCCGGCCATCAACGTGGTCGGCCTCATTCCGTCGTGCGAGAACATGAACGACGGGCGTTCGGTGAAGCCGGGCGACGTGGTCACCAGCATGAGCGGCCAGACCATCGAAGTGCTCAACACCGACGCCGAAGGCCGGCTGGTGCTGTGCGACGCCCTGACCTATGCCAAGCGCTTCGAGCCCGCGGCCGTGATCGACATTGCCACGCTCACGGGCGCCTGCGTGGTGGCGCTCGGCGGCGTGCGCAGCGGCTTGTTCTCCAGCGATGAAGCGCTGGCCGGCGCCCTGGAAGCGGCCGGCGAAACCGCGCAGGACCGCGTGTGGCGCCTGCCGCTGGACGACGAGTACGCCGAAGGCCTGAAGAGCAACTTCGCCGACGTGGCCAACATCGCCGGGCGCGCCGGTGGCGCGATCACCGCGGCCAAGTTCCTGCAGCGCTTCGCCGCCGATTTCGCCTGGGCTCACCTGGACATCGCAGGCACCGCCTGGAAGAGCGGGGCAGCCAAGGGCTCGACTGGCCGGCCGGTGGGCCTGCTGGTGTCGTATCTGACGACCCGCGCGGCCAGTGTGGCTGTCTCGGCCGTTGCGGCCAGCGCTGAGGCATCGCCGAAAGCCAAGTCGGCCAAGTCCGCCAAGGCAGGCGCCGACGTGAAGACTGGCAAAGCCCCGAAGAACTCGACGCCGAAGGCCCGGTCCGCGAAGTGACTGAAATCGGCTTTCACTACAACGCGCCCGACAAGCTGAACTACGCCTGCCGGCTGGTTCGCAAGGCCGTGAACGCGCGCGGCCTGCGCGTGGTGGTGGTGGGCGACGCGCAAGCGCTCGAGGCGGTGGACGCCGCGCTGTGGCAACTGTCGCCGGTCGATTTCGTGGCGCACTGCCGCAGCGACGCGCCGGCGCACGTGGTCGCGCGCTCGCCCGTCGTGCTGTCCGTGGAAGGCGCCGACGCGGCATCGTTGCCCCACCGCGAGATGCTGGTGAATCTCGGGCTCGAAGTGCCGGCGGGCTTCGAGCGCTACGAACGCATGATCGACATCGTGAGCGACGAGACCAACGACCGGCAGGTCGGCCGCTCGCGGTGGCGCCACTACGCCGACCGCGGCTACACCATCCAGCCGCACGACTTCGCAAAGAGTTCCTGACATGGCCAGCACGCTGCGCACACCGCCCCGGTTCGTTCCCACGCTGACCACGGTGCTGGAAATTCCGGCGGAGCCCGCAAGCCCTGAACCGCCGGTCGAGCAGGTGTCTCAACCCGGCCCCGCCGACCCGGCGAATGCCATGGCATTGCCCCCGGCCGCGCAGCTGTCGCAGGCCGAAATCGTCAGCCTCGAAGAGCAGCTTCTGCACCGCGTTCTGCAGCGCGTGGACCTGTCGCTGGAAGAGCGTTTGAGCGACACGGTGTCAGCTGCCGTTCAGCATCAACTCGATGCAATGGTGCCGCGTTTGCGCCATGAAATCGAAGCCGTTTTGCGTGCTTTGGTGATCGAGGCAATGGCCGCCGAACTCTCGGAAAACACAGGGTCTACGCCAGCTTCCGGCGCCTAAATCCTCGGCTAAACTGCGCCGCAGGTCGGAAGGGCGTGAGGGTGCCGCTGGTCTGCGGCGCGAAACTTGCGAGGTCTGCGCGCCCGGATCACACGACCGGTTTTTTATTCTTTATCCAAGTTCTGGAGGTTCTCATGCAATTGAAATGGACTGCGGTCGCACTGGCTGCACTCACGCTCGTGGCTTGCGGCAAGAAGGAAGAAGCCGCTGCGCCCGCTGCAGCGCCCGCGCCAACGGCTGCGGCCCCGGCTGCACCCGCACCCGCACCTGCCGGAGAAACCCTGGTCGTCAAGATCGGCCACGTCGCACCCACCAGCGGTCCCATTGCCCACCTCGGCAAGGACAACGAAATGGGCGCCAAGATGGCCATCGAAGACCTGAACGCCAAGGGCCTGAAGATCGGTGACAAGACCGCCAAGTTCGAACTGGTTGCAGAAGACGACGCCGGCGATCCGAAGCAAGGCACCGCCGTCGCCCAGAAGCTGGTCGACGAGAAGGTCAACGGCGTGGTCGGCCACCTGAACTCGGGCACCACCATTCCCGCTTCCAAGCTGTACAGCGACGCTGGCATTCCGCAGATCTCGCCTTCGGCCACGAACCCCAAATACACGCGCCAAGGCTTCAAGACCACGTTCCGCGTGGTGGCTGACGACACGCAACTCGGCGGCACGCTGGGCAAGTACGCAGTCGAAACGCTCAAGGGCAAGAACATTGCCGTGATCGACGACCGCACCGCTTACGGCCAGGGCGTTGCCGAAGAGTTCGAGAAGTCGGCCAAGGCCGCCGGCGCCACCATCGTGGGCCACGAGTTCACCACCGACAAGTCGACCGACTTCAACGCCATCCTGACCAAGCTGAAGGCTTCCAAGCCCGACGTGCTGTTCTTCGGCGGCATGGACGCTGTCGGCGGCCCGATGCTCAAGCAGGTCAAGCAACTCGGCCTGAACGTCAAGTTCATGGGCGGCGACGGCCTGTGCACCGGCGAACTGCCGAAGCTCGCTGGCGATGCCATCGGCGAAGACATGGTGGTGTGCGCTGAAGCCGGCGGCGTGGACGGCGACTTCAAGCAACCGCTGGAAGACTTCAAGGCCAAGTTCAAGACCAAGAACGGCGTGGACGTGCAGATCTATGCACCGTACGTGTACGACGCGGTCAACGTGCTGGCCGAAGCCATGGTCAAGGCCGGTTCGTCCGACCCCGAAAAGTACCTGCCGGAAGTCGGCAAGGTGCAATACAAGGGCGTGACCGGCCCGATCGCCTTCGACGAAAAGGGCGACATCAAGAACGGCGCGCTGACGCTGTACACCTACAAGGGTGGCGCGCGCACGCAGATCGCCGTGGTTCGCTGATCATCGGCATCAGCCAAAAAGAGAAAAGGGCCTTCGGGCCCTTTTTTCATGCCTGCTGCGCAGGCGAATGCCGGCGCTTTGCGCGCAGCTTCTGGTTCAGAGCGGCGCGAGGCCGGAGGGGCGGTCGGTATTGCAGTATTCGATGAAGGCGTCGAGGTCGCGCGACTTGTCGAACACCGCGTCCGCGCCGAG
Organism: Variovorax sp. RCC_210; assembly: GCF_041355175.1. Lineage (NCBI taxonomy): Bacteria > Pseudomonadati > Pseudomonadota > Betaproteobacteria > Burkholderiales > Comamonadaceae > Variovorax > Variovorax sp. RCC_210. Next base: position 1,381,307 of record NZ_JBFUPJ010000001.1, on the reverse strand, counting down.
TGCGGCGCAGCGCGCGCGGATGTCGACTGTGACGTAGTTGCTCAGCACCACCACGCGCTGGGTCGGCTTGCGCGTCTTGCAGCCGGCCAGCACGCCCAGGCCGGAGCCTTCCTTGAGAAACAGGTCGACTATGAGCAACTGCCAGTCGTCCGGGTGGGTGTCGAGCCAGGCGAGCGCGTCGGACTCGGTCTCGGCGAAGCCGACCACTTGGCCATTGACGAGGTCCTCGAGTGCCGGGACCAGGTTGTCCCTGATGGTCTTGTTGTCCTCTACGAGGAACGTGATGAGGGCCATGCCGTGGTTTCGCTTTGAGAACCAATAGCGTAGCGTGCCTGACGCTGTCTCAGCGTAGGAGAAAGGATACGGACTGAGCGAGGTGGCAACGCCGAACCGTCAATCCGAACCTTGGGCGCGGATTCGGGCCTTGAGCTCTTCGGCCTCTGCAATGCTCTCGTCGCGCTCGGCGGTCGCCTCGAGGCGTTTCTCGATTTCCTCGCTCAGCGCGGCATTGACCTCGGCCAACTTCTCGGCCGACTTGGCCAGCTTTTGCTCGAGCTGGCTCGTGTGTTCGATGGCCTGGGCCACCTCGCCGACCTGTACTTCCTCGGGCAGTTCCTGCTCGAGCACGGTGCTGACGACAGCCAGGTTGTCGGAGGCCCGTTGCACGTCCGCAGCCACCTGTTCGCTCTTTTGCAGGGTGCGGTCCAGCGGTGTCGTGCCACGCTGCATGGTTTGCGGTTGTCCGGCCATCGAGCTTCCTTTTGCGGGCTTGAAACTAAAACGTTTGGATCGTACGCCAGACGAAAGTGTCCGGCATGCGTTGTCCAGTTGCTGCAAAGCAACGCCTGGACCGGGCGGCAAGATGACAGCAGGCCCAGGCGCCAGGCAACAAAAAAGCCCAAGTGCTTGTGGCAACTTGGGCTTCCTGTGCTTTCGTCATGTTCGCGAACGGTTACGAACAATCAATCTCTGGCGGAGCAGGCGGGATTCGAACCCGCGGAGGGCTATTAACCCTCACACGCTTTCCAGGCGTGCGACTTAAACCGCTCATCCACCGCTCCTGAGTCCATGAGTATAGCAGTGAGATCAGCTCGGATTCGACGGTTTTCCCGCCTGAACCATGCGCATCGCGGATGCGATGAGCGCGGCAGTCTCGCTCATGTTGCTCGGCACGATCAGCGTGGTCTTGGAATCGGCCGCGACCTTGCCGTAGGCATCGACAGCGCGCTCGGCCACCTTGAGCTGCACGGCCTGTTCGCCGCCCGGTTGGCGAATGGCTGCCGCCACGCGCTCGATGGCGTCCGCGGTCGCCGTGGCCACCGCGGTGATGGCGGCGGCCTCACCCTGCGCGTTGTTGATCTGCGCCTGCTTTTCACCCTCCGAACGGGCGATGAAGGCTTCGCGCTCGCCGGTGGCGATGTTGATCTGCTCCTGGCGGCGGCCTTCAGAGGCCGCGATCAGCGCGCGCTTGCCGCGTTCGGCCGTGATCTGCGCCTGCATGGCCAGCAGGATTTCCTTCGGCGGCGTCAGGTCCTTGATTTCATAGCGCAGCACCTTCACGCCCCAGTTCAGCGCGGCCTCGTCGATGGCGGCGACCACCTGCGCGTTGATCACGTCGCGCTCCTCGAAGGTCTTGTCGAGCTCGAGCTTGCCGATCACGCTGCGCAGCGAGGTCTGGGCCAGTTGCGTCACCGCCACGATGTAGTTCGACGAGCCGTAGCTCGCGCGCATCGGGTCGGTCACCTGGAAGTACAGGATGCCGTCCACCTGCAGCTGCGTGTTGTCGCGCGTGATGCAGATCTGGCTGGGCACGTCGAGCGGAATTTCCTTCAGGCTGTGCTTGTAGGCCACCCGGTCGATGAACGGGATCAGGAAGTTGGGGCCGGGCGTCATGGTGCCGTGGTACTTGCCCAGGCGCTCGCGCACCCATGCGTTCTGTTGCGGCACGAACTTGACCGACTGGCTGATGAAGATGATCGCGATGACCAGGATGATGAGAGGGACCGAAAATTCCATGGTGCGCTTCCTTTTCTGAGTTTTATGGACTGACTAAACCTTGTCGACCACGAGGCGGCTGCCGATCACCTCGACCACGCGGTGTTCGCCGGGGGACGGGATGCGGCCCGCGGGCAGCATCACCGTCCATTGCGCGCCGCGATAGCGCACGGTGGCCGTGCCGTCGGGGTTCCAGGCGTCGACATGCACGCTCTCGCCGATGTCGAGGTTCACGTCGCGGTTGGTGCCCGTCGGCGGGGCGGCAGGGCGCTTGCGCTGGATGGAGTACCAGACCAGCACGGCCCCCACGCCGATCACCGCTGCCACGATCAACTGCGTGACCGTGCCGAAGCCCAGGTGCGCCGCGATGGCGGCGGCCGCGAAGCCGGCGGCGAGCAGCAGCAGGTAGACGGTGCCCGAGAGCAGCTCGACCACGATGGCGGCTCCCGCAATCAGCCACCAGACGGTGGAATTCGCCATGTCAACTCCTCTTCTCGTTGTTCGATGCGCGCCATTCTGATGCATGAAGCCCAAGCGCTTGTCCTGCGTAGGGGTACTGGCGCCGGGGGCGAGGGCTTGCCTGACAGCCCCCGAATGTCTTGCGAAAAGCCGACCGGATCCGTCATCCGAATTCCGTACACTTCGCGCCTCGTCTCATTGCCTGTTTGTCTCCCTGCTGTCCGGAGCCCCGCTCATGAAATTTCGCTTTCCCATCGTCATCATCGACGAGGACTTCCGCTCCGAAAACACTTCGGGCCTCGGCATTCGCGCGCTCGCGCAGGCCTTCGAAAGCGAGGGCTTCGAGGTGCTGGGCGTCACGAGCTACGGCGACCTGAGCCAGTTCGCGCAGCAGCAAAGCCGCGCCAGCGCCTTCATCCTGTCGATCGACGACGAGGAATTCACGGTCGGCCCCGACCTCGACCCCGCCGTGCTGAACCTGCGCACCTTCATCGGCGAAGTGCGCCGCAAGAACGCGGACGTGCCCATCTATATCTACGGCGAGACCAAGACCGCGCGCCACATCCCGAACGACATCCTGCGCGAGCTGCATGGTTTCATCCACATGTTCGAGGACACGCCGGAGTTCGTGGCGCGCCACATCATCCGCGAGGCCAAGAGCTATCTCGAAGGCGTGCAGCCGCCTTTCTTCAGGGCACTGATCGACTACGCGGAAGACGGTTCGTACTCCTGGCATTGCCCGGGCCACTCGGGCGGCGTGGCGTTCCTGAAGAGCCCGGTGGGCCGCATGTTCCACCAGTTCTTCGGCGAGAACATGCTGCGCGCCGACGTCTGCAATGCGGTGGAAGAGCTGGGCCAGCTGCTCGACCACACCGGCCCGGTGGCGGCCAGTGAACGCAATGCGGCGCGCATCTTCAATGCCGACCATTGCTTCTTCGTGACCAACGGCACCAGCACCAGCAACAAGATGGTGTGGCACCACACCGTGGCGCCCGACGACGTGGTGGTGGTCGACCGCAACTGCCACAAGTCGATCCTGCACGCGATCATCATGACCGGCGCGATTCCGGTGTTCATGAAGCCCACGCGCAACCACTTCGGCATCATCGGCCCGATTCCGCAGAGCGAGTTCGAGCAGAGCGCCATCAAGGCCAAGATCAAGGCCAACCCCTTGCTCGCGCACGTCGACCCCGAAACCGTCAAGCCGCGCGTGATGACGCTCACCCAGTCGACCTACGACGGCGTGATCTACAACACCGAGACCATCAAGAACATGCTCGACGGCTACGTCGACACGCTGCATTTCGACGAAGCCTGGCTGCCGCACGCCGCCTTCCATCCGTTCTACGGCGCTTACCACGCCATGGGCAAGCGCCGCGTGCGCCCCAAGGATTCGCTGGTGTTCGCCACCCAGTCGACGCACAAGCTGCTGGCCGGCATCAGCCAGGCCAGCCACGTGCTGGTGCAGGACTCGCAAAACCGTGCGCTCGACCGCGACCTGTTCAACGAGGCCTACCTGATGCACTCGTCGACCAGCCCGCAGTACGCGATCATCGCCAGCTGCGACGTGGCCGCCGCCATGATGGAGCCGCCCGGCGGCACCGCGCTGGTGGAAGAAAGTATTCTGGAAGCGCTCGACTTCCGCCGCGCCATGCGCAAGGTGGAAGAAGAGTTCGGCAAGGACGAGTGGTGGTTCAAGGTGTGGGGCCCCGAGAAGCTCGTCGACGAAGGCATCGGCCGCGCCGAAGACTGGATCATGAAGGGCGAGAAGGATGCCAAGCGCAAGACCAAGAAGTCGCCGCGCAACTGGCACGGCTTCGGCGACCTGGCCGACGGCTTCAACATGCTCGACCCGATCAAGTCGACCATCGTCACGCCGGGCCTCGACCTCGAGGGCAACTTCGCCGAGACCGGCATTCCGGCCAGCGTGGTGACCAAGTTCCTCGCCGAGCACGGCGTGATCGTGGAGAAGACCGGCCTGTACAGCTTCTTCATCATGTTCACCATCGGCATCACCAAGGGCCGCTGGAACACGCTGCTCACGGCGCTGCAGCAGTTCAAGGACGACTACGCGCGCAACCAGCCGATGTGGCGCATCCTGCCGGAGTTCTGCCAGCAGCACCCGGGCTACGAGAAGCTCGGCCTGCGCGACCTGTGCCAGCACATCCACAAGCTGTATGCGCGCTACGACGTGGCACGGCTGACGACCGAGATGTACCTGAGCGACCTCACGCCGGCCATGAAGCCCAGCGACGCCTTCGCCCACATCGCGCACCGCAAGACCGAGCGCGTGGAAATCGACGAGCTCGAAGGCCGCATCACCACCAGCCTGATCACGCCGTACCCGCCGGGCATTCCGCTGCTGATTCCGGGCGAAGTGTTCAACAAGAAGATCGTCGACTACCTTCGGTTCTCGCGCGAGTTCAACCTGCAGTGCCCGGGCTTCGAGACCGACATCCACGGCCTCGTGGCGCGCGTCGACGAGACGGGCAAGAAGCGCTACTACGCGGACTGCGTCCGGGAAGTGAAGTAGCCGAACCGAAAAAAGAAGCGGGGGCCTAGCCCTCGCGCACCCGCATGAAGCGGGCGAAGCGGGGCAGGCCCTTGGCCGTGGTGCCGTTGTAGCGGTAGGTCACCCAGCTGCCGATCGCGGGCGGGTTCTCGCGTTCGGCGTCGGTGAGTCCGGTGCCGAGCTTGAAGCGCTTGCCGTCGGCCGTCTCGACCACCAGCGCGCCGACCCGGGCGCTGTGCTTGCCCTTGCCGGGCACGTGCTCGATCACGCGGGCCTCGGCGTCGTCGTAGGGCTTGACCTTCAGCAGGTCGTTGTTGCGCTCGGCCCGATAGCTCGAGCTGCCGCGGTGGAGCATCAGGCCTTCGCCGCCCATCTTCACCGTCTTGTCCAGCAGCGCCTGCAGGTCTTCGTGCGTGGTGGCGCGCTCTTGCGGCACGGCCACAGCCCACGGAGCGTCGGTGATGGGCAGCAGCTTGCGCAACGCCGCCAGGCGTGTCGTGAAATCGCCGGCCTGCGCGGGCAGGTCGAACACCATGAAGCGCATCTCGTGCCAGGCGGCATCGTTCGGGGTCTGGCTGCGCACGGTGGAAACCGCATGCGAGAAGCGCCCGCGCCCCGCCCACAGCTCGCCGTCGAGCGGCTGCCTGGGCAGCGGCGTGGTGAACCACGCCGGGGCCACGACCCGCTCACCGCCGCGTGTCCACAGCTGTTTGCCGTCCCAGTAGCCGCGCACGCCGTCGTATTTCTCGCTGACCCAGTAGTCGGCGAGCGACATGCCCGGGCGGTAGACGTCCGCGAGCATCAGCGACGGCGCGGCTTCGCGCGCCCATGCGGCGGGTGCCGCGATCACGCCGAAAGCGGCAAGCAGGAGGGAGCGTCGGTTCAGCAAGATGCTATGAAATAAATAGCTGAGGGCGACCGGCGGGCGGTCGCGTGCAGGGTCTGGTGGGCGGTTACTCGGCCATCCCGCCGACGACGTTGCTGAAGCCGCCGTCGACGTAGGTGATTTCCGCCGTCACGCCGCTGGCCAGGTCGCTCAGCAGGAACGCGGCGACATTGCCGACCTCTTCGATGGTCACGTTGCGGCGGATCGGCGAGGCGTCGGCCACGGCCGCGAGCATCTTGCCGAAGCCCTTGATGCCGCTGGCCGCGAGCGTCTTGATCGGGCCGGCGCTGATGCCGTTCACGCGCATGCCCTTCGGGCCCAGCGACGCGGCGGTGTAGCGCACCGACGCTTCGAGCGAGGCCTTGGCCAGGCCCATGGTGTTGTAGTTGGGCAGCGCGCGCTCCGCGCCCAGGTAGGTCAGCGTGAGCAGGGCCGACTTGTCGTTCAGGTAGGGCAGGGCCGCCTTGGCCATGGCCGGGAAGCTGTAGGCGCTGATGTCGTGCGCGATCTTGAAGCCCTCGCGCGACAGCCCTTCGAGGAAGTCGCCGGAGATCGACTCGCGCTGCGCGAAGCCGATGCTGTGCACGAAGCCGTCGAGCTTGGGCCAGGTCTGCGCGAGGTCGGCGAAGAGCTTGTCGATCTGCGCGTCGTCGCTCACGTCGCAATCGAAAATCAGCTTGGAGCCGAAGTCTGCGGCATATTCGGTGATACGGTCCTTGAATCGCTCGCCGACATAGCTGAAGGCGAGCTCCGCGCCCTGTTCATGACAGGCCTTGGCAATGCCATAAGCAATGGAGCGATTGCTCAACACGCCGGTGATCAACAGTTTTTTGCCGGAAAGAAAGCCCATGAAGTTGCCTCGTGAAAATCTTGGGCAGAATTCTCGCATGCGGTTTCTCCGGGTCTGGTGGTTGATGGTGTGTGCGGTTCCCGCGTGGGCCGCGCATGGATATGCGCTCTGGGACGACCTCAAGTACGCGCCCGGCTTCCAGGCCTTCGACTACGTCGACCCGGCCGCCCCCAAGGGCGGCGAACTGCGCCTGGTGAGCAACCTGCGCGTGTCCACCTTCGACAAGTACAACCCCTTCACGATCAAGGGTGCGGCGCCGGCCTACCTCGACAGCCTGCTGTTCGACACGCTGCTGACCGGCTCCATGGACGAGACCGCTTCAGGCTACGGCCTGCTGGCTGAAGACGTTACCGTGGCTCCCGACCGCCGCAGCGTCACCTTCCGCCTGCGGCCCGAGGCAAAGTTCCACAACGGCAGCCCGGTCGAGGCGGCCGACGTGAAGCACAGCTACGACACCCTCATCGGCCCCTTCACCTCGCCGGGCTACAAGACGCTGCTGCAGGAGGTGGACGGTGCCGACGTGCTAGACGCGCGCACCATCCGCTTTCGCTTCAAGACCGTCAACCGCGAGCTGCCCTTGATCGTGGGCAGCCTGCCGGTCTTCAGCCGCGCATGGGGCATGGAGAACGGCAAGGCCAAGCCCTTCGACCAGGTGGTGATGGACATTCCGATCGGCAGCGGCGCCTACAAGATCGGTCCGGTGCGCTTCGGCAAGGACATCACCTACGTGCGCGATGCGAACTATTGGGGCCGCGACCTGCCGGTGAACCGCGGCACGCACAACTTCGACCGCATCACCATCAAGATCTACAAGGACAACACGGCCCGCCTCGAAGCGCTGAAGGCCGGGGAGTTCGACATGATGAGCTTCTATTCGGCTGGCGACTGGGCGCGCCGGGTGAACGGCAAGCGCTTCAACACCGGCGAGCTCGTCAAGCACGAGTTCGCGCACAAGAAGCCCTCGGGTTTCCAGAGCTTCGTGCTCAACAGCCGGCGCGGCAAGCTGAGCGACGCGCGCGTGCGCGAAGCGCTGGGCCTGGCGCTCGACTACGAGTGGATGAACCGCCAGATGTTCTACAACGGCTATCCGCGCGTGAAGGACCTGTTCGGCAACACCGACTGCGAGGCCCAGGGCCTGCCGTCGACTGAAGAAAAAGCGCTGCTCGAGCCCTGGCGGGGCAAGATCCCCGACGCGAGCTTCGGCCCCATGTACACGCCGCCCGTCACCGAAGGCGAAGGCCGCTCGCTGCGCAGCAACCTGCGCCGCGCGCGGGACCTGCTGAAAGAGGCTGGCTGGGAGTACCGTGATGGCGCCCTGCGCAACGCCAAGGGCGAGGCCATGACGCTGGAGTACCTCGACAGCAAGGAAGGCGGCGTGCGCACCGTGTCGCCGTGGATGCGCAACCTCGAGAAGCTGGGCATCACGCTGAACTTCGCGACCGTCGACTTCGCGCTCTACCAGGAACGGCTCGACCGCTTCGACTTCGACGTCACGACCATCAACTTTCCGGGCACCAACAACCCGGGCCAGCAGCTGCTCGAGATCTTCGGCAGCAAGGCGGCCAAGACCGAGAGTTCGGGCAACTACATGGGCGTGTCCACGCCCGCGGTCGATGCGCTGCTGAAGGACATCGTCGACGCCGACACCAAGGCCGAACTGATGCCCGCCTGCCGTGCGCTGGACCGCGTGATCATGCACAGCCACTACCTGATTCCCCAGTGGACGCTGACCTCGCACCGCATCGTGTACGACGACTGGCGGCTTGCGTTCAAGTCGCCCATGCCGCCGTATTCGAACGGGGAGGACTGGGTCATGGGCACGTGGTGGGCCAAGCCGCCGCGCAAGTCTGCCCCCTAGGCAGAAACAGAACAGAAATAGAAGAGAAGGAAACCGGCCGTGCTCTCCTATGTCCTCAAGCGCCTGCTGCTGTTCATTCCGACGCTGCTCGGCGTGATGCTCGTGACGTTCCTCGTGATCCAGTTCGTGCCTGGCGGCCCGGTGGAGCAGTACCTGGCCGAAGCCAAGACGGCGGGGCGGGGCGGTGGCGGGGGCGGTTTCGAGTCCGGCGGCGGCAGCTACCGCGGCAACCAGGGCGTGGACCCCAAGCGGCTGGAGCAGATCAAGGCGCTCTACGGCTTCGACAAGCCGCCGCACGAGCGCCTGCTGCAGATGCTCGGCCAGTTCGCGCGCTTCGACCTCGGCAAGAGCTTCTTCCAGAACAAGGACGTGTGGACGCTGATCCTGGAGAAGCTGCCGGTCTCCATCAGTCTGGGCCTGTGGACTTTCTTCATCAGCTACGGCGTGGCCGTGCCGCTGGGCGTGGCCAAGGCGGTGCGGGCGGGCACGCGCTTCGACCTGATCAGCACGCTGATCGTGCTGGTCGGCTATGCCATTCCGGGCTTCGTGCTTGGCGTGGCGCTGCTCGTTGTGTTCGGCGGGCAGCTGCAGTGGTTTCCGCTGCGCGGGCTCACCTCGGCCAACTGGGACGAACTGAGCTGGGGCGCGCGCATCGCCGACTACCTCTGGCACATCACCTTGCCCGTCACCGCGATGGTGCTCGGCAGCTTCGCCGTGACGGCAATGCTCACCAAGAACGCCTTTCTCGAGGAAATCCGCAAGCAGTACGTGCTGACGGCGCGGGCCAAGGGCCTGGGCGAGCGGCAGGTGCTGTGGAAGCATGTGTTCCGCAATGCGCTGATCCCGATCATCACGGGGTTGCCTTCGGCCTTCATCGGCGCCTTCTTCGCCGGCTCGCTGCTGATCGAGACGCTGTTCTCGCTCGACGGGCTGGGCCTGCTGGGCTACGAGAGCGTGATCCGCCGCGACTATCCGGTGGTGCTCGGCACGCTCTACCTCTTCACGCTGATCGGCCTGGTGACCAAGCTGATTTCCGATCTCTGCTACGTATGGGTGGACCCGCGTGTCAAATTCGACTGAGGGCGTCATCGGCGGCGCCGTCGCGGGCGGCCTGGAGGCACAGGCCGCACCGGCGGCCAAGGCCGCGCACATCTCGCCCGGGCGCCGCGCGTGGCTGCGCTTCAAGCGCAACCGGCTCGGTTTCTGGAGCCTGGTGATCTTCACCGTGCTGGTGGTGCTGAGCCTGTTCGCCGAGGTGTTGTCCACCGACAAGCCGCTGGTGCTGCGCTACGACGGCCACACCTACTTTCCGGTGCTGCGCGACTACTCCGAGAAGACCTTCGGCGGCGACTTCGAGACGCCGGCCGACTACCTCGACCCGTTCATCCGCGAGCGCATCACGCAGGGCGACAACTGGGCTGTCTACGCGCCCAACCCCTACGGCCCGAAGACGCTGAACTACTTCGCCAAGTCGCCCAGCCCGGCGGCGCCGACCGGCGACAACTTCTTCGGCACCGACGACCGCGGCCGCGACCTGCTCGCGCAACTCATCTACGGCTTTCGCGTGAGCGTGCTGTTCGGCCTGGCGCTCACGGCCATCGGCACGGTGCTGGGCGTGGCGGCGGGGGCGGTGCAGGGCTACTTCGCCGGCAAGATCGACCTGGCGTTCCAGCGCTTCATCGAAATCTGGAGCTCGATGCCCGAGCTGTATTTGCTCATCATCTTCAGCGCCATCTTCGCGCCCAGCGTGGCGCTGCTGCTCATCCTGCTGAGCCTGTTCGGCTGGATGGGCCTAGCCGACTACGTGCGCGCCGAGTTCCTGCGCAACCGCCAGATGGACTACGTGCGCGCCGCCCGCGCCCTGGGCGTGAGCAACCTGCAGATCATGTGGCGCCACATCCTGCCTAACAGCATGGTGCCGGTCGTCACCTTCCTGCCGTTTCGCATGAGCGCGGCCATCCTGGCGCTGACCTCGCTCGACTTCCTGGGCCTGGGCGTGCCACCGGGCACGCCGTCGCTAGGCGAATTGCTGAGCCAGGGCAAGGCCAACATCGACGCCTGGTGGATCTCCCTGTCCACCTTCGGCGTGCTGGTCGTCACGCTGATGCTGCTGACCTTCATGGGCGACGCGCTGCGCGATGCGCTCGACCCACGCAAGGCGGACAAGTGATGAGCGGCACCCCGGTGAATCTCCCCCTGATCGACGTGAAGGGCCTGCGCGTGGCGTTCGGCGACAAGGAGGTGGTGCACGGCATCGACTTCCAGATCGGCGCTGGCGAAAAGCTGGCGCTGGTCGGCGAATCGGGCTCGGGCAAGACCGTGACCGCGCTGTCGCTGCTGCGGCTGGTGCAGAACGCCGATGTCGCAGGCGTTGCAAAGCTGTACGGCGGCGAGCGTGCGCAAGACGTGCGCGACCTGATTTCGCTGCCGGAGCGGCAGCTGCGCGGCATCCGCGGCAAGGAGATCGCGATGATCTTCCAGGAGCCGATGACCGCGCTGAACGCGCTCTACACCGTGGGCGACCAGATTGCCGAGGTGCTGGAGCTGCACGAGGGGCTGTCGGCCCGCGCCGCGCATGCGGCCGCCGTGCAGCTGCTGGCCGACACCGGCATTCCGGAGCCGGCGCGGCGCGCGCAGGCGTTTCCGCACCAGCTCTCGGGCGGCCAGCGCCAGCGCGCCATGATCGCCATGGCCCTGGCCTGCAAGCCGCGACTGCTGCTGGCCGACGAGCCGACCACCGCGCTCGACGTGACCGTGCGCGCGCAGATCCTCGAGCTGCTGGCCGAGCTGCAGCGCAAGCACGGCATGGCGGTGCTGCTGATCACGCACGACCTGAACCTGGTGCGCCGTTTCGCCGATCGCGTGGCGGTCATGGAGAACGGGCACATCGTCGAGCACGGCGCGGTCGCGACGGTGTTCGAGTCGCCGCAGCACCCCTACACGCGCAAGCTGATCGACAGCCATCCGGAGCGCAACGTGGCGCCGGTGGCGGCCAGCGGCGGCGCGCCGATTCTCGAAGCGAAGGCGCTGCGGGTGATCTATCCGGTGCCCAGGCCGGGCATCGGCGGATGGTTTCGCAAGGGCGAGTTCGTGGCGGTGCAGGGCGCCGATTTCCGCATCGCGCCGGGCGAGACGCTGGGCGTGGTCGGGGAGTCGGGGTCGGGCAAGTCGACGCTCGCCTTGGCGGCGCTGGGGCTTCTGCGCCACCAGGGCGCGCTGAAGGTCACGGGCAAGGACTGGGCGGTCGACCGCGCGTCCGACCTGGGCCTGCGCCGCGTGATGCAGGTGGTGTTCCAGGACCCGTTCTCGTCGCTGTCGCCCCGCATGACGGTCGAGCAGATCGTGGGGGAGGGGCTGCGCGTGCATGCGCCGCAGCTGGATGTGCAGGCGCGCCGGACGCGCTCGCTCGCGGCGCTGGCCGACGTCGGGCTGAGCGAGGCGCAGTTTCCGTCGCTGCTCGACCGCTATCCGCACGAGTTCTCGGGCGGCCAGCGCCAGCGGCTGGCGATTGCGCGGGCGCTGATCGTCGATCCGCAATTGCTGGTGCTCGACGAGCCGACCAGCGCGCTCGACGTGACCATCCAGAAGCAGGTGCTGGCGCTGCTGCAGCGGCTGCAGCGCGAGCGCGGGCTGAGCTACCTGCTGATCACGCACGACGTGGAGGTGATCCGCGCGATGGCGCACCAGGTCATCGTGATGAAGGACGGGGCCATCCTCGAAACCGGGGCGGTGGAGCGGGTGCTCGACGAACCCGAGCATCCCTATACAAAAAAACTGGTGGCCGCCGCGCTGCTGGAATAAACGGAGAGTGCAAGCAATGTCGGAAATCGGACGCGACCGGCGCGGGGCGTGGCGCGCGGCGCTGGCCTGCATGGTCACCCTGTCGGTGGCCATGGGCCTGGGGCGCTTCGCGTTCACGCCCATGCTCCCCATCATGCTGCACGAGGGCAAGCTGGAGCTGGCGGCCGGCGGCTTGCTGGCTTCACTCAATTACCTTGGTTACTTTGTCGGCGCAGTCAGCTGCGCGGCCATCGGCATCAAGGCGTCGAGCATGGTGCGCGGCGGGCTGCTGGCGACGGCGGCCCTGCTGGTCGGCATGGGGCTGCTGCACAGCTTCACGAGCTGGGGCATCTTGCGCACGGCCGCCGGCGTGATGAGCGCCTGGGTGTTCGTGTTCGCGTCCGGCTGGGGGCTGCGGCGCCTGGCCGAGACGAACTCGCCCACGCTGGCCGGGGTCATCTACACGGGTCCGGGCATCGGCATCGCGATGACCGGGCTGCTGGGCGGAGCGCTCGGGCGTTGGGGTTCGGAGGCAGGGTGGATCGGGCTGGGCCTGCTGGCGCTGGTGCTCATCGCGCTGATCTGGCGGGTGTTCGACGACACGGAGCGGGCGCCGGCCGGCGGGGCATCGACACCACCGGTGGCCATCGCGCGCCCGGGTGCCTCGGCAGCCGACCGCAGCGACGCGATCTGGCTGGTGGCGTTGTACGGGCTGGCGGGGTTCGGCTACATCATCACCGCGACCTTCCTGCCTGTGATCGCGCGGCAGGCGCTGCCCGGTTCGCCGTGGCCGGACCTGTTCTGGCCGCTGTTCGGGCTGGCCATCATCCCGGGCGCGCTGATCGGGGCGAGGGCGCCCACGCACTGGGACAACCGCCTGCTGCTCGCCGGGGCTTATGCGCTGCAGGCGCTGGGTGTGGTGCTGTCGGTGGCGTGGCCGACCATCGGCGGCTTCGCGCTCGGCAGCCTGCTGCTGGGCATGCCGTTCACCGCCATCACTCTTTTTGCGATGCGAGATGCGCGGCGGCTGCGCGGCAATGCGGCGGCGGGGCTGATCGGCTATGCGACGGCGTCTTACGGGGTGGGGCAGATCATCGGGCCGCTGTTCGCGGCGCCGCTGGCGCAGCGGACCGGGTCTTTCCAGCTGCCTTTGCTGGTCGCCGCGGCCGCATTGGCGCTCGGCGCGGTCTTATTTGCATTGGTTTGGGCGAAATCTCGCCGTGCAATGGCGCATTGAGCGCCCAAGCCCCTTCATTTATTACACGAATAGCATATAATTCGAGGCTCACGACCAAACGGGCGGGTACCAACCGCCCGTTTTTTTTGGTCTGTGCATTCTGAACATTCCAGAGATCTGGCATCCGTGGCGGGCGGGTGACACAGGTACCGTATTTAAAAGGCACTTTCGAACACGTGGCATTGCAGCAAATAGTGGAACAAACCGTGGCCGGTCTCGGCTATGACCTGGTCGAGATCGAGCGCTCGGCCGGTGGAACGCTGCGCGTGACGATTGATTTGCCCTGGACGGCCCCCACATCGGAAGCTGTGGCTGCCGGCGTGCCGGAACCCTTCGTGACGGTCGAAGACTGCGAGAAGGTGACACGTCAGTTGCAATTCGCGCTGGAAGTGGATGGTGTCGACTACAAGCGGCTCGAGGTGTCCTCGCCCGGTATCGACCGTCCGTTGCGCAACGAGCAGGATTTCGAGCGTTTCGTGGGCGAGGTGATCGACATCACGCTCAAGGCCCCCATGGGTGCGGCAGCGGCGGGCCAGGTGTCCGCCAATCGCAAGAAATTTCGCGGCACGCTGGAGCGTGTGGCACAGGTGGAGGGCGCGGCTGGCGCCCCGGGCTGGCAGATCGTGTGGAGCGATGCGCCCGAATCCAAGCCTGGACAAAAAGTGAGCAAGAAGCGCGCGCCTGCACCGTTGCATGCGCTGGGCTTCGTTCTGGACGAGCTGCGCGACGCGCGGCTCGCGCCCATTGTGGATTTCAAGGGCCGCAAGGCCAAAACCCAACCGGGTTTTTCGGATATTGACGACGGAACGCAGGTTCCGGACTGACTAGAGGAGTGGTGGCATGAATCGCGAAATGTTGATGTTGGTGGATGCGATCTCGCGCGAGAAGAACGTCGAACGCGACGTGGTCTTCGGCGCGGTCGAATCCGCACTGGCGCAGGCCACCAAGAAGCTCCACCAGGGCGACGTGGACATCCGCGTCTCGGTCGATCGCGACAGCGGTGACTACGAAACCTTCCGCCGCTGGCACGTCGTTCCCGATGAGGCAGGCCTGCAGCTGCCCGACCAGGAAATCCTCCTGTTCGAGGCCAAGGAAGAAATGTCGGACATCGAGGTCGGCGAGTACATCGAGGAAGCGGTGGACTCGGTGCCCATCGGCCGCATCGGCGCCATGGCCGCCAAGCAGGTCATCCTGCAGAAGATCCGCGACGCGGAGCGCGAGATGCTGCTCAACGACTTCATGTCGCGCGGCGACAAGATCTTCGTGGGCACCGTCAAGCGCCTGGACAAGGGCGACATCATCGTCGAGGCCGGCCGCGTCGAAGGCCGCCTGCGCCGCAGCGAAATGATCGCCAAGGAAAACCTGCGCAATGGCGACCGCGTGCGCGCCATGATCATGGAAGTCGACCTGACGCTGCGCGGCGCGCCCATCATCCTGTCGCGCTCGGCCCCTGAATTCATGATCGAGCTGTTCCGCCAGGAAGTGCCCGAGATCGAGCAGGGCCTGCTCGAAATCAAGAGCTGCGCCCGTGACCCCGGCTCGCGCGCCAAGATCGCCGTGCTCTCGCACGACAAGCGCGTCGACCCGATCGGCACCTGTGTCGGTGTGCGTGGCACCCGCGTCAACGCGGTGACCAACGAACTCGCCGGCGAGCGCGTGGACATCGTGCTGTGGAGCGAAGACCCGGCCCAGTTCGTGATCGGCGCCCTGGCCCCGGCCAACGTGTCGTCCATCGTGGTGGACGAGGAAAAGCACGCCATGGACGTGGTGGTCGACGAGGAAAACCTCGCCATCGCCATCGGCCGCGGCGGCCAGAACGTGCGCCTGGCTTCCGACCTGACCGGCTGGAAGATCAACATCATGGACGCCAACGAGTCGGCGCAGAAGCAGGCCGTCGAGACGGATGCCAGCCGCAAGCTGTTCATGGAAAAGCTCGACGTCGACGAGGAAATCGCCGACATCCTGATCGCCGAGGGTTTCAACAGCCTCGAAGAGGTGGCGTACGTGCCGATCTCCGAAATGCTGGAAATCGAGGCATTCGACGAAGACACCATCAATGAGCTGCGCACGCGCGCCAAGGATGCGCTGTTGACCATGGAAATCGCCAAGGAAGAGGGTGTCGAGGCTCAGCCGCAAGTGTCGCAAGACCTGCATGACCTCGAGGGCCTGGACCCCGAGCTGATTCCCAAGCTGGTCGAAGCGGGTGTGAACACCCGTGACGATCTTGCCGACCTCGCGGTCGATGAACTCACCGAGATCACCGGCCACAGCGCCGATGACGCCAAAACCCTCATCTTGAAAGCCCGCGAACATTGGTTCGCCGGCCAAGAGTGACGGTCATGGAGGCACGAAACCAATATGTCCAGTACCACTGTCGCCGAGTTCGCGAACGAGCTCAAGAAGACTCCCGAAACCTTGCTTGACCAGCTCAAGAGTGCAGGTGTGCCCAAAGCGGCCGCCACCGACGCGCTCACCGAGGCTGACAAGCAGCGCCTGCTCGGCCACCTCAAGGCCAGCCACGGCACCGTCGAGCCCGAACGCAAGAAGATCACGTTGACCAAGAAGTCGACCAGCGAGATCAAGCAGGCCGATGCCACCGGCCGTGCGCGCACGATCCAGGTCGAGGTGCGCAAGAAGCGCACCTTCATCCAGCGCGAGGACGGTCACCCGGCCACGCCGGAATCGGCACAGCACGTGGCCGAGGCCCCGGCGCCGGCACCCGCCGTGCCCCAGGTCGACGAAGCCGAACTGGCACGCCGCGAGGAAGAAGCGCGCCGCCAGGCCGAGCTGATCCGTCGCCAGGAAGAAGAACTGGCCGAGAAGCGTCGCCTGCGCGAAGAAACCGAAGCCCGCGAACGCGAACAGGCTGAAAAGGCCGAGCGCGCCGAACAGGCTGAACAGGCCCAGCAAGCCCAGCAGGACGCCGTGCGTATCGCTGCCGAGAAGAAGGCTGCCGCCATCGCGGAGGCCGCGGCAGTGAACGCAGCGAACCGCGACGCGCACAGCAAGCCTGCTTCCGCACCTGCGCCCGCAGCGGTCGCCGCGGCAGCTGCCGCCGCCGCCGCTGAACAGCAAGCCGCCGACAACAAGCTCGCCGCGCAGAACGCCGCCGCGCAAGCCAAGGAAGACGCAAAGGCCAAGGCCGCCGCCGAATCGAAGGCCCGCGCCGACGAAGAAGCCGCTCGCGCCAAGGACCTCGACGAGCGTCGCCGCAAGGCCCTCGCCGAAGCTGAAGCCATCCGCGCCATGATGAATGCGCCGGCCCGCGTGCTGGTGCCGCACAAGGCGCCCGAGAAGCCGCAGCCCGAAAAGGCCGCGGTCAAGGGCACGCTGCACAAGCCGGCCACGCCCGCCGCGCGTCCCGGTGCGCCTGCCGCACCCGGCACCGCAGCAGCACCCGGCGCCGCCGGTGCAGGCAAGGAAGTCAAGTCCGCGAAGCTCTCTTCGAGCTGGGCTGGCGATCCTGCCAAGAAGAAGGAAATCAAGACCCGCGGCGATGCCAGCGGTGGTGTCGGTCGCGGCAACTGGCGCGGAGGCCCGCGCGGTCGCCGTGGCAACGACCGCGGCGGTCACGACGAGCAGCACGCACCGGCCGCACCGGTCGAGGCGCGCATTCTCGAAGTGCACGTGCCCGAAACCATCACGGTGGCCGAGCTCGCGCACAAGATGGCCGTCAAGGCGCAAGAGGTCATCAAACAACTGATGAAGCTCGGCCAGATGGCGACCATCAATCAGTCGCTGGACCAGGACACCGCCATGATCCTGGTGGAAGAAATGGGCCATACCGCGGTGGTTGCCGCGCTGGACGACCCCGAAGCTTTCACCGACGACGACGTGTCGGCGCAAACTGCCGAGGCCCTGCCGCGCGCACCGGTCGTGACCGTCATGGGTCACGTCGACCACGGCAAGACCTCGCTGCTGGATTACATCCGCCGTGCCAAGGTGGCCGCGGGCGAAGCCGGCGGCATCACGCAGCACATTGGTGCGTACCACGTGGAAACCGCGCGCGGCATGGTGTCGTTCCTCGACACCCCGGGTCACGAGGCCTTCACGGCCATGCGTGCCCGCGGTGCGCAGGCCACCGACATCGTGATCCTGGTGGTGGCGGCCGACGACGGCGTCATGCCCCAGACCAAGGAAGCCATCAAGCACGCGAAGGCGGCGGGTGTGCCGATCGTGGTTGCCATCAACAAGGTGGACAAGCCCGACGCCAACCTGGACCGCGTGAAGCAGGAACTGGTCGCCGAAGAGGTCGTGCCTGAAGAGTACGGCGGCGACGTGCCGTTCGTGCCCGTGTCGGCCAAGACCGGCCAGGGCATCGACGACCTGCTCGAGCAAGTGCTGCTGCAGGCCGAAGTGCTGGAACTCAAGGCGCCGGTGGATGCCGCCGCCAAGGGCCTGGTCATCGAAGCTCAGCTCGACAAGGGCCGTGGCCCGGTCGCTACCGTGCTGGTTCAGTCCGGCACGCTCAAGACCGGCGACGTGGTGCTGGCCGGCTCGACCTATGGCCGCGTGCGCGCCATGCTGGACGAAGACGGCAAGTCGACCAAGTCGGCGGGTCCGTCGATCCCGGTGGAAATCCAGGGTCTGACCGAAGTGCCGCAAGCGGGCGACGAATTCATGGTGATGAGCGACGAGCGCCGTGCGCGCGAAATCGCCACCTACCGTGCAGGCAAGTTCCGCAACACCAAGCTGGCGAAGCAGCAGGCCGCGAACCTGCAGAACATGTTCACCGACCTGTCGGCGGGCGAAGTGCAGACGCTGCGCATCATCATCAAGGCCGACGTGCAGGGCTCGCAGGAAGCGCTGGCGCAATCGCTGCTCAAGCTGGCGACGGAAGAAGTGAAGGTGCAGGTGGTGTACGCCGGCGTGGGTGGTATCAGCGAAAGCGACATTAACCTGGCCATCGCCTCGAAGGCTGTCGTGATCGGCTTCAACGTGCGTGCCGATGCCGGCGCGCGCAAGCTGGCCGAGAACAACGGCGTGCAACTGAACTACTACAGCATCATTTACGACGCCGTGGACGAGATCAAGGTTGCGATGTCGGGCATGCTGGCACCGGAGCGCCGCGAAGAGATCATCGGCTCGGCCGAGATCCGCACGGTGTTCGTGGCCTCGAAGATCGGTACGGTGGCGGGTTCGTACGTCACTTCCGGCTCGGTCAACCGCAGCGCGCATTTCCGCCTGCTGCGCGACAACGTGGTGATCTACACCGGCGAAGTCGATTCGATCAAGCGCATGAAGGACGATGTCCGCGAAGTCCGCGAAGGTTTTGAGTGCGGTATCAAGCTCAAGAACTACAACGACATCAAGGAAGGCGATCAGCTCGAATTCTTCGAGATCAAGGAAATCGCCCGGACGCTGTAAGCGTTCGAAGCGAGAGAGTCCATGCCGAAAAGAAAAGCCGCCGCCCCCAACCGCGCGTTCAAGGTTGCCGACCAGATCCAGCGCGATCTAACGGAGCTGATCGCGCGCGAGTTGAAGGACCCGCGCGTGGGCATGGTCACGATCCAGGCCGTCGAGGTCACGCCCGACTATGCGCACGCGAAGATCTTCTTCAGCCTGCTCACGGGCGACGTGGACGAGACCACCGAAGCGCTGAACCAGGCCGCGGGCTTCCTGCGCAACGGCCTGTTCAAGCGCCTGCACATTCACACGGTGCCCACGCTGCACTTCCTGTTCGACCGCACCACCGAGCGTGCGGCCGACATGAACGCGCTCATCGCGCAAGCCGTCGCATCGCGTTCGAAAGACGAATAGCCATGAACGCGCCACGCACAAGGGTGCAGCGGCGCCCTGTGCATGGGGTGTTGTTGCTCGACAAGCCGCTGGGACTCTCCAGCAACCAGGCCTTGCAGAAGGCCAAGTGGTTGCTGCGCGCGGAAAAAGCGGGCCATACCGGCACGCTCGATCCGCTCGCGACGGGCGTCCTGCCGCTTTGCTTTGGCGCGGCCACCAAATTCAGCCAGTTGCACCTGGACGCGGACAAGACCTACGTGGCCACGGCCCGCCTGGGCGTGAAGACCGCCACCGGCGATGCCGAGGGCGATGTCATTGCCGAGCGACCGGTGCATGTCACGCCGCAAGACCTGGCGCGCGCCGAGGCGCAGTTCACCGGGCCCATTCGCCAGGTGCCGCCGATGCACAGCGCGCTCAAGAAGGATGGCAAGGCGCTGTACGAATACGCCCGTGAAGGCATCGAGGTCGAGCGGGCACCGCGCGACGTCGTAATCCACCGGCTCAAGCTGGCGGACACCGCCGCCCCTGAAGGACAGTTTGCTATCAAGATCGAAGCAAGCGTCAGCAAGGGCACCTACATTCGCACGCTTGGCGAGGACATCGGCGAGGCGCTGGAATGCGGCGCGCACCTGACCTCGCTGCGGCGCACGGCAACCGGCGGTTTCGTCGAGGCGCAGTGCATCACGCTCGAGGCCCTGGAGGCCATGGACGAAGAGGAGCGCCTGGCGCAGCTCTTGCCTGCCGAAGCGCTGGTGGACGGCCACAGCCGCGTCACGCTGGGCGCGGAAGATGCGGCACGTTTTCTCTCGGGCCTGCGCCGGCGTGGCGCCTGGGCCGACGCGAGCGAGGTGGCCGTGTTCGGCACCGAGCCCGCGGCCTTCCTGGGCACGGCCCACGTCACGGCCGGCGAACTGATCCCGGGGCGCTTGCTGAACCCCATCGAAATCCAGCAAATTCTTTTGAACGCACAACAGACCGAAGCGACACCATGAGTACCAAGCAAATCCGCAATATCGCCATCATTGCCCACGTGGACCATGGCAAGACCACCATGGTCGACCAGCTGCTGCGCCAGTCGGGCACCTTCGCCGATCACGAGAAGGTCGTCGACACCGTGATGGACAACAACGCCATCGAAAAAGAACGTGGCATCACCATCCTGGCCAAGAACTGCGCCGTGACCTGGGAAGGCACGCACATCAACATCGTCGACACCCCGGGCCACGCGGACTTCGGCGGTGAAGTGGAACGCGCGCTGTCGATGGTCGACGGCGTGGTGCTGCTGATCGACGCGCAGGAAGGCCCGATGCCGCAGACGCGCTTCGTGACCAAGAAGGCGCTGGCCCTCGGCCTGAAGCCCATCCTGGTGGTGAACAAGGTCGACAAGCCCGGCGCGAACCCCGACAAGGTCGTGAACGCCGCCTTCGACCTGTTCGACAAGCTCGGCGCCACCGACGAACAGCTCGACTTCCCCGTGGTGTACGCCTCGGGCATCAACGGCTGGTCGTCGCTGGAAGAGGGCGCGCCCGGCGAGCAGTGGGGTCCCGACATGTCGGCCCTGTTCAACACCATCCTGAAGCACGTGCCTTCGCAAAAGGGTGACCCGGCCGCACCGCTGCAACTGCAGATTTCCGCCCTCGACTTCTCGACCTTCGTCGGCCGCATCGGCGTGGGCCGCATCAGCCAGGGCACGCTGCGTCCGATGACGGACGTGGTCGTGATGGAAGGTCCGGACGGCAAGGCCATCAAGGGCCGCGTGAACCAGGTGCTGACTTTCCAGGGCCTGGACCGCGTGCAGTCGACCGAAGCCGGCCCGGGTGAAATCGTGCTGATCAACGGCATTGCCGACATCGGCATCGGCGTGACCGTGACCGACCCCACCAACCCGGCACCGCTGCCTATGCTCAAGGTCGACGAACCGACCCTGACCATGAACTTCTGCGTGAACACCAGCCCGCTGGCCGGCCGCGAAGGCAAGTTCGTCACCAGCCGCCAGATCTGGGACCGCCTGCAGAAGGAACTGCAGCACAACGTGGCCCTGCGCGTGAACGAGACCGACGAGGAAGGCATCTTCGAAGTGATGGGTCGCGGCGAACTGCACCTGACCATCCTGCTGGAAAACATGCGTCGCGAAGGCTATGAAATGGCCGTGTCGAAGCCGCGCGTGGTGTTCCGCACCGTGAACGGCGAAAAGCACGAACCCATCGAGCTGGTGACGGCCGACATCGAAGACCAGCACCAGGGCGGCGTGATGCAGGCACTGGGCGAGCGCAAGGGCGAACTGGTCAACATGGAACCCGACGGCCGCGGCCGCGTGCGCCTGGAGTACCGCATTCCGGCGCGTGGCCTGATCGGCTTCACCAACGAATTCCTGAACCTGACGCGCGGCTCCGGCCTCATCAGCAACATCTTCGACAGCTACGAAGCGCACAAGGGCGACATCGGCAGCCGCAAGAACGGCGTGCTGATCTCCATGGACGACGGTGAAATCTTCACCTACGCCCTGGGCAAGCTGGACGACCGCGGCCGCATGTTCGTGCGCGCCAACGACCCGGTGTACGAAGGCATGATCGTCGGCATCCACAGCCGCGACAACGACCTGGTGGTGAACGCCACGCGCACGAAGCAGCTGACCAACTTCCGCGTGTCGGGCAAGGAAGACGCAATCAAGATCACGCCGCCGATCGAACTCACGCTGGAATACGGCGTGGAATTCATCGAAGACGACGAGCTGGTCGAAATCACGCCCAAGAGCGTTCGCCTGCGCAAGCGTTTCCTGAAGGAACACGAGCGCAAGCGCGCCGGCCGCGACACCTCGCAAGGCTGATAAGCCAGCCACCCGCCCTCGCTTCAGGCGAGGGTGTGCGGTCCAAAAATCACCTTCCGGTGCAGCTTCTTCGCGAAGCTGAAACCGGGGGTGATTTTTTTCATTTGGGGCAGGGCGCTTGGCTCTATTGCGGCATGGCCGCGTCGGCCACGCCCATGCTCTTCAGCCGCGCCTCGAGCACCCTGCGCGTGAAGGTCTTCGGAAAATCATCGCTCACGCGCCAGCTGCCGTTGTCTTCGACGAAGTTGAAGTCTCCGGCCAGCGTAAGCGTGGTGGTGTCGCCGCCGATGGCGCTCAACAGCCGGTCGTTGTATTCGACGACCAGCGGACAGGCCTGGACGGCTTCGTTCTCCAGCGCACGGCAGGGCCCGGCGACCTCGATCTCGGCGATCTCGCGTGAGCGGTCCGGGTCCCGCTCGATCATGCTCAGGTCGTTGTTCGGGCGCAGGCGCGACGCCGCCGAACGCGCGCCCGATGCGCCCGATGCACTCAATGGCGCGGCCCCTGCACGGAATGCTTTCTCCAGCGCCGCGCGGCCGATGGGCTCGGCGTTGTAGCGAGGCTTGCCGCTGGCGTCGAGGTTGCCGAAGCGAGCCTGCACGATGGCCAGGTCGGCACCGCGCACGACCATCTTGTCGCTCTCGGGCGAGACCGGGCCGATGGTGTAGGCCATTTCGTCGCTGTTGTCGTCTTGCGTCATCACGGCCGCGCAGCCACGCACGCGGTCGGTCTTGCGATAGCCGATTTCGCGCATGCTGCTGACGGACGGTGTGCGGACTTCAGCGCGTTTCTCGGGGTCGATGGTGCGCATGCGCACGTCCATGGCCACGCGGACCATCAGGCTGTCGAGCGTCTTGCGGGTGGAGGCGGCGTCGCAGGCCGGTACGCTGTCCGGCCAGAGAAAGTACCAGCCGAGGCCACCGCCGATCACCAGCACGCCGAGCATGAATTTCAATGCACCGACACGTCGGGAGCGTTGCGAGCGTGATTGCCAGGCGTTCATCGCCTGTGCGTCGGCATCGATCAGCGCTTGCGCCTCGTTCACGATGCGCTGGCGCTCGGCGGCCATGGCAAAGGCCGGCTCGGCGGCGACCTGCGCGCGCAAGGCGTCGAAGTCCTTCTTGTCGAGCAGTTCCTCGCTCACCAGCCAGGCCAGCGTGGCGGGCAGTGCGGGCGGCACGGTGCCGACGACGGGCGCTTCCTGCAACGCGATGTCGCGCGTGACGGTGTCGATGAGGCCGTCGCCGTGCAGCGCCTGGAGCGCCTCGTGCGTGATGCCCTGTTCGGCCAGCTCCATCAGGTCGTCCGCGTCGATGGCGCTGTCGGCCGCGTCGCCCGCATGGGGGTTCTCGGGCACCGCGTCGTAGACGCGGTCGAGCGCGGCGTTCTGTTCGTCTTCGGTGATCAGGCCCCGCACGCGCATCCAGGCCAGCGCATGCGCCGGGCCGGGAAGAGGGGGAAGCCGGGGTGTCTCGGGGTGCGCGAGCACGGCGTCGTGCTGGGCATCGGTGATCAGGCCCTGGGTCAGCAGCGCGAGGAACGCGTCCGGGTTGGCGTCAGAAGTCATGCGGGGCATTCTGCCGTGAGGCCGCAGTGCACCGCGTCGGCCGAAACGGACAAAAAAAACGCCGGCAGCTGCCGGCGTTTGTCTGCGCTGGGCCCTGGGGGAATCAGGGGCGAGCGACCTTCCATGCACCGTTGGCCACGCCGTCGCCGGTCTTGTCGCCAGCCTTGGCGTCCTTCGACCAGTAGTACAGCGGCCAGCCCTTGTAGGCCCATTGGCGCTTGCCGTCTTCGCGAATGATGATGGTGTAGCCGCCGATGGGCTTGGCGGCTTCGGCCACGCCGAGCGCCGGCCAGTTGGTGGCGCACTGGGCGTTGCAGGCGGAGGTGCCGGCACCGGCCGTGTCCTTGGCGAAGGTGTACAGCGTCATGCCGTTCGGGCCGACCAATACGCCGTCGGCGGTGCGGGTGGGCGTGTCGGGCGCTTTGGCGGTCGGGGACATGCTGCCGCAGCCGGCAAGCAGGGCCGCCGCGAGGATCGAGGCGCTGAGCAATTTCATGCAGTTTCTCCTTCAGTTGAAAAATCGCGAATGCAAGCCCGGTGACGGGCCGGGCGGGATGAATGCGCGAGCCGGCAGTTTATGCGTTCATCAAGACAAATCGCGGTAGGCCAGCGTCGCAAGTTTGAGCAGAAGTTCACGCGGCAGCTTGCCCGCGAGCGCATAGCCGAAGCCCTGGTCGACCCAGTAGAAGCTGGGCACGGGGCCTTCGGAGGCGAAGCGAAAGGCGGTTTCGCGCGCGGCATCCGCGCCGGCGGCGTTGGCGTCCAGCGTGCCGATGTAGAGCGTGACGCGCTCGCCCGCGGCGTTCTCGAACATGAACTGCGCGCGCGCGCCGCTCTCGCCGGGCAGCAGGCGGCCGCCGACCAGGGTGTAGCCCTGCGTGGAAAGGTCGGGCACCTTCAGCGGCCGATCGAGGCGCTTGGAGAGCCACTGCACCAGGTGCTGCTGCTCGGAGGCGGCCACTTCGACGGGATGCCTTTTCTCCGGCGCATAGACGACGTGCGCAATGGACGCGTCGTGCACGAACTCGCGCACCGCCGGCGCCTTGGCCAGTTGCGTGCCGCGGCCCGATGCGGACCACTGGGCGTTGCCGAGCCAGCCGGCCGCGAACGCGACCAGCACACCGGCCGCCATGCCGCCCCAGCGCATCCACGAGACGCGCTGCGCCTGCCGCGGCTGGTGGCGCTCCAGCGCGCTCATCAACGTCGCGGGAACGGGTTCGTCGAGCAGTTCGCCATGCAGCCGGCGCAAGGCGTCGCGCAGGGTGTGCCACGCCGCGATCTTCGCTGCCACGGCGGGGTCGCGCGCAATGGCTTCCTCGACCGCGCCATGGCGCTCGGCGGCCAACTGGCCGTCGATCCAGGCGTGCAGCTCGTCGTCGGTGGGGGGCGGGGCGGGGCGGTTCATGGGGCAAGTTTCATTTGAGGCGGCGCAGGCCGGGGCGAACGGGCGCCGACGCGCCGTCCATCAGTTCCTGCAGGCGCACACGGGCACGCGACAGGCGCGACATGACGGTGCCCGCGGGGATGCCGAGCACCTTCGCCACTTCGGTGTACGACAGGTCTTCCAGCGTCACCAGCAGCAGCACGGCACGCTGGTCTTCAGGCAGCTGCATGAGGCAGCGCTGCAGGTCGAGGCCGGTGCCCTGGTCGCGGCCCGGGTCGATGCCGCCCTGCATCTCGTGCGGCACGTCGTCGAGCGACACCACGGCATGCGGCGGTGGCGTGCGCCGCACCTGGCTGGCGAAGATGTTGTGCATCACCGTGAACAGCCAGGCGCGCAGGTCGCTGCCCACCACCCACAGGCGCCACTTGCTGCACGCGCGCTCGAGCGTGTCCTGCACCAGGTCGTCGGCCGCCCAGGCATTGCCCGTGAGCGCGCGCGCATAGCGGCGCAGGCTGGGAATGTGTTCGACCAGGAGTCGGGCGTCCATGGAAGGCGGAAATCTCGTGCAGGTTGCAACGCTCAGGGCTTGGCGGTCTTCCAGGCGCCGTTGACGCCGTCGCCGGTCTTGTCGCCGGGCTTGCTGTCCTTGGCCCAGTAGTACAGCGGCCAGCCCTTGGCGGCCCATTGCTTCTTGCCATCGTCGCGGGTGACGAGGGTGAAGTCGCCGGCGGGCTTGTCGGTCTCTGCGGCCATGAACGGCGGCCAGTTGGTGGCGCAGCCGCCGTTGCACGCCGACTTGCCGTTGCCGGCGGTGTCCTTGTCGAAGGTGTAGAGCGTCATGCCGTTGGGCCCGACGAGCGCGCCGTCGGCGGGCTTGGGCTGGGCGAAGGCCGGCAGCGTGAGCAGGGCGCCCAGCAGGACGGCGGAAGTGGCAAGCGGGCGGAAGGACAGCGACATGGAAGGGCTCCTGGGTTGTGATGGCACCGGCTCGTCCGGTGACATACGCACAAACGCCCGCGGTGCACTGTTTATTCCATGGCCCGCGAAAAAAGATTCAGCGGCTGCGGCTCTTCATGGCGCGCTCGACCTCGCGCTTGCCTTCGCGGTCCTTGATGGTGTCGCGCTTGTCGTGCTCGGCCTTGCCCTTGGCCAGTGCGATGTCGCATTTCACCTTGCCGGCTTTCCAGTGCAGGTTGAGCGGAACCAGCGTGTAGCCCTTTTGCTCGACCTTGCCGACCAGGCGACGGATTTCTTCCTTGTGCAGCAGCAGCTTCTTGGTGCGGATCGAGTCGGGGTTGACGTGGGTCGACGCGCTCTTCAGCGGATTGATCTGCAGGCCCACCACGAACAGCTCGCCGTTGCGGATCACGACGTAGCCGTCGGTGAGCTGCACCTTGCCTTCGCGCAGCGATTTGACTTCCCAGCCCTCGAGGACCAGGCCGGCCTCGAAGCGCTCTTCGAAGAAATAGTTGTAGGCGGCCTTCTTGTTGTCGGCAATGCGGGAGGAGGTATCTTGTTTCTTTGTGGCCATGACTCAGGAATGTTGGGGCTGCATGGCTTCAATACAATCCGTCGCGCACGCTGTGCCGATTCTATGAAAACAGTCAACAAGTCCGTCCTCATCTGGTACAGCGCCGAAGAAATGTACGCGCTGGTCACCGATGTGGCCAAGTACCCGCAGTTTCTTCCCTGGTGCGACAAGTCGCGCGTCATCGAGCAGGACGAGGCCGGCATGACCGCGGAAGTCGGTCTCTCGTTCGGCGGCCTGCACAAGAGCTTCACGACCCGCAACACCCATGTGCCGGGTCGCGAGGTGCAGCTGAAGCTGGTCGACGGGCCGTTCTCCAACCTCGACGGCAAATGGAAGTTCGTGCCCGTCGGTGAGGAAGGCGAGCGCGCCTGCCGCGTCGAGCTGCACCTGAGCTACGGCTTCAGCAACTTCGCCTTGCAGGCGCTGGTGGGGCCGGTGTTCGACACCATCGCTTCGAGCCTGGTCGAGGCCTTCGTCAAGCGCGCCGAGCAGGTCTACGGGGCCGCCTGATGCACGCGCAGCACCCATGACCCGCGTCATCGAGGTCGCCCTGAGCTGCTCGCCCGCGGCGCGCGAGGTGTTCGAGCAGCTTCTGCAGCTTGCACCCGACACCACCTTGGCCGATGCGGTGAAGGCCAGTGGTTTGTCCGCGACTTATCCTGAACTGGATTGGCGCCACGCGATGACGCCCGGTGTGTGGGGCAAGGTGGTCGAGTGGGACCAGCCGCTGAAGGAGGGCGACCGCATCGAGCTGTGCCGCCCGTTGAAGATAGACCCGAAGGTGGCGCGCCGGGAGCGCTTCCAGCGGCAGGGGACGCGCGGCACCGGGCTGTTCGCGAACCGCCGCAAGGGCAGCGCGGCCGGCTACTGACCCCCGTCGACCGCGTTATTTGCAGTCGCTGTCGATGACCGACTGAATGCGCTTCTGCTCGGCCGCGCGCGCCGAGTCGTCCATGATCTCGCGCTCTCCGTTCGCATTGACCTTCGCGAGGCGCACGCCGCTGTCGACCGTGGCCTTGCCCTGGCGGGCGAGTGCGCAGTTGTCGGCCTTGGCCTTCGCGACCTTGGCGGCTTCGGCGGCCTGCTTGGCCTTTTCGTCGGCCTCGGCCTTCTTGGTTTTCTCTTCGAGTTCCTTGTCCACGCCCGAAGGCTTCGGCGCCGCGGACTTCGGCGGGGCATCGGCCGCGCCTTCGGTGGGCGCGGCATCGACGTTCGGGTTCGCGGTCGAGCGCGCGACCGGTGGTGGGCCGACGCGGCGCAGGATGTTTTTCTCGGGAACGTCGGGCGGCGGCGCCTGGTCGCTGAAGACCTTCTTGCCGTTCTTGTCGAGCCATTGCCATTGCGCGCTTGCGGAAAGCGGCAGCGCCACGACACATCCCAGTACCAGCCAGTGCACGAATTTCATCCCCGAAGTTTAGCCGCGCCTTACTTTTTGCAACATCCGCCGGCACGTGGATTGGGTGGTTTTGCAACGCGCGCAAAAAGCCCGGGCCAGCAAACAGGTCGGGGGCCTCGTTACAATCCGTCTTTTGGAGCTTCACCCATGCGCCTTCTCGGCAAAGCGCTCACCTTCGACGATGTGTTGTTGGTGCCAGCGTTCTCCCAGGTCCTGCCCAAGGACACTTCCCTCGCCACCAAATTCTCCCGAAACATCACGCTGAACCTGCCGCTCGTCTCTGCGGCCATGGACACCGTGACTGAAGCCCGCCTCGCGATCGCCATCGCGCAGGAAGGCGGTATCGGGATCGTGCACAAGAACCTCACCGCGCAGCAGCAGGCCGCCGAAGTGGCTCGGGTGAAGCGCTACGAGTCGGGCGTTCTGCGCGACCCCGTGGTGATCACCCCGACGCACTCCGTGCGCCAGGTGATGGCGCTGTCTGACCAGCTCGGCATTTCCGGCTTCCCGGTGGTCGACGCCGGCAAGGTGGTCGGCATCGTCACGGGGCGCGACCTGCGCTTCGAGAACCGCTACGACGTGCCCGTCAGCGAAATCATGACGCAGCGCGACCGGCTCATCACCGTGCCCGACGGCACCACGCTGGCCGAGGCCAAGGCGTTGCTGAACAAGCACAAGCTCGAGCGCCTGCTGGTCATCAACAGCGACTGGGAGCTCAAGGGCCTCATCACCGTCAAGGACATCACCAAGCAAACCAGCTTCCCCAACGCCGCACGCGACCCGAGCGGCCGCCTGCGCGTGGGCGCGGCGGTGGGCGTGGGCGAGGGCACCGAAGAGCGCGTCGAAGCGCTGGTGAAAGCCGGCGTCGATGCCATCGTGGTCGACACCGCGCACGGCCACAGCGCCGGCGTGATCGAGCGCGTGCGCTGGGTCAAGAAGAACTATCCGCAGGTCGACGTCATCGGCGGCAACATCGCCACCGGCGACGCCGCGCGCGCGCTGGCCGACGTCGGCGCCGACGCGGTCAAGGTCGGCATCGGCCCGGGCTCCATCTGCACCACCCGCATCGTGGCCGGCGTGGGCGTGCCGCAGATCATGGCGGTCGACAGCGTCGCCACCGCCTTGCAAGGCACGGGCGTTCCGCTGATTTCCGACGGCGGCGTGCGCTATTCGGGCGACATCGCCAAGGCCATCGCCGCCGGTGCCAGCACCGTCATGATGGGCAGCATGTTCGCCGGCACCGAAGAGGCACCGGGCGAAATCGTGCTGTACCAGGGCCGCAGCTACAAGAGTTACCGCGGCATGGGCTCCATCGGCGCGATGCAGCAGGGCAGTGCCGACCGGTACTTCCAGGAATCGACCACCGGCAACCCCAACACCGACAAGCTGGTGCCCGAAGGCATCGAAGGCCGCGTGCCCTACAAGGGCTCGATCGTCTCCATCGTCTACCAGATGGCCGGCGGCGTGCGGGCCAGCATGGGCTACTGCGGTTGCGCGACGATCGCCGACATGCAGAACAAGGCCGAGTTCGTCGAGATCACCACGGCCGGCATCCGTGAGAGCCACGTCCACGACGTGCAGATCACGAAGGAAGCGCCGAACTACCGGGCTGAGTAAAGAGCTGCACAAGCTCATTCTGGCCAGACCTTGAAAGTCAGGCCAGACTCGGTTTAGAATTTGGGCCAGATTCAATTTTTCTGGCCCAAATGCAATCCATCGGCGTCGCTGAAGCCAAGAACAACTTCTCCGCCCTGATCGACCTGGTCGAAAAGGGCGAAGAAGTTCGCATCACCCGCCACGGCAAGGAAGTCGTGCGCATGCTCCCGGTCCGCCGCAAGCCGGTCATCACCGACGAGCAGATCCAGCGCGAGCTCGGCCAGATCGACGCGCTGCACGCCACCATCCAACCCGGCCTGTCGTTGCGTGCCCTGCGTGAAGAAGGGCGCCAGCCATGACCGCCTTCGTCATGGACGCCTCGGTCACCGCCGCGTGGCTGCTGCCCGACCAGTCCAGCGAACACACCCGCAAGCTCTACGCCGCCATCCGCCGCGACGAGGTCGAGCCGCAGGCGCCCAACGCCTGGCAATGGGAATGCGCCAACATCCTGGCCAACGGCGTGCGCAGCGGCCGCATTCCGTCGTCCGCGGTCGAAGGGCTGTGGAGCGTGCTCGATGCCATCCGCCACCGCGTGGAGCTGCACGAGCTCGCGCCCGCGCAGCACAAGGCCGTGCTCGCCGTGGCCATCGACGCCGGTGTTTCGCTCTACGACGCGGGCTACCTCTGGCTCGCCAAGTCGCTCAATCTCCCGCTCGCCACCTTCGACGAGCAACTCATCCAGGCAGCGCCCAAGGCGGGCGTGAAGCTGTTCGACATTTCAACGCTCTGAGTCCACGCCCATGCAACACGACAAGATCCTCATCCTCGACTTCGGCTCGCAGGTCACGCAACTCATCGCACGCCGCGTGCGCGAAGCCCATGTGCTGAGCGAAGTGCACCCCTGCGACGTCAGCGACGAATGGGTGCGCGAATACGCCGCCGACGGCCACCTGAAGGGCGTGATCCTCTCGGGCAGCCACGCCAGCGTGTACGAGGAAACCACCGACAAGTGCCCGCAGGCCGTGTTCGACCTCGGCGTGCCCGTGCTCGGCATCTGCTACGGCATGCAGACCATGGCCCACCAGCTCGGCGGGAAGGTCGAAGGCGGCCACAAGCGCGAGTTCGGCTTTGCCGCCGTGCGCGCGCACGGCCACACCGCGCTGCTGAAGGACATCGCCGACTTCACCACGCCCGAAGGCCACGGCATGCTCAACGTGTGGATGAGCCACGGCGACAAGGTCACCGAACTGCCGCCTGGCTTCAAGCTCATGGCCAGCACCGACAGCTGCCCCATCGCCGGCATGGCCGACGAGGCGCGCCGCTACTACGGTGTGCAGTTCCACCCCGAAGTCACGCACACCGTGCAGGGCAAGGCGCTGCTCGAGCGCTTCGTGCTCGGCATCTGCAGCGCCAAGCCCGACTGGGTCATGCGTGACCACATCGCCGAGGCCGTGCAGAAGATCCGCGAACAGGTGGGCGACGAAGAAGTCATCCTCGGCCTGTCGGGCGGTGTCGATTCGAGCGTGGCTGCCGCGCTGATCCACCGCGCCATCGGCGACCAGCTGACCTGCGTGTTCGTCGACCACGGCCTGCTGCGCCTGAACGAAGGCGACCTCGTCATGGAGATGTTCGAGGGCAAGCTCAACGCGAAGGTGATTCGCGTGGACGCCAGCGACCTGTTCCTGGGCAAGCTCGCCGGCGTAAGCGACCCCGAGGCCAAGCGCAAGATCATCGGCGGCGAGTTCGTCACCGTGTTCAAGCAGGAGGCTGCCAAGCTGAAAGCAGGCGACGGTGGTCACAAGGGCGCTACTTTTCTCGCGCAGGGCACCATCTACCCCGACGTCATCGAGAGCGGCGGCGCCAAGAGCAAGAAGGCAGTCACCATCAAGAGCCACCACAACGTCGGCGGCCTGCCTGAGCAACTCGGCCTGAAGCTGCTGGAACCGCTGCGCGACCTGTTCAAGGACGAAGTGCGCGAGCTGGGTGTGGCGCTGGGCCTGCCGCCCGAGATGGTGTACCGCCACCCGTTCCCCGGCCCAGGCCTGGGGGTGCGCATCCTCGGCGAAGTGAAGAAGGAATACGCCGACCTGCTACGCCGCGCCGACGCGATCTTCATCGAGGAGCTGCGCAACTTCACCGACGAGTCTGGCAAGACCTGGTACGACCTCACCAGCCAGGCCTTCACCGTATTCCTGCCTGTGAAGAGCGTGGGCGTGATGGGCGACGGCCGCACCTACGACTACGTCGTCGCGCTGCGTGCGGTGCAGACCAGCGACTTCATGACCGCCGACTGGGCCGAGCTCCCGTATGCGCTCCTGAAGAAGGTGTCGGGGCGGATCATCAACGAAGTGCGCGGCATCAACCGCGTGACGTACGACGTGTCGAGCAAGCCGCCGGCGACGATCGAGTGGGAGTGAGATCAGTCCCTTCGGGGACGATCTCCAGCCGTTGAAAAATCGCCGCGAGTCGCTGGTTCTTGAAAATTGGCGTTCTGGCGGCGGTTTGGCGGCGGTTCGACAAGCGCGTCGCTTCACGTTGGACAGCCCTTCGGCAACTGGGCGGGCGGTTCATCTTCGGCCTGAAAAGATCACCCAAAGTGGCTATTTTTCCGGTTTTCTAAACCGCAAGGGCTTGGCGGAAGTTCAAAAAATCTGTATTTTGAGCACTATGGGTGATCAAAACGCAGGAAAAATAAACCGCCTACTGGCCGAGTTGGGAGACACGCGCCTGGTTTCCAGCCGATGGCTGCGAGCGCACGACTACGCCACCAGCCTCGTCTCGCGCTATGTAAGCAGTGGCTGGTTGACGTCGCCAGCGCGCGGGGTCTACATGCGCAAGGGTGGTCGCCTGCAATGGGAGGGAGTGGTCGGCAGCCTGCAAGCGGGAGAAGGGCTTCCACTGCATGTCGGAGGCCGCTTCGCACTGGCTCTGCAAGGGCATGAGCACTACCTGCGCCTGGGCGACGCCGGCACGATCACCCTGTATGGGCCGGAGCGCCCACCAGGCTGGGTAGCCAAGCTTCAGTTGAACGAGCGATTCGAGTTCGAGGGCAAGGGGCCGTTCGATCTGCCGTCCGTGGAATTCACAGGCGAGGTTTCCGAGTCCGTCCTGGCGAAGCAGGGCTTGGCGCGACATCAGACTGGTTCAGGCGCCGACGCGCCAATCTGCTCTACACCCGAGCGGGCCATGCTCGAGCTGTGCGATGGCGTCTCGGATGCCGCACGCGTCTACGAAGCCGACGCGTTGATGCAGGCCATGACCACGCTGAGGCCGCAACGAGTCGGCATGCTGCTGCGCCACTGCCGCAGCATCAAGGCCAAGCGGTTGTTCCTGGCGCTGGCCGAGCGCCATCGGCACGCATGGCTCCCCCATGTGTCGCTCGATGACGTCGATCTGGGCCGGGGCAAGCGCGCTCTGGTGCCTGGTGGGCGCCTGCACCCGACCTATCAGATCACGCTGCCGGGAGATCTCGATGAGCACCTGGCTTGATCGATGGGACCGGCGCTACACCGACCGGGTGCGGCTGCTGGTCGAGATCCTGCCGGTGCTGGCCCGGGAGCCGCGCTTCGCGCTCAAGGGCGGCACGGCCATCAATCTTTTCGAACACGACCTTCCACGGTTGTCGGTGGACATCGATCTGGCCTGGCTGCCGGTGCACGACTTTGCCGAGGACGCCAAGCTGATCGCGCAGGCGCTCGGGCAACTGGCCGAGGTATTGCGCGCCAAGCCGCTGCAACTGCAGGTGCAGCTGTCGGCAGGCGAGTTCACGGGGACGGTCACGCGCCTGGTCGCCAGCCGCGGCCGTGCGCGTGTGCAAATCGAGACGACGCCGGTCATGCGCGGTACGGTGCACCCGGTGCGCAGCATGGTCGTGCGTCCGAGGGTCGAGGAAGCCTTCGGCTTCGCCGAGGTGCAGGTGCTGGATTTCGCCGACCTCTATGCCGGCAAGCTGGCTGCGGCGTTGTCGCGGCAGCATCCGCGCGATCTGTTCGATGTCGGGCTGCTGCTGGGAGACGAACGGGCCGACCAGACCCTCTGGCGGACCTTTCTTGTCTACCTGACCTGCAGCCCCAAGCCCGCCTGGGAAATGCTCGCGCCTCGCGCTCCGGCGGACTTCTCCGCGACCTTCGATGCGCACTTCAAGGGCATGACGGCCGAGCCCATTGCCGCAGAGAAGCTGCTGGACAGCCGAGAGCGCTTGCTCGCGCGTGTCGCCGGGTGGCTGGACGAGCCGTCATGCGAATTCCTGCGGTCCGTGGAAGGCGAACGACCGGACTTCGGCTTGATAGGACTTCCGCATGCGGCCGAGCTGCCGGCCGTGCGGCGCAAGCTGCACAACCTGGGCCAGCGCATCGATGCCAAGCGCATCGCAGACCGCGGGCAGTTGGAAGAGACGCTCGCGCGAATCCTTGGTTCGCTATGAATCCGATCGCAAGGGCAGCTCATCGTCGAAATCGAACGCCAGCTGAAGCTGTGACCTGCGCAGCCGGAAACGCCGCTAAGGTGCGGTGACCAGGCGCGCGCTGGTTGTTTGAACCGTCGTGCGGCAGTTGCCCAAGATCGTAGGCAGCCTGAAGCTCAGTGCGAGCAGGCAGGCGCGGATGGCCGCGGCGTTCCGGCTCGCCGGCTGATCGGTCGCGCTCGCGCATCCACCACGTGCGCCTTACGGCACCGCTTCCGCGCGCAACGCCTCCTTCACCGCCGCACGCCCCCCGACCCGCTTGGCATGACCCGCCAACGCAGGCCATCGCCCCAGGTCGATCGAAAAAAAGCTGAACCACCCCAGCACCGTGAACAGGTAGGCATCGGCCACGCCGAAGGCATCTCCCATCAGGAATTCATTCGCCCCGAGCCTGCCTTCCAGCACGTCGAGCCGCTTGAACAGCTTGTTCCTGAAGATCGCCTTGGCGTCTTCGCCGAGCGTCTCGTCGAACAGTGGCGCCGAGCCCGCGTGGATCTCGCTGGTGATGAAGTTCAACCACTCCTGCAGCCGCACGCGCTGCCAGCTGCCGGCGGGCGGTGCGAGCCCGGCTTGTGGCTTCAGGTCCGCGAGGTATTGCACGATGGCCGGGCCCTCGGTCAGCACCTGGCCGTCGTCCAGCTCCAGTGCGGCGACATAGCCCTTCGGGTTGATCGCCAGAAAGTCCCGTCCGTCGGCGGTTCGCTTGGTCTTGTTGTCGACCTTCACGAGTTCGAAGGGCAGGCCGAGTTCGCGCAGAACGATGTGCGGCGACAGCGAGCAGGTGTAGGGGGCGTAGTAGAGCTTCATGAGAAAAAAATAAAGGGATACAGAGCGGAAAGCTGTGATGCCCGCCAGTCTGTGCATCCGCTCCTCGTTCGTAAAATTAATCCTCAAACATTTCGCCATTAGCCCGGCTACTGAACTCGATGATGAATCTCCAGCATTGGCGCCTGCTGGTCGCTGTGGCCGATCTCGGCAATGTGTCCAGGGCCGCGGAGCACGTGGGCATCACGCAGTCGGGTGCGAGCCAGGCGATTGCGCAGCTGGAGTCGGCGCTCGGCATCCAGGTGTTCGCACGCGAGCGGCGGCAGTTGTGCGTGACGGCGTTGGGCGAGCGGGTGGTCGAGCAGGCGCGCGCGATGGTGTCCAGCTTCGACGCGATCCGGCTGCTGGCGTCCGAGGGCAAGGGCTTGAGCAGTGGGCGCATCCGCTTCGCGAGTTTTCCGTCGGTGATCTCGACCGTGCTGCCGCCGCTGGTGCGGGCCTTTCAGCGGCGCCACCCCGGCATCGAGGTCGTGGCGCTCGAAGGCACCGACGAAGAAGTCGAAGCGTGGCTGCTGGCGGACACGGTCGATGTCGGCGTGGTGATGAACCCGGCGCCGCAGCGGCATGCGGTGAGGCTGGGGCGTGACGCGTGGGTGGGCGTGGTGCCTGCGAGCAACCGGCTGGGGCGCCGCTCCAGCGACGGCTCGGTCAGCCTGGCTGAACTGGTGTCGGAGCCTTTCGTTCTTGCCACCGGCGGCTGCGCGGTGAATGCGCAGAGCCTGGCGCAGGCGGCGGGCCTCCACTTGTCGGACGTGCGGGTCACGGTGCGCGACTGGGTCAGCGCCTGCGTGCTGGTGAGGGAAGACATGGGCGTGGCGCTGGTGCCCGAATCGGCCTTGCCGGAAGACCGGCGCGGGCTGCGCGTGATGCAGCTGGCCGAGCCGATTCAACGCGTGTTCGGCCTGGTGTGCTCGCGCGCGGGTGCGTCGTCGGATGCGGTGCAGGCCTTGCTGAAGGGGCTGCGGCAGGGCGAGGGCTGATCGCTTTCAGCACCCGCCGTTTACACACACCGTTTACACGCACCGGGGGCGTGGACATGCCCCATCGCATACCATCGCCGCCTCTGTTCGTCGCCCCGTCGAACGATGGTGCACCGGCTTCGCTTTTCGCCCCTCGATCGCCTCGATCCCCGCTATCTCTTGCGAGATGCACGAAGCACCGGATGCCAGCCACCTCGCAGTTCGTTGCGAGCCAGCCCGCCACTGAAGCAACTCCAGCGCCCACCATCTGCCGTGGGGTGGCCTTTCACTTTCTCGAAGGACGCCGACATGCACCCGGACACCTCTACGCTGCACCCCAGCCACGCCGACCATTCCAACCACGCCGACGCGCGCCACGCGCTGAACCTGTTGATGGCGCGCCATTCCCCCTGGCCGCTGACCGAGCCGGCCCCCTCCGCGCAAGACCTCGACCTGGTGTTCCAGGCCGCGCTGCGTGCCCCCGACCACGGGCAACTGCAGCCCTGGCGTTTCGTGGTCGTGCGCGGCGACGCGCGCGTGGCGCTGGGCAAGGTCTTTGCCGAAGCCGCGCGGCTGCGCGATCCGCTGGACGACGGCGAACGCTTTCGCGGCAAGGCCATGGCCGCGCCGGTGCTCGTCGCGATCTGCGCGCGCGTGCAGTCGCCGCACAAGGTGCCGGAGTCTGAACAGGTGCTCGCGGTGGGCGCCGCGGCAATGAACATGCTCAATGCGCTGCACCTGCTGGGCTACGGCGGCTTCTGGGCGACCGGGCTCAACAGCTACGACCGCCATGTGCAGCAGGCGCTGGGCCTGCAGGGCAACGAGCGGCTGCTGGGCTTTCTCTATATGGGCACGCCGAAGGAGCGCACGCCGGCGCCCGCGCGGCATGCGCCTGAAGGGTTCGTGCGCGAATGGACGGGCGAAGCCGCCCGCGTGGACCAGGCTGATCGCACTGGCCAGGCCGATCTCGCACCGGCACAGTGAACGATGCGACCCGGCGCGGCGCCGGGTTAGCGAGTCATTGGGTCAGGGGATCAGAAGCTCGCCTTCACGCCCACCGTCAGCATGCCGCCCTTGACCTGCTTCGACAGCTTGCCGAAGTAGTCGTAGTCGGCGGTGATCGCCAGGTTCTGCGTCACGCGGTACTCCGCGCCGAAGCCCGCCATGAGCCCGGTGGAGCCGCCCGAGAAGCGCTGGTTGCCGGTCGCCCAGTTGTCACCGCCAGAGATGCGCCCATAAGCCACGCCCAGCCGGCCATTGACCGCGAACGCATCGCCCAGCGGCAGCCGCGCCGTCGCCGCCGCGTACACGGCCTGGCCCGAACCGCTCTGCAGCGTCGAAATGCCGTAGGCCGAGGTCCACTGGCTCACGCGGCCGAGGCGCGCGTAGCCGGCTTCCACGCCGAAGTTCGGCGTGAACCGGTAGCCGCCGTAGAGCTTGAAGGCGGTGCCGGCCTTGCTGGCCTTTTCGCCGCCCCAGGGCACGGGAACGCCGTTGCCCGAAGAGAGGCTGAAGCTCGAGCGGCCGATGGCACCGCCCGCATAGAAGGGGGATAAGGGGGACTCTTGGTCGGGTCCCGCGGCGTGTGCGCCCATGGCGAAGGTGCCGAGCAGAAGTGCGGCGAGGAGGGTGCTGGCTTGCGAATGCTTCAAGATGAAATTTCCTGTTGGGAGTCGTCGGGATCGATGTGGCAGGTGAGCGGCAGCCGAGGGCCATTTGAGGCGTGCAGGGCCTGTTCACCGGCGTGCGACGATTCTGAAATTCCAGCCTGAAGACCTGCTTGGCGGATGCTGAAGAACACATGAAGCGCGCGGCCCATGGGCGATGATCGAGGGATGTCAGAACAGTTTCTTCTCCCCGGTATCGCTCCCCCGCCGCGGCCCCTGCCACGCCCTCGCAACAAGGTGCAGCGCAAGGAACCGCAGCCGCATTCGCTCTTTCTCGCACTGCTTCCCCACACACAAGATGCCGCCACGGTGGGTGCGCTCGGCGAGCGCATGAATTCGCAACACGCACTCAAGGGAACATTGGTCGAGGCGCACCGCCTGCATGTCACGCTGTTCGATCTGGGCGACTACGCGCAGGTGCCGGCCGACAAGGTCGCGCAGGCTTCGAACGCGGCGGCTTCGGTCGCCGCACCCACCTTCGACGTGGTCTTCGAAAAGGCCGTGAGCTACGCCAAGGGCGCGCTGGTGCTGTGCGCCGACGCGGAAGACAACGTCTCGGCCCTCCGGGCCTACAGGCAACGGCTGGGCGAAGCGCTGGCCGATGCGGGCCTGAAGCCCGCGCGCGCGTTCACGCCGCACATGACCATCGCCTACGCACGGCGCAAGCTGGAGAAGCACGCGCTCGAAGCGCCCGTGCGCTGGGCCGCCGGCACGCTCGTGCTGATCGACAGCCATGTGGGCGAGGGCGTGCATGAAGTGCTGGGCCGCTGGCCCGAAGCCGTGGCGGCCTGACGCGCCGGGTCACTAACCCCCGCGTTACCAGCCTCCGCCTCACTGGCCCCCGCGTCGCCGGTACTGCAGCGGCGTGGTCCCGAACTCGCGCCGGAACTGCCGCGCCAGGTGGCTGGTGTTGGAGAAGCCGCAGCGCAGCGCCACTTCCTCCACGGTGAGCGCCGTGTCGCGCAGCAGCTTTTCCGCAAGGCGGCAGCGGCTTTGCAGCACGTACGCGTACACGCTCATATCGAACAACGCCCTGAACCCCTGCTTGAGCGCGGTTTCGCTCAGGCCGGCGACGCGCGCGATGTCGGCCACGCGCAGCGCTTGCGAGGGGTGGCTGTCGATGTGCCTGCGCGCCGCGAGCAATCGGCGGCGGTCGCGGCCCGTCAACGCGGCGCCGGCGTTTTCTTCCGCGGTGGGTGAGGCGGCCTCGGCCGCCATCGTCAGCCGGCTGGCCACGCCGTGCAGCGCCTGCAGCGCGTGGCACTCGAGTTCGAGCAGCGGCAGCGGCTCCTGCGGCAGGCCGCGCTCCGACAACGTGCGCGCGAACTGCGTCAGCCACGCGTCCATCGGCAGCCTCGCGAGCCAGGCCTTGGCGTGCACGGGCGCATGCACCTCGAAGTCGCCACGCGAGACCGGCACGGCGGTGCCGAAGACCTTGCGCAGCGCCAGCGGGTAGTGCAGCAGCACGGCCCTGAAACGCGCGTGCGCCGGAATGAAGTCTTCGCCGTCGAAGGGCTCCCAGCCGCAGCTCAGCAGGCAATGCCCGTCCAGGAACTCGCACGGCCGGCTGCGCCCGCCCATCAGGAAATGGCCCTTGCCCTCAAGCAGCAGCACGAGCGACAGGTGCGGTGGCACGCCGGCCGAAGGCAGCACCAGGTCCTGCTCGACATGGCGGTCGACCAGGCCGACGCGCACCGCCTCGTGCGCGTCGCTCCAGGTTGCGCCGACCAGCGCATTGCTTTGCCGGGCATGTTGCGGAATGACGAGGCGGCGGATGGGCGTGCGCAAGACGGAGGAGGGCGACCTGCGATGTCGCCAGATAAGAATCGTTCGCATTCTATTGCCGCATGCTGCTCTTTCGCGCCCGATGGTGTTTTTTCGGTCCCTCGAAAGCTCCTACCTTCAACGCCTTTGAAGCACACCCGGAAGAGGACAAGACATTCATGAAAACCGCAGCACGTTGCTGGGCAGGCTTGGCGCTGTGCGCCAGCAACGCCATGGTGCAGGGCGCGTCGGCGCAACAGGCCGGGGACGCATCGGCGGCCCTGCCGACCGTGAACATCAGCGCCACCAAGCGCGAGCAGAAGGCCGCCGACATC
The DNA here is from genome assembly GCF_041355175.1 of Variovorax sp. RCC_210. Lineage (NCBI taxonomy): Bacteria > Pseudomonadati > Pseudomonadota > Betaproteobacteria > Burkholderiales > Comamonadaceae > Variovorax > Variovorax sp. RCC_210. The sequence continues at coordinate 1,341,678 of NZ_JBFUPJ010000001.1, read as the reverse complement.
GCGGGCCTGGTCGACACCGCCGCGCGCGACGACCTGGCCGCGCGCGGCCTGCAGAGCGTCGACCAGATCGACCGCGTGTTCCCCGACGTGCACATTCGCCCGCGTTCGAGCCGAGCGTACTCCAGCGTCACCATCCGCGGCCAGTCGTCGGTCGATTTCTACAACCCCACGGCGCAGCTGTACGTCGACGGCCTGCCGCAGGACCAGGCACTGTTCGCGCAGATGCTGCCGCAGGGGCTGGAGCAGGTCGAGGTGCTCTACGGCCCGCAAGGCACGCTGTACGGGCGCGGCGCGGTGGGCGGCATCATCAACGTGGTCACGCGCAAGCCCGACAACAAGCTGCGCCTGGACGCCACCGCCCTCATGACCTCGCAAGGCCGCACGGGCCAGCTGCTGCTGAACGCGCCGTTGGTGGACAACGCGCTGTATGCGGACATCGCCATCGGCACGCGCAAGGAACGCGGCGACATGAAGGACATGGACACCCGCGCGCGGCTCGGAGACAGCGAAGACGCCAACGGCCGTCTGCGCCTGCGCTACGCGCCCACGGGCGGCCCGCTGGACGTGATGTTCACCGCCGCGCGCGACGTGCTTCGCTCCGACGAGGAGTACTTCGTGCTCGGCCCCGACCTCGCGGCGCGCCGCGCGCTGCCCATGCCTTCGCACTACAAGCTCAAGACCAGCAGCTACGGGCTCACCGCGTCGTACGACCTGGGCCCCGTGGTGCTGTCGTCGCTCAGCGGCTACCAGGACCGCGACTTCGACCGCACCGTGTTCGGCAGCTACACGCCCGAGACGCAGAAAACCTTCAGCCAGGAATTCCGCGTGGCCTCCAGGCCCGCGCCGGGCCAGGCCTTCGACTACGTGGCGGGGCTGTACTTTCAGGACATCGACTTCCAGCGCGCGGTGCCGGCCGCCACGCTCGGCTCGCAGCAGCGCCTTCGCTCGTACGCGGCCTACGGCGAGTTCACCTGGCACGCCACCGACCGGCTCGACGTCACGCCGGGCCTGCGCTTCGAGCAGGAGCGCGCCAAGGCCGACACCCGCTACGCCACCACCGCGATGGCCGGCGAGAAGAAGTTCGACGCCACCTCGCCCAAGCTCGGGCTGAACTACCGGGTGAGCGACGCGCTGAACGTGTACGCGCTGTACAGCACCGGCTTCAAGGCGGGCGGCTTCACCCGCGCCGTGACGCCGCAGAACATCGGCTTCACCTACGAGCCGCAGAACTCCCGCAACCTCGAAGTGGGCGCCAAGGCCGGCCTGCTCGACAACCGGCTGGAGCTGAGCGCGGCCGCCTACCTGGTGCGCACCGGCGACTACCAGCTCTCGGTCGGCCCGGTCGAGGGGCAGTACCTGCAGAACGTCGGCACGGTGAAGACCAGGGGGCTCGACCTCAACGCGAAGTTCCAGGCCACGCGCCAGCTCTACCTGCGCGGCGGTCTCGCGCTGAACGACAGCTGGTTCAGCAAGTACCGCAACCCGGCCAACCCCGGCACCGACCTCACCGGCAACAAGGTGCCGTATGCGCCGCCGGTCACGGCCAACCTGGTCGCGGAGTACGTCATTCCGCTGGGCGGCGGAGAACGCCGGCTGGTGCCGCGCATCGGCCTCACGCACGTGGGCAAGACCTATTTCAACGAGTTCAACACCACGGGCCAGAAGGCTTACACGCTGGTCGACGTGGGCGTCTCGTGGCAGGTCGACAAGAACCTGTCGGCCGACTTCTATGTCGACAACGCGGCCGACAAGGTCTACGCGGTGTACGGCTTCGCGGCCGGTCCGTACGGCACCGTGTACCAGCTGGGCAAGGGGCGCACGAGCGGCGTGCGGGTGAATGTCAGGTTCTGAGCGAACCCGCCCGGCGCCTGACCCTGCGCGCAGCCCCGCACGCAGCCCCGCGCGAGGGCCCGCTCGCTGGCGCTCGCTGCACCGGTGGCTGGCGTACGTCTTCGGCGCCTTCTTCATCGTGCAGGGGCTCAGCGGCAGCCTGCTGGTGTTGTCGGCGCCGTTGGACGCATGGCTCAACCCCGAGCTCGACGTGCCCGCCGGGCGCCGCGTGCCGCTAGTGGACATGGCCGACGCACTGGAGCGCGAGCACCCCGGCGCGGTCGGCATCGGCATCACGCAGATCGACGACGCCGGCCGGCTCACCACCGGCTTCTGGCCCACGCCCGACCCGCTGATTCCCAGCGAGCGGCGCTACTGGCTCGCGCGGCTGCACCCGGGCACGGGCGAGGCGGTGACGGTCATGGCCTACGGCGCCTGGTCGTTCAAGCGGCAGGACCTGATCGGCCTGCTGTACGCGCTGCACACCAGCCTGACGCTGGGCGCGGTCGGCAAGCTGCTGCAGGCTGTTTCGGCGGTGTTCCTGTTGCTGCTGCTGGTGGCGGGCGTGGTCACGCTGGCGAACCGCATGCGGGCGCTGCGCGGCAAGCCGGCGTCGCAGATCGTCGATTCGTCGCCCGCGCGCTGGCACCGCCGGCTGGGCGCGGTGGCGGCGCTGGTGCTGGGCATCTTGCTGGCGAGCGGGCTGGCGCTGCAGTTCGAGACCGTGCTCGACCCGGCCTTCGGCTACCGCTCCGAAGCGCCTGCCGAGGGCACCGGTTCCGCCACACGGCTCACGCTGCGCCAGGCCTGGCAGGTGGCCGACGCGCGCCACCCGAACGCGCACACGCGGCTCATCATGGCGCCGTTCACCGAGGGCGGCGTGTTCCGTGTCGACCTGGTGCCGGGCACCGGGCCGCTGCAGGGCGGCAAGGTCGAGGTGTTCATCGACGCCTTCTCGGGCCGCGTGCTGAAGGAGCGGCACGAGGGCGAGCGCGAAGGCATGCAGCACCTGCTGGGCGTGCTGGAGTCATTGCACGGCGGCACCATCCTCGGCGTGCCGGGGCAGGTACTGGCGCTGCTGTCGGGGCTATTGCCGGCGGTGTTCTTCTTCACCGGCCTGGCGATGCGCAGGCGCCGGCGGCGCGCGGGGCTCTAGCCCGCCATCGATCCTCTAGCGGGTTTCAATCGGCCCTCAATCGGCATCCGCGAAGCTGTCGAACAGCAGCCCGCGCAACCACTGGTTGCCCGGGTCGCGGTGCACCTTCGCGTGCCAGAACAGGTTGATGGCAATCTGCGGCAGCGCCACCGGGTGAGGGCGCCACACCAGCCCGAAAGGCTCGGCGATGCTCTGCGCCAGCCGCTCGGGCACGGTCGCGATCATGCCGCTGGAGCGCAGGATGTGGCCGATGGCCACGAAGTGCGGCACCCGCAGCCGAATGCGCCGCTGGATGCCCTGCGCCGCCATCACGTCGTCGGCCTTGCCGTGGCCGGTGCCGGCGGCCAGCACCTGCACGTGGTCGGCCGCGCTGAAGTCCTTCAGCGACACGCTGCGCTTGCGCGCCAGCGGGTGTTCCTTCGAGAAGATGCACACGTAGCGCTGCAGGAAAAGCCGCCGCTGGAACACGCCCGCCTTCAGCTGCGGCAGCAGGCCGATGGCGATGTCGACGTGCCCCGCCTCCAGCTCCTCGCGCAGGTTGGTGGCGGTGTTGTTGCGCAGGGTGCTGATGGTCACGCCCGGTGCGGCTTCAGACAGCACCTCCATCAGCCGCGGCGTGAAGTAGATCTCGCCGATGTCGGTCATGGCCAGCGTGAAGCCGCGCGTGCTGCTGGCGGGGTCGAACACCACCTGCTGGTTGAGCGCGGTGTGCAGCGCGCCCATGGCGTAGGCCACCGGCTCGGCCAGCTGCAGCGCGAAGGGCGTGGGCTCCATGCCGCGCGCGGTGCGCAGGAACAGTTCGTCGCCCAGCAGCTTGCGCAACCGCGCCAGCGCGTTGCTGATGGCCGGTTGCGACAGGCCGAGCGAGGCGGCCACGGCGGAGACGCGCTTTTCGGCCAGCATGCGGTCGAACACCAGCAGCAGGTTGAGGTCGATGTCCTTGAGTTGCATGGCGCACCTTTATTCAGCGCAGTGATGAAGAGGATTCACCAAATTCTATTGGTCAATCGGCGGCCGCCGCGCATCATCGGCGCCAAGAGACAAGCCGGACCCCACGCACCGGCGCAAGAGAACACCACGATGGACCTGCACATTCACCCCCTTGCCCGCACCCTCGAGGTTCGCCCCGGCGCGAACCTGCTCGAAGTGCTGCGCGAGCACCACGTGCCGGTGTCGTACAGCTGCATGTCGGGGCGCTGCGGCACCTGCCGCTGCAAGGTGGTGTCGGGCCAGGTACTCGACGGCGGGCAGGACGCCATCCGCCCGGACGGCGCCGACGGCCAGGGCGAGCGCTACGTGCTGGCCTGCCAGGCCACGCTGACCGAGAGCTGCGCCATCGAGATCCCGGAGCCCGACGAGGTCGTGGTGCATCCGGCGCGCATCCTGAAGGCCACGGTGACGGGCATCGATACGCTCACGCACGACATCCGCCGCCTGCGCCTGAAGCCGAACAAGCCGCTGGAGTTTTCTCCGGGGCAGTACGCGCAGCTGCAGTTCGCGCCCGACCTGGCGCGGCCGTATTCGATGGCCGGGCTCAGCCGCGACGCCGAGCTCGAGTTCCATGTGCGCAGGGTGCCCGGCGGGCGCGTGACGGCGCACATCTTCGAGCAGCTGAAGCTGGGCGATTCGGTGCGCGTGAGCGGGCCGCTGGGCACGGCGTATCTGCGCACCAGGCACCGCGGGCCGATGCTGTGCGCCGCGGGCGGCACGGGGCTCGCGCCCATCCTGTCGATCGTGCGCGGCGCCATCGCCGGCGGCATGGCGCAGCCGATGCATGTCTACCTGGGCGTGCGCTCCGATGCCGACGTGTACGGCCTGCAGGAACTGCGCGCGCTGCAGGCACAACACCCCGGCCTGGCCGTGCACGTGGTGGTCGTCACCGGCCCGGCGCGGGACGGGCAGCGCGTGGGCCTCATCACCGACGCCATTCGTGCCGACTGGCCCGCCCAGCTCGACGGCTGGCGCGCCTACCTGTGCGGCTCGCCGCCGATGGTGGAGGCCGTCACGCAGCTGGTGCGGGGCAGGGGCCTGGCGCCCGAGCAGACGCATGCCGATGCCTTCTACCTGCAAGGCACCTGAAAACAAAGACACCTGCACAGAAAACAGACCCACAAGAAAAGGAGACCCGCGATGACCACGCAAGTGTTCCCCATCGAGCTCAAATGGGAGAGCGACAAGAGCAGCCGCATTCCCTTCATGGCCTACACCGACGAGGCGCTGCACAAGAAGGAGCTGCAGCGCTTCTTCTACGAAAAGCACTGGTGCTACGTCGGCCTGGAGGCCGAGATTCCGAACCCCGGCGACTTCAAGCGCACCGCCATCGGCGAGCGCTCGGTCATCCTGTCGCGCGACGCCGAGGGCGAGATCCACGTGTTCGAGAACGTCTGCGCGCACCGCGGCATGCAGTTCTGCCGCGAGCGCCACGGCAACAAGAAGGAGTTCGTCTGCCCCTACCACCAGTGGAACTACACGCTGAAGGGCGACCTGCAGGGCGTGCCGTTTCGCCGCGGCGTGAAGCAGGACGGCAAGGTCAACGGCGGCATGCCTGCCGACTTCAAGACCGAGGAGCACGGGCTCAACAAGCTCAAGGTGGCCTCGCGCGGCGGCGTGGTGTTCGCGTCGTTCGACCATGAGGTCGAGCCGCTCGAAGACTTTCTCGGCCCCGACATCCTTCACTACTTCGACCGGCTGTTCGACGGCCGCAAGCTCACCATCCTGGGGTACAGCCGCCAGCGCATTCCGGGCAACTGGAAGCTGATGCAGGAGAACATCAAGGACCCGTACCACCCGGGCCTGCTGCACACCTGGTTCGTGACCTTCGGGCTCTGGCGCGCCGACAACAAGTCGGAGCTGAAGATGGACGCGCGCGGGCGCCACGCCGCCATGATTTCCACCCGCGGCACCGGCGGCAAGGCGGCGCAGGTCGCCCAGGTCACGCAGGTGTCCAGCTTCAAGGAGAGCATGCAGCTCAAGGACCCGCGCTTCCTCGACATCGTGCAGGAAGATTGGTGGAAGGGCCCGACGGCGGTGCTGATGACGCTGTTTCCCAGCCTCATCCTGCAGCAGCAGGTCAACAGCGTGTCGACGCGCCACATCCAGCCGGTGGGCCACGACGCCTTCGATTTCGTGTGGACGCACTTCGGCTTCGAGGACGACACCGAAGAGATGACGCAGCGCCGCCTGCGCCAGGCCAACCTGTTCGGCCCGGCGGGTTTCGTGTCGGCCGACGATGGCGAGGTCATCGAGTTCTCGCAGCAGGGCTTCGAGCAGAAGCCCTACCACCGCACGCTTGCCGAGTTGGGCGGGCGCGAGGTCGAGAACACCGACCACATGGTGACCGAGACCCTGATTCGCGGCATGTACCGCTACTGGCGCGAGGTGATGGAAGCATGAACACGCTCGACGCCAACGCCTACCTCGCGCTGTCGCGCCTGTACGCTGAATACGCCCACGCGGTCGACTCCGGCCAGTGGGAGCTGTGGCCCGCCTTCTTCATCGCGCAGTGCAGCTACCGCCTGCAGCCGCGCGAAAACCACGAGCGCAATCTGCCGCTGGCCACGCTGTCTTTCGAGAGCCGCGGCATGCTGGAAGACCGTGTGTACGGCATCAAGGAGACGCTGTTCCACGACCCTTACTACCAGCGTCACGTGGTCGGCCTGCCGCTGGTGCACCGTGTCGACGACGACGGCGCGATCCACAGCGAGGCCAACTACGCGGTGTTCCGCACCAAGCTCGACGGCCCTTCCACGGTGTTCAACGTGGGGCGCTACATCGACAAGGTCGTGCCCACGCCCGAAGGCCTGAAGTTCGCGTCGCGCCTGTGCGTGTTCGACAGCGAAATGATCCCGAACTCCATCATCTATCCCATCTGAAAACCAGAGCCATGCCAGAAAAAGAACCAGAGACACACGGCGCGCCGCTGCGCCGTTTCACCGACCCGGCCTACGTGCCGCTGTGCGCCAACCTTGCCGAGGTGCGCGAGAACATCGACCGGCTCGACCGAGACATCGTCGCGCTGCTGGCCGAGCGCGGGCGCTATGTGAAAGACGCGGCGCGCTTCAAGCGCGACGCCTTCCAGGTGTCGGCGCCGCAGCGCCAGCAGGAGGTGATCGACAAGGTGAAGGCGCTGGCCGAAGAGAAGGGCGCCTACCCCGAAGTGGTGGAGGCGGCGTACCGCGCGCTCATCGCGGGCTTCATCGCGCGCGAGCAGCAGGACCACCTGGGCATGGCCGCGGTGGAGGCGAAGGCATGACCCTCGCTCGCCTTTGCTTCGGCACTGCGTTCTCCGCGGTCGCGATGGCCGTCACGGCCATGTCGGCCCACGCGCAGGACTGGCCCCAGCGCCCCATTCGCATCGTGGTGCCGTTCGCGGCCGGCTCGTCGCCCGACATCCTCGCGCGCATCGTCAACGACAAGCTCGCCGCGCGCATCGGCCAGCCGCTCATCGTCGACAACAAGCCCGGCGCGGGCGGCAACACCGGCACCGACCAGGTCTCCAAGGCGCAGCCCGACGGCTACACCTTCCTGCTGTCGGTGAACGCGCCGCTGGTCTACAACACCATCCTCTACAAGAACCTGCCGTACGACCCGTTCAAGGACCTGGTGCCGGTGTCGCTCGCGGCCACCACGCCCAACGTGTGCGCGGTGTCGAACTCGATGAACGTCGACTCGGTCAAGGGCTGGCTCGACGCCATGAAGCGCAACCCGGGCAAGTTCAACTTCGCGTCCACCGGCAACGGCTCCATCTCGCACCTGGGCGTGGAGCTGGTCAAGGCCAAGACCAATTCGTTCGCGGTGCACATTCCTTACGCGTCGTCGGGCCAGGCGGTCACGGCCATCATCCAGGGCGACGTGCAGTACGCCTGCCTGCCGCCGGTCACGGTGATGCCGCAGGCCAAGGCGGGGCGGCTGAAGGCGCTGGCGGTCACGTCGGCCGAGCGCTCGGCGCTGCTGCCCGAGCTGCCCACGCTGCGCGAGTCGGGCCTGCCCGACATCCAGGCCGTGCCGTGGTTCGCCTACATGGCGCCCAAGGGCACGCCGAACGACATCGTGCAGCGCATGAGCCGCGAGATTGCCGCCGCGCTGAAAGAGCCCGAGACCGTCAAGCGCCTGCAGACCGCGTACTTCGACCCCGTGGGCAGCACGCCCGAGGCGCTGAACAAGTTCATGACCGAGGAGCTGCGCCGGTGGAAGCCGGTGATCGAGCGCGCCGGCATCAAGCCCGACAACTGATGCCCACGCGGCAAGGAAGACAAGGAAACACACGATGAGCACGATGACCTGGGTCGACGCCGCGGCGGTCGACGACGTTCCCTCCGACGACGTGGTGGGCATCGAGGTGCAGGGGCGCGACATCGCGCTCTACGGCACCGACGATGGCATCCACGCCACCGACAACATCTGCACGCACGGCCACGCGCGGCTGTGCGACGGCTTCCTGGAAGGGCACGAAATCGAGTGCCCGCTGCACCAGGGCCGCTTCGACGTGCGCACCGGCAAGGCCATGTGCGCGCCGCTGACCGAAGACCTGCGCAGCTACCCGGTGAAGATCGAGGGCGGCCGGGTGTTCCTGGCGTTCGAGGGCTGATCTGTTCCGGTCTGGAAGGGTGTTGTCTGTATCTGTTGCGATGAGGGTGGGCTGGCGACAATGACAGCCCTTTTCACGGAACCGCCATGACTCAACTGACCCGAGACCAGATCGCCGACCAGATTGCCGCCGAGCTGGGCCACAGCTTCGACGGCGACATCATTGCCGGCGGCCACTACGTGCCGCTGGTGCGCGACGGGCGCACCGTGTACCTGAGCGGCCAGGTGCCGCGCGTGGGCACCACGGTGGTGGTGACCGGCCGCGTGGGCGACGCGACGTCGCTCGACAAGGCGCGCGAGGGCGCACAGATTTCCACGCTGCGCAGCCTCACGCTGCTGCGCCGCGCGCTCGGCTCGCTCGACGCCATCGAGAAGGTGCTGCGCGTGTGCGTGTTCGTGCAATGCACGGCCGACTTCACTCAGCAAAGCGAAGTGGCCGATGCCGCCTCCGACCTGCTGCACCGCGTGTTCGGCGAAGCCGGCGTGCACGTGCGCACGGCGGTCGGTGTGTATCAGCTGCCGAAGAACGCGAGCGTCGAGGTCGAGATGACGGTCGCGGCGAAGCAGAACATCGGCTGAATCGGCCGGACCGGATTCAGCGTGTTCCCGTGAGGTCGCGCGCCAGCTGCGCGATGGTCAGCGGCGCGCAGCCTTCGGCGTTGTTGCTCACGGTGACGAAGGCGTTCTGGCCCGCACGGGTGGTGCCCGCGATCACCTTGGCGAGGGCGGCGCGCGTTTGCGGGTCGGGGTCGACGATCTTGTCGAACGGGCCGTAGAGTTTTTCGGCGTCCTCGTAGCCGAAGCGGCCGTGGCGCCGGTGCAGGTTCCAGCGGCACACCAGCGGCCCCGGCCAGAGCGCGCGCAGCATCGGCAGCTGGTTTTCGATGGGCGGCATCTTCGCGTGCAGGCCCATGCAGAAGGTGGCGCCCACGCTGCGCAGCATGTCGGCGAAGGCGGGGTTCAGCAACTGCGGGTCGCGCACTTCCACCGCGATCACGGCGTCGGGCGCGGTCTGCTTCAGGCCGGGCAGCGCGTCGATCATCTCGGCGATGCGCGCGAGCAGCGCGGGCTGGTCGGCCAGGATGTGGCCCGGAATCGGGCTCAGCTGGAACACCAGCACGCCGATGCGATGGCCCAGCCCTTCGAGCGCGGGCAGCACGAACTCCTGCCGCGCGATTTCCGGGCTCAGGAACACCGGGTTGGCCTGCATGCCGCGGCCGCTCTCGTCGCGCACGGTGGCATCGGTCACCAGGCTGGGCGCCTTCACCACGAAGCGGAAGTCGTCGGGCACCATGGCCGCGTAGCGCGCGTACTGGCTCGCGGTAAGGGCGCGGTAGAAGTTGCGGTCCAGGCTCACGGTGCGGAACAGCGGGTGCTTCGCGAGCGCGTGCAGGCCGTTTTTCGACAGCACGCTCTCGGCATATTCGCCGTCCCACACCAGGTTCGCCCAGCCCGGATAGCTCCACGACGAGGTGCCCAGGCGCAGGGTGGGCGGCAGCGCGGCGGCCAGTTCGACCAGCGCTGGGTCGGTGGGCGCGGGCTCGACGGTGCCGGTGCGCGACTTCTTTCTTGCGGGCGCTTCGGGGTCGGCCTTCGATGGGGGCGGCAAAGGCAGCGTTGCCACCGCGGGCGCCTCTTCGGGCGGCGGCAGCTCGGGGAAAAGAGAGTCCTGTACTTCGGCCATGTCTGGGGCGGCATTCTCGGCCAACATCGAACACGCGCGGCGTGGCGGGCACAATCCGCGCCATGAAACAGTGGTTGCGTACGCGGGGCGGTTGGTGGCTGGCATGGCTGGTGCTCACCGCCGTGGGCGCGGTGTGGATCGCGCGCGCCGAGCTCGCGCAGATGCACCAGGACTTCGAGACCGACGTGCGCATCGCCCATCGCCTGCTGAGCCAGCAGATGGTGCAGTACGACGCCGTGCTGGCCACGCTGGCCTTGCTGGAGCCCAGCAACGGCGCCGACCACCCGGAGCAGCGGCTGCCTTCCGTGTACTCGTCGATCCTGCGGGTGCAGCGCCGCGACCGCGACGAGGCCTGGCCCGACACCCCGCAGATGGGCACCACCGCCCAGGCGCTGGCCGCGGCGGAGGCACGCTCGCGCGATCAGCACCGCGCCGACCTCGCCACGCTCGACCTGGCCCACGGCCGCTATGTGCTCGTGATGGGCGCGGCGCCGTTCAGCTATGCGCTGGACATCGACCTGGCCGGCTCCGTGCCCTGGCGCGACTGGCCGATGAACCCGCAGCGCAGCCCCGTGCGCCTGAGCCTGCAGCGTGACGGGCAGGAGCTGGTGCTGCAGCCGGGCGTGCCGGCGGCCAACGGCTGGCGCTTCGGGCTGACGAAGGCCCTGGCGTCGCCGAGCCAGCCCTTCGACGTGGTGGCCGAGCGGCAGGTGGGGTGGGGCGAACTGCCGTGGCGCGGCATCGGCGGCTGGGCGGTGGCCATGGCCGCGCTGCTGGCCGGCCTGTGGGCCGCGCAACGGCAACGCATTGCGCGGCGCCGTGCCGAGGAGCTGCTGCGGCTCGGGCAGGTCGCGCGGCTCAATGCGCTGGGCGAGCTGTCGGCCGGGCTGGCGCACGAACTCAACCAGCCGCTGACCGCGGTGCTGGCCAACGCGCAGGCCGCGCGCCGCCTGCTCGACGACGAGCCGCCCGACCTGGCCACCGCCCGCGACGCCATGGGCCAGGCCGTGGAGCAGGCGCGGCGCGCGGCGGGCGTGGTGGGGCGCTTGCGCCGCGTCATCGAGCGGCCCGAGGCGGGCGGCGACGTCAGGCCGCTGGTGCTGCAGGAGGTGGTGCGCAGCGCCATGCACCTGCTGGCGCCCGAGTTCACGCAGCGCGGTGTCGCCGCGCAGTTCGACGCTGCCGCGCAGGCGCCGGTGCGCGTGCAGGCCGAGGCGGTGGCGCTGGAGCAGATCGTGCACAACCTGCTGATGAACGCGCTGCAGGCGCTCGACCTGGTGCCGGCCGCCGAACGCCGCCTGGTGGTGTCGGTCGGGCGCAATGGCCAGGAAGGCGTGCTGACCGTGACCGACAACGGGCGCGGCATTGCGCCCGAGGCCTTGCCGCGCCTGTTCGAACCCTTCTTCAGCACGCGCGAAGGCGGCCTGGGCCTCGGCCTGAGCCTGAGCGAAACGCTGGCCAGCGGCATGGGCGGCAGCCTGGGCGCGGCCAACGTCCTGCCGCGCGGCGCGCGCTTCACCTTGCTGCTGCCGCTGGTGGCGCCGGCCTCATGAACATCCACGCCACACATCAACCGCAATCGCCGTTGATTCATCTCATCGACGACGACCAGGCGGTGCGCGACGGCCTCTCGCTGCTCATCGGCACGGTCGGGCTGCGCGTGCAGGCCTGGGCCGACCCGCAGGCCTTCATCGACGGCTTCGACCGCGCGAGCGTGGGCGCCATCGTGCTGGACGTGCGCATGCCCGGCATCAGCGGGCTCACCGTGCTCGACCGGCTGGTGGCGCAGGGCGTGGACCAGCCCGTGATCATGCTGACCGGCCACGGCACGGTCGAGATGTGCCGGCGCGCCTTCAAGGCCGGCGCGGCCGAGTTCCTGGAGAAGCCGGTGGACGACGAGCAACTGCTCGAGGCGCTGCAGCACGCGGTGCGCCAGCACGTGCGAACGCGCGAGCGCTCGCAGGCCGACAACGCCGCGCGCGAGCAGGTGGCGCAGCTGTCGGAGCGCGAGCGCGAGGTGCTCGCCTTCATCGTGCAGGGGCTCACCAACAAGGAGATCGCGCGCACGCTCGCGCTGTCGCCGCGCACGGTGGAAACGCACCGCGCCAACCTGTTCGCCAAGCTCGGCTGCGATTCGCTGGCCCAGCTGATACGGCGCTACGCGGTGCTGGTCGACAACGCCTCGTGACGCGTTCGCGCCTCGCTGCTCCGTAGTTCTACGGAGCGCCGCGCGTAGCCGTACGAATGGCTCGCGGCGGCCAGGTTTTCTACAGTGGCGCAGCCGCCGGAAACAGCCGGCGCAACTACCTGAATCCGCCTGAATCCACTGGAGAAAACAAACAATGCAAACCACTCTTCGCCTCGGCAGCCTCGCCGTGCTGGTCGCCGCGTCCATCGCTTCTGTTGCCCACGCGCAGGCGCCGGCACCAGCGGCATCGGCCGCCTCCGCCGTTCGCACCGAAAAGAACATGTCGCTCGCGCTGGCCAACCAGATCGCCGCCGAAGCCGTGGCCGCCTGCGCCGCCAACGGCTACAACGTGGCGGCCACCGTGGTCGACCGCGCCGGCACCGTGCGTGCCGTGCAGCGCGCCGACAACGCCGGCCCGCACACGCTGGCATCGAGCGAGCGCAAGGCCTGGACCTCGGCCTCGTCCAAGGCGCCCACGCAAGCCATGATGGAAGGCTCGCAGAAGAACCCGGGCGGCGCCAACCTGGTGTACCTGCCGGGCGTGCTGCTGCTGGGCGGCGGCGTGCCGGTGAAGTCGGGCAACGAAGTGATCGGCGCGGTCGGCGTGGGCGGCGCGCCCGGCGGCCACCTCGACGAGCAGTGCGCCAACGCGGCCATCGACAAGGTCAAGGGCCTGCTCTGATGTTCGCGCGCGGTATCGGGTCGGGCGTGTCCGTCATCGCGCTCGGGGCCGTGCTCGGCCTGGGTGCCGTGAGCGGCGCGCGCGCCCAGGTGCCGCCGCTCGCGGCCGAGGTGCTGGCCTACGACGGGCTGCACCAGGCCGCATGGCAGGGCGACCTGCCGAAACTGAAGGCGCTGGTCGCCTCGGGCGCGAACCTTGACGCGCGCGACCCGCGCGGCCGTACGCCGCTGCAGGTCGCCACGCATGCGCGCCAGCGCGAGGCCATCAAGCTGCTGGCCAAGGCCGGCGCCAACCTCGACCTGCTGGAAGACGACCGCTACGACGCGGTCACCATCGCCTCTGTGGCCGACGACGCTGCCACGCTGTCTCTTCTTCTGTCGCTCGGCGCCAATGCCGGGCAGACCACCAGCCGCTACGACGGCACGGCGCTGATCGCCGCCGCCCACCTCGGCCACGACGAGGTCGTCCGCCGGCTCATCGCGGCCGGCGCGCCGCTGGACCACGTCAACAACCTGCACTGGACGGCGGTGATCGAGTCCATCGTGCTCGGCGACGGCGGCCCGCGCCACCAGCGCACGCTGGCCGCTCTGGTCGATGCGGGCGCGAGCCTGAAGCTTGCCGACCGGCAGGGCAACACGCCGCTGCAACTGGCGAAGGCGCGCGGCTACACCGCCATGGTGAAGCTGCTGGAGACACCGCGCGCAAGGTAGGTCGGCTCGGGGACAATCGGACCTCTCCCCGAAGAGGACCCCGCCCCATGTACATGCCCCCGCAGTTCAACGCCAAGGACCCGGCCATCGCGCTGGAGTTGATGCGTTCGCACCCGTTCGCCAGCCTCGTCTCGACCGACGACGACGGCCTGCCGTATGTCTCGCACCTGCCGCTGGTGGCCGAGCCGCAAGAGGGCGACGCGCTGGTGCTGTGGGGCCATTGCGCCAAGCCCAACCCGCACTGGCGCTACCTGCAGGCCAGGCCCCGGGCGGTCGTGGCCTTTCTGGGCCCGCACGCGTACCTGTCGCCCTCGGTGTATCCGGACCTGGCGCGCGTGCCGACCTGGAACTACCTGGCCGTGCACTGCACCGTCGAGGCCAGGCTGATCGAAGACGCCGCGGGCAAGGACGCGCTGCTGAAGAAACTCATCGGCGACCACGAGCCCGCCTATGCGCAGCAATGGCGCGAGCTGGGCGAGGAGTTTCAACTGAAGATGCTGGCCGGCATCGTCGGCTTCGAGCTGCGCGTGACGTCGCTGCAATGCAAGGTCAAGCTCAACCAGCACCGGCGCGAATCGCACGGCGCGATGCACGCGATGTACAGCGCGGGCACGCCCGACGAGCAGGCGCTGGCGGGGTGGATGGACCGGCTGGGCATGCCCGCCGCGGAGGGTGCCTGAGATGCGCGGACTCGGACTGATCGGCCTCGTGCTGGCCCTGCTGGTGGTCGGGCTCGTCGCGAAGAAGCAGATGGGCAGCGTGGCGGCGCCGGTGTTGCCGACCGTGACGGGCGAGATGACCACGGACAAGGCGGGTACTGCAGACAACGCGCGCGACCAGGCCCAACGCGTTCAACAACAGGTCAAGGACGCGCTCGACGCCGCGGCCAAGACGCGGCAGATGCCGGATGACAACTGAGATGGTCCCGTCGAACTCCGGCCCCGAAGCCGACGCGCACTGGATGTCGCTCGCGCTGGCCGAGGCGCGCCTGGCGGCCGAGGCCGGCGAGGTGCCCGTCGGCGCCGTGCTGGTGAAGAACGGCCAGCGCATCGCCACCGGCCGCAACACGCCCGTGGCGCAGCACGACCCGAGCGCGCATGCGGAGATCAACGCCTTGCGCGCCGGCGCGGCCGCGCTCGGCAACTACCGGCTCGACGGCTGCGAGCTGTTCGTCACGCTGGAGCCCTGCGCGATGTGCGCGGGTGCCATGCTGCATTCGCGCCTGGCGCGCGTGGTGTACGGCGCGGCCGATGCGAAGACCGGCGCGGCCGGGTCGGTGCTCGACCTGTTCGCCGAGCCCCGGCTGAACCACCGCACGCAGGTGCAGGGCGGCGTGCTGGCCGACGAGTGCGCGTCGGTGCTGCAGGCTTTCTTCCAGCAGCGCCGAAGCGCCGCGCGCGCGCAGGCCGAACCCTTGCGCGACGACGCGCTGCGCACGCCCGCCGAGCGCTTCGCCGGGCTGCACGACCACGCCTTCGCGCCGCACTACACGCAGGACCTGGCGGCGCTGCACGGCTGGCGCATGCACTTCATCGACGAAGGCAAAGACGAAAAAGGTGTCGCGACCTGCCTGTGCCTCCACGGCCCCGGCGAGTGGGGCTACTTCTTCCGCCACCTCGTGGGCCAGCCGGGCCTGCGCACGCTGGTGCCCGACCTGATCGGCTTCGGCAAGAGCGACAAGCCCAAGCGCGAAACCCCGCACACGCTGGCCTGGCATTGCGAAGTGCTGCGCGAATGGCTGAGCAGCATGCAGGTGGGGCCGATGGTGCTCGTGCACAGCGCAAAGGCCACCGAACTCGCGGCGCTGTTGCAGGCCGCAATGCCCGGTCTTTTCACCGCGACACTGCGCGCACCAGAAAACGACAATGGCGACGAACGCATCAAGGCCGCATGGCGCACGCCGTTCCCCGACCGCGGCTACGAGGCCGCGTTGCGCGCGCTCGGGCCCCTCGCGTCGGCCTCGGGGCCGACACCGCTGCAGGCGCAGGCGCTCGCGCTTCAGGCGCGCAACGCAATGGGATACTCGACCACGTGACCAAACACATCTACATCTATTCCCCCTCCAGTGCCATTCGCGACAAGGCCGCCTTCCGGCGCGGCGTGAAGCGCTTGAAGGCGCTGGGCCATGAGGTCGAAGTCGACGACGCGGCACTGTCGGTGCACCAGCGCTTCGCGGGCGACGACGCCACGCGGCTCGCCGCGATCTCGCGCGCGGCCGCCAGCGGCGCCGACGTGGCGCTCATCGCACGCGGCGGCTACGGCCTCACGCGCATCCTCGATGCGCTGCCGTACAAGGCCCTTGCCAAGGCCATCGACAAGGGCACCGAGTTCGTCGGCTGCAGCGACTTCACCGCGCTGCAGAACGCGCTGCTCGCCAAGACGGGCGCCACCACCTGGTCGGGCCCCGCGGTCGGCGAAGACTTCGGTGCCGAAGACGGCCCCGACGACATCATGGAAGCCTGCTTCGACGACCTCGTGACGGGGCAGGGCGAAGGCACCGGCTGGCGCATGCCGGCACGCGATGCCGAGCTGAAGTTCAAGCCGCTGCAAGACGCCGTGCTGTGGGGCGGCAACCTGTGCGTGCTGACCAGCCTGCTCGGCACGCCGTACTTTCCGGCGATCGACAAGGGCGTGCTCTTCATCGAGGACACCAACGAACACCCGTACCGCATCGAACGCATGCTCGACCAGCTGAAGATGGCCGGCGTGCTGGCGCGGCAGCGCGCCATCGTGTTCGGCCAGTTCACCGGCGTGCGCAAGGTGCCGGGCTACGACCGCGGCTTCGGCATCAACACCGTGATCGACCGGCTGCGTACCTCGTTGAAGGTACCCGTGCTGGCCGGTTTGCCGTTCGGGCATGTGCCCACCAAAGTATTACTTCCAGTGGGCGCCAAGGTGTCGATGGCCGCCGACGGGCGCGACGTGTTCCTGGTCTGGGGACACCGGCACGGTGCCGGCGACGACCATGCGCACGCTCACGGCCACGGTCACCACGACCACCATGGGCACGATCACTCGCATTGATCGGCCCTGAAAGGCGCAAAAAAAGCGGCCCGAAAGGGCCGCTCTGTTTTGTGGTTCAACGAAGGCTTTTCAGCCCTGGTTGTTGGTGAAGCGCTGGTGGGCCCGGGGGCCCATCGAGCCGGGCAGGCCGCCCTTGAACATGCCGTTGATGTCTTTCATCTGGCGGCGCGCGGCGGTTTCGCCGTCGATGGCGCTGATGGCCATCAACACGTCCTGGCGCAGGTACCACAGGGCCTCGACATCGACCGCAAAGCGCACGCGCTGGCTCACGCGCTGCACCGAATTGCCGCCGTGGCTCTGGAGCACCGAGAGCATCGCAGTGCGGATGCGCCCCAATTGGCTCTCTGCTGCCTGGCGGGAACCGAACCCGGGCACGTTCAGCAGACGAAGAATTCGACGGAGAAGCATGGGACAAAAAGCGTATTGCTGGAAGCAGTGACGACCCATACCTTAAGCGTCAGTTAACCATTGCACAAGATCCGGAACAACGTTTCTTGTTTGTAAACAACACGCTTTACTTCACGTTTTCAGAAGCGATTTCTTTTTGTTTTCTAAAGTACTACATACAAAAATGCGCCGTGCATGCATCTGTGGTGTTTCGAGTCGCGTATACATGTAACGTCAACAAACATAGGGTGCAAGCCGTTCCATTTTTGCGGCAATGTTCACAAACATCGGGAATAGTTTGCAGGGTAAGGTGAGCACCTCAGACATTCATACACAGCGATCTTAGAAATCGAGAATCAGAACAACATGGGTGTAAACGCCACAGTCGTTTTCGCGGACTTGACGGGAAGTACGAGGGTCTTCGAGGCCATGGGCAATGCGCGGGCCACGGAAACAGTCACGCGGCTGACGCAATGGATCGGCGGCGTGTGCCAGGCGCACGGCGGGCGGGTGGTCAAGTCGCTGGGCGACGGGGTGTTCGCCATCTTTTCGAGCGGCGCCGCCGCGACGCACGCGGTCATCGAGCTGCAGCGCTACCACCAGAAGCGCCTGCTCGCGTGGCCGGTGCCCTTGCGCATGGCGCTGCAGATCGGCGTGGCCAGCGGCGAAGTGGTCGAGGTGGAGGGCGACTGCTACGGCGACGCCGTCAACTTGGCCTCGCGGCTCAGCGACCTCGCGGGCCCCGGCCAGATCTGGGTGACCGACGCGGTCATCTCCCAGCTCCACGAAGGCTCGGTGCAGCACCGCGACCTGGGCCTTATCAACATCCGCGGGCGCAGCGAAATGTCGGTGGTGCACCGCATCGACTGGCAGGAAGACGTGACCTCGTTCCTGACCGTGCCGGCCGCGCTGGCGCCCACGCGCATGCCCGATTCGTCTTTCGGGCAGATCGAGCTGGCGTGGCTCGACGTGCGCTCCATGTTCCGCACCGAGCAGCTCCCGATTCACCTGGGCCGCGTCGACGACGCGCAGTTCGTGGTGAACGACCCGCGCGTGTCGCGGCTGCATGCGCGCATCGAATTGCGCCAGGGCAGTTGCGTGCTGATCGACGTCAGCACCTACGGCACCTGGGTGCGCTTTCATGGCAACGGCGGGCCCAGCACCGAGATTGCGCTGCGCCGTGAAGAGTGCGTGCTGCACGGCCGCGGCGAAATCGGCCTGGGCGCGCCGCTGAGCGACTTCAGCGCGCCGACCATCGCGTTCAACACCACCAGCGGCGACGTGATGCTGTCGCGGCGAGAAATCGCGCGCTGAGCTGCAAGGCGCGGGATCGGGCGTGGGCGGTGGCTCAGGACGACGCTCTCAGCTCTCACGTTTGGCTACCAGCAAATGCACCTTCGGGTGCACCGCGCGCCGCGTTGCGGCGTTGCGTACACACCCGGACGATGTCCGTCCCCGGCCCCGGAGCCTCAGTGAACATCCAACATCAGTCTTCTGTTTTCAAATGGCTCGCGATCGGCGCGGTCGCGGCCGGTGCGCTGTTGTCCGCCGGCGCGGCCAGCGCGCGCGGAAGCTGGTCGGTGCAGATCGGCACGCCCGGCCTGGCCGTCGGCGCCTACCCGCAGCCTTACTACGCGCCGCAGCCGGTGTACCCGTACCCGGCACCCATCTACTACGAGGCACCGCCGCCGGTCTATTACCGTCCGCCGCCGCCGGTGTACTACCGGCCCGCACCGGTCTACGCACCGCCGCCCGGCCGCGTGTACTACGGGCCCGGCTACCCGTACCGTCCGCCGAACGCCTGGGACGACGAGCGCGATTGAACCCGGTAGCACCTGCTCGCCGCCTCGTCGGCTGAGCGATTGCTGAAACGATGGCATGCCGCCTGGCATGCCATTTTTGTTTCAGGAGGTGACGAAAAAGTCACATTAATTCACATTTGTGTGGCTCGTCGGCCCGTTTTGCATACCGGAGTCCGCGTTTCCCATGGGTCACCTCGAAGGCATGCGGCTTGCCTTGTGTGCTCCGACCGGCGTTGGAGCGCCGCAGGAGCGAGGTACATGGTGGAAGAACAGTTGGAGGCCGGCGAAGACCTGGCCATGGAGGCAGCCCGGCCGGCGCAGGCAGGGCAGGCCGACGCTTCACAGCCCGTGAAGGCCGCGGCCGTCTTTTCGATGGCTGCCGCGCTGGCCGCCTGTGGTGGCGGCGGCGGCGGGGGCGGAGGCAGTGCCGGCGGCGTGTTCCTCCCCGGCGCAGGCGCCGCGCCCGAGGCCGCGGTCGACCCGGTGCAGATCGACACCGGCCCGTACCACTACCCGCAGGCCAAGACCGACGAGGAGGCCGCGCGCTTCCTGCTTCAAGCCCAGTTCGCTGCGTCGGACAAGGACATCGCCGACGTGCGCGCCAAGGGCTACATGCCGTGGCTGGCCGAGCAGTTCGGCGCGCCGCGCGAGCCCACCGCATGGGAGTGGGTCAACAGCAAGCCCTACGGCAAGGTCGATGTCGACGCCATGGCCTGGCGCCAGCTCATGACCTCGGCCGACCCGGTGCGCAAGCGCATGGCGCTGGCGTTCAGCGAGATCTTCGTGGTCTCGTCCACCGACATCGGCTCGAGCTGGCCCACGGCCATGATGGCGCAGTACTGGGACATGCTGGTGAGCGGCGTCACCGGCAACTTTCGCCAGCTGCTGGAAGACGTCACGCTCAACCCGGCGATGGGCTTCTACCTGAACACGCGCGACAACCGCAAGGAAGACAACTCGGGCCGCCAGCCCGACGAGAACTACGCGCGCGAGGTGATGCAGCTGATGACCATCGGGCTGTACCAGCTGAACTCCGATGGCTCGCTGAAGACCGGCGCCGACGGCCAGCCGCAGGAGACCTACGTGCAGAGCGACGTGTCGAACCTGGCGCGCGTGTTCACCGGCTACAACCTCGACATTCGCACGGCGGAGTTCAACGCTTTTCGCCCCGAGGGCGCCAGCTACACCATCGAGAGCAACCAGTGGACTACGCGCCCCATGGCGTTCACCGCGCGCAACCATTCGATGCTCGAGGCGCGCTTCCTGGGCACCACGGTGCCCGCCGGCACGGCCGGCCCCGAGGCACTGAAGACGGCGCTCGACGCGCTCTTCAACCACCCGAACGTCGGCCCCTTCATCGGCCGCCAGCTGATCCAGCGGCTGGTGACGAGCAACCCCAGCCCGGCGTACCTGAAGCGCGTATCCGACGTGTTCGCCAACAACGGCGCGGGCGTGCGCGGCGACATGAAGAGCGTGTTCGCGGCCGTGCTGCTCGACGACGAGGCGCGCGGCCCCGCGGGCCTGGCCGACGCCAACTTCGGGCACCTGCGCGAGCCCATGCTGCGGTTGGTGCAATGGGGCCGCACGTTCGGCGTGCGCTCCACCGGCGACACGTGGAACATCAGGAATACCTCGGACAGCAGCCAGGACCTGGGCCAGAGCCCGCTGCGCTCGCCCTCGGTGTTCAACTTCTTCAGACCCGGCTACGTGCCCCCCGCGACCGCCATTGCCAGCAACAAGATGGTGGCGCCCGAGTTCCAGCTGGTCAACGAGACCAGCGTGGGCGGCTACCTCAACTTTCTGCAGCGCATCTTGCCGAGCGGCTTCGACAACCAGGACGTGATGGCCACCTACGTGAACGAGCGCGCGCTGGCCGGCGACCCGGCCGCGCTGGTGCGCCGGCTGAACCTGCTGCTGGCGGCCAACCAGCTCTCGGCCGCCACGGTGGCGCTGATTGCCGGCGCGCTGTCGCAGCCGCCGCTGGCCAACCCGAGCACCGACGCCGGTCGGCTGAGCCTGGTGTGCGCCGGGGTGCTGCTGGTGATGGGCTCGCCCGAATACCTCGTGCAGAAATAAAGAACGCGGGAGCAAGACGCACATGTACCTGATCAACCCTGCGGAACACAGCCGCCGCGCCTTCCTTCGCCGCGCGGGCCACCTGGCCATCGCGGGCACCGCGACGCCCTTCGCGCTCAACCTCGCCGCCATGGGCGAAGCCGCCGCGCAGGGCGCGCCCGCCGACGACTACAAGGCGCTGGTGTGCGTCTTCATGTACGGCGGCAACGACTACGCCAACACGCTCGTCAACTACGACGCCGACAGCTACGCCAAGTACCGCGACATTCGCGGCGCCATCGCGCTGCCGTTCGATGCCGACCTGGCGAAGACCGAGCTCAAGCCCACGGTGGCGCTGCCGGGCGGGCGCAAGTACGCGCTGAACCCGTCCATGACCGAACTGGCCGCGCTGTTCGACCTGGGAAAGATGGCGGTGCAGATGAACGTCGGCCCGCTGGTCAAGCCGCTCACGCGCGCCCAGTACAACGGCTCGAACCGCCGCGACTACCCGGTTCCGCCCAAGCTGTTCTCGCACAACGACCAGCAGTCGGTGTGGCAGTCGTCGTCGCCCGAGGGCTCCACCATCGGCTGGGGCGGCAACCTGGGCGACCTGGTGCTGTCGGGGCAGAAGAACGCATCGCTGTTCACCTGCATCTCGGTGTCGGGCAACACCGTGTTCCTGTCGGGCGACGAGGCGCAGCAATACCAGGTGGGCACCGGCGGCGCGGTGCGCATCAACAGCGTGAGCACGGCCAGCGGCAACGTGTACGGCTCGTCGGCGGTGAAGGCGGCCATGCAGCAGCTTGCGCAGCAGCCGCGCGGCCACACGCTGGAGAACGAATACAACAAGGTCACCGCGCGCGCGACCAGCGCCGAGGGCAAGATCACCAGCGCCATCATGGCGGACGACCTGAACGCCACCTTTTCGGGCAACGACTACCTGGCCAACCAGCTCAAGATGGTCGCGCGCCTGATTCGCGGGCGCGCCTCGCTGGGCGTCAAGCGCCAGGTGTTCTTCGTGTCGATGGGCGGCTTCGACCTGCACGACGACCTGGACACGAAGCAGGGCGGCCTGATGAAGCGCGTGTCGTACGCCATGGCCGCGTTCCAGCGGCAGATGGAGCTGTTCAAGATCGAGAAAAGTGTCACGGCCTTCACCGCCTCGGACTTCGGCCGCACGCTGTCGAGCAACGGCAACGGGTCCGACCACGGCTGGGGCAGCCACCACTTCGTGGTCGGCGGCGCGGTGCAGGGCAAGGCGCTGTACGGCACGGCCCCACCGGTGAGCGTGGGCAGCAGCGCCGCCGACGACGACCAGTGGCACGTGGGCCAGGGCCGGCTGCTGCCGACCACCTCGGTCGACCAGTACGCCGCCACGCTGGCGCGGTGGTTCGGCGTGCCGGATGCGGAGCTCGACGGCATCCTGCCCAACCTGAAGAACTTCAACAACGTGACCGCGCCCAGCGGCCAGACCTACCTGCGCAACATGGGGTTCATGGAATGACATCGATGAGCATCGGCGGCCTGAACGGCATGGACGGCGGCGCCAGCGTCAACTTTGGCGCGGAGCCCGTGGCACCGCGCAGCATGGTGCGCAGCAACCCGGTGACGCACGTGCGCCCCTTCGGCAACGTGGAGGCCGCCATCGCGGCCATCGAGGCGCTGGACCGCGAGCTGCGCAAGTTCGAGCTTGCCGTGTCCGACAGCCTGCAGGACTACCTGGGCGTGCAGATGGCGCAGATCACCGACACCGCGCTGGCCCGCGGCTGGGAGCCGGTGAGCTTCCTGCAGAAGGACGGCTTTCGTGTGTACCGCTACGAGGCCATGCGCAGCTATTCGAGGCGCAGCAGGAGCCGCTGAACTGGAAGGCTGAACGCTCAGGCGTTCGGCTCGCTGGCGGCAAGGGCGCCACGCACGCCGTGGGCTTCGAGCACGCCGAGCGCGCGCGCCACAGCCGCCACGAAACGCGGCTCGCTCCCCAGCTCCCCGAACACCGGCGCGAAGCCGGTGAAGAACGCCACCCGGTCCTGCATCGACGAAGCCGCACCGGCTTGCGCCAAACGCTGCGCCAACGCTGAAGCGAGCGGGTCTTGTATCTCGTGCGTGGCACCGGTCTCGTCCACGCCGCGCAGGTAGTGAAGCCATCCGGCCACGGCCAGCGCGAGCCGGTCGATGGGCCGCCCCGCGGCCAGCCGGTCGCGCACCGTGCCTAGCAAACGCTGCGGCAGCTTCTGCGAACCGTCCATGGCGATCTGCTTCGTCTGGTGCTGCAGCGCGGGGTTCGCAAAGCGTTGCAGCAGCCGCGTGCGGTAGGCGTCCAGGTCCAGCCCTTCCATGGCCGGCAGCGTGGGCGCGATTTCTTCGCGCATCAGCGCGTCGATGAACGCCCGCAGCGCGGGCTCGGCCATGGCGCGGTCCACCGTGCGAAAGCCCGCCGTCGCGCCCAGGTAGGCCAGCGCCGAATGCGCGCCGTTCACCATGCGCAGCTTGAGCTTTTCATAGGGCTGCGCATGCGCGACGAAGCGGGCGCCGCCCGCGGTCCAGTCGGGCCGGCCATTGGCGAAGCTGTCTTCCACCACCCATTCGAGAAAGGGTTCGCCGATCACCGGCCACGCGTCGTCGACGCCCAGGCGCTCCGAGATGCGCGCGCGGTCGGCGTCGGTGGTGCGCGGCACGATGCGGTCGACCATCGAATTCGGAAAGGTGCAGTGCGCGGCGATCCAGTCGCGCAAACCGGCGTCCACCGCATGCGCGAACGCCAGCACGATGCCGCGCGTCGTGTCGCCGTTGGCGGGCAGGTTGTCGCACGACAGCACGGTGAGCGGCGCCAGCCCGCGCGCGCGGCGCAGGGCGAGCGCATGCACGACGAAGCCGGGCATGGTGCGCGGCGCTCCGGGGTGGGCCAGGTCGTGAACGATGTCGGGTGCGTCCAGCCGCAGCGCGCCGGTGGCCGGGTCGTGGTGGTAGCCCTTCTCGGTGATCGTGAGGCTCACGATGCGCGTGTCGGCGTGCGCGATGCGCGCCAGCACGGCCTGCGGGTTTTCGGGCGCCACAAGCACATCGAGCAGGTTGCCGACCACCTGCAGCGCCTCGCGCGGGCTGCCGTCGTCGGCCGCGTCGCGCAGGGCAAGGGTGTAGAGGCCGGCCTGCGGGCGCAGCGCATCGCGCGTGTCGGCCGCGCGCAGCGACACGCCCACCGTGCCCCAGCGCAGGTCGGCGCTCGCGTGCAGCGCGGCCTCGTTGACCACCGCGATGTGCGCCCGGTGGAAGGCGCCCACGCCCAGGTGCACGATGCCGGCCTGCAGCGCGTCGCGCCGGTAGCGGGGCCGTTCGACGCCAGCGGGCAGGTGGGCGAGGGTGTCGGGGTGAAGGCGCGCCATGTCTCGCACGCTCACCAGTTCCAGAGCGTGCCGTCGTGCTGCAGCCGGTTCACCGGCAGGTAGGCGCGCTGGTACGGGTACTTGGCGGCCAGCTTCTCGTCGATGTCCACGCCGTGGCCCGGCGCCTCGCCCGGGTGCAGCATGCCGTTGGCGAAGCTGTAGGCGTGCGGGAACACCGCGTCGGTCTCGTCGGTGTGGCGCATGTACTCCTGGATGCCGAAGTTGGGCACCCACAAATCGAAGTGCAACGCCGCGCCCATGCACGCCGGCGACAGGTCGGTGGCGCCATGGCAGCCCGTGCGCACCTGGTAGAGCGAGGCCAGGTCGGCAATGCGGCGCAGCTGCGTGATGCCGCCCGCGTGGACCACCGTGGTGCGGATGAAGTCGATCAGCTGGTTCTGGATCAGGTCCTTGCAGTCCCAGATGCTGTTGAAGATCTCGCCCACGGCCAGCGGCGTGGTGGTGTGCTGGCGAATGAGCTTGAAGGCGTCCTGGTTCTCGGCCGGCGTGGCGTCCTCCATCCAGAACAGGTTGAAGGGCTCCAGCGACTTGCCCAGCCGCCCGGCCTCGATGGGCGTCAGCCGGTGGTGCACGTCGTGCAGCAGGTGGATGTCGGGGCCCACGGCGCTGCGCACCGCGTCGAACAGCTTGGGCGTGTGCGCCAGGTACTTGGCGGTCGACCAGTCGTGCTCGCTGGGCAGGTCGGCGTCGGCCGGCTCGTAGAACATGGTGCCGCGGCCCACGCCGTACACCTTCTCCAGGCCCGGCACGCCGCTTTGCGCGCGAATGGCCAGGTAGCCTTCTTCCTTGTAGCGCAGCACCTCGTCCACGGTCTGCTCGATGTCGCGGCCGTTGGCGTGGCCGTACACCATCACGCCGGTGCGGCTCTTGCCGCCCAGCAGCTGGTACAGCGGCATGTTGGCGGCCTTGGCCTTGATGTCCCACAGGGCGGTGTCCACGGCGGCGATGGCGGTCATGGTGACCGGGCCGCGGCGCCAGTAGGCGCCCTTGTACAGGTACTGCCAGATGTCCTCGATCTGGTGCGCGTCGCGCCCGATCAGGCAGGGAATGACGTGCTCGGTGAGGTACGCGGCCACCGACAGCTCGCGCCCGTTGAGCGTGGCGTCGCCGATGCCGGTGAGGCCCTCGTCGGTCTCGATCTTCAGGGTGACGAAGTTGCGGCCCGGGCTGCAGACGATGACGCGGGCATTGGTGATTTTCATGGTGTGTGTCGTTGTGTGGGGAGAGGGTGGGTGGCGCCTGGCTGTGTCAGCCGTGCCAGCCGAGGTGGCCCAGGAAGTCGCGCGTGCGCTCGGCCGTGGGCGCCTCGAAGATCTGCCGGGGCGGCCCCTGCTCGACCACCTTGCCGTGGTCGAACACCACGACCCAGTCGGCCACGCTCTTGGCAAAGGCCATCTCGTGCGTGACCACGACCATGGTCATGCCCTCGTCTGCCAGCTTCTTCATCACGTTGAGCACTTCGCCGATGGTCTCGGGGTCCAGCGCCGAGGTGGGCTCGTCGAACAGCATCACCTCGGGCTCCATGGCCAGCGCGCGCGCGATGGCCACGCGCTGCTGCTGGCCGCCCGAAAGCCCGCTCGGAAAATTCAGCGCCTTGTTGGCCAGGCCCACCTTCTCGAGCAGCTTCATCGCGCGCTCGCGCGCCTGCGCCTCGCTCATGCCCAGCACGGTGACGGGGCCCATGGCCACGTTGTCCAGCGCGTTCTTGTGCGGGAACAGCTCGAAGTTCTGGAACACCATGCCCATGCGCTGGCGCACCTTGCGCGCGGCGCGCTCGTCGGTTGGCAGCGGCACGCCGTCGATCAGCACGCGCCCGCCGTCGATGGCCTCCAGCGCGTTCGTGCAGCGCAGCAGCGTCGACTTGCCCGAGCCCGAGGGCCCGATGAGGCACATCACCTCGCCCTTGTTGACCTGCACCGTCACGCCGTCGAGCGCCACGAAGCTGCCGTACAGCTTGCGCACGTTGTCGTACACCACCACGGGCGCCTGGCCCGCGGACTTGCGTTCGCCGTTCATCATTCCTTGACCTCGAATTTCTTCTGTATCCAGTCGACCAGCTTGGCCTGCGGGTAGCCCATGAGCCAGTAGATGACGGCCATGGCCGTGAGCATTTCCAGCACGCGAAAGCTCGACGAGCGAATCTGCAGCGCCACGTGCGCCAGCTCGCCCACCGCGATCACCGACACCAGCGAGGTGTCCTTGAACAGCGACACCCAGGTGCTCGCCAGCACCGGCAGCACGCGCCGCCAGGCCTGCGGGATCACCACCTTGCGCATGGCCTGCCAGCGGCTCATGCCGACCGCGATGGCCGCTTCCATCTGGCCCTTGCGGATGGAGTTGATGCCCGCGCGAAAGGTCTCCGCGTTGTAGGCCGCCACGTTCAGGCACAGCGCCACCAGACCGGTGGTGAAAGCCGAGAACTCGATGTGCATCAGCACCGGCATCACGTAGAAGGCCCAGTACACGACCAAAATGAGCGGCAGGTTGCGAAAGAATTCCACGAACACCTGGCTCGCGCCGGCCAGCACCTTGCTGTTCGACAGCCGCATCAGCGCCAGCACGATGCCCGCGGGCACCGCCACCAGCATGGTCAGCACGGTGAGCAGCACCGTCAGCCCGGCGCCGTGCAGCAGGTCGTAGCGGTGCACCCAGACAATGTTCCAGTCGAGGTTCATCACGACCTCCCCAGGTGCGCAACGCGCTTGTACAGCGCATCGATCAGCCGTGTTCCGGGGAACAAGATGATGAAGTAGATGGCCATCACCACCGTGAACACCTCGATGGGCCGGTAGCTCTGGCCCGCGATGGTTTCGGCCCGCTTCATGAGCTCGGGCACGGCAATCACCGTGGCAATGGCCGTGTCCTTGATGGTGATCGACAGCACCGAGCCAAAGGCCGGCAGCATGCGCACCAGCGCCTGCGGCAGCACCACCTTGCGCACGATCTGCACGCGCGACATGCCGAGCGCCAGCGCCGCGCGGATCTGCCCGGGCCGGATCGACTCGATGCCCGCGCGCACGATCTCCGCCACGTAGGCGGCAATGTGCAGCGTGAGCGCCATCAGCGCGGCCCAGAACGGATGAAAGCTGATGCCCGTGAGGATGGGCACCGCGAAATAGAACCACACCAGGATCACCAGCACCGGAATGGCGCGCTGGGTGTCGATGTAGAACACGATGGGTATGCGCAGCCAGGCCGCGCCGTAGACGCGGCCCAGGCCCAGCGCGGTGCCGAGCACCAGCGCGCCGACGGCGGTGAGCACCGACAGCAGCAGCGTGACGCCCAGCCCGCCGAGCAGGTACTGCCAGCTGTCGAGCAGGGGGGAAAAGTCGAGATCCATGAAGTCGAATGGCTGCGGCCGGGGCCGCAGGTCACATCGCGTTGATGATGCGGGCCTCGTCCGCGTCCAGCTTGGGCTTCATCTGGTCGTTCACGGCCTTGAGCCAGTTCAGGTACTCGGGCTGGTTCTTGTCGATGGCCAGGCCGATGGGCGTGGCCATCTCGGCGGAGTCCTGGCAGTTGTTGCCTTCGGGCAGCGCCTTCAGGCCCTTCACCTTGCGGTTCAGCGCCTGCCATGGCACGCGGTTGATGGGCGTGATGTCGGCGCGCTTGGCCATGATCTCTTCGACCGGCGCCGCGGTGCCGGCGGTGGACACGCCGCGCAGCTTGGCGTTGGGGAAGCGCTTCTTCACCCAGTTTTCTTCGCCGCCGCCGGTGAAGTAGGCCACCGTGATGTTCGGGTTGTTGAACTCGTCGATCGACTTGGCGTTGGCCACCTTCGGGTTGTCGGCGCGGCCGAACACGCACAGCGCGGTGCGCGAGTACGTCACGAAGTCGACCACCTT
Organism: Variovorax sp. RCC_210; assembly: GCF_041355175.1. Lineage (NCBI taxonomy): Bacteria > Pseudomonadati > Pseudomonadota > Betaproteobacteria > Burkholderiales > Comamonadaceae > Variovorax > Variovorax sp. RCC_210. Next base: position 1,313,328 of record NZ_JBFUPJ010000001.1, on the reverse strand, counting down.
CAGCCGCTCGGGCGTGACCGACAGCGGCGAGATGGTCATGTCGGCCTGGTTCGACGCCAGCACCGGCACCTTGGTCTCGTGCGACACGGGCACGGCCTGCAGCTTCACGCCGAGCTGCCTGGCCACTTCGTTGGCCAGCAGCCAGGCCGGGCCGGCCCAGGCGTCGCCCGAACCGGTGGTGTTCTCGACCAGCCACGGCGGGTTCGACAGCACGGCCGCGCGCAGCACGCCCGACTTCTTGATGGCGTCGATGCGCGCGCTGGTGCCGGGCGCCGGCAGCGGCACGGTCTGCGCGGCGGCCTGGCCGACGAACGCCGCGGCCAGCAAGGCGGCGAGCAGGGTCTTCGTAGTCGTCATCTTCAGTCTCCAGTTCTAGGTATCACCCGGATCGGGCGGAGGGAAAACACAAGGAAAAAAGCGGGCGGGGCGCGGGTGCGGCAGGGGCGCAAAAGGCACGGGGTGGCGACAGCGCCGTGAGGCTCAGCGCCATGCCTGCGCGAACTCGGCGATCACTCGGTCGATGTGCGCGCGCATCGCGGCGCGGGCCTCGGCGGGGTTGCGCTCGAGCAGCGCGTTGAACACGCGCTGGTGGTCGTCCTGCGAGGCGCGGCGCAGCTCGGGCGTGTGAAAGTGCGCCTCCATCTGCGACCAGATCGGCGCGCGCGTGTGGTCCCACAGGCCGGTCACCATCTGCAGCAGCACGCTGTTGCCGGTCGACTCGGCAATGCGCAGGTGAAAAAGCCGGTCGGCCGCCTCGTTGGCCGCCTTGTCCTGCATGTGCTCGCGCATCGCGGCCAGCGCGGCGTAGATGCGGTCGATGTCGCTGTCCTTGCGGTTTTCCGCGGCCACCGAGGCGATCTCGCCCTCGATCAGGCTGCGCGCGCGCAGCAGCTCGAAGGGGCCCGGGCCGGGCGACAGCGTGTAGGCGGAGGCGGGCGCCGCGGCCGTGCCCGTGGCCGGCGCGCTGATGTAGATGCCCGAGCCGCCGCGCACCTCGACCGCGCCCTGGATCTCCAGGACGATGATGGCCTCGCGCACCAGCGTGCGGCTCACGTTGAAGCGCTCGGCCAGCGCGCGCTCCGACGGCAGGCGGTCGCCCACCTTGAATTCGCCGCCGGCGATCAGCTCCGCGATGCGGGCCGCGAGCTTCTGGTACGAGCGGTCGGACTCCAGCTCGGTCGCTGGAGCGTTGGGCGCGGTGGGGGTTTCAGTGAGGGTCGCCATGATTTGGTGAGCCAGTTTAAAAGTGGTTCACCAATTTATGGCCTCTGGTTTACCAGTAGGGCAAAGCCGCCCACGCAGGCGCGCAGGCTCGCGCCGCGACGGCTCGCGCCGCGACGGCTCGCGCCGCGACGGCTGGCGCGTCGCTGCGATCAGAAGGAAAAGCGGGGGGAGAAAAGAAGCGCCAGCCTCGCGTTGACGCTGAGGCCTGCGGCGCTGCGCTGCGCTACAGCGTCTGGGCCAGGATGCGATCGAGCTTGTCGATGTCGATCGGCTTTTGCAGGTGGTGGTCGAACAGGCCCGCGGCCGACTGGCCACCGGCGTCCTGCTGCGAGAAGCCCGAAATGGCCACCAGCAATTTCGGCGTGCCCGGCGACGTGCTCGCGCGCAGCTGCCGCGCGACTTCGGTGCCGGGCAGGTCGGGCAGCGTAAGGTCGATCAGGGCGGCGTCGAAGCTTTCGTTGGCCGCTGCTTCCAGCGCCTGGCGGGCCGTGTAGGTGCAGCGCGCCGTGTGGTCCTGCAGCGTCAGCAGTTCCTGCAACAGGTCGGCCGCCGCTTCGTTGTCGTCGACGATCAGCACATTCACGGAGAGCTCTCTTTCAAGTAAGTCGAATGGAGCAGTATCGCGGCGCCGCGCGGGCGCCGCGGTAGGAGCATGCCTACGTTTGCGTGCCTTCCTTCTCTTTGTCGCTGCCTTGCACTTCGGTGGCGTCCGTCGCGTCCAGCGGCAGGTCGACCACGAAGCGCGAGCCTTCGCCCGGCGCGCTCTGCACGCCGATGCGCCCGCCGTGCAGGCTCACGATCTTGCGCGTGATGTACAGCCCCAGCCCCAGGCCGGCCGCATGCTTGTGGCTGTCGGCGGTGCGCTCGAACTGCTCGAAGACGCGGCCCTGGTCTTCGGGTGCGATGCCGATGCCCTGGTCGCGCACGGCCACCTGCGCCACGCCTGCGCTGCCGCCGTTTTTGCCAGTCTCGTCGATCTGGCGCACCACCATCTCCACAGGCTTGCCGCCGCCATAGCGCAGCGCGTTGGTCAGCAGGTTGGTCAGCACCTGCTCGATGCGGAACTCGTCCCACACGCCGCGCAGCTCGGCCGGCGCATGCAGCGTGATGACCGAGCCCGCGGCCTCGGCCTGCTGGTGCAGGTTCTCGACCACCGCGCGCGACAGCGCGGCCAGGTCCACCGGCTTGGTCTGTATCGACAGCGCGTCGCGGCGCATGCGCGTCACGTCGAGCATGTCGTCGATGAGGCGCACCATGTTGCGAATCTGCCGCTGGTCGCGCTCGATCATGGCGGGCAGCCGCTCGGGCGCGAAGCTCGCGAGGTTGCCCTTGGACAGGTGCAGCTGGCGCAGCTGCGCCTCCAGGTACAGCGTGTTCAGCGGGGTGCGCAGCTCGTGCGACACCATCGACATGAAGTCGTCGCGCATGCGCACCGCGCGCTCCAGCTCGCCCTGCGTGTGCTGCAGCTGTTGCACAAGCTCTTCCTGCTTGCGGTGCGCGGCGGCCAGCGACTCCATCTCGTGGCGCAGCGCCTTGCGGTGGCGGTACAGGTCGACGAACACGTTCACCTTGCTGACCACCGCGTGCGGGTCCAGCGGCTTGTGTAAAAAGTCGACCGCTCCGCTCTCGTAGCCCTGGAAGGCGTAGTTCAGCTCGCGGCCCGCGGCGCTCACGAAGATGATGGGAATGTGGCGCGTGCGCTCGGTGCCGCGCATCAGCTCGGCCAGCTCGAAGCCGTTCATGCCCGGCATCTGCACGTCGACGATGGCCAGCGCGAACTCGTGCTCCAGCAGCAGCGCCAGCGCCGCCTCGGCGGAGGCCGCGCGGTACACCACGCGGCCCGGCGCGCGAATGAGCGCCTCCAGCGCCAGCAGGTTTTCCGGCAGGTCATCGACGATCAGCAGCTTGCTTTCGATGTCAATGTTCATGGGCGGTCTCCAGTTGGAGCAGCAGCTCGCGCAGTTCGCGCAAGGGGAGCACGTAGTCGGGAGCGTGGCGCGCGATGGCGGCTTGGGGCATGGTGGGAATCTGTGCTTCTGTCGGTTCCTGGACGGCGGTGAGCCCGCCGGCCAGGTGAATGCGGTGGAGGCCTTCGGCGCCGTCGTAGTTCGCGCCGGTCAGCAGGAAGCCCGCGAGCGCGGGGCCGTAGGCATCGGCGGCGGAGCCCATCAGCACGTCGATCGACGGGCGCGAGAACAGCACCGGCGGTTCGCAGCTGAGCGAAAAGGTGCGCTCGCGCTCGATGGACAGGTGGTAGCCCGGCGGCGCGAAGTACAGGCTGCCGCCGGCCAGCGGCATCTTGTCGGCGGCCTCGCGCACCGCGATGGGCAGGCGCTGCGCGAAGATCTCCGCCAGGTGGCTCTCGTGGTCCTCGGGCAGGTGCAGCACCACCGCCATGGGCAGCCGCCAGGTGGCGGGCAACTCGTGCAGCAGCGTGTACAGCGCGTCGATGCCGCCGGCCGAGGCGCCCAGCACCACCGCGTCCACGCGCTTCTGGATGGACGAACGCAGGCGTTTCCTCATGCCAGCTTGCGGTAGATGCGCTCGGCGCGCGCATGCGTGTCGAAGCGGTCGGAGTAGCCCGAGAAGTCGATGCTTTCCTTCGAGCCCAGCCCGAGAAAGCCGCGGTGCGACAGCGACTCGTGGAACAGCCCGAGCGCGCGGTCCTGCAGCTGGCGGTTGAAGTAGATGAGCACGTTGCGGCACGACACCAGCTGCGTTTCGGCGAACACGCTGTCGGTGGCCAGGCTGTGGTCGGCAAAGATCACGTCGGCGCACAGCGAGGGGTCGAAGCGCGCGGCGTCGTAGGCGGCGGTGTAGTAGTCGGAGAACGAACTGCGCCCGCCCGCGCGCTGGTAGTTGGTGGTGTAGCCGCGAATCGCCTCCAGCGGAAAGATGCCCTGGCGTGCCTTCTCGAGCGAGGCCGGGTTGATGTCGGTGGCGTAGATCTGCGTGCGCGCCAGCAGGCCTTCTTCGCGCAGCAGGATGGCCAGCGAGAACACCTCTTCGCCGGTGCTGCAGCCGGCCACCCACACCTTCACCGAAGGGTAGGTGTGCAGGATGGGCACCACGTGCTGGCGCAGCGCCAGGAAGTACGCCGGGTCGCGGAACATCTCGCTCACCGGAATCGTCAGGAACTGCAGCAGCCGCCCGAACAGCGCCGGGTCGCGCAGCACCTTGTCCTGCAGCGCCGAGATGCTGGGCAGCCCGAGCTGGTCGAGCGCATGCAGCACGCGGCGCTTCTGCGAGGCCACGGTGTAGTTGCGGAAGTCGTAGCTGTACTTGAGGTAGATGGCCTCCATCAGCAGGCGCAGCTCGATCTCGGTGTCGCTCAGCGGGTGCGGCGGCGTGGGGGGCAGGCCGGACGAGGACACGGGGGAGATCGGCGCGGGCAGGGGCGGTCGGTTGACAGGGGGTGGTGTCATAGGCGCTCCATCTTCGGCATCCACACGCGCAGCATCGAGAACAGGCGCTCCAGGTCCACCGGCTTGGCCAGGTAGTCGTTGGCGCCGGCGGCCAGGCACTGCTCGCGGTCGTCCTTGGTGGCCTTGGCGGTGATGGCAATCACGGGCATCTTCTCGAAGCGCGGGTTGGCGCGCAGGCGGCGCGTGGCCTCCAGGCCGTCCATCTCCGGCATCATCACGTCCATCAGCACCAGGTCGATGTCGCTCACCTGGTCGAGCTTTTCGAGCGCCTCGCGGCCGTTGCGGCCGATCTCGACCATGGCGCCGCGCGCTTCCAGCGCGCTGGTCAGCGCGAAGATGTTGCGCACGTCGTCGTCCACCAGCAGGATGGTGCGGCCCTCGAAGATGCGGTCGCGCCCGCGCGCCGTCTTCAGCATGCCCTGGCGCTCGGTCGACAGCTCGGCCTCCACCTTGTGCAGGAACAGCGTCACCTCGTCGAGCAGCCGCTCCGGCGAGCGCGCGCCCTTGATGATGATGGAGCGCGAATAGCGCTGCAGCTCGGTCTCTTCGTCGCGCGTGAGGTTGCGCCCGGTGTACACGATGACCGGCGGAAACGACACGATCTCTTCCGCCGCCATGGCCTTGAGCAGCTCGCTGCCCTGCATGTCGGGCAGCTTCAGGTCGGTGATCATGCAGTCGAACACGCGGGTGCGCAGCAGCTCCAGCGCCTCTTCGCCGGAGCCCACCGCCACGATCTCGATGTCGTCGTCGCCAATGAGGCGGATCACGCTCTCGCGCTGCAGCTCGTCGTCTTCCACCAGCAGCACCACCTTCACCTTCTGCGTGAGCTTTTCTTCCAGCCGGCCGAACACCTTCATGAGCTCGTCGCGGGTGGCGGGCTTCAGCGCGTAGCCGATGGCGCCCATCTGCAGCGCCGCGCCCTGCGCGTTCTCGGCGGCCGACACCACGTGGATGGGAATGTGGCGCGTGTGGGGCGAATCTTTCAGGCGCTGAAGCACGTCCAGCCCGGTGCTGTCGGGCAGGCGCATGTCCAGCAGGATGGCGTCGGGCAGGAACTGCGTGGCCAGATCGAAGCCGTCTGCCGCGCCGTGCGCCACCAGGCAGCGATAGCCCAGCTCGTGCGCCAGGTCGTAGAGGATGTGCGCGAACTGCGGTTCGTCCTCGATGACCAGCACGCGGCGCACCTGGTCGCGCGGAATGGTGCGGTCGTCGGCGAACTGCGGGGCGGGCACCGGGGAGGGCGCCTGCGGTGCCAGCGGGGCCGTGGGCACGGCCTTGGGCGTGTAGACGACCGAGTGCGCAGCGGGCGCGAACGAATTCGATGACGAAGGAAAGTTCGATGTAGACGAAGACGCCCCCGAAGCCTGCGGCGCCTTCGCCGGCAGCTGCAGGATGAAGGTGCTGCCCTGGCCCGGCGTGCTCTGCACCGTCAGCGTGCCGCCCAGCAGCTGCGTGAGGTCGCGCGAAATCGACAGCCCCAGCCCGGTGCCGCCGTAGCGCCGGCTGGTGGTGCCGTCGGCCTGGCGGAAGGCCTCGAAGATCAGCTCGTGCTGCTTGGCGTCGATGCCGATGCCCGAGTCGGAGACCGCGAAGGCCGCGCCGCCGTCCGCCGTGGGCGAGACCACCACGGCCACTTCGCCGCGGTCGGTGAACTTCAGCGCGTTCGACAGCAGGTTCTTCAGGATCTGTTCCACGCGCTGGCGGTCGGTGACCAGCGTGGCCGGCGCGTCGGCCCCGATCTCGAGGCGGAAGCTCAGGTTCTTCTGCATCGCCAGCGGGCTGAAGGTGCTCTCCAGGCTCTGCGCCAGCTTGGCGAGCGACATGTCTTCGGTCACCACCTCCAGCTTGCCGGCCTCGACCTTGGCAATGTCCAGGATGTCGTTGATCAGCACCAGCAGGTCGTTGCCCGACGAGTAGATGGAGTCCGCGAACTTCACCTGCTCGGGCGAGAGGTTGCCCTGCGGGTTGTCGCCCAGCAGCTTGGCCAGGATGAGCGCGCTGTTCAGCGGCGTGCGCAGCTCGTGCGACATGTTCGCCAGGAACTCCGACTTGTAGCGGCTGGCGCGCTGCAGTTCGTCGGCGCGGTCTTCGAGGTCGCGCTGCACGCGGCGCAGCGCGGTGTTGCGCTGGTCGAGCGCCTCGGTGCGCTCGGACAGTTGGCTGTTGGTCTGCTCCAGCTCGGCCTGCTGGTTCTCCAGCATGGCCTGCGAGGCGCGCAGGGCGCGCGACTGCTCTTCGAGCTCTTCGTTGGCGGTGCGCAGTTCTTCCTGCTGCACCTGCAGTTCTTCGTTCAGCTGCTGGGTTTCGGCCAGCACGTCCTGCAGCTGCTCGCGGTAGCGCGCGGCCGCCAGCGAGGTGCCGATGTCGTCGGCCACCACGTCCAGCAGCTGGTTGCCGCGCTCGTCCAGCGGGCCCGGCAGGCCGAGCTCGACCACGCCGTTGGCCATGCCGCCGTCGGTCACCGGGAGCAGCAGCACCGCCTTGGGCGACATCTGGCCCAGGCCGGAGTTGACCTTCAGGTAGTCGGCGTCCACCGGGTCGATCAGCATGCGGCGGCGCTCGGCCGCGGCCTGGCCGATCAGGCTCTCGGTGGGGGAGAACACCTGCGGCGTGGCTTCCGCCGCGCTGGAGAAGCCGTAGCTCGCCGCCCGGCGCAGCGGGCCGTGCCGCTCGCGCACATAGATGGCGCCGACCGCCGTGCCCAGGTAGCGCGAGAAGAACGCCAGTATCTTGCGGCCCATGTCGGGCGCGCTCAGCTCGCCCACCAGTTCGCCCACCAGCTCGGTCTGCGCGCTGCGCAGCCAGGCTTCGTGCGCGAGCCGTTCCGCATGGGCGGCCTGCTCCTTCAGCACCACGTCGTAGCTGTCCGACAGCCGCATCAGCTGGCGCCGCCCGAAGTACGCCACCAGCCCGGTGAAGCCGACCGTGAACAGCAGGAACAGCCCCACCGTCCACCACGCGGTGCGGTTGGCGTCGTTGTTGCGCTGGAAGCGCAGCGTTTGCTCGGTGTCCATGAGCGCGTTGAATTCGGTGCGCATGTCGTCGGTGAGCCGCTTGCCGCGGCCCAGCCGCACCTGCGCCTGGGCGTCTTCGCCGGCGCGGCGCGCGGCGATGAGGCTGCGGGCAAATTCCTGCCAGGTCGCCTGGATGCCCGCGATGCGGTCGACGCGCTCCACCTGCTGGCGGTTGTCGGCCACCAGCGCGCGCAGCGCGGCGGTGTCGCCCTTCATGCGGGGCAGGGCGCTCTGGTAGGGCTCCAGGAAGCTTTCGTCGCCGGTGATCAGGAAGCCGCGCATGCCGGTTTCCATGTCGATGCTCTGGCGCTGCAGTTCGCTGGCCGCGCGGGTAACGCGGTCGGTATGCTCGACCCAGCCGATGGTGTTGAGCAGGAACAGGATCAGCCCGACGAACACCACGGCGCCGAAGACGCCGCCGATCAGGGGCAGCTTGATGTTGCGGCTCAGCAGGCGTTCAAAGTCTTCGGGGTCGATCGCAGTGGGTGTATTCATCGGACGCATTTGTAAGCAAAACTTGTCAAGTTTTGCCGAAAAACGCCGGTCGCCCTGTCGGAGAAGGCCCCGACAGGGCAAGAAACAGGGGTACTGCCCTTCGGCAGGGCTGGCTATACTGTAAATCCATACAGTCCACGCCAGAAATGGCCCGCAATGGGTACTGCCTTTTCCAACCCGCCCGCGGCGCCCGTTGCCGTGACCCACGTCGTTTCCGTCAAGGCGCTGTGCGCCTTCGGCGCGAAGGCGGGCGACCTCGACCTGCGCTTCGTGCCCGCGCCCAGCGCCCAGGAGGGCATGGCCGGCCACGCGCTGGTGCAGCACCGGCGCGGCGACGGCTACGAAAGCGAGGTGGCGCTGGACACCACCTGCGGCACGCTGCGGGTGCGCGGCCGGGCCGACGGCTACGAGCTGCGCCGGGGCAGGGGGAGCGAGGTGATTGAGGCCCGCGTGGAAGAAATCAAGACCTTCCGCGGCGACTTCGACGCCATCCGCGGCAACCACCGCGCACTGCACTGGGCCCAGGCCCGCAGCTACGGCTGGATGCTGTGCGAGCTGGACGGCCACGCCGCCATGACCGTGGCGCTGGTGTACCTCGACCTGGCCACCGGCGATGAAACCGTGCTCGAAGAGCACCACACCCGCGACGCACTGCGCGAACACTTCGAGGCGCTGTGCGCGCGCTACAGCGCCTGGGCCGCGAGCGAGGCCGGCCACCGCGCCGCGCTCGACCAGACCCTGGCGCAGCTCGAGTTCCCGTACCGCAGCTTTCGCGCCGGCCAGCGCGAACTGGCCGAGGCCGTGTACCGCGCCGGCGTGGGCGGGCGCTGCCTCATGACGCAGGCGCCCACGGGCATCGGCAAGACGCTGGCCACGCTGTTTCCGCTGCTGAAGGCGCGCGCGGCGCAGAAGATCGACAAGGTCTTCTTCCTCACCGCCAAGACCTCGGGCCGCCCGGTGGCGCTCGATGCCCTGCGCGTGCTCGACAAGGGGCAGGGCGCCGGCCGCCTGCGCGTGCTGGAGCTCGCGGCGCGCGAGAAGGTGTGCGAGTACCCCGACCGCGCCTGCCACGGCGACGCCTGCCCGCTGGCGCGCGGCTTCTACGACCGCCTGCCCGCCGCGCGCGAGCAGGCCGCGCAGGTGGCCTGGCTCGACCGGCAGGCGCTGCGCGACATCGCCCTGGTGCACGAGGTGTGCCCCTATTTCCTCGCGCAGGAAATGACGCACTGGGCCGACGCCATCGTGGGCGACTACAACTATTACTTCGACAGCAGCGCCTTCCTGTACGCCACCATGCGCGACGCCGACTGGCGCGTGGCCGTGCTGGTCGACGAGGCGCACAACCTGCTGGAACGCGCGCGCGGCATGTACACCGCGTCGCTCGAAGGCGCCGCGCTCGAAGAGGCGCACCGTGCGGCGCCTTCGGTGCTGCGCGGCCCGCTGGCGCGCCTGTTCCGCGAGTGGGACACGGTGCAGCAGTCGCAGCAGGCCGACTACGAAACCGGCGACGAGATCCCCGAGCGCTTCCTGCGCACCCTGCAGGCCGCCAACACCGCCATGGCCGAGTACTTCGCGGCCACGCCCGATGCCTCGCAGGGCCCGCTGCAGCGTTTTTTCTTCGACGCGCTGCACTTCGCCCGGCTGGCCGAGGCCTTCGGCGACCACTCGGTGTTCGAGCGCACGCTGGGCGCCACCCAGCAGGAGCGCACGCTGGCCCTGCGCAACCTGGTGCCAGCGCCGTTCCTGGCCGCGCGCTTCGGCGATGCGGCGTCGGTCACCTGCTTCTCGGGCACCTTGTCGCCGTTCGCGTTCTACCGCGACGCGCTCGGCCTGCCCGAGAACACCGTGCTGCTGGACGTGGCCTCGCCCTTCACCGCGCAGCAGCTGCGCGTGGAGGTGGCCATGCACGTGTCCACGCGCTTCAGGGACCGCGCGGGCTCGCTGCGCAACGTGGCGGACATCATCGGCGCGCAGTTCGAGCGCATGCCGGGCAACTACCTGGCCTTTTTCAGCAGCTTCGACTACCTGGAAAAAGCCTGCGCCGCGTTCTCGCTGCGGCACCCCGGCGTGCCCGTGTGGACGCAGACGCGCGGCATGCGCGAGGCCGACCGCCACGGCTTCATCGCGCGCTTCGAGGAAGGCGGGCAGGGCATCGGCTTCGCGGTGCTGGGCGGCGCGTTCGGCGAGGGCATCGACCTGCCGGGCAGCCGGCTCATCGGCGCCTTCGTGGCCAGCCTGGGGCTGCCGCAGTACAACGAGCTGAACGAGATCACCCGCGAGCGCATGCAGACGCGCTTCGGCAAGGGCTACGAGTACACCTACCTCTACCCGGGCTTGCAGAAGGTGGTGCAGGCGGCGGGCCGCGTGATTCGCACCGAGGAAGACCGGGGCGTGCTGCACCTGCTGGACGACCGCTTCGCGCGCGCCGAAATCCGCGAGCTGCTGCCGCGCTGGTGGCATGTGCAGCTGGCGGGCGCTGTGCACGGCGGCGCGAACGAAGAGGCGAACGAAAGGGTGGGCGCAGGAGTGAGCAAGGGAGTGAGCAAGGGAGTGAGCAAGGGAGTGAGCAAGGGAGTGAGCAAGGGAGTGAGCGATGGGCGCCGCTAGACGCCTGGAGCACGCCGGCCAGCCCGACCTGTTCGGCGAGGCGCCGGTCGCGGCCATCGAAGGGCTGCGCTACGAAAACGGCTTTCTGTCGCGCGACGAAGAGGCCGGGCTGCTGCGCCTCGTGCAGGGCTGGCCGCTGAAGGAGATGCGCTACAAGGAATACACGGCGCGCCGGCGCGGCATCGGCTTTGGCGGCAGCTACGACTTCGACACCAACCGCCTCAAGCCTGGCGCCCCGTTGCCCGCCGAGCTGCACCCGCTGCGCGACAAGGCGGCCGCGTGGGCCGGCATCGCGCCCGAAGAGCTCACGCATGCGCTCATTGCCGAGTACCGGCCCGGCACGCCGCTGGGCTGGCACCGCGACGTGCCGGACTTCGAGGACATCGTCGGCGTTTCGCTGCACGGCGACGCGGTGATGCAGTTCAGGCCGTATGTGCCGGGTGCGGCCGCATCGGGGCCGGCCACGCTCGAATTCCTGATCGAGCCGCGCTCGGTGTACGTGCTGCGCGGGCCGGCGCGGTGGGCTTGGCAGCACGCCATCGCGCCGACGGAGGGCTTGCGATACTCGATCACCCTGCGTACCCGGAGACGACCCAGCCCATGAACCGCGCCACCTTTCTCAGGCTCCTCGAAAAGAAGCTGTTCCCCGTGCTCAAGGCCGAAGGCTTCGAGGGCACCGGCCAGACGCTGCGCCGCATCGACGGCCCGGTGATCCATGTGTTCAACGTGCAGGGGGCCAGCGGCGCGAGAGGAGGAGGGGCTTGCTACCTGAACCTCGGCGCGCACCTGGCCTTTTTGCCGACCGAGGGCGGCGGGCAGGTCGCGCCGCGGGACATCGAGGAAGCGCACTGCGTGTTCCGCGACCGCATGCACCCGCCGCCGGGCGAAGCCTTCGGCTGGGCCTATGGCACGTCGAAGGAAGAGGCGGAGGAAAGCGTCGAGTTCATCGTGAGCGAATGGAGCGGCCCGGGCCGCGCCTTTTTCGCCCGGCATGGCAGCTACCCGCAGAGCTTCGAGCAGCTGCTTCGCGAGACCGACCCGAACGGCGTCCACGCGCGCACCGCGCTGCACCTGGCCCGCATTGCCGCGCACCTGGGCGACCGCGAGCGGGCGCAGGCGCTGGTCGATGCGGGGCTGGCGCGGGCGCCCGAGCGCGCGACCTCGCTGAAGGCAGACCTCGCGCAGGTGCTGGCGAGCGCCTAGCTTTCCGCGGCTGGTTCTGCGGCCGTTTACGCGGGCGTTCCACGGCCGGTTCCGCGACGGTCGGCCGACACCGCCTCCTGCAACCCGAGCGGCGGCTCGGCTCCTACAAGCCACGACGCTGCTTGCCGACGAGCCCGCCTCCATGGCCTGCCTAACTTCAGGCCATGTTCGATCCCGTTCCCGCCGATGTCCTCACCCCCCTGGCGCTTCGGCACGGCCGCGGCCTGTCGCTGGGCCATCTCGTCGAAGCGGGCATCGACGTGCTGCCGCGACCGGGCTCGGGCCACACGCTCGCGCGCTGGCGGGTGCTGGCGGCCGTGGCCGCGCACGACCTGTCGCTGGTCAAGCTCTTCGAGGGCCACACCGATGCGCTCGCCATCCTGGCCGAACTCGGTGGCGCACCGTCGACGCCGCGCGGGGCGCGCTGGGGCACGTGGTGCGCCGAGCCGCCGGACGCGAAAGTGGTGTTCGAGCCGGCCGCCGCAGACGGCAAAAACGACGGCAACGGCGCAGGGCAGGCCATTCGCATGCACGGCACCAAGGCCTGGTGCTCCGGCGCGGCCAGCGTCACCCACGCTGTTGTCAGCGGCTGGAACACGGCCGGCGAACCGTGCCTGGCAGCCGTGTCCATGACCCAGCCCGGCGTGCGCGTCACCGACGAGGGCTGGCACGCCGTCGGCATGGCCGCGAGCGCGAGCGTCGACGTGCGCTTCGACGGCGCGCGCGCGGTGCAGATCGGCCAGCCCGGCGACTACGTGCGCCGGCCCGGCTTCTGGCAGGGCGGCGCCGGCATTGCCGCGTGCTGGTTCGGCGGCGCGCTGGGCATCGCGCGCCAGGTGCGCAAGGGCACGGGCCCGAAGGCCGACGCGCACCGGCTCGCGCACCTGGGCGCCATTGAGGTGGCGCTGGGCGGGGCCGCCGCGTTGCTGCGCGAAGCCGCCGAGTGGATCGACCGCCACCCGAAAGACAACGCCCAGCGCGTCGCGATGTGCGCGCGCCTGGCCGTCGAGCAGGCCGCTACCGAGGTGATGCGGCACGCCGGCCGCGCGGTCGGTGCCGGCCCGCTGTGCCGCGACCCGCAGTTCGCGCAGGCCATGGCCGACCTGCCCGTGTTCCTGCGACAAAGCCATGCCGAGCGCGACCTCGCGGCGCTCGGCCAGCTGGCCACCCAGACATCTGAAGAGGAGACCGCGTCATGGACCCTGTAGAGCGCCGCGCCATCCGGGGCGAAGGCACCACCGAAGCCGAATGGCACCGCTGGCCGGGCCTGGCCGAGTTGCCGCACATCGACCTGCGCGCGCTGGTGCCCGAGGGCTCGCGCGCGGTGGTCGTCGCGCCGCACCCCGACGACGAGGTGCTCTCGGTGGGCGGCCTGCTGGCGCAGCTGGCCGACAGCGGCACGCCGGTCGAGGTGATCGCCGTGACCGACGGCACCGCCAGCCACAGCGGCTCCACCGAGTGGTCGGCCGAGCGGCTGGCGCAGGCCCGCCCGCGCGAAAGCCTGCGCGCCTTGCGCCGGCTGGGCCTGTCCATTGCGCCGGCGCGGCTCGGCCTGCCCGACGGCGGCCTCAAGGACATGCGCGCCTTGCTCGCGGCGCAGCTGGTGTCGCTGCTGCGCCCGGGCGACGTGGTCTTCACCACCTGGCGGCAAGACGGTCACCCCGACCACGAAGTCACCGGCGAGGCCTGCGCGCTGGCCGCGGCCAGCGCCGGCGCGCGCCTGGTCGAGGTGCCGGTGTGGGGCTGGCACTGGTCCCGCCCCGGCGACAGCCGCATGCCGTGGAAGAACGCCTTTCGCCTGCCGCTGAGCGCCGAGGCCGTGCGCCGCAAGCGCGCGGCCGTCCAGGCCTTTACCAGCCAGTTGCGGCGCGATGCGTCCACCGGCTCCGGCCCGGTGCTGCGGGCCACCACCGTCGAGCGCGCGGCGCGGCCTTACGAAGTGGTGTTCCTGTGAGCGGGCCTGCCGAAAAGGCGCAGGGCCAGCAGGGCCAGCAGGGCCAGCAGGGCCAGCAGGGCCAGCAGGGCCAGCAGGGCCCAGATCGGGACCAGCGCCCGTACTTCGACGCCCTCTACGCCGCCAGCGACGACCCCTACGCCTCGCGCCAGCGCTGGTACGAGGCCCGCAAGCGGGCCGTGCTGCTGGCCGCCTTGCCGCAGCCGCGCTTTCGCCGCGCCTACGAGCCGGGCTGCGGCATCGGCGAACTTACGCTCGCGCTCGCGCAGCGCTGCGACGAACTGCTGGCGAGCGACTTCAACGCGCAGGCCGTCGCGCTGGCCCGCCAGCGGACGGAGGCGATGACCAACGTGCAAGTCGCGCGCCACACGCTGCCGGCCGACTGGCCGCACGACGCCGGCGGCTTCGACCTGATCGTGCTCAGCGAGGTCGGCTACTTCCTGCCGCGCAGCGACATGCAGCGCGTGGCCGAATGCTGCGCGCTTTCTCTGGACGACGACGGCACGCTGGTCGCCTGCGACTGGCGGCCCGATTTCGAACAGCGCAGCCTCGCCACGAAGGACGTGCAGGGCATCCTCGCCGAGCTGGGGCTCGCACGGCTCGTGCTGCACGAGGAAGACGATTTCGTGCTGCAGCTGTGGTCGCGCGACGCGCGCTCGGTGGCGCAGCGGGAGGGCATCCGGTGATCGGCGTCGTCATTCCCGCGCACAACGAGTGCGAACGCATCGGCGCCGCGCTGGCCGCCGTGCAGCTGGCGGCGGCGCACCCGGCGCTGGCCGGAGAAGCGGTGGAAGTGGTGGTCGTGCTCGACAGCTGCAGCGACGCCACCGAAGACGTGGTGCTCGCGCACGGCGTGGCGCGCTTGTCATTGACGGCGCGCAACGTGGGCATTGCCCGCGCGCGCGGGGCCGAGCTGTGCATCGAGGCCGGCGCGCGCTGGCTCGCCTTCACCGACGCCGACACCGTGGTCTCGCCCGACTGGCTGGTGATGCAGCTCGCGGAGCAGGCCGACGCGGTGTGCGGCTGCGTGGCGGTGGAAGACTGGAGCGTGCACGGCACGGAAGGCGAGCGCGTGCAGGCGCATTTCGACAGCCGCTACACGCACGCCGACGGCCACCGGCATGTGCACGGCGCCAACCTGGGCGTGGCCGCCGAGGCCTACCGCCGCGCGGGCGGGTTCGCGCCGCTGGCCTGCAGCGAAGACGTGGCGCTGGTCGAGTCGCTCACCGCCATCGGCGCGCGCATCGCCTGGAGCGCCGGCCCGCGCGTGACGACCAGCGCCCGCACCGACGCACGCGCGCGCGGCGGCTTCGGCGACACGCTGCTGGCCATGGTGGCCGCGCTGGCACCGGCGGTGCCGGTGCCCTTGTCGATGCCTGTTCCCGTGCCGGTACCGATGCCGTTGCTGGGCTTCAGCCGCGCGTCGCCGTGACCGACACGCCCCACAGGCGGGGCTTGCCTTCCCAAACCGCAAAGCCGCTCACGCGCTTGCGCACCGCCCAGGCGTCGATGCCGTTGAACAGCATCACCATGGGCACCTGCTGGATCATCTGCGCGTGGATCTGGTCGAACAGCACCTGGCGCTTCTTCGGGTCGGCCTCGGTGAAGCTGTCGTCGATGAGCTTCAGCGCCTGCGGGTCTTCCCACACCTTGCGCGCCTGCTTGTCCTTGGGGCCGGAGAACTGCTCGTAGCTCAGCGCCGGGTCCAGCCGCGACGAATAGCTGAACGAGCTCATCTGGTAGTTGCCGCTGTTGTAGCGGTCGAGCTGCGTGGCCCATTCGAGCACCTCGATCTGCGCGTTGATGCCCACCGCCTGCATCATGGCCTGCGCCAGCACGGCCACCGTGTAGCTGGGCACGTGCGCGCGCTTGTTGGTCTGGATGGTGATCTTCTCGCCCTTGTAGCCGGCCTCGCGCAGCAGCTTGGCGGCCTGCGCCGGGTCGTAGTGCCAGCCCTTCTTCTGCGCGGCGCTGTAGAAGGCCGAGCCCTTGTGGATGGCCGAGTTGTTCACCGCGCCCAGCCCTTCGGAGGCGGCCGCCACGATCTGCTCGATGTCCAGCGAGGCCGCGATGGCCTGGCGCAGCTTCTGGTTCTTCAGCAGCGGGTCGCGCGTCTGGATCAGCAGCACGTTCTTGATGGCCTCGGGCGGCGCCTGCACCGTGAGGCTGCGGTCGGTCTTCAGCTCCTGCGCGTCGCTCGACGTGATCTGCCCCGCGTCGATGGCGCCCGACTTCAGGCCGGCCGCGGCCGTGGCGGCGTCGGGCACCACCAGGAACCTGACCGTGTCGACCAGCGGTGCCTTCAGGCCGGTGTAGCCGTCGGACCTGGTGGCGCCGGGCGACGAGGTGTAGCCCTTGAAGGCGGTGAGCGTCACGTACTCGCCGCGCTTCCATTCGCCGAACTTGAAGGGGCCGGTGCCCACCGGCTTGTCCCAGCTGCCATCGGCCTTCAGCGAGCTCTTGTGCAGGATGGCCGTCATGCCGCAGTCGGTGCGCGCGAGCGTGTCCAGGAACACGGCCGAGGGCTTGTTGATCTTCATGACGAAGGTGGCGTCGTCGGGCGTGGCGGTGTCCACCACCTTCAGGCCGTTGCGCCCGTCGTACTCGCTGGTGCAGCGCCAGTCGGTCTTCGGGTCCATGTAGCGCTTCCAGTTCCAGGCCACGTCGGCGGCGGTGAGCGGCGCGTCGTTGTGGAACTTCACGCCCTTGCGCAGCTTGAAGGTGTAGGTGAGGCCGTCGGCCGACACATCGACCGACTGCGCCAGCAGCGGGCCCACGCTGCCGTCCGCGCGGTAGCCGACCAGCCCCTCGACCACGTTGAGCAGCACGCCGTCGGTGGTGTTGTCGCGGTTCACGCCGGGGTTGGTGGAGCGGATGTCGGCGGGCTGCGCCACGGTGACGGTGGTCTGGGCGAAAGCGGCCGATGCGGCCAGGCAGGCTGCTGGGACGGCGGCGAGGGCGGCGCGGCGAAGGGTGAAGCGGGGCATGAAGGACTCCTGCGGTTCAAGGACAAAGAAATCAGGCGAAGGCCGGCGCCGGCGTTTCGGCCCCGAAGCGCCAGCGCAGCCGCACGCCACCGGCGGGCGTCGGCTCCAGCGCGGGAATGGCCGACAGCAGCTTGCGCGTGTAGTCCTGCTGCGGCGCGTCGAACACCGCGTCGCGCGGGCCTTGCTCGACGATGCGGCCGTCCTGCATCACGATCACGCGGTCGGCCACCTGCTCGACCACGCCCAGGTCGTGGCTGATGAACAGGCACGAGAAGCCGTGGCGCTTCTGCAGCTCGGCGAACAGCTCGAGCACCTGCGCGCGCACGGTCACGTCGAGCGCGGACACCGGCTCGTCGGCGATCACGAAAGCGGGCCGGCGCACGATGGCGCGCGCAATGGCCACGCGCTGGCGCTGGCCGCCGGACAGCTCGTGCGCGTAGCGCGGCGCGTAGGCGGTACCGAGGCCCACCTCGTCGAGCACCTCCGCCACGCGCCTGGCCTTGTCGGGCGACGACATGCCCTTCACCAGCCGCAGGCCTTCGCCCACCAGCTGGCCGATGGTCATGCGCGGATCGAGCGAGGCGTACGGGTCCTGGAACACCATCTGGCACTGCAGCCGGTAGTCTTCCCAGCCCGCGTCCGAACGCAGGATGGGCCGGCCGCGGAACAGGATGTCGCCTTCGCTCGGCTTGATCAGGCCCGCGATGGTGCGGCCCAGCGTGGTCTTGCCCGAGCCCGAGCCGCCCACCACCGCCACCACCTCGCGCGGGCGCACCACCAGGTCGATGCCGTGCAGCGCGCGCTTGGGCACGGCCTTGGCGAACAGGCGGCGGTGGCCGGCGTAGTCGACCACCAGGTTGCGCACCTCGACCACGGGCGCCTCGTCGGGCACCTGGCGCGCGGGCATGCGGCGCGGCATGGCCTGCAGCAGCTCGCGGGTGTAATCGTGCTTCGGGCGCTCGAGCATCTCGTCGGTGCGGCCGGTTTCCTTCACCTCGCCGTGGCGCATGACGACCATGCGCTGGGTGAAGCGCGCGACCATGGGCAGGTCGTGGCTGATCATGAGCACGGCCGTGCGGTGCTCGCGCGTGAGGCCGACCATCAGCTCCAGCACGTCGCGCTGCACCACGGCGTCGAGCGCGGTGGTGGGCTCGTCGGCGATCAGCAGCGCGGGCTCCAGCAGCATCACCGAGGCCAGCATCATCCGTTGCCGCATGCCGCCCGAAAACTCATGCGGCCAGGCTGCGAGCGCGCCCTTGGGGTCGCGGATGCCCACGCGCGCCAGCATGTCGAGAATGCGCGCCTCGCGCGCGGCCGCGCCCAGGTCGCGCCGGTGCAGCGCCAGCGCCTCGCCCAGCTGCTTGCCGATGGTCATCGACGGGTTCAGCGAGGTCATGGGCTCCTGGAACACCATGCCCACGCGCGCGCCGCGCAGCTCGCGCAGCCGCGCCGGCTTGGCCAGCGCCAGGTCTTCGCCCTCGAACAGGATGCGGCCCGCCGTGCGCACCAGCGGCGGCGGCGTGAGGCCCATGAGGGCGCGTGCGGCCTGCGTCTTGCCGCTGCCCGATTCGCCGACGATGCCGACCATCTCGCCCGGCGCGATGTCGAAGGACACGTTGCGCACGATCTCGCGGCCGCCGTGGCCGACAGCGAGCGTCAGGCCTTCCACGCTGACCAGGGGGCCTTGGGTTGTGGTGGTGGTCATTGCACGCCCTTCATGCGCGGGTCGAGCCAGTCGCGCACGGCGTCGCCCAGCAGGTTGATGCCCAGCAGCGTCAGCGCGATGCACAGGCCCGGAAGAATCGAGAGGTAGCTGGCCTGCGCCATGAACGGGCGGGCCGAGGCCAGCATGTTGCCCCAGGTGGGCGCCGGCGGCGGCACGCCCAGGCCCAGGAAAGACAGCGCGCTCTCGGCCAATATCACCCAGCCGAACATCGAGGTGGCCAGCACCGTGAGCGGCGCGGTGCAGTTGGGCAGCACGTGGCGCACCATGGTGTACAGCTCGGAGTTGCCCAGCACGCGGGACGACTCGATGAACTCCTTTTCGCGCAGCGACAGCACCGTGCCGCGCACGATGCGCGTTACCGAGGGCGTGTAGGCCAGCCCCAGCGCCAGCACGATGCCGTACTGGTTCGCGCCCACCACCGCCAGCAGGCCCAGCGCCAGCAGCAGGCCGGGAAAGGCCAGCAGCGCGTTGTTGAAGGCCATCACGATGCGGTCGGTCCAGCCGCGCAGAAAGCCCGTGAGCACGCCCACGATGCTGCCCACCACGATCGAGAAGCCCACCGTCAGCACGCCGATCCACACGCTGGTGGCGGCGCCGGCCATGAGCCGCGAGAGCTCGTCGCGGCCGAACTCGTCGGTGCCCAGCACGTAGGTGGCGCCGGGCAGCTTCAGGCGCGAGCCGAAGTTGATGCGCAGCGGGTCGTGCGGCGTCCACACCAGGCTCAGCAGCGCGGCGCCCACGATGAGCGCGACCACGACGATGCCCACCAGGGCGTTCAGGGGAATGCGTTTCTTGCGTTTCATCGTGCTCATTCGACGGCGACGCGGGGGTCGAAGAAGGGATAGCAAAGGTCGATAACGAGGTTCACCACCACGTAGATCACCGCCACGAACAGCAGGCAGCCCTGGATCACCGGGTAGTCGCGCGCGAAGATCGCGTCGACCAGCAGCCGGCCCAGGCCCGGAATGGTGAACACCGTTTCCACCACCGCGATGCCGCCCAGCAGGTTGCCCAGCACCAGGCCGATGAGCGTCCAGGTGGGGCCGAAGGCGTTCTTGAAGGCGTGGCGCATGAGCACCGCGCGCTCCGACAGGCCCTTGGCGCGCGCATGCGTGATGTAGTCCAGCCGCAGCACCTCCAGCGTGCTGGCGCGCGCCATGCGCATGAGCACCCCGATCTCGTGCAGGAACAGCGTGAGCACCGGCAGCACCAGGTACAGCAGGCCGTTCTTCCAGTCTTCGGCGATGCCCACGTAGCCCACCACCGGCAGCCAGCCCAGCTTCAGCCCGAACAGCAGCAGCAACAGCAGCCCGAGCCAGAAGGTCGGAATGGACACCAGCAGCGTGGCCGAGCCGACCAGCAGCAGGTCGGGCGCGCGGTTCTGCTTCCACGCGGCGACCATGCCCGCGGGCACCGCCACCATGGCGGCCAGCGCCACGGCCACCAGCACGATGCGACCGCTGATGAGAAAGCGGTCGGTCACCAGCGAGAGCACGTCCTGCCCGCTGTTGATGGAGGTGCCCAGGTCGCCCTGCAGCACATGGCCGAACCAGATGCCGAACTGCGCCGGCAGCGAGCGGTCCAGGCCCAGGCGCGCGCGCAGGTCGGCCAGGCTGGCGGGCGTGGCGAGGTCGCCCAGCAGCAACTGGGCCGGGTCGCCGGGAATCAGCCGTATCAGCACGAACACCGACACCGCCACGATGAGCAGTGTGGGAATCGCCATCGCGATGCGGGCGGCTGCGAAACGGAACATGGGCCTTTTTCCTTGTCGAAGCGAAAGGGTTGCGAACGGAGCGCCGGACGCTCAGGCCGACGACGACACGGCGCGCGGCTCGCGCAGCGCATACAGCGCGTCGGCCAGGAAGTCTTGCACGCGGCCCACGCAGGCCAGGCCGTTGTGCGGCACGTTGTCCAGCAGGTCGAAGCGCACCGCCACGCCCGCCGCCTCGAAGGAGCGGCGCAGCGTGTCCAGCCGCTCGGGCCGGGTCTTGCCCGCGTCGTTGGCGCCGGGCATGTAGTACTTGCCGCCTTCGCGGTGGGTGATTTCCCAGGTCTCGATGTCGGCCTTGCCGGCAATCATCTGCACCGGCACCTGGCGCAGCGCGTCCAGGTCGATGGGCTTGCCGAAGCGCGCCTCGAAGTCCCGGGTGCCCACCCACCAGCCCTGCGTGGGGTCGAGCTGCGTCACCGAGCCCGGCGCGCCGATGGACACCGCCCACAGGCGTTCGGGGTGCAGCATGGCGAAGCGGTTGGCGAACTGGCCGCCGCCCGAGTAGCCGAAGAGGGCGAAGCGGCTGAAGTCGCAGCCGAACTTCTCGGCCACCTCGGCCACCATGTCCAGCAGGATGCGGTCGTAGTGGATGTCGGCTTCCACCAGGTGCTTGAAGCCGTCGCGGTTGCCGTCGCCGCGAACGCCCGCCGGGAACAGCGGGCACAGCACGATGCAGTCGTTCCACTTGGCGAAGCCGCTGAAGGCCTCGCGGTAGTTGACGAAGGCGCGGCCGGTGCCGTGCATGACCACCACCAGCTGCATGGGGCGCGCGCCCGGCTTGCCGATGTGGTGCGGCACGTAGGTGCAGTACGAGAAGCGCGGGTCGGTGCGCGAGGCGTAGACGGTGCTCGGGCCCAGGTCGTAGATGGCGCGGGCGCGCTGGTCGGCCAGCGCGGTGGTGGCTTCGGTGGAAGCGTTTGCGGGAGCGTTCGAGGAAGTGTCTGCGGGGATGTTTGCTTGTGTCATGGCGGCGCGGCTCAGAGCGTGTATTCCTGGAAGTTGCGGGCCTCGTAGGGCTTGCGGGCGACCCACATCACGCGGTTGGCCGCGTCCATGAGGGTGGTGGCCACGGTGGCCGAGATGCTGCTGAAGTCGGCCGGCTTCGGGGTGCGCAGCACGCCGTCGGGCTTGCCGAACTCGTCGGCCAGCGCGGCCTTCACATGGGTCCAGTCGATGCTGCCTTCGGGTTGAGAGATGACGCGGCCCAGCGCGTTTTCCACGCGGTGCTGGCGGTAGATGCTGTCGGGGCGCTGCGGCAGGCCGGGGTCGCGCAGCTTGATGACGGCCGAGGGCGACATCCAGTGGTTGGCGTGCACCAGCAGGTCGTTTTCGGGCAGCGTCCAGAAGATCTCGCCCGGCGAGGTTTCCAGGCTGATGCCCGAGCCGTCGTTACCCGTGGCTTGCGCCAGGATCATGTTGTTGGCGCAGTAGCGCTTCGAGGCCCAGATGGTCTTCATCGCCTGCGCGAGGTTGGCGGCCTCCAGCACGCGGCGGCGCAGCAGCACCAGCGGCACGCCGGCACCGTGCTGGAAGTCTTCGTGGCAGGTCAGCGAATTGCCGGTGAGCGACACGCCGTGGCTGTTGAAGCCGTGGCGCGCCAGCGCGCCGGCCTCGGTGAAGGTGAGCATGTCGGGCCCGCCCGCGTTGCGGATGCGCAGCACGATGCCGGTGTCCACGCATTCCTGGCGCCAGTCCCAGTTGTGGGCGTGCATGAGCCGGCCGGTGGCCGAGCGCGCGGGCAGCACCAGCAGGCCGGTGCAGTCGCCGTCTTCGGACGAGGGCGAGTCTGCCGCGGGTTCGGCTGCGCGCTTCATGTCCGCGTAGCCGAAGAGCATCTCGGTGCGGCAATTGATCATCACGATGTCTTCGAGCGGCACGCCCGCGCCCTCGGCGATGCCGCGCATCTCCTCGAGGTAGCTGGCGTCGTACGCCTCGATGAGCGGCACCATCGACTGCGCCAGGCGGCGGATGGTGGCGTCGTCCAGGCCGCGACGGCCGAGCTGGGCGCGGTACAGCGCCACGCCGCCGGCCACGCGCTCGGGCACGGCGCGGCCATGCTGCACGCCGCGGGCGTGGGGCGTGCCGGAAACATCGACGAGGGGAAAGTACTGAGGGGTGGTCATGGCAGTGGAGGGCGGTGGAGGTCTTGTCATCTGCCTGCCGTCTGGAGGCGCTAAGGCAGTGACCATGGCCCGCATTGTTTGGGAAGCACAGGAAAAAATAAATTTAAAAATTATTTAGAATTAATAAAGAAAAACTTTCCCTTTCACCGATCTGCGACCCATCGCCGCCCCTCGGGCACGCCCGCCATGAGCACCATTCGCTTCCTTCGCACCTTCGTGGCCGCCGCCCGGGGCGGCTCCTTCGCCGCGGCGGCCGACCAGGTCGCGCTCACGCAGGCGGCCGTGGGCCAGCAGATGCGCGCGCTCGAAGGGGAAATGAACAAGACCCTGTTCGACAAGACCGGCCGCACCATGGTGCTGAGCCCCGCCGGCCACCTGCTGCTGCCGCGCGCGGAGGAGCTGCTGGCGCAGTACGAGTCGATGCGGCGCGACCTGCAGGACCAGCGGCAGATCGCCGGCACCATCAAGCTCGGCTCGCTCATCTCGGCGATGGGGCTGCTGTCGAGCACGCTGGCGCAGCTGAAGTCGCTGCACCCGAACCTGGAGGTCGAGCTGCGCGTGCGCGAGCAGACGCAGCTGATGCAGGACGTGGTGAGCGGCGAGCTCGACGCGGCCGTGGTCGTCGAGCGCCAGTGGCCCGAGGTACCGGGGCTGCTGTGGACGCCGTGCTACGACGAGTCGCTGACCGTCATCGCCAATTCGGGCATCGCGTCGCCCGACACCTCCATTGCGCACCTGTTCGCCACGCACCCCTTCATTCGCTTCGACCGCCGCACGCCGACCGGCGCGCGCATCGACCGCCACCTGCGCCGCATGCAGCTGGTGCCGCGCGAGTTCCTGGAGCTGAATTCGCTGCTGGCCATCGCCGAGCTGGTGCGCAAGAACGTGGGCTTCACCATGGCGCCGCTGCTGAAGAACTTCGACTGGGAAAGCGACCCCGCGCTGTGCGTGCTGCAGCTGCCGGGCCGGCCGGTGGCGCGGCGCCTGGGCATGCTGGAGAGCGGGCGGCGCAGCCACATCACGGGCGTGGTGCGCGAAGAGATGCTGGCGCACCTGCGGCGGATGAAGCAGAGCGGCTGACCCGCCCTTGCCGACGAGCGCGGCCACGGCCGGTTTCGCCGGCCACGCCAGACAAGGCTGACGCGCGCCGCGTGCGTCTTCTTACCCTGCGCGGACGTGTCTTGCCCAGCAAGCTCAACGCGCACAGTGACCGTGCGACAACGCGAAGGAGCCATGCCATGCCAAGAGGCGACAAGTCGTCCTACACGGACAAGCAGAAACGCGAGGCCCAGCACATCGAGAAGGGCTACGAACAGCGCGGCGTCGGCAAGGCCGAGGCCGAAAGGCGCGCCTGGGCCACGGTGAACGCAGAGACCGGCGGCGGCAAGAAGAGCGGCTCCGGCCGTGGCAAGGCCGAGAACCATGCACCGGCGCGCAAGGGCGGCCACCTGGGCGGCGCCGCTGCCGCGAACCGCACGGCAGCGGAACGCTCGGCTTCCGCGAAGAAGGCCGCGGCCACGCGCAAGCGCAACGCAGAGAAGCGCGGCTGAAGCGTTCGAACCGAAGCGAATTGAAACGAGGAAGCGGAGGAAATCTCATGCACATCGTTCTAGGCGCCACCGGCCATGTCGGCTCGGCTCTGGCGCAGGCGCTGCTCGCGCACAACGAGCCCGTGACGGTGGTCACCCGCGACGCGCACAAGACGCAGGCACTGCAGACCAAGGGCGCGCGTGTGGCGGTGGTCGATGTGCTCGACACCGCCGCGCTGCACCGCGTGTTCCTGGGCGGCACGCGCGTCTTCGTGCTGAACCCGCCGGCGCCCCCGTCGACCGACACCGTGGCCGAGGAGCGCAAGACGCTGCACGCCATCGTCGCCGCGCTGGAAGGCTGCAAGCTGGAGAAGATCGTCGGCGAGTCGACCTACGGCGCGCAACCCGACGTCTCCGGCCAGGGGGTGGGCGATTCGAGCGTGCTCTACGAAATGGAGCAGGCGCTGCAAGCCGGCCCCGTGCCGTTCAGCGCCATTCGCGCGGCGTACTACATGAGCAACTGGGACGCCTCGCTGAAAACCGCGCGCGAAGACGGCAAGGTGCACAGCCTGTACCCGGCCGACTTCGTCCTGCCGATGGTGGCGCCGCACGACCTGGGGCAGTTCGCCGCGAAGCTGATGCTGGGGTCGCCCGCGCCGTCGGGGCCGCACTTTGTCGAAGGGCCGCAGCGCTATACGCCCGCCGACGTGGCGCAGGCCTTCGCCGAGGCGCTGGGACGGCCGGTCGCCGTCGAGGTGACGCCGCCCGAGCAGTGGGAGCAGGCATTCAAGGCGCAAGGCTTTTCCGATGCGGCGGCCCGGTCGTACGCGGCCATGACGCGCGCCACGCTGGACCATTGCGAACGGCCCGAGAAGCCGGAGCGCGGCGTGGTGTCGCTGCGCGAATACGTCACGGCGCTGGTGAAGAAAAGCAGCGCCTGAACCGTCGGTTGCGCGCTGGCGGCGCATTGGTTGAAACCGGCCACCGCGCGTGTCTGAAAACCGCAGACCGCGCAACCAAGTCGTGCCAACCGGACATTCGTGACCAGTTTCTGGCGCCAGCCAGACAACTTGCGTTTTCCCGCCACGGCCGGCTGAACCGAGGAAGTCGGCTTGTTCTGCGACATTGCATCGAACGCGCACGCAACACCGTCGAACACCGCCGAACTGTCCGTCATTCCGCCCAGCTTTTCGGCGTTTGCCGCGCCCCGGATGCGTCGATACGATCCCGCGCCTTGCCCCTGAAAAAAGGACTGCACGGGTGCCCTCGACGACCGCTTTCTCTCCAGATTCCCATACTTCACCCGCCTCGAACGCCGGCTGGCAGCAACGCAGCCGGCGCCACGTCTGGCACCCCTGCACGCAGAGCATCCGCCTCGAGGCCGTGCCGCCCCTGCCCATCGCGCGGGGCGAGGGCGTGTGGCTCTTCGACGCCGAAGGCCGGCGCTACCTGGACGCCACCAGCTCGTGGTGGGTCAACCTGTTCGGCCACGCGCACCCGGCGCTCAATGCCGCGCTGAAGGACCAGCTCGACCGGTTCTCGCACGTGATGCTCGCGGGCTGCACGCATGCGCCGGCCGTGGAGCTGGCCGAGCGTCTGTCCGCGCTCACCGGCCATGCGCTGGGCCATTGCTTCTATGCGTCCGACGGCGCATCGGCCGTGGAAATCGCGCTGAAGATGAGCTTTCACGCCTGGCGCAACGCGGGCCGCGGCGGCAAGCAGCGCTTCGTCGCGCTCAAGCAGGGCTACCACGGCGAAACGCTGGGCGCGCTGCACGTCACCGACGTGCCCGTGTTCCGCGACGCGTACGCGCCCTTGCTGGCGCAGGCGCACCTCGTGGCCTCGCCGGATGCGCGCCATGCAGGCCAGGGCGAAGACGCGGCCGCCGTCGCGCACCGCGCCGCCGACGAACTCGAAGCGCTGCTGGCGGCGCAGCACGACAGCATCGCCGCCGTCATCGTCGAGCCGCTGGTGCAGTGCGCCACCGGCATGGCCATGCACGACCCGGCCTACCTGCGCCGGGTGCGCGCGCTGTGCGACCGCTTCGGCGTGCACCTGATCGCCGACGAAATCGCCGTGGGCTGCGGGCGCACCGGCACCTTCTTCGCGTGCGAGCAGGCGGGCATCTGGCCCGACTTTCTGTGCCTGTCGAAGGGCATCAGCGGCGGCTACCTGCCGCTGGCGCTGGTGATGACGCGCGACGCCATCTACGACGGCTTTGTGGACGACGACGCGGCGCGCAGCTTTCTGCATTCGCATTCGTACACCGGCAACGCGCTGGCCTGCCGCGCGGCGATGGCCACGCTGGACCTGTTCGGGCGCGAAGACGCCTTGCGGCGCAACCGCGGCCGTGCGCAGCGGCTGCTGCAGCGCCTGCGCGAAGGGCTGGAGGGAGTGCAGGTCGATCACCTGCGCCAGCGCGGAATGATCACCGCCTTCGACGTGCGCGAACCCGGCGCGCGCTTCGCCGAGCGCTTTCACCTGGCGGCGCGCGCGCACGGCCTGCTGATGCGGCCGATCGGCGCGACCGTGTACCTGATGCCGCCTTATGTGATCGGCGACGGCGAGATCGACCAGCTGGTCGACGGCACGCTGGCCACGCTGAAGTCGGTCATGGCCATGGCCACGGGCGACAACAAGGGAGCCCGCGATGTCGCGCTTGCTTGACCGCCTGCAGGGCGAGATTGCCGCGCTCGACGCGCAATCGCTGCGCCGCCGCCGCCACATCGCGGAAACCGCCTGCGCCCCCGAGCAGACGCTGACGCTGGCCGGCACCGCCGCGCCGCGCACCATGCTGTGCTTCAGCAGCAACGACTACCTGGGCCTGGCCGCGCACCCCGCGCTGGCCGAGGCCTGGGCCGAGGGCGCGGCGCTGTACGGCACGGGCAGCGGCGGCTCGCACCTCATCCTCGGCCATTCGCGGGCGCACGCGTTGCTCGAAGACAAGCTCGCGGACTGGATGTCGCCCCACATTCCCGAAGCCCGCAGCCTGTTCTTCTGCACCGGCTACATGGCCAACCTGGCCGTGCTGTCGGCGCTGGGCGGGGCGGACGCGGTGATCTTCTCGGAGTCGCTCAACCACGCCTCGCTGATCGACGGCGCGCGGCTGGCCAAGGCGCGCGTGGAACGGTACGCGCACTGCGACGTGGCCGCGCTCGACGCGCAGCTCGCCGCCTGCAATGCGCCGGTGAAGCTCATCGTGAGCGACGCGGTCTTCAGCATGGACGGCCACCTCGCGCCCGTGGCCGAGCTGCTCGCGCTGGCCGAGCGGCACGACGCGTGGCTGGTCATCGACGACGCGCACGGCTTCGGCGTGCTCGGGGTCACCGGGCGCGGCGTGCTGCAGGCGCTGGGCCTGCGCTCCGAGCGGCTGGTGCTGGTGGGCACGCTGGGCAAGGCGGCGGGCGTGTCGGGCGCCTTCGTGGCGGCGCACCGCACCGTGGTCGACTACCTGGTGCAGCGCGCGCGGCCCTACATCTTCACCACGGCCGCGCCGCCGGCGGTGGCGCATGCGCTGCTGGCGAGCCTGGCATTGATCGAAGGCGAAGAGGGCGCGCGCCGCCGCGCACGGCTGCAGGCGCGCATCGCGCAGCTGCGGCAGGGCTTGCAGGCGGTGCTGCCCGCGGACGGCAGCGCGTGGCTGGCACCGTCGCCGACGGCCATCCAGCCGCTGGTGCTGGGCGACAACGCGCGGGCGATGCGCGTGGCGGCGCGGCTCGACGCGCGCGGCCTGCGCGTGGGCGCCATCCGTCCGCCGACCGTGCCGGCGGGCACGGCGCGGCTGCGCATCGCGCTGTCGGCGAGCCACGGGGAGGCCGATGTGGCGCGGCTGGTCGAAGCCGTGGGTGACGCGTTGGGCGAGGCACTGGGCGAGGCGCCGGGCGAACCGTCGGCCCCGCCGTCGCAAGCCGAACGGGAGGCCGCATGACGCGCCGCCACTGGTTTGTGACCGGCACCGACACCGGCATCGGCAAGACGTTGGTCAGCAGCGCCATGCTGCACCTGCTGGCGGGCTCGGGGCTGCGCGCGGTCGGCATGAAGCCGGTGGCGGCAGGGCTGGACGACATCGATGGGACAGATGGGGCATGGCGCAACGAAGACGTGGAGCGGCTCGACTCCGCCGGCAACGTCGATGCGCCGCTGGCCTTGCGTTGCCCGTACCTGCTGCGCGCGCCCATGTCGCCGCACCTGGCCGCGAAGGAAGAGGGCGTGCGCATCGCCCTGCAGCCCATGCTCTCGGCCTACGCCGAACTGGCGGCGCGCGCCGATGCGGTGGTGGTCGAAGGCGTGGGCGGCTTCTGCGTGCCCTTCGGCGACGACCTCGACAGCGCCGACCTGGCCGTGGCGCTGGGCCTGCCCGTGGTGCTGGTGGTCGGGCTGCGGCTGGGCTGCCTCAACCATGCGCTGCTGACGGCCGAGGCCGTGCGCGCGCGCGGGCTGGTGCTGGCGGGCTGGGTGGCCAGCATGGTCGATCCCGCGATGCTCGCGCCGCAGGCCAACCTGCAGACGCTGCGCGCGCGCCTGGGGGCGCCGCTGCTGGGCGTGGTGCCGCACCTGCAGCAGGCCGACGCCGCGCAGGCGGCCCGGCACATCGACCTGCGGGCGTTGCGTGCGACGGCCGCGCACGCAATGCACGCCATGCACGCGCCGTACGAGGCTTACGAGGTGGCGCGCGCCGGCCACCTCGCCCCGCAGCAATCAGCCGCGCTGGCCTGACTCCGCCAGCCGCTTGGCCCGCGCGCCGCCCTGGCGCTCCAGCATCCAGCCCGGGTATTCGGCGGGCAGGGCGCTCACCTTGTCGAGCGCGGCCAGCTCGTCGCCGGTCAGCTTGATGGCGGTGGCGGCGATGTTGTCGTCGAGCTGCTCGGTGCGCTTGGCGCCGATGATCACGCTGGTCACCACCGGCTGGTGCAGCAGCCAGGCCAGCGCAATCTGCGCGACCGACACCTTGCGCGCGTCGGCCAGCTGGCGCATCACGTCGATGCAGTCGTAGGCGCGCTCCACGTTCACGGGCGGAAAGTCGAAGCTGGCGCGGCGGCTGCCCTTCTCGGCCTCGATGTCGCGGCCGAACTTGCCGCTCAGCAGGCCGCCCGCCAGCGGGCTCCACACCATCAGGCCCACGTTTTCGCTGCGCAGCATGGGCGCCAGCTCGCGCTCCAGGTCGCGCCCGGCGATGGTGTAGTAAGCCTGCAGCGATTCGAAGCGCGCCAGCTTGTCGCGCTCGGCGATGCCCAGCGCCTTGGTGATCTGCCAGGCCGCCCAGTTCGACACGCCCACGTAGCGCACGTGGCCGTGGCGCACCAGGGTGTCCAGCGCGTGCACGGTTTCCTCGATGGGGGTGAGCGGGTCGAAGCCGTGGATCTGGTACAGGTCGATGTGGTCGAGCTGCAGCCGCTTCAGGCTGGCCTTCACGCCGTCCATGATGTGAAAACGCGAGGCGCCGGCCGAGTTCAGGCCCTTGCTGCCGGTTTCGCCCAGCACCTTGGTGGCCAGCACGAAGCTGTCGCGCGGGGCCTTCAGGTTCTTCAGCGCCTGGCCGGTGATGACCTCGGACTGGCCCTCGGAGTACACGTCGGCCGTGTCGATGAAGTTGATGCCGGCGTCCATCGCCTTGCCGATCAGCCCTTCGGCCTCGGACTGCTGCAGGTTGCCGATCTGCCCCCAGATGCCGGAGGAGCCGCCGAAGGTCATGGTGCCCAGGCACAGTTCAGAGACCAGGAGGCCGGTGCGGCCGAATTTGCGGTATTGCATGGAGAGGTTCCTTTGCGTTGGATGGCGTGCGGAGCGCGAACTGGGCCCCGGCAGCCTGAAAAGTATCCCGCCGCGGGCTGCCGGGCGGCGCGCGCGTTCCTGCAAAGCTTTTGCCTAATTCTCCAGACCTCCGCCGCGCGGCGTGCCAAACCGGGGGAGCGGCGCTAAGCTGCAAACCGCTCATTCCTCCAGGGGTGGCCGCTGCCTGGCTGCCCCACCATCGTGACAAGGCCATGAACATGTCCGACGAAAACCCAGAAATCGCAGCAGTCATTGCCCAGCCCATGCCGCTGGACGCCGAGCTCGACGAAGCCCGCAAGGAGCTGGTGGCGCTCATCGAGCGCATCACGCGCGGGCAGGACGGCACCGTCATCACCGCCGTGCCCGGGCTGCAGGTGTTCTGCATCAGCAAGCCCGACGGCCCCAAGCACGCCTTCGCCACGCCGGCGCTGGGCCTCATCGCGCAGGGCTCCAAGCGCATCATCGTGGGCGACGACATCTACGTGTACGACCCCATGCACTACCTGGTGACCTCGGTCGACCTGCCGGTGTGCGGCCAGGTGTGCGTCACCAGCGAGAACGAGCCCTACCTGGGCGTGCGGCTGGAGCTGGCCGTGGACGAGATCGGCGAGCTCATCGGCGACGAGAAGCTGCCCGCCAAGGCCAACGCACCCGCGTCGCGCGGCATGTACGTCAACCGCATCGCCATGCCCGTGCTGGAGCCGGTGCTGCGCCTGCTGCGGCTGCTCGACACGCCGGAAGACGTGCCCATCGTCGCGCCGCTCATCAAGCGAGAAATCCTGTACCGCCTGCTGGTCAACGGCGAAGGCGCGCGGCTGCGGCAGATCGCGCTGCAGGACAGCCACACGCAGCGCATCACCAAGGCCATCAGCGCACTGCGGGTGAACTACGCGCAGTCGCTGCGGGTGGAGGACATGGCGCGCGCGGTGCACATGAGCGTGTCGTCGTTCCACCACCACTTCAAGGCGGTGACGGCCATGAGCCCGCTGCAGTACCAGAAGCAGCTGCGCCTGCAGGAGGCGCGCCGCCAGATGCTGCTCACGGGCGCCGACGTGGCCTCGGCCGCGCACAGCGTGGGCTACGAAAGCCCTTCGCAGTTCGCGCGGGAGTACGGGCGCATGTTCGGCGCGCCGCCGCTGCGCGACAAGCGGCGCTGGCTGGGCGAGGCGGGCAACGACGCGCTGGGCGCGGCGTCGATGGAAGCGGCCTAGCAGCCCAGGCTGAGCCCTTCTGAAGTGCGCGCGCGTCCTGCAAGGGGTCGCGCGGGCGTCCGGCGGCGGGCGGCCATCGGCTGGGGACACTGGGCGTTTCCCTTCGCAACGATTGCAAAGATCGCACAGCCCATGGCCGAATCCAAAGTCGCGATCTACGGCGCCATTGGCGCCAACGTCGCCATCGCCATCACCAAGTTCATCGTGGCCGGCGTCACGGGCAGCTCCGCCATGCTGTCCGAGGGCATCCACTCGGCAGTCGACACCTTCAACGGCGTGCTGCTGCTGGTGGGCATTCGCCTGAGCAAGCGGCCACCGAGCGCCGAGCACCCGTTCGGGCACGGCAAGGAGCTGTACTTCTGGAGCCTGATCGTCGCGGTGCTCATCTTCGGGCTGGGCGGCGGCGTGTCTTTCTTCGAGGGCGTGCAGCACATGCGCGAACCCGAGCCCATGCGCGACCCCACCTGGAACTACGTGGTGCTGGCCGCGGCCGCGCTGTTCGAGGGCACCAGTTTCGTCATCGCGCTGCGCGAATTCTTGAAGCAGGCCGGCGACACGCCGTTCTGGCAGGCGCTGGACCGCAGCAAGGACCCGACCACCTACACCGTGCTGGCCGAAGACTCGGCCGCGCTGGCGGGGCTGGTGGTGGCCGGGCTGGGCATCTACTTCAGCCACCGGCTGAACATGCCCGAGCTCGACGGGGCTGCCTCCGTGGTCATCGGGCTGCTGCTGGCCGGCGTGGCGGTGCTGCTGATTCGCCAGGCGCGCGGGCTGCTCATCGGCGAAGGCATCCGCCCCGAAACCGCGCGCGCCATCCGCGAGATGGCGATGGCGCAACCCAGCGTGGAAGAGGTGGGCCACGTGCTGTCGATGTACGTCGGGCCCGACAACGTGCTGGTGGTGGTGGACGTCAACTTCCACGACGACACCGACACGGGCGAGGCGGCCGACGCCATCGCCGCCATCGAGAAGCAGGTGCGCGCGCGCTTCCCGATGATCAAGCGGCTGTTCATCGAGGCCAGCGACGCGCCGGCCGTCGAGGTGGCGGCGCACGGCGCGACGGCAAGCCAGGCTGCCAGCGCGGCGACCCGCTAGGCGCTCGCGCGCATTAGCACTTTCGGCGATTTCTTGCGTCGAGTCGACCATGCAGGTTTTACAAATTTTCGCTATTGTTTTGTCCGCTGCAGCACGCCCGCCTCGCGAGAGGCGGAACCCGAAAACACGGACAACATACGGAGTAAGCATGCTTTGGGAAAACAAGCTGGCGCAATGGAGCGCCGGTGTGCGCGCTCGTGCGAACCTGCCGGCGCGGCTGACGTTGTGGGACGGCAAGTCGTATGACTTCGGCGAGTTCAGCGAGGCCACCGGCGCGGACGGGGGCAAGGGCGCAGATGGGGCCAATGGCGCATTCGCCCCGGCCGTCACGCTGCACGTGAAGACCCCCGCGGCGCTGTCGCTGATGCTGCAGCCCACGCTCGACAACCTCGGCGAGGCCTACGTCAAGAGCAAGATCGACATCGAGGGCAAGCTCAGCGACGTCATCGACATCGCCTACGGGCTGGCCAAGACCTCCATCGACAAGCCCTCGGGCGCGCTGCAGAACATGGCGCGCTACTTTGCGCACACCAAGTCGTCGGACAAGAAATCCATCGAGTACCACTACGACGTGTCGAACGAGTTCTACCAGCTCTTTCTCGACGCGAACATGGTCTATTCGTGCGCCTACTTCGAAAACGGCGACGAAGACCTGGGCACCGCGCAGCTCAAGAAGATCGACCACATCCTCACCAAGATCGAGCTCAAGCCGGGCCAGACGCTGCTGGACATCGGCTGCGGCTGGGGCGCGCTGGTGATCCGCGCGGCGCAGAAGTTCGGTGCGCGCTGCGTGGGCGTGACGCTGTCGCAGAACCAGTTCGACCTGGCCACCGAGCGCGTGCGCGCCGCCGGCCTGCAGGACCGCATCGAGATCCGGCTGCAGGACTACCGCGACGTGACCGGCCAGTTCGACCGCATCACCAGCGTGGGCATGTTCGAGCACGTGGGGCGCAAGAACCTGCCCGAGTACTTCAGGCGCGTGCAGCAGCTGCTGGCCGACGACGGCGTGGTCATGAACCACGGCATCACCTCGTCCGACCCCGAAGGCGGCGGCGTGTCTTACGGCGGCGGCGACTTCATCGACCGCTACGTGTTCCCCAACGGCGAGCTGCCGCACATCAGCCTGGCGCTGCAGGCCATGCAGCAGGGCGGGCTGGAAGCCTTCGACGTGGAGAACCTGCGCCGCCACTACGCGCAGACCTTGCGCTGCTGGAGCGACGCCTACGAGGCCAACGCCGAGAAGCTGCACACGCTGGTGGACGAAGAAAAGTTCCGCATCTGGCGCGTGTACCTGGCCGGCTGCGCCTACGCGTTCGAGAACGACGACGTCGCCATCTACCAGATCGTCGGGCGAAAGGCGGGCAGGGCGGCGAAGACGCTGCCGTGGTCGCGGCGCTACATCTATGACGGCACCTCGGCGCTGAACGCGAGCTGATCCTGTCGCCCGGGGGGCGTCATGACGGAATGAAGACAGGACGACGTCACGGCATCTCGGCATCACGGCATCACGGCATGGCCCCCCGAGAGCTTGAGCCAGGGACAAGGGCTCGTGTCCCCGATAGCATCCCCCGCTCATGACGCCCACACCCATACCCACTCCCACGGCACCCAGAACAACGAATCGCCCGCTGGTCATCGCCGCGATCATGGCCTCCATGGCCATGGTGGCCATCGAAGCGACCATCGTCTCCACCGTGATGCCGCAGATCGCCTCGGAGCTCGGCGGGCTGCACCTGTACAGCTGGGTCTTCGCGTCCTTCCTGCTGGCGCAGACCGCGATGACGGTGGTGTTCGGCAAGCTCAGCGACCTGTACGGGCGCAAGCCCATCATGTTCGTGGGCATCTCCATCTTCCTCATCGGCTCGGTGCTCGCGGGCTTCGCGTGGTCGATGCCGGCCATGATCTGCTTCCGGCTCATCCAGGGCATCGGCGCGGGCGCCATCCAGCCGGTGTCGCTCACCATCGTGGGCGACCTGTACCCGGCGCGCGAACGCGGCAAAGTGCAGGGCTACCTGGCCAGCGTGTGGGCCGTGTCGGCGGTGGTGGGGCCGATGATCGGCGCGCTCATCGTGCAGAAGCTGGAGTGGGGCTGGATCTTCTGGATGAACGTGCCCATCGGCCTGGCCGCCGCCGCGCTCTTCTGGCGCCACCTGCACGAGGCGCCCACCGTGCGCAGCTCGTCCATCGACATCGTCGGCGCGGTGCTGTTCACCGTGGGCATCGCGGCGCTGATGATCGCGCTGACCGACTTCGGCATCGGCGACACCGGCAGCGCCGCGCTGTGGACCGTGGCCTTCGCCGTCACGCTGGTGCTGTTCGTGATGCAGGAGCGCCGCGCCGCCGACCCGATGGTGTCGCTCAAGCTGTGGGGCGCGCGCATCATCGCCACCGTCAACGGCGCGGCCATGCTGGGCGGCATGGTGCTCATCGGCATCACCACCTTCCTGCCGATGTATGTGCAGGTGGTGCTGCAGCGCTCGTCGGTCAAGGCCGGGCTCACGCTCACCATGGTGATGCTGGGCTGGCCCATCGGCGCCACGCTGACGTCGCGCACCTTCCACCGCGTGGGCCTGTGGCGCATGGTGCTGATCGGCGGGGCGCTCATTCCGGTGGGCACGGCGGCTTTCGCGCTGCTGTCGTCGAACAGCACGCCCGCGCTGGCGGCGGTGGGCTCCTTCATCATGGGCCTGGGCATGGGCGTGATGAGCCTGGCCTCGCTCATCCTCATCCAGGAGGCGGTGGACGTGGCGCAGCGCGGCGTGGCCACCGCGTCGAACGTGTTCTCGCGCAACCTCGGCAGCGCGCTGGGCGCCACCTTCTTCGGCGCCGTCTTCAACTTCGGGCTCACCCGCGGCGACGGCGCCATGGCCTTCACCGACGACCAGCTGCGCCTGCTGCTGCAGGGCTCGCACGGCAGTGCCGCCACCGACGCGGGCATCCGGCTGGCGCTGGGCGGCTCGCTGCACCTGACCTTCGTGACGATGCTGGTGGTGAGCCTGGGCGTGGTGGTGCTGGCGTTGCTGCTGCCCAAGGAAGGGCTGGAGAGCCATGCCATCGGGGCGGGGAAGCCGGCGCCGAAGTAGCGCTTCGGGCGCTCAGCCCGTTCGGTTTGCTGAGCCTGGTAGCGATTTCTTCATGTACGCCAGATAGAAGCCCGGCGCGTAGTCGTCGATGCGCGCGTACTCCTCGTAGCCGTGCTTCAGGTAGAAGCCGCGCGCCTGCCACTCGAAGGTGTCGAGCCTGGCGTTCTTCGCGCCCAGCGCGACGGCCTGGCGCTCGGCCTCGGCGAGCAGCCGGCTGCCAAGGCGCGCGCCGCGCGCGTCTTCCTCGACGAACAGCACTTCGACGTTCAGCCAGTACAGAAACACGAACCCGCGAATGCCGCCCAGCAGCCGGTCGTTCTCGTCGCGGGCGTCGATGCGGATGTACTCCTGCTCGGGGTACTCGCCGACCGCCGCGTAGTTGAAATGGCGCAGCTTGCGGCCGAGTTCGCCAGAGCGCAGCTGGTCGGGTGTCGGGGTCGAGAGGGTGATGGTCATGGCGGTCCGGGGCCGGGCGTGTTCGGAGGCGGCATTCTGCCCATGCCCGCATGTTGCATAACCTTGCGCACTTTCCTTCTTTGTGCCCCACGCCCTCCATTGATACGGTCGCTCTCTTTGCATTTCGAGGCAAGCGACCATGGGCGCGAGAGATTTCAACGGGCAGGGAGCACAGGTTCTGTCGGGCGCCGACGGAACAGTCCAGCACCATGCCGATGTGCTGGTGATCGGCGGCGGCCCCGCCGGGGCATGGGCGGCGGTGAGCGCTGCAGCGCAGGGCGCGCGCGTGGTGCTGGCCGACAAGGGCTTCTGCGGCACCTCGGGCGCCACGGCGCCTTCGGGCACCGGCCTGTGGCACGTGTCGCCCGAAGGCAAGGCGCGCGAAGAAGCCAAGGCCAGCCGCTACGCCATGGGCGGCCAGCTGGCCGAGCATGCGTGGATGGACCGCGTGCTCGCGCAGACCTGGGACAACGTCGAGCGGCTCAAAGACTGGGGCTACCCCTTTCCCGCCGACGACCAGGGCGCGTTGCGCTGCACCTCGCTGCAGGGCCCCGAATACATGCGGCTGATGCGCAAGCGGGTGAAGGAATCGGGCGCGCGCATCCTCGACCACAGCCCCGCGCTGGAGCTGCTGGTGGACGAGCACGGCACGGTGTGCGGCGCCACCGGCGTGAACCGCCAGCGCGGCGACACCTGGGTGGTGCGCGCGGGCGCGGTGGTCATCGCGACCGGCGGCTGCGCCTTCCTGAGCCGCGCGCTGGGCTGCAACGTGCTCACCGGCGACGGCCAGCTGATGGCGGCCGAAGTGGGCGCGGCGCTGTCGGGCATGGAGTTTTCCAACGCCTACGGGCTGGGGCCGGCGTTTTCGTCGGTGACCAAGTCGCTGTTCTACAACTGGGCGACCTTCTACACCGCCGACGGCGTGGCCATCGAGGGCGCGGGCTCGTCGAAGGGGCGCGGCGTGATCGCTCAGACGCTGCAGTCGCAGCCGGTGTTCGCCTGCCTGGACCGCGCCGACGCGCAGATCCGCGCGTGGATGCGCACGGCGCAGCCCAACTTCTTCGTCTCGTTCGACCGGCAGGGCATCGACCCGTTCACGCAGCATTTCCCGGTCACGCTGCGGCTCGAAGGCACGGTGCGCGGCACCGGCGGGCTGCACCTGGTCGACGATTCCTGCGCCACCTCGGTGCCCGGCCTGTATGCGGCGGGCGACGCGGCCACGCGCGAGCTGATCTGCGGCGGCTTCACCGGCGGCGGCAGCCACAACGCGGCCTGGGCGCTGTCGTCGGGCTTCTGGGCCGGCGCGGGCGCGGCCGCCTTCGGGCGCGATACGCGCGCGCGTGCCACCCGCACGGCCCTGCGCGCGGGCGGCGTGGCGCTGTCGACGCGCGGCGCCACGCCCTTCGACGCGCAGGACGTGATTCGCGCGGTGCAGGCCGAGGTGTTCCCCTACGAGCGCAACTGGTTCCGCGAAGGCGACGTGCTGCGCGACTCGCTGGGCCGGCTCGACGCGCTGTGGGCGCGCCTGCGCACCAGCGCGCCGGCCGCCACGGCCACCGAGGCCGTGCGCGCGCGCGAGGCCGCGGCCATGCTGGCCACCTCGCGCTGGATGTACCGCAGCGCCCTGGCGCGCACCGAAACCCGCGGCATGCACCGCCGCCGCGAGCACGTCGTGCTCGACCCCGCGCAGCGGCACCGCCTGCTCAGCGGCGGGCTCGACGAGGTGTGGGTGCAGCAGCAGGGCGTGAAGGAGGTGTCGGCATGATCGAAGTCATCAGCGCCGAACGCTGCACGGCCTGCAACATCTGCGTGAGCGCCTGCCCGACCAACGTGTTCGAGGCCGTGGCGGGCGGGCCGCCGCGCATCGCCCGGCAGGACGACTGCCAGACCTGCTTCATGTGCGAGCTGTATTGCCCGGAAGACGCGCTGTACGTCGCCCCCATTGCCGACCGCGGCGCCACCGCCGAAGAACGCGACGCTGCGGCCGAGGCGCTGATGGGCAGCTACCGCAGCGCCATCGGCTGGGGCAGGGGGCGCGAGTCGACCGCCTCGGCCGACGCGAGCTTCGAGCTGCTGCGGCGCGCGCACTGAGCCCTTTCCTTTTCCTTTCTCTTTTCCTTTCTCTTTTCCTTTCTCTTTTTCTTGCTCGGGTCTTTCCATGTCTGATCTTCCAGGCCGCCGCCGGCTGTTGCGCGGCGCCATGGCTGCGGCCGCCGCCAGCGCGGTTCCCGCTTTTTCCTTCGCACAGAACGGCAGTCCGGCCAGTGGCCAAGGCGGCGGCAAGGTGCTGCGCCTGGGCTACATCGGCCCGGGCAAGAAGCCCGCGAACGCCACCGGCTGGGCGCTGCGCCAGGGCCACCTGCAGCGCGAGCTGGCAACGCTCGGCTTCACCGAAGTGACGACGCGCAACTTTCCGAACGGGCCCGACCTGAACGAGGCCTTCGTGGCCGGCGCGCTGGACGTGGGCATCTACGGCGACACGCCCGCCATCGTGGCCCGGTCGCGCGGGCTCGAAAACCAGCTTATCGGTTTCGATGCCGTGGGCATGAACGTGTGGCTGCTCACGCCGCGCAACGGCGCGCGCAGCGTGAAGGCGCTCGATGGCCAGACCATCGGCGTGGCGCGCGGCTCGTACATGCACCGCTACGTGCTGGGCCTGCTGAAAGAGCACGGCCTGCAAAAGTCGGTCAAGGTGATCCACATGTTCCCGCGCGACGGCGAGGCCGCGCTCGACCAGGGCTCCATCGCGGCCTTTGCCGCGCAGATCGACGTGGGGCCGCTGCTGGCCTCGCGCGGCTACCCGGTGATCGACGAGGCCGACAAGCACCCGACGCTGCGCGGCACCTCGGTGATCGTGGCGTCGAACAAGCTGCTCGCGGCCGCGCCGGGCGTGCCCGCCGCATGGACGCGCGCGCGCCGCGCCGCGCTGCAGGAAATACACCGCGACAGCGAGGCCTACTACGCCTTCCACGCCGAGGTGAGCGGCTTTCCGCTCGACGTGGTGAAGGTGTCGCATCCGCTGTCGCAGTTTCCCGAGGCGGCGTACCCGGCCGAGGGGCTGGCGCTGCTCGACGAGGTGAAGAAGTTCTTGCTGGCCGAGAACCTCGTGAGCCGCGACTTCGCGCTGGCGCAATGGCGCGCGCCTGAAGCCTGAACTTTTGCGAGCGCGCATCGCGCGGCGCGCATGCACGCGCTTGCGGCGGGGGCATGCTTGCGAGGCGGCGCCGGCGCGGGCATTCTCGAACTCGCCGCGCCGCGCCGCGCCACGGTTCGGTTCGGTTCGGTTCGGTTCAGCCCACCCCGGCGTGCGGCCTTTCTCATTCATTCAACGTCAAGACAAGACACACCCACCCATGACCTACCACGCCGACTCCAAGCGCTACGACGCCATTCCCTACCGCCGCGTCGGGCGCAGCGGGCTCGTGCTGCCCGCGATCTCGCTCGGGCTCTGGCACAACTTCGGTGACACCACGCCCGTCGCCACGCAGCGCCAGCTGCTGCGCACGGCCTTCGACCTGGGTATCAACCACTTCGACCTAGCCAACAACTACGGCCCGCCGTACGGCAGCGCAGAGACCAACTTCGGCCGCCTGCTGCGCGAAGATTTCAAGGCCTACCGCGACGAGCTCATCATCTCCAGCAAGGCCGGCTGGGACATGTGGCCCGGCCCCTACGGCAAGGGCGGCGGCTCGCGCAAATACGTGCTCGCCAGCCTCGACCAGAGCCTGCAGCGCCTGGGGCTGGACTATGTCGACATCTTCTATTCGCACCGCTTCGACCCCGACACCCCGCTCGAGGAAACCGCCTCCGCGCTGGCCCAGGCCGTGCAGCAGGGCAAGGCGCTGTACATCGGCATCTCGTCGTACTCGGCCGGCAAGACGCGCGAGATCGCCGCGCTGCTGCGCGAATGGAAGGTGCCGCTCCTGATCCATCAACCGGCCTACAACCTGTTCAACCGCTGGGTCGAGAAAGACCTGCTCAACGCGACCGACGAACTGGGCGCGGGCGTGATCGCCTTCACGCCGCTGGCGCAGGGCCTGTTGACCGACAAGTACCTCAACGGCATTCCCGACGACGCGCGCATCAACCGGCCCGGCGGCGGCTCGCTCAAGCAGGAGCATTTGTCCGAGGCCAACGTGGAGCGCGCCCGCGCGCTCAACAAGATCGCGCAGCGCCGCGGGCAAACGCTGGCGCAACTCGCGCTGACGTGGACGCTGCGCGACCCGCGCGTGAGCTCGGCGCTCATCGGCGCGAGCCGCCCCGAGCAGATCGTCGACAACGTGGCCGCGCTGTCGCACGCGCCGCTGAGCGCGGAGGAACTGGCCGAGATCGACAAGTACGCGGTGGAGGGCGGCGTGAACCTGTGGGAGAAGCCGTCGACCGATTTCGCTTGAAGTGTCACGTGAGGTGCCGCGTTCGGTAACCGCATCAGGAAACTTGGAATCCGTCTTTGTCAAAGGCGGTGCCGCTCAGCAGAATCGGTTGAAGCATTCATTCGATTCATTGCCATGCAACTGCGCACCCACTACGTTTCCCCGGCCGCCCAGGCCCGCCATGTGCTCGACCTGACCGCCAAGGCCTGGCGCATTCCACCGAGTTCCCCCCGTGCCCTGGCACGGCGCGCGCCGCACGGCCATGTGCCTGCGCGCGCGATGCGGCGGTTGCATGCGGCCGCCGTGCTCGGCCTGCTGCCGCATTCTTGGTGAGCCTGATGGCGGTCGGCTGAACGGTTGATCGGCCGGCTATCGATGCAAGAGCGTGGAACCGCAACCGGCTGCATTCGCCTCTCGCCGACAACGAGCCTTCGTCCTGAAGGCTCACGCGTGAAACACGCAACCCTGACCCACCGCGGAGAGTCTTTCCCACTCGCGACTGCGTGAAGCAGCGCCGTCGCGCCGGCCTGCGCGACAGGTCCGCAACGGCACTCCACGCCGCATATCGATAGAGGAATTCAGCGCAACCGGTGCGCGCGTTGCCCAAGAGAATTCGCAGCAATTCTTTCAAGGGCGTGTCCCGCCGCACACCGTGTCCTACTCGCTGTCCCTGCTCGACAAGAGCCTGATTCCCGAAGGCGCCGACGCCGCGCAGGCGTTCCAGCACACCGTGGCGCTCGCGCAGAGCGCGGAGTGTCTCGGCTACCGCCGCTACTGGCTCGCGGAGCATCACGGCAACAAGAACTACGCGGGCTCCGCGCCCGAGGTGCTGGCCGCCCACGTGCTCGCGAAGACCTCGCGCATTCGCGTGGGCACGGGCGGCGTCATGCTGCAGCACTACAGCCCGTTCAAGGTGGCCGAGACCTTCCGCGTGCTCGCCGCGCTGGCGCCGGGCCGCGTGGACCTGGGCATCGGCAAGGCGCCCGGCGGCCTTCCGCTCACGAGCAAGGCGCTGCAGTGGCTGCACGACCCCGAGAAAAAACGCAGCGAAGACTTCGGCGTGCGGCTGGCGGAGCTCGACGCCTTCCTGTACGACGGCGTCGCCTCGGGCCACGCACTGGCCGGCGCGGTCGCGACACCCCAGCCGCCGCAATTGCCGCAGCGTGTGCTGCTGGGCGGCAGCCCTGAAAGCGCGGTGCTCGCCGCGCGGCTGGGCTGGCAGTTCGTGTATGCCGGGCACTTCAACGGCGACCCGGTGAACCTCGCGCAATCGATAGCCGCCTACCGCGCCGAGACGGGCCGCGCGCCATGGCTCGCGCTCTTCGCCTTTGCCGCGCACACGCACGACGAAGCGGCCGAGCGTGTCGGCGCGCTGCGCAGCTTTCGCGTGTACCTGCCCACCGGCCAGACCGTGAACCTGCCCAGCCTGGAGGCCGCGGCCGAGTTCGCGCGACAGGCCGGCGCAAGCGACTTCCGCACCGAAGAGCGGCGCCCGCACGTCATCGCAGGCACCGGCGAAGAAGTGCGCGCGGCGCTCGATGCGTTGAGCGCGCAGCACGGCATCGAGGAGTTCGTCATCGACATCCCGGTGGCCGACTTTGCGGCGCGCCATGCATCGGTCGAGCTGCTGGCCAGGGCGCGCGAGCTGGCGCCGGCCTGAGCCCGGTTTTTCTCCTGCACCCACAACGAGACAAGAAGAAAGGTTGGCCATGAGCAACATCAAGTTCGGCGTCATGCTGCAAGGCGCCGGCAGCCACATGAATTCGTGGAAGCACCCGGCGGGCCCGGCCGATGCCAGCGTGAACCTCGAGTTTTTCGTGCGCACCGCGCAGAAGGCCGAGGCCGCGGGCATCGCCTTCGCGTTCGTGGCGGACGGGCTCTACATCAACGAGAAGTCGATACCCCACTTCCTGAACCGCTTCGAGCCGATTTCCATTCTGTCGGCGCTGGCCGCGGTCACGTCGAAGATCGGGCTGGCGGGCACGGTGTCGAGCTCGTACAGCGACCCGTTCACGGTGGCGCGGCAGTTTGCTTCGCTCGACCTCATCAGCGGCGGGCGCGCCGGCTGGAACGTGGTGACCACGCCGCTGGAAGGCAGCGCCAGGAACTACAGCCGCACGCACCCCGAGCACGCGCAGCGCTACGAGATTGCCGACGAGTACCTGGCCGTGACGCAGGGCCTGTGGGACAGCTGGGACGACGACGCCTTCGTGCGCGACCGCGACAGCGGCCGCTTCTTCGCGCGCGACAAGCTGCACACGCTGGACCACAAGGGGCGCTTCTTCGAGGTGTCGGGGCCGCTGAACATCCAGCGCTCGCCGCAGGGGCAGCCGGTGATCTTCCAGGCCGGCTCGTCGGACGCGGGCATCGGCCTGGCCGGCAAGTACGCGGACGCTGTGTTCACGCATTCGCCTTCGCTGGAAGACACGCGCGGCTTCCTGCGCCAGGTGAAGGCCAGCGCGGTGGCGCAGGGCCGGCAGGCCGACGACGTGAAGATCTTTCCGGGCATCGGCCCCGTGGTCGCGGCCACCGAGGAAGAGGCCGAGGCCAAGTACAAGCTGATTCGCGAACTGCTCACCATCGAAGAAGCGCTGGCCTACCTGGGCCGCTTCTTCGACCACCACGACTTCGGCCAGTACCCGCTGGACGACGCCTTTCCCGAACTTGGCGAGCTGGGCCGCAACAGCTTCCGCTCGACCACCGACCGCATCAAGGCCAACGCGAAGGCCAAGGGCCTGAGCTTGCGCGAGGTGGCGCTGGAAGTGGCCACGCCGCGCACGCAGTTCGTGGGCACCGGCGAGCGCATCGCCGACGAGATCATCCGCTGGGTGGACGAGGGCGCGGCCGACGGCTTCATCCTGGGCTTTCCGGTGCTGTCGCAGGGGCTGGACGACTTCATCGCGTTCGTCATTCCGGTGCTGGAAGCGCGCGGGCGGTACAGCCGCGAGCTGCCGGGGCACACGCTGCGCGACCACCTCGGCCTGCCGCGCAAGGCCAGCCGTTATGCAAACGCAAACGCAGTTGAAGGCGAAGCCAGTGCGACACGGAGGGCCGCGTGATGAGCGAGGCCTTCGTCTACACCACCCCGCTGGACCCGCGCGCCGCGCCGCTGCTCGAAGGCCTGGCCCACGAATACGCCACCCGCTACGGCGACGTGCTGCGAGAGCCCGGCGAGCCGCGCGAAATAGACCGCTACCCGGCGCACCTGTTCGCGCCGCCGCACGGCAACTTCGTGCTGCTGCTGCGCGACGGCGTGGCGGTGGGCGGCGGCGCGTTCATGCGCCACGACGAGCGCACCGCCGAGCTCAAGCGCGTGTGGACGCACCACGCCCTGCGGCGCCAGGGCCTGGCGAAGAAGGTGCTGCTGGAGCTCGAGGCGCAGGTGCTGCGCCAGGGCTACGAGCGCATCTGCCTGACCACGGGCTTTCGCCAGCCGGAGGCGGTGGCGCTGTACCTGGGTCATGGCTACACCGCGCTGTTCGGCCCGGTTGCCGATCCGGAAACGCCGCGCAAGCTCCCTTTCGAGAAAGAGCTGGTGGTGCCGCTCGCACAGAGCGAAGCCGCTCCGCGCCATGCCGAGGCGGTGCAGCGATGAACACCACCGTGCTCGACGCCGGCGGCGAGCCGCGCGACCCCGTGCCGGTTCGCCTGCCGCAGGTGCCACCGTCCCCTCAAGCACAAGCGCAACCGCAACGCACCACGCCTGACAAGGGCGACTACTCCCACTTCCGCATCGTGCCGGCCCGCTACCCGGCACGCACGGTGGGCACCGTGTTCGCGGTCGCGGTCATCGCGCTGGTGCTGTATTCGACGCTCACCAACCCGCGCTGGGGCTGGGGCGTGTTCGCGCAATGGTTCTTCGCCGAGCCGGTGCTCGAAGGCCTGGGCCGCACGCTGCTGCTGACGGCGCTCGGCGCGGTGCTGGGCTTTTTCTTCGGCACCGGGCTGGCGCTGGCGCGCGTGTCGCGCTCGCCGCTGCTCTCCAGGCTGGCGTGGGTGTTCACGTGGATCTTCCGGTCGATTCCGGTGATCGTGCTGCTGCTGATCATCAACAACCTGGGCTACCTGTACGAGACGGTGTCGCTGGGCATTCCGGGCACCGACGTCACCTTCTTCTCGTACCCGACCACGCAGCTCATCAGCCCCTTCGTGGCGGCGCTGCTGGGGCTCACGCTGAACCAGGCGGCATTCGCCTCGGAGATCGTGCGCGGGGGCATCCTGTCGGTGGAGCAGGGGCAGCTGGAGGCGGCCGCGGCGCTGGGCCTGTCGCGCGGGCGGCAGTCGTTTCGCATCGTGCTGCCGCAGGCGATGCGCACCATTCTTCCGACGGCCTTCAACGACATCATCGGGCTGGCCAAGGGCACGTCGAACCTCTACATCCTGGCGCTGCCCGAGCTGTTCTACACGATCCAGATCATCTACCGGCGCAACCTGGAAGTGATTCCGCTGCTGATGGTGGCGACCGTGTGGTACCTGGTCATCCTGACGGTGCTGTCGGTGGTTCAGCACTATGTGGAGCGGCATTTTTCGCGCGGGGCGCTGCGCAATCCGCCGAGTTCATGGATCGGCGGTGCTTTGCGAAAGCTGCTGCACTCGAAGGCGCCTGTCGCTGCGCTCGAGGTCGACGCATCGGTCGCCGACGCGCCCGCGCAGGTGCCGCGCTGGACCGATCCGCTCACGCAGGGCGGCGAGGTCACAATCCACGGCGTGTCCAAGAGCTTCGGCGCGCTGAAGGTGCTCGACGACGTGACGCTCACCGTGGGGCAGGGCAGCGTCACGGTCGTGCTCGGGCAGTCGGGCTCGGGCAAGTCGACGCTGCTGCGCGCCATCAACCACCTGGAGCGGGTGGACGACGGCTTCATCGCCATCGACGGCGAGCTCATCGGCTACCGGCGCGACGCCGACACGCTC
The DNA here is from genome assembly GCF_041355175.1 of Variovorax sp. RCC_210. NCBI lineage: Bacteria > Pseudomonadati > Pseudomonadota > Betaproteobacteria > Burkholderiales > Comamonadaceae > Variovorax > Variovorax sp. RCC_210. The sequence continues at coordinate 1,268,369 of NZ_JBFUPJ010000001.1, read as the reverse complement.
TACGAGCTGCACGAGAAAGAAATTCTCAAGCGCCGCGTCGACGTGGGCATGGTGTTCCAGAACTTCAACCTGTTCCCGCACCTGACGGTGCTGGAGAACATCGTGGAGGCGCCGATTTCGGTGCGCGGCCTGCCGCGGCCCGAGGCCGAGGCGCTCGCGCACGAACTGCTGGTGCGCGTGGGCCTGGCCGACAAGACGCACGCCTACCCGCGCCAGCTTTCGGGCGGCCAGCAGCAGCGCGTGGCCATCGCGCGCGCGCTGGCGCTCAAGCCCAAGGTGCTGCTGTTCGACGAACCCACCTCCGCGCTCGACCCCGAGCTGGTGGGCGAGGTGCTGGCCGTCATCAAGCAGCTGGCGCGCTCGGGCACCACGCTGCTCATCGTCACGCACGAGATCGGCTTTGCCCGCGAGGTGGCCGACACCGTGGTCTTCATGGAGCGCGGCCGCATCCTGGAAACGGGCACGCCCGAGCAGGTGTTCAACGCGCCGGTGCACGCGCGCACGGCCGAGTTCCTGGCCAAGGTTCTTTGACGCTTCCCCATTTTTCCTTCACCGCATCTTTCACTGCATCGCACTTCATGACCTACCGACGAAACATCCTGTCCGCCTCCTGGTTCGCTTTCTGGTCCGTTCTTGTGGCTGCGTTGCTCCCGCTGGCGGCATCGGCCCAGGCCGCCCCCGACCTGAGCCCCGAGCAGGTCGGCCGCCCGCGCGCGCAGAGGATCGACGAGGCCGTGGCGCTCGCCAGGGACTTCAAGTTCCAGAAGGAGGGCGTGCTGGTCGTCGGCACGACCACGGGCCGCCTGCCGTTCGCGGCCTACGCCACCGACACGAAGACGCCCGTGGGCAACGCGCCCGACATCGCGCAGCTGGTGGCCGACAGCCTGGGTCGCAAGCTGGAGCTGGTGTCCACCACCTGGGCCGACTGGCCGCTGGGCCTGCAGTCGGGCAAGTTCGACGTGGTGGTGTCGAACGTGACGGTGACGGAAGAGCGAAAGGAGAAGTTCGACTTTTCCACCTACCGCAACGACCAGATCGGCGTGTATGTGAAGTCCGACAGCAAGCTGGGCGCCATCAAGGAGCCGAAGGACATCGCGGGGCTGAAGGTGATCGTGGCGGCCAGCACCAACCAGGAGCAGATCCTGCTGCGATGGAACAAGCAGAACCTGGCCGCCGGGCTGAAGCCGGTCGAGATCCAGTACTACGACGACGACGTGGTGCAGCGCCTGGCCTTGCAGTCGGGTCGGGCCGACGCCTATGTGGGGCCGAACGCCATCGCGGCCTACGAGGCGCGCGACGGCAAGACGAAGCTGGCGGGCGTGTTCTCGGGCGGCTGGCCGCTGAACGCCGAGATTGCCGTCACCTCGCGCAAGGGCTCCGGCATTGCCGACGCGGTGACGCTGGCGCTGAACACGCAGATCAAGAACGGCAACTACGCCAAGACCTTGTCGCGCTGGAGCCTGGAGTCCGAAGCCATTCAGGCGTCGCGCACCAACCCGCCCGGCCTGCCGAAGAACTGAAGACCATGACTTTGAAGAACATCAAGCACACATCCGCGGCGTGGATCGCGCGCAGCCTTGCCGCATTCGCCCTTGCCGCATTCACCCTCGTTGGAGGCACGGCGCATGCCGCCGACAAGTTCGACTTCAGCCCCGAGCAGCAGGGCCGCCTGCGCACGGGCAAGGACGCGGAGGCCGTGAACGCGATTCCGCCCAACTTCAAGTTCGTGAAGGAGGGCGTGCTGACCGTGGCCGTGGCGCCGTTCGCGCCGCCCATCTCCACTTATGCGACCGATGCGAAGACGGTGGTCGGCTTCGAAGCCGACTACGCACTGCTCATCGCCGATGCGCTGGGGCTGAAGCTCGACCTGCAGCCCATCGCGTGGGCCGACTGGCCGCTGGGCCTGAGCTCGGGCAAGTACGACGCGGTGATCTCCAACGTGGGCGTGACCGAGCAGCGCAAGGAGAAGTTCGACTTTTCCTCCTACCGCCTGGGCCTGCACGGCTTCTACGTGAAGGCCGACAGCCCCATCAAGAGCATCAAGGAGCCCAAGGACATCGCCGGCCTGAAGCTGACGACCGGCGCGGGCACCAACCAGGAGCGCATCCTGCTCGAATGGAACCGGCAGAACGCCGCAGCGGGGCTGAAGCCCGCCACGATCCAGTACTACGACGACGATGTGACGCGCACGCTGGCAGTGGTCACCAGGCGGGTCGACGCCAACTTCAACCCGAACGCGCCGCAGGCCTACGAGGCCGCGAAGAACGGGCAGATTCGCCTGGTCGGCACGGTGAACGCGGGCTGGCCGCTGAAGTCCGACGTGGCCATTGCCACGCGCAAGGGCAGCGGCCTGGCCGTGGCGCTGACCACGGCCACCAACAACCTCATTCGCAACGGCAGCTACGCCAAGACGCTGGCGCGCTGGAGCCTGGCCGAAGAGGCATTGCCCAGGTCGGAAACCAACCCGCCCGGCCTGCCGAAGTTCGCGCCGTGAGCATCCGCCATCTCGCCTTTCTCACGCCAGGCAATTTCGCGGAGACCGACCCCTACGCGGGACTGGAGGCGGCGCTGAAGCTGTTCGAGTTCGGCGAGAAGCTGGGCTTCAACGGCGCCTGGGTGCGGCAGCGCCACCTGGAGCGCGGCGTGTCGTCGGCCGCGACCTTCCTGGCGGCGGCCACGCAGCGCACGCGCCGCATCGAGCTGGGCGCAGCCGTGATCCAGATGGGCTATGAAAACCCGTTCCGCCTCGCCGAGGACCTGGCCACGGTCGACATCCTGGCGCGCGGACGGCTGCAGGTGGGCCTGAGCGCGGGCGTGCCGCTGCACGGCGCGCTACTTGGCAACCGCTTCTACGACACGGCACCGAACACCGTCGACTACACGCACAAGCGCGTGGGCCGGCTGAAGGCCAACCTGGCGCCCACGCTGCTGGGCGACGCGCAGACCTTCATCGAGTCGGCCGGCGGGCGCGTGCGGCCGCAGGTGCAGCCGCATGCGCCGGGCCTGGCCAACCGGCTGTGGTACGGCGGCGGCTCGCTGCGCTCGGCCGAGTGGGCGGGGCGCAACGGCTTCAACCTGCTGCAGGGCAATGTGCTGTCGGGCGAGAACACCGACGACTTCCTGGCGGCGCAGCTCGGCCTGGTCGAGCGCTTTCGCGCCAGCGAGGCAGGCGAACACAAGGGCCGGGTGGCGCTGGGCCGCGTGATCGTGCCGCTGGACAGCGCCGACGCCGCCACCCGCAAGCGCTACCGCGCCTTCGCGGCCGGCCGCGTGGAACGCACGCTGGCGCCGCAGGGCGAGCGGCGCACGCTGTTCGCGAGCGATTTGGTGGGCACGTCCGACGAGATCCTGGAGCACCTGCGGCAAGACCCGGTGCTGCCGCAGGTGGAAGAGCTGCGCGTGGAGCTGCCCTACAACTTCAGCGGCGAAGACTACGAGCAGATATTGAGCGACCTTAGCGCGCGCATTGCGCCTGAGCTGGGCTGGCGGGCGCTGTGAACCGAGGAGGAGAGGAAGAGGAAAAAAAGGAGTGCAGGAGGTTGAGTTCGAGGTGAGTCGGAGTCGGAAGGCGCCTTGGCGCCGTTCGATGGAAGACCTTCAGCGGGCCCTTGTGGCCCGCTTTTTTTTTAGCCCTGCGCTGCCGATGCGCCGAGCAGGAAGTCGGTGACCTCGTCGGAGAACCAGTAGCGCTTTTCGCCGACCAGCACGGCGTCGGGCGCCTGCGGGTCCGGCCGCGCGGCGGGCATGCCGTGCGCCACCAGCGCCTGCGCGCACCCCAGCCAGTCGCCACCGGGCTCGGGCTCGTTCAGCGAGGCCCACGACAGCGAGCCGCGCGCGTCGTCGCCGTAGCCGTGCAGCGTGCGCCAGTCGGCGCCGTGTTCGAGCAGGAAGCGCGTGAGCGCCGCATCGCCGCGGAACACCGCCTGGTTCAGCGCCGAGCCGTCGATGTCGGCGCCGCGCACTTCGATCGGCCAGCCGAGCGAGACCATGGTCTTCACCGCGTCGGTGCAGCCCTGCGCCGCCAGCTCGGGCAGCAGCTTGAGGCGGGTGTCGCCCAGCAAGGCGATCAGGCCCGGGTGCTGCGCCAGCACCTGCCGCGCCGCCGCTTCGTCCGCGCGCGCGCAGGCGGCGACGAAGGCCTCATCGGGCGGCAACGGGGCGCTGTCGGCGCCGGCCGCCTGCAGCAGCCGCGCCACCTCGGTCAGGCCGAAGCGCAAGGCGACGAGGTGGGCGGGCGTGCCGTCGGGCGTGGTGGCGGCCGGGTCGGCGCCCGCGGCCAGCAAGGCCTCGATGTGGGCCGGCGAGCGGCGGCGGCGCAGGGCCCACAGCAGCGGCGTGCCCCAGTCGGAGGTGGGTGCGCCGCGCGCCGGCTCGTTCGCGTCGCCGCCATGCGCGAGCAGCAGGCGCAGGGTGGCCACGTCGTCCAGGTCGAGCTCGCGGTACAGCGCGTTGGAGCCGGTGACGCGCGCGCCGGCCTGCAGCAGCAGCCGGGTGCAGGCCGGCTGGTCCAGCGAGTGATAGAGCGACTCGCCATCGTTCGGGTCGGCGCCCGCGCCGAGCAGCAGTTCGGTGAGTTCCACGTCGTGGTTCTGGCCGGCCGCGCCGTACAGCGCGGACAGGCGCTCGGTGTCCGAGGGCGCGGCCAGCGAGGCCGGCGGCCAGCGGTTGCCGGCCGACTGGTTGGCGTCGGCACCGGCTGCGAGCAGGTACCTGGCGCATGCGCGCAGCCGCTCGCGAAACGCCGGCAGGCGCAGCAGGCTCGAATGCGTCACGGCCACGAGGGGCGGCAGGTTCAGCGGGCCGCCGGCGCGGTGCAGCCAGCCCGGGTCTTGCGCGGTGGCCCGGCGCAGCGCGGCCTCGTCGCCGATGGCGCAGGCCAGGTAGGGGTCCTGGCCGAGTACGGGCATGGACGCGGGCAGGGCGGGGTCGTCTTCGAGCAGACGGGCCGCCACCGTGGGCCGCGCGCGGTGGTTGCCGCCCGAGATGTCGCCCGCGTACACCAGCCGCAGCCAGTGCAGCAGCGCGCGGGCCGGGTCGTCCGCCTGCGCGCGGCGCGCGACGACGAAGCCCTGCAGGTCGGCCCACGAGGCAAAGCCGTGCTCGCGCGCCACGCACGACTGCGCGTCGTGCAGGCGCAGGCCGAGGGCTGCGAGGGTGGTATCGGTCTTGCCGGCAGCGGCCGGCAGGGCGTCGCGAAAGCGGGCGAAGGCCGCGGGGTCGTTGCCGCGGTAGAGCGCGAGCAGGTCCTTGGCTTGTTTCTTGAGATGGCCGATGTCGGGCCGGGCGGGAATGCGCTTCATGAAAACCTCCGTGCATCAGGCGCCGACGGCCCGCAAATCCGGCTGCACAAAAGGCTGTGGATCGTCACGTGAAGGCAAGTGGGTTCAACCCTTCCCGCGGGCCCGGGCGCGGCTTGCGACCGCGGGCTGGATGTTAGCGCAGCATTTTTTCCGCGGGGCCGGTTCAGAAGCTGTGCACGTTCCACTCGTAGTCGATGGCCACCTCGCCCAGCAGGCGCAGCCGCTCCTGCGGCGCGGCGGCCAGGGCCTCGACCAGCTTCGCGTTGAAGCCCACGAGCGTGACCTTGGCGCTGTCGGCGAATTCGCCGCTGATGCCCTGGTCTTCGTAGGTGCGCACATACGACTGCGCGGCAATGCCGACCACGAAGTACAGGCTGGCGTTGTCGGGGTCGGCCTTCATGAGTGCGAAGGCGTCCTTGTAGAACGACTTGAAGGCGTCCGTGCCCGAGGTGGCGCTGTCGAAGCGCCGGGCGATGTCGATGAATTCCATTTTTCTCGATCTCCTCTATGAATGGGCGGTGGGCCCGAGTCCGCCGTGGGCCTGCGACCAGGCCGCGGGGGCGGCCAGGAAGTCGGCCCACTCGGCGCGGGCGGCAGGGGTGAAGTCGCCACGCTGCTGCGCCACGGCGAGCACGTCGCGCCAGGTGGCGAGCGCATGCACGCGCACGCCCAGCGGGGCCAGCAGCTGCGCTGTGGGGAAGGTGGCGTAGTCGAACACCACGAACAGGTCGGCAACCTGCGCGCCGGCGTCGGCCAGCGCACGGCAGAAGCGCAGCTTGGAGTGGCCCGCGGCCATCAGGTCGTCGACCAGCAGCACGCGGGCGCCGGCCGGCACCACGCCCTCGACCTGGCTGGCGCCTGCTGCGCGCTTTCGCACGTACTGCAGCGGAAGGTCGAGCGCCTCGGCCATCCACGCGGCCAGCGCGATGCCGCTGGCTTCGCCACCCGCCACGCCCGCAAGGCCCTCGGTGCAGCCGTGCGACGCGAGCAGTGCGATGCCGCGCGCCACCAGGTCGCGCCGCAACGCCGGAAAGGAAATGAGCCGCCGGCAGTCCATGTACACCGGGCTGGCCCAGCCGGAGGGCAGGCGGTAGGGCTCGTCGGTGCGAACCGAAACGCAGCCGGCATCGATCAGGCCGGCCGCCACGGCCATGGCGTCGGCGCCGGCGCCGGCGCTGGCGGAAGTGCCCGCGGTGGGGTGTGCGTGTGTCATTGAATCCGCTCCAGCAGCTTGCGCAGGTGCTGCGCGCCGGTGCGGCCCTTGTAGGCGCTCTTCCAGAGCCGCTCGATCATCTCTTCATGCATGCGCACCGCCTCGGGCGAGGCCGTGACGGTGGCGATGCCGTTGCGCACGTTGGGCAGCTCGCCGAGGCGGAACGGGCTGACCGCCAGCACCGCGTGCCTGGCGCTCGTGAAGAGCTGGAAGGTCGAGGCCGGCATGGCGTCGTCGATCAGGCCGATCTGCACATGGAACGGCTCGCTCTCCATCAGGTCGGCGATGCGGGTCACTTCGCGGCGCGCGGCCAGCACGCGCTCGGCGCGGATCCTGGCCGGCAGGTCGACGCGCCCGACCAGCCCGGTGTGCACGAAACGCTCCAGCTCGCGCAGGCCGATGAGGCTCACGATCTGCGGCTTGCGCTTCTCGAAGAAGGCCTTGCGCTCCGCCATGATCTCCAGCATCTTGTCGATGTCCGAGACCTTGGGGCCCTTGCCGGGCGAGCGCGGCGAGGCCTCCAGCAACATCTCGCGCAGATGCGGCAGGTAGTCGTCGGAGGTCAGCAGCAGCGAGATGGGCTCGAAGTGCGCCAGGATGCGGTCGGAGTTCTCTTCGAGCTGGCGCATGCGCTCGAACAGCCCGAGCGCGGTGGCGTAGTACTCCACCTCCACGCCCAGCAGCGAGGCGAGGGAGGTGTCCAGCAGGGTGGCCAGGCGTTCCAGCGTTTCGATCTTGACGATCTCGCCCTTTTCCATGCGGTAGACCACGGCGCGCGAAATGCCGAGCTGCTCGGCCACGTCCTCCGCCAGCAGCGAGGCGCCGATGCGGTAGGCCCGCAGGCGGTCGCCGAGCGCCGCATAGTCGATAGAGGACCTGAATGCCGGAGGTGCTGCTGTCATCTCTTTTTCCTGCTCGGAGATCGAAAAAGACACTATAGAGACTCCTGTCCATGGGGCTGCCCCAGCGACCACGCCAGCGTGCTGCCGCCCAGGAACGGGTGCAGGGCCGCGCCGTGGGGCAGGGCGATGTCTTCGGGCACCCGCGCCGGTTGCCGGTACAGGGTGAGCGTGCCTTCGTTGAGCGGCAGGCCGTAGAAGCGCGCGCCGTTCTCGCTCGCGAAGGCCTCGAAGTGCCCAAGGGCGCCTTCTTCCTCGAACACCGTGACGTAGCCCTGCAGCGCGGTCGGCGCATTGAAGATGCCGGCGCAGCCGCAGGCCGCCTCTTTCAGCGCGCGCACATGCGGCGCGGAGTCGGTGCCCAGGAAGAAGCGCGCATCGCCCGAGGTCGCGGCGCGGCGCAGCGCCAGCCGATGACGCTCCCGCTTCAGCACCGGCAAACAATGGAAGTGCGGCCGGATGCCCCCGGTGAAAAGGGCGTTGCGGTTGAACAGAAGGTGCTGCGGCGTGATCGTGGCGCCCAGCCGTCCGCTGTGGTCGGCCTGCACGAAACCGACCGCCTGCTCGGTGGTGATGTGCTCCATCACCACCTTCAGCGCGGGAAAGTCCGCGAGCAGCGGGCGCAGCGTGGTGTCGATGAACACGACCTCGCGGTCAAAGATGTCGACGGCCGGATCGGTGCTTTCTCCATGCACCAGCAGCGGCATGCCCAGGGCCTGCATGGCTTCCAGCGCCGGGGCCACGCTGGCGATGGACGTGACACCGAATTCCGAATGGGTGGTGGCGCCGGCCGGATACAGCTTGGCGGCGGTGAACACGCCTTGCTCGAAGCCTTGCTTCAGTTCGGCGGCAGGTGTGCCGTCGCAGAGGTACGCCGTCATGAGCGGCGTGAAGCGCGCGCCGGCTGGCAGGGCAGCGACGATGCGCTCGCGATAGGCGCTCGCCTGCGCCGTGGTGGTCACCGGCTGCCGGAGGTTGGGCATGACGACGGCGCGCGCGAACGAGGCAGTGCTGTGGCCGAGCACGGTGCGCAGCATGTCGCCGTCGCGCAGGTGCAGGTGCCAGTCGTCTGGGCGTCGGATCGTGAGGGTCTGCGGGCGCATGTCAGTCCAGTTGGCCGAAGGCATCGCTCAGCGCCTGCGCGCCAAGCATGAAGTCGGCCATGTCCATCGCCTCGTGCGGGTTGTGCGAACCGTTCTGGTTGCGCACGAACAGCATGCCGCTGGGAATGCCCGCGTTGGCGAAGAGCGATGCGTCATGACCCGCACCGCTCGGCATGACGTCGAACGGCACGTCGAGCGTGCCGCAAGCCTGGGAGAGCACGCCGCAGATGCCCTCGTTCATCGTGGCCGGCGCGCTTTCAAGGCGGCGGTCGAATGCAAAGCGCACGCCGCGCTCGCGCTCGATGGCCGTGCACTCCGCGCGCATCAGTTGGTAGAAAGCCTCCAGCGTGTCGGTGCTCTTGCTGCGGGCCTCGAGGCTGAAGCTCACGCGGCCGGGAATGCGCGAAATCGAATGTTCGGCGGCGTCGGTCTGCACGATGCCTGTGGTCACCACCAGGTCGGTGCCGCGCTCCAGCAGCACGCGCCAGTGCTCGTCGATGCGCATGACCAGGTCGGCCACCGCGAACATCGCGTCGTGGCGCAGCCAGCGCGGCACCACGCCCGAGTGCTGCGCGTCGCCGTTGCACACGATGCGGTTGTGGCGCACGTTGCCGCGAATGCCCGACACCACCGCCAGCGGCAACTTGCGCGCAACCATCACCGGCCCCTGCTCGATGTGCAGTTCCAGGTAGGCCTTCACGCGCGAACTGTCGAAGAGCGGTTGCTGCGCGCGGATGGCGTCGACATCCGCGCCGGCCTTGCGCATGCACTCGGCCAGGGTCTCGCCGGTGCTGCGCTGCGTGAGCGCGAGGTCGGCCTCGCCGATCTTCCCCAGCAGCGCGCCCGAGCCCATGTAGGCCTTGCCGAACCAGGCGCTTTCCTCGCCGCGGAAGGCCAGCACTTCCAGGGGCAGCCCTGCTGCATCGCGTGCGTGCCCTGCATCGGCTTTGCGCTGGCGCGCCACCAGGCACAGCAGCCCTGCCACCACGCCCGCCAGCCCGTCGAAGTTGCCGCCCTGCGGCACGGAATCGATGTGCGAGCCGGTCCAGGCCACGGACGTTTCTCGCGCGGTGCCGGGCAATCGAAATACGACATTGGCGGCCCGGTCGGGTTCGGCCTCCAGGCCCTCGGCGCGCGCGAATTCGCACAGGTATTCGGCCGTTGCCGATTCGCCGCGCCCGTAGCTTTCGCGCGTGACGCCCACGCCGTCGAAGGACAGGGCGCGCACGTCGTCGAACAGCTTCTCGGCGAGCGGGCGCAGTTCCAGCAGGTCCATGGTCGTGTTCCTAGCCCGACTGCTGTGCAAAGCGCAGCCAGCGGTCCGACAGCTGCCGGTCGAGCTTCACCTGGCCGGTGAGGTCGCGCACGTGCGCCACGTCCATCTCGCCGCAGTAGGCCTGCAGCCCGTCGATGATCTTTTGCATCACGCCGGGGTCGAGGAACGACGCAGTGCCCACCTGCACCGCGCTCGCGCCGGCCAGCATGAACTCCACCGCGTCGTCGGCGGTGCATATGCCGCCGCAGCCAATGATGGGAATGCGCACGCTGCGGTAGCACTGGTGCACCATGCGCAGGGCGATCGGCTTGATGGCCGGGCCCGAGAGGCCTCCCATCACGTTGCCCAGCTTGGGCTGGCGCGTGCGCACGTCGATGGCCATGCCCAGCACGGTATTGCCCATCACCAATGCGTCCGCACCGGCTTCTTCCGCGGCCTTGGCCACGGCGGCAATGTGCGAGGCATTGGGTGTGAGCTTGGCCCAGAACGGGTGGCGGGTCTTGCGGCGAATGGCGCTCACCACCCTGTAGGTGGTCTCCGGCGTCATGGCGAAGGCCATGCCGTCGGCTTCCAGGTTGGGGCAGGAGATGTTGGCCTCGATCACGGCCACCTCGGGCAGCGACATCTCGGCCACGGCGTCGGCGAACTCATCGACCGTGTCGGCCGAGACGGAGACCACCACGGGCGTCCCGAAGCCGGTGTAGGCGGGCAGCACCTCGCGCCGGTAGTGCGCCAGGCCCTTGCTGGGGATGCCGATCGAGTTCAGCATGCCGGCATGCGCCTCGCTCACCCGCGGCGTGGGGTTGCCCGCACGGCTCACGGGCGACACGCTCTTGACCACCAGCGCGCCCAGGCGGGCGAGGTCCAGTGCTTCGCTGTACTCGATGGCGAAGCAGCCCGAGGCCGGCATCACCGGGTTGCGCAGCTCGAGCTCGCCGATACGGACATTCAGGTCAGCCAAACTCCACCTCCCCCACAACGTCGCGAATGGGAAACACCGGGCCTTCGCGGCACACGCGAAGAAATTGCTTGTCGCCCTCGCGGTCGAACAGCCGCACGCACGACAGGCACACGCCCATGCCGCAGGCCATGCGCTGTTCCATGGCGACCTCGCCGCGGGTGTGCGGATGGTCTTGCAGCACGCGCTGCAGCAGCATCAGGATGCGGTGCGAGCCGCAGGTGTAGACCGCGTCGTGGCGGGCCTCTTCGAGCAGGCGGCGCACCAGTGCCTCCATGGCCTCGACCGACGAGGAGCCGTCGCTGTCGTACACGCAGTGCACGTCGGCGTCCACGCCGCGCAGGAACTCGTCGCGCATCAGGTCCTTCGGCGCTCGCGCGGACATCACGGCGCTGACATGCACACCCAGGCGCGCGGCGTGCTGCACCAGCGGCGCCATGGTGGCCAGGCCCACGCCGCGCGCCACCATCAGGATGCGCCGGGCACCGGGGTCGAGCGCGAAGGTGTTGCCCAGCGGGCCGACGATGTCCATGTGGCTGCCGGCTTGCAGGCTTGCGAGCGCACGCGTGCCCACGCCCGTGACGTTGTAGAGAAACTCGATGGTGCCGGCCTCCGGCCCCGTGCCGTACACGCTCATGGGGCGCAGCAGGAAGGGGTGCAGGTCTTGCGACGGCGGGCACTTGAGCTGGTAGAACTGGCCGGGCCGGGTGGTGCCGGCCAGGTCGGCGCTGGCCGACAGGCGCAGGTAGCGGTAGCGGTCGTTCACCCAGCGGTGCTCGACCACCTCGCAACGGTGCGAGGCCACGCCTTGCGCATTGCGCTGGAAGCAGGCGGCGTGCGCCGTGGGGAGGGCGGCTGTGGTGGTCATTCGAGCTCCTTGCCCTTGAGTTCGGGAATCAGGAACAGCGTGGCGAGCATGTCGAGCACGTAGATGGCTGCCAGCAGGGCAATGGCCACCTGGAACGAGTACGCCGTGGCCAGCGCGCCGACCACCACCGGCCCGAAGCCGCCCACGCCACGGCCGATGTTGAACAGCACGTTCTGCGCGGTGGCGCGTGCCTCGGTGGGGTAGGCCTCCGACATGAGCGCGCCGTAGCCGCCGAGCATGCCGTTGACGAACATGCCCATGAGCGCGCCGGCCCACAGCATCGATACCGGATCGGACAGCTGCGAATAGGTGAGCACCATGGCCACGGCACCGGCCTGGAACAGCAGGAAGCTGGGCTTGCGGCCGATGCGGTCCGCAAGCTGGCCGAAGACGAAGATGCCGGCCATCATCCCGAGGATGGTCACCGAGGTCCACAGGGCCGACTTGGTGAGGTTGAAGCCCAGCTTGTTCGAGAGGAAGCTGGGCATCCAGATCATGATGCCGTAGTAGCCGAAGTTCTGGACCGCGCACAGCGTGACGATGCCCAGGCTGGTGCGCGCCGTACGGCCGTCTTTCACGAGCAGGCGAAAAGCCTTGGTCTTCGGGCCCTTCGCCGCCGGGCGGCGCACGAAGACCTCGGGTTCGTGCAGCTTGTTGCGGATGACCCAGGCCACCACCGCCGGAATGACGCCGATCAGGAACATGCCGCGCCAGCCGATGTGCGGCAGCAGCAGCGGCGTGAGCAGCGCGGCGCCGAGCACGCCCGTCTGCCAGCCCAGCGCCACATACGACGACACGCGCGCCCGGTGCCTTGCGGGCCAGGCCTCGGCCGCCAGCGCCATGCCGATGCCGAACTCGCCGCCCAAGCCGATGCCCGCGAGCGTGCGGTAAGCCAGCAGGTCCCAGTAGCCCTGCGCAAAGGCGCACAGGCCGGTGAACACCGCGAACATCACGATGGTCCAGGTCAGCACGCGGATGCGGCCGTAGTGGTCGGACAGCGAGCCGAACACGATGCCACCGGCCACGGCGCCCACCAGCGTCCAGGTGACGAGCGAGCCGGCCTGGCCCGGCGTGAGGTGCAGGTCGGCCGAAATGGCGGTGAGCATGAAGCCGAGGATCAGCAGGTCGAAGCCGTCCATGGCGTAGCCGACGGCCGAGCCCGCGAGGGCTTTCCAGCCGTAGCCGGTCACCTTGTCGTGGCCGGGGGCGGCGTCCGCGGCCGTGGCCGATGAATTCACTCTTGCTTCCACGTTGTCGACTCCTGGCTGAGCGCGGGGTGTGTGCCGCACGGGGATCAATGGCTGGGAAGGTCCGCGAAGACGAAGAGGTCGCGCAACCCTGGGTTCAGTTCAAGTTTCGATATTAGTATCTTTTTTAAGACTGGTAAAGTTTTCGAGACTGGGGCAAACCCGGTGGCATGCGCGGGCAACGGCGGAGCCTGGCCCATGCGGCCCAGGCGATGTTCAACACGGTGGTGGGGACCGCGCCTGCGAACGCGGCGCGGTCAGGGCGCGATGGCCGTTTTGATCAGGGCGCGGCGCGCGCAGGTGCAGGTGCAGGTGCAGGTGCAGGTGCAGGTGCAGGTGCAGGTGCAGGTGCAGGTGTCAGTGCAGGCACTGGCGCCAACTGCTCGCGCAGGATGCGCCGTATCTCCAGGATCGCCAGCGGGTTCTCCTGCACGCTGTGGGGCGACGCGATCACCAGCTCCGACGCCGCGCCGTCGAGGTGCGCGCTCTCGTAGGGCACGATGCCGTCGCTCGACAGCGCCTGCGCCAGGCCCGGCGTGTCGTTGCCGATGATCGAATGAAAGCGCACGCGCGGGTTCATCGGCAACCCCGACGACAGCCGCACGAACGGGTCGCGGTCGCTCAGGTTGTCGATGCTGTTGGGAATGCGGAAGGCGCCCAGGTCCTGCCGGGCCGGCGCGATGCGGATCAGCTCGCGCGAAATGTCGTTGAGCTGGCCCAGCATGGTCACCGGCAGCGTCACCAGGTTGGCCACCCAGCGCGAGACGCGGTTGTTGGCGAACGGCGTGCCGCGGTGCGGCGCGGCAATGAAGATGGCGTCGCTCACCTGCGGCAGCGGCTCGAAGCGCAGGTAGGGCGCCAGCTTGGCCTCCATGCGCTGTTGCTGCGCGCCCTGCATGGGGTAGCTGCTGAGCAGGGCGTCCCACAGCGTGTCTTCCGACGACGACACCATCAGCCGCGACAGTACGCCGCCCATGCTGTGGCCGATCAGCGTGAGGTTGTTGGACGCAACCGCCTTGCCCGAAGGGTCGAAGTGCGCCAGCGTTTGCTCCAGCGCCTGTCGAATGGCCTGGTTGTTCAGCGGCAGCGGCGCGTTGGTGGGGTAGTACACCTGCCAGACCTGGTAGCGCCGGCGCAGCGTTTCGTCGCCCAGCACCTCGTTGGCCACGTTGATCCAGGCCTCGGGGCTGCTGGCCAGGCCGTGCAGCATGACGATGGTGCGGCGCTCGGGGTCGTAGGGCTGCATCAGGTAGATGCGCGGCTCGGTCAGCCCTTCGGCGCTGCCGAACAGGCTGCGCAGCGCCTGCAGCGCGAAGTCCGAGCGCGCGAGCCACAGGCCGTAGCCGGAGGTGAAGTTGGCGGCCAGCGGCACCTCTTGCCCGGCGAGCTGCACGGTGGCGGTGCGGTACGGGTCGTAGGCCGCGATGCGCAGCGACCGCGTGCGCAAGATTTCGCCGAGGCTGTTGCCGTCGAACAGCAGCAGCGCGGTCACGGCGGGGAAGGGTGTTTCGCGGTAGGGCACCGAGGGCTGCTGCGATTCGTCGTATGTGCGCTTGCTGGCCGCGGCCACCAGCTCGGCTCCGAAGCCGTCGCGCCGGTAGGTGTTGCGCAGGCCCGAGAAGGTGAGCGATGCGGCGGGAATCAGCTCGTCGGGCAGGGCCGAATCGGCCGGCAGGCGCAACGCGGTCACGTCGGTGCCGATGCGCCAGTTGCCGACCTGGGGAACCTGAGGAACTTGCGGTGGCGCGCCTTCGGTCGGGGCCTGAGGCGCCGAGCCTGCACCCGCGCGCTGGTACGTCCGGTACAGCCCGGTGATGGCCTGCTGCACCGCGTAGTTGTAGTAGTCGCGCACCTGCGTCTGGCGGTCTTCGAAGGCGCGGTCGCGCGGCTTGCGGGCGGTGAAGAAGAGGTAGGCGTAGGCGTGGCGGGCGGTTTCCAGCCAGGCCTCGATGGCGGTGTCGGGCGACGAAGGCTCGGCGGTGGTGCCGCCCTTGTCCGCTGCCAGCGCCACCTGCAGCCACACCTCCGACAGGGCCGACAGGCGCTGCTCGTCGGTCAGGCCCGGCGAGTCGGCCAGCGCGGCGCGGCAGGCGGGGCCGCTCTTGCCGCACAGATCGGCGTCGGAGCCGATCACGCGCAGCACCTCCTGCGCGGAGGTGCTGAGCTTGCCGGTGGTGAGCACGTCGCCGCGACGCTGTGCGAGGTAGTCGGCCGGGGAGATGGAGCCGACCTTCACGCCCGCGCAGCCGGTGAGCAGCGCGGCTGCAAGCATCAAGCCGGGCAGCAAGCCGGGCAGCGCGCGTCCGCGCACGCACGTCATGGCAGCGCCTTTGCTGGCTTCACGCTTGCGGCCCCAGGCATGCCCTGGCGGATGGCCTGCGAGAAATCGACGGCGGGCGCCTTGTCGGTGGCAATCGCACGGTCGGTGATGCGGCCGGCCGCGCGCAGCGCTTCCAGGCTGTAGCCCGGCGTGAGGCCGCCCACGTCGTAGAGGTAGTCGGGCAGGTAGCCCGAGGCCAGCAGTCGCCAGTCCATCGGCAGGCCGGGCACGATGTGCCTGGCCAGTGCGTAGACGATGGTCGTGCAGTTCGCCGTGAGCGTGTTGTAGAAGCTGGGCGCGCGCACCAGCGACGCGCCTTCGTCCAGGTAGGCCAGGAACAGCGAGCGCATCTGCGCCTGCGGCAACTGCACGCGGTACAGGTACAGGTCTTCGCCGCGCACGTTGGTGCGCACCCGAAGAATGTCGTGCTCGTCGGCCGCCACCAGGCTGGTTTCGAACTGCTTGAAGAACCCGCCGATGGACGAGAAGCTCTCGCCGCGCTCCTTGCGGATCTCGATGGAAAAGGTCAGGAAGCGGCCGTCGTCGAAGCCGAAGGACACCAGCGTGTGCGCAATGGCCGGACCGCTCCAGTAAGACAGTGCCACGTCGACCGTGCGCAGCCGGTCGAGGTCGTAGCGGCGCGTTTCCCAGCGCGACGTGTAGTCGGTGTCGCTGCGCCAGTCGAAGTTGCGCACGTTGTCCAGGGTGACGACGCTGCCTTCGACACGTGACGTGACCTGCCGCGCCATGTCGTCGGCCCAGGTGCGGTTCTGCGACGGCAGGATGGTGCCCCACCAGCCGAGCAGCAGCGCGAAGCCGACCATGTACGAAAGCAGGGCGCGGGCGGCGCGGCCGCGCCACATCAGGGCGATGGCGGCCAGGGCGAACAAGGCCCACAGCACACCGGCGCCGATCTTCACGGCGGCCGGGCCGGGCAGCTGGTACCAGAGTGCGAGGCAGGCCCAGAGGGCGCTCAGCAGCACGGCGAGCGACACCGCAAGGCGGCCAATGACACGCAAGAGCGTTCGGATCATGAAAAAGGTCAGGAAGCTGGCGACCCGAGAGCTTACGTCGCGGCCGCGATGCCTTTCGCGCGCCGGGGTGTCACAGCATGTAGACCACCAGCTTGAAGTCCGGGTCTTCCGGAAACGACTTCACTGTGAACCCCAGCCGCCGCACCAGCTTCAGCATGTCGGGGTTGGTGGCCAGCACCAGGCCGTCCATCTCGGCCAGGCCCTTGTCGCGCGCCACGTCGATGATGCTTTCCATCAGGCGCGAGCCGATGCCCTTGCCGCTGAACTCGTCGGCCACCACCAGCGAGAACTCGCAGCTGGTCTGGTCGGGGTTGGTGATGTAGCGCGACACGCCCACGATGCGTTCGCTTTCCAGCACGGTGCCGTCGGGCGACACGCTGCGCTCCAGCACCACGGCCACCAGTGCCATCTCGCGGTCGTAGTCGATGAGGGTGAAGCGCGACAGCATCGACGGCGGCAGCTCGTGGAAGCGCGACACAAAGCGAAACCACCGGCTCTCCGGCGACAGGCCCTGCACCAGCGCCTGCAGCATCTGCGCGTCGTTCGGATGCACCGGCCGCACGATGTACGTGCCGCCGCCCGCGCCCGGCAGCGGCCACTCGCGCCGGTAGCGCGCGGGGTACGGCATGATGGCCAGGTGCTGGTAGCCGTTGCTTGAGCTGGCCGATCCGCTTCCGTAGCCGCTGTTCCCCGCCACCGCCTGCGTGCTGCTCGCCACCACGATGCGCGCATCGACCGAGATGGCGCCGTTCTCGTCCACGATGATGGGGTTGATGTCCATCTCGCGCAGCTCGGGCAGCTCGCACACCATTTCCGACACACGCAGGAGCACCTCTTCGAGCGCCTCCATGTCCACCGCGTTGGCGCCGCGCCATTCGCCCAGGGTCTCGGCCACGCGCGAGCGTTCGATGAGCCGGCGCGCCAGGAACTGGTTGAGCGGCGGCAGCTCCATGGCGCGGTCGTTCAGCAGCTCGATCATGGTGCCGCCCGCGCCGAACACGATGACCGGGCCGAAGGGCTCGTCGGTCACCATGCCCACGTAGATTTCGCGGCCGCGCCGCGCGCGCACCATCTTCTGCACGGTCACGCCGTTGATGCGCGCGTCGGGCGCCAGCCGCGCCACGCGCTCCATCATCTCGATGTAGGTGTCGCGCGCGCCGGTGCCGTTGAGCACGTTGAGCGCCACGCCCTCCACGTCGGACTTGTGCGAGATGTCGGGCGAGTCGATCTTCAGCGCCACCGGGAATCCCAGCTGCGTGGCGATCATCATGGCCTCGTTGGCGCTGCGCGCGAGCAGCGTGCGCGTGATGGGAATGTGGAACGACGACAGCAGCGTCTTCGACTCCATCTCGGTCAGCACGCGGCGGCGCTCGGCCAGCACGCTTTCGATGAGCAGGCGCGCGCCTTCGATGTCGGGCTTGGCCAGCGCCGACAGCGGCGGCGGCGTCTGCTGCAGCAGCTGCTGGTTCTGGTAGAAGGCCGCGATGTTGCCGAAGGCGCCCACGGCGGCCTCGGGCGTGCGAAAGCTCGGGATGGTCGCGTCGGCCAGCACCGTGCGCGCCTTTCCTACGGACGAATCGCCCATCCAGCAGGCCAGCAGCGGCTTGTTCATGGGCCGCGGAATGTCGGCCAGCGCCTTGGCGGTGGCGGCCGCGTCGGCGCCGGGCTTGGGCGAGAAGATGGCGAGCACACCGTCGACCTGGCTGTCGGCCGAGGCCGCGTCGATGGCCGCGCGGTAGTGCGCGGGCAGCGCGTCTTCCGACAGGTCCATCAGGTCGGTGAGCGAGGCCAGCGGGGGCAGGGTGGGCAGCAGCAGTTTCTGCGCGGGCGCGGAGAGCTTGCCCAGGTCGAGCCCGATCTCGTTGATCCAGTCGGCGGCCAGCACGCCGGGGCCGCCGCCGTTGGTGACCACCGCCAGCCGCTTGCCCACCGGGCGGTAGCGCGAGGCCAGGCACTTGGCCGCGGAAAACAGCTCGACGAAGGAGCGCACGCGCACCGCGCCGGCGCGGCGCAGGGCCGAGTCGAACACGTCGTCGCTGCCCACGATGGCCGCGCTGTGCGTTTGCGCGGCCTCGTTGCCCGCGGGCTTGCGCCCGGCCTTGAGCACCACAACGGGCTTGGCATGCGAGGCCGAGCGCAGCGCGCTCATGAAGCGGCGCGCGTCGTCGATGCCTTCGAGGTACACGATGATGCTGTGCGTGTCGCGGTCGTTCGCCAGGAAGTCGAGCACCTGCGCCATGTCGACCGAGGTGTGCGGCCCCAGCGACACCACGCTCGAGAAGCCCACGCCGTTCTGGCGCGCCCAGTCGAGCATCGAGGCCGTGAGCGAGCCCGACTGCGACACCAGCGCCAACGGCCCCGAGCGCGCCAGCGGGCCGGCCACGCTGGCGTTCAGGTGCAGCGAAGGGCGCTGGAAACCCAGCGAGTTCGGCCCCAGCAGGTGCACGCCTTCGCGCCTTGCGATCTTGCGCCACTGCGCGGCCTGGTCGGTGCCGATGCCGCTGGAGATGACGACCGCCGCGGTGCAGCCGATGCGGCCCGCGATTTCGAGCGCGGCGGCCACGTCGCGCGGGGCCAGCGCGATCAGCGCGAGGTCGGCATGGGTCTGTGAAAGTTCTTCGAGCGTGCCCTTGGTGCGCACGTCCAGGAAGCGAAGGGTGCCGTCGAAACGGTCGGCGCGGAAGGCCTCGCGCAGCGTGCGGCCCGCGGCCGACTGGCCGCCCGGATCGTCGGCGTGGCCGACGAAGGCCACGACGGAAGAGGGGGCAAAAAGCGGGGTCAGGAAATGCTTGTCCATGCCCCCAAGTCTGCACCGTTCGGCCGGCGCTGTGCACGCGGGCCTTGCCTGTCATGACGAATTCGCCGGGCTTGGCTATAGTCAAAGCTCCATGCAAAAACGAATAGGCGTGATCTTCGTCTCCCGGCGAAATTCATTGCGCAGCATCCTTGCCGAAGCGTGCCTCGCGCACCTCGACCCGAAGCGCTTCTCGGCCATGTCCTGCGGCCAGCCCGGCCATGTAGCGCGCGAGCTTCATCCCGCCGCTGTCGGCGCATTGCACAGCGCGAGCATTCCGGTTCCCGCGCACGCGCCCCGCGGCTGGGACGAGCTGGCGCGCTCCAACGGCATGGTGGCCGAGTTCGTCATCACGCTCGATGCGGCCACCGAGTCGCGCCAGCCCTCGTGGCCCGGCCAGCCCGACGCGGCGCTGTGGGACTACCCCGACGTGGCCGCCGTCGACAACCCCGAGAAGGTGGCGCACGACGCGATACAGCTGCTGTTTTCGCTGCGCCGCCGGCTGGAGCTGCTCGTGAGCTTGCCGCTGCACGGCGGTGACCGAGCGGCGGTGCGCTCCGACGTGCGGGACCTGGGCTACATGCGATAGCGGCGAAGGCCGCAACGAATCAACGCGGCGGCAGCGGCTGGCGCAGCCACTGCGCTTCCGTTTCGCCGATGGGCGCCTCGATGGCGCGCTCGGGCACTTCCCAGACGATGGTGCGCGGCGGCGTCTTCACGAAATCTTCGCCCCCGAAGTAGCGGCGCGCGGCGCCCGAGAAATCGCCACCGTCCATCGCGAAATCGGCGACCAGCGCGCGGCTCGCCAGTTGCAGAAACGACACGAAATTGCTGCGCCGCGAAAACGACGTGCCGATGAGCACGGTCGACGGCACGGCGGTGGTGCCGAACAGGTCGGTGCTGTCGTTGCGCGTTTCCACGACCGATTGCGCGTCGGTATCGGGCGCGGGTTGCAGTGAAGCGGGCAGGCCGTCGATGCCGGCCAGGTGCAACAGGTCGCCATGCACTTCGCGCACTTGCTTCGACACGACGACCGAGGGCACCGGCTCGCCCTGAAGCGCATGCATCTCCTGCAACCGTTGCGCGACGGCGTGCGCCGCGAGCCAGCTGCCGCGCTCGTTCCAGTGCGTGTCGGTGTGCAGGAACGGCGAGGGCGACGCGCCCGCGAGCGCAGGAGACAGGTCGAGCGTGGCGACGTTCGCGGCGCCCAGTTTCGCGGTCCAGTCGCGCACGCGGGCGTCGAGTTGCGGCGGGCGGCGCAGCGTGCCGAGGTGGGCGGCTTCGATGCGGCTCTTGTCCGGCACCACGACCACGAGCAGCGCGATGTGCCGGTCGGCGAGCGCGCGGGCGATGGCCGACACGGCCTCTGCGCGCGCGGTTGCGTGGGCCGCGCGGTCGCGATGAAGCTGCAGCTCCTCGTCCAGGAACAACCAGTTCTCTTCGCCGCGTTTCACCTCGGGGCCCAGGTCGCGCAGCAGCAACCAGCTGGCCTGCCGCTGCCAGCGCGCCAGGGCTTCGGTGAACGGCGTCGTGACCAGCTCCTTGGTCAGCGCGCGGCGCGCGGCGGCGTCGTGCAGCAGCGACGTGTCCACATGCGAGCGCACCGCGCCCAGGTTCGGCCAGGTCGCGATGAAGGCGGTGCCGATGGCGGCCAGCAGCACGGTGGTGACGGCCCAGTGGAGGCCATCTCGCAAACTTCGCAAACGTCGGGTAGGGCGTGCCATCGTCAGAACTGGAAGTACAGGAAGGGCACGGTGCCGCGGCTCGCCACCAGCGCCAGCGACAACACGAAGCCGCCGATGGGCAGCAGCGTGGCCGCCACCGCGCGTGCACTGTGGGTCGGCCACGGGCGCTTCACCAGCGCGGGTGCCACCACCCACGCGATGCCCAGCAGGTAGGCCAGCACCACCGGCAGGCGCAGCATGTTCGACAGCGCCGCGCCCAGGCCCACGCCGTGCAGCCCGAACTGCCCGCCCAGCATGGCGCCGGCGGTCGCGAGGTCGGGCGAGCGAAACAGCGTCCAGCCCAGCATCACGAACACCAGCGTGGCGGCGTGCGCCAACGGCGCTGGCAGTGTGAAACCACGCCCGCGCCACAGGTGCACCACGCTCAGCGCCGCGCCGTGGGCCAGGCCCCAGTACAGAAAGTTCCAGCTGTCCGCGCCGTGCCAGAGCCCGCCGATGCCCATGGTGAGCATCAGGTTGGCCACGGTGCGGCCGTTGCCGCGGCGGCTGCCGCCCAACGGCACATAGAGGTAGTCGCGCAGCCACGACGACAGCGAGATGTGCCAGCGCCGCCAGAAGTCGGCGACGTTGCGCGCGAGGTAGGGCGTGTTGAAGTTTTCCGGAAACCTGAAGCCCAGCATCGCCCCGATGCCGATGGCCATCGCGCTGTAGCCCGCGAAGTCGAAGAACAGCTGCAGCGTGTAGGCCAGGCAGCCCAGCCATGCGTCCACCAGGCTGGGACCGGCCGTGGCGAACACCTGCTCGACCACGGGCGAGAGCGTGTCGGCCACCAGCACCTTCATCGACATGCCGATCATGAAACGCCGCGCGCCCTTGGCAAAGCCGGCCCAGCGCATCGACCGGTGCGCGAGCCGCTGGCGGATCCAGTCGTAGCGAATGATCGGGCCCGCCACCAGGTGGCCGAACATGGCGAGGTAGGTCGCGAAATCGACCGGCCGGCGCTCCGCCGGAAACTTGCCGCGGTAGATGTCCACGAAGTACGAAATGGCCTGCAGCACCGTGAACGACAGCCCGATGGGCAGGGCGATGCGCTGCCACGCGATGGGCATCGCGCCCATGTGCACCAGGCCCGCGCTGAAGGTCTCGACCACGATGTTGGCGTACTTGAACCACGCGAGCACGCCCAGGTTGAGCGCAATGAGCACCACCATCGCGGCCTTGCGATGCCGCCCCGCGTGTTCCACCAGCAGGCCGCCCGCCCAGGCCAGCGCCGTGAGCGCGATGAACAGCAGCAGGAACAGCGGGCTCCACCAGCCGTAGAACAGCCAGCTCGACGCCAGCAGCAGCGCGTTCCTGGCGCGCGCCGGCGTCACCGCGTACAGCAGCAGGAAGGCAGGCAGGAAGACCGAGAGGAACTCGAGCGACGCGAAGACCACGGCCGCTCAGCGCGCGATGCGGTCTTGCAGGCCGATCAGCCGGGCGCCCTTGCCCGCGGGAACAAGAAACACGCTGTAGCGCTGGCCGGCCTGCAGCGAACCCAGGTCCAGCGTGCCTTCCACGGCGCGGCCGTTGCACGTGGCCTGCACCACCAGCTTCACCGGGTTGACGGCGCGGCGGGCATTGGCCAGCGCGGCCTGGTTCTCGAAGATGGCCGGGTTGCCCTGGCTGGCGGCCTGCAGGCCCGCGGTGCAGCGGGCGTCGGCGTTGTAGAAGGCGAGCGAGGCGCGCAGCGGGTCGAACTGCGCCGGCTCTTCGGCGAAGCTGGCGCCGGCCAGGTTGCCGTCGGCATCGGGCCAGGCCACCGAGGAGGCCTGGCCGCCGGCCTTCACGCGCAGCGAGATCGGCAGCTTCTTGCCGCCCGCCTGCCACTGGCCGGTGACGGGCGCGTCGGAGCGCGCGGGCAGGTAATCGGTAACGGGGGCGGTCGGCGGCACCTCGAGGCTGGTCTTGGCGCCGCTGTGCACCGTCAGCGGTTGCGGGCCCGCGTTGACGAAGCGCACCAGCGCCAGGTCTTGCGCGGGGCCGGTGTCGTACAGCCGCGGGGCGGCGAAGGACGCGGCGGGCAGCAGGGCGAACACGGTAAACAGGGCCGCAAGCAGCGGTAGGCGGCAGGCGCGGTTCGCTATTGGGTAACTCATTGGCGAACAGTGCCGGTGGCGTTGATGTTGATCGGGCTGGCGGTCTTTGCCGATTGCAGTTGCATCACCTGCCTGGCGATGCCGTTGCCCCAGGCCTGGTAGCCGCTGGCGTTGAAATGCTGGCCGTCGACCGTCGTCCACTGGCCGCGCCTGGACATCTCCAGCGAGTCGATGTAAGTGCAAGGTTCTACGTTGGTCGCCAAAAAGCGGCTCATCAGCTCGACGCGTGCGTAGTTCTTGCCGTACTTGCCGCCTTCCTGGCCCCAAGCCGGGCCCACCCACGCGCAGCGCGTGCCGGTGGCGGCGATGGCGCCGGTGAGCGCGCCCACCTGCTGCCACACCCAGTTCATCGGAAAGTCGGGCTGGTGGTACGCGGCCATGGTGTCGCCCATCACGACCAGCACCAGGTCCGGGTGCTCGGTCTTCACCAGCTGGGCAATGGCCACGGTGCGGCCGGTTTCGCTGCGAACGACGGGCCGGTTGCCCACGCGCTCCGCGCCGCCGCAGGTGCCGGCTTTCGACACGATCCAGTCATAGGGCATGGCGCCGCACATGCCGATGGAATGCACCTTCGCCCCTTGCCGCTGCAGGTCGTCGTGCAACGACGTGATCAGGTAGGTGGGTTGTGCGAGATGACTGTCCCCGATGATGAGGATGGAAAGACCGGCCAAGGCCGCTGCGAGTGACACCTGTGCCCCTTTGTTTCTTTTGCGCGAGAAATGTACCAGCCTCAAGGGGCTTTGCTAACGATTGTGTCCACGGCAGGCACCGCAAGCACGGCGGCCACCGCAGCCACCACCGCGTCGATGGCCACCCGAAGCCTCGGCAGCATCACCGGCGCGCTCAGCCACAGCGCGTGCACCGGCAGGTGCCCGGCGATGCGTTCCAGCCCAGGCCCAGGCCCAGGCCCCGTCATCAGCACCCGCAGCCGCCCCGCGGCCAGGTCGCCTTGCACCAGCCAGCGCGGCAGCAGCCCCAGGCCGCGCCCCGCGCGCACGGCCGCCAGCGTGAGCAGCGTGCTGTCGGTACTGATGCGCGAGGCCGGCGACCACGGCACGACGCGCCCGTCGTCGCCCAGCAGCTGCCACGGCACGGGCTGGCCGCGGTGCGTGGTCGTGATGAGCGCGTGCGCGGCCAGGTCGGCTTGGGTGGCCGGTTCGCCGTGGCGCGCCAGGTAGCTCGCCGCGCCGCACAGCACCACCTCCTGCAGGCCCAGCCGGCGCGCGGTCAGGCCGGCCACGTCGGGCAGCTCACCGATGCGCACCGCCAGGTCCACGCCGCGCGCCATCAGGTCGATGCGTTCGGTGTCCAGCGAGATGTCGACGTTCAGCGCCGGATGGCGGTCGCACAGCGCATGCAGCGCGGGCGCGATCACCTCGGTGCCGAACAGCGGCGGCAGGCTCACGCGCAAGGTGCCGCTGGGGGTGGCCACGGCCTGTGCCAGCGAGGCCTCGACGCGGGCGATGTCGCCCATCGCGCGGGCGCAGGCCTGCTGGTAGGTGCGGCCTTCGGGCGTGAGCGACAGGCGGCGCGTGGTGCGGTCGAACAGGCGCACCTTCAGCCGTGCCTCCAGCCGCGCCACGGTCTTGGCCACGGCCGAGGCCGACAGCGCCAGGCCGTCGGCGGCCTTCGCGAAACTGCCCGCGTCGCACACGGCCAGGAAGACGCGGATGGGGCCCTTCGGCTCGAGATGGGACATGCGGCAAGAAGGAGAAAAACCGGAAGGGAGGCGATTGCGGAACCCGGCGCGCGGGTGTCCGGAAATCTTATCGTTTTACCTGCGGCCGACCGCTTCCTAGCATCGAAGCCTTCAACCAGCACCCAACGAAGGCACCCCCGTGAGCACCGCAAGAAACAGCAAGACCTACGCCATCGTCGGCGGCACTTCCGGCATGGGCTTCGCCCTGGCCGAACAACTGGTGGCGCGCGGCGACCGCGTGCTGCTGGGCGGGCGCTCGCGTGACAAGGCCGACGCGGCCGTGCGCAAGCTGGGCGCGCTGGCCACCGCGCGCACCGTCGACGCGAGGGACCGCGCCTCCATCGCTGCTTTCTTCCAGGGGTTTTTCCAGGGCTCTTCCCAGGGTCATGAAGGCAACGGCACGCTCGCCGGCCTGTTCACGCCGGGCTCGGTCAACCACTCGGTCTCGTTTCGCGAAGACACGCAGGAACAGGCCGAGGCCGTGTTCCAGGCCAAGTTCTGGGGGCAGTACTGGACGGTGCATGCCGCCTTGCCGTACCTGGCGGCCGATGCGTCGGTGGTGCTGATGTCGGGCGCGGCCTCGGTGCGGCCCATCGGGGCGCCGGCGTACGCGGCCTGCAACGCCGCGGTCGAAGGGCTGGCGCGCGCCCTGGCGCTGGAGCTGGCGCCCATTCGCGTGAACTGCGTGTCGCCCGGCACCATCGACAGCGAGCTGTGGCGCAACAAGCCGCCCGAGGTCTACCACGCGGTCGGCCAGGCCTGGCAGAAGCTCACGCTCAACCGGCGCCTCGGCACCGTGCAGGAGGCCGCGGGCGCAGCGCTGTTCTTGCTGGACAACGGCAACATGAACGGCGCGTCGATCTACGTCGACGGGGGCTACGCGCTGCGCTGAAGCCCGCGGGCGGCATCGACGAAAAACGGATAAGCAAACGCGAAATCCGGCGTTCCGCGCGGGCAAGGTTGGGGGCCCAATCTGCGCTTTCATTGCCCTGCGCCTTCACAGTCGGGCGCGCCGCACCTTGCCAGCCATTCAACGACCTCCCTTGCGCCTCGGCTTCTTCAGCCGCCTGCTCGACGACGCCACCGCGGCCGAGCGCTACCGCCTCGTGGCCGCGCAGATCGCCCATGCCGAGGCCTTCGGCTTCGATTCCGCCTGGGTCGCGCAGCATCACTTCCATGAGCACGAGGGCGGGCTGCCGTCGCCTTTCGTGTTCCTGTCTTACGTGGCGTCGCGCACGCGGCGCATTCGCCTGGGCACGGGCATCGTCACCTTGCCGCTGGAAAACGCGGTGCGCGTGGCCGAAGACGCCATCGTGCTCGACCTGCTCTCGGGCGGCCGGCTCGACGTGGGCGTGGGCACGGGCGGCACGCCTGAGTCTTTCGCGGCCTTCGGGCTCGACGGCAACGACCGCTCGGCGCTGTTCGCGCGGCAGCTCGACGCGGTGCGCGCCGCCTGGGCCGGCCAGCCGCTCGCCGGCGGCGACACGCTGTACCCCGCGGGCTCGCAGCTGCTCGAGCGCATCTGGCAAGCCACCTTCTCGGTGAGCGGCGGCACGCGCGCCGGCCTGGCAGGCGACGGGCTGATGCTGTCGCGCACGCAGCCGCGCCCGCTCGACGCGCCTGGCGCCACGCTGGCCGACATGCAGAACCCCATCGTCGATGCCTACCTGGCGGCGCTGCCAGCGGGGCGCGCGCCGCGCATCGTGGGCTCGCGCAGCGTGTTCGTGGCCGACACCCGGCAAGAGGCCTTGCGGCTGGCCGACATCGGCCTGCGGCGCTCGGCCGCGCGCTTTGCCGCATCGGGCCAGGCCGGGCTGGCGGACCGTGCCGGCCCCGACGCCACGCTCGCGCAGCTCATTGCCGCCTACGACGTGCACGTGGGCTCGCCCGACGACGTGATCGCCTCGCTGCGCGCCGACAGCACGCTCTCGCGCGTGACCGACCTGGTGTGCCAGGTGCACTCGGTCGATCCGCCGCATGCCGCCATCCTGCGCTCCATCGAGCTGACCGCCACCGTGGTCGCGCCGGCCCTGGGCTGGGTTCGCGAGCCTGCGGAGGCTGCCACGGCGCCAGACATTCCCTCCGCTTCACTTCTCAAGGCCGCATGAACGCCGTTGCATCCACCCCCGTTCCCGACGTGATCGACCAGCTGGTCGGCATCGCGCCCGGCGATTCCCTCGACCAGCTTCGCGTGCAGCGCGATCAGGCGCGCATCAACGCGCAGCAAAGCTACCTGTCGCTGTTCGCGCCCACGCCGCCGGTGTTCGGGCAGTTCGACATCGGCGACCGGTTCGCGGTCGCGGCCTTCGTGGCAGGGCTGCATGGCCAGGCCGACGTGGCGCGCTTCTATGCACAGCACCTGGCCGGGCAGGGCGCACGCGCCGGCGTGGCCGATGCCATCGCCGCCGAGGTCGCGCGCGGCAAGGCGCAAGGCCCGTACGGCAGCTACCTCGCGGGCCGGCTCAGCGTGGAAGACACGGCAGGCCCTTCCTACACCGTGAGCGACGCGCACCGCGACGTGCTCGGCGGCAAGCTAGCCGCGGCCCTGGCGCACGCGCACCTGCTGGTCTTTCATCCGCGCGACGCGAGCGCGGCGGCGTTGCAGGCCCTGCTCGACGCGGGCTGGACCAGCACCGAGGTCGTGACGCTGTCGCAGCTCGTGTCTTTTCTTGCGTTCCAGATCCGCGTCGTCATCGGCCTGAAGGCACTGGCACGGCGTCCCGCAGCCCACATCGACTGAACCCCATGACGACCGAGACCGAACAGACCCTGCGCCACCCCGGCAACATGCACCCCACGGCCTTCACGCAGGCGCAGCTCGAATGGCTGCCCTGGCTGCCACCGCTGCCCGAAGCCGAGCTCACCGAGCGCCACTTCGCGGGCCTGGTGGACGCGGCGCGCGCCAAGTCGCCGTACTTTCGGCTGCTGGCGCGCGACCCCGACATCCTGGGCGCGCGCACCCGCACCGACAAGGACATCTTCTACAACCCCGAAGCCGGCCTGCCGCGCGCCGAGCGCGAGCTGTCGGCGGCCGCAGCCTCGCGCTACAACGGCTGCATCTACTGCGCGTCGGTGCACGCGCGCTTCGCCTCGCACTTCTCGCACCGCACCGACGATCTGCAACGCCTGCTCGACGAGGGGGTGAAGGCCGAGCTGGGCGAGCGCTGGAACGCCATCGTCGAAGCGTCGGTCGCGCTGTCGTCCACGCCTTCGACCTTCGACGGCACGCACATCGACAACCTGCGCGCGCAGGGGCTGGACGACCTGGCCATTGCCGACGTGGTGCACGGCGCGGCCTTCTTCAACTGGGCCAACCGATTGATGCTGTCGCTGGGCGAGCCGCAAGAGAACGCGCCGGCTTCCTGAGCACCGCGGCAACGCTGGCGCAGCACCAGCGGACTGCCGGCGCACCACCCGTGCAACAGCACAGGCCGGCTGCGCGTGCGCGTCCGGCCGCAACGAAGTTCGCATTTGTTCATGCGCTTTTCTTCGTTCCGGGTGAGGACTTCCGTTTCTAGACTTCTGGCTCCATTGCCGGGCGGCCTTCTCGCTGTCTCGCACCACTGCTGCCTCGGCGGCCTGCCGGAATCGCCTTGTCTTCACAGCCTTCCTCCCTCGCGCCTTCCGCGCTCTCAGCGCCTTCTGTTTCGTCCGCGTCGTCCGCTTCGTCCGTGTTTCCGGACCCGTTCACCGAAGACTTCGGCGAGTTCACATCCGCGGTGAATGCGCTGGCCGATTCGCTGGCCGCCACCGCCGCTGAACGCGACCGCGCCGGCGGCACCGCACTGGCCGAGCGCCAGCTGCTGCGCCAGAGCGGACTGCTCACGCTGGCCATTCCCCGCGCGCACGGCGGGCAGCAGGCCGCGTGGCCGCTCATCTTCCGCATCCTGCGCCGGCTTGCGCAGGCCGACAGCTCGCTGGCGCACCTGTTCGGCTTTCAGCACCTGCAGGTGGCGAGCGTGCTGCTGTTCGGCTCCGACGCGCAGCAGGCGCGCTTTTTGGGCCAGGCCGTGGAGCACCGCTGGTTCTGGGGCAACGCGGTGAACGCGCGCGACACGCGCCTGAACGCCGTGCGCACGCCCGAGGGCATCGAGCTCGACGGCGTGAAAGCCTTCTGCTCCGGCGCCACCGACTCCGACGTGCTCAACGTGTCGGCCGTGCTCGGCCCGCTGCCGACCGATCGCGTGTTCGCGGTGGTGCCCACGTCGCGCGCGGGCATTCGCGTGAACGACGACTGGGACAACATGGGCCAGCGCCAGACCGACAGCGGCAGCGTGTCTTTCGACCATGTGCGCATCGCGCACGACGAGCTGCTCGGCCCGCCCGGCGTGGCCTCCAGCCCGCGCGCCACGCTGCGCAACCTCATCGGCCAGGTCGTGCTCACCGAGATCTACCTGGGCAATGCGCTGGGCGCCTTGCGCGCGGCCATCGACTACCTGCGCACGCAGACCCAGCCCTGGCCCATGGCCGGCGTGGAGCGCTCGCAGGACGACCGGCTGCTGCAGTTGCGCGCGGGTGAGATGTGGTCCGGCCTGCAGGCGGCCATTGCGCTGTCGAACCACACCAACGCGCGCTTCCAGCAGGCCTGGGAGCGCGGCGCCGCGCTCACGGCCGAAGAGCGCGCCGCGCTCGCCATCGACGTGGCCTCCGCCCGCGCGCAGGCGGCACGCACCGCGCTGCACGTGACCTCGCAGATCTTCGAGCTCATCGGTGCGCGCGCCACCGCGGCGCGCCACGGCTTCGACCGCTACTGGCGCAACGTGCGCGTGCACACGCTGCACGACCCGCTGGACTACCGGCATCAGAGCATCGGCGCCTGGTTGCTGGCGGGCGACGTGCCCAACCCCTACGGGTACGGCTGATACCCGCTTTTCACTTCGCTATTAGCTATTCGCTCTTCGCTCTTCCCACGTTCCCCGGATACCCGCATGACCATCTCGACCTCCCTCGACCGCCGCCAGTTCGGCCTCGGCCTTGCCAGCCTCGCCGGCCTGGCCCTTCACACCCCGTCGTGGGCCCAGCAAGCCACTGAAAAAATCGTCGTCGCCGAAAGCCAGGGCTTCAGCTGGGCCATTCCGTACCTGGCCACCAGCAAGAATTACTGGAAGAACCACGGCATCGAGGCGACCACGCTGCAGTTCACCTCGGGCCGGCTGGCCTTCGACGCGGCCGTGGCCGGCAAAGCGCAGTTCGCCACCTCCACCGACAGCGTGGTCGGGCTGGCGGGCGCCAACGGCGTGCCGGCGGTGATCGTGGCGGAGTTCTCGCGGTTGTCCAGCGGCATGGTCGTGGCCGCGCGCACCGACCGTGGCATCCAGGGCGGCGCGCAGCTCAAGGGCAAGCGCGTGGCCACCACCATCGGCACCAGCGGCCATTACTTCCTGAGCCGCTTCCTGTCGCTGCACGGCCTCACGCTGAAAGACATCACGCTGGTCAACCTGCGCGGCCCCGACGCCGTCACCGCCGTGACCAAGGGCGACATCGACGCCTTCGCCTGGGGCTGGGACGCGGGCCAGAAGGCCATTGCCGACAGCGGCGGCAAGGTGAAGGTGCTCGACGACACGGGGCTGGAAAAGGTCTTCCTGAGCCACTACGTGCTCACCGCCAACGAGTCGCTGGTGCAGAGCAAGCCCAAGCTGGTCGAGGCCGCCGTGCGCAGCCTGCTGGACGCCGAGAAGTTCTACCGCGCGCAAACCGCCGACGCCATCGCGCTGGTGGCCGAGCGCACCAAGGCCACGGTGGACACCACCAAGGCCGGGCTGGACACCGTGTCCGTCGGCGTGCGGCTGGACAACCGCCTGCTCGACGACCTGGTGCTGAACGCGCAATGGGCGGTCGAGGCCGGCCTGGCCACGCCCACCAAGGACGACCTGCGCGCGCTGTACCGAAAGCTGATCTACACCGACGCGCTGAAGGCCGCCGCGCCCGACCGCGTGACGCTGTCTTGAGCACATCGCGCATGACCGCCTCCATGAAAAGCGCGGCGCCGCCCAGCGTCAGCGTGCGCGACGCCTCCAAGCTCTATGCCTCCTCGGGCGGCGAGCTCAACTGGGCCATGACCGGCGTGGACCTGGACATCGGCCAGGGCGAGTTCGTCTGCGCCATCGGCCCCAGCGGCTGCGGCAAGACCACGCTGCTGAACATGATCGCGGGCTTCATCCAGCCGACCACCGGCACGGTGACGGCAGGCGGCCAGCGCGTGAGCGGCCCGGGCGCCGACCGGGGCGTGGTGTTCCAGGAATACGCGCTGTTCCCGTGGCTCACCGCGCGCAAGAACATCGAGTTCGGCTTGAAGATGCAGGGGCTGGACGCAGCCACGCGCCGCCGGCGTGCCGACGAACTGCTGGTGCTCACGGGCCTGTCGCACGCGGCCACGCGCTTTCCCTTCGAGCTGTCGGGCGGCATGCGCCAGCGCATTGCCGTGGCGCGCGCGCTGGCCACGCAGCCGCAGGTGCTGCTGATGGACGAGCCCTTCGCCGCCATCGACGCGCTCACCCGCACCAGCCTGCAGCGCGAGCTGCTGCGCATCTGGCAGGAGCTGAAGCTCTCTGTGTTCTTCATCACGCACAACATCGAGGAGGCGGTGTTCCTCGCGCAGCGCGTGGTGGTGATGAGCGCGCACCCGGGCCGCATCCGCGAGATCGTCGACATCGATCTGCCATACCCGCGCGACCGCGCTGACCCGGCCTTCGGCGAGCTGTATGCGCGCATCGGCGCGGCCTTTGCGCAGCCCGAGGAGGCGTCGGCATGAGCGCGGCGTTGAACGACCTTCGCGGCCTGGGCGCGGCTGAAGACGGCACGGCGCGAGAGCAGCAGCAAGAGAGCGCCCCGGTGCCCTCGCGCACCGACGCCGAAGCCGCCCGCCGCCTGGCCATCGAGCAGGACTTTCGGCGCGCGCAGCTCGCGCAGCGCCGCAGCGGCCGGCGCCGCCAGCTGCTGCTGGGCGTGGTGGGCGTCATCGCCTTCCTGCTGGCCTGGGAGATCGCGCCGCGCGTGGTGCCCGGCATCAACCTGAAGATGTTCCCGCCGCCCTCGCATGTGGTGGGTGTGTTCATCGACATGACCTTTCGCACCGGCGAGATCTGGCCGCACGTGGGCGCGAGCCTGCTGCGCGCGCTGTGGGGCTTCCTGCTGGGCGCGTCGCTGGGCGTGGTAGCCGGCGTGCTCACCGGGCGCAACGCCACGCTGCGCCACCTGAGCGACCCGGTGCTGCACGGGCTGCGCGCCATTCCGGCCATTGCCATCGTGCCGCTGGCCATCGTGTGGTTCGGGCTGGGCGACCTGTCGAAGGTGATGCTGATCGCCTGGGGCGCGTTCTTTCCGGTCTGGGTCAACACCTTCATCGGGGTGCGCGACATTCCGGTGGTGTACCTGCGCTCGGCGGCCGCGCTGGGCGCCAGCCCGTTCGCGACCATCGTGCAGGTCGCGCTGCCCGCGGCCTTGCCCTTCGTGTTCGCCGGCTTGCGCCAGGCCACGGCCGTGTCTTTCGTGGTGCTGGTGGCGGCCGAGCTGGTGGGGGCGGAGCAGGGCCTGGGCTTTCTGATTTCGTTCGCGCACCTGGTGTTTCGCGTGGACATCATGTTCGTCGGCCTGCTGTTCCTGGGCGCCATCGGCTTCGTGGCCGACCAGCTCTTCGCGTGGCTGCTGCATCGCTTCTTCCCCTGGTACGGCGCCGATGCAAGACGCTGAGCTCATCTTCGAAAACGGCCAGGTGCTCACCATGGTGCCCGGCGCGGCGCCGGTGCAGGCCGTGGCCGTGGCGCAAGGGCGCGTGCTGGCCACCGGCAGCAATGCGGAGGTCGCGGCGACGCGCGGCGCGCGCACGCGGGTCGTCGACCTGGCGGGCCGCACGCTGGTGCCGGGCCTCATCGACGCGCATGCGCACATGGAGCGCGAAGGCCTGAAAACGCTGCGCCCCAGCCTGGCGCATGCGAAGAACATCGCCGATGTGCTGGCGGTCGTCGCGGCCGAGGCGGCGCGCCTGCCGCGCGGCGCGTGGATCGTCACCATGCCGGTGGGGCAGCCGCCGTTCTATTTCGGTGGCCCGTCGAACCTGGCCGAAGGGCGCATGCCCGACCGCCACGAGCTGGACGCGGTCGCGCCCGACCACCTCGTCTACATACCGGGGCTGTTCGGCAACTGGGGCGTGCCGCCGGGGCACAGCGCGCTCAACAGCCGGGCGCTGGCGCTGCACCGCATCGACGACGCCACCTGCCCGGACTGCAGCGGCCTGCAGATCGAGCTGGGCGCCGACGGCCAGCCCAACGGCGTGATCGTCGAGACCAACAAGCGCCCGCTGGTGGAGTTCTCGGTGCTCACGCAGGTGCCGGCCTTCGGCTTCGACGACCGGCTCGAGGGGCTGCGCCGCTCGCTGCCGCTGTACCACGCCTGCGGCACCACCAGCATCTATGAAGGGCACGGCTCCTCGCCCGAGACCATCGCCGTGTACCGCCGGCTGTGGGAAGAGGGCGGCCTCACCATGCGCACCCGCCTGTGCGTGAGCCCGACGTGGTCGAACGTGCAGGAGGCCCGGCTCGCGATGCGCGACTGGCTCTCGTACGCACGCGGCCGAGGCACCGGCGACCCCATGCTCGCGGTGAGCGGCATCTACATCGGCCTGGGCGGCGACAAGGCGGCGGCCAACGCGGTGCGCCGCGCGCTGCCCAACACCGGCTGGATGGGCTTCGTCGAGTGGGCCAACCGGGTGGAAGACTTTCGCGACTACGCCTGGCTCGCGGCCGAGCACGACCTGCGCGTGCACAGCGTGGTGGTCGACCGGCTCACCGAGGTGCTCGACGTGTTCGAGGCCATCGACGCGCGCTTTCCGCTCGCGGGGCGGCGCTGGGTGGTGGAGCACGTGGGCTATGTGACGGCGCAGGACATCGCGCGCGTGAAGCGCCTGGGCCTGATGGTGACCAGCATTCCGTTCTACATGCTGTGGAAGAACGGCGCGTCGCGGCTGGTGGACCAACACGACGAGGCCGGCCAGGCGAGGCAAGACACCTTCCTGCCGCAGCGCGACCTGCTCGAGGCCGGCCTGCCGCTGGCCGCCGGCAGCGACAACATTCCGGTGAGCCTGTTCACGGCCGTGTGGGCTTCGGTGGCGCGGCAGGAGCGCACCACGGGCCGCGCCATCGCGCCCGCGCAGGCGCTGGGCCGGCTGCAGGCGCTGCAGACCGTCACGCGCAACGGCGCCTTCCTGAGCTTCGAGGAAGACCGCAAGGGCACGCTGGCGCCGGGCCATTGGGCCGACATTGCCGTGCTGAACGCCGACCCGCTGGCCGTGCCGGTGGACCAACTCGCCCACATCCACGCGGAGCTGACGCTGGTCGGCGGGCGCGTGGTGCACGGCCAACCCTTTGCAGAAGCTGTTCCTTCATGAGTTCCATCGCGACCGACGCGCCCCTGGGCGCACACACCTCGCACGCGCCGGCCGGCGTGCGCAGCGCGGCGCCGTCGGCTTCCATCGGCAGCCGCATCGCCATTCGCGGGCTGAGCCGGCGCTTCGGCCGCTTCACCGCGGTGGACAACGTCGACCTGCAGATCGAGCCCGGCGAATTCGTCACCTTGCTGGGCCCCAGCGGCAGCGGCAAGACCACGCTGCTGGGCGCCATCGCGGGCTTCGCGGCGGTGGACGAGGGCGACATCCTGGTGGACGGCCGCTCGGTGCGCGGCGTGCCGCCGCACCAGCGCGGCTTCGGCATGGTGTTTCAGCACTACGCGCTGTTCCCGCACATGACGGTGGCGCAGAACGTCGGCTTTCCGCTGCGCATGGCCGGCCTGGGCCGCGCCGAGAGCACGCGCCGCATCGGAGAAACGCTGGCGCTGCTGCACCTGGGCGAGTACGCCGAGCGGCTGCCCGCGCAGCTCAGCGGTGGCCAGCAGCAGCGCGTGGCCATTGCGCGCGCCATCGTGCGGCGGCCGCCTGTGGTGCTGATGGACGAGCCGCTGAGCGCGCTCGACCGCCGGCTGCGCGAGGCCATCCAGATCGAGATTCGCGCGCTGCACCGCACGCTGGGCACCACCATCGTCTTCGTCACGCACGACCAGGGCGAGGCGCTGGCCTTGAGCGACCGCATCGCGGTGCTCGACAAGGGCCGCATCGTGCAGGTCGGCACGCCGGGCGCGCTGTACCGCCAGCCGGGCAACGAGTTCGTGGCGCGCTTCGTGGGCGAGTCGAACGTGCTCGATGCGCGCGTGCTGCGCGTGCACGGCGAGGCGGCCGTGTTGCACATCGACCACGGCCAGGCCTTCGAGGCGCGGCATGCCGGCACGCCGCTGTCGCCCGGCCAGCAGGTGAAGGTGCTGGTGCGGCCGGAGCGGGTGGCGCTTGTGGCCGCGGGCACGGCGGGCGCGTTGGCCGCGACAGTGGAATCGACCGTGTTCCTCGGCGAGATACTGCGCGTCGATGCGGTGCTGCCCGGCGGCGGCAGGCTGCAGGTGCGCGGCCTGGACCCGCGCGACGGCCACGTGCCGGCCATCGGCGACACCGTACACCTGGCCTGGCAGGCCGGCGACGCGTGGGTGCTGGCGTGACTGCTGTCGAGACTGCTGGTATGAATGCAACGGCCGCAGCCACAGGGCCGCGCTGGCGGGCCCGCGTGAACCTGCGCAACCCCGCGTGGCTGCTCGCGCCGGCGCTGCTGTTCTTCGCCTTCTTCTACGTGTTGCCGCTGCTCAACCTGCTGCAGCTGAGCGTGGCGGGCGACGCCGGGTTGTCTTTCTACGCCCGTGTGTTCGAGGTGCCGCTGTACTGGGAGTCGCTGGTGCGCACCTTCGGCATCGCGGCGGCGGTGGCGGCGCTGTGCGCGCTGTTCGGCTACCCGACGGCGTTACTCATCCACCGCGCGCGGGGCACCTGGAAGCTGGTGCTGACGGCGGCGGTGGTGCTGCCGTATTTCATCTCGGTGCTGATCCGTACCTATTCGTGGATGGTGCTGCTGGGGCGCAACGGGCCCATCAACAAGCTGCTGCTGGCGCTCGGCGTGGTCGATGCGCCGCTGCCGCTCATCTTCAATCGCGCGTCGGTGCTCATCTCGATCAGCGCGGTGCTGCTGCCGCTGATGGTGCTCACCGTGGGCGGCAGCCTGGCGCGCATCGATCCGCTGGTGCAGCGCGCGGCCACGGCCAGCGGGGCAGGGCCGCTGGCCGTGTTCTGGCGCGTGCTGTTCCCGCAGACGCTGCCGGGGCTGCTGGCGGGCGTGCTGCTGGTGTTCATCTCGGCGCTGGGCTTCTTCATCACGCCCTCGCTGCTGGGCGGGCCGGCCGACCAGATGTTCGCGATGCACATCACCCAGCAGGCGGACTTTCTGGCCAGCGGCGGTTTCCTGCAGTCGCTGGCGGCGGTGCTGCTGGCGGTCACCTTGCTGGTGGTCGCGGTGGCGGCGCGCTTCCTGGGGCTGGAGTTCATCTGGGGCGGGCAAAAGGCGGGCAAGCCGGTGCGTGATGTGGCCCGCGGCGGCGCGGCTTCATGGCGGCACGCCGTGCTCGGGCGTGTGCTCGACCGCATGGCCGATGCGCTCGGCTGGCCGCTGCTGCGTGCGCTCGGCGCGGTGCCGGCGTGGCTGGGGCGGCTGGTGTCGGGCGCGTTGGCGGCCGTGGCCTTGCTGACGCTGCTGCTGCCCATCGCCATCGCCGCGCTCATCTCGTTCAGCGACTCGGCCTACATGCGCTTTCCGCCGCCCGCGTACTCGCTGCGCTGGTACGAAAAGTTCCTGTCGGACCCGGTGTGGATGTCGTCGCTCGGCACCTCGGTGGCGGTCGGGCTGCTGGCCACCGTCATCTCGGTGGTGCTCGGCACCGCGGCGGCGTTCGGCCTTGTGCGCTCGTCGCTGCGCGGCAAGACGGCGTGGATGACCTTTCTGGTCAGCCCGCTCATCGTGCCCGGCGTGGTGCTGGGCCTGTCGCTGTACAGCCTGTTCCTGCGCGCCGGGCTGGCGGGCAGCGTGCCGGGCCTGGCCGCGGCCCATGCCATCGGCGGCATTCCGCTGGTGCTGGTGATCGTCGCGGCCAGCCTGCAGGCGGTGGACATGCGCCAGGAGCAGGCCGCGGCCGTGCATGGCGCATCGCCGCTGCGGGTGTTCTGGTTCGTCACGCTGCCGGCCATTCGCCCGGGCGTGCTGGCGGCGTCGTTCTTCGCGTTCCTGCATTCCTTCGACGACCTCGTGCTGTCGATGTTTCTCAGCGGCGCGCGCATGACCACGCTGCCGCTGCGGCTGTGGGGCAACGTCAACTACAAGCTCGACCCCGTGCCGGCGGTGGTGGCCACCTTCGAGGTGGCGCTGATCGTGGCCGGCCTGTTCTTCGCGCGCTCGGCCTGGGCCGCGCGCCAGCGGCGCTGAGCAATCAAAGAGCCACAGCGCCTTCCCGTTTCTGTTTGTCATTTGAAGAAAGAAAGCATCCGCATGAAGCAATCGAGTCCCCGTCCGCTGCAGACCCTGCTCGCCCTGGCCATCGCGCTGGGCAGCGCCTGCGGCGTCGGCCCGGCCTGGAGCCAGGCCAAGGAAGTGGTCACGCAAGACCCGGGCGGCACCTACGGCGAGAACCTGCGCCGCCTGGTGTACGACCCCTTCACCAAGGACACCGGCATCAAGGTGCTCACCGTGCAGGAGGCCCGCGGCGGCCCGCGCGTCAAGGCGCAGGTGGAGGCCAAGCGCACCGAGTGGGACCTGAGCTTCATCTTCGACCAGGAGGTGCGCCAGCTCGACCCCTACCTGGCCGAGATCGACTACAAGAAGCTCACGCCCGAGGCGCAGAAGACCGTCGCCTCGCTGCCCAAGGAGGCCGTGCGGCCCAAGGGCGTGGCGCTGCAGGTGATCGGCGTGGCGCTGGTCTACAACAAGGAAGCCTTTCCGTCGAAGAAGTACCCCAAGACCTGGGCCGACTTCTGGAACGTGAAGGACTTTCCGGGCAAGCGCTGCCTGCCGCAGTGGTCGCGCTTCGTGTTCGAGTCGGCGCTGCTGGCCGACGGCGTGCCGGCCGACAAGATCTATCCGGTCGACTTCGACCGCGCGCTGCGCAAGATCGCCGAGATCAAGCCGCACGTGGTCAAGTGGTGGCTGACCAATTCGCAGGCGCCGCAGCTGCTGCTCGACGGCGAGGCCTCGGCCTGCCTGTCCTACACCGGACCGGTGGCGCGCCTGAAGAAGGAAGACGCCAACGCCCCGCTGGAGCTGACCTGGGACCAGGCCTTTACCTACTACGACTTCTTCTCCATTCCGAAGGACGCGCCGCACTACGACGCCGCACTCAAGCTGCTGTCGTACCGGCTGGACGCCGAGCGCGCCGCCCGCGTGGCCGAGGCCACCAGCGTGGCGCTGCCGTCGCCGCGCGTGTATGCCGCGGCCGACCCCAAGCTGCGCGACTACTGGACCAACAGCCCCGAGGTGGAGAAGAAGGCGATCAAGTGGAACGCCGATTTCTGGGGCGCGAAGGCACCGGACGGCACCACGAACGAGGAATACGCGCAGCAGAAGCTCAACCAGCTGCTGGCGCGCTGAGCGCGCGCTCAGCGCGTTTCCCGCGGGCAAGCCGGCAGATCAGGCGGCCGCCGCCACGGCTTCCGGCTGGCTGACTGCCGCGTACCGGCGCACATGCTGCGCCAGGTAGCGCCCGTGCTTGCCGGCCGACAGCGCATCGGCCGGGTCCAGCGCCGGCGGGCTGCCCGGCGCACCGCCGTTCTGCGCCATCAGGCCCATGAACGAGGCCAGGCGGTTGGTGCCGTCTGCCTGGTGCGGCAGCTCGTTCCAGTTGAGCCAGGTCATGCCGTGCTGCGCCGCCAGCAGGTTGAAGTAGGCGAGCGTGTGCAGCTTGTCGCCGCTCGGGCTGCCACTGATGGTGAACCCGCCCGCGAACTTGCCGACCCAGCCGCGGCCGTACCAGATGCCCGCCGTGGCATCGGCAAAGGCCTTGAACGGCGCGGCCGCGCCGCCCATGAAGGTGGGCGAGCCGAACACGATGGCGTCGGACGCGCTCAATGCCTCGAGCACCGCGTCGTCCTGCCAGCGGCCCTTGTCGATCTGCTCGCCGGTGACGCGCAGCAGCTTCACCTGCACGCCGTCGACCGAGGCCGCGCCTTCGCCGATGGCCTGTGCCAGCAGGTCGGTGGTGCCGGTGCCCGAAAAGAAGACGACCGAGAGCGTCGACACGGTGGATGCGGCAGTGGCGCGGCTCATGCAGCGGCTCCGCCGGCCGGGCTGGCGCCCACCTGGTTGAACCAGCCGAACCAGTCTTCCAGGTGCCAGGTGTGCGTGAGGCGTCCGTCGGCGATGCGGTGGAATTCGTGGATGGCGATTTCGAACGGCTTGCCGCTGGGCGCCACCCCGAACCATTCACCGGTGTGCACGCCGGTGATGGCGGCGCGCACCGCCGCACGGCCCGGCACGCCGATCATTTCGTGCACGGTGATGCGCAGGTCCGAGAAGGCGGCCCGGAAGGCCACCACCATCGGCTTGATGCCTTCGCGGCCGGGGCCCTGGCCGGGCGCGAGCGGCACGTCGTCCCAGTCTTCGGCGAGCACCTCGTCGAGCAGGTCGGTGTCGCCCTCGCTGAAGGCGCGGTACAGGGTTTCGATGGCGTGCCGTTCGGCGGCGGAGAGGCCGGCGACGAGCGCCGGCGCGGCGTTGGTTTCAGTGGTGTGTGAGTTCATGCCGCCAGCGTAAGAATTCGGCGGTCATAAGTAAAATCGATTGACGGTATGTGAGAGCATTCGTTCCATGGATTTACATGGCATCGACCTCAACCTGCTCGTCGCCTTCGATGCGTTGCTCGCCGAGCGCAGCGTGACCCGCGCGGGCGCCCGCATCTACCGTTCGCAACCAGCGGTGAGCGCCGCGCTGGCCAGGCTGCGCATGCTGCTGAAAGACGAACTCTTCGTGCGCGGCCCCAACGGCCTGCAGCCCACGCCGCGCGCGCTCGACATCGGCGAGCCGCTGAGCCAGGCGCTGGCCGAGATCCAGCGCATCCTGCAGTTCACCCAAGCCTTCGATCCGGGCTCGTCGCCGGCCACCTTCAGCATCGCGCTGTCGGAGCATCCGGCCTTCGTGCTGTTGCCGCGGCTCATCGCCTTCCTGGCCGAAGTCGCGCCGCAGGTGGACCTGCGCGTGCGCAGCTTCACCGCGCGCGACGACGCGGTGGCGCTGCTCGATGCGGGGGAGGTCGACCTGGCGGTCGGCGTGCCGCCCACGTCGCCGTCGGGGCGCATCCTGACGCAGCCGCTGTTCGAGGAAAGCTTCGTGTGCGTGATGCGCAAGGGCCATCCGGCCGCCACGGTGCCGCTGACGCTCGATGCCTTCGTCGCGCTCACGCACCTGCTGGTGTCGCCCGAGAACGAGCGCTTCGGGCTGGTCGACGCGCAGCTTGTGCAGCAGGGGCTTCAGCGCCGGCTCGGGCTCACGTTGCCGCACATGTACGCGGCGCCCATGCTGGTCGCGCACTCCGACATGGTCGCGACGCTGATGCACGGCGTGGTGCTGGCATCGGGCTACGTAGGCGAGCTGTGCGTGCAGCCGCCGCCGCTGGCGCTGGCCCCGGTGCCTTTCGTGATGGCCTGGCACCGGCGCAACGACGCGCACCCGGCGCAGCGCTGGCTGCGCGACAGCGTGGCCGGTTTGCCGGGGCTGGGCCAGGGGCACCTTGCCCCATCGAGTCCGATCACTCCAGCGTGAAGCCGATCTTCAGCGACACCTGCCAGTGCGCCACCTTGCCATCGACCACATGGCCGCGCGTTTCGGTCACGGTGAACCACTGGATGTTGCGCACCGTTTCGTGCGCCTTGGCGATGGCGGTCTGCACGGCGTCTTCGATGCCGGTGGGCGACGAGCCGGTGAGCTCGAGGGTCTTGTAGACGTGGTTGGACATGGGAGCGTCTCCTTCAGGGTGGTTGAAAAAAGGCGGCAGGCAAAAACATCGTAGTCCTGTTGCGCTAGTGGACGAAGCCGCCCTTGACGAAGCGCACCGGCTCGGCGTCCATGCGGGCGATGAGGGCGCCGAGTCCGTCGGGCGGCAGGGGCAGGGGTTTTGAACCGGCGCGCGCGGGCGCGTCGGTGCGGCACAGCAGGTCGTCGTCGCTCCATTCGTTCTTGCCGGGCTCGCCGCGCGCGCGCAGCCAGCCGTC
Source organism: Variovorax sp. RCC_210 (assembly GCF_041355175.1). NCBI lineage: Bacteria > Pseudomonadati > Pseudomonadota > Betaproteobacteria > Burkholderiales > Comamonadaceae > Variovorax > Variovorax sp. RCC_210. Next base: position 1,227,721 of record NZ_JBFUPJ010000001.1, on the reverse strand, counting down.
GCGGTCGACGATGAGCTGCGTGCCCGCGAGCCGGTCGGTCGCGGCGATGAGCGAGAAGGCCGACCATGCGGTGGGCGCGTCGGCCACGCAATCACCGGTTTGAGCATCGCCAAATTGGGCATCGCCAGCCTGCGCGTTCGGCTTCAGAAACACCGTGACCATGCGCGGGTCTTCGAGCAGGGGCTGCCCGCCGCCGGCCGCCACGATGCGCAGGCGCTGCCCGCGCCAGCTGCTCAGCATGCGCCGCGGCTTGCCCTTGCATTGCACGGCCATGTCGGGCGGCGCGATGGGCTGCGTCCACAGGCCGGCCGCGCGCAGGCTTTCTCCTGCGCCCTGGGCCTTCATGAAATCGATGAGCGCCCAGGCGTCTTCGTCGCGCAGCGCGGGGCCGAAGCCGGGCATGGTGACGGCGCCGCGCCGGTCGCGCACGCCGTTCAGCACGTGCCACAGCACGTCGCCATCGGCGCGCCGCCACAGCAGCGGGCCGGCAAGGTTGGGCGGCCACACGGGCTGCGCGGCGGCCAGCGGGCCCTGGCCCTTGCCATCGGTGCCGTGGCAGGCCACGCACTGGGCGGCATACAGCACGCGCCCGCGGTCGATGCTGGCGGCGGTGAAGCCCGTGGGCGATTGCTGGAAGCTGGTCGGGTAGGCCGGCACCAGCACCACGTTGGCCTCGGGCCAGGGCGCCAGCACCACCAGCAGCGTGGTCAGCGCCACCAGCCACAGCCGGCGGCGGCGCCACAGCAGGGCCAGCAGCAGCACCACGAATGCCACGGCAAGCACCACCACCGTCAGCCCGAGGCGCCTCGCCTGGCCCAGGTCGATCAGCAGGTTCTCGCCCGACAGCCGGTGGTCCCACGGCCACGCCGGCTGGCCGTGCGCCTGCACCACCAGCCCCAGCGCATCGAGCACGCGCAGCAGTTGCAGTTGCGCCCCCTGCAGCAGGCCGATCAGCAGGTTGAGCCAATCGGCCTCGGGAACGCTGCCCATGTCACCAGGTGGCGTCGAGCCCGAGGTGCTTCAGCGCCTCGTGCCGCAGCTCGGCCAGGCGAGCGTCGCCGCGGTGGCGAGGGTAGGGCAGGTCGACCACGATTTCCGCAGCGATGCGCGCCGGCCGGTCGCTCAGCACGATCACGCGGTTGGCCAGGAACAGCGCCTCTTCCACGTCGTGCGTGACCAGCAGGGCGGAGAAGCCCGCGCGCTGCCACAGGTTGACCAGCTCGCTCTGCATGGCGATGCGCGTGAGCGAATCGAGCTTGCCCAGCGGCTCGTCGAGCACCAGCAGCTGCGGGTCGTTGACGAGCGCGCGCGCCAGCGCCACGCGCTGCGCCATGCCGCCCGAGAGGTGGTGCGGAAAGGCTTTCGCAAAATCGGTCAGGCCCACGAGCTTGAGCGCCTCGTCGACACGGCTGCGCTGCTCCTTCAGCACGCCGCGCGCCTGCAGGCCCAGCGCCACGTTGTCCCACACGCTGCGCCAGGGGTAGAGCGTCGGGTCCTGGAACACGACGATGCGCGACGGGTCGGGCCGGGTGATGGCCTGGCCGTCTTGCGTGATGGTGCCGGTGGTGGCGGGCTCCAGCCCGGCCACCAGCCGCAGCAGCGTCGACTTGCCGCAGCCGCTGGGCCCCAGCAGCGCCACGAACTCGCCGGGCTGCACCTGCAGGTCGATGCCGTCGAGCACCTGCAGCACGCCGCCGGACACCTCGAACCAGTGGCTGACGCCACGGATGTCGATGTGCGCGCCCTTGGTCGTCGTTGCAGCAGTTGCCGCAGCTGTCACGGTGGCTGCAGCGTCGGTCGGCGCAGGCGCGGGGGGAAGCACGGCGTTCACCATTTGACGGTTCCTTTCTGCCACGACAGCACGCGGTCGCGCACCTTGAACAGCAATGTGATCAGGCCCGAGCACAGCGCGGCCATGACGAACAGCGCCGCGTACATGTTGGCGTAGGCGGCCCAGCCCTGTGCCCACTGCAGGTACCAGCCCAGCCCGGCCTTCACGCCCATCATCTCGGCCGTGATCAGCACCGAGAACGACGCGCCGAGGCCCATGAACAGGCCCACGAACACCTGCGGCAGCGCGGCCGGAATGGCCACGCGCAGCACCAGGAAGCGCTCCGACGCGCCCAGCGTGCGCGCCACGTCGTAGTAGCTCTTGTTGACCGAGGCCACGCCCGACCAGGTGAGCACCGCCACCGGGAAGAAGGTGGCCAGCGCCACCAGGAACACCGCCGCCACGTAGCTCGAAGGCGCGAAAAAGAAGGCCAGCGGCAGCAGCGCCGACGCGGGCACCGGCCCCAGAAAGCGCAGCAGCGGATGCACCCAGTACCCGGCGATGCGCGACCAGCCGATCAGCACGCCCGTGACGAAACCCACCAGCGCACCCAGCACGAAACCGTTGGCCAGGAGGCGCAGCGAGTACGCGGTCGACAGGCCCAGGCGCTGCCAGTCTTCGTTCACCACGTCGATCAGGCTTTGCGGCGGCGCGAAGAAGGGGGAGGGCAGCACGCCGAGCTTGGCCGTGGCGGCCTCCCACACGGCGAACACCACGGCCAGCGCCACCAGCCACTGGCCGGCCGGGCGCAGCGTTTGCGTCACCTTGCCCGCGCGCGAGCCGAGCAGGCCGATGGCCAGCAGCACGGCGGCCACCACCAGCGTGGCAATGCCGAACTCGTCGGTGAAGGCCCAGTCGCTGAAGCCCACCGACTTGTTCGGCCACAGCAGCGTGAGCAGGCCGAGCGCGAACCAGGCGGCGGCGGCCAGCAGGCCGGTGGCCCAGAGACCCGTGGGGGCGGCGGGGCGCAGCAGGACGGTGTCTGCAGCTCTCGTTGCCGCAACGGGCGCGCGTTGCGCACGCTGTGGAGCAGGCGCGTCGCCGTGCCGGCCCAGCGGCGCGTCCAGGAGTTGTTCGGCGGTCGTCATGCGAGCACGTCCAGCGAAACCTGGTTCGCGAAGCGGGTCACGTCGGTGCTCTTCTTCAGGATGCCGGCGTTGCGGAAGTCAGTGGCGAAGGCTTCCACTTCGTTGCGCAGCGCCTTGCCCGCCGGGTGGTGCTTGTAGGTGAGCTCGGCGAGCAGCTTCTGCAGGTCTTCGAGCGGCACCTTGGGTGCGTACTTCGAATAGATCCTGGCGGCCTCGTTCGGGTTTTCCGACACGTAGTCAGACGCCTGCGCCAGCGCGCGCACCACGGCGGCGGCGCGCGGCTTGTCGTTGCGCGCGAACTCTCCGCGCGCGCCCACGATGCAGCACAGCCGCTCGGCGTATTCGCCCTTGGCGCTGTTGGCCAGTTCGACGAACACACCCGGGTTGCGCTTCTCTATGAGGAACACGTTCGGGTCGCCGTCGGCAATCACCTGCACTTCGCCCTTTTTCACGGCCACGTCGAGCAGGTCGGCGGGGTACACGCGCCAGTCGACGTCCTTGTCGATGTCGATGCCCTTCTTGGCCAGGTGAATGGCGTAGAACTGGCGCGCCGGGCTGTTCTGGTCGGACACGCCGATGGTCTTGCCCTTCAGGCTCGCCACGTTCGACGTGACGCCCGCCGCCTTGGCGCCGATGAGCCGCAGGCAGCCGCCGTGCACGCTGCCCACCACCTTCACGTCGAAGCCCGCTTCCAGCGGCTTCACCCAGCGGTGGATCAGGCCCACGCCCACGTCGGCCTTGCCGGTGGCCAACGCCTCGAGCATCTGGTCCGACGAGCCGGCCCAGTTCAGCAGGTCGACATCGAGCCCGTTCTTCTCGAAGAAGCCGCGCTCCAGGGCCACCGGCACCGGTGCCAGGCAGAAGCCGGCCTGGCTCCAGGCGAAGGTGAGCTTGCGCGGCTGTGACGAGGCCGAGGCACCCAGCAGCGCCGCGGAGCCGACCACGGCGGCGGCGGCGCCGGCCTGCAGCACGCTGCGGCGCGAGGGCGGCAAGTGATCGAGAGGAACGTTCATCGGAGCTTCTCCACCGGAATGTTTGGAAGCCCGGAGTGTTGGCGCGCGCCCCCGGCGCCAACAACGAATGAATGCGGCTATGGATATGCGCGCAGCTACTTTCCGGCGGTGCCGAAGCTCTCGACCAGGAAGGCGACGATGGCCTGCACGCGCGCCGTGCGCCCCTTGCGGCTGGGCACCAGCAGCGTGACCGGGGCGCTGTCGAACTGCCAGTCGGGCAGCACGCGCACCAGCGTGCCGCGCGCCACGGACTCGGCCGCGTCCCACTGCGATCGAAGCACCAGGCCCATGCCTTGCTCGGCCCACTGGCGGGCCACGGCGCCGTCGTTGGTCACGTAGGCGGGGCTGATGCGCAGGGTTTCGCGGGTGGTGGCCTTCATCGGCCGGGTTCGAAGTGCCGCGCCAGTCTTCGCGGGCCGAGGTCGAACGGATGCACCCGTCGTCGCCGGCCGCAGGTGCCACAGCGTCACGTCTTCGTCGTTCTCGCGAATGCAGATGCAGTCGTGTGCCATCACGTCGCGCGGCAGGTGGGGCGTGCCGCGCAGGCGCAGGTAGTCGGGGCTGGCGCACAGCCAGCGCTCGTTGTCGCTCAGCGTGCGCGCCACCCACGACGAGTCGCGCACCGCGCCGATGTGGATCACCGCGTCGGCGTCGTGCCGGTCGGGCCAGGGCGTTTCGCGCAGGTCCAGCTGCATGTGCAGGCCGGGGTGCAGGCGGGCGAAGCGCACCAGCATCGGCGCGATGTACTGGCGGCCGTAGCCGAACGGCGCGGCGATGCGCAAGGTGCCCGTGAGCCGCTGGTCGTCGCGCTGCATCGATTCGCGCAGCCCCTCGATCTGCCCGAGCAGCGCGGCGGCTTCGCGCGCGAAGCGTTCGCCCTCGGGCGTGAGGGCCAGCCGGCGCGAGGTGCGCGTGGCCAGCGACAGGCCCAGCGTGGCCTCCAGCTTGCGCAGGCGCATCGACAGGGCCGGCGGCGTCACGTCGAGCGCGCGGGCCGCGGCGCTCAGCGAAGGCTCGCGCAGCAGGGCGGCGGCGAGCTGCATGTCTTCGACCTGGATCATTAACGTGTGCTTAACGATTGATGAGCGCACATTGAAGCACAGGCGGGGTCTTGGCACGTAGAGTCCGTGGCCATGCACACACCCACTTCCCCGCAAGACCGACCGCAGGATCGACCGCAAGAAGCGCTGCAAGATTCCGCGCGCTACCCCCGCGCCGTGCTGTTCGACCTGCTCACCGCGCTGCTCGATTCCTGGGCCGTGTGGAACACCGCCGCCGGCGCCGAGGACAAGGGCCGCGCCTGGCGCGCCGAGTACCTGCGCCTGACCTACGGCTGCGGCGCCTACGTGCCCTACGAACAGCTCGTGAAAGACGCCGCGCGCAACACCGGCATGGCCGCCTCGGCCCCTGATGCGCTCGAAGCCCAGTGGCACACGTTGCCCGTGTGGGACGGCGCCCGCGAGCTGCTGCTGGCGCTGAAGCCGCATTGCAAGCTGGCCGTGGTCACCAACTGCTCGAAGCGGCTCGGCCACCAGGCGGCGGCGCGGCTGGGCATCGAGTGGGACGTGGTCGTCACGTCGGAGGAGGCCGGCTTCTACAAGCCCGACCCGCGCCCGTACCAATTGGCGCTCGACCGGCTCGGCGTGAAGGCGGCGGATGCGGCCTTCGTCGCCGGCTCGGGCTACGACATGTTCGGCACCTCGGCGGTCGGGCTGCGCACCTTCTGGCACAACCGCGTGGGCCTGTCGCTGCCGCAGGGCGCGCCGCCGCCCGAGCTGCAGGGCGACACGCTGGCGCCGGCGTTGCCGTGGCTGCAATCGTTCGGCCCACGGGCCGCGGACCTGAACACCTGAAGAGAACCCATGAACACACTCGCCACGCTCGACACCCTGGACACCCTGGACACGCCCGCAGCCCTCATCGAACGCACGCGCATGCAGCGCAACATCGAGCGCATGCAGCAGCGCATGAACGCGCTCGGCGTGCGCTTTCGTCCGCATGTGAAGACCACCAAGTGCATCGACGTGGCCAGGGCCCAGCGCGATGCGGGCGCGCAGGGCATCACCGTGTCCACGCTGAAAGAGGCCGAGCAGTTCTTCGCGCACGGCTTCACCGACGTCCTGTACGCCGTCGGCATGGCGCCGCACCGGCTGCAACATGCGATGGAACTGCGCCGGCGCGGCTGCGCGCTGGTCATCATCACGGACGGCGCCGAGTCGGCGCGCGCCATCGCCGAGTTCGGCCGCGCGAACGGCGAGGTGTTCGACGTGCTGATCGAGGTCGACACCGACGGCCACCGCTCCGGCATCCGCCCCGAGGAAGACGCGCTGCTGCAGGTCGCGCGCTCGCTGCACGAAGGCGGCATGCGCCTGGGCGGCGTGATGACGCACGCCGGCTCCAGCTACGAGCTCGACACGCCCGAGGCCCTGCGCGCCATGGCCGAGCAGGAGCGCGCGGGCTGCGTGCACGCCGCGCAGCGGATTCGCGATGCGGGCCTGCCGTGCCCCGTGGTCAGCGTCGGCTCCACGCCCACGGCGTTGATGGCGCAGTCGCTCGAAGGCGTGACCGAGGTGCGGGCGGGCGTGTACGTGTTCTTCGACCTGGTGATGCGCAACGTGGGCGTGTGCAGCGAGAGCGACATCGCGCTCAGCGTGCTCACCACCGTCATCGGCCACCAGGTCGAGAAGGGCTGGGCCATCGTCGATGCCGGCTGGATGGCCATGAGCCGCGACCGGGGCACGCAGAAGCAGAAGCGCGACTTCGGCTATGGGCAGGTGTGCGCGGTGGATGGCACCGTGCTCGAGGGCTATGTGCTGAGCGGCGCGAACCAGGAGCACGGCATTTTGTCGCGCGAAGGCACGGCCGACACGGACATTGCCGCGCGCTTTCCCATCGGCACGCGGCTGCGCGTGTTGCCGAACCATGCCTGCGCGACGGGGGCGCAGTTTCCGGAATACCACGCGCTGGGGGAAGACGGCGCGTTGCAGACGTGGGGGCGGTTCCACGGCTGGTGAGCGCGGGGGCCGCCCCAACGCAAGCTAGACGCTCGGCTCCCTCGGAATCCCCGTGACCGTCACCGGCGAAGGGTCGCGCGTCGCGCGCTTGAAGATCGAAGGCGACACGCCGGTGTGCTCCTTGAAGAAGCGCGAGAAATTGCCCGGCGCGGAAAACCCCAGGTCGAGCGCCACGTCGGTCAGCGCGCTGCCTTCGGCCACGCGCCGCATGGCTTCTTCCACGCGCACGCCGCTCCAGAACACCTGCGGCGTGGTGTTGAGCTGGTCGCGAAACAGCGCGAAGAAGTGGCCGCGCGACAAGCCCACCTTGGCCGCGATCTCGTCGATGGTCGTGATCTCGGACACGTGCTCGCGCATGTAGGCGATGGCACTGCGCAGGCGCTGGTCGAGCATGACCCCGACGCCGCCGACCCCACCGATGCCGTTCACTGGCGGCTCCACGCCACCGGCGGTGGATGTGGCAATCGCCGTTTCCAGCAGCCGCTCCACCTCGTCGTCGATGGCCGGGCGCGCACCTCTCGCCGAAATGATCAGGTCCAGCACGCGCCAGCACGAGCGGCGCAGCGCCGCGTTGATGGGCACGCGCGGCGACGGAAACCTGAAGCTGCGCCCGGTGGCATTGCCCAGGTCGTCCAGCCACTGGCGCGAGATCATGAACACCAGGAAGAGGCAGCCGCCGGAGCTCTCCATGACCATGTCGTGCGCCTCGAAGGCGTTGACGCCCAGCGCCACGTTCTCGCCGTAGGGCACCACCTCGTTGCCCACATGGGCGACCGCATGCGTGCCGCCGAGCCAGAAGGCCAGCTGCGATTCCGAATGCGCGTGCGCCACCAGGTTGGCGCGCGACTCCAGGACGATCGCCGTGCCGAACGCGCCTTCATGCAGTGCGTATGCCTCCGCCATGTCTCCGTGTCCTTGGTTCGTCGTTCGTGGGGTCTACGGCGCGATTGTTCGCCCGCGCGAGGCCCGCGAAATGGCCCCATCGGGTAAGTCCCTAGCACTTCACCTGACTCCTTGATACGCCGCCGGATGCACCGATAAGCGGCCGCGGCCGCCCGTTTCTAAAGTTGCGCCATCCCCGCGACAACCCTTCGCAACAACACCTCACAGGAGCCAGCAGCCATGCGCATCGCCACCTACATTTCCGACGGCACCCGACACGTGGGACTCGTGTCCGAAGACGGCCAGACGATCAACACCCTGGCCCTCACGCCGGCCCAGGCCGCCGCCGGGGCCCTGCACCTCATCGAGTCGCTGGCCGAAGGCGGCACGCTGCCCGCGGCCAGCGGCGCCGCCGTCAAGGTGGCCGACGTGACGCTCGACGCACCGCTGCCCAAGCCGCGCCGCAACCTCTGGTGCGTGGGCCGCAACTACCACGCGCATGCCAAGGAGCTGTCGGCCTCGGTCTTCAAGGACAACAGCGCTAAGACCGACGAATGGCCCATCGTGTTCACCAAGGTGCCCGAATGCGTGGTCGGCCCGCACGACGAGGTGCTGCTGCCCGGCGCGGTGTCCACGCAGATCGACTACGAGGCCGAGCTGGCCGTGGTCATCGGCAAGGGCGGCAAGAACATCGCGCGCGGCGACGCGATGGCGCACGTGTTCGGCTACACGGTGGTCAACGACGTGACCGCTCGCGACGTGCAGATTCGCCACGGGCAGTGGGACATGGGCAAGTCCTTCGACACCTTCTGCCCGATGGGTCCGTGGATCGTGACGGCGGACGAGTTCGACGGCACGAAGACGCGCGTGCGCTGCTGGGTGAACGGCGAGCTGCGGCAAGACGGCCCGACGGAAAACATGATCTTCGACATTCCGACGCTCATCGAGACCATCTCGCGCGGCATCACGCTGTACCCCGGCGACGTGATCGCCACCGGCACGCCGGCCGGCGTCGGCATGGGCATGGCACCGCCGCGCTACCTGAAGGCGGGCGACGTGGTGCGGGTCGAGATCGACCGGCTCGGCGCCATCGAGAACAAGTTCGTCTGAGCACCGCCATGACCACGCAAATCATTCAAGGCATGGCCGTGGAAATCGACGGCAACGGCGAGGCGCTGCTGTGCATCCACGGGCTGGGCGGCTCGTCGAACACATGGACGCCGGTGCTCGCGGCGATGACGAGCTTCCAGGCGATTCGGCCCGACCTGCCGGGCAGCGCCCGTTCCGCGCTGCCGCAAGAGGCGCTGTCCATCGAAGGCTACGTTTCGGCGCTCGAGGCGCTGCTCGCGAGCCTGGGCGTCGAGTCGCTGCACATCGCCGCGCATTCGCTCGGGACCATCGTGGCGCAGCACTTCGCGGTGCGCAACCCGGGCAAGGTGCGGTCGCTGGCGCTCTTCGGGCCGCTGGTCGCGCCGCCCGAAGCGGGTCGCCCGAACATCCGTGCGCGCGCCACCGCGGCGCGTGGCGGCGCGGCGGCCCTGCAGGACATTGCCGACGCCATCGTCAAGGGCGCCACCAGCCAGGACACCAAGGCGCAACAGCCGGCCGTGCTGGCGCTGGTGCGCGAGAGCGTGATGCGCCAGTCGCCCGAAGGCTATGCGCAGAGCTGCGAGGCGCTGGCCGGCGCGCAGTCGGCCGACATCGAGCGCATCGGAGTGCCCGTGCTGCTGGTGACCGGCGACGAAGACGGCGTGGCGCCGCCTGCCAACGTGGCCGCCATGGCCGCGCGCATCGCGGGCGCCAGGCAGGTGGTTGTCGAAGGCTGCGGCCACTGGACGACCTTCGAGAAGCCGCAGCGCTGCATGCAGGAGCTGCAGCAGTTCTACGCCGCGCTGCGCTGACATCTTTTTTCTTTCAGGCGATCACGTATTCATCAACCCATGTCCGGCGCCACGGGCCGGAGGAGACAAGCCATGACCCGCATTGCATTCACCAACGTCCGCATCTTCGACGGCTCGGGCGAAGACACCTACACCGGCGACGTGCTGGTCGAGGGCAAGCGCATCGTCGACGTGGCGCGCAGCCCGCGGCGCGTGAGCACCGACGACGCGCGCGTCATCGACGGCAAAGGGCGCTTCCTGATGCCCGGCATGACCGAGGCGCACACGCATTTCTCGTGGAACGACCAGCCTTCGCTGGCCGCCATCCAGTTCATGCCGCCCGAGGAGCACATGCTGTGGTGCGTGCGCGTGGCCAAGCGCTACCTCGACATGGGGTGGACATCGGCCATCGGCGCGGCGGCGGCCAAGCCGCGGCTCGACGTGGTGCTGCGCAACGCCATCGAGGCCGGCGAATTCCCCGGCCCGCGCTACCTCGCGGGCAGCCAGGAAATCACCACCATCGGCGCGCTGGGCGACAACACCCTGCCGCACATGAAGTTCGAGGAGCTGAGCTTCGGCAGCGTGTGCAGCGGGCCGGAAGAAATCCGCCGCTCCGCGCGCACCTTCATCAAGTACGGCGTCGACCATCTGAAGATCAACCTGTCGGGCGAATACATCGCCGGGCTGCCGGCGGAGATGTCGCCTTTCGCCGAAGAAGAAGTGGCCATGCTCGCCCAGGAGGCCAAGCGCTACGGCAAGCGCATGGCCGCGCATGCGCGCTCCAGCGAATCGGTGAAGCAGTGCGTGCGCCACGGCATCGAAATGGTCTACCACGCGAGCTTTGCGGATGCCGAAGCGCTCGACATGCTCGAAGCCGCGAAGGACAAGCACTTCGTGGCGCCCGGCATCGGCTGGCTGATTCGCACCACCTACAACGCGGCCGAGTACGGCATCACCGAAGCCGTGGCCACGCAGATGGGCTACAAGCGCGAGCTGGAGATTGCGTCGGCCTCGCTGCGCGAGATGCACAAGCGCGGCATTCGCATCCTGCCCGGCGGGGACTACGGCTTTGCGTGGATGCCGCACGGCACCAACGCCAACGACCTGCAGTACTTCGTCGACTACATCGGCATGACCCCGAAAGAGGCGCTGATGGCCGCGACCCGGCTCGGCGGGCAGATCATGCAGCGGCCCGACGAACTGGGGCAGCTGAAGGCCGGCTTCCTGGCGGACATCGTGCTGGTCGATGGCGATCCGCTGCAGAACCTGGCGCTGCTGACGGACCCGGCCAAGGTGCAGCTGGTCATGAAAGACGGCGTGATCCACAAGGACTGCGCCACGCCCGTGCCGGCGCACGCGGCCTTGCACCTGGAAGGCGCGGACACGCCGTTGCAGGAGCAGGGCGTGCGCGAGGCGCTGGCGGAAATGCATTGAGCGCGCAGGGCGCCGGCCCGCGCCCACGCACCGGGCCGCGCAACGCGAAGTGACTGGTGAAGCGACGGCCCTTCGAGAACAACGCGCATGTTCTCCAGGGGCTTCATCGGTTTACAAAGCGCCCGAATTGTTGTCAATGTTCAGCCACACGACTTAGTCGCGCGAACTGAGACTTTCTAGCGCATCCGTTCCCCCCGCGCGCCCCTCTCTTGCCTAAAGTGAATGCCCCTGACATTCACGCCCCACCCGTGGGCAAGGAAGGCATCACACGCAAGCACCCCTTTGAACCGGACCCGCTTGGTCTCGCAGCGCATGCGCCGGTGCATGGGGCATCGGCAGCAATCGCGAGGCACCAAAGACACCAAAGAAACACCAGGCACAAAAGGCGACGGCCGGAGCGCACAACCGCTCCGACCGTCTGACCACATGAAGTGCAAAACCGTTGAAAGAAAACGCACCACAAATGGCTGATCGCACTATAGCCCCGCCCTACGGGCCGGCACCCTCCAACGCACCCGCCATGCCCGACGGCCCGGGCCCCTCGGACCTGCTCGAGAACACGCTCGCGCAACTGACCTCTTTCCTCTGGGCCTGCCACGGCGACGGCACCCGTTGGCGCGAGCGCGAAAGCAAGGAGCACCTCGACAACGTCTTGTGGCTCGCATGGGAGCTGGCGCAGAAGGCGCAAACGCTGTTCCAGCAATGCGCGAGCGAGCTGAACAAGAAGGCTTGAACCAAGCCTGTTGAGTAGCGCCCCGTTCGCAGGGGCGTGAAGGGAGGGGCGGGCACGGCGCGCAGCGGCGTGCCCGCTCCCAGGTCTTCCAGCGCACGAAGAGCCGCTGCGCCCTCCGAACGCCTCAACTTCGTATCGAATACGATAAATTATCTAAAACGTATCGAATACGCAACTTGCAATAAGGTTGCGAATACGGTAAGTTGCGATAAATATCATCGAATACGCAACACCATGAGCACCTCGCTGGAACTGGCCCAACGCCTGGAAGCCGCCCGGCTCGCCAGCGGCCTGACGCGGCGACAGCTGACCGAGCAGGCTGGCGTGAGCCGCCAGGCCGTGTACCGGTTGTTCAAGGGCAACGACGTGCAGGTGTCGACCCTGCTGGCCGTCATGGAGGTGCTGCAACTCGACCTCGCCACCGTGCCCCGGGCGCTCAAGCGCGCGCTGCCCGAACTCGACCTGCGCGATGCAGCGCCAGTGCCGACCCAGGCAAGGGCCCAGGCCACCACCAACGCGGTCAGCCCGCCCGCTGCTTCGGCCCACGTGCTGTCCGCCGTGCAGCGCCGGCTGGCAGGCCTCAAGAAAAACGCCGTGGCACCCATCGCCGCGACTGCATTGGCCACGGCGGCCCCCACCGTTCCCGCCGCCCCTGCCACCAGAAAGCGCCGCAAATGAACGTGCCCGTTCTCGTCATCAAGCTGTATGGCCGGCGCATCGGTTGCCTGTTCAAGTACGAGCAACCCGCGTCACCGCCCGTGATGCGCTTCGTCGCCGACGAGGGCTACGCGCGGCTGCCGTGGGACGAGGCCGATGTGCTCTCGGAGTCCATGCGCGCGGCCGACCCGGCGCAGCAGCAATCGTTCTGGCTCGACGTGACCCGGCCCGAATTCAACACCGTGCTCGGCGGCAAGGGCGACTACCAGCTGCCGCCGTTCTTCCAGAACCTGCTGCCCGAAGGCGTGTTCCGCCGCTTCGTGGCCGAAGAGGCCCGCATCGATCCGCTGGACCACATGGGCATGATTGCCGCCTGCGGCAAGAACATGCCGGGCGCGGTCACCGCCGAGTGGGAAGACATCTCGCGCGCCACGCTGCAGCGCCTGGTCACCCAGAACCAGGACGCGCTCGAGGCCTCGGTGTGGTCCGAGCCCTTTCAGGACGCGCTGTCGATCTCGGGCGTGCAGCCCAAGATCGGCGTCAACAAGAACGCCGAGGGTCGCTTCGTGGGCCGCACGTCGAAGGGCGACGCGGCCATCATCGCCAAGCTGCCGTCGTCCGAGTACGCGCGCATGCCGCAGCTCGAAAACCTCAGCATGACGCTGGCCGGCCTCGCGGGCGTGGCCGTGTGCCGGTTCGAGCTGGCGCCCATGTCGGCCCTGGCCGCGCCGCACCGCTACGACCTGGGCGACGAGGTGGACGGCCAGTTCCTCGCCGTGACCCGCTTCGACCGCGAGGCTCACCTCAATCACGTCAAGGGCGGCAAGGTGCACTTCGAAGACTTCGCGCAGGTCTTCGGCGTGCCGCCCGAGCAGAAGTACGCCGAGTCTTACCTCGCCATCGCCGCCGTGCTGTTGGGCTTGCCCGAATGCGGCGAGCCGGCGGTGCACGAGCTGCTGCGGCGCATCGAGGTCAACGAGCTGCTGGGCAATGCCGACATGCACCTGAAAAACCTCGGGCTGCTCTACCGCGACCGCCACCATGCGCAGCTGGCGCCGGCCTACGACATCACCGCGACCTTGCTCTACAACGGCGCCAGGGGGCATGCCCTGCGGCTGATGCCGGGCGGCGACAAGCAGCACACCGACGCCATCCTCAGCCCCACGCGGCTGCAGGCCTTCTGCAACGAACTGGGCCTGCAGGTCGCGGGCGCGGCCAAGGTGGTGCGCGACACCGCGGCCGAAGCCGCGCGGCATTGGCTGGCGCCCATCGTGGCCAGCGGTGTCACGCCCCGGCAGAAGCTGCAGCTGCTCACGCGCCTGGCGGGCAATCCGCACCTGCGGCAGGCGGCACGGCGGCTGCGCCGGCCCGAGCTGCTCGAGCAATGGGACGAGGCCGTGCGGTCGATGGGGCAGGGCAAGGCCTGACGCCCACGACACCAAAGCAACGCACTGCGGCAACCACACCACCGCAAGGAGACGCCATGAAGATCGATGCCTTCGACGAGAGCCTGCAGCAACGCAACATCGTGCCTTACAGCCCTGCGTATGCCGAGGTGTTCGCGCGCGTGCAGCGCCATGTGGAAGACCGGCTCGAGGGCGTCGAACTCGTGCACATCGGCAGCACCGCCATCGCGGGCTTGAGGGGCAAGCCCATGGTCGATGCCGCCGCCATCGCCAGCGCGCAAGACCTGCGTGCCGTGCAGCGCGAATTCGAGCGGCTCGGCTTCCACCGCCGGCCCGTGTGGGTGGACACCGACGAGAAGCCCTATGTGTGCGCAAGCGTCGTGCACGAAGGGCGCAGGTTCAACATCAACATCCACGTGTGCCACCGGGGCGATCCGGTGCACGTGGACTCGCTGGCGTTCATGAAGATCCTGAACGAGCGGGCCGACCTGCGCGCGAAGTACGAGGCCGCGAAGGACCACGCGCATGAGATCGACCCGGTGAACCCGGAGGTCTACAACCGGGCGAAGGAGGGCGTGATCAAGGAGATTCAGGCGGAAATTCGGGCACGTTAGACCGGCACCTCCGGCTCGCTCCAGATTCCGAATGAATTCCGCTCCAATAGTATTCAGCGAAGCACCGCAGCAGCTTGACCGCGCTCAAGCAGATAGCACCCAATCAGCGCCGCCAGATGGTGCGAGTTCCTGCTCTTGGATTTCGCACGGATCGCGACGACTTGCCCGTCGGGCCGATAGACGATGCAACGCAAAGTGGTCGGATCTTGAAGCGTCATCAACTGCGCATGCCAGTCGGTTCCAACGAATGCGGCCTGCAGGGTGTCGAGGCGCATGCGGGCGACTGCTTCACGAGATCGAAGCCGCCTGTCCCTGGCAAAAAAATTTGGCAGGCCCATTTGGGGAAAGCAAACCAGGAGCTTGCATTCGAGCTTTCGCGTGAGCACTTGTCGCAACTCCCAGTCGACCCAGGCAGTTACGCCGACCAAGATGACGATCAGCGATGACTCGTCCATCCACTTGATCACCTGGGCCTGCCATTGGTCGTCGGTCAGGCTTGCACGAGCTGCTCCCAAGGTAATCGCCTTGCTCTTCGGAGCCGCAACAGCGACGAAGGGGCCTTTCGCAGAGAAATCAGCCGCGAGTCTGGACTCGAGGTTGTAATCGATGAGATTTGCTGCGGAGTTGGAACGCTGCCGGACCAGATCGTCCGAAAAGGACCTCAGGTAGAGCACCGGCGGGCGCGGGTCTGCTGCCAGCAGCGCAGCCGCGTCTGGCTGAAATGCGGACCGTGCCCTCAAGACGGCCAGAAGCTCGAGCAAGTTGACGGCATCACGTAGCGGCCGCAGTGCCTCGTTCTCCATGAGGAGTTCCAAGGGCAGCAGGTAGTCCGCGCATATCGTCAGGGCCAGCGCTGCGCCGATCCATAGCCAGCCTCGGGGATTGGCTTTCGGGCGATGCCCAAGCGTGTTGGTCTTCGAGCGAGAAAACCCGCCACACACTGTCATTAGCGAGGCATCGAGGCCGTCGATCTTCATCTTTCGACACCAAAGGATTGCTGCAATGGCCGGAGCGACTAGCATGACACCCATCACGCCGTAGAAGCCGTTTGCGAGGTTGTTAAATTGCTCTGTCTTTGACGACACGCCTTCGCTCAGTGCCATCGCTACGAGGACTATCACGGCTACGCAATAGACCACCAGTAGCCAAAGCGCCGGCAACATCCACCTGTCGACGATCGACCTCAGAACGCTCACATTCCTCCACACGACCCACGCGGCCAAGTACAGAGGCGAGAACAGAACGGCCGCATACAACGCTGTTTGAAACTCTCCTTGGAGCAGCAGCACGGGCAGCCGCAACGCTGTCCAGATTGCCATCGCAAGAATCCATACGGTGGCCCACTTGATCCAGAAGAAGGGCCAGGTAGACGACTTGAGTTCGATGGTGGTCACTGTGCGATCGAGGTTGACCATGAGGACTCCAGGCGTTTTCGGCTCAAGTGACATCGGTGAAAGATCGGCGTGAAAACCAGTGGTGGCTTTCGCCCAGCAAGCGTGTTTCAGTTTCCCTCACGAGCGTATCGAGCTCGTGGTCGCTCGTGGCGGCGCGCAACTGCGGCAACTGTCGTTCCAGGAACGCACTCATTGCCGAGAAGGTCGCAGCACGGGCCTCTAGGTCGCTGGCGCCGGACCAGGAGAGGAAGCCGACCGCGATCACAGGAAGGATGATGGCGAAGAATCCGCCCCAATCGAGCATGTGGTGCCCCCAGTTGCCGAGCCATCCGTGCAGCGAAGCCCACTTGAGCGAGGTCGCCATAACCGCGCCGAGGCTAAAAATCCAGAACGCTACCGTCGCCACCTTGCGGCGGTACTTGGCTTGTCTCGCCTGCTTTCGGTAGTAGTGCAGTTGTCCCAGGCCGTCTTCCTCGATTCGACTGCGGCAGTAAGCATCCCTGCGTGCTTCGAGCGAGAGCTTCGCGGTTGGCTCGCACCGTTGCTGTCGCGTTTGCATCAGATGCAGCACCGTGCACGTGCGAAGCAAGGGCAAGAACTCCTCCTCCCAGGTCATCAGCACGGCGTAACCAAGTGAGCCTCCCGCTGCACGCACGGCCTGGAGTGAAGTCATCATCTGCGCTACCAGCCTTGTCACTGCCCAGACATGCACCGCATGGCCCTTGTGCAACATCAGGTGCGCGCCAAGGCCGGCTCCCAGGCATGCCAATTCCGTGAAGAGAAGGGCGGAAGCGAGCGAGCCGTCGTGGAACTTGTTGGCGAAGGTGGCGAGCAGCGTGGCTGCGACGTGAAAGATCAACACAGTCAGCGCGCCTCGCTTGAACAAGCTGCTGTGCGCCTTGGACCGCTCGCCGGCCTCCCGTCCGATGGTCTGCAGATAGGCATCGACGTCGGGCGTCACGAAGTCAACCGGCTCGATGCCGACGCCCTTGAGTTCGCCCGGGATGCCAGGAGCGACAAAGCCCTGCCCATTCAACCACTGCCCCACTGGTAGCAAAGGCGACATGAGTGCCTTGTCCCCTTCGATGGCGACCTCCATGATCAGCGCCGGTTTGCCGAGGCTTGCGGCGCGTTCGATCAGGTCGAAGGTGCCACCTACCTTGTGTTTCGCGCTGCGACGGACGATGCCGATGATGACGTCTGCGGTGCGCGATATGGCGAGGTTGGCGTCGACGAACTGGTCGCTGCGTTCCGAAGAATCGCTGACGACCCGCTCCTCGACCACATGGGGAAGTTGAAGCAGTTCGATGGCGTGCTGGCGCTGTGCCGCGTTGAAGTCTGGCGTGCCGTCGCTATCAGCTGCCTCTAGGTAGGCGTGCTTTTCCTGTGGCAAGAGGACGCGCTGCGGAATGGCGAGGGTTGCACACGCTTGGGTGAAAAGCGCGTCCGCGCCGATGGCGACCTGCGAGACGCCGCAAAGGAAATGATGTTTCGACATCCCCAAGGCCTCAGGCAGGCGCCGGAGCACGTCTGTCAGCAACGCGAGCAGTTGGGCTTCCAGCTCGCGGCGCTCGTCGTCGAGCACCTTCATGCCCACGAAGAAGTCGCGCGAGCCACCAAAGCCGACCTGCACCGCGACGGGGATCGTCGGGGCGACGGTCGCGCTGTGTTTCATTCTTTGGGCTGATTGGCCGCAGCTCAGTGAGCCACCGGCGCATGCAGCGCCGCACTCGCCCCCGACCCAGCCGAAGTCCCCACCGACATCGCCTCCACCTCCGAAGCCGCCGCTTCAGCTGAAGCGACCGCCCCCCCCGGCACATGCACCGGTACCTTCACCGCATCCGCCAACGTATGCCCCGGCCCGCACCGCCCATACGTGTCGTCGAAACGCACGATGTCGTCTTCGCCCAGGTAGCCGCCGGTCTGCACCTCGATCACCTCCAGCATCGTCTTGCCCGGGTTCTCCAGCCGGTGGATGGCGCCCGAGGGCAGGTAGATGGATTCGTTCTCGCGCACCAGCGTCACCACGCCGTCGCAGGTGGCCTTGGCCGTGCCCTGCACCACGATCCAGTGCTCGGCGCGGTGGTGGTGCATCTGCAGCGACAGCTTGGCGCCCGGCTTCACGGTCAGGCGCTTGACCTGGAAGCGCTCGCCGTTGTCCACGCTGTCATAAGCGCCCCAGGGCCGCACCACGCGGCGGTGTTCGGTGGCCTCGACGCAGCCGTCCAGCGACAGCTTGCGCACCACCTCGGCCACCTGCTCGGCGCAGCCGGCGCCTGCCACGAGCACGGCGTCGGGGGTGTCCACGATGATGAGCCCGTCGGTGCCCAGCGCCACCACCTGGCGGTGCGGCGCGTGGATGAAGGTGTTGCGCGAATTCAGCGCGCTGGCCTTGCCGCTCAGGCGGTTGCCGGTCTCGTCGGCCGGGTGCAGGGTGGCCACGGCGTTCCAGCTGCCCACGTCGCTCCACAGGCCCTCGAACTTCACGACGGCAATGTCCTTGTGCTTCTCGAGCACGGCGTAGTCGATGCTGTCGCTGCGGCACGCCTGGAAGGCCGCCTGGTCCAGCCGCAGAAAGCTGCCGTCGGTGGTCGCGGCGTCGGTCGCGCGCTCGCAGGCCAGCAGGATGTCGGGCGCATGCCCGCGCAGCGCCGCCACCAGCGTGCGCGCCTGCACCAGGAAGATGCCGGCGTTCCAGCTGTAGCCGCCGTGCAGCAGCAGCGTTTCGGCGACGGCAGCGGTGGGCTTTTCAACAAAGCGCACCACGGCCTGGCTGTGGCCGTCGCCCGAAGGCTGGCCGGCCTCGATGTAGCCGTAGGCCGTGCTCGGAAAGCTGGGCACCACGCCGAAGGTGACGATTTTTCCGGCCAGCGCGGCGTCGATGCCGGCGCGCACGGTGCGCGCGAACAGCTCGGCATCGGGAATGTGGTGGTCCGACGGCGCGAACAGCAGCAGGTCGTCGGGCGCGGCCAGCAGCGCGGCCGAGGCCATGGCGGCGGCGGTGTTGCGCGCCATCGGCTCCAGGATCTGCCGGCCGGTGGTCTGCGCGGCCTCCACGGTTTCCTTCACCATGAAGCGGTGGTCTTCGGACGCGATGCACGTGATGTCGGGGTTCAGCACGCGCAGGCGCTCCAGCGTCATCTGCAGCAGGCTCTTGCCGCCCACCAGCGGCGCGAACTGCTTGGGCAGCGCCTTGCGCGAAAGGGGCCACAGGCGGGTGCCGCTGCCGCCGCAAAGAACCACGGGATGAATGAGTGTGTTGTTCATGATCGCCAGGAAAAAGGGGGGTGGGTGTGACAGGTGAAGGGAAACGAAAAGGGTTTCGGGCGCTTCAGATGAGCCCCGAATACGCCGCGTAGCTCACGGCCTGCGCACGCGAATGCACGTGCAATTTCTTGTAGATGTTCTTGATGTGGGCGTTGACGGTCTGCCCCGAGATGCCCAGCTTGGTACCGATTTCTTCGGTGACATGCCCACGCGCCACGAAGCGCAGCACCTCGCACTCGCGCGCGGTGAGCGTGGCCTCGCGCTGGGGCGCCTCCACCGCGGGCGGCGCGCCGGCGGGCCGGTGGCTCAGGCGGGCCAGCAGGCGGCGCGCCAGCCGCGGCGTGATGGCCGCGCCGCCGTTCACCACCTGCAGCACGGCCTGCGCAAAGCTCTGCAGCCACGCGTCCTTCAGCAGGTAGCCGGTGGCGCCGAGCTCGAAGGCCTGCAGCACGTGGGCCTCGTCCTCCAGCGCGGTGATGACGATGATCTCGGCCGCGCTGTTGAGCTTGCTGGCCTCGCGGATCAGGTCGAAGCCGGTGCCGTCGCCCAGGCGCAGGTCGACCATGAGCACGTCGAAGGCGTGCGTGGCGATGAGCCGGCGGCCGTCGCGCAGGCTGCCGGCCTGGCCTTCGAGCTGGATGCGCAGGTCCGACAGCAGCTCCTGCGCGATCACGCGGCGCATGAACTCGTCGTCGTCGACCAGCAGCACGCGCACGGGGGCGTCCTGCTGCCCGGTCAAAAAGCCGGGCCACAGCGGCGCGGCCGGCGGAAGAATGCCCGGCGGATACCCCGAGCGGCCGTCGTTCTGTTCACCGAAGGAGGGAGATGCGTTGTCAGACATTGGAGTGCCCCAGGTTGGAGGTGTGGAAGCGCGGCATGTCCGCGGCGAAGACGGGGACGAGCCCGGCATCGGGAGCCCACTCGGGATGCGCGTGGGGCTGTGTATGGGGCTGCAGATGCGGCTGCAGATGCGGCTGCAGGTGAGGCTGAAGATGCGGCTGCATGTGCGTCGGCACCGGGTCGTCGAAGCCGTGCGGGTTCGACGCCTGCCAGCGCCAGCTGTCGGCGCACATCTGGTCGAGGTCGCGCTGCGCGTGCCAGCCGAGCACGTCGAGCGCGCCGCGTGCGTCTGCCCAGTAGGCCGGCGCGTCGCCGGGGCGGCGCGGGCCCAGGTGGGTGGCGATGCGCCGTCCGCTCGCGCGCTCGAAGGCGGCCACCACCTCCAGCACCGAGGCACCGCGGCCGGTGCCCAGGTTGCTCATGAGGATGCCGGGCGTGTGCGTGGCATGGCGCAGCGCGGCCACATGGCCTTCGGCCACGTCCATCACGTGCACGTAGTCACGCACGCCGGTGCCGTCGACGGTGTCGTAGTCGGTGCCGTGCACCACCAGGTGCTCGCGTTCGCCCACGGCCACCTGCGAGATGTAGGGCATGAGGTTGTTGGGCGGGCCGTGCGGGCGCTCGCCGAGCAGGCCGCTTTCGTGCGCGCCCACGGGGTTGAAGTAGCGCAGGCAGGCAATGCCCCAGCGCGGGTCGGCGTGCGCCAGGTCGGCCAGCACGCTTTCCACCATGGCCTTGGTGCGGCCGTAGGGGTTCACTGCAGCGCAAGGCGCACTCTCTGGAATAGGGGAATGCTGCGCGTCGCCATACACCGTGGCCGAAGAGGAGAACACCAGCGTGCGCACGCTGGCGCGCGCCATGGCCTGCACCAGCGCCAGCGTGCCGGCCAGGTTCACGTCGTAGTAGCTCACCGGGTCGGCCACCGATTCGCCGACGGCCTTCAGGCCCGCCAGGTGCACCACCGCGCGAATGGCGGGGTCGGCCAGCACGCGGTCCAGCGCCGCGGGGTCGCGCACGTCGGCGCGCACCAGCAACGGCGTCACGCCCGTGATGCAGCCCACCCGGTGCAGCGAGCGCGCGTCGCTGTTGACCAGGGTGTCGAGCACCACCGGCTGGTAGCCGGCCTCGATCAGCGCCACGCAGGTGTGGCTGCCGATGAAGCCGGCGCCGCCGGTCACGAGGATCTTGTTCGGCAGGCTCATGGTCGGTGCTCCGTGGGTACGTGAAGGGGTGACGGGGTCAGCCGACGGCCACGCAGCGCTGCAGCTCGTGCTCCAGCCGCTGCAGGATGGCGTCCTGGTCGAGCGCGGACTCGGCGAAGCGCCGGCCGGCCGCACCCATTTCCTCGCGCGTCTGGCGCGACATGGCGAGCTGCTCGATCGCATCGGCCAGCGCCGCCGCGTCGCCGGGCGCCACCACCACGCCGCGGCCCGAGACCACGTTGCTCAGCTCGGTGCCGGCATGCGCGGTCACGATCACGGCGCGCCCGCTGGCCAGCATGCCGCCCAGCTTGGAGGGCATGACCAGGTCGGCCGCGTCGGCGCGCTGCGGCAGCACGTGGATGTCGGCCATGCCCAGCAGCTCGTTCAGGCGCTCGAACGGCTGCAGGTCCAGAAAGTGCACGTTGGCCAGCCGCACGCACGCGTCTTTCAGTGACTCGCGGCTCGGGCCGTTGCCGCAGAACACGAAGTGGATGTCGTGCGAGCACGCCAGCAGCGCCGCCGCCTCGGCCAGCAGCTCGATGCCCTGCTTGCTGCCCAGGCTGCCCGAATACAGGACGACCACCGCGTCTTCCGGAATGCCCAGCATCGCGCGGTAGCCGTCGGGCGAGGTGTTGCGCGGCGCGGGGTGGATCGACTTCACGTCCACCCAGTTCGGGAACAGCACCACGCGGCCTTCGGCCACGCCCTTGCCCCTGGCCTTGTCGACCATGGCGCTGGAAATGGTGGACACGCGGCTGAACTTGCTCAGCAGCCAGTGCTCGGCCGAGCGCGCGAAGCGCTGCACGCGCTGCCCGCTCAGCAGGCCCAGGCCGAAGGCGGCGTCCACCTCGTAGTCCTGGATGTGCAGCCACGACTTGATGCCCACCAGCTTCGAGAAGAACAGCACCGAGGGCGCGCAGAACAGCGGCGGCTCCACCACGAACACCACGTCGGGCTTCCAGCGCATCTGCGCCACCAGCAGCGGAATGCTCGACAGCATGAAGGAGAACAGGTGCGCCATGCGCGCCAGCGTGCGTGGCTTCTTCGGCACCCAGGTGGGCGCGCGCCACACGGTGATGCCGTTCCACACCGTCTTGCGGTAGCGCCAGGCCGAGTAGCCGTCGAACACCGACCACTGCGGAAAGAAGGGCGGCGCGGCAATCACGCGCACGTCGTGGCCGCGCGCGTGCAGCCATTGCGCCATTTCCCCCGAGTACTTGCCGATGCCGGCCAGCTCGGGCGTGAAGTTCATCGAGTAGAGAAGGATTTTCACGGTGTCGACCTCATGCGAAGCAGGCGGTAAATGGGGAAGAAACCGAACACCAGGCGCATGCGTGTCTCGTAGAGCACGAAGTCCGACACGCAGGCCAGCAGGAACACGTAGTGCGGCTTGCCCGGAAACAGCACGATGACCACGCCGTAGGAAAGAAAGCGCAGCGCCACCTCCAGCAGCGCCCAGCGCCCGAGCGAGCCCATGGAGGTCTTCAGCGACAGCACCATCTCGTGGTGGATCGTGTAGGTGCGCAGCAGGAAGTACGGCGCAATGCACAGGAAGATGCTGCGGGCCTCTTCGCCCAGCTTCAGCAGCGGCGCGGCCACCGCCATGACGCAGCCCAGCCCCACGAACAGGGCGCACCCCAGCAGGAACGAATGGCGCGCCAGCCCCAGTTGCGCGGTGCCGAAGTGCTTCGGGTCGGCCTCCAGCATCGCGCGGGTCTTGGTGAACAGGAAGGCCTGCACGAACTGCGAAGGCGCCTCCGCCAGAAGAAACGCCAGCTTGAACGCGCCCACGTAGCTCAGCGGCATGAAGTACGCCACCACCAGCAGGTCGGACTTGCGCAGCAGGAACATCAGCAGCGAATACAGCGTGGCCGTGCCTTGCTGCAGCAAGCCGATGGCGTGCCGCCCGGCCGGCGGCGCCGCGCCGTTGCCCGGCAGGCCGATGGCCGCGCACACCACCACCAGCGCGAACAGGTTGATGAGCAGCAGGTGCGCCACGCCCAGGTCGAACTTCAGCGCCGCGCACAGGCCCACGCCCGCCACCAGGATGGTCGAGCGAATGCCCGCCTCCAGGTTGAGCAGCCCCGCATGCCCCAGCCCGCGGCTGAACGACAGCCGCAGGCTGTTGAAGGCGAACACCGCCAGCGTGGCCACCACCAGCAGGAAGGGCGCGTCGCCCACCGGCAGGCGCTGCACGGTGAGCACGATGGTGACCAGCACCGTGGCCAGCGGCAGCCCGATGCACAGCGTGCGCACCACGTCGCCGCGCGTCACGCCCGGCGGCACGCTGGCCGCGTTGCGCGAGAACAGCAGCGAGCTGCCCAGCGTGCCCAGCACCAGCGCCACCTCGATGACCGACTGGTAGATGGAGTACTCGCCGAAGCGCGCCGGCGAAATGGTCGCCGCCATCAGGAACACGGCCAGGAAGCCCGACAGGTACACGTACAGCCGCGAGGCCAGCGCACCCAGGCCGGAGATCCAGGCCATGCGTGCGCCTGGCAGGGCGAGTGACGGGCTGAAGGGCTTCATCGCGCGGCTCCAGGCATCACTTGCCGGACGGGGCGTGGGCCACGCTGCGCGTGTCGAGCAGCCGGCGCGCGAAGGTGGCGGCCCTGAAGGCCTTGTTCTTCGCGCTGCGTGCCATCTGCAGCGCGTAGGTCACGGCCGCCACGGTGTGCATGTGGCCGCGCAGCGCATAGGGCATGGCCATCTTGGCGCTGCCCTGGAAGTGCAGCGCCACCACGCGCGTGGCCTCGCCGCCTTCGGTGGTGAGCCAGGCCTTGCCGTCGCGGTAGGCCACGCGCTTTGCGCCGCCGCGAACCTTGAACTCGCGCGGCACCAGGTTCTGGCCGCCGTTGATGTTGTGGTCGATGACGGTGGCGTCGAGCTGGCGGTTGATGGGCGCGTCGTTGCCCGTGGTGCGCGCCCAGAGGTACAGCAGCGTCATGTCAGACACGCCGCCGCGCACGCCGCGCGCCGCGAAGCGCGCCGCGATTTCGCGCAGCTTGCGCCGGCCCGAGGGCGTGGCGTAGCTGTCGAGCACGTAGGCCACGAAGCGGCGCAGGCCGCTGGCGCTCCAGTAGCTCACGTGCGGGGAAATCTGGCAGGGGTTCCAGCCGTCACCGGCCTGCGTCGCCGAGCCCGAGAAGTCGGCCCGCCCGACCAGGTGGGCGATGTGCGCCGAGGCGCCCTGGAACAGCAGCACGTCGCTGTCGATGAGCACGAACTCGCGCACTTCGGGGTTGGATTCCAGAAACTGCGCAAGAAGAAAGTAGCGGCGAAAGCAGATCTTCTCGAACTCGGGCGAGTTGCTCGACAGGTGCACGTACGACTTGCAGAAGCGCTCGTAGCTCGCGCCGGCATCGGTCTGGGCGAGCACGAACAGTTGCTCCCCTGCGAGCACGGCCGATTCGCGGCACAGCGCGAGCGTCTTGTTCTGGCGGTCTTCCACGACGATGAAGGGCAGGGAGGATTTCATGGCGTTGGGTGAGGAGTGATGAAAGGGTGTGACAGCGGAAGTCGAATTCGGTGGGCCGGTGGGCGTTCGGTGCTCAGGGCTTGCGCGCCGTCACGCCGCGCACCAGCGCGACCTGCGACGGCAGGAAGCGGCCGGTGGCGTCGATGGGCATTTCCAGCGTGAACAGGCCGCGCGCGGTGGCCGCCTCGGACATCCAGTTGCGCAGCTGCGCGGGCGTGAAGCGCGGCGGCCCGTCGTGGCCCCAGGTGGCGGTGAGCGGCGTGAGCACGTGGAACATCAGCTCCGACGGCGCGGCCACCGGGCGTTCGGGCGGCTCCATGTACTCGCCGGCCATCAGGTTCTGGCAGGGCGCCGACTTGAGGGCGAAGCGCTCCGGGCCTTCGCCGGCGTTGAAGGCCAGCAGCCGGTTGGCGGCGCCGCTGCGCGAGGCGTCGCACAGCTGGTCCCAGCCGGCGCTGGTGATGCCCTTGGTGTTGTAGGTGCCGTCGAACCACCAGCCGGCGGCCAGCGGGCCGTAGTGCTCCGACCAGTCGCGGATCACGCTGGCCCAGGCCGCGACGAACTTCTGCGGCGGCGGCTGCTGCTCGTTCACATCGCCCAGGCAGCCCATGAGGTAGCGGTCGGACTGCGGCGCGCGAAACGGCAGGTACAGGATCATCGCGATGCCGCGGCTGCGCAGGGCCTGGCCGATTTCCAGCGGCAGGTCGCGCGGCGAGCGGTTTTTGGCGCTTTCGGGGCACAGCACCTCGAGCGCGGAATTGGGCGCGATGTACTGCCCGTTGTTCTGCCCCAGCGTGAGCACGAGGTGCGACGCGCGCATGTCCGCGAGCTGGTTGGCGAAGGCCTCGACGTCGAAGCGCTTGATCTCGCGGATGCTCTGCTTGTCGGGCAGGTAATGCACCATCACGCCGAAGCCGGGCATGGCATTTTCGCCGGCCTGGATTTGCTGCGGTTGCTGGGCTTGCTGCGCCGGCTTCTGCGTTGCAGCCTGTGCACCAGCCTGCACTGCGGCCTGTGGCTTGGGCTGCGCGATCACCGCCACCAGCGCCGCCCCGAAGAGCACCGCGGCCACCACGCGAACGCCGACGGCGACCACGGTTTTCATGGCAGGGCCCTGGTGAACGACACCGCGCCGCGCTTCAGCGTGAGGTAGCGCCCGGCCACGGCCGCCGGCGCGCAGGTGGCGGCCAGCGTCCAGGCCGGTTGCGTGCGCTCGTGGCGCGCCAGGTACTTGGCCAGGCGGTAGGGGTCGCTGGACGCGCTGCCCACGAAGAAGCCGTAGCCCGCGAACAGCTCGCGGTGCACCGGAATGTCCGAGAGCAGCAGCGGCACGCCCAGCGTGGCGGCCTCGGCGGCCGAGAGGTTGAAGCCCTCGAAGGTCGACAGCGAGATGAACGCGGTCGCGCCCATGTACAGGCGAATGAGCTCCTCGCGCGACACCAGCCCGCGGTGCCGCACGAAGCCGCGCACCTCGGGTGCCAGCGCGGCCACCATGCGCTCCACGTCGGCGGCGCCGTTGCCGGTGATGTCCAGGAAATCGACCAGCCCCGCGCGCTTCATGCGTTCGAACAGCGCGAGGATGCCGCCGAAGTTCTTGTGCGGGTAGTAGTGGTAGGCCGCGATCAGGTAGCGCTCGCGCGGCGGTGCGCCTTGGGGGGAAAGCGAAGGCGAAAGCGATGCCTCGGCCGGTGCCGTGGCACGCGGCGCGTCCACCGGGTTGAAGATCACGGCCGCGTGCGCGCAGCGGCCGAAGTGGCGCTCGAAGTCGTTCTGGCTGCTCTTGCTGATGAACACCACGTCGGCCGCGCTGCGTGCCGCGCGCCACAGGCTCCAGTCCAGGAACATGCGCTTGGGGCGGCTGAAGTATTGCGGGTAGGCCTTGTACTGCAGGTCGTGAACGATGACGATCGAGTCGCGGTGGCGCCCGAACAGCGCGAACGGCAGGAAGTAGTTCGGGAACATCGACAGCACGCGCTCCCCGGTGAACAGCGTGCGCAGCAAATGGAAGTTGTAGAGCAGCGTGTCGAGCACGAAGCGGCTCATGCGCAGGCGCTGCGCCAGCGCATACACGCGCGGATGGCGCTCGCTGACGGCCTCGATGCGGTCGTCGCGCGACAGCCGCATGTTGCGCAGCAGCACCTCGGACACGTTCAGCACGCCGCCGGCGGCCTTGTTCAGGCGGATGGTGTCGTAGTACAGGTAGGTGGCCATGGTGTGTGACTCAGGCGTGGGGCAGGTCGCGAGGGACGACTTGCAGCTGCGCAAGGTGAATGCGGCGAACACGGCGGGCGCGCGAGCACAGCACCCCGGCCACCAGCGCGGCGATCAGCCCCGACGTGGCGAACGGCCCCCAGCCCAGGATGGGCCCGCGCATGAACGGCACGTAGGCGGCCAGCATCACCAGCGCCGCCAGGTAGCCGCCCGACAGCGCGCGGTTCGGGTCGATGGCGCGGTCCACCCACCGGAAGGCCGCCGACAGCACCAGCCCCAGCAGCGCCGGGCCGGCCAGGCCGAAGTCGAAGTAGGCTGTGGTGAAGGGCGGCAGCGACAGGTTGCTCTGCGAGAAGTTGCCCAGGATGGCCGACCAGCCCAGCGGGTCGAAGTCCGGAAACATCTTCAGGTCGCGCGGCAGGAAGAACGACACCGCCGACAGCAGGTAGCGGCCCCAGCCCAGGTCGGGAATGGGCGCGCGCTCCAGGATGCCGGCCACTACGTACTGCGCGTCGAAGTCCTGGCTGAACGGAAAGGTCGTGAGCTCTTCGCCCCAGAAGCTGCCGCGGGAAATCAGGTTCAGCACCGGGCCCAGGCCCGCGATGGCGCCGAAGATCACCGCGCCCAGCACCCAGCGCCGGCCGCGCCCGAAGGCGTGGATGAGCAGCGGCAGCAGCCCGATCAGCAGGATCTGGCGGGCCGTGTTCACCGGGTTGGCCGCGATGGCCGCCAGCACGCCGGCCAGCCCCGCCGCGCACCAGGCCCACAGCGTCTTGCTGCGCACCGCGTGGATGGCCAGCGCCACGAAGCACAGCAGCACCACCATCTTGGGCAGCGTGGAATAGAAGATGAAGTCGATCGGCACGCCTTCCTCGTCGCTCACGATGCCGCGCGCCACGAAGTTCAGGTCGGGCCGGATGAACAGCGTGGCGAACGCCGCCAGCGAGCAGCTGAGCAACAGCAGCAGCGGGTGGGCCACGCCCACCAGGTGGGTGTCGTGGCGCCCGGGCAGGTGCACCGGCCCGTCGGCCACGCCCAGCCGCGCGGCCTCCACGCCGGCCATGTACAGCAGCAGCAGCACCAGCGCCTGCGTGTGCGATGCCGTGGTGAGCACGCCGGCCTCCCAGAAGCTCACGTCGTAGGCGATCTGCATCGCCGGGGCGAGCGAGAAGTAGGTGAGGATGGTGGCGTAGTGCACCAGCAGGAACACGCTGCCGCCCGAGCCGCCGAGCATCGACAGCTGGACCAGCGACAGCGCGAACACCGCCGCGTAGCCCCACACCGGATCGACCAGGCCGCACAGCAGCGCGCAAACGATGCCGGACCAGAAGGAGAGGGTTCTCATGGTGAGCCTGGAGGGGTGGGGTTGCGTGCGGTGCACAGCCGTGTTCAGGCTTCGATGCTTTGCGGCGTGAGGTAGCCGTGGCGCTGCAGCAGGGCGCGGCGCTTGGCGAGCTCGAGGTCGCCGGCGACCATCTCGGCAACCATCTGGTCGAGAGAGATCTCGGGCACCCAGCCCAGGTCGTCGGAGGCCTTGGTCGGGTTGCCGCACAGGGTCTCCACTTCCGACGGGCGGAAGTAGCGCGGGTCCACCCGCACCAGCACGTCGCCGCGGCACACGGCCGGCGCGTCGTCGCCCACCACATCAGTCACCACCGCCACCTCGTCCACGCCGCTGCCCTCGAACACCAGCGAGATGCCGAGCCGCGCGGCGGCGCGCGTGACGAAATCGCGAATGCTGTATTGCACGCCGGTGGCGATCACGTAGTCGACGGCGGTGGGCTGCTGCAGCATCAGCCACTGCATGCGCACGTAGTCGCGGGCGTGGCCCCAGTCGCGCAGCGCGTTCATGTTGCCCAGGAACAGGCACTGCTCCAGGCCCTGCGCCACGTTGGCGAGGCCGCGCGTGACCTTGCGCGTGACGAAGGTCTCGCCGCGGCGCGGGCTCTCGTGGTTGAACAGGATGCCGTTGCACGCATAGAAGCCGTAGGCCTCGCGGTAGTTCTTGGTGATCCAGTACGCGTAGAGCTTGGCCACGCCGTAGGGGCTGCGCGGGTAGAAGGGCGTGGTCTCGCTCTGGCGCGGCTCCTGCACCAGACCGTAGAGCTCGCTGGTGCTGGCCTGGTAGAAGCGCGTCTTCGTCTGCAGGCCCAGCAGGCGGATGGCCTCGAGCAGGCGCAGCGTGCCGAGCGCGTTGATGTCGGCGGTGTACTCGGGGCTGTCGAAGCTCACCGCCACGTGGCTTTGCGCGCCCAGGTTGTAGACCTCGTCGGGCTGCACCTCCTGCATGATCCGCGTGAGCGCGCTGCCGTCGGCCAGGTCGCCGTGGTGCAGGTGCAGGTGGCGCTCGGCCTTGGAGTGCACGTCGGAGTACAGGTGGTCGATGCGCCCGGTGTTGAACTGCGAGCTGCGGCGCTTGATGCCGTGCACCTCGTAGCCCTTCTCGATCAGCAGTTCGGCCAGGTAGGAGCCGTCCTGGCCGGTGATGCCGGTGATGAGTGCGCGCTTAGACATGTTCGACCTCTTGGGTATGGGGGGTGGTGTGGGGTGTGACCGCATTGGCCTGTTCGGCGGCGGGGGTGGCATGGGTTGCCTGAAAAGCCGCATAGGTGCGGCGAAGTCCTTCGGCCAGCGACACGCGGGCCTGCCATCCGAGGGCGTTGGCGCGCGACACGTCCAGCAACTTGCGCGGCGCGCCGTCGGGCCTGGCGCGGTCGTAGTCGATGTCGCCGGCGTAGCCGACCACCTCGCGCACCAGCGCCGCCAGCTCGGCGATGGACACGTCTTCGCCGGTGCCCAGGTTGATGTGGCCGCGCATGGGCTGCGTCTGCTGCAGGTAGCCGGCGCGCGGCAGGTTCATCACGTCGATGCAGCCTTCGGCCATGTCGTCGACATAGAGGAACTCGCGGCGCGCCTGCCCGCTGCCCCAGATGGACACGCTGGGCGCGCCGGCAAGGCGGGCCAGGTGAAAGCGCTGGATCAGCGCCGGCACCACGTGGCTGTTTTCGGGGTGGTAGTTGTCGCCGGGGCCGTACAGGTTGGTCGGCATGACGCTGCGGTAGTCGATGCCGTGGCTCTCGCCGTACTGCCGGTTGTAGCTTTCGCACAGCTTGAGCCCGGCGATCTTGGCGATGGCGTAGGGCTCGTTGGTGGGCTCCAGCTCGCCGCCGAGCAAGGCCTCTTCGCGCATGGGCTGCGCGGCCAGCCGCGGGTAGATGCAGCTGGAGCCCAGGAACAGCATGCGCTTCACGCCGGCCAGGAAGGCCTGGTGCGTCACGTTGGCCGCGATCATCAGGTTCTCGTAGATGAACTGGGCCGGGTAGGTCGCGTTGGCGTGGATGCCGCCGACGCGCGCCGCGGCCAGGTAGACCTGGTCGACCGCCTCGCTCGCGAAGAAGCGCGCCACGGCAGCCTGGTCGAGCAGGTCGAGTTCCGCGCGGCGCCGGGTGAGCACGTCGTGGCCCATCTCGCCCAGGCGCCGGGTGAGCGCCTGGCCGACCATGCCGTGGTGACCCGCAACAAAGATACGCATAGGTTCTTTCGATGAGGAGTGGAGGTGGTTCGGTGTGTCGACGTATCGGTAGGGGAGGCGTGCCTAGCGCGACCCGCGCGCACCCGTCACCACGCCGAAGGTCTTCAGCAGGATCGCCAGGTCGCCCCACAGCGACAGCCGCGCGACGTACTCCGCGTCCATGGCGGCGCGGCGGCGGTAGCTGATCTCGTTGCGCCCGCTGATCTGCCACAGGCCGGTGATGCCCGGGCGCACCGCGCAGTAGTGGCCCCAGTAGTCGCCGTACAGGTCCTTCTGCGTGAACATGCAGGGGCGCGGGCCGACCATGCTCATGTCGCCCTTCAGCACGTTCCAGAACTGCGGGAACTCGTCGATGCTGTACTTGCGCAGGATGGCGCCGAAGCGGGTGATGCGCGGGTCGTTCTGCAGCTTCTGGTACACGGCCCATTCGCGCCGCGCGGCCTCGTTCTCGCGCAGGTGGCGCGCGAGCACGGCGTCCGACTCGGCCACCATCGAGCGGAACTTGTAGAACTTGAAGACCTTGCCGTCCTTGCCGTAGCGCGGCTGCATGTAGATGGCCGGGCCGCCCGAGGTCAGCAGCACGCCCAGCCAGATGAGCGCATAGGCCCAGCCGAAGAACAAAAAGAACGACCCGGCCATGGCGATGTCCATGGCGCGCTTGGCGTGGCGCAGCCAGGGCGCGCCGCCGATGGGGCCGTACACGGGCGTGTTGGCGGCGCTGCCCGGCGCGGCGCCGCTGCCGGTGCCCGAGCCGGCGCCCGGCGCGGTGGTGGTGTCCGATCGCAGCGTGTTCATGCCACGTGCTCCGGCTCGATGCGCTTGGGCATCACGGTGTCGGCGGTGTCGATGGCGTAGGAAGGCTCGCGGCGCGCGGGGGAGGGCGCATAGCTGTAGCCGTAGCTGTAGCCCCGGTAGTGGCGCTGCGTGGTGTCCACGGCGTTGAACACCACGCCGTGGAAGGCCGCGCCCACGTGGGCCAGCCGCTTGGCGCTTTCCACCAGCTCGCCCATTTCGCTGGCGTCGGCGCGCGCCACCAGCAGCAGGGTGCCCATGATGGGCGCCATCTCGGCCGTCTCGGCGGCCACCAGCGTGGGCGGCGCATCGACGATCACCACGTCGTAGCGGGCCGACAGCGTCTGCAGCGCGTGCGTGAACACCTCGCTGGCAATCAGCCCGGCCGGGTCGGCATGCGGCTTGCCCGAGCTCATCACGTCCAGGTGCGGCAGCACGTGGTGGTGAATGGCCTGCTCCAGCGGCACGCCGTCGGCGATCACGTCAGACAGCCCGTCCTTGCGCAGCAGGCCGAACTCCTGGCTCAGGCTGCCGCGGTGCATGTCGGCGTCGATCAGCAGCACGCGCTTGCCCGACGCCGCGAGCAGCGTGGCGAAGTTCGACGACACGAAGGTCTTGCCCGCGCCGGCCGTGGCGCTGGCGATGAGGATGCGGTTGTTGGGCGCCGTGTGCATCACGTACTTCAGCGCGGTGCGCAGCCGGCGCAGGCCGTCCAGCGCCGGGTCTTCCACGTGCAGCGCGGCCAGCACCTTCACGCCGGGCTTGCCGGCGCGCACGGCGCGGTCGAGCACGCGCTGCTGGGTGCTCAGCGCGATGGTGCTGTACACGTTCAGGCCGGTGGTGGCCTCGATCTGCTCGGGGCTGACGATGGCGCGGCGCAGGTTCTTGCGCGCCATGGCCGCGGCACCGCCGAAGAAGAGGCCGGCCGCCAGCGACAGCGCCACCACGATCAGCGGCTTGGGCCGCACGGGCTTCTCGGCCACCAGCGCCTGGTCGAGCACGCGCACGTTGGCGACCTTGCCTTCCTTGGCCAGGCGCATCTGCAGCGAGCTGTTCAAGAGGGTGGCGTACAGGTCGGTGTTGACCTTGATGTCGCGCTGCATGCGCAGCGAGTTCTGCTGCATCATGGGCATGCGGCGGATGCGGCCTTCCACGCCGCCGAGCTCTTTCTTCAGCGAGGAAATCTGCGTGTCCAGCGTGACCACGGCCGGGTGCTTGGCCGTGAAGTTGCCCATCAGGTCGAGCCGCTTCTGCTTGGCGTCCAGCAGCTTGGCCTGCAGGTCGACGCTCTGGGCCAGCGCGTTGCGCGCCTCGTCGTCCAGGCTGATGGTGCCGTTCTGGTTGCGGTACTGGTTGTAGCTGTCTTCCGACTGCTCCAGCTGCGACTTGAACTTGGGCAGCTCGGTGCCCAGGAAGGCCAGGGCGCGTTCGGCCTGCACGGTCTTCTGGTCGATGTTCTGGCGCACGTACAGGCGCGAGATCTCGTTGAGCACGTCGGCCAGCTGGTTGCGGTTCTCGGCCTGCAGGCTGATGTCCATCACGCCCGACTGCTTGCCCTTCTCGACCACGCGCAGGTCTTTCTGCAGGCCCAGCAGCGTGAGCTGCTTCGACTGGCGCACCAGCTCGAAGGCGCCGCCGGGCTGCGCGTCGAACGAGCCCACCAGCAGGTGCAGGGTGCCGCCGGGCACGGCCGCGTCCAGCGGCACGCCCACGGTGCCTTTCAGCGGCGCCTCGAGGCCGGGGTTGGTCAGCGTGTAGGTGCCGCCGTCGCCCGCCACCAGGGTGAACTTCTTGCCCTCGAAGGCCGCCGGCACGTCCATCTGCGCGACGGCGATGCGCTCGGTGCCCGACACGTAGTTGCCCACCCCCAGGATGCCGGGCGTGGAGAGCTGGCTCGAATGGCGCGCCAGGAACTCGCCCACCAGCGGGATGTAGTTGGGCTTGGCGCTGATGAACATGCGCGTGTCTTCCATCGCCTGGCCCAGCACCATGCGCGACTTCAGGATCTCGGTCTCGCCGGACACCGGCGTCTTGTTGCCGATGCCCGCGGCCGCGGTGGAATCACCCGGAAAGTTGCCGCCCGAGCGGTCGGGGTCTTCCACCTGGATCAGGATGTTGGCCTCGTACACCCGCGGGCCGAACAGCGCGTAGCCCACGCCCAGCAGCAGCGCCAGCGCCGTGATGGAGGCAATGAGCCAGCGGCTGTCGATGAGGATGTCCAGGTACTCCTGGAAGCGGGATTCCCGTACCCACCCGGCCTCGATGGCCGCAACAGGTGCGGACGCGGACGCGGGTGCGGGGAGCGAAGCTTGCCAGCGCGCATTCATGGGGTTCACCTTTTCGTGTTGCTGAAATGAGCAGGAAGGTGCTTCACCGGCGGGCGGTGTCGCGGCTGAGGTTGGCGACCTGGGCGGCCGGCAGGATGAGGCTGATGACGCGGTTCCACGTCACCAGCGGCACGTGGTCGACGTACACCACGTCGCGCGGCAGCAGCTCGAAGCGGTCGGCCAGCGCGAGCGCCACCGGGTTCTTCGCGTTCAGGTTGAAGATCTGCTGCACGTCGGGGTTGCCCGGCGCGTTGCGCACCACGTAGATCTGGCCGGGGTCGGACGACAGCAGGTCGGGCCCGCCGGCATCGCCCAGCGCCTCGTTCAGGCTCAGGCGGCCGTTCAGGCGCATCTGCAGGGCCGAAGGCGCCCTGATCTCGCCCATCACGTACACGCGGCTGTCTTCCCGGGAGCCGACGTTGACGATGTCGCCGTTGCGCAGCGCGATGCCGTTGCCGTCGAAGCCCTGCGACTCCAGCAGCGGCAGGTCGACCACCGTGGTCACGCCGCCGCGGGTGAGCGACACACGCGAGCGGTCGCCCGCGGTGGTGAAGCTGCCCGCGCGGCTGATGGCCTCCGACAGCGTCATCGGGATGTCGGTGAAGATCTGCAGCCCCGGCGTGCGCACTTCGCCCTGCACGTAGGCGCGCTGGCTGCGGAACGACTGGATGCGCACCGTGACCTGCGGGTCTTTCACGTACTCCTTGATGGCCCGCTCGATCAGCTCCGAGGCGCCGCTTTCGGTGAGCCCCTGCAGCCTGACGCGGCCGATGTACGGAAAGCTGATCTCGCCGTTGGCGCCGACGATGAAGCCGGGCGCCACGCTCACGCCGGTCGGGTCCGACTGCTGCGCGATCACCGCGCCGGCGTTGGGCAGCAGCTCGGGCCGGTTGTAGACGATGATGCCGACCACGTCGCCCGGCCCGATGGTGTAGACCGGCGACACGGTGAACAGCCGCTTGACGGCCGCGGACACTTCCTTGGGCTTCTGCGCCATCTGCGCGCGCACCAGGTCGGGCGTGATCGGAATGATCTTGCCGCTCTCGGCCGAGGCAGTGCTGTCGCCCGTGGTGGGGGTGAAGCCCAGTGCGCCCGGCGTGCCGAAGCCCGGCGCGCAGCCCGACAGCCCGAGCAGGCCCAGCGCCAGCAGCAGGGACAGCCCCATCCATCGCAACTTGTCTTCCACCCGGGCACGCATCTGCATGCGCGCCTGGGCCTGTGCGCTGGCGGAGAGGGGGCGCATGTCTCGTGACTGCGTCGCTCGATCGAGGCGTTCCATGGTGGTCTCCTTGACGGCCGGTTGACGGTGGGGGGGCGGGTTGCTGGAAGAGGGCACGAAGGGCAGGGCCGGGGCGCGGTTCATGGCGCCGCCCAGGTGGTGGGCATGCCGCGGTCCGGGCTCGTGGTGGCACGCGCGGGGGTGCGCCGCTCCGCTGTCTCGGTGGCTTCGCTTGGCTCCACCGCCTCTACAGCCGCCGTGGAGGCGCCGAAGCAGCGGTCGGTCACCCAGTCGCCCACGCACTGCAGGAACAGCTGCTGGCCGCGCTCGGTGCACACCGTGTGGTCGACCTCGCGCATGAACTCGTAGTGCAGCGCCTGCGCATAGGGTTCGCGGGCGAAGGGGCCGAGCTGGTCGCGCCCGCGGTCGCGCACATGCAGCGAGCCCGAATACAGCAGCTGCACCGCCACCTTGCGTTCGACCAGCCGCTTGAGCGTGGCGCCGAACCAGGCGGCGTTGGTTTCCGCCGGCTTGCTCTCGGTGAAAAAGCCGGGCAGCGGCTTGGTCGAATGGCTTTTCAGCAGGTGGCGCTGCAGCCAGCGCTTGGCCTTGCCCGGAAACGCCGGGTGCGCGGGGGCGGCGAGCGCGCGGCGCACGGTGCGTTCCCAGCGCGAGCGGCGCTCGGGAAAGGCGAAGCCGTCGAACAGCGACACCGCCACCACGCGCGCATCGTCGGCGGCCACGCCCATGGCCTGCTCCACGCCGGAGCACATCGCCACGATCACGAACTGCCGGGCGCCCAGCTGGCGCTCGGCCATGTCCATGGCGGCTTCCAGCGCGTGCATGGCGCGGGTCTGCACGTCGGGCGCGGTGTTCAGCGCGTCGCTGTCGCCGATGCCGCCCAGGTCGAAGCGCATGCTGGGAATGCCGCGCGCGGCCAGCGCATGGGCCAGCTTCACGTTGATGCGGCGCGGGCCCACGCGGTGGTTGGCGCCCATGTTGAACATGAGCACGGCGACGCCGCCGGGTGCCTGGCGGGCAGCGACGCCGCCGGGTGCCGTGAGCATGCCCATCAGCGCGTCGCCGGGGCCGAAGCGCACGGGGGTCTGTTTCGAGTCATTCATGAAGAGCTCCCTGCAGGCGGTTGAGCGCATCGGCCGGAACCATGGCGCTGTTGGGGTACGGGTCGGACGTCCAGTCGAGCTGGTGGCTGAAGTACGCGAGGCGCACCGGCATGTGGCGCGACTGCTGGTCGGCGGCCCACTGCGCGGTGTGTTCGTCGTCGGGGCCGGCCAGCACCAGGGTGTCGTGCAGCGCCGTGAGCGGCAGCGACTCGGGCACCAGCGCCGCGAGCTGGCCGCGCAGCGCGGCCGACAGCGTGGTGCCCAGCGCCTCTTCGGGCAGCACGTCGGGCTGTTGCGCCAGGCCGCGGCGCCATGCCAGGTCGGGAATGCAGAAGGTGGTGTCGATGGCCGCCACGTGCTGTTCGCGCAGCGACCGGGCGTAGCGCTTGCCGTCGATCACCGGCTCCCACAGCACCAGGCGCACCGGGTCGCAGCGCCCGCTGCGCGCGGCCAGCACCGCCAGCGTGGCGCCCAGGCGCGCGCCGATCCACACGATGGAGGCGCCCGGCGCGCGCCGGCGCAGCTCTTCGTGCGCGGAGCACAGGTCGCGGCGCCAGCCGTCGAGCTCGCCCTCGCTCTCGTCGCCGGGCGAATCGCCCGAGCCGTAGAAGTCGAAGCGCAGCGTGGCGATGCCCGAGCGCGCGAGGCGCTCGGCCAGCACCTTGAAGAAGCGGTGCGTGCGCAGGCCTTCCTGCCCGAAGGGCGGGCAGAACAGCACCGCGGTGTTCTCGGCATGGCCCTGGCGCTCTTCGGGCGGGTGGAACACACCGAAGACCTGGCGCGAGGCCGGGCCGAACATCAGGGGCAGGGCGTGCGTCATGCGTGGGCCTCCGCCAGGCGGCTCGAAGAACCGAAGGCGCCGGTAGCACCAGGGGAGTTCGCGGCGGCCGCAGAACTCGCTGTGGAATTGGCCACGCCAGCACCTGCCCGCGCCTCCGTCTGGCGCCATTCCGCCAGCGAGCCCACGCAGTCCATGCGCGCGGGCGCCGGGCGCAGCACCAGCCACAGGATGCGGCCCGCCACCGACAGCTCCACGCTGCGGCAGTCCGGCACCACGCCCACCTCGAAGCTCTGCGGCGACAGCAGCAGGCCCACGCCGATGGCCTTCAGGCAGGCTTCCTTGCGCGTCCAGCAGGTGAGAAAGGCGCGGTCGCGTTCATGCGCGGGCGTGGCCGCCAGCGCCTCCTGCTCGCGCCGGGTGAAATGCTCGGCCGCGAGCGCGGCGGCGTCGGGCATCGGGCGCAGCTGCTCCACGTCGGCGCCCAGCGGGCCGCGCCCGCCGATGGCGATCAGCGCCAGCCCCTGGCTGTGGCTCAGCGAGAACTGGGTGCGCGAGTGGCCCGACAGCGACGGCTTGCCGAAGGAGCCCGTGGCCAGGTGCAGCGCGGCCTGGTGCAGGCCCGTGTATTCGGCCAGCGCCTGGCGCAGCGCGATGTGCGCGGCCACGAAGCGCTGCCGGTCGGCCGGAAAGCGGAAGCTCGCGGCACGCGTGCACTCTTCCGCCGACAGCACCTGGGCGGGCAGCAGGTCGGTAAAGCTGTCCAGGTCGACGTACCGGCAGATCGGCGCGTCGATGGAAAGGGCGTAGGCGGAGCTGTTCATGGTCTCAGCCCTTGCGCAGCCAGCTGCCGAAGGTGCGGCTGAGCAGCCCGCCGCGCTGCGCGGTGGCCGCCGTGCCGGCGGTGAGCTCGGCCAGGTCCGACGGCACGCCCTCCGGCACACTGCGTGCCGACGAGGCGATCTGCCCGAGGTTCTCGAACAGGTAGCGCCGCGGCTCCACGCGGTGGCCCAGCGTTTGCGCGGCCTGCTGCACCGCGCGCAGCACCAGCAGCGAGTCGCCGCCCAGGTCGAAGAAGTTGTCGCTGGCGCGGATGTCGTCCACGTCGATGCCGATCACCGTGGCCCAGATCTGCGCCAGCGGCGCGTGCTCGGGGTTCAGCAGAATCTGCCGCGCCTTCACCGCCTCGCCCTGCGCGGCGGTGGCCAGCGGTGCCTTCTCGGGCTCCACCGCGGCCAGCTTGCGCAGGTAGGCCGCGCTGGTGGAGCCTTCGGTGTCGGCCAGCTCGGCCAGCGTGGCGCGCGGGTCTTGCGCCACGCGGCGCAGCACCTCGAGGTAGCGCTCGCGCAGCTGCGCGCCGGTTTCGCGCAGGTACACGTCGGCGTTGTAGATCAGCGCGCCTTCCAGGCCGAAGGGCTTGTCCATCAGCCACACGCCGATGTCGTCGGTGGCGCCGTGCTGCATCACGTGCATCTGGCGCGTCTGCAGGCTGCCGATGGCGCGCGAGCGTTCGCGGGCGTCCTGGAACGAGAACATCGACTGGTACGGGCCCGAGGTCTTGATCTGGCTGGCGTAGCCCGGCTCGGCCATCAGGCGCTCGAAGGGCACCTGCTGGTTGTTCATCATCGACAGCAGTTCCTGCTTCACGTAGCGCATGAACTCGGGCAGCGGCTTCGACAGGTCGACCGCCAGCGACACCGGCAGCACGTTGTTGAAGAAGCCCATCACGTCTTCCGTCTCGGCCTGCTGGCGGCCGCGCACCGGGTTGGCGATGACGATGCTGTCGGTGCCGATGACGCGCGCCATGGTCAGCGCGTACACGCCGAAGGTCAGCATGCTGAGCGTCACGTCCATGTCGCGGGCGATGTCGCGCAGGCGCTGCGTGCTCTGCAGGTCGATGGTGATCCAGTGCGCGCCGCCCTGGCCGCTCTTGCCCGCGCGGCGCGGCATGTCGGTGCGCGGCATGCGCGCGGCCTTGGCGCCTTCGAGCCGCTGGCGCCAGAAGGCCAGCTGCGCTTCGCAGGCAGGGCTGTCCATCCACGCGGCGAGCCAGTCGGCGTAGTCGCCGTAGGTGGTGGTGAGCGCAGGCAGGCTGTGCGGGCGGCCGCGCTCGGCCGCGTCGTACAGCGCGGCCAGTTCGCGCTGCAGCAGGTCGAAAGACCAGCCGTCCCACACCAGGTGGTGCGGCACGAACATGAACACATGCTCGTTGTCGTCCAGCTGGTAGAGCGCGGCGTTGGCCATCGGCGCCTGGTGGATGTCGATGGGGCGGTCGGCCAGCTCCTGCATGCGCTCGGCCAGCTCGGCTTCGCGCTGGTCGGCCGGCAGGCCGCGCAGGTCGACCATCGGCAGGGAGAATTCCACGGACTGCGAAATCAGTTGCAGTGGATTGCCGTTCGCATCGCTGCCGATGCGGGTGCGCAGCGAGGGCTGGCGGCGAATCATTTCGCGCAGCGCTTCCTCGAAGCGGCGGGCGTCCAGCGCACCCGTCAGACGCTGCGCCGAGGGCGCGTTGTACACCGAGCGGCCGGGGTGCAGCTCTTCCATGAAGCGGATGCGTTCCTGCGGCATGGTGAGCGGCGCGCTGGTGCGCACGGCGGCCAGGCCGATGGGGGCTTCCAGCCCGACACCGGCGTGCTGCAGGCCCTGGATGACCACGGCCAGCTTCTCGGCCGTGGGCGCCTCGAACAGCGAGCGCAGCGGCAGCGTCACCTGGAACTCGCGGCTCAGCAGCGTGGTGAGCCGCGCGGCCAGCAGCGAGTGGCCGCCCATGGTGAAGAAGTCGTCGTGCATGTCCAGCCCCGGCAGGCTCAGCACCTTCTCCATGGTGGCGAGCACCTTGCGTTCATGCTCGTTGCGCGGGGCGGCGCCACGGCGCACCTCGTTGTGGGCCACGGCCTGCGGCGGCGGCAGCGCGACGCGGTCGATCTTGCCGTTGACCAGGCTGGGCAGCGCGGGCAGCGTGACCACGTGCTGCGGCAGCATGAAGGCCGGCAGGTGCTTGCGCAGGTGCAGCATGAGCGCGTCGAGGTCGAAGCTGGCCCCCTGCGTGAGCGCCAGGTAGGCCACCAGCCGCACGTCGCCCGGATGGTCCTCGCGGGCCACCACCACGCTGCGCGACAC
The DNA here is from genome assembly GCF_041355175.1 of Variovorax sp. RCC_210. NCBI lineage: Bacteria > Pseudomonadati > Pseudomonadota > Betaproteobacteria > Burkholderiales > Comamonadaceae > Variovorax > Variovorax sp. RCC_210. The sequence continues at coordinate 1,187,882 of NZ_JBFUPJ010000001.1, read as the reverse complement.
GCCCGGGTGCTCGTTGCAGCGCGCCTCGATCTCGCCGGGCTCGATGCGGTAGCCCCGCACCTTCACCTGGAAGTCGAGCCGGCCCATGTGGTCGAGCAGGCCGTCGTTGCGCCAGCGGCCGCGGTCGCCGGAGCGGTACATCTTCTTCGGCGTGCCCAGCACGCGGGCCGTCACGAAGCGCTCCGCCGTGAGCTCGGGCCGGTCGAGGTAGCCCAGCGACACGCCTTCGCCGGCAATGCAGATCTCGCCGGGCACGCCCACGGGGCAGGGCTGCAGGTTGGCGTCCAGGATCCAGATCTCGGTGTTGTCCACCGGCTGGCCGATGGCCACGCCGCGGCTGGCGATTTCTTCAGGCCGCACGCGCCATGCCGTGGAGTACACGGTGGTCTCGGTGGGGCCGTAGCCGTTCCACAGGCCTTCCATGCGCTCGCACAGGGCCAGCGCCAGGCTGGGGCGCAGGGCCTCGCCGCCGGTCCAGCCGCGAAAGCCGGGGGCGCCGCGCCATTGCGCGTCGAGCAGCACCTGCCACATGCCGGGGGTGGCCTGCAGCAGCGTGATCTTCTCGTCGTCCAGCGTCTTCGACAGGCGGTTGCCGTCCATGGCCACGTCGCGCTGCACGATGATCAGCTCGGCACCGGCGGCCAGCGGCAGCAGCAGGTCGGGCACGGCCATGTCGAAAGACAGCGTGGTCACCGCCGCGATGCGGTCGTCGGGGCCGATGCCCGACTGCCGCTGCATCCACTGCAGCAGGTGGGCCACGCCGCGGTGGTGCGCGATGACGCCCTTGGGCTTGCCGGTCGAGCCCGAGGTGTAGATGACGTAGGAGGCATCGTCGGGCCCCGCGTCGTCGGCGCTGGGCACCAAGGGCTCGGCCGGGCCCTGGCGCCAGGCGCTGTCGGTGTCGATCTCGAAGATGCGTTCACCGGCGTCGGCGCGCCAGTCGCGCGGGGCGGCGGCAATGTCCGACGAGGTGACCAGCAGGCTGAGCTTGGCGTCGCTCGCGTAGTAGTCCAGCCGGGCCTGCGGAAACGCCGGGTCCAGCGGCACGTACGAGGCGCCCGCCTTCAGGATGCCCAGCATCGCCACGACCATTTCCATGCTGCGTTCCAGGCACAGGCCCACGTGCTGGCCGCGGCGCACGCCGCGTGCGCGCAGGGCGTGCGCCAGCCGGTTCGACAGGGCCTCGAGCTCGGCGTAGGTGCAGCTGCGCGCGCCGTCGCGCACGGCGGGGTGGTTGGGCTGGCGCGGCAGGCGCGCCAGGAAGCCGGCATGCGCCAGCGGCTCGCCTTCCAGCGGCACGCGCGCGGGTTGCAGCGCCAGCAGCGCGCGGGCGCCTTCGGCCGACAGCACCTCGAGCCGGCCGACCGTCGTGCCCGGGTCTTGCGCGGCCGACTGCAGCACGCACTCGAACATGTCGAGCCAGCGCAGCACGCTGGCCTCGTCGAACAGGTCGGTGTTGTATTGCGCCTCGATCTGCAGGCCGCCATCGAGCGGGCGCAGGTTGAGGAAGATCTCGAAGTTCTCGTACTGGCGCGCAATGGAGTCCTGCGCCACGTCGATGCCCGGGAAGGCCTGCGCGCTGGCCGCCACGTCGGGGTCGACGTTGAAGGCCACGCTCACCAGCGGCAGCCGGCTCGCATCGCGCTGCAACGACAGCTTGCCCAGCAGCGCGCCATAGGTGAGCGCCTGGTGGTCGAAGGCGTCGAGCACCACGGTGTTGCACTCTTCCATGAGCGCGTCGAAGCGCATCTCGGGGTTCGCGGCCAGCCGCAGCGGCAGCAGGTTGACGCAGTGGCCCACCAGGCCGGGCATGTCGCGTGCGAGCTGGCCCGATGCCGGAATGCCGACCACCAGGTCGTCTTGCCCGGTGAGCCGGTGCAGCGTGGCGACGAAGCCGCTGAGCAGGCCCGTGAACAGGCTGGCGCCGGCCTTGGCGCTGGCGCTGCGCAGGGCGGAGACCAGGCGGCGGTCGAGAAAGCGCTCGACGCGGCGCGAGTTGAAGGTGCGCGTGGCCGGGCGCGGGCGGTCCAGCGGCAGTTCCAGCACGGGCAGGCTGCTGCCCGAGAAGCGCTCCAGCCAGTAGTCGACGTGCGCCTGCATGTCGGGGTGCGTGGCCTCGAGTATTTCGTCGGCGGCGAATTCGGCGAACAGCGTCGGCGGCTTCAGCTTCAGGCCCACGCCGGTTTCCAGCGCATACAGGTGGCCCAGCTGCTCGGTGATGACGGCCCACGACCAGCCGTCGCACACCACGTGGTGCGCGGACATGACCAGTTCATGCGCCATGTCGTCTGCGCTACCGCCCAGGCGGAACAGCACCGCGCGAAACAGCGGCCCGTGCTCCAGCGAGAAGGGCGTGCACACGGCCGCGTCGTGCGCTTCGCGCAGGGCCTGCGCGCGGGCCTCGGGCGCCAGGCCGCCCAGGTCTTCCACCACCAGCGTGTCGTCGCCGGGGCGGCTCACCAGCATGCAGGTGCCGTCGGGCGAGATGGTCGCGCGCAGCGACTGGTGGCGTGCCACCAGCTGCGTCATGGCGCGCGAGAGCGCGTCGCTGTCGAGCGCGCCGCGCATGCGCAGCAGCACCGATTCGTTGTAGGCCATGGAGGCCTCGGTGCTCAGCGTTGCGCCGAGCCAGACTTCGCGTTGCGATTCCGTCGTCGGAACGATGCATTCGAGGACGCCACCGACAGCGGTGGGTTTGAGAACGGCGTTCATGCTGCTGCCTTTCCGTTGAGGAGGTGGTGACTGGGGGAGGAGGTGTCCGGCACGTACCAGAAGGGCTGGCCGTCGATGTCGCGCGCCAGCACGGAACCGTCTTCCACAGGCTTGCGCACGTCGAAACCGGTGACCACGGCGGCGCGGCGCGGCAGGAAGCCGGACTCCTGCATCTCGGCCACCGATTCCTTGAAGGCGTTCTGGATGAACGCGATGTCCTCGGCGCTGTGCGCGCTCGTGAGGAAGCACGGGAAGTTGTCCAGGATGTGCACGCCGCGGCTGCGCATCATGGCGAACAACAGGTCCTGCAGCGGGTGGTCTTCCAGCCAGCTCACGCGCCACAGCGACGAGAAGTGACGGATCTCGATGGGCGCGCCCACCTCCCTGCACCAGCCCGAGAGTTCCGCGGCCATGGCGGCGGTGCTGCCGTTCAGCCCGGCCTGCAGGGCGGGCCCGGCTTCCTTCAGGTGCAGCAGCGAGGCCTTGGCCGCGGCCAGCGCCAGCGGGTGGCGCACGAAGGTGCCGGCGAAGTAGGTCACGCCCACGCCGGGAATGGAGTCGTCGCCGTACTGCCAGGGGCCGCCGTCGAGCGCGTCCATGAACTCGCGCTTGCCTGCGATGACGCCCACCGGAAAGCCGCCGCCGATGACCTTGCCGTAGGTGGCCAGGTCGGCGCGCACGCCGAAGAGCTCCTGCGCGCCGCCCAGGCCCACGCGAAAGCCGGTGATGACCTCGTCGAAGATGAGCGCGCAGCCGTTCTGCTCGGTGATGGCGCGCAGCTCGTGCAGGAACTCGCGCGGCTGGAAGTCGGGCCGGCGGCTTTGCACCGGCTCGGCCAGCACGGCGGCCAGGTCGTCGGCGTTCTCGCGAATGAAGGCCAGCGCCTCGGGCGTGCCGTAGTCGAGCACGCGGATGTCGCCGAACATGCCGCTCATGACGCCCGGCGCGGCCGACAGGCCCTTGCCGGCCTTGCCGGCGCGCACCAGCACCTCGTCGAAGGTGCCGTGGTAGGAGCCGGTGAACACCACCACCGTGCTGCGCCCGGTGACGGTGCGCGCGATGCGCAGCGCGGCCATCACGGCCTCGGAGCCGGTGTTGCACAGGCCGGCGCGGTCGTGGCCGGTGAGCTCGCACACCAGCGCCGTGACCTCGGCCGCCAGCGGGTGCTGCGGGCCGATCTCGTAGCCGGCGTCGAGCTGCTTGCGCACCGCGTCCTGCACGAAGTCGGGCTGCCAGCCGAACATGTTCATGCCGAAGCCGTTGAGCGCGTCGACGTACTCGTTGCCGTCGAGGTCCCACATCTTCGAACCCTTGGAGCGTTCGATGACGATCTGGTACGTGATCTCCTTGGTGACCGGGCGAAAGCCGTTGACCACGCGCGGGTCGGCCATGTGAGTGCGATTGGCTTCGGTGAACTGCTTGCTCTTCTGCGTGCGTTCCACGTAGCGGCGCATGAAGGCCGCCAGGCGCGCCTTCTGGCGGCCGCTGGGCTCGCTGGTGCGCTGCGTGTGGATGCGGGCGATGGCGCCGAAGGCCTTCTTCACGTCGTAGCGAACGGGTTCGTTCGATGTGTCGGGCGCTTCGGCCGGCGTCGTGGCCGCTGCGGGCCGGGCGTCTTCGATGGACGCGGCCGGTGCGACGGCGGCGGCTGCCGCCGGCACCACGGGTTGCATCACAGGCTGAGGCGCGGGCTCGGCCTGCACCTGCTGCAAGGTCATCATCGGCGCGGCCTGGGCGGTGCCCGACAGCAGCGCGAGCTGCTGGCGCATCAATTCCATCTGCTGCGAAATCAGCTGGTTCAGCGGAGCGCCGCCCGCGATGCCGGCTTGCATGGGCATGGGCACGTACGTGGGCATGGCCATCTGCTGCATCGGCGCGACATGCGGCACCGCGACGGCGGAGGGCGCGGCCACTGGCGCCGGGGCGGCAGGCGCGGCCACGGCAGCGACAGTAGGAGCAGCCGCTGCGGCAGCTTCGGCCGGCAGGCTGGCACGCAGGAAGGCCGAGAGCGCATCGAAGCTGCGGTAGTTCTCCATCAGCTGGCGAAAGCTGAGGGCGACCTTGAAGTGCTTCTTGATCTGCGTGGCGGCCTGGGTGAGCGTGAGCGAGTCCAGCCCCAGTTCACCGAAGGCGGCATGCCCCTCGGCTTGCGCCATGTCAAGGCCGGAGATGTCCTCGAACAGCGTGCGAAGGCGCGCGTCCAGGGAAGAAGCGGGAGGAGGAAGTGGCGAAGGCGTGGCAGCGGTCACGATCGGCTCCAATGGGGTAGGTGGAACGGAAGAGGCGGGGGAAGCGGGAACGGCGAGCGCGGCGGCGGCGGGCGCGCTCGCGGTGAAAGAGGGGGCGGCGGGCACAGTCGAAACAGCCGCATCAGCAGTCACTGCGGCCGGCACGGCCGCATCAACAGCCGCTACGGCCGGCACGGCCGCGATATCGACCCAGAAGCGCTTGCGCTCGAACGGCGTGGTCGGCAGTTGCACGCGCTGCGCGCCGGGCCGCGCGCACAGGCGCGACAAGGCGACGTCGGCGCCGAGGGTCCACAGGCGCCCGAGCGACAGGTGCAGGGCGCGGGCCTCGCCGGCAGGCTCGCCCTGCAGCAGCGACACCACGCCGGTGGCGCCGTGCTGGCGCACCAGCGTGGCGAGCATGTTGCGCGGGCCTGCTTCCACGAAGAGCGGGTTGGCCAGCTGCGCCATGGCGCTGCGCACCGCGGGCGAGAAATGCACCGTGCCGCGCAGGTGCTGCGCCCAGTAGGTGGGGCTGGTGGCTTCGGCCGCTTCGAGCAGGCGGCCGGTCATGGTCGAGAAGATGGGCGTGTGCGGCGCGTGCAGCGCCACGCCGTTCACCAGCGCCTCGAAGGGCGCGACGGCCGCGTCCATCATGGCCGAGTGGAAGGCGTGCGAGGTCTGCAGCGCGCGGCTGGGAATGCCGTCGGCTTCGAGCGCGGCCTGCAGCGCCGCAATGGCCTCGAAGGGGCCGGCAGCCACGCAGGCGGTGGGGCCGTTTTCTGCGGCGAGCGACAGCTGCGGGCCCAGCCGGCCTTGCAGCTCGGCCGCGCCCAGGCGCACCGACAGCATGGCGCCGGGCGGCTGTGCCTGCATGAGCGCGCCGCGCCGGGCCACGAGCTGCGCGGCGTCTTCCAGGCGCATCACGCCGGCCAGCACGGCCGCGACGAACTCGCCCACGCTGTGGCCGATGAGCGCCTGCGGCTTCGCACCCAGCGACAGCACGCGCCGCGCCAGCGCGTACTCGAGCGCGAACAGCGCCGGCTGCGTGGCTGCGGTGGGCGCCAGCGACTGCGGGTCGTCGGAGAACATGCGCGCGCGCAGGTCGAAATCGACCGCGCCTTCGAAGGCGTTCATGCAGTCGTCGAAGGCGGCCGCGAACACGGGGTCGGCGGCGTGCAGCTGCTTGCCCATGCCGGCGTACTGCGCGCCCTGGCCGGGGAACATCAGCACCAGCTGGGGTGCGCGAGCCGCGGTGCGCGCGCTGGCGCGCCACGGCGAATCGGCGGCGCGCAGGGCGGCCACGGCGTCGGCCGTGTCGCCGGCCACCACCACGCGGCGGAAGGCGTGCGCCTTGCGGCCCACGGCGAGCGTGTAGGCGACATCGGCCAGCGGCAGGCCGGGCGTGGCTTCGAGGTGCGCGGCGAGCTGCTCGGTGGCCACGGCGAGCGCGGCTTCCGAGCGCGCCGACAGCGACAGCAGCTGGTCGCCCGTGGCAGCCGGCGAGGCCGCGCGCGGCGGTGCTTCTTCGACGATGACGTGCGCGTTGGTGCCGCCCACGCCGAAAGAGCTGACGCCCGCGCGGCGCGGCAGGTCGGCGCGCGGCCACGGCTGCAGCTGGCTGCTCACGTGGAAGGGGGTGCGCGCGAAGTCGATCACCGGGTTCGGCGCGTTGAAGTGCACCGTCGGCGGAATCACTTCGTGGTGCAGCGCCAGCGCGGTCTTGATGAGGCCGGCCGCGCCGGCCGCCGTGACCATGTGGCCGACGTTGCTCTTGAGCGAGCCCAGCGTGCAGAAGTCGAGCGCGTCGGTGTGCTCCGCGTAGGCCACGGCCAGCGCCTCGACCTCGATGGGGTCGCCCATCGGCGTGGCGGTGCCGTGCGCCTCCACGTACGAGATGCTGCGCGCGTCGATGTCGGCGGCGGCCAGCGCGGCGCGAATCACCGCGGCCTGGCCGTCGACGCTGGGCGCGGTGAAGCTGGCCTTGGCGCCGCCGTCGTTGTTCACCGCGGCGCTGCGCAGCACGGCATAGATGGTGTCGCCGTCGGCAACCGCGTCGGCCAGGCGCTTGAGCAGCACCACGGCCGCGCCGTCGCTGAACACGGTGCCCTGGGCCTGCGCGTCGAAGCTGCGCGTGCGGCCGTCGGGCGAGAGCATGGAGCCCTCGTTGTAGAGGTAGCCGCTGCGCGGCGGGCAGGTCACCGACGCACCGCCGGCCAGTGCCATGTAGCACTGGCCCGTGCGCAGCGCATGGAAGGCGTTGGCCACGGCCACCAGCGAGGTCGAGCAGGCGGTGTGCACGCTGACGGCCGGGCCGGTCAGGTTGAGCCGGTTGGCCACGCGGGTGGTGATGTAGTCCTTCTCGTTGGCCAGCATCACCTGGAACTCGCCCACGTTCTCCACCAGGTCGGGCCGGGTGGACACATGGCGCTGGAAGTAGCTGGCGTTGTACATGCCGCCGTACACGCCCACCGGGCCGGGGGCGGCGTCGGGCACGTAGCCGGCGCGCTCCAGGCACTCCCAGCAGATCTCCAGGAACACGCGCTGCTGCGGGTCCATCAGTTGCGCTTCCTTCGGGCTGATGCCGAAGAAGGCGGCGTCGAAATCTTCGATGCCGTCGATCACGCCGCGTGCGCGCACGTACAGCGGGTCGTCGCGCAGCGCCTGGCTCACGCCCGCGTCCAGCGTGGCGTCGTCGAAGAAGCTGATGGTGTCGCGCCCCGCCACCAGGTTGGCCCAGAACTGCTCCACGTCGGCGGCGCCGGGAAAGCGGCCGGCGGTGCCCACCAGCGCGACGGCGTCGTCGAGCCCGGCGCCTTGCCGGGCCGCTGCCTTGTCAAAAAGGGCCGCCGCGGTCGGGCGTGCTTGGGAGCCGACCGCGGCGGCCGTGGCGGACGGGTCGCCCGCCACCTGCATCCGCGCACCCATTGCTTTTGGCGTGGGATTGCGGAAGAAAAGATTGGTCGACAGCGCCATGCCGCTGCCGCGCTGCAGGTCGCCCAGCACCTGCAGCACCAGCAGCGAGTCGCCGCCGAGGTCGAAGAAGTTGTCGTTGCGCCCGACCTTGTCGATGCGCAGGGCGCGCGCGAAGGCCTCGCACACCTGCTGCTCGACGGCGTCCTGCGCTTCTTCGAAAGGCTGCGCGAGGTCGGGGCGCTCGTTCGCGGGCTCCGGCAGCGCCTTGCGGTCGAGCTTGCCGTTGGGCGTGACGGGCAGCTGCGCGAGCCACACCTGGGCCGTGGGCACCAGGGCGGCGGGCAGGCGGGCTGCAAGGTGCGTGCGCAGGGCGTCCCACGCCACCTGCTGCGCGCCCGGGCGTGCGACGAGGTAGGCGACCAGCCGCAGCTGGCCGTTGCCGTCGGGCCGCGCGACCACGGCGCACGACTGGATGGCGGGGTGGCTCAGCACGGCGGCCTCGACCTCGCCGGTCTCGATGCGGTGGCCGTGGATCTTGACCTGGCCGTCTCGCCGGCCGATGAACTCGAGCGTGCCGTCGGGCAGCCAGCGCGCGAGGTCGCCGGTGCGGTAGAGACGATCGTCCGGGCCGCCGAACGGGTCGGCCACGAAGCGCTCGGCGCTGAGCTCGGGCTGGCGCAGGTAGCCGCGCGCCAGGCCGTGGCCGCCGATGCACAGCTCGCCGATGAAGCCGGTGGGCAGCAGCGCCATCGACGGGCTCAGCACGCGCAGCACCGTGTCCTTGATGGGGCGGCCCAGCGGCACGGAGCGCAGGTCGTCCGGCAGGGAAGCGGGAATGCGGTGCGTGGCCGCGAAGGTGGTGCACTCGGTCGGGCCGTAGCCGTTGCTCAGCGCCAGGCCGGGCAGCGCGGCCTGGGCGCGGCGCACGTGCGGCACCGACAGCGCCTCGCCGCCGGTGAACAGGTGGCGCAGGCCGGCCAGGTGGGCCGGGTCGTCGTCGACCACGGCGTTGAACAGCGCGGCGGTGAGCCAGGCGGTGTGCACGTCGTGCCGCGCGATGGTGCGCGCCAGGCCGGGGCCGGTGGGCACGCGTTCTTCATGCACCACGCAGCAGCCGCCGTTGAGCAGCGGGCCCCACACCTCGAGCGTGGCGGCGTCGAAGCCCAGGGGGGCGGCATGCAGCATCGCGCGGCCCGGGGCCAGCGCGACGTAGTCCACGCCGACCACCAGCCGCAGGATGGCGCGGTGACCGATCTCGATGCCCTTGGGCGTGCCGGTCGAACCCGAGGTGTACATCACGTACGCGACCGATTCGCCGTCGATGGCCGGGGAATTCCAAGCGCTGCGGTCTGCCTTGTCCGCGTACTCGTCGAGCAGAAGAATGGCGTGTTCGCCGCGTGCGGTGGACACCAGGTGGTGGTGCGCCTGCGTGGTCAGCACGTGGTGCGCGCGGGCCTCGCCCAGCATGTAGGCGATGCGTTCGGCCGGGAAATCGGTGGGCACCGGCACGTAGGCGGCACCGGCCTTCAGGATGCCCAGCTGCGCGACGATGGCGGCCATGGAGCGGTCGAGCAGCATGCCCACGGCGTCGCCGGCGCGCACGCCCAGGCGCTGCAGGCGGTGGGCGAGCTCGTCGGAGCGGGCGGCCAGCTCGGCGTAGCTCATGCGCGCATCGCCCTCCGCGAGGGCGATGGCATCGGGAGTGGCTTGCGCCTGGCGGGCGAACACGCCGGGCACGGTGAGCGAGCGGTCCAGCGGCGAGACCGCCGTGTTCCAGGTGGCGACCTGCTGTTGGCCATGGTCGCGCGGCAGCGTGCGGATGTCGCCCAGCGGTGCGTCGGGGCGTGCCAGCAGGTCGGCGGCGGTGTCGGCCAGCGCGGCGAGCAGGGCGTCGGCCGCGGCGGCGTCCATCAGGCTGGCGGCCGCATCTATATGAAGGCAGGCGCGAGCGGCGTCGTAGCCCAGGTGCAGCGGTGCGGCCTGGCCTGCTTGCTCGGTTGTCTGCTCTGTATATGCAGCGCCGATGTCGTCCCGCAGCCAGAGCGAAGCAACCGGGCGTGCGTCGTGTTCGCCAGCGGAGGGCAGGGCGGCACGGCGCGCCGCGTCCAGCTCCGCCAGCCAGTCGCCCGCGGCGCGGGTGGCGTCGTAGGCGGCGGTGGTCGACACGCGGTGGGCGCGGCCGGCCTCGTGCAGCACGGGCCAGAGACCGCCGAGCCAGCGCGACTGCAGCAGCAGCCAGGCACCGGCGAACAGGGTGTCGGGCAGCAGCCCGGTGGCCAGCAGGGGTTCGAGCGCCAGGGAAACCGCGTGGCGCGCGGGGGAGGCTGCCGGGTCGATGCGCATTGAAAAGAGGTCTGCCAGAAGCAGGTCTGGAGCCTCTTTGCGCACTGTCGAAACAGTTTGAATTTCCATGTAATTACCCGGCGACGAAATACGATGGAATTAATTGAATGAGCGAAAATAGCGCCCGTTCAATTGGCCCTGTGGATCTGTTGTTGGTGTTTTTCCTGACCCGATCCTAGGAGTTTTGCTTCGGCCAATGTGTGGTCTTTTGGGCTACGTTACATCCAGACAAGGTTATTTCGAAAACGTACTACCCGAACTGTCCAGTACAAGGTAACTGATGCGTGGTTTGAAGAAGGCGAGTGAGTGCTCAGCTTCGTTTTTGGGCCGAAACGGGTCTACCGAGGCGGGGTACTCATGGGGAGACGCAGGGGGGAATACCGGGTGGGAGGGGGGTGCCCGATGGTTTGCATGCATAACGGTGTTGGTGCATGCGCGTCACAGGGGAGTCATGCGAAAAACGCACGGGCACGGTGCCCGCAAAATGAAACATCGCCCCGAATTCGTGCTGTTATTGAATTGCCAAGTCTGTAACCGGATAAAAAATCGCTGTACAAAACCGGAAAAGCGCAAAAACTTCAGGTGCGCCTGCAACTTTGCAGATCCAATTCATTGGAGGGTCCGACATGCTCAGCGACATCCTATTACCCGGCGTAGTGCTTCAAAGCCGCGATCTCTATTGCGAATGGCATATACCGAATAATTCGGAAGGCCTGCGCGCCAATGCCACTTATTTCGGCAATGCGGGGTGGGCGCAGGAGTATCTGGACTTTTGTCACCGCGACGCGCACTTCAGGAGCCGCTGGCTTGCCGCCGGCGGCGACTGGACGGGCAAGACCGTGATCGACCTGGGGTGCGGGCCCGGCAACGTGTTCGCCACGCTGGGCGGCAAGCCGAGGTTGCTGGTGGGGGTGGATGTGGCCGCGGGCTCGCTGGAGCTGGCGGCGCGCCAGGGCTACACGGCGGTGCTGGCCGATGCGGCGCACACGCCGTTTCGCTCGGAGGTGGCCGACATCGTGGTCATCAATGCGTCGCTGCACCACTGCGACGACATGCACGCGGTGCTGCGCGAGGGCGCGCGGCTGGTGAAGCCCGGGGGCCTGCTCATCACCGACCACGACCCGCAACTGACCGCCTGGGACTACAAGGGGCTGGCCAAGTTCATGTGGGACGCGCGGCTGTGGGTGTACCGCGTGACGCGCCACGGCTTCCACAAGACCGGCAGCCAGCAGTCGTGGGGGCTGCGCACCGAGATCCATCACCGGCCCGGCGATGGCGTGACGCGCGAGTTCTTCACCTCGACGCTGGCGCCGCTGGGCTTCGACGTGCGCGTGCATGCGCACAACCACCAGATCGGTGCCGATGCACTCCAGGGGCAGGTCGGCCCCGCGCACTGGAAGTACCGCATGGGCAATGCGCTGTCGGGCCGCGACCCGGGCGCGTCGGCGAGCGCGCTGTCGCTGATGTGCATCGCGAAGAAGGGCGGTGAAGAACGGCTGCCCGCCGGCATGCGCATGACGCGGCCCGCCCATGCCGGGAGCACGGTCGGCGCGCACGAGATGGCGTGAAGACCTGTTTGCCTGGCCGAGCGCTGGGCTGGGCTCGCGTGCTTGACGGCCCGCGACTGCTGGTAGCCTCCCCGGATTCTTCGAACGCGCGCCCCCTTGCGGGGCACGATCTTCAGGTCATCCAGGAAGGACTCCATCAGTGGTTGTGACAGCAGCAGGCATCCCCCATCCCGACAAGGCAAGCCAGGCAAGCCACGCAAGCCAGACACGCAGGACAGCGAACACGCGCAGCCACTGGCGCGCAGCCCTCGCGCTGGTCGCGGCATTGACGCTGGCGGCTTGCTCCACCTCGCCCAAGGCCCCGGTGGCGGGCCCCGGCGAGTACGTGGTGCAGCCCGGCGACACGCTGTACCGCATCGCCTCCAAAACCGGCCGCTCCGCCGGCGACATCGCCCGCTGGAGCAACCTGCAGGACCCCGACAAGCTCGAAGCAGGGCAGGTGCTGCGCGTGGTGCCGCCGGGCGGCGCAGCGGCGGGGCCAGCTCCGGCGTCGGGCTCCTCGTCCGAGGCTTCGCCGCCGACCCGCAGCGCGGGCGCCGATCGCGCCCGGCCACCGCGCCCGCGCGAGCCCGAAACCGTGATGCCGCCCGCGTCGCGCCGCAGCGACTGGGGCTGGCCCGCGCCGGGGCAGGTGATTGCGGGCTTCAACGGCTCGAGCAACAAGGGCATCGACATTGCCGCCAACCCCGGCGACCCGGTGGTGTCCATGGGCGCGGGCAAGGTCGCGGTCACCGAGATGCTGCGCGGCTACGGCAGCGTGGTCATGGTGGACCACGGTGGCGCGTACATGTCGGTCTACACCAACCTGCGCACGGTGCTGGTCAAGCAGGGGCAGCGCGTGGAGCGCGGCCAGAAGATCGCCGACATCGGCGGCGGCGAGGGCGGCAAGGCCAAGCTGCATTTCGAGATCCGCTACCGCGGCAACGCCGTGGATCCGAGGCAGTACCTGACTGCACGCTGAGCACGCGGCCCCTCGGTGGCATTCATCGCATCCCACGAAAGGCATCCCCCGAATTGGTGATACCGCGCAGCCCGCGAAATGCGCAGACTCCGGCCCTCACTCTGTCAGAAGGGGCCTACATGGAACTCACGCACTGGATGTTCGTCATCGGCGGCTTCGCCCTGGCAGTCATGGCGCTTTGGCTGCTGCAGGGGCCGGCCGGCCGCGACGCACAGCGCATGAGGGACCAGATCGCCGAGCAGGTCACGCAGTCGGCCGCGCTGGTGCAGGAGTGCGCTTCGGGCGCCGCGCCGCGCACCTGAGGCTTTCGCGGTCTCTTGACGCGGCCTGCTCGCGTCATTTCCTCAAGGTCGCCCGGCAAAGTCGTCCGCCTTGCCCTCTAAGATGCTCGCTGTTTTGAGAAGACGCGAGAGGCAAAGGGAGGGCCACGCATGATTTCTTTGCTCCATACCGCGGACTGGCAAACAGGCCGCGTGTTCTCGCAGTTCGAGCCCGACGACGCCGCGGCGCTGTTCGAGGCGCGCTTCAAGGTGGTCGAGCGGCTGGCCGGCATCGCGGCCGAACGACATGTCGACGCCGTGCTGGTCGCGGGCGATGTGTTCGACCTGCAGACCGTGTCCGACAAGACCATCCGCCGCATGTTCAACGCCATGCAGGGCTTCAGCGGCCCGTGGCTGCTGATTCCGGGCAACCACGATTCGGCGCTGAGCGAATCGGTGTGGAGCCGGGCGCAAAGGCTGGGCGCCGTGCCCGCCAACGTGGTGTGCTGCCTGGAGCCCAGGCCGCACACCGTGGCCGGCAAGTTCGTGCTGCTGCCCGCGCCGCTCACGCAGCGCCACACCTATGGCGACCTCACCGACTGGTTCGTCACCGCGCCGAACGAAGGTGCTTCCGAGGGCAACACACCCGACGGCAACGCCTTGCCGCGCATCGGCCTGGCGCACGGCTGCGTGCAGGGCATTCTTTCGGACGACATCGACTCGACCAACCCGATTGCCGCGGGCCGGGCAGGGGAGGCCGGTCTCGACTACCTGGCGCTGGGCGACTGGCACGGCACCCGGCAGATCGACGAGCGCACCTGGTACGCCGGCACGCCCGAGACCGACCGCTTCCGCGCCAACGATTCGGGGCAGGCGCTGCTGGTGTCGATCGCGGGCGCCGGCGCCGTGCCCGAGGTGGAACCTGTCCGCACGGGCCAGTTCACCTGGCAGCAGCTTGAACCCCGGCTCGCGGTGGCATCGGACATCGACGAACTGGTGGAAAAGCTGGAACAGGTCGGTGGCCACGACGTGCTGCAACTGCGCGCGGTCGGCTCTTGCGACCTGGGCGGGCACAACAAGCTGGTCGCCGCGCTCGATGCGGCACGCGCCCGCGCCCGCGCGCTGGTGTGGGACGGCGAGGCGCTGCGGCTGGAGCCGACGGAAGAAGACATCCAGGCGCTGCACGCCGACGGCTTCGTGGGCGAAGCGCTGCAAGACCTGCGCGCGCAGCAAGGCGATGCCGACGCCGAGCTGGCACGCGACGCGCTGCTGACGCTGGCGCGCATCCTCGACGCGCAAGCTGCGCGCACGGGGGCCGGCGCATGAAGCTGCAACGCCTTCGCATCGAGAACTTCAAGCTGTTTCGCGCGCCGCTCGAAATCACCGGCTTCACGGACGGGCTGAACCTGTTCGCTGCGCCGAACGAATCGGGCAAGTCGACCATCGCCGAGGCGATTCGCGCCGCGTTCTTCGAGCGCCATCGCTCGAACGTGGTGGAGCATCTGCGGCCCTGGGGCGAAAGCTCGGTCACGCCCACGGTCGAGCTCGACTTCGAACTCGACGGCAAGCCCTGCAAGCTCACCAAGGCCTTTCTCGGCAAGAAGCGCTGCGAGCTCGTCATCGACGGCAAGGCGATGGACGGCGCCGTGGCCGAAGACCACCTGGCGGCGCTGCTGGGTTTTCGCTTTCCGAGCAAGGGCGCGAGCGCGCCGGAGCACATGGGCATTCCGGGGCTGCTGTGGATCAAGCAGGGCACCTCGCACGACATTTCGAACGCCGTCGGCTTCGCCAGCGACCACCTGCGCAATGCGCTCGGCGAATCGCTGGGCGAGCTGGCTTCGAGCCAGGGCGACGCGGTGCTGAAGGCGGTCGAAACGGAGCGCAACGAGCTGCTGACGCCCGCCAGCGGCGCGCCCAAGGGCGTGTTCGCGGAGGCGATCAAGCTGCGCGGCGAACTCGAGGGTGAACTGGCGCGCCTGCATGCGGACATCGAGGCTTATCGCTCGGGAGTCGACCGGCTCTCGGGCCTGCGGCGCGAGCACCAGCGCGACGACGCGGCACGGCCCTGGGTGGCGCTGCGCGAGCAACTCGCGCTGGCGCAACAGCGGTTGAACGACGGCAAGGGCCTGGCCGAGCGAAAGGCCGCGCAGGACGCGGCGCTGAAGCAGGTCGCCGCGCAGGTGGCGTCGTGGCGCACGCAGCTCCAGGCGATGGAGCGCGAGGAGGCCACGGTCGCGCAGCGCGAGAAAAACCTCGAAGCGGTCAGGCTGGGCCTCGAGAAGGCGCTGATCGAGCTGCAGGCCTGGGAGCCGCGCCATGCGGCGGCGGCGCAGGCCGATGCCGGCGCGCGCAACAGCCTGCGGCTGGCGCGCCAGGCAGCGTCGCGTGTCGCGCAGCAAGAGGCTGTCGAAAGCCTGGCCGAACAGCTCGCCGCGCTGGCGCGAAGCCTGGACAAGGCCAAGGGCGAGCAGGACAAGGTCACCCGCCTGCAGGCCGACGCGCAAGCCCTGGCCGTGCCCGATGGCGACCTGAAGCGGCTGCAACGCACCGCCGACATGCTGCGCACGGCGCAGGCCCGGCTCGATGCGGTGTCGACCGCGCTGGCCTTCGAACTGCAGCCCGGTGCGCGGGTTCGCGTGGGCGGCGCCGAGGTGGCGGGCTCGGCGCGACAGACCGTCATCGCTCGGACCGAGATCGATATTGACGGCGTCGGACGCATCACGGTGCTGCCCGGCGGCGCCGACCTGGAAAGCCTGGGCGTGGAGCGCGACCGCGCCCGCGACGCGCTCGCCAGCCAACTGCAAGCCCTGCGCGCGGACAACGTGGCCGCCGTCGAGGAACGCACGCGGCTGCATGCGCTGCGAAAGGCCGAGGCCGGCGCGGCGGAGGCGGTGTTGTCGGCGCTGGCTCCCAAGGGCCTGGGCGCGCTCTCGGCTGACGTGGCCTTGCGCGAGGCGCGGCTGGCCGAGGCCAAGGCGGTGCTGCTGACCATGGCGCCGGCCGACGCCACGGCAGTGCCATCGGCCGCGCAAGCCGAAGCGGAGGAGGGCGCCGCCCGCGCCGCGCTGGAAGCGGCCTCCTCGGCCCTCAACGACGCGAAGGTGCAGGCCGGCAATGCCCGAGAACAGGTCAAGGCGGCCGAAGACGAACTCGCCGCGGTCCGCGCCACGCTGGCGGACCCGATGCGCGCCGGCCGCAAGCGCGAAGCCAGCGAGGCGCTGACCGATGCGCTGGCCCAGCAATCGGCCATCGAGCAAAAGGCTGGCGACCTGGCGCTGCAGCTGCAGACCGTCAACCTGCCAGTGCTCGCGCAGGACGTGGAGCGGCTGGAGCGCAGCGCGCGGCAGGCCGAGTCGGCGCACAGCCAGCGGGCCAACGAGATCACGCGGCTCGAAGTCGAGCTGGAGACAAAAGGTGCGCTGGGACAGGAAGAAATCGCGTCGGAAAAGCAGCGTGAACTCGACCACGTGGCAAGGCGGTGCGCGGAACTCGATCGGCACGCCAAGGCGCTGGACCATCTGCTGAAGCTGCTGCGCGAGAAACGCTCGGCCTTGGCGCGGCGGCTGCGCGCGCCCTTGCAGAAGCACCTGGACCACTACCTGCAGATTCTGTTTCCGGGCGCTCAGGTCGAGGTCGGCGATGACCTGTCACCCGGTCGCATCACGCGGCCCGGGCTGCGCGGCGCGCAAAGCGGTGCTTTCGAGGAGCTGAGCGTGGGCGCGCGGGAACAGATGGGCGTCGTCGCGCGGCTGGCGTATGCCGATCTGCTCAAGGAAGCGAACAAGCCGACGCTGCTGATCCTGGACGACGCGCTGGTGCACACCGACGAAGAGCGCCTGGGTCAGATGAAACGCGTGCTGTACGACGCTGCGACGCGGCACCAGATACTGATCCTGAGTTGCCATCCGCAAGCCTGGAGAGACCTGGGGGTGGTGGCGCGGAGCATTCCTTAGGGAAGCGGTTGAGGGAAGCGGCCTTCGTCGAGGAAGGCTGCTTCTGGCAATCCGGCTGGAATATGAATATTCAATTTAACATAATCATCATTGTGTTGAGTTTGAGGAGGTCCCCAAAGCTCACCACTTGCCATCCTTCGGCACAGGCTTCGGCGCATTGGCCCTCGCAGCCTCAGCCTGCGTGATCAACGACGCAGCTTCCGACCGGTTCGCCTTGTTCGCGAAATCAACCGCCGTCATGCCCAGCTGGTTCTTCATCGTCGTGTCCGCGCCTTCGGCCAGCAGCAGCTTCACGGCTTCGCTCGACCCATACATCGCCGCCATCATCAGCGGCGTCGAACCGTTGGGCGATTGCGCGTCGATGAACGCGTAGTTGTCGAGCAGCACCTTCATGATCGTCAGTTGCCCGCTCGTCGCGGCGTAATGCAGCGGCGTCCAGCCGGTCTTGTTGACAGCGGCATCGCGCTTGAGCAGCTGGTTGACCAGGTCTTGCTGGCCCTTGATGGCCGCCAGCATCAACGGCGTTTCGTCCTTGGGGTTGGCGAGGTCGACGTTGGTCTGCGGCGAATCGATCAGCACCTGGATCACCTTCGGCGACGGCTCGCGCAGCGCGATCAGCAGGCCGGTTTGCCCATGTTCGTCGAGCGTGTTCGGATCGAAACCGCGCTGCAGCAGGGTGCGCACGCCGCTCGCGTTGTCGCCGCGCACGGCCCTGAAAAAGTCGTCGAACGAGCCTGCGTGCACTGTAAAAGATGCAGCAACGACAAGCAGATAGACCGATGTCTTGAAGTAGTTTTTCATCATTTGATGTCCCTGAACAGGTTGTCGAAGTTGTCGCTCGTGGCCTTGGCGATGGCCTCCACGGGCATCTTTCGCAGCTCGGCGATCTGCTGCGCCACATACGGCACGTACGACGGGTTGTTGGTCTTGCCGCGGTACGGCACCGGCGCCAGGTACGGGCTGTCGGTTTCGATCAGCATGCGGTCCAGCGGCACGAAAGCCGCCACGTCGCGCAGATCCTGCGCCTTCTTGAAGGTCAGGATGCCCGAGAACGAAATGTAGAAACCCAGGTCCAGCGCAGCCCGCGCGACCTCGGCGGTCTCGGTGAAGCAATGGAACACGCCGCCGGCAGAACCGGGGGAGGCGTCTTCGCCCTCCTCCTTCAATATCGCGAGCGTGTCGGCCGAGGCTTCGCGGGTGTGGATGATCAGCGGCTTGCGCGTTTGCCGGGCTGCATGGATGTGCACGCGAAAGCGGTCGCGCTGCCATTCCATGTCCGAAATGCTGCGCCCGCCCTTGCGCTCTTCCATCTGGTAGTAGTCCAGCCCGGTCTCGCCGATGGCGACCACCCGCGGCCGGGCGGCGAGCCGCACGAGGTCTTCGAAGCTGGGCTCGGCGATGTCTTCGTTGTCGGGGTGCACGCCCACGCTGGCCCAGAAGTTGTCGTAGCTGGCGGCCAGCGCCTGCACGTCGTCGAACTCCTCGAGCTTGGTGCAGATGCAAAGGGCCCGGTCGACCTGCGCGGCCGCCATGGCGGCGCGAATCTGCGGCATCTGGTCGGCGAACTCGGGGAACGTGAGGTGGCAGTGGGAGTCTGTGAACATCGGAAATGGCGAGCTGCGGCGCTCGCTCCTGTGGGAGATGGCGCCGTGAACGGAGTTCCGCGTCACGAGGACGCCGGAAGCATCAAATGGTTTGGGTGGGCCGGTCGGAGGCCATCGAGCCGCCGAGCGCGGCTTCGATGCGCGCCTTCAGCTGGCGCGATTTTTCGTCCGACGGAAAGCGGATGCCCACGCCGGGCGCCCGGTTGCCGGCGGCGCGCGGCGGCGTGATCCAGGCGACCTTGCCGGCCACCGGATAGCGCTGCGGGTCTTCGGGCAGCGTGAGCAGCACGTACACGTCGTCGCCGAGCCGGTACTCGCGCGAGGTCGGAATGAAGATGCCGCCCTCCGCGAACAACGGGATGTACGCCGCGTACAGCGCGCCCTTTTCCTTGATGGCGAGCTGGATCACGCTCGGCCGGGCGGGCGACGGGGCGGGGGCTGCGGGGGCGACAGGTTGGTTCATGGGCGACGAGCGGCAGAGTTTAGGGTGGTTCGCGCCTCGCTCACAAGCGCTTCCAGCATCAGGCCCGCGTTGAACGGGTGCTCGGCGGTGCGCGCGGCACTTGCCAGCGACTTCGACCAGCGCGCCAGCGCCAGCCGCGACGGCGCCGCCGGCAGGTCGGCCGCCTCGAAGAAACGGGGTTCGGCGCCGTGGCCGATGGCCATCAGGTCATGGCAAAGCTTCTGCAGCGCGCCCACGGCCTGGGCCGGCGCATGGTCGGCCAGCGCGCCCACGTCGCCACGGCTCATGGCCTTGGGCAGCAACGACCACGCCTTGGGCGACTGCCCCGAGCGCGCCAGCCGCAAGGCGTCGCTGGGGCGGCCGCCGGCGGCACGCAACAGGGCCGATGCATCGGCGGCCGGCACGCCCTGCGCGGCCAGCCAGGCCTCAGCCTCGGCGGTCTCGGGCCACGGCAGCGTGAAGCCCAGGCAGCGGCTGCGAATGGTCGGCAGCAACTGCCACGCGGCTTCACTGGCGAGCACGAAGCGCACGTCGCCGACCGGCTCCTCGAGCGTCTTCAGCAGCGCGTTCGCGGTGATGTTGTTCATGCGCTCGGCCGGATACACCAGCACCACCTTGCCGCGGCCGCGCGCGCTGGTGCGCTGGGCGAAGCCGACCGCGTCGCGCATCGCCTCGACGCGGATCTCGCGGCTGGCCTTGCGCTTCTTGTCGTCGATGTCCGACTGCGCCTTCTCGTCGAGCGGCCAGCCGAGTTCCTGCATGGCGACTTCGGGCATCAGCACGCACAGGTCGGCGTGGGTGCGAACCTCGATGGCGTGACAGCTGGCGCAATGGCCGCAGGCCGTGCCTTCCTGCGTCGGCTGTTCGCACAGCCAGGCGGAGGCCAGCGCCAGCGCCAGTTCGTACTGGCCGATGCCCGACGGGCCTTGCAACAGCCAGGCGTGGCCGCGCTGGCGCAGCAGTTCGGCCAGCGGCTGGCGCAGCCAAGGGGACAGCATGGGAGCATTCATCGTGGCACTCATCGTTCCGCTCATCGTGGCGTGCCTCCGAGCACGCCGCGTGCCACCAGCGCGGTCTCGACCTGTTGCCAGACCTGGTCCCGCGCCTGGCTGGCGTCGATGCGCACGAAGCGCTGCGCGTCCGCCGCGGCCCGCGCCGCATAGCCCTGCGCGACACGGCTGAAGAACTCGACCGGCTGCGACTCGAACTTGTCGGGCACGCGCGCTCCGGCCAGCCGCTGCGCGGCAATGGCGGGCGCCAGGTCGAACCACAGCGTGATGTGCGGCTGCAGCAGCACCGTGGCAGGGCGCCCCGCCCTGCCCGCCTGCACCCATTGCTCCAGCGTGGCCAGCACGCCGTCGTCGAAGCCGCGGCCCGCGCCCTGGTAGGCGAAGGTGGCGTCGGTGAACCGGTCGCACAGCACCACGTCGCCGCGCAGCAGCGCCGGCTCGATGACCTGCACGATGTGGTCGCGCCGCGCGGCGAACACCAGCAGCGACTCGGTCAGCGGGTCCATCGACTGCTCCAGCACCAGCCCGCGCAGCGTTTCGGCCAGCGCGGTGCCGCCGGGTTCGCGCGTGCGCACCACCGCGCGGCCCTGCGCGCGAAACAGCGCCTCGAGCGCATCGAGGTGGCTGGACTTGCCCGCGCCGTCGATGCCTTCCAGCGTCAGGAACAGTCCCGGCGCGGTGTCGCGGCCTGAATTACCACTCATTGGGTCGCCTTGGTTTTTGGGTCGCCGCCGCCTCGCTGGTAGCGGTTGACTGCGCGGTTGTGGTCGTCGAGCGAGCTGCTGAACTGGCTGGTGCCGTCGCCACGAGAAACGAAATACAGCGATTTGCTTTGCGCCGGCTGCACGGCCGCCAGCAGCGCCGCCTTGCCGGGCATCGAAATCGGCGTGGGCGGCAGGCCGCCGCGCGTGTAGGTGTTCCAGGGCGTGTCGGCCTGCAGGTCTTTCTTGCGCAGGTTGCCGTCAAAGCCCGCGCCCATGCCGTAGATGACGGTCGGGTCGGTCTGCAGCGGCATGCCGATGCGCAAGCGATTGGTGAACACGGCCGCGATTTCCGCGCGGTCGTTGGCCTTGCCTGTCTCCTTTTCGACAATGCTGGCCAAAATAAGCGCCTCATCGGCCGATTTCAGCGGCAAGTCGGAGGCGCGGGCGGCCCAGGCGGCTTCCAGCTTCTTGTCCATGGCCCGCATCGCGCGCTGCAGCAGGGCCACGTCGGTCGATCCCTTCGAGTACGTGTAGGTGTCCGGAAAGAAGCGCCCTTCCGGGTGCATGCCCGACTTCCCGAGCTTGGTCATCAGGTCCTGGTCGCTCAGGCCGACGCTGTCGGGCTTGAGCTGGTCGGCCTTGGCGAGCGCGGCGCGCACCTGGCGAAAGTTCCAGCCCTCGACCAGCACCAGGCTGCGCGTGGCTTCCTCGCCGCGCACCAGGATGTTGAGCAGCAGCTTGGGCGTGACGCCGGGCTCCAGCTCGTAGCTGCCGGCGCGCATCTGCCGGTCCTGACCCGACACGCGGAACCACCAATAGAGCAACTGCGGCTGCACGGCGACGCCGGTGTCGGCCACGGCCTGCGCGATGCCGCGCGGCGTGGTGCCGGGCTCGACCGACAGGTCGACGCTGGGCGCCGGCAGCTTGAGCGGCTGGTGCACCCACCAGAGCCCGGCCCCGCCGAGCGCGAGCGCGACCAGGGCGGCGAGCAGGAAAAGCGTGAGGAAAAAGCTGCGCACGAGTCCGATGTGGAGAGGAATGTGGGAAGAAGACCGGGGAACGAACGGTGGCCCTGCGGGCCGCGGGGCATCAGGCCCTGCCGTCCCGAAGGAACAGGCCCGGCCATGATAATTCAGCGATGACCACAGTCGTACTCAATGGCGTTACCGCCACTTCCTTGTCTGGCATGTCAGGCCCGCTCGGCGTGATCCGCGCCGAAGGCCCCGATGCCGCCAGCTTCCTGCACGGCCAGCTCACGCAGGACTTTTCCCTGCTCGGCAACGCCGACGCCCGGCTCGCCGCGCTGTGCACCGCCAAGGGCCGTGTGATTGCAAGTTTCATCGGCATCAAGCCGCAACCCGAACTCATCCTGCTGGTGTGCAGCCGCGACATCCTGGCCGCCACGCTCAAGCGCCTGTCCATGTATGTGCTGCGCGCCAAGGTCAAGCTGACCGATGCCTCCGAGCAGTACGCGGTGTACGGCCTGGCCGGCACCGCCCTCCCCGCCAACGGGCTCGACGCCGCCGCCCTGCCCGGCAAGCGCACCGCTGTGGGTGGCGAGGTGAGTGACGAGGTGAGTGACGAGGTGAGCGTGGTGTCCCTCTACCCGGCCGACGGCGTGCCCCGCGCGCTGTGGATCGCGCCGGCCGGCCTGCCCGCGCCCGTCGGCCCGGCGCTCGACCTGCAACTGTGGCAATGGAGCGAGGTGCGCAGCGGCATCGTCACGCTGACCACGCCGGTCATCGACGCCTTCGTGCCGCAGATGATCAACTACGAGTCGGTGGGCGGCGTCAACTTCAAGAAGGGCTGCTACCCCGGCCAGGAAGTGGTGGCGCGCAGCCAGTTCCGCGGCACGCTCAAGCGCCGCACCTACCTCGTGAAGGCCGACGCGCCCCTGGCCGCCGGCCAAGAGGTGTTCGCCGCCAACGACGCCGAGCAACCCGTGGGCACCGTCGCGCAGGCCGCTTCGGCCCCGGGCGGCGGCTGGGCCGCGCTCATTTCCATGCAGATCTCGGCGCTCGAAGCCGGCGGCCTGCGTGCCGGCGCGGCCGACGGGCCTGTGCTGCAGGTCGAGCCGCTGCCCTACGCACTGCTCGAAGACATCTGAGGCCCTCCTCAAGAATCGCCCGCTGACACCCGGTTCAGCGGGCCGCATGGCGCCATCGAAAAGATGGCGCCATTTTTTTTGCGCGACGTTTAACCCTGCTGCCGATGCTGGTCCGTAGAAGCCTGCATCGATCCACTCCCGGCAAGGAAGACACCATGAAGCGCAGATTCTTTTCGACCACCGCACTGGCCCTGGGCGCCCTGGCCGCGGCCTCGGCCCTTCCCTCATGGGCGCAGCCCCAGCCTCAGCTCCAACCTTCAGGCCGCATCGGCTCGCTCATGCAGATCAGCGTGGTCGACCGCGGCACCGGCGCCGAACTGCCGCTGTACTTTCACCGCGGCGAATACTGGGTGGCCGGCCGCCCTGGCGCGCGCTACGCCATCCGGGCGCGCAATGCGATGGGCGAACGCGTCATGGCCGTGATGTCGGTGGACGGCGTCAATGTGGTCACCGGCGAAACCGCCGGCGTGGGCCAGAACGGCTACGTGTACGGCCCGCGCGAGCGCAGCGACATCACCGGCTGGCGCAAGAGCGACTCGCAGATCGCGGCCTTCGAGTTCGCCGCGGCCGGCAACTCGTACGCCAGCCGCACCGGCCGGCCCGACGACGTGGGCGTGATCGGCGTCGCCATGTTCCGCGAGCGCGTGGCCGAGCCGCCTCCGCCGCCGCCTGTGGCGCCCGTCACCCCGTATCCGCGCCGCGACGAATACGGCGAGCGCGAGCGCCGCAGCGAGTCGTCGTCGATGGGCGACGCGCGCGCAAAGTCCGCACCGGCAGAGAGTGCCGCCGCCGCCGAAGCCCCGGCCGGCAGGCTCGCCCGCCCGGCCCCCAGCCTGGGCACCGCGCACGGCCGCCGCGAGACTTCGTATGTCGGCAAGACCACCTTCGAGCGCGCGCAGTCGTCGCCCGACGAGGTGGTGCGCATTCGCTACGACAGCCGCGAAAACCTGGTCGCCGCGGGCGTGATCCCGGTGCCGCCACCGCCGCCGCGCTGGCCGCGTCCGACGGGCCCTTCCGCGTTCCCCGGCTCCGACACGGGCTACGTGCCCGACCCGCCTCCGCGCTACTGACGCTATTGACGCTATCGAAGTTCGAAGCGGTTCGTTTCAGCGCAACGCGCGCCGCATCTCGATGTGCGGGATGCCGGCTTCCTCGAAGGACTCGCCATGCACTGCATAGCCGAGCCGCGCATAGAAGCGCTCGGCGCTGCGCTGCGCGTTCAGCGCCACTTCGCGGTCGCCGCGCGCTTGCGCGGCTTCTTCCAGCACACGCACCACCGCGGCCCCATGGCCGCCGCTGCGCAGGTTGCGGTGCACCGCCATGCGCCCGATGTGCGACACCCCGTCTTCCGCGTGCAGCAGCCGCCCCGTGGCAATGACCTGCCCCAGCCGGTTGCGCGCCACCGCGTGCAGCACGACCGCGTCGTGTTCGTCCCATTCCATCGATTCGGGAATGTTCTGTTCCTCGATGAACACCGCGCGCCGCAGCGCGCCCGCGCCGTCGCCCAGCGCGGACCACGAGCCCGTTTCCACCGTGCGCATCGGCTCGCCGGCCTCGTAGCCGGTGAGCACGTCGCGCAGCACCTGCGGCACCGGCTTCGAGGTCTGCGTGGCCGGGTCGGCAAACACGTAGACCAGCTCGCAGCCGACCAGGAACTGGTCTTGCCGGAACAGCCCGCCCTCGAACACCATCGACGAGGTGCCGACGCGCACGCAGCGCATGCCCACGTCGATCATGTCGTCCATGCGCGCCGAGCCGCGAAAGTCGATGGTCGCCTTGCGCACGTACAGGTCGCCGCCCAGCGACTGCATCGCTTCCTCGTACGGCAACGCGAGCGCGCGCCAGTAGTCGGAAATGGCGGTGTCGAAGTACATCAGGTAGTGCGCGTTGAACACGATCTTCTGCATGTCGACTTCGGCCCAGCGCACGCGCAGGCGGTGAAAAAAGCGGAAATCGCTACGTTGCATTCTTGTCTCCGGAACGGTTTTGAAAAAAAAGGAAAAAAGGGAACGCGGCGCGAGCCCGGCCTACAGGCTCAAGGCTGCAACGCCTCGCGCAGCGCCCGCGCCGCATCGTCGTGCGCCTGCAGCGCCTCGGGAATCGCGCGGCCCATCTTGATGAACTCGTGGATCACGCCGCGGTAGATCTCCAGGTCGACCGGCACGCCCGCGGCGCGCAGCTTGTCGGCGTAGGCGATGCCTTCGTCGACCACCGGGTCGCATTCGGCGAGGCAGATCCATGCGGGCGCCACGCCGTCGACGTCGTCGGCCAGCAGCGGCGCAAAGCGCCAGTCGTCGCGGTCGGCGTCGGTGCGCACGTACTGCGCGAAGAAGAAATCGATCATGGCCTTCGTCAGCAACGGGCCGTCGGCATGGCGCGCGTGCGAGGCGGTGTCCTGGCGCGCGGTGGTGCCGGGGTAGACCAGCATCTGCAGCGCCAGCGGCAGGCCCGCGTCGCGCGCCAGGATGGCGCACACGGCCGCCAGCGTGCCGCCCGCACTGTCGCCGCCCACGGCCATGCGGCGCGGGTCCAGGCCCAGGTTCGCGCCTTGTTTCGCGATGAATTCGAAGGCGTCCCACGCGTCGTTCGATGCGGTCGGAAACTTGTGCGCCGGTGCCAGCCGGTAGTCCACCGACACCACCGCGCAGCCGCTCTTGTGGCTCAGCACGCGGCACAGCGTGTCGTGCGTGCGGATGTTGCCGACGGTGAAGCCGCCACCATGAAAGTACACGAGCACGGGCAGCGCGTCGTTCGAAGGCGCGTACAGCCGCGCGGGCAGCGCGGCGCCGTCTCGCGCGGCGATGCTGAAGTCTTCTACGCGTGCCAACGCGGGCTTGGGCACCTCGAGCACGCCCGCGCCCTTCTCGTAGGACGCCTTCGCTTCCTCAGGCGTCAGCTGGTCGAGCGGCGGATGGCCGGCGCGCGCCATGCGTTCGACCACGCTGGCCATCTTCGGTGTGAGGCGCGGGCTGGACGGCATAGCGCGGGGTGTTGCGGGCGCGACAGCGGCAAGGGTTTCTTTCGTGTGCAAGACGGCTCGCTCTTGTTAGATTTGGCTGGTCGGCAATCGTACTGCCCCCAGCATTCCCCATGCATTCCGGAGCACCCCACACCCCATGGCCCTCATCCAGTACCTCACTCAGATCCAGTTCGAATTCGGCGCCATCAAGCTGCTGTCCAGCGAGTGCGCGCGCATCGGCATCAACCGCCCGCTGATCGTGACCGACGCGGGCGTGCGCGCGGCCGGCGTGCTGCAGAAAGCGCTCGATGCCATCGCCGATCTCGAGGTGTCGGTGTTCGACCAGACGCCCTCCAACCCGACCGAAGCCGCGGTGCGCGCGGCCGTCGAGCTGTACCGCAGCGGCCGCTGCGACGGGCTCATCGCGGTGGGCGGCGGCTCGGCCATCGACTGCGCCAAGGGCGTGGCCATCGCGGCCACGCACGAAGGCCCGCTGAAGACCTACGCCACCATCGAAGGCGGGTCTCCCAGGATCACCGAGCGCGTGGTGCCGCTCATTGCAGTGCCCACCACCAGCGGCACCGGCAGCGAGGTCGCGCGCGGCGCCATCGTCATCGTGGACGACCACCGCAAGCTGGGCTTTCACAGCTGGTTCCTGATGCCCAAGGCCGCCATCTGCGACCCCGAGCTCACGCTGGGCCTGCCCCCCAAGCTCACGGCAGCGACCGGCATGGACGCCATTGCGCACTGCATGGAAACCTTCATGTCGGCCGCGTTCAACCCGCCGGCCGACGGCATCGGCCTCGACGGGCTGGAGCGCGCCTGGGGCCACATCGAACGCGCGACCAAGGACGGCAGCGACCGCGAGGCGCGCCTGAACCTCATGAGCGCATCGATGCAGGGCGCGATGGCCTTCCAGAAGGGCCTGGGCTGCGTGCATTCGCTGAGCCACAGCCTGGGCGGGGTCGATCCGCGGCTGCACCACGGCACACTCAACGCCCTGTTCCTGCCCGCGGTGATCCACTTCAACGCAGGCGCCGAGTCGGTGCAGAAAGAGCAGCGCCTGCAACGCATGGCGCAGGCCATGCACCTGGACTCGGCCGGCGACCTGGGCGACGCCATTCGCGACATGAACGCGCGCCTGGGCCTGCCCAAGGGCCTGGCCGAGGTGGGCGTGACGCCCGCGCTGTTCGAGAAGATCATCGACGGCGCCATGGCCGACCACTGCCACAAGACCAATCCGCGGCTGGCCACGCGCGACGACTACAAGGCGATGCTCGAAGCGTCCATGTGAGCTTGCGAGCGTGCGGCCATGCACGCATGTAAGGGCTTCTTCTACGCCTTGCGAGTCATCCCGATGACATGAGGAATTTCTAGACTGCCCTGAAAGGCTTCGCACCCGCGAAAGCCCACAGGGTCAGGGGGAGTTCCGAATGCCGCGCACCGTTCAAGTCCACACCGTCCTGAGCGCCGAGCAGCTCAAGTTCCGCGCCATGCGGGGACGCGAAGGGCTCTCGCAGCTCTTCGAGTTCGAGGTGGACATGGTCAGCACCAGCTTCAGCCTCGACCTGAAGCAGCTGCTGGGCACGTCGCTGACCATGGAGCTGGCCGACGAGGCCGGCCCGCGCTTCCTGAACGGCACCGTGGTGCGCTTCGAGCTGGTGGGCCGCGCCAACGAAACCGGCCGCCACTACATCTACCGCGCGCTGGTGCAGCCGTGGCTGTGGTACCTCACGCGCACCACCGACAGCCGCATCTTCCAGAACAAGAGCGTGCCCGAGGTGCTCGACGAGGTGCTGGGCAAGTACGGCTTCCAGTTCGAGAAGCGCCTTTCAGGCAGCTACCCCGCCTGGGAGTTCTGTGTGCAGTACCAGGAGAGCGACTTCGCCTTCGCGAGCCGCCTCATGGAGCACGAAGGCATTGCCTACCACTTCGAGCACGGCAACGGCACGCACCTGCTGGTGCTGGCCGACGACACCGGCAGCTACACGCCCCTGCCCGGCCACGCCAGCATTCCCTACCGCCCGCGCGACCGCGTGCTGAACGCGCTGGAGCCCTGCATCGACCGCTGGCGCGTGGCCGAGCAGATCACCTCGGGCCGCGTGATGCTCGACGACTTCGACTTCAAGAAGTCGCGCGCCTCGCTGCAAAGCGTGCAGCAAGACCCCAAGCCGCACGACCACTCGAGCTACGAGGTGTACGAATGGCTCGGCGGCTACACCGAGCACCAGCAGGGCGACAGCTACGCGCGCATTCGCCTGCAGGAGCTGCAGTGCGCGCACGAGCTGGCGGCGGGCCACACCAACGTCGTCGGCATGGCGCCGGGCTACCTGTTCGAGATGACGCACTGCCCGCGCGAGTCGGACAACCGCGAGTACCTGGTCATCGAAACGCGCTACGACCTGCAGGAGCCCGAATACTCCTCGGGCGGCAGCAGCGAATCGGTGTGCGAGTTCGACTTCAGCGTGCTGCCTTCCAGCGTGGTCTACCGCCCCGCGCGCACCACGCCGCGCCCGCGCACCAACGGCCCGCAGACCGCCACGGTGGTCGGCCCCGAAGAAATCTGGACCGACCGCTTCGGCCGCGTGAAGCTGCAGTTTCGCTGGGACCGCTACGGCCAGTCCGACGAGAACAGCTCCTGCTGGGTGCGCGTGTCCAGCAACTGGGCCGGCGCAAACTTCGGCACCATGCACATGCCGCGCGTGGGCCAGGAGGTGATCGTCGACTTCATCGGCGGCGAGCCCGACCGCCCCCTCATCACCGGCCGCGTCTACAACAGCGACCAGATGCCGCCCTGGGAGCTGCCGGCCAACGCCACGGCCAGCGGCATCCTCACGCGCTCGAGCAGCGGCGGCGCGGCCAACCAGGCCAACATGCTGCGCTTCGAGGACCGCGCGGGCGCCGAGCAGATCCTGCTGCACGCCGAGCGCAACCTCGACGTCGAGGTGGAAGCCGACGAAACCCACACCACCGACGGCACCCGCACCACGCTCATCAAGGGCCACGAATCGGCCACCTACCAGAGCGGCGAAACGCGCGACATCACCGCCGGCGCCAAGGAAAGCATCACCGGCGGCGACACCCGCAGCGTGACCGGCGGCTTCACCGAAACGGTGACGGGCGGCGTGAGCCAGACCATCTCGGGCGGCAAGACCCGCGTGCTCGGCGGCGGGTTGAAGGACACCATCACCGGCGGTGTCGACTCGGCCATCACCGGCGGCTACCACGGCACCATCGACGGAAAAGAGGTGCGCTTCGTGAGCGACGGGCGCAACGACACCATCGACACCTCGAACATCGTGCTGGTGAACGGCCCCTCGACCACCACCGTGACGGGCCCGACCGTGCACACCTCGCCGGACGTGACCTTCAACACTACCAACCACATCCACAACACGACGCAGCACGTCATCAACACCAACGTCTACAACACGACGTCGAACACCTACAACAACCTGGCGGTGAGCTACACGAACAACTCGGTCAGCTACACCAACAACTACGCCAAGAGCAGCGACTGGCGGCTGGCGCGCGCGGGCGGCGCGGGGTTTCGCTTCGGCGCGGTGGGGTTGTCGCTCGACTTCTGGGGTGTGCGCCAGCAGTTCTACGGCGTCAACTCGCAGTACGCGGTGCTGAAGGTGGACTTCATCACCTTCAAGATCGCCAACAAGGGCATCGACATCACCAACAAGGCCACCGAAGTCGCCAAGGCCGCGCTGCGTTTCTACATGGACGGCCTGGCGACCTATGCGCAGGCCATGCATATCGTGATGTGAAGGACCCGATGCCTGTGTGGGAAACGTTGATGTGGGGAGTCTTCGCGGTCGTCATGACGGTGGTGATCGTGTGCGCCATCGGCGCGGTCGGCTACATGCGGCGCGAAAACCGGCTGTACACGGCCGAGCAGGCGCTATGGAAGTCGCTGGCCACGGCGGGCCAGGGCCAGCCGGCCGACGGCGTACTGCGCAGCTTTCGCATTCACCCCGACAACATGACCCGCGCCGGCTCGCGCGGGCAGACGGTGTGCGCCGTGGTGCTCGAGGTGGACTACGCCGACGCCGCCGGCACGCCGCGCACCGCGTCGATCCGCACCTTCATCGAAGACGCGCTGGTGCCGCGTTTCCAGGAGCCGATGAAGATCGTGCACCTGCGCTACGACCCGCGCAACGCCGCGTCGGTGGCCATCGACCGCGAGCGCACGCCGCTGGAGATTCCGCGTGCGTCCTGAGCGTGGGCACGGATACAGCCCCAGAGCGCCGCACGCATGAAGACCGTCAAGCCGCTGCGCCTCAGCGTCATCACGCGGCCCTTCCTGCGCGCGGGCGAACAGCGGCTGGCCGTGACCACGATGTGCATGGTGTCGATGGTGCCAATGGTGCCAACGGTGTCCATGGGCGAGCCGCACCTGCTCACGCCCGAACCGGTGTTCTGGAAGACGCTGTCCGACGAGCTGGGCCCGGCCACCGCCATCGACATGGGGCTGCCCAAGGTCCGCGCCGAGGTGCTGGCCACCGGCTTCGCCTACACCGCGCACCAGCAGGAAAAGACGATGTGCGGCGTGCGCCTGCAGCTCGGCGGGCTCTCGAAAGACCTGGCGGTCTTCGGCGACCGCTACTGGGTCGGCGGGCGCCCGACACCGCCGCAGCCCTTCGAGGCCATGCGCGTCGACTGGACGCGTGCCTACGGCGGTCCCTCGTTCGCGGACAACCCGCTGGGCCGCGGCCACGAACGCGAGCCGGTCGATGGCCGCGAGGTGCAGCGCCTGCCCAACGTCGAGCACCCTTCGCGCCGCGTGCACCGGCCCGACGAGCAGCCCGAACCCGCCAGCTTCGGGCCGCTCGACATCGCGTGGCCGCGGCGCCTGCGCCTGATCGGCAAGCAGCACGACGAGCATTGGCGCACGCAGCTTTTTCCGGGCTTCGCGCAGGACATGGACTGGCAGCTCTTCAACGCCGCGCCGCCCGACCAGCGCCTGCCCGATGCGATGGAGATCGCGCCCGGCACGCCCTACGCCGTGTGGAACATGCACCCGGCCATTGCCGTGCAGCAGGGGCGCCTGCCGGACTGGCGCGCGCTGGTTTTCATCGCCCGGCGCGGGTCGCCCGGTCACGTGGAGGAGATTGCGCAGCGGCTGACCACGGCGTGGTTCTTTCCGCACCTGGAGCGCATCGCGCTGGTGTTCCACGGTGAAACCACCATCGAGGAAGACGACGCCAGCGACATCACGCACGTGATGCCCGCGCTGGAAGCGGCCGATACGCCGCGCGGCCTCGCGCACTACGCCAACGTGCTGCGCCAGCGCTGCGACCCCGAGAAGGGGGCGCTCTACATGTTCCGCGATGACGAGCTGGTGCCGGCGACCGCGATCGGCCCGTGGCTCGACCAGGCCGACCAGGTTGAATCCGCGCTGGTGCGCAACATGCGCGAACGCGGCGCCCAGGCCCGCGACGAGCTCAAGCAGATGGCGCTGGACGCCGGCCACAAGGCCCGCCACTTTCGCGAGCGCCCTCTTCCCGCGCCATTCCAGCGCCTGCCCACGCTGCACGAGCTGCCCGAGTTCGTCGAGCAGGCCGATGCCTACGCCCGCGCCCAGCGCGCGCAAGGCGCCGTCGAGCGCGAGCGGCTGCAGCGCGAGGCCGATGCCAACGCCAAGGAATCCAGAAAGGTCGGCTTCGACACCGGCAAGCTGGTGCGCGAGCACGACCGCACCGAGGTGAAAGGGCCGCCGCGCGTGGACGGCGCGTCGGTGCTCAGCGGCTTCACCGGCATCGCTGCCGCAACAGGCACCGCACCCGCGCCCGCGGTTCAGGTCGAGTCGATGCGCCGGATGGCCGAGGCCGGCGAGCGTGGCCTGCTCGCGCTGTACCGCAGCACCGCGCAGCACCAGGCCACGGTCGACCCGCCGACGGCCGAACGCCTTGCCGCGCTGCGCGCCCAGGTCAAGTCGGTGCTCGAAGGCGACCGCGATTTCACCGGCATGGACCTCACCGCCGCCGACCTGTCCGGCATGGACCTGCGCGGCGCCTGCTTTCGCCGTGCGCTGCTCGAAAGTGCTGACCTGCGCGGCGCGCGCTGCGACAGCGCCGACTTCAGCGAAGCCGTGCTGGTGCGCGCCCAGCTCTCGGGCGGGAGCTTTCAGCGCGCGGTGCTGCGCGAGACCAACCTGGCGGGCATCGACTGCGAGCAGGCCGATTTCTCGCATGCCGACCTCGAAGGCGCCAAGCTGGAGAAAGTGACGCTCAAGGCCTGCAGCTTCGAAGGCGCGCGGCTGCACCAGCTGCACGTGCTCGACTCGCGCCTGCAAGGATGCGACTTCGGCTCGGCCGACATCGCCTATGTCGGCTTCCTGTCCGATGCCTCGCTGGAAGGCTGCAGCTTTCGCGGCGCGCGGCTCTTCAAGGCCGCGTTTCTCTCGTGCCACGTCGCACGGCTGGACTTCACCGGCGCCACGCTCGAAGCCTGCGCGTTCACCCACACCGCCTGCGACGACGGCATGGTGTTCGCGCAAGCCCTGCTGCGCACCACCTGCTTCGCCGGCAACAGCAGCCTGCGCAACGCCAGCTTCGAGGGCGCGACGCTCGTGCAATGCAGCCTCAGGGAAATCTCGCTCGAAGGCGCGCGACTGGCCCGCGCCACGCTGGACACCTGCGACTTTTCTTCCTGCAACCTGTGCGCCGCCGACCTCAGCGACACGCTGGCACCCGACAGCCTGTTCATTCGCGCCGACTTGAGCCGCGCGTCCCTGCGCGGCGCCAACCTCATGACCGCCAACTTCAACAAGGCCCTGCTGGCCGGCACCGACCTGCGCGAGGCCAACCTGTTTCGCGCCGACATGTCGCAGATTCGCATCGACACCGTCACGGCCACCCAGGGCGCGTACATCGAGCAGGCCAAGACCGTGCCTGCCTTGCGCACCGCGCCCGGCCGATGAGTCCGCAGGAGCTGGCCGGCCGCATTCGCAGCGGCGTGCGCATGGAGCACGAAGATTTCAGCGGCATGGCGCTCGCGGGCCTCGACCTGTCGGGCGGCATGTTCAGCGAGTGCAGGTTCGCACAGGCCGACATGGCCGGCTGCCGCCTCGACGATTCGGTGTTCGAGCGCTGCGGCTTCGACGGCGCGACGCTGTCGGCGGCGCGGCTGGACGGCGTGTCTTTGCTGCGCTGCAGCCTGCGCGGCGTGAACGCAGAGGCAAGCCACTGGCCGCGCGCGGTGGTCGCGGAGTGCGACCTGCGCGACGCCCGCTGCGAAGGCGTCGAACTGGCCGAGACCGTGTTCTACGACTGCGAACTGCAAGGCGCGAGCTTCGAGCGCGGCACGCTCACCAAGACCCTCTTCAACGCCAGCCGCATGGGCAACGCGAGCCTGCGCGACGCCGCGCTGACCAGCGCCGTGTTCTTTCGCGCCGACCTGCGCGACGTCGGGTTCCAGGGCGCGCGCTTTCACAACGCCGTGTTCTCCGAGGCCGACCTGAGCGGCCAGTCGTTCGCGGGGCAGCACCTTGCGCTGTGCCAGTTCACGGACGCGCGCATGTCCGGCTGCGGGTTCGAAGATGCACGCCTCACGCAATGCAACTTCAAGGGCGCCGCGCTCGACGGCGCCCGCATGGCGCGCGTGCAGGCACCGCAATGCCTGTTCCCCGAAGCCGACCTGCGCGACGCAGACTTCCGCGGCGCCAT
Source organism: Variovorax sp. RCC_210 (assembly GCF_041355175.1). Lineage (NCBI taxonomy): Bacteria > Pseudomonadati > Pseudomonadota > Betaproteobacteria > Burkholderiales > Comamonadaceae > Variovorax > Variovorax sp. RCC_210. The sequence continues at coordinate 1,154,421 of NZ_JBFUPJ010000001.1, read as the reverse complement.
GCTCGACCAGTCGCTGTGGGTCGATGCCTGGCTGGACGCGGCCGACTTTTCGGGCGCCAGCCTGGTGCAGGGCGTGTTCCATCGCGCCCGCTGCGAGAACGCGCGCTTTGCGCGCTGCCAGCTCCCGTACGCCGACTTTTCCTATGCCGACCTGCGCGGCGCGGACTTCGAGAAGGCCGTGTGCCAGCGCACCCAGCTGCACCGGGCCACGCTGGCCGGCTCGCGCTGGAGCGACCGCATCGGCGTGCTCGACAACGACCCCGCGCTGCACCAGGCCGAGCAGGTCGCCTGGCAACGGCCCGCACGCGCCACCCGCCTCGACCGCGACATCGACGGCCGCATGCGCCACGACCACGGCCGCTTTACCCCCGACGCGAAGGACACCGCATGACGATGACCGCGAGAACGCCCCTGCCGCCCCTGCCACCCTTGCCTGCTGCCGCATTGCCCAAAACCGAGCGCGAGAGCGAGAGCGAGCTCGCCCCTTTGCTGCGCAAAGCGTCCGCCGCGACGCGACAGGCCGAAGCGTCACCCGCATCGGTGCAAGGCATCACCATCGCCACGGTCGTGGCCAGCCATTCGGACGACAGCCACGACGTGCGCGTGTCCAGTGCAACAGGCGCACCCCATCCCCTGCCCTGCCGCCGCGCCGCAAGCTGCCTGCTGGTGCCCGCACCCGGCGACACCGTCATGGTCGCCGGCGCGAGCGAAGACGCGCTCTACCTGATCGCCGTCATCGCGCAAGCTGAACCGGGCCACGCGACCCTGGCCGTCAGCGGCGAGCTCACGCTGCGCAGCACTGGCGCGCTGGCGCTGCAGTCGGACACCGCCGTTCACACCCACGCGCCCGAATGGCAGCTGCACGCCGAGCGCGCCCAGTGCAAGGTCGACACGCTCGACTACCAGGGCGCCGAGGTGCGCTTCAGCGTGCTGGTCTCGCGCTTCGTCGGGCGCGCTTGCGAGGTGGTGCTCGACCGGCTGCACCTGCTCACGCGCTCCAGCTTTCGCCTGACAGAAGAGGTCGAGCAGGTGCGCGCCGGCCAGATCGACATGCAGGCGTCGAGCACCCTGCGCCTGCACGCGAAGAACACGCTGGTGACCAGCAAGGAGCTGGTCAAGGTCGATGCCGAGCAGATCCACATGGGCTGACCGCCCCAGAACCACAAGGAGCCACCCGCCATGTTCGCCAACGCCCAGATGATGGGCATGGACCTCGCCTTTCCCGATGTCTGCAAGACACCGCCGGCCGTCCCCATTCCCTACCCCAACTTCGCGCTGGGCCCCACGGCCATTCCCAATGCCTGGAACATCCTGTACGGCGGCACGCCCGCACACAACCTGGCAACCACCACGCCCATCACCAACGGCGACAACGCGGGCGTGCTGATGGGCGTGGTGTCGCAGACGGTGATGGGGCCGTCGCGCCACATCACCGGCGCGTTCACCGTGCTGCTGAAGGGCTCGCCGTGCACGCGCATGACCAGCCTCACGGTGCAGAACCGCAGCAACATCGTGGGCATGCGCATCGTGCCGAGCCAGTTCAAGGTGCTGGTGCTGGCGCCTTGATGCGCGCGGGGCATTTCAAGGTCGCCAAGCTCTTGAGCACGCACCCGGCGCTTTGCACCCTCAGGCCTCGCTGAACCAGGCCTCGGCCCAGCCTTGTCGCTTCACGGGCTGGAACTCGCTGAACGCGAAGCTCGCCAGTCGCTCGGTGCTGAACGGGTCTTGCGCGAAGAAGTCTTGCAACGCCTCGAACGAGGCCGCGCGCGCCAACATGAAGCCGCCGGTGGCAGGCACCTTCGGCCCGGAGCACAGCAGCAAGCCAGCGTCGTAGCCTGTCTGTAGATAGGCGCGGTGCGCGGGCACGGATTCCTGGACGCGGGCCAGGGGAACGAGGTAGTTGATTTCAACGATGAAGTGCTTCATGCGTCTTGCCAAGCAGCGGTCGTGCCAGGTAGCTGATGCGGGCCGCCTTCAGGGCGCGATCACGCCGGAGCGGTTCACCAGCAGCGTGCCCAAGTGAACAGGGCGTCGGGTGCTTCCCGCAGCGAAATCAAGGAGGAGCCGAAGGCGGGGGACATTCGCGGAGGGAAGCACCCGGCGGCCTGTTCACCCGTCCCGGAACCGGCATTCAACATCGCTGGCACAAGAACAGCTCAACGAGCCAACGGCAACCGCATGTCGAACCGCGCCCCACCACCGCTCTCGTTCGCGGCCTCGATGCGCCCGCCATGCGCATGCACCACCGCCTGCGACAACGCCAGGCCCAGCCCGAGACCGGGCGTCTTCTCGTCCGAACGCGCCGTGGCGCCGCGGTAGAACCGCTCGAACAGGTGCGGCAGTTCGTCGCCGCGAATGCCCGGTCCGCGGTCCGACACGCTGACCACCGCCTCGTTCGCTTGGGCATCCGCGCGCAGGCTCACGCGCACGGTGGTGCCGGCGGGTGAAAACTTCAAAGCGTTGTCAAGCAGGTTGGCCAACGCCAGGCTCGCCGCGCCGCGGGCCACCCGCGCAGCCACCGGCGCTGCGGGTTCCAGCAGCAGTTCCAACCGCCGCTCCCGCGCCATCGGCTCCAGCCTGCGCACGGCCTCCTCGGCCAGCACGTTGAGGGACACGGTTTCCACCGCGTCGCGCTCCTGGCCCGCGTCGAGCCGCGCGAGCACCAGCAGTTCTTCGACCAGCAGCGTGAGCGATTCCACCTCCTCGAGCGACGAGTGCAAGGTTTCCACATACGCCGCCGGCTCGCGCGGGCGCCGCAAGGCCAGCTCCAGCTCGGTGCGCAGGCGCGACAGCGGCGAGCGCAACTCGTGCGACGCGTCGGAGGTGAAGCGGCGCTGCGCCTCCATGCCGTGCTCGATGCGCGCCAGCATGGCGTTGAGCGTGTCGACCAGCCGGCCGATCTCGTCATTCGTGCCCGGGTGCGGCAGCCGCTCGCCCAGGTTGGCGTCGCCGATGCGGTGGGCCTGCTGCACCACGTCGTCGATGGCGCCGAAGGCGCGGCGCGTGATCAACGCGCCCGCCGCGCCCAGCGCCAGCAGCAACGCGCCACCGAGGATGACGAACAGCACGCTGGCCATCGCCACCGTGCGGTTCACGTCGTCGAGCGAGCCGGCCACCTGCACGACCAGCAACGGGGCCTGGCCTTTTTCGTTGTCCCTGCCCCGCACCGGCACCGACACCATGCGCGTCGGCTCCTCGCCGAAGCCGTTAAGCGTTTCGAACACGGTCTCGCCCGCGGCCAGCCGCTCGCGCAGCACGGGTGGTATGGGCAACTGCGCCTCGCCCAGGTTGGCGCTGCGCGCGAGCACGCGGCCTTCGGCGTCGACGATCTGCACCAGCCGGTCGAGCCGCACGAAAGACGGCGCGCCGGGCCCTGGCGGAGCCTCGTGCACGATCACCGTGTCGCCCTCGCCGGCCGACAGCAGCATGCCCATCTCGGTTTCGGCCAGCGCGAGCAGGGCCGCGTCCAGCTCGCGGTGCACGTTGCGCGCGAACACCAGGTAGGAGGCGAAGGCGGCAATCGCCATCACCACCACGATCGCGCTCACATGGGCCAGCGCCAGCCGCTTGCGAAAACTAAGCATGGGCGCCCATGGTGCCGGTGCTTTCTTCGGCCACCGCCAGCCTGAAGCCGCGCCCGCGCACGGTGTGGATCAGCGGCACCGCCGGCGGCGCATCGACCTTGCGGCGCAGGTTGCCGATGTGCACGTCGATCAGGTTGTCGATGGCGATCAGGTCGTCCTTCCACACCTGCTCGGCCAGGCGCGAGCGGCTCACCACCTCGCCCACGTGGCGCAGCAGGATCTGCAGGATGGCGAACTCCTTGTGCGTCAGCTCCAGCACCATGCCGCCGCGCAGCACCCGCTGGCTCACCGGGTCCAGGCTCAGGTCGGCCAGCGACAGCACCACGGGCCGCGTGATTTCCGAGCGGCGCAGCAAGGCGCGCACGCGCGCCAGCAGCTCGTCGAAGGCGAAGGGCTTGGTCAGGTAGTCGTCGGCGCCGGTGTTCAGGCCGGCCACGCGGTCGCTGAGCGCGTCGCGGGCGGTGAGCATCAGCACGGGGGTCTTGCAGCCGCGCTGGCGCAGGTCGCGGCACAGGGTGAGGCCGTCCTTGCCGGGCAGCATCCAGTCGAGCACGATGAGGTCGTAGGCGATGACGAAGGCCTCCTCGTCGCCCTCCTCGGCCGTGTGCACCACGTCGACCACGAAGCCCTCTTCCTGCAGGCCGCGCGCGAGCAGCCGGGCGGCCTTGCGGTCGTCTTCGATCAGCAGAATTCTCATGGCGCGGATCATGCCGCGTCTTCCTGACTGCAGGCCGTTCTGCCCCGGACCCTCGCGCCGAGCCCGGCCTAACGCGCCGATCCTGAAGAAATCTTCAGGAAATCTTGGGGACTTCTTCAGCCACGCCTTCATACGCTCCCCGGAAAGGAGACGGGAGCGAATCGAGGGCACGAAAAGGCATTTCGTGCACGGCGCGCCCGTCCCGCGACGGACGCATTGCGATGAAAAAGAAATCCCTCTACCAGGTGACCAACGCCCGCATCTTCTTCGGGGTGCTGGCCTGCGCCGCCCTGTGCGTGGACTCGTTCGACAACACGGCCCATGCCGCCACCGCGGTGGCCGCCGCCCCCGCGCCGATGCTGGTGCGCCAGGGCAACCGACTGAGCGTGCCGGCCGGCTCGCCGCTGCGCGACCGGCTGCTGGTGGCCACGGTGGGCCAGCAGACCTCGCCGCACGAGGTGAGCCTGCCCGCCACGGTGGAGGCCAACCCGGCGAACACGGTCAACATCCTGCCGCCGCTGACGGGCAAGCTGCTGGAACTGAAAGTGCGCCTGGGCGACACGGTGAAGCGCGGCCAGGTGCTGGCCACCATGAGCTCGCCCGACCTGGCACAGGCCGTGTCCGATGCGCAGAAAGCCCGCGACGCGCTCGACCTGGCGCAGCGCGCGCTGGTGCGCGCCCGCGGCGTGAACGAGGCCGGCTCCAACGCCGTGAAAGACGTGGAGGCCGCGCAGAGCAGCGTCGCGCAGCAGGGCGCGGAACTGCGCCGCAGCGAGGCGCGGCTGCGCAGCCTGGGCGCGGACGGCACCGTAGGCACCGGAGGCAATGGCAGCAATGGTGGAAGCAACGCCCCGTCAGGCCAGGTGCTGAAGATCGTCGCCCCCATGGCCGGCACCGTCACGGCGCTGAACGCCGCCGCCGGCGCGAACCTGAACGACGCCAACGCGGCGCTCATGACGGTGTCGAACCTCGACGCGGTCTGGGTCACGGTGAACGTGCCCGAGAGCGTGGTGGGCTCGGTGGCGCCGGGGCAGAACGCGGTGGTCACCCTGGCGGCCTACCCGGGGCGCAGCTTCAGCGGCAAGGTGGGCTTCGTCAGCGCGGTGCTCGACGCCGACACGCGCCGCGCGCGCGCCCGCATCGTCTTCGCCAACCCCGAGGGCCTGTTCAAGCCCAACATGTACGCCACCGCCGTGCTCGGCGTGCCGCAGGCGGCGCAGGCGCAGGTGCCGGCCTCGGCCCTGCTGATGAACAACGACAGCGTGAGCGTGTTCGTGGAGGCCGAGCCCTGGACCTTCGTGCGCCGCATGGTGGAGCTGGGCCGCGAAGACGGCGACAGCGTGCGCATCCGCAGCGGCCTGGCCGCGGGCGAGCGCGTGGTGGTGCGTGGTGGTGTGCTGCTGAATGATTAATCTCATCATCACCCAGTTCTTTCGCCGCAGGCACCTCGCCTGGGCGATGTCGATCGCGCTGGTGCTGTTCGGCGCCTGGTCGTGGACGCAGATGACGGTCGAGGCCTACCCCGACCTCGGCGACGTCACGGTGCAGGTCACCACGCAGGTCAACGGCCTGGCCGCCGAAGAAATCGAGCAGCAGATCACCACGCCGCTGGAGCGCGCGCTGAGCAACACGCCCGGCCTCGCGTCGATCCGCTCTAGCAGCACCTTCGGGCTGTCGCTGATCAACCTGAGCTTCAAGGACGGCACCGACGACTACTTCGCGCGCCAGCGCGTCACCGAGCGCATCGGCCAGGTCACGCTGCCCTCGGGGGCGCAGCCCGGGCTGGGGCCGGTCGCGGGGCCGGCGGGCGAAATCTACCGCTACACGCTCGAATCGGACACAAAGAACCTGATGGAGCTGTCGGAGCTGCAGCGCTGGAAGGTGATTCCCGCGCTCAAGCAGGTGGCGGGCGTGGTGGACATCAACAACTTCGGCGGCTTCACCAAGGAGTTTCAGCTGGAGCTGGACCCGGCGCGGCTGCAGACCTACGGGCTGGTGCTGAACGACGTGGTCACGGCCATCAACAACAACAGCGCCAACGCGGGCGGCGGGCGCATCGCGCGCGGCGACCAGAGCTACGTGGTGCGCGGCATCGGGCAGATCCACACGCTGGACGACCTGGGCACGGTGGTGGTGGCGCAAAACGGCGGCTCGCCGGTGCTGGTGCGCGACCTGGGGCGGCTGCAGTTCGGCCACCAGGAGCGCGGCGGCATCCTGGGCAAGGACACCAACCCCGACACCATCGAAGGCATCGTGCTGATGCTGAAGTACGAGAACCCCTCGCGCGTGCTCGAAGGCGTGCACAAGAAGATCGACGCGCTGCAGGCCGAGCTCGCGCCGATGGGCGTGAAGATCGTGCCCTACATCGACCGCGACGACCTGGTGAAGCTCACGGTCGACAAGGTGACGCACACGGTGCTCGAAGGCATGGCGCTGGTGTGCTTCGTGCTCATTCTTTTCCTGGGCAGCCCGCGCAGCGCGGTGGTGGCCGCAGTGGCCATTCCGATGTCGCTGGTCACGGTGTTCATCGTGATGCACTTCACGCGCATGCCGGCCAACCTGTTCTCGCTGGGCGCGATCGACTTCGGCATCATCGTGGACGGGGCCATCGTGGTGATGGAGGCCATTCTTCGCCGGCGCGAAGAAGAGCCGAACGCCACGCTCACCGAAGGCAACATCCTGGAGACGGTGAGCCATGTGTCGGGGCCGATCTTCTTCGCCACGCTGATCATCATCACGGCGTACTTTCCGCTCTTCGCCTTCGAACGCGCGGAGGGCAAGCTGTTCAAGCCGATGGCCTTCACCGTGGGCTATGCGCTGGTGGGCGCCCTGCTCTGCGCGCTCACGCTCATTCCGAGCCTGGCCTACGTGGCGCTGCGCAAGCCGAGCAAGCCCTTCGTGAACAAGCCGCTGGAGTGGCTCACGCGCGCCTACCGCCGCGTGCTGACCAGGCTGCTCGACGTGCCCGCCATTGCCTACGGCCTGAGCGCGCTGGCGCTGGCCGCGGTGGTGGTGCTGGGCGCCACGGCGGGACGCGAATTCCTGCCCGACATCGACGAAGGCGCGCTGTGGCTGCAGGTGCAGTTGCCCTCGGGCCTGTCGCTGGACAAGGCCAGCGAGATGGCGACCGAAATGCGCCACGTGCTGCTCGAGTACCCCGAGGTGTCGTACGTGGTCACGCAGCTGGGCCGCAACGACGACGGCACCGACCCGTGGACCCCTTCGCACATGGAAGTGCCCGTGGGCCTGAAGCCCTACAGCGAGTGGCCGGCGGGCGTGAACAAGGCGGCCTTCGTGCGCACGCTCACCGAGCGCTTCGCGAAGATGCCGGGCTTCGACGTGGGCATCAGCCAGCCGATCATCGACGGCGTGAACGACGCCGTGGGCGGCGCGCACAGCCCGCTGGTGCTGCGCATCTACGGCGACGACCTGAAGGAGAGCCGGCGCATCGGCAACCAGATCGTCGAGCTGCTGGGCACGGTGCGCGGCACGGCCTCGGCGTCGCTCTTCCAGGAGCCGCCGATTCCGCAGGTGGTGATCGAGCTGAACCGCGAGGCGGCGGCGCGCTTCGGGGTGAACGCGAACGACGTGGCCAACCTCATTCAGACCGGCATCGGCGGCGCCCCGGTGATCACGGTGTACGCGGGCAACCGCACCTACAACGTGTCGGTGAAGATGCCAAAAAGCGCCAAGGGCAACACCGAGGCCATCGGCGCGCTGCTGCTCAACAGCTCCAGCGGCGCGAAGGTGCCGCTCTCGCAGGTGGCCGACATCCGGCTGCAGACCGGCGAAAGCACCATCTCGCACGAGATGAACGAGCGGCAGATCACCGTGCGGGTGGACAACCGCGACCGCGACCTGGCCTCCTACCTCGACGAGGCGCGAGAACGCATCGCCAAGGAAGTGAAGTTCGACCCCGCAAAATTCCGCCTGCAGTGGGCCGGCCAGTTCGAGAACCAGCAGCGCGCGCAGTCGCGCCTGGGCATTTCGCTGGCCATCGTGGTGAGCATCATGGCGGTGCTGCTGTTCTTCCAGTTCGGCAAGATCCGGCAGGTGGCGCTCATCCTGGGCGTGGTGCCGATGGCCACGCTGGGCGGGCTCATCGCGGTGCACGTGGCGGGCGAAACGCTGAACGTGGCCACGGCCGTGGGCTTCATCGCGCTGTTCGGCGTGTCCATACAGAACGGGATCATCATGGTCGCGAACTTCCGCCGCGTGCGCGGCGAAGGGCTGGCGCTGCAGGAGTCGGTGCTCGAAGGCGCGGCCGAGCGGCTGCGCCCGGTGCTGATGACGGCCACCGTGGCCTCGGTCGGCATGCTGCCGGCCGCGCTGGCCACCGGCGTGAGCACCGACGTGCAGCGCGGGCTGGCGACGGTGGTGGTGGGCGGGCTGGTTGTGTCGACGCTGCTGACGCTGTTCATCCTGCCGACGCTGTATTTCGCGCTCGAACGCTTCTTCGAGCGCAAGGGCTGGGGCGCGCGCTCCCGGCGCGACCGGTGAGAAGGCTGGAGACAACCACATGAAGAACACACGCCTTGCTAGACCCTCGGGCCTGCTGCTGGCGGCCACGGCCGCGGCCAGCATTGCAACGCTGGGCGGCTGCGCGGTCGGGCCCGACTACGTGCGCCCGCCGCTGAAGCTGCCCGCGAGCTACACGGCCACGCCTGCGCCCGCTTCAACAGACCCGGCGCAGGCCGAGGGCGTGCCCTTGTCCCGCCTGTCGCCGGAGCTCGACGTGCCCGCGCAGTGGTGGCAGGCCTTTCGCTCGGAGCCGCTGAACGCGCTGGTGGTGCAGAGCCTGGCGGGCAACCCCAACATCGAGGCCGCCGACGCCGCCCTGCGCGTGGCGCAGGAGAACGAGGCGGCCGACCGCGCCGCCTTCTGGCCCAGCGTGGGCGTGGGCTACTCGCCCACGAGGCAACGCGTGGCCGACGCGGTGGCCAGCCCGGTGGCGTCGAACGCCAACCTGTACACGCTGCACACCGCGCAGGTGACCGTGTCGTACGCGCCCGACGTGTTCGGCGGCACGCGCCGGCAGGTGGAAAGCGCGCAGGCGCAGACCGAGCAGCAACGCTTCCAGGCGGTGGCCGCCAAGCTCTCGCTGAGCAGCAACGTGGTGGCCGCGGCCATCACCGAGGCCTCGCTGCGCGCGCAGCAGCGCGCCACGCAGGCCATCGTCGCGGACCAGAAAGAGGTGCTGCAGGCTTACCGCAAACAGCAACAGCTCGGGCAGGTGGCGCTGGCCGACGTCGATGCGCAAGAGGCCTCGCTGGCCGCCACCGAGGCCACGCTGCCGCCGCTGGACAAGCAACTGGCCCAGCAGCGCAACCTGCTTGCCACGCTGGCCGGGCGCTACCCGAGCGAGGGCGTGACCGCGCAGTTCGACCTCGATGCGTTGCAACTGCCCACCGAGCTGCCGTTGACGCTGCCCTCCACGCTGGTCGAGCACCGCCCCGACGTGCGTGCCGCCGAGGCGCAACTGCAGGCCGCGAGCGCGGCCATCGGCGTGGCCGTGGCGGCCCGGCTGCCCAACGTGACGCTGGGCGTGAACTATGGCTCGTCGGCGTACACGCTGTCGCAGCTGTTCAAGTCGTCGTCGCTGTTCTGGACGCTGGCGGCCAGCGTGACGCAGCCCGTGTTCGACGGCGGCGCGCTCAGGCACAAGGAGGCCGCTGCCCGCGCCGCCTTCGACCAGGCCGCCGCGCAGTACCGCGCCGCCGTGCTCGGCGCCTTCCAGGACGTGGCCAACACGCTGGAGGCCATCGACGCCGACACGCGCACCCTGCAGGCCGCGCTGAAGGCCGAGCGCACCGCGTCGCAAAGCCTGGCGCGCACGCGCACGCAGGTGCGGCTCGGCGATGCCAGCGCGCTTTCGCTGCGCGTGGCGCAGCAGGCGCAGCAGCAGGCGCAGCTCAACCTGGTGCAGGCGCGCGCGCTGCGGCTGACCGACGCGGCCGCCCTCTTCCAGGCGCTGGGCGGCGGCTGGTGGAACGCACCGCCCGCGCAGCTCGCCGATTCGTCTTCCGCAAACACCACACAAAAGCCCGCACAGCCATGAACCTCATTCGCCACGAGATGGGCCCCCGCTTCAGCGAGATGGTGACCGTCGACCTGGGCAGCGCCCGCCTGCTGTACCTGTCGGGCCAGGTGGCGGAGAACCCGTCGCTCGACATCACCGGGCAGACGCGCGAGATCCTCCACCACATCGACGACATGCTCGCCACCCAGGGCGCCACCAAGCAGGACCTGGTGAGCGTGACCATCTACCTGCGCACCGTGGGCGACTACGCCGCCATGAACTCGGTGTGGGACGAGTGGGTGCCCCAGGGCCACACGCCCGCGCGCGCCACGGTGGGCGCGAAGCTGATCGACTCGGAATACCGCGTCGAGATCCAGGCCACCGCGGCCGTGGGGGTGAAGCCGTGACAACCGCCGGCCGTGCCGGGTTGCTGTGGGCATCGGCCCTGGCCGTGGCGCTGGGCGGTTGCACGGCGCTCGACGCGCATTCCAACGGCCGCTCTGCGGCCAACGACACCCATACCAGTATCGACACTGGCTGGCATGCGGCGCAGGTGGTACGCCTCGGCAATGCCGGCGAGCTGGCCGTGCTGGCCGACCAGGACTGCGGCGCCGACGGCGGGCCCTCGGCGCGCTACGCCCTCGTGCGCTACCGCGCGGGCGGCGTGCACTCGCGCTCGCTCGGCACGGGCCGGCTGCCCGAGGGCGGCGTGCTGCATGTGGGGGACACGGTGTATGCCAACGTGCTCGACTGCGGCGCGCCGTTGATGACGCCGGCGCAGCACGCCGACAAGGCGCGGCGCTGAAACCGGCCCGATTCAAATCGCGTTCAGGCCGCACCAGCGCGCGATGAACCAGGCGATGACGGTGGTCGTGTCCAGCATGTCGTCGATGGCCACCGACTCGTCGATGCCGTGGATCGACGTGCCCGCCGCGCCGTAGCACACGGCCGGCGTCTTTCCGTAGAGGTTGAAGAACTTCGCGTCCGTCGTGCCGGTGAAGGCGACCATGTCGGGCCCGCGGTGGTGCAGGTCGGCGTGGCACTGCGAGAGCGTGCGAATGAGCGGCATCTGCGTGTCGAGCACGAAGCCGTCGGCGCGGAAGCCGGCCGTGTTCTCTATCGTCCAGTGGAAGGCCTGCTTGTTGGGGTGCGCCTCGAAGGCCTCGGCCAGCGCGGCGCGGATCATGGCGAGCGCGTCGTCGGCGGTCACGCCCGGGTAGTAGCTGACGCGGATCTGCGCTTCGCACTGCGTGGGCACCGAAGAAGCCCACTCCCCGCCCTGCAGCTTGCCGAGGTTGAAGTTGATCGGCTTCGCATGGTCCACATAGCGCGCATGGCGGCAGCCCGCGTGGTTCCACTGGTCGGCCAGGCGGCGCAGCGCATCGAACATGTGCTGGGCGAAGTCGATGGCGCTGGAGCCTTCGGACGCATAGGCCGCGTGCACCGGCATGCCCTGCACCTGCAGCGTGAGCCACATGACGCCGAGCTGCGCGTCCATGATGCCGGGCGTGGGCTCGGGAATGATGGCCGCCTCGGCGCGGTAGCCGCGCACCAGGCAGCCGAGGGCGCCGTTGCCGGTGCATTCCTCTTCCACCACCGACTGCAGGAACACCGGCGCCGCGGGCTCGAAACCCAGCGCGGCCAGCGTCTGCATGGCCAGGGTGTAAGAGACGATGCCCGCCTTCATGTCCGCGCTGCCGCGGCCGTACACGCGCCCTTCGCGCACCACGGGCGAGAACGGCGGGTGGCTCCACAGCCGCTCGTCGCCGACCGGCACCACGTCGATGTGGCCGTTGAGGATCAGCGAGCGCCCCGTGGCCGCGCCGCGCGGCGTGTGGATGCCGACCACGTTGGGCCGGCCGGCGTAGGACATCAGCGAGGGCGAGTAGCCGGGGTGGGCGCGCAGGGCGGCATCGTCGATCTCGAACTCGTCGACCTGCAGCGCCATGCGCTCGAAGGTCTGCGCCATGTAGCGCTGGGCGTCTCCCTCCTGCCCGAGCAGCGAGGGAAAGGCCACCAGGTCGCACAGCATGCGCACGTGCGCGTCGCGCCGTTCGCGCACGGCGGCGGCCAGGGATGGGAGGTCGATGAGGGTGTCTGTGGAGGTCATGAAGTCGTGTGGAACAGGTGAAGACAGGTCAGGCAAGGGCTTGGGCGGCGGGCGCGGTGGCGCTTGCCGAACGCCGGATCAGCAGCGCGATGCACACGCTCGACAAGGTGGCGATGCCCGCGTACGCCAGCGCCAGCGGCACCCAGTTGCCCGGAAAGCGCTCGGCGAGCACCGTGCCCAGCAGCGGTGTCAGCCCGCCCGCGATGGCGCCGCAACCCTGGTAGGCGATGGAAATGGCCGAGTAGCGCACCTCCGGCGGAAAGAACGAGGCCGAGAAGCCCGCGATGGCCGCGTAGAAGCAGCCGCCGAACAGCGTGGCGATGCACAGCCCGGCCAGGATGGCGCCCGGCGTGCCCACGTTCACCAGCGGGTAGAGCAGGAACGGCGTGACGATGGTGGCGCAGCTCATCGTGAGCACGAAGCGGCCCACGCCCACCTTGTCGGCAATCCACGCGCCGATGGGCTGGATGCACAGCTGCAGCACGGTCGACCAGAACAGGCAGTCGAGGATCACGGTGCGCGGCACCGAGAGGTAGTGCGTGGTGTACGTGATCATGAAGACCACCAGGAAGTACACCGCCGCAATGCCGATGGCGTTGGCCCCGGCCACCAGCAGCAGCAGGCGCGGCATGCTGCGCACCACCTCCAGCGCCGGTGCGCGCTGGAGGCGCGCGCGGCTCGAAGCCCTGGCGAAGTCGGGCGTCTCGTCGACCCCGTGGCGAATGAGCATGCCCACGATCATCAGCAGCGCGCTGGCCAGGAACGGCAGGCGCCAGCCCCAGGCCATGAGCTGCGCCGTGTCCAGCGAAGACACCGCGCGGAACGCGAGGATCGACAGGATCATTCCGGCCGGGCTGCCCAACTGCGCGAACGAGGCCGAGAAGGTCTTGCGCTTCGCGTCGCCGTGCTCGCCGGCCAGCAGCACCGCCCCGCCCCACTCGCCGCCCACGGCGATGCCCTGGAAGATGCGCAGCAGGACCAGCATCAGCGGCGCCACCAGGCCGATGCTCTCGTAGGTGGGCAGCAGGCCGATGGCGAAGGTGGAGCCGCCCATCATCAGCAGCGTGATGACCAGCCCGCGCTTGCGCCCGAGCCGGTCGCCGATGGAGCCGAAGATGACCGCGCCCACGGGCCGCGCGAAGAAGCCCACCGCGAACGTGCCCAGCGCGCTCAGCGTGGCCAGGAAGGGGTCGCCCTGCGGGAAGAACAGCGTGGCGAACACCAGCGAGGCGGCGGTCGCGAAGATGTAGAAGTCGTACCACTCGATGGCGGTGCCGACGAAGGCGCCGAGCGCGGCGCGCATCGGCTGGCGCCGGCCGCCGCCGGGGGTTTGGGAGGTGCGTTGCGTTGCGGTGTCCATGGTCTCGTCGTTCTTGGAGCTGTGAATGCCGCGGATGCTAGGTGGCATCAAGAATGCAGGCCAATGAGATATTTCGCGTTCGAGGATGCAGAATACGCATCGTCCAGAACGCTCGCCGCGGTCCCCTCTGCACCCTCCCCTTGCACCTGCCTCCCATGCACCTTCCCGACCTGCGAAAACTCGAACACGTGGTCGCGCTCGCCGAAACGCTGCACTTCGGCCGCGCCTGCGCCCGCGTGCACCTGAGCCAGCCGGCGCTGTCGCGCAGCCTGCAGTCGCTGGAAGAAACGCTGGGCGTGCAGCTGTTCGTGCGCGACGCGCGGCATGTGGAGGTCACGCCCTTCGGCGCGGTGGTGGTCGAGCGGGCGCGCCGCATCCTCTTCGAGGCGGCGCAGATGCGCAACGAACTGCAGCTGCTCGCCACGGGCGGCTACGGCAGCGTGGCCTTCGGGCTGGGCGCCACGCCCGCCGTGCTGCTGGCGGCGCAGATGCTCACGGCCACCAGCGGGCTGCCGCAGGGCAGCTACGTGGCGGTGAAGCGCGGCGCCAGCGACACGCTGCTGCAGATGCTGTACGACGACGAGATCGACATCTTCTGCGCCGACATCGCTCCGCTCGATGCGCTGGAAGACCGCAGCCGGCTCCACATCGAACCGCTGCCGCAGTGGCCGGTGGCGCTGTTCTGCCGCAAGGGCCACCCCTTGCTGACGGGGCGGCCCGTGTCGCGCGCCGAACTGGCGACGTTCCAGTTCGCGAGCACCCGGCTGTCGACCTTCGCGCTGGCGTCGATGCAGCGCGAACTGGGCACGCACGAGGGCTTCGCGCGCCGGCTGGTGATGGAAAGCGACAGCTTCGACGACCTGGTGCCGGCCACCGAAGCCAGCGACGTGGTGCTGGTGGCCAGCCGCCCGGTGGTCGAGAACACGCCGCGCGCGCACGGCCTGAAGGAGATCCCGCTTGCGCCGCCTTTCGCCGGCACGGGCCGCTTCGGCATCGTGCGGCTGGCCGGCAAGCGGCTGCCGCCGTTGGCCGATGTGCTGGTGGAGATGGTGCGGCGCAATTTCGAGGCGCACGCCGAGCGTTGCGCGGCGGCTGCGGCGCCTTCGCGGTCGCCCAAGTCGACCAGGTCGACCAAGTCGCCCCGGCCTCGGAAAGCCGGGCCCAGGGCCTAGAGCGAACGCATCTCCGTCGGCTCGCCCCTGTCAAGCCAGCCCTCGAACTCATCGGACAGCCGCTGCGCCTCGCGTGTGGCCTTGCCCCAAGCCGCGATGCGCGCCTGCGCGTCGTTGGCGAAATGAATGAAGTCCTTGCGGTCGGGCAGCTTGCCGTTGGGCAACGAGCGCACCCACTCCGGGTCGGGCGCGATCACCACCATGCGGTCGAGGAAGCCCGTCGCCTTGTGGCGCCAGCGCAGCCCCTTGTCCAGCCAGCCCGGCACCACCGCCTGCTGGAAGTGCGGGTACAGCACGATGCCTTCGTCGGCACCATTTCCGCCACCGTCATGGGCAGTCCGGTAGTCCAGGTGCAGGTGGTAGTCGGTGATGCCGCCGTCCCAGTAGGCGCCACGCGGCGCACCCGGAATGTCGTGCACCGCCGCCAGCAGGAACGGAATGGAGCACGACGCCTGCAGCACCATGTTGAAGTTGGCCTCGCTCAGCGCATGCTGGCGCGTGCGGAAGTCGCGCGTGCCGAAGGGCAATGACGCGCCGGGCGTGGAGAACACGCAGCGCTCGAGCCACGCGCCCAGGCTCTTGCGGTGCAGGCTGTTGGTCGCGAAGGCGCCGAGGTAGCCCACCGGCGTGCGCGCCCTGCCCTCGCGCCCGAGGATGTGGCGCCCACGCGAGGTCACCACATGCAGGCGGTAGCGCGGGTGGTTCAGCACCTCGGCGATGCGCCCGCCATAGAAGGTCTCCAGGCTCAGCGCGAACTGCTCGCTGAGCTGGCGCGGGCTCAACCGCTTCTGGCCCGGCGGCACTTCGAACTGCTGGTGCACGTAGTCGTGCTCGAAGCGCTCGAACGCCGCTTCGGTGTTCGACAGGCAAGCCGTCGACAGCCGCCACGCGCCGATGGACGCGCCCACCAGGTGCACCTGCTGTGTCGACTGCGGCAGCCAGCGCCCGAAGATGAAGCGGTCGAGCGGCCCGAGGATCAGGCCTTTCGGGCCGCCGGCCGCGCCAGGGATGATGCGCACGTCCTGCGGGCGCAGGCCATGCTGTTCGATGTGCTTGCGGGCCGCGGGGCCGGCGTAGATGCGCAGGGCTTTCATGCCTGTGCCGGCTCGAACGGGTTGAACACCTCGACGCCGAAACCCGCGAAGTCAGTCACGTTGCGCGTCACCACGGTCAGCCCATGCTGTTTGGCGGTCGCGGCAATCATCGCGTCTTCGTACAGCGTGTTGGAACTGCGATGCATCAGCTTCGCCCACAGCCTGAATGTCTCCGCGTCCATGGACAGCACGTTGTAAGACCCGGCGACCAAGGCAGCCCATTGCTCGATTTCTTCGGCCTTTGCGGTGTCCTGCTCACGGGTGAGCTCGATGCCTGCCTGGATCTCCCCCAGCGTTACCGCGGACAAGTGAAGATCGCTGTCCGCAATGGGTGTGAGCCACGCGACGACCGCGCCGTGGGGTCGAGGCCGGCGAAGTTCCGAGATGACATTCGTGTCCAGCAGGTACATGCACACCTCAGCGCATGGGCGTGATCTGGCGCCGGCGTGCGTTGCCGCGCTGGGGAACCAGGAATTCGGTGCGGGCGTCGGTAGAAAGCAGCAACTCCTTCAAGGAGGGCTTGGCGGTTGCATGCAATCGACGCCATTCGGCAGCAGGCACGAGCACGGCCGCCTCGGTGCCGCGCTTGGTGACCATTTGGGGCCCATCGGCCAAACAGGCATCAAGAAACTCGCTGAAACGCGCTTTAGCGTCCTGAACAGGCCAGGTTTTCATAACACCACCCATCAAACTAGTTAGATGACTAGTTTAACAGGTGGGTTGCAACCTTGCTGGATGCTACTTGCGCAGCCCCTGCAGCTTCGCAAACGCACTCGCCATCTGCCCCGCGGGCTGCGGTGAGCTGTCGCGGCGGCCTTGCTGCTGCTGGCCGCGCCCCGCTCCTTCGAAGCGGTTGTCGCGCGGGCCGTCGCGCCTTGCGGGCGCTGCGTCGAGCTTCATCGACAGGCCGATGCGCTTGCGCGCCACGTCGACTTCCATCACCTTGACCTTGACGATGTCGCCGGTCTTCACCACTTCGCGCGCGTCGTTGACGAACTTGTGGCTCAGCTGGCTCACGTGCACCAGGCCGTCCTGGTGCACGCCCAGGTCGATGAAGGCGCCGAACTGGGCCACGTTGCTCACGGTGCCCTCGAGGATCATGCCCTCGACCAGGTCCTTGATGTCGTCCACGCCGTCGTTGAAGCGCGCCACCTTGAAGTCGGGGCGCGGGTCGCGGCCGGGCTTTTCGAGCTCGCCCAGGATGTCCTTGACGGTGATGACGCCGAATTTCTCGTTGGCGAACAGCTCGGGCTTCAGCGTCTTGAGCATGTCGGCGCGGCCCATCAGCTCGGCGATAGGCTTGCCGGTCTTCACGATGATCTGCTCGACCAGCGGATAGGTCTCGGGGTGCACGCCGGTAATGTCCAGCGGGTCGGCGCCGCCGCGAATGCGCAGGAAACCCGCGCTCTGCTCGAAAGCCTTGGGGCCGAAGCCGCTCACGTCGAGCAGCTGCTTGCGGGTGGAAAACGCGCCGTTGGCCTCGCGCCAGCGCACCACGGCCTTGGCCACGCTGCCCGACAGGCCCGACACGCGGCTCAGCAGCGGCACGCTGGCCGTGTTCAGGTCGACACCCACCGAGTTCACGCAGTCTTCGACCACGGCCTGCAGGGTGCGCGCGAGTTCGCTCTGGTTCACGTCGTGCTGGTACTGGCCCACGCCGATGCTCTTGGGGTCGATCTTCACGAGTTCGGCCAGCGGGTCTTGCAGGCGGCGCGCAATGGAGGCAGCGCCGCGCAGGCTCACGTCGACATCGGGCATTTCCTGCGAGGCGAACTCGCTGGCGGAGTACACGGACGCGCCCGCTTCGCTCACCACCACCTTGTCGACCTTCATTTCCGGCGCGCCGGCCTGCTCGGCCATCTTGGCCAGCAGCTTGATGAGGTCGGCGGCCAGCTTGTCGGTCTCGCGGCTGGCGGTGCCGTTGCCGATGGCGATCAGGTTCACGCCGTGCTTGGCGCACAGCTTGCCCAGCGTGTGCAGCGAGCCTTCCCAGTCCTTGCGCGGCTCGTGCGGGAACACGGTAGCGGTCTCGACCAGCTTGCCGGTGGAATCGACCACGGCCACCTTCACGCCGGTGCGAATGCCGGGGTCCAGCCCCATCACCACGCGCGGGCCGGCGGGCGCGGCCAGCAGCAGGTCGCGCAGGTTGTCGGCGAACACCTTGATGGCGACCTTCTCGGCCTCTTCGCGCAGCCGGGTGAACAGGTCGCGCTCGGTGGAAAGCGCGAGTTTCACGCGCCACGTCCAGGCCACGCACTTGCGCAGCAGGTCGTCGGCCGGGCGAGCGGCGTGGCTCCAGCCCAGGTGCAGCGCGATGCGGCCTTCGGCGATGCTGGGCTTGCCCGGCTCGGGCTCCACCGGCAGCACCAGCTTGGCGTCCAGGATGTCGAGCGCGCGCCCGCGGAACACGGCCAGCGCGCGGTGCGAGGGCACGCGGCCGATGGGTTCGTCGTATTCGAAGTAGTCGCGGAACTTGGCGATGTCGGCGTTGTTCTCGTCCTTGCCGGCCATCAGGCTGGACTTGAGCAGGCCTTCGTTCCAGAGCCATTCGCGCAGGCCCTGCACCAGCGCGGCGTCTTCGGCCCAGCGCTCGGAAAGAATGTCACGCACGCCGTCCAGCACCAGCTGCACGGTCGAGAAATCGGGGCCCGGCTTGCCGTCGTCCAGCGTGGTGGCGGGCTGCAGGAAGGCCTTGGCTTCCACGGCGGGGTCGAGCGAGGGGTCTGCCAGCAGCTTGTCGGCCAGCGGCTCGATGCCGAATTCGCGGGCAATCTGGCCCTTGGTGCGGCGCTTTTGCTTGAACGGCAGGTACAGGTCTTCGAGCTCCTGCTTGGTCGGGGCGAATTCGATGGCCGCGCGCAGTTCGGGGGTGAGCTTGCCCTGCTCGTCGATGGCTTTCAGCACCGCGCCGCGGCGGTCTTCGAGTTCGCGCAGGTACGAAAGGCGGGCTTCCAGCTCGCGCAGCTGGATGTCGTCCAGGCCGTCGGTCACTTCCTTGCGATAGCGGGCGATGAATGGAACCGTGGCGCCTCCGTCGAGCAGTTCGACGGCGGCCTTCACCTGATGCTCGCCGACCTTGATTTCGGCGGCGAGCTGGCGAATGATTTTCTGCATGCTTGAGCGCGTCCCTGGCAAAGCGCGGGAGTTTGCCATAGGCGCGCACGGCCTCCCGCCGGGCGGCCCGGCCGGCGTGTTACAGCATGCTTTCGGCCTCGGGCCGCACGCTGTCCTTGCCGTGCGGCTCGGGCGCCGCGGCCTCGCAGGGCACCACCAGCCGCACGCACAGGCCATGCGGCGTGGCGGCCCGCAGGCTTGCAACGCTCAGTTCGCCGCCGATGGCTTCGGCGCGGGCGCGCATGCTGCGCAGGCCCTTGCCCAGGCTGGCTTGCAGGCCACGCGGGTCGGTGGCGCTTTCGAGCCCCGTGCCGTTGTCGCGCACCTCCAGCACCAGCGCCTGCCCCCGGCCCCGCGCCCCGAGGCCCACGCCGATGCGCAGCTCGACCCGGCTCGCCCGCGAATGCCGCAGCGCGTTGGACATGGCCTCCTGCGCCACCCGGCAGACCTGCGTGGCGGTGTCCGCCGGCACGGTGCAGTCCAGCGCCTCGGGCGCGATGTTCCATTCAAGGGCGATGCCCATGCGGTCAAACGCCGGGCGCAGCCGGTAGCGCAGGTGCCCCAGCCGCTCGAAGACGGTGGCGCTGCTCTGGTCGTCCAGGTCGTCGACGGTCATCTGCAGCTCCAGCAGGCATGCCTGCAGCGCCATCGACAGGCCGTCGGAGCGCGCAGCCTTCGGGTCCTGGCTGGCCAGCAGGGCCACCAGCCGGGAGCCGACGCCGTCGTGCAGGTCGTTGGCGATGCGGCGGCGCTCGGCCATCACCGCCTGCGTCTGCCGCCCCTGGGCAACACGGCGCAGCGAGAAGTAACCGATGCCCACGATGGTGCCCAGCACCACCAGATTGAGGGCCTGCAGCGTCCAGAACGCGAGCGGCAGCTCGGCCGGCAGCAGGCTTTCGGCGCCCCCGGCGCGCAGCACTTGCGCCGCCACCGGCGTCAGGTGGAGCGCGCCGGCCAGCGCGGCCCACATCGCCAGGCGCCGCGGCGAGGCGCGGTGCCGCAGCCAGATCAGCAACGCGGCCCAGGCCCCGATCGACAGCCACACGTACTGGTCTTCCAGAAAGTGCGGTGAGTGAAGGACCTGCTGCGCGAACATCCGATGCCCTACAAAAGCCCGCGGTGAGAGGCAAAGCTCACTGCCTGGGCCCGGGTGTGGGCGTGCAGCTTGCGGTAGATGTTCTTCACGTGCGCGTTAACCGTCTGGGCACTGATGGTGAGCTGCAGGGCGATCTCTTCGGTGACGTACCCCGTGGCTACAAGTCGCAACACTTCGCGCTCCCGTGCCGATAACGTCGCCTTGCTGTCCGGCGGGCGCACCGGGTTCACGTTGGAGCGCTTGTGGTCCAGGTGCACGAGCAGCCGGCGCGCCAGCCGCGGCGTGATGGCGGCCCCGCCGTTCACTACCTGCAGCACGGCCTGGGCGTAGCTCTGGAACCAGGCGTTCTTCACCAGGTAGCCGGAGGCGCCGAGCTCGAAGGCGTGCAGCACCTGGGGTTCGTCCTCGAGCGCGGAAATGACGATGATCTCGGCCGCGCTGCGGTGGCGCTTGGCCTCCTCGATCAGCTCGAAACCGCTGCCGTCCCCGAGGCGGATGTCCACCATGAGCACGTCGAACTCGTGCTGCAGCAGCAGCCTGCGCCCTTCGCGCAAGGTGCCGGCCTGCCCTTCGAGCTGGATGCGCAGGTCGCCCAGCAATTCCTGGGCGATGACGCGTCGCACGAACGGGTCGTCGTCCACCAGCAGGACGCGCACCGGCTTGGTTTGCTGGCCGGTCAGAAAGTCCGGCCAAGGCAGCGTGTCGGCGGACGGTGAGAGCAACCCACCGAATTGGCCTGGGGCGGCATATTTCCTACCCCCGGTACCGACGTCTGTCAACGAAATGTCGAGTTCGCTTTCCATTCCAACCCCTTTGTGACAACTAGCACACCGTGTTCGTGACCAAAAGTTAATTCATTTCTACTCAAATTTTGAGATTCAGCTTATTTGATTACTTTGGTTGCATCTTGTTGCGAATCGCGGTTTGTGTCCATCGAAAGTTGTATTTTTTACTCCTGGCTCCGCATGTGGAAGCGGTTTCTTGTGACGGTCCGCAACCGCTTCGACCTCACCTTTCGCCATAGCCTCGCATTACCCAGCCTGGGGCATTTTTCATTCCCTGCCCGACGCAGAAACTGCACCTCGGTCGTCACGGAAGCATTCTTTTTCTGTGCCACTGACCGTCAGCTGATGACCGGATGGTCCGGTCGTCAGGTTTGTTCACACATCTATAGAGGCAGCATCATGAAGAAGACTCTCATCGCCATCGCAGTGGTCCTGGTCGGCAGCGTTGCTTCGGCAACGGGCAGCTCGGCCCTTGCGGCCACTTCCACGTCGACCGGTTCTTCGAGCGCAGCCGGCTCCAGCGCCGCCAGCTCCGGCACCGGCAGCGCCCTGAGCTATAACGCGGCCAATTCGAGTTCGTCGGCCAACGCCAGCGCTTCGGGCGGGGCCATCGCTTTCCCGGGCTTCGCTACCGGCGCAGCTACAACGAACGGCTCGGCCACCAGCACCGGCCGCGTGACCAGCATGGCGCTCACGACCGGCAACGGCGCAGCCGCAGGCGCAGCCAATGCCTCGGCCAACGCCGCTTCGGCCGGCAGCGCCAACTACTCGGCTGGCGGCGCGACGCATGTGAACGGCGCGGTCGCCGGCACGGCTTCCTCGGCCACCAACAACACGGCCGCCACGGCAGCCGGCCCTGGCGGCGGCCTGGCCGTGGTGACCCGCACGTCGACCACCACCTCGGGCTACAACGCCTCGTCGGGCGCCATCAACGGCCCGATCAACGGCACCAGCACCTCGGCAATGGCAGGCTCCAACGGCGGCTCCTTCGGCGTGAGCAACTTCGCGTTCGGCAATGCCGGCGGCTTCAGCAACGGTGGCGGCACCAGCGGCACGGCTGGCGCCAGCGCCAGCGCATCGGCTCCCTGAGATCCGAAAGGGTTTCAGGCAACGGTTGCTGTTCTCATGGGGAGGGGCGCTGCCCCTCCCCGGTCATCCAAGGAGACGAAAAAATGAAGAAGCTGATTTTTTGCGTACTGCTGACCGCTTGCGCCGCGGCCACGGCCCAGACCACCAACAACGGCGGTTCGAGCAACGGCTCGACCAGCTCGGCGACCACGTCGGCGCAGGGCAACACCCAGGCCGTGACCTTCTCCAGCCCGGCCAGCGTGACGTCTTCGTCCACGATGACCAGCAACCAGAACGTCAACAACACCGGAGCCACCAGCCAGACGGTGGACTACCAGGGCAGCTACACGATCAAGAACGTGCCGTCGGTCAACGGCCCCAATCTCACCACCAGCAACGACACCTGCATGGGCAGCACCAGCGCGAGCGCCAATGGCCCGGGCGTCGGCCTGAGCTTCGGCACCACCTGGACGGACGAGCACTGCAAGCGCCTGAAGATGAGCCGCGAGCTCTGGAACAAGGGCATGAAGGCCGCGTCGCTGGCCATGGACTGCATGGACCCCGCCGCGCAAGCCGCGCTGGAGCTCACCGGCACCAAGTGCCCGCAATCGATGTCCGCGGACGAACGCGTGAGCGCCTATGGGCCGCAGCTTTCCGCATCGGCGCCGCGTCCGGTGGCCGTGGCGCCTGTTGCACCGGTCGCGCCCGTCGCGCCGATACCGGCCGCTCCGGTTGCACCCGTGGCTCCCGTGGCCACGGCACCAACGCCTGCGCCCGCGCCTGCACCCGCCCCTGCAGCCCAGGCGCAGGCACAGCCCGCACCTGCACCCGCGCCCGCGCCCGTGGCCGCCATCGCGCCTGCCGAACCGGTTGCCGCACCCACCCCGGCCCCCGCGACCGCACCGCTGCCCGCGCCACCCGCGCCCATCGCCGAGAAGGCGCCCGCCGCCGTCGCCCAGGCTGCGCCTGTCGCGCGGCAAGAGCCCGCCACCGTGTTCCCCGAGGTGCGGATGACGCCGGTCGCCAGCGCCACGGTGACCGCCATCGACCCGACCGACGTGGCCGCCATCCGCGCCGCGCGGATGATGGGCGAATCGGTGGTCGGCGACGTGGCCGTGGCACCGCGCTCGACGGACTACCCGCAGTGAACGGCAGGAGTCCGAAATGACAAGGACACTGCTTTTCTGGACGGCGACCGCTTGCCTTGCATGCATGGCAACGGTCGCGGCGGCCGCACCGCCGCCCCTCAACGTCGTGCGCATCGAGCGCATGCCCATGGGCAGCGGCCTGCAGAACGCCCGGGGCACCGACAACGCCGAGCCGGTCGGCGACCTGGGCGTGTGGCACGTGCCGCAGTACATGCCGGGCTACCCGACCTCCGCGACGATCTGGCCGCGGGTGGTGATCATCCAGTGCGTTTCCGACCTGTGCCCGGGCTACGAGGTGACGCCGGAGCTGGGCCGGGGCGAGTACCTGTTCTTCCTGCCGGCCGGAAGGTAGGCAGTTAGGCAAGCAGGTAGGAAGACACCCCGCTCACCGACCGCGCGCGCCACCCGGCGCGCGCATTGCCGTACCCTTCGCGCATGAACTCCCTTGTGCGCTCTCTTGCGCGCTCCCTTGGCGGTCTCCTGCGCGCGGTGCTGCGCGCCATTGCCACCGTCATCGTCGTGCCGCTGCTGCTCTTCGAGGAATGGGGCTGGGAGCCGCTGGCCGCCCTCGTCGCGCGGCTGTCGCGCCTGCCCTTCTGGGCCGCCCTCGAAGACCGGCTGCGCCGCCTGCCGCCCTGGGGCGCGCTGCTGGCGTTCTTCGTGCCGGTGCTGGTCTTGCTGCCGGTGAAGGTGCTGGCGCTTTTTCTCTTCAGCAACGGGCATGCCGCCACCGCGCTGACGGTGCTGGTGCTGGCCAAGCTGGTCGGCACGGCGCTGGTCGCGCGGATCTTCCAGCTGGTCGAAGGACCGCTGATGCGCATTCCCTGGTTCGCGCGCTGGTATCCGCGCTGGAAGGCGTGGAAAGACCAGGTGCTCGCGCTGGTGCGCCAGAGCCGGCCGTGGCGCACGGTGAAGGCCATCAACCGGCGCATCTCGCGCGGCTGGCGGCGGTTGCGAGAAGGTTGAGCGGCTTATTTTTACCCGGGTATATTGCGAATTTAATTTCGCCCGGGTAATATTTGTCGCATGAACCTCTCCCCCGACACCCGGCGCGCGTTGACGCGCCAGTACAAGGAAAACGCGCGGCCCGCCGGCGTGTTCGTCGTGCGCAACCTGAGCAATGGGCGCGTCTATGTGTCCGGCAGCCTGGACGTGGAAGGCGCCATGAACCGGGCGCGCTTCGAGCTCAACCTGCGCTCGCACCGCAACAAGGCGCTGCAGCAAGACTGGCTCGCGAACGGCGCGGCGCATTTCGCGTTCGAAACCATCGACCGCGTGAAGGAGCGCCCGGACGACCTCGCGTTCGACCGCGCCGACGAACTTCAGAAGCTGCTCGCGCTGTGGCAGGAAGAACTGCAATGCTTCGGCGCGCAGGGCTACAACACGCCATGAGCAGCATGAACACGGCGACCACGGCGAACACCGCCACCGCCCTCGACTTCTGCCTCGCCCTGGGCCGCGCCCACGCCAGCCTGGGCCTGCGGCTCGGCGACGACCTGGGCGCGTTCCACGGGCTCGACTTCAGCGACTTCACCCTGCTGAGCGTGCTGCTGCGCGCCGAGGGCGCCGGCCTGTCGCGGGTGCCGCGGGTGCGGCTGGTGCCGCTCGTGGACCTGGCACGCACCCTGGGCCTGCCCATGTCCGCGCTGATGCGCCGGATGGTGCTGCTCGAGAAAACCGGCCTGGCCGAGCGCGTGCCGGGCCCCGCCGCCGACCCGCGCCGCCACGCGGCCCTGCGCCCCGGGGGCCGGCAACTGGCGCAGACCGCGCTCCTCACCGTCGAGGCGCATTGCAAGGCCTTCGTGCAGCCGGTCGCGCACGAGCGCCTTCAGTCGGCCCACGAAGTTCTCGCGACCCTCATCGGCGACAACGAACTGCACGCCTGAGCGCCACAGCAGGTAGATTACGCACCTGCTTTTTCGCCCGAACACCGGGAGACAAATACCCGCATGTCACCAGACAACCCCCTCACGCCGCCGGCCGCCCCTACTCCCCTGACCACGCTGACCGTCTTCTTCGGCTTCCAGCGCGTCGCCCAGGGCAGCAAGGCCGAAGTGATCGAGCAACTGCGCCGCCGCGACGACCCCGGCCCCTACCTCGCGTTCGACGACCAGACCGGCGAGCAGCTCGACCTCGACCCGCGCGAGCTGCACGCAAGGCCAGCGCCGAACATCGCGACAACGCCGAACCATGGCGCGGCACCCGCCCACCGCGACGACGCCCCGCGCGGCGTTGGCCGGCCCAAGCTGGGCGTGGTCGCGCGCGAAGTCACGCTGCTGCCGCGCCACTGGGACTGGCTGGGCCGCCAGCCCGGCGGTGCATCGGTCGCCTTGCGCAAGCTGGTCGACGACGCGCGCCACGTGCACGCCGACCGCGACACCGTGCGCGCCGCGCGCGAGGCCACCTACCGCTTCATGACCGCCATCGCGGGCAACCTGCCCGGCTTCGAGGAAGCCACCCGCGCGCTGTTCGCCGGCGAGGCACCGCGCTTTCAGACCCTGATCGAACCCTGGCCCGCCGACCTGCGCGCGCACCTGCAAAAACTCTCGGCCGCCGGCTGGAACACCCCTCAATGAGAACAACACCCGAAACCACCGGCGGCAGCAGTGCCGCCGGCCAGAGCGGCCTGCAAGGCGTGCCCGTGGCGCCCGTCAATTCACCGCGCCCGCTGTGGAAAGTCTTTCTTTTCTTCCTGGCGCCGATGCTGCTCAGCAACATCCTGCAGTCGCTGTCGGGCACGCTCAACAACATCTACGTGGGCCAGATGCTGGGCGTGCGCGCGCTGGCGGCGGTGTCCAGCTTTTTTCCGGTGATGTTCTTCTTCATCGCCTTCGTCATCGGGCTGGGCGCGGGTGCGTCGGTGCTCATCGGCCAGGCCTGGGGCGCGCGCGATGTCGCCAAGGTCAAGGCCGTGGCCGGCACCACGCTGTCGGTGGGCATCCTCATGGGCCTGCTGATTGCCGTGTTCGGCGGCATCTTCACCACGCCCATGCTGGCCTCGCTGGGCACGCCGCCCGACGTGCTGGCCGACTCCACGCGCTACGCCCGCATCATGCTCATCGCCATGCCGGGGCTGTTCGTGTTCCTGATGTCCACGGCCATGCTGCGCGGCGTGGGCGACACCATCACGCCGCTGTTCACGCTGGTCATTTCCACGCTGGTGGGGCTGGTGGTCACGCCCGCGCTCATTCGCGGCTGGGGCGGCCTGCCGCAGCTGGGCGTGGCCAGCGGTGCCTGGGCCACGGTGCTGGCCTTTGTGCTGGCCACGCTGTGGCTGGGCTTCAGGCTGCGCCAGCGCAAGAGCCCGCTGGCGCCCGATGCCGAATTCTTCCGCAACCTGCGCATCCAGCCGCAGCTGCTGAAGGCGGTGTTGAAGATCGGCGTGCCCACGGGCGTGCAGATGATCGTGGTGGCGCTGGCCGAAGTGGTGCTGCTGTCGATGGTCAACAGCTACGGCTCCAACGCCACGGCCGCCTACGGCGCGGTGAACCAGGTGGTGGCGTACGTGCAGTTCCCGGCCATCTCGATCGCGATCACCACGTCGATTTTGGGTGCGCAGGCCATCGGTGCCGGGCGCGCCGACCGGCTGGGCGCCATCGCCAAGACCGCGTTGCTGATGAACCTGGTGCTCACCGGCGGGCTGGTGCTGCTGGGCTACCTGTTCTCGCGCCACCTCATGGGCTTCTTCATCACCAGCGCGCCGGTCATCGAGATCGCGCAGACGCTGCTGCACATCATGCTGTGGAGCCTGGTGCTGTTCGGCATGGCGTCGGCCCTGTCGGGGATCATGCGGGCCAGCGGCTCGGTGCTGGTGCCCACGCTGATCTCCATCGTCTGCATCCTGGGGGTGGAGGTGCCGGTGGCGTATGTGATGAGCCATCGCCTGGGGCTGGACGGCATCTGGATCGCCTACCCCGCCACCTTCGGCGCGATGCTGCTGCTGCAGACCGGCTACTACCAGCTGGTGTGGCGCAAGAAGGCGATCCACCGGCTGGTGTAGCCCCCGCAAGTTCAGGCCCCGTCGAAGGCCTTCTTCACCTCGGCGATGTCGAGCTTGACCATCTTCATCATCGCCTGCATCGCGCGGGCGGCCTTGGCCGGGTCCTTGTCCTGGAACATGCGGATCACCGGCGTGGGCGCGACCTGCCACGACACGCCGAAGCGGTCGGTGAGCCAGCCGCACTGCACCGGCTTGCCGCCGCCTTCGAGCAGCTTGTTCCAGTAGTTGTCGACCTCGGCCTGCGTCTCGCACCTGACGTACATCGAGATGGCCGGGTTGAACTTGTACTCGGGCCCGCCGTTGAGCACCATGAACTCCTGCCCGTCGAGCTCGAAAGTGGCCGTGAGCAGCTGGCCTTTCTTGGCGGGGTTGACGTCGCCCCAGAGCAGCGTGTCGGTCACGCGTGAGTTGGGGAATATGGCGCTGTAGAACTTCAGCGCATCCTCGCCGTTGCCGTCGAACCAGAGGCAGGGAACGATCTTCTGCATGGGGTCTCCTTTTGCGTTGATGATGAACCGGAGAGTTCAGTATCAAGGCCTCCGGAGGGGCGTGTCAACCTGTGCGAAACCCGTCAGCAGGAAGTTGTCATGCGCTGCAGACCCACCGGCAGCACCACGCGAAACCCCACGCCACGCCCCGGCGCGAGCCCTTCGGTGATCGAGACCTGCCCGCCCATGCGGTGCACTGCCTGCATGACGATCGCCAGCCCCAGCCCCGAGCCGCTGGCCTGCTGCGCGGCACCGTCCGCGCCGCGGTAGAAGCGCTCGAACACCCGCGCCTGCTCCGCCGCCGGAATGCCCGGCCCATCGTCCACCACCGAGAGCATCAACCCCTCGGCTTCCTCGCGCAGCGTGACGGCCACCTGCGCGCCGTCCTGCACATAGCGGATGGCGTTGTGCAGCAGGTTTTCCAGCACCGACTGGAAAGCCGGCACGTCGATGTCGGCCTGCAGGCTGTCGGGCGCGTCGAAGGCCAGCTCGATGCCGCGCGCCATCGCCTGCGGCACCGCCTGCGCGATGAGCTGGCGCGTGAACTGCGCCAGGTCGATGCGCCGGGGCGCGGCGCCTTGGGCGTCGTCGAGCAACGCCAGATCGAGCAGCTGCTGCGTGAGGTGCGAGGCGCGCGCAATGGCCTGCTCCAGGTGCAGCTGGGCGCGCTCGCGCTCGGCGGCGTTGGCGGCGCCCGCCAGCGCATGCGCCTGCGCCGCGATGACCGCCATGGGCGTGCGCAGCTCGTGCGCCGCGTCGTGCACGAAAGCGCGCTCCTGCGCCACCTTGTCGCGCAGCTGCTGCAGCATGCGTTCGAGCGCGGCGGTCAGCGGCTTCAGCTCGGCATACGGCGGATCGAAGCCGATGGGCGACAGGTCGGTCTTGCCGCGCCGGGCGATGCGGTCGGCCAGCTGCTGCAGCGGCCGCAGGCCGTGGCGCACCGCGAACCACACCGGCAGCAGCACCAGCGGAAACGACAGCAGCAGATGCGGCAGCACCCGGCCCGCGTTGCGCTCGACCACCCAGGCGCCGGTGATGGGCGGCTCGGCCAGGTGCAGCGTCCAGCGGCCGGCGTCGCTGCCGTAGACCCAGTACGGCGAACCGCCCAGGTCGGCCTCCGTCACCTGCCCCAACGGCCCTTCGAGCTGCCGGGCGCCCAGGTTCGGCGACGCGTACACCAGCCGACCGTCGCGGCCTTCGTGCCCCTCGCGAAGTTGCATCAGCGTGCTGCCGCCCGGGTTGCCGCTGATGCGCAGCGTGTCGAACTGCGTGGCCGCGGCCTTCATGACCGTGAGGGCCTCGGCCTCGTCCTTCACCTCGTGCAGCGACGCCGTGAGCGCGCGGCCGAGCTTCTTCAGCCCCTGGTCGACGGCCAGCTGCTGGCGGAACTGGATGTAGAAGTACAGCACCAGCATCGCCCACACCAGGAAGAACGCCGCCAGCAAAGCGAGCAGCACGCGCTGGCCGATGGTGGGCCGTGCCCAGCGCCGCAGCATGGCCAGCGCCGCCGTCATGACGCCAGCATGTAGCCCACGCCGCGCACGGTGTGCACCATGGTGCTGCCGATCTTGCGCCGCAGGTTCGACACGTGCACCTCCACCGCCGCGAAGTCCAGCGGTTCGCCCAGCGGCTCCAGCCGTTGCGCCAGCACGCCCTTGGCCACCACCGCGCCGGGCTCGCGCGCCAGCTCCAGCAGCAGCTTGAACTCGCGCGGCGACAGGTCCAGCGGCTCGCCGTGCAGCGAGGCCGTGTGGCGCCGTGGTTCGATGGTCAGCGGGCCCAGCGCCCAGGCTTCGCTGGCCTGGCGCGCCGAGCGGCGCAGCACCGCGCGAATGCGCGAGATGAGCTCGGCCGTGGCAAACGGCTTGATGACGAAATCGTCCGCGCCGCCGTCGAGCCCGGCCAGCCGGTCTTCCACCGCCGAGCGCGCGGTGATGACGATCACCGGCAGCGCGCTGCCCTCGCGCCGCCAGCGCGCCAGCAGGTCGAAGCCGTTGCCGTCGGGCAAGGAGAGGTCGAGCAGAACGCAGTCGAACACCGCGGCGTCGGGCACGCGGGGCGCATCGGCGGCACGCCGGCGCCACTCGCTGCTCAGGCCGTCGACCTTCAGCGCGGCCTGCAGGGCGCGGCCGAGGTCGAGGTCGTCTTCGATCAACAGGATGTGCACGGGCGCGATTGTGCGGGAGCCGACCTTTGGCATTGCCAAAGGTTGGGCCGCACAGAATCCGGTCACACAAGGAAGGGAACCGGAGACATGAGAAACACGCAACGATCACTTCGCCACCGCATCGCGGCCATGGCGCTTGCCGCGGGCGCCCTCGCCCTGCTCGGCGCCTGCGCCACCGCGCCCACGCACCCGGCGCTGGTCGCCGCCCAGAAGAACGACACGCTGCCGCCGCTGGTGCCCCTGCGCCGCTTCGTGGCGAACATCGATGTGGTCAGCGGCCATGTGCTGTCGCCCGACGGCCAATGGCTGCTGTCGACGCAGACGGTGGGCACCGACGTGGGCCTGGGCGTGCGCCGCACCGCCGATGCGGGCGAACCCGGCGGCAACGGCACGCGCACCTTCGCCACCGGCACGCTGGCGCGGTCCTTCATCTCCGGCCCCACCTACAGCTGGCTGCGCGACAGCCGCCACATCGCCTACCTGAAGGACTTCACCGGCGACGAGAACACGCAGATCTTCGTGCTCGACACGCAGTCGCCCAACGAAAAGCCGTGGGCCGTGTCGCCCGGTGCCGGCATCCGCTCCACCTTCGTGGGGCCCGGCGCGCCCGGCAGCGCGCGCTTCTTCTTCGCGAACAACCAGCGCGAGCGCTCCAGCATGGACCTGTTCGAGGCCGACGCCCGCACGCGCACCGTGCAGGAGGTGGCGCGCAGCGAGCCCGGCAGCCGCGTGGTGGGCTGGTTCATCGACGCGCAGCGCGAGCTTTCGGGCCGCATGCGGCAGCTCGGCGAGGTCGACGGCTCCGACTTGCTGCTGGAACTGCGGCAGCCCGACGGCAGCTGGCGCGCCTTCAAGACCGTGCAGGCTTTCGACAGCTTCTGGCCGCAGCGCATCGACCATGCCGCCGGCAAGCTCTGGGCGCTGACCAACGTGGGGCGCGACAAGGTCGTACTGGTCGAGGCCGACCTGGCCACCGGCAACGAGAAGGTGCTGGCCGAGAACGCCGAGGTCGACCTCGATTTCGGCGTGTTCCCGCCGCAGCAGGGCGGCCCGCTCGCCTATGTGTACGAAACGGGCAAGCCGCGCATCGAGTACCTGGAGCCCACGCTGGGCAACGACGTGTCCGACGCCGTGAAGAAGGCGCGCCAGCGCGGGTGGCTCACGGAAGAACCCGTCATCGCACGCCCGTGGGGCATGACCGAAGACCGGCAGCGCATGGTGATCGGCGCAGTCACCGAGAACGGGGGCGTCGAGCTCCTGTGGGACCGCGGCACGCAGCAGGTGCAGCGCCTGAGCCCGGCGCGCCCGCCGACCAACGACATCTTCTCGCCCATGGAGCCCTTCTCGTTCAAGGCCTCGGACGGGCTGACCGTGCACGGCTACCTCGTGCGCCCGCGCGGCGTGCAGGGCCCGGCGCCGCTGGTGGTCGACATCCACGGCGGCCCGTGGCTGCGCGAGCGCTGGCGCCCGGCCAGCTACAACGGCACGCAGATGCTGGCCAACCGCGGCTACGCCGTGCTCAACGTGAACTACCGCGGCTCGACCGGCTACGGCCGCGCCTTCATGATGGCCGGCGCCCGCCAGACCAACGACCGCCTGCAGCGCGACATCGCCGAGGCCGTGCAATGGGCCATCGACCAGGGCGTGGCCGACCCGCAGCGCATGGCGGTGCTGGGCGCGAGCTTCGGCGGTTATTCGGTGCTGGCCCAGCTCATTCAGAAGCCGCACGACTACCGTTGCGGCGTCGACATGGTGGGCGTGGCCAACTGGCCACGCGTGATCGAGAACTGGCCGCCGTTCTGGCGCAACCGCCACTACTTTGCCCGGTTCTTCGGCGACGTGAACAAGCCCGACGAGCGCGCGCAGATGCTCGCCGACTCGCCCATTTCGCAGATCGACCGCATCACCGCGCCGCTGCTGGTGATTCATGGCGGCAACGACGTGCGCGTGCTGCGGCAGGACTCCGACGACGTGGTTGCCGAACTGCGAAGGCTGGGCCGGCCGGTCGAGTTCCTGGGCTTCCCCGACGAGGGCCACGGCGTGCGCAAGTGGCGCAACCGGCTCGCGCAGTCGCGCAAGATCGAGGACACCCTCGCCACCTGCCTGGGCGGGCGCAGCAACGGCTTCGACTTCTACGAGCTGATGCCGCGGCAGCAATAGCGCTCGCCAGGGTTGCCACGGCCCCGCATCACCAGCGGCGCGGCGGTGGTGGTCGGTGACCAGGTTGCGTGCGGTGCGGTAGCGCGAGGCGCGCGGGTCGCGCACCACGCTGCCGATGCGCTGCGCCTCGACGCAGCCTAGAACCCGTACAACGCCGCCGGGTTGTCCACCAGGATGCGGCGGCGCGTGTCGTCGCTGGCCGCCCAGTCGAACAGCAGGTCGTACAGCGGCGCGCTCTGCGGCCGCGGGTCGCGCCCCGGGTGCGGCCAGTTGCTGGCCCACAGGCAGCGCTCGGGAAAGGTCTCGGCCAGCGTGCGCGCCAGCAGGCTCACGTCGTCGTAGCCCGGCGCACCGGTCTTCGAGGTTTCATACGGCGCCGAGAGCTTGATCCACACGCGCCCCGAATCGATCACGCGCAGCAGCGACTGGAACGACGCGTGGCTGGGCGCCACCGGCTCCAGGAACTTGCCGTTGTGGTCGAGCACCAGCCGGCACGGCAGGCGCTTCAGCACCTCTTCGTGATCGGGCATGGTGCGGCCGTCGAGCTGCAGGTTGACCATCCAGTCGGCATGGGCCAGGCGCGCAGCCATGGGTTCGAGCGACTCCCAGCCCAGCACGCCGCCGATCATCATGTAGCGCACGCCGCGCATGCCGCCCGCGTGCAGGCGCTCGATTTCCGCGTCGGCCACGTCGGGCGCCACCAGCGCGATGCCGCGCGCGCTGTCACCGAACTGGGCCAGCGCGTCGAGCGTGCAGCTGTTGTCGAAGCCGTAGCCCGTGGGCTGCACGACCACCGCGCGCTCGATGCCCAGCGGCACCTGCACCTGATCGCGGTAGACCGACACCGGCGAATGCGGCGGCACCCACGCGACGTTCGGAACCAGCGCGAAGCGGTCTTCGTAGATGTGGACGTGGCAGTCGCAGGCGCCGGGGTAGCGCGTGTTCCGGGTGGGTTCCATGGGTGCTTCGTGAGGAGTTTCTGGGGAGTTCGTGGGTGGGCGTGAAGGAGATCGACAAATTCAGGCAGTCCCGCCGAAGGCCTGTCGCCAGCGGTACGCCTCGGCCGCGTTCACCGCGCCCTTCGGCGCCCTGCCCTTGAAGATCTCGGCCAGTTGCGACACGGTTTCCATCGCCTGGTGCTCCACGGCGGGCGGCGTGAGCCCGCCGATGTGCGGCGTGGCGATGACGCGCGCGTGCGCCGCGACGCGCGGCGACGGCATCTGGTCGGGCGCGCGGCCCACGTCGAGCGCGCAGCCGGCGATGGTGCCGGCGTCCAGCGCGGCGAGCAGCGCGTCTTCGTCCACCAGGTTGCCGCGCGAGGCATTCACGAAGAAGGCGTGCGGCTGCATGGCGGCAAAGGTGCGCGCGTTCATCAGGTTTTCGGTCGCCTCGGTGGCGGCGGCCAGGCAGACCACGAAGTCCGATTGCGCGAGCAGCGCATCGAGCCCGGTCTCGGCCAACTCGGCGCGCCCGGTGCGCGTGAACGGGTCGTGCACCACCACGCGCATGCCCAGCGCCAGCGCGATGTCGCACAGGTAGCGGCTGATCTGCCCGTAGCCGATCACGCCCAGCGTGCTGCCGCGCAGCTCGCGCCCCATCACCGGCACCACGTGGCGGCCCGCGTGATAGCCCTCGGCCGAGGCGCTCACGTGGCGGCCCAGGTCGATCATCACGCCCACGATCCACTCCGCCACCGAGGCGATGAAGCCCGCGCTGGCCTGCGTCACCAGCACGCCGTGGCGGCTGGCCGAGGCCAGGTCGATGTTGCGGATGTCGATGGCGCAGCGCACGAAAGCCTTCAGCTGCGGCAGTGCCGAGAACAGCGCCTCGTCGCCCACCGTCTGCCGGTACGACACGATGGCGTCGCAGCCCTGCGCCAGCTCGGCGAGCTCGCGCGAAGACAGGTCGGTGTCCGTCGGGTTGAAGCGCACGTCGCTCACCTGGGCGCTGGCGCGCAAGGCGGCAATGGCGCGGTCTCCGAAGTAGTGGGCGAGCTTGCTTTGCGGATGGCTGACGAAAACCGTGGTCATGAAGGAAATGAAAGAAATATGGAAACAAGGAAGCGTTGCGTCAGTCGCGCGGCGGCGCCACCGACTCGCGCGCCACCAGCGTGGGCGCGAAGACGAACTCCTGCGTGGCGATCGACGGGTCGGCCAGCCGGCTCATCACGCGCTCGACCATCACCTGCGCCATCTCGGGCACGGGCACGCGCACCGAGGTCATGGCCGGGTGCATCAGCGTGGACAGGAACACGTTGTCGATGCCGATGACCGACACGTCCTGCGGCACCGACAGCCCCGCGTCGCGAAAGCCCGCCATCAGCCCGAAGGCCAGCAGGTCGTTCACGCCGATCACGCCGGTGGGGCGCTGCTCGCGCCGGGCGATCAGGCCGGCCTGCATGCGGCCCAGCTCGCTCATCATCGAGTCGCCGTACTCGTCGACCGGCAGGCCCTCGACCACCTGCGCGCTGGCTTCGAGGCCCGCCGCCTTCGCCGCGGCGAGAAAGCCCGCGATCTTCTCGTTGCGGCTCATGGTGCGGCCCGAAGGCGTGACGAAGGCCAGCCGCCGGTGCCCTTGCGCGATGAGATGCTGCGTGGCGATGCGCGACGACTCGAAGCTGTCGACCGTCACGTGGTCGATCACCGATGCACCCGACGCATCGGGCGTGGCCCGCCGGTCGTAGCTCACCACCACCAGCCCGCGCTCGGCCGCGGCCTCCACATGCTGCTCGTCGACCAGCGACGAGATGATGATCACGCCGCGCACGCCGTGGGCCATCAGGTCCTCGAAGAAGTGCGCCTCCTTGGCGGCGTCGCGGTAGGTGTTGCCGATCATGATGCGAAAGCCGTAGCGCTCCTGCGCCAGCGTTTCCACCTCGCGCGCGATGAAGCCGTACATCGGGTTGGCCATCGACGGCACCAGCAGGCCGATGAGCGGCGTGTGCCCCGTCTTCAGTTGCCGCGCCGAGGTGTTGGGCCGGTACTTCAGCTCGCGGATGGCGGTCTCGACGCGCTCCAGCGTCTCCTTGGCCATGCGGTCGCTGCGGCCGTTCAGCACGTTCGACACGGTGCTGGTGGAAACGCCCGCCCGCTGGGCTACATCGCTGATTCTGCTCACGGCATCCTTCCTGTTCGTCTCTCTGTTGTGTGCTCACATGCCCATGCGCGTCGGCAGCCATGTGGAAAACGCCGGCACCAGCACCAGCAGCACAAGGGTAACGAACAACACGGCCAGGTATTTCATCATCGGCCGCGCCACGTCCTTCACCTGCGTGCCGGTGATGGCGCAGGTGGCGAACAGGCCCAGGCCGACCGGCGGCGCGAACAGCCCGAAGCCCATGGCAATGACCATGACCGTGCCGAAGTGCAGCGGATTGACGCCCAGCTGCGAGGCGATGGGTGTCAGCAGCGGCCCGAAGATGATGAGCGCCGGCGCCCCCTCCAGGATGGCGCCGAACACGATCATGATGAGCACCGACAGCATCACGAACATGGTGCTGCCGTACGAGTGCGCAAAGCCCACCATGAACTCCGACAGGTACTGCGGGATCTGCTGGATCGTGAGCGCGAACGACAGGCTGGACGCCGCCGCCACGATGAACAGGATGCCCCCCGCCATCGACGCCGAGCGCACGAAGAGCCGCGCGACCGACTTCACGGTGAGTTCGCGAAACGCCAGCCACCCCACCACCAGCGCGTACACCACGGCAAAGGAAGACACCTCGGTCG
Source organism: Variovorax sp. RCC_210 (assembly GCF_041355175.1). Lineage (NCBI taxonomy): Bacteria > Pseudomonadati > Pseudomonadota > Betaproteobacteria > Burkholderiales > Comamonadaceae > Variovorax > Variovorax sp. RCC_210. The sequence continues at coordinate 1,118,631 of NZ_JBFUPJ010000001.1, read as the reverse complement.
AGGTCGCGATGCCCGAGGTCACGCCCTTGCCGATCATGGCCACCATCACCAGCGCCACCAGCGCGCCGCCCAGCAGGCGGAAGGTGGGCGTGCGCACGTCGAAGGCCTCGTCGGGGTTGATCTTGGTGCCCACGTAGATCGTCACCGCCGCCAGCGACACCGCCATCACCACCGCGGGCACCAGCCCCGCCATGAACAGCCCGGCGATCGAGATGTTGGCCACGAAGCCCATGATGATCATGTTGATGCAGGGCGGAATGGTCTCGGCCATCACCGCGGTGCAGGCCAGCAGGCCGGCGGTCTCGTTCGGGTCTTGCCGGGTCTTGCGCACGGCCGGCATGATGATGCCGCCCACCGCCGCGATGTCGGCCAGCTTGGAACCCGACACGCCCGAGAAGAAGGCCGTGGCCGTGATGGTGATGAGCCCCAGCCCGCCGCGCAGCCGCCCGAACATGCGCAGCAGCAGCTCGATGAGGCGCGACGACATGCCGTTGGCCTCCATCAGCAGGCCCGCCAGCACGAAGAACGGAATGGCCAGCAGCACGTAGTGGTCGGTGCCCGCCATCACCTGCTGCGAATACACCAGCATCGGCAACGACGGGTCGGCCATGAAGAACACCAGCGACGACAGCGCCAGCACGAAGGCAATGGGCATGCCCAGCGCCATGCCGCCGAAGAAGCCGGCCGTGAGCAGCGCCCAGGGCGGTATGGCGTGCTCGCTGTTCAAGGTGTTCCAGGCGACCACCGCGGCCGTTGCCACCACCACCGCGCCCAGCGTGCCCCACACCATGCGCCGCGGACCGTTCACCGCGTTGGCCAGGCCGAACAGCGTCATGAACAGGCTGCCGATGGCCACCGGGTACACGTAGATCCACTGCGGCAGGCCGATGGAGGTGGTCATGTTGTACGAGTCGACCAGCAGCTCGCACGACGAGGCAAAGAGGCTGCCCGACACGCCCACGATGATCCAGCTGCCCAGCTGGATGAGCGCCGGCTGCCAGCGCGCCGGCAGCATGCCGCGGAACAGGTCCACGCCCACGTGCTGGCTGCGCGCCAGCACCGTGGCCGCGCCGAAGAACACCTGGATCACCATCAGCGCGCGCGCCACCTCCTCGGCCCAGTCGAAGGGGTCGTGGAGAAAGTAGCGAAAGATCACCGAGACGAACACGACCACCACGTCCACCGCCAGCACCGCGCCGGCCACGTACTCGGTCATGCGCATCAGCCAGGCGAGCCAGCGGCCGGTGGCGTGGCTGGCGTCGAAGCCGGTGGCCTGTTCCAGCGGCAGCAGCGGTTGCACGGGAAGCGAAATGCTCGACATGGCCGCTCAGGCCCGCGCCGCGTTGATGGTGGCGAACAGCGGCCCGGTCTCGGGGTACTGCCTGGCGAAGCCGGCCCAGAGCTTGGCCTCCATTTCCTTGCGGACCTGGTCGCGCTCGTTCTTCGCCATGGGCGTGAAGCCGATGCCCAGCTTCTTCAGCTCCTCGACCACCTGCTGCGTGCGCTCGTTGCCGATCTGGCGCTGCTGCAGCGTGGAGTCGGCCGCGGCCTGCAGGAAGGCCGGGCGCAGCGCGGCGGGCACGCGGTCCATCGCGCGCTTGCCGGCCACGCAGACCATGGGGCTGAACAGGTGCTCGGTCATCCAGCAGTGCTTGACCACCTCGTTGAGCTTGTTGGCCAGCACCGTGCCCGCGTCGTGCTCGAAGCCGTCGACCACGCCGGTCTGCGCCGCCATGTAGAGCTCCCCGAACGAAATGGGCGTGGGGATGGCGCCCATGATCTTGAAGGTCTCGATGAAGGCCGGCGTGGGCAGCACCCGCAGCTTGACGTTCCTGATGTCGGCCAGCGACTTCACCGGCTGCTTGGTGTACACGTTGCGCGCGCCGTAGTGCGCGCCCCAGGTGATGATCTGGCAGCCGGTGCTCTTCACCAGCATGTCGTTCAGCTTGGGGCCCACGCCCGCCTCCACCGCGCGCGACACGTGGTCGTAGCTGTCGAACAGGTAGCCCAGGTCGAGCATGCCCAGCTGCGGCGTGACCGTGGCCCAGATCGACGAGCCTGTGAGCATCATGTCGATGGAGCCCACCTTCACCTGCTGCACCACGTCGCTTTCCTTGCCGAGCTGGTTGTTGGGAAAGTAGTCGATGCGAATCTGCTCGCCCACCGCCTTCTTCAGGTTGGCCTGCATCAGCTGCGACCACGCGAAGTGTGACGAATTGAGGTCGGCCACGTGCGAGGACGACAGGCGCAGCGCCACCGTCTTCTGCTGCGCGAACGCGTGCGGCGAGAAGCCCGCCGTGGCCGCGGCCAACGACAGGGCGGACGATGACTGGACGAACCTGCGGCGTGAAATCGGGGTCATGGTGTTGTCTCCTGTGGGTCGATGGCCCATCTGTTGTTCGTGGATCGGGTCGTGCTCGGTCGCTTGGTGCAACGATTTACTGTATCGATACACAAGAACGACGGCAATGCGCTCGCGGTAGGTGTTTTCCTTCGTAAACGAGGTAAAGCCGCCCAGGCCCGCAACGCGAAGGCCGGCGCAGAATGAACCGGCCAAAGACGCTTCAGGAGCTGCATGACGCTTGCCAAACCCGATACATCCGCCACGCCCTCGACCCTCGCTGCAACCACGATTGCCCGCGCCTACGCCGTCCAGATGCACGGCGACCAGAAATACGGCACCCACCCCTACGTCTTTCACCTGGACGCCGTCGTCGCCCTCCTCCAGCCCTACGGCGACACGGCGCAGGTCATCGGCTACCTGCACGACGTGGTCGAAGACACCGAAGCCACCGTCTCGCAGGTGCAGGAACGCTTCGGCGACCTGGTCGCGCGTTGCGTGTCGCTGCTGACCGACGCGCCCGGCGCCAACCGCAAGGAGCGCAAGGCCAAGACCTATGCGGCGCTGGCGCAGGTCACGGGGGACGAAGAGCTCGCGCTGGTGGTGAAGGCGGCCGACCGGCTGGCCAACGTGCGCGCCTGCGTGGCCGACGGGCACCGCGCGCTGTGGGACACGTACCGCGGCGAGCAGCCGACCTTTCGCGCCGCCGCGTTTCGCGCGGGCCAGTGCGATGCGCTGTGGGCGGAGCTCGACGCCCTGCTGCTGCCGGAACGCGCGCCGACGTGACCGGCTAGACCTTGGAGGGCTTCGATGGACGGACCGGGTTCGAGAACTTCATCGCCCCGTCTTCCAGCGCCCCGAAGCGCAGGCTCAGCAGGTCCCGCGCGTAGTTCTGGTGCACGCGCCACGGCGTGCGCGAACCCTGCTTCGGAAACCTGCCGACCGCGCGCGTCACATAGCCCGAAGAAAAATCCAGCCACGGCTGCGGCGCCAGCGCGGGGTCGTCGTTGCGCGGCGTGCACTGCCGCCAGCCATGCTTGCGCATGTGGTCGAGCAGGCGGCAGACGTAGGTGCAGGTCAGGTCGCTCTTCAGCGTCCACGAGGCGTTGGTGTAGCCGAAGGTGGAGGCCAGGTTGGGCACGTCGCTGAACATCATTCCCTTGTAGTTGAAGGTGGCGGCGGGGTCGACACGGCGGCCGTCCACCTCGAGCTGCACGCCGCCCAGCACCTCCAGCTCCAGCCCCGTGGCCGTCACCACCAGGTCGGCCTGCAGCTCCCGGCCCGACTGCAGCCGGATGCCGCCCGGCGTGAAGGTGTCGATGTGGTCCGTCACCATCGACGCGCGGCCGGATTTCAGCGCGGCGAACAGGTCGCCGTCGGGCACCAGGCACACGCGCTGGTCCCACGGGTTGTAGCGCGGGGTGAAATGCGTGGCCACGTCGTAGCCCGGCCCCATGGCATGGCGCACGCCACCGACGATCAACCGCTTCACCCGCTCCGGCCGGCGCCGCGCCAGCTTGAAGAAGAACATGCCCAGCAGCACGTTCTTCCAGCGCGTGATGCCGTAGGCGAGCCGGGCCGGCAGCACCCGCCGCAGCGCGCCGGCGAGCCCGTCCTTGGCGGGCCGCGCCACCACGTAGGTCGGCGAGCGCTGCAGCAGCGTGACGTGCGCCGCACTGGCGGCGAGCGCGGGCGCCAGCGTCATCGCGGTGGCGCCGCTGCCGATGACGACCACCCGCTGCCCGCTCACGTCGAGCCCTTCGGGCCACTGCTGCGGATGCACGATGCGCCCGCCGAAGTCGGCCGTGCCCTTGAACGCGGGCGTGTAGCCGGCGTCGTAGCGGAAGTAGCCGCTGCACAGGAAGAGAAAGTTGCAGCGCAGGCGCACCGGCAGCCGCTCGGGGCCGAGCTCGGCGTCGACCGTCCAGCAGGCGTCGGGCGTCGACCAGGCGGCGCGCACCACGCGGTGGTTGAAGCGAATGTGGCGCTCGATGCCGTGCTGCGCGGCGGTGTCGCGCAGGTAGTTCAGGATGGCCGGGCCGTCGGCGATCGACTGGGGCTGCGTCCACGGGCGGAAGCGGTAGCCCAGCGTGTACATCTCGGAATCGGAGCGCACGCCCGGGTAGCGAAACAGGTCCCAGGTGCCGCCGCTGCGCTCCCGCCCTTCGAGGATGGCGTAGCTGCGCCCCGGGCATTTCGCCTGCAGGTGGCAGGCCGCGCCGATGCCCGAGAGGCCGGCGCCGACGATGAGCACATCGACGTGTTGTTCCTGCTGCATCGACATGGAAAGCTCCTTATGTCTTGCCGGGGCTTCCTTCAGCGGGCCCGCCCCGGATCGTCAGCCACGCGCTCGCGGCACTCAGCACCGCCAGCGCCGCGCCCACCAGCATCACCCAGCGAAAGCCCGCCACGAACGACTCGGCCACCGCACGCTTGACGGCCGCGGCGGTGGCGGCGTCCAGCCCCGGCGGCACCGCGGCGCCGGCCAGCTTGCTGCGCTCGCCTTCCAAAAACGCCGACACCTGCGCGGAGGCGCCCATGTCGCGCAGGTGGCCGGCCAGCGCGGCGTCGAAGGCCCAGGCCATGATCGCGCCGAACACCGCGATTGCCAACACCGCCGCCGCGCGCGACACCGCGTTGTTCACGCCCGAGGCCACGCCCGCCAGGTCGGGGCCGACAGCGTTCATGACGGTGGTGGTGAGCGGCGCCACCGTCACCGTCATGCCGAAGCCCAGCACCACCACCGCCGGAAAAAACCCGCTCCAGTAGCTCGCGCCCACGCCCGGCAGCGCGAACAGCGCGAAGCCCACCGCGGCAATCGACGGCCCGACCACCAGCGGCATGCGCGGGCCGAAGCGGTCGACCAGCTGCCCGGCCCAGCCCGAGAGCGTGAACATGGTGAAGATGAAAGGCAGCAGCGCCGCGCCCGCGACCGTGGCCGAGTAGCCCTGCACCTGGATCAGGTTGAGCGGCAGAAAGTACAGCGCGCCGCCCAGCGCCGCGTAGAGCAGCAGCGTCAGCAAGTTGGCGCCGCTGAAGTTGCCGATGCGCAGCAGCGCCAGCGGCAGCATGGGCGAGCGCACCTTGCGCTCGGCGGCGAAGAAGCCCACGCTGCCCGCCACGCCGATGGCCAGCGCCGCGAGCACCGCCGGCGCGCGCCAGCCCTGCGTCGGCCCCTCGATGAAGGCGTAGACGATGCCGCCGAGCCCGGCCGTGGCCAGGAGCGCGCCCCACCCGTCGAGCCCGCCGCCGGCCGAGGCGCCCCGGCTCTCGGGCACGTGCCGCCACACGATCCACAGCACGCCGAGCGCCATCGGCACGTTGATGAGAAAGGCCCAGGTCCACGAGAAGTGATCGACCAGGAAGCCGCCGAGCACCGGCCCCACCGCGGCCGTGATGCCGCTGAAGCCCGACCAGGTGCCGATGGCCTTGCCGCGCTCTTTCTCGGGAAACGACGCGCTGATGAGCGCCAGGCTGCCCGGCACCAGCATCGCCCCGCCAACGCCCTGCACCGCCCGCGCCGCGATCAGCTGGTGCACGCTGCCCGCTAGCGCGCAGCCCACCGACGACAACGCGAAGATGCCGACCCCGATTGCGAAGATGCGCCGCCGCCCGTAGTGGTCGCCCAGCGCGCCGCCCACCAGCAGCAGCGCCGCGAGCAGCAAGGCATACGACTCGACCACCCATTGCGCCTGGAAGGCGGTGGCGTGCAGGTCGGCCTGGATGGCGGGCAGCGCCACGTTGACCACCGTGCCGTCGATGAAGGCCATGCTGGAGCCGACGATGGCCGCGGCGAGCACCCAGGGCTTGGACGCCGCGGGGCAGCCGCTGTCCCCGGGGCGCACGCCGTGCAGGATCAGCGTGTCGTCGCAGGGCGCCTTGCCGATCTGTGCCATGAGGTCTCCTTGTGGTGGGATGCCCTGTCTTGTGCCTTCCCTCTTCAAGAGAAGGTGGGATGGGGGCATCTTCCGACGGGATGCCGCGCATGTACAGGCGCCGTCGTGCCCCCACCCCGGCCCTCCCCCAGAGGGGGAGGGAGAAAGTCAATTGCTCAGCCCGTCGCGATCTTGCATTTGCCCCTTCCCCCTCTGGGGGAAGGCTGGGATGGGGGCATCTCCCAACTGGAAGCCGCGCACCCACAAGCGCAGCCGCAAAAACTCACCCCCTCAACCAGCGCAAGCAGTCCCCACCGGATTCGCCCGCGCCGCCGCCACACTGCGCGCCATCGCCGCTGCAGCCGCCGACGTCACGCGCTGCGCCCCCTGCGCCACCGCGTCCATCCCGCTGCCCACCGCTTCGCCGAAATTCGCCTGGCACACCACGGTGCGCGCCTCGTCGGAGCGCCGCAGCGTCCAGCTGAAGCTGGCGTCCACGCGCCCGCCATCGACCGCGTCGAACTGCCGCAGCTGCACGGCCACCCGCCACACCGGCTGCGAGGTCTGTCGGCCGCCCTTGGTCACGTCGAGCGCGCCCAGCCTTGTGGAAATGCCGCTCGACAGCGCATCGCGCAGCTCATTCTCGAAAGACGAAGCCCAGCGGTGCTGCTCCAGCACCTCGACCTGCACGCTGCCGTTGGGCTGGCGCACCACCATCTGCGGGCGCGCGAAACGCTCGGGCACGGCCACCGGCGCCAGCTCGATGTACAGCGGCGCGGCGCTGCCCAGCGTCGAGGGCGCGGCATCGGCCGCGGCCACCGGGCTGGCCAGGGTGTAGTAGTTGTCGGGCTTGCTGGCGCAACCGGCGAGCGTCGCCATTGCAACCAGCGCGGCCGCCAGCGCGGGGGTGGCGCGGCGTGTGAGGAATGCGGGGGTCTTCTTCATTTCTTGTCGTCCGGTTTGCCGCGCAGCAGCGACTCGGGGTGGCGCTCGAGGTAGTCGGTCAGCACACGCACCGAGCCGGCCGCGCGCGTGAGTTCCTGCAGCGTCTGGCGCATGTCCTGCTGCAGCGGCGAGTCGTCGGCCAGCGTGCGCTCGGCGGTGTTCACGGTCTTGCGCACGTCCTTCATGGCCGCGGCCAGCTCGGGCGTGACGTCGCTGTTGATGCGGTTGACGGTCTGCTCGGCGGCGGTGAGCGTCTTGTTGAGCGTGGCCAGCGTGGTGCGCAGGTCGGTCGCGATCTGCTCGTAAGGCACCTTGTTGAGCTTGGTCGCAATTTCCTGCACCTGCGACTGGATCTCGTCGAGGCTGTTGGGCACGGTGGCCAGCTCGATCGGGTTTTTGGTCACGTCCACCTTGGCGCCCGGCGCCTTCGGGAAGAAGTCGAGCGCCACGTAGACCTGGCCGGTCAGCAGGTTGCCGTTGCGCAGCTGGGCGCGCAGGCCCTTCTCGGCCAGGAAGCGCAGGCGCTCCTGCTGGGTGGCGCGCGTCTCGGGCTGCTCGGCGCCCGCGGTTTCGCGGCGGCGCAGGCGATCGGGGTACACCTGCACCAGCACCGGCATGCGGAACTCGCGCTCGGCGCGGTCGAACTCCACGCCGATCGACTTGACCTCGCCGATCACCACGCCGCGGAAGTCGACCGGCGCGCCCGGCGCCAGGCCGCGCAGCGACTGGTTGAAGTACATGAGCAGCGTTTGCGAAGGACCGTCGGGCTCCTTCATGGCGGTGGCCTCGTCCTGCGCGAGCGTGAACGACGCGTTTTCCTTGGCCACCGGCCCCATCACGCCTTCGGGCGCCTGGAAGGCGATGCCGCCCAGCAGGATGGTGGCCAGCGACTGCGTGCGCAGCGTGAAGCCGCTGGCGCTCAGCTGGGCGTCGATGCCGCTGGCCTGCCAGAAGCGGGTGTTCATGCCCACGAACTTGTCGTACGGCGCGTTGACGAACACGCGCATGGTCACGCCGCGGCCGTCGCCGTCGAGCTCGTACGCGGCCACCTGCCCGACCTTCACGCGCCGGTAGTACACCGGCGAGCCCACGTCGAGCGAGCCCACGTCGTTGGCGCGCAGCAGAAACTGCTTGCCCGAGTCGTCGCGCGTGACGATGGGCGGGGTTTCCAGGCCGGTGAACTCGCCGGCGGTTTCCTTCGACACGCCCGCGTCGGCGCCGATGTAGGCGCCCGACAGCAAGGTGTTCAGCCCCGAGATGCCCGAGGTGTCCAGCCGCGGGCGCACCACCCAGAAGCGCGAGTCGCTGGCGGTGAAGCCCTCGGCGTCCTTGTTGAACTGCACCAGCACGCGCACGTGGGAGCGGTCGCGCGCCAGGCGCAGGTGCGTGACCAGGCCGATCTGCACGTCCTTGTACTTGACGGCCGTCTTGCCGGCCTCCAGGCCCTCGGCGGTCTTGAAGGTGAGCACGACCTCGGGGCCGCGCTCCATCAAGATGCGCGCCACCAGCGTGATGCCGACCAGCGCCGCCACGATGGGAATGAGCCAGATCAGCGAGGGCAGCCATTCGCGGCGCCGCGTGACGCGCGGCTTCGGCAAGGCTGGCCCGGCGGCCGGTGTGGGGGCCGCCGGCCGCTCCTGGGGTTGGTCTTCTTCACTCATGCTGGTTTACGGTCCCTGTTGTCATGTGCCTGCGCCATCGTCTTGTCCTGCAATGTGTCCTGGGTGGGCTTGCTGTCCCAGGTGAGCTTGGGGTCGAAGCTCAGCGAGGCGAGCATGGTCAGCACCACCACCGAGCCGAAGGCCGCGATGCCCACGCCCGCGGTGATGACCGCGAAGCCCTGGATCTGCACCAGCCCCGTCAGCAGCGACACCACGAACACGTCGAGCATCGACCAGCGGCCGATGATCTCGATGATGTGGTACAGCTTGGCCCGCTCGTGCTGGCGCCAGCTGCTGCCGCGCTGGGCCGTCACCACAAGCAGGAAGAGCACCGCCAGCTTGAACAACGGCACCAGGAAGCTCGCGATGAACACGATGGCGGCCAGCCCGTAGGCGCCCGACACCCAGAAATAGATCACCCCGCTCAGGATGGTGTCGTACTGCGCGCCGAACAGCGTGCGCGTGATCATCACCGGCAGCAGGTTGGCCGGGATGTACATCACGCAGGCCGCGAGCAGAAAGGCCCAGGTGCGCGTGAGGCTCTGCGGCTTGCGCGTGTGCATGTGGGTGCCGCAGCGCCCGCAGGCGTCGCCCTCCTGCGCGTCTTGCCACACGGCGGCGCAATGCCGGCAGGACATGAGGCCGAGCGAGGCCGCAGTGGCAACGGGCGCGGGTTCTTCGTCTTCGTGGGTGTCGCCGGGGGCGGCGGCCTCGTTGGCTTGATTGCGGCGCCGAACGAAATCGAACAGCCTCATGACGCTGCCCCGTTCTCTTGCGTGACCTCTTCGCCCTGCGCGTCCTTCGGCCTGAACGCCATGCCCCAGAACGCGCCCGGGTTGAACGACAGCACCGAGGTGAGCAGCACCGTGAGCGCCACGAAGGCCCACAGCGCCGGGCCGGGCACCACCGTCGCCATGCTGGAGAGCTTCACGATGGCCACCAGCACGCCGAGCAGGAACACCTCGATCATTCCCCACGGCCGCAGCGACTGCATGGCGCGCACCAGCAGCGCGAAGCCCACGGGCCGGTGCGCGCGGCTCAGCGGCACCAGCAGATAAGCCAGGATGCACAGCTGCAAGAGCGGAAACAAAATGGTCGTGGCCAGCACCAGCAGCGCCACCAGCGACATGCCCTCCGCACTCAGCGCCACCACGGCGCCGGCCAGCGTGGTCTGGCTGGTGAGGCCGCGCAGCTCGATCTCCACGATGGGAAACAGGTTCGCGATGGCGAACATGATCAGGCTGGCCACCGTCAGCGGGAGGATGCGGCGCTCCTGGCGGCCGGGGTGGCGGTCGAGTTCCGTGCCGCAGCGCGGGCAGCGCGCCACGTCGCGCGGGTGCAGCGGCGCACGGCTGTAGAGCGCGTCGCAGCCGGGGCAGACCACGGTGTCAGGTACTTCCTTCATGGGTGAGTACCCTAACCCATTCAATTGCCGTGGCTTGTCGTCTTGAGCCGCAAGGTGCTGAAAACCGCCGCCACCGCGGCAAAGCTGGCGGCCAGCACCAGCGCCACCACCGGGCCGTGCCCGCCGTGCGGGCTCCACAGGCTGAAAACCGCCGCCAGCACCACCGCGCCCAGCGTCTGGCCGGTGAGCCGGGCCGTGCCCAGCATGCCGCTGGCCGCCCCGCTGCGGTGCGCCGGCGGCGAGGTCACGATGGTGTGGTTGTTCGGCGACTGGAACAGCCCGAAGCCCAGGCCGCACAGCGCCATGCGCCAGGCGATGTCGGCATTGCCCGGGTGCGCCGGCAGCGCCGCGAGCAGCGCCAGCCCCGAGGCCAGCAGCGCCAGGCCGATGCCGCCCAGCAGCCCGTCGGGGTAGCGGCCGATGAGCCGCCCCGCAATGGGCGCCATCACCACGATGGCCAGAGGCCACGCCGTGATGAGCAGGCCCGCCTCGATGTGGCTGCGCCCGTACACCTCCAGCAGCAGGAACGGCAGCGCGATGTACGCCAGCATCTGCGCGCAGAACGCGGCCACCGAGGTGCCCATCGAGAGCGCGAACACCGGAATGCGCAGCAGGTCGATGGGAAACAGCGGCACCGCCTGCTTGCGCTGGCGCATCAGGTAGACAACCCCCACCGCCACACCGGCCGCCAGAATGGCCCAGGCCGACGCCTGCGAGCCCACGGAGCCGCCCGCGCCGGCCGCGCCCTGCACCGGCCCTTCGCGCACGCCCAGCCGGTCCACGCCCAGGAACACCAGCGAGAACATCAGGATGTTGAGCGTCACGTCGACCGGCGAAAAGCGCAGCCCCGCCGCCGGGGCCACGCGGTTGAACGGCAGCGCCCGCATGCCCAGCGCGAAGGTGACGATGCCCAGCGGCACGTTGATGGCGAAGAGCCACGGCCACGAGGCCACCGACAGAATGGCCGCCGCCACCGAAGGCCCCGCCACCGACGAAGTGGCCACCACCAGCGAGTTGATCGCCATGCCCTTGCCCAGCTGCGACGACGGGTACGTGAGGCGCACCAGCGCCGCGTTCACGCTCATGATGCCGGCCGCGCCCAGCCCCTGGAAGGCGCGCGCGGCAATCAGGGTGCCCAGCGAGTTGGCGAAGGTGGCCGCCAGCGACGACAGCGTGAACACCGCCATGCCCACCAGGTACACGCGCCGGTAGCCCACCAGGTCGCCCAGCGAAGCCAGCGGCAGCAGCATCACCAGCGTGGCGATCTGGTAGGCGTTGACCACCCAGATCGACTGCGACGGGCTGGCCTGCAGCTCGCGCGCGATGCCCGGCAACGCCAGGTTGACGATGGTGCCGTCGAGCACCGCCACGATCAGCCCGAGGATGATGACCAGCATGGCCCAGCGGCGCTCCGTGGGGGCGAGGCCGTCGATGGGCTCGCCGTGCGGCTTCGTGTGTTCGGCCACCGGGAGCGTGGCGCCTGCGCGTACCGTGTTCATCAGGCTTGCCGTGTCCTTTGTTGTGGTGTGGAAGCTGGCTTGGCGGTCGGCTCGGAGCGCACCCCGCCCAGTGTGAGCCAGGTGAGCACCCCGGCGATCAGCGCGCCGGCGGCCATGCCGGCCACCATGGGCAGCGGCCGGCCGTCGGTGAACAGGCCCACCACCGCCATGGCCAGCGCGCCCGTGAGCATCTGCAGCGTGCCCAGCAGCGCCGAGGCGGTGCCGGCAATGGCGCCGTGCATTTCGAGCGCCAGCACGCCGGTGGTCGGAATCACCAGGCCCATGAAGCCCGAGGCAATGAAGTACAGCGCAATCAGCACCCACATGCTGTCGCCGCCGGCCGCGAAGTACACGAACATCGCCACCATTGCCACGCCGCAGCACACCACGCCGAACTTGACGAGGTTGACCAGCCCGTAGCGCTCGCCCAGCGCGCCGGTGAACTGCGACGCCGCGATGAAGGCGGCCGCGTTCACGCCGAAGGCCACGCTGTACAGCGCGGGCGAAAGGCCGTAGTGGTCGATCATCACGAACGACGAATTGGCCAGGTAGGTGAAGAAGCCCGCCAGCGCGAAGCCACCGATGAACACCAGGCCCAGGTAGTGCCGGTCGCGCAGCAGCAGCCAGTAGGCCGCGAGCGCGCTGCCCAGGCTGCTTTCCACGCGCTGCGAGGCCGGGCGCGTTTCGTCGAGCAGCTTCACCGTCATGGCCAGGCCCGCCACGGCCGCGATGGTCACGGCCCAGAACACGCCGCGCCAGCCGGCGAATGCGATCACCACGCTGCCCGCGAGCGGCGCGAGGATGGGCGACACGCTGAACACCAGCATCAGCAGCGACATGAGCCGCGCCGCGTCGGTGCCGGTGTGCAGGTCGCGCACCACCGCGCGCGGAATGGCCATGCCGGCCGCGGCGCCCAGGCCCTGGACGAAGCGCAGCACGATCAGCGTCTGGATGTCAGTGGCCATCGCGCAGCCCACGCTCGCCAGCGCGAACACCACCAGCCCCACATACAGCGGCGGCTTGCGCCCGAACATGTCGGACACCGGGCCGTACAGCAGCTGGCCCGCGCCCAGCGAGAGAAAGAACGCCGTGAGGCTCATCTGCACCGCGCCGATGTCGGCCCGCAGGCTCTGCCCGATGGCCGGCAGCGCCGGCAGGTACATGTCGATGGCGAAAGGCCCGATGGCCGAGAGCAGGCCCAGCAACAGGGCCATCTTGAAGAAAGGAGAAGAACGCATTGGCCCGATTGTCGCCAACGGCGCCAATCGGTGCAGGCGTGGGGCCTCGGGCCCGGCGCGCTAATTCTGTTCGAAGAATCGGTTGCCGGGGCGCGGCAGGCCGAGGTTCTCGCGCAGCGTGCGGCCTTCGTATTCGCGCCGGAAGATGCCGCGGCGCTGCAGCTCAGGCACCACCTTGTCGACAAAGGCGTCGAGCCCGCCGGGCAGCCACGGGAACATCACGTTGAAGCCGTCGCAGCCCTCGCTCTCCAGCCATTCCTGCATCTGGTCGGCAATGGTCTGCGCCGTGCCGACGAACGCCAGGCCGCCGTAGCCGCCCAGGCGCTGGGCCAGCTGGCGCACGGTAAGGCCTTCGGCGCGCGCCAGCTCGACCACGCGCGCGCGGCTGCTCTGGCTCGCGTTGGTCTCGGGCACGTCGGGCAGCGGGCCGTCGGGGTCGAAGCTGGAGGCGTCGTGGCCCAGCGCGATCGACAGCGACGCGATGGCGCTGTCGTAGTGCACCAGGCTGTCGAGCCGGGCGCGAATGGCGCGAGCCTCTTCCAGCGTGTCGCCGACCACGACGAACGCGGCCGGCAGGATCTTCAGGTGGTCGGGGTCGCGGCCGATGCGGCGCATGCGGCCCTTGATGTCGGCATACAGGCTGCGCGCCGCGGCCAGCGTGCCGGGCGCGGCGAACACGGCCTCGGCGGTCTCGGCCGCGAGCTGGCGCCCGGCTTCCGACGCGCCGGCCTGCACGATCACCGGCCAGCCCTGCACCGGCCGCGCGATGTGCAGCGGCCCGCGCACCGACAGATATTTGCCCTTGTGGTCCAGCACATGCAGCTTGGCCGGGTCGAAGAAGCGGCCGCTGTCCACGTCGCGCTCGAAGGCGTCGTCGGCCCAGCTGTCCCACAGGCCCGTGACCACGTCGTAGAACTCGCGGGCGCGCGCATAGCGCTCGTCGTGCTCCATGTGGTCGTCGCGCCCGAAGTTCAGCGCCGCGTCGGGGTTGGAGGTGGTGACGATGTTCCAGCCCGCGCGCCCTTCGCTCAGGTGGTCGAGCGAGGCGAAGCGCCGCGCGATGTGAAAGGGCTCGTCGAAGGTGGTCGAGGCCGTGGCCACCAGGCCGATGTGCCGCGTGTGCTGCGCCAGCGCCGACAGCAGCGTGAACGGCTCGAACGACGTGACGGTGTGGCTGCGCTGCAGCGCCTCGACCGGCATGTTCAGCACCGCGAGGTGGTCGGCCATGAAGAAGGCGTCGAAGCGCCCGCGCTCCAGCGTTTGCGCAAGCTGCTTCAGGTGCGAGAAGTTGAAGTTGGCGTCGGGCCACGCGCCCGGGTAGCGCCAGGCGCCGGTGTGGATGCTCACGGGGCGCATGAAGGCGCCGAGGCGCAGCTGCTTATGGGGGCCTTCGCCGGAACCCTTGCCAGAACTCATTGCGCCGCCTTCATTTGCCCGCGGGCCAGAACACCAGCGCGCGCAGCTCGATGCTGCGCCGCGCGGGCGCCTCGCGCGAACCGGTCGGGTCTTCGAAGGCCATGTGCGCCGTGTAGCGCGCGACGTCTTCGCGCGAATCGAAAATCTTCAGCAGCAGCGCCTCGTCGGGCCGCAGCCGCGGAAACCAGTACCAGCTGTGTCGGGGGTTCCAGGTGAACGAATAGGTTTCGCCCACCTTGTCGGGGTAGACCAGGTCGCTGGGCACCAGGTCTTCGGGCGAAATGGAGCGCGCGTCGCACAGCGCGAGCGGCAGCCGCTCCACCGTGGCCAGCGGGCGCCACAGGTTGACGATGGCAAAGCGCTGCTGCAGCCGCGCCTCGGCTTCGTCGGCCGGCAGGTGGTCGTGCACCCGGCGCCGCGCGGAGGCCGGCGTCTGGTCGTTGTGCACCCGGCGCACCGGCTCGCGCAGCTCGGCCGTGCGGCGCGAGCCCTGCGCGCTGTCGCGCAGCGTGTGGTCGAACACCACGATCTTCTCGGCGCCGGTCACGTCGCGCAACAGGGCTTCGGCCTCGCGGTAGTAGATGTCGCGGATGGTGGCGTCGTGCGAAAAATCGGCCACCACGCTGCGGTGCGAAATCTGCGTGAAGCCGCTGCGGTCGAGCGACAGTTCGTTCAGCGCCACCAGCGGGCGGCCGTCGCGGATGGTCACGCGGCGCGCCTCCAGCTCGCCGGTCACCCATGGCGTGCCGGGCGGCGGCTCGAAGGTGTAGCTCACGGGCCGGCCCTGCCCCGCTTTCAGGTAGTTGAGCTCGGCCTCCACGCCGGGCAGTGTCGCGGCCAACATCTGGCCATTCGAGCCAACGCCCGATCCCCCACTCGATCCGCTGTTCGATCCGACGCTCATGCGCTCTGACTCCTGAGAATTCTCAAAACGGTTCCTTGAACGGACGCAGGTCGAGTTCCTGCGTCCACGCGCTGCGGTGCTGCACATGCAGCTGCCAGTAGCTCTCGGCAATGGCCTCCAGCTGCAGCAGCCCGTCGTCGCCGGCCTGCGCCACGCGCTGCGGCGCGCCGGCACGCAGCCGCTCGCCGTCGATGCCGCCGTCGATCACCACATGCGCCACGTGCACGCCCTGCGGGCCGAACTCGCGCGCCAGGCTCTGGCTCAGCGAACGCAGGGCCGCCTTGGCCGCGGCGAAGGCCGCGAACGGCGGCTTGCCGCGCAGCGCCGCCGTGGCCCCGGTGAACAGCAGGCTGCCGCGCCCGCGCGCGCCGTTGGCCTCGAAAGGGTTGGCCAGCAGGCCGCCGAGCGCCTCGTGCCCGAAGATGAAGCCGCCCAGCGCGCTGGTGCGCCAGGCCTGCGTGAACTGCTCCACCGACAGCTCCAGCGTGGGTGCGCGCGCGCCGGTCGAGGCGTTGAAGATGGCCACGGTGAGCGGGCCCAGCGCCCTCACCTTCTGCGCGATGCCGTGTATCTCGGCCTCGCTCGCCACGTCGCCCGCGAAGGCATGGGCACGGCCACCGGCCGCCGCGATTTCGCGGGCCACGGTGTCGAGCTGCGCCTGCGTGCGGCCGGTGAGCGCGACGACGAAGCCTTCGGCCGCGAAGCGCCGCGCCAGCGCGGCACCGAGGCCGGCGCTGGCGCCGACACCGGCGATCCACGCCACAGGTGGAATCGGTGATTGGCCAGCGTGGGTGGAAGAACCAGGGGGCGTGACGGAGGTGACAGTCATAGATGAGCGCGAAGGCTATACCTGCACCCCGGAGCGCGGAACGACCCAAAAGCGATAACCTTATTCGGCGGCAGGTCGGTGACCGCGACGGCTTGACGGGCAACCACGCTTCACTCCATGCGCCGTGCCCGCTACGCTATCGCTTCCCGGAACACATCGATAACAACTCACGGCAGCCGCCGTCCAGGAGCAACATGTCATGGCCCTCGCACGCACCACGGTCCATCGCGACCTCTTGCGCGTCTTCGCTCTCACGCTCGTGTGGCTGTTCGCCATTCCGGCGGCCACGCTGGTCTTCACCGAGTACGCGCTGCGTTCGCAGGACGCGGCCTTTTTGCAGTCGGTAGAAAAACGCATCGCCGGCGACGCGCGCCTGTCGGCCGCGGACAAGGCCGAAGCCACCGGCTTCTATCGCAGCCACCCGCTGTCGACGGCCTGCGACGCCACCACGCCGGAAGACCGCAACTTCCACGACAAGGTGTGCAGCCCGTACTCGATGCAGTGGCAGTTCCACTGGGCCGACCGCGCCGCGCTCTGGACCATCGGCCTGGGCGCCGCGCTGCTCGTGGCGGCGCTGGTGCTGGGCGCGCTGGCCTTCGCCAACCGCGGGCTGCGCTACGCCAGCTTCGTGGCGGGCTGGCGGCTCATGACGGTGTCCAGCGCGCTCGAGGTGGTGCTGCAGAGCGCGATGCTGGTGTGGCTGTCGTTCTGGCTCACGGCCTACTTCTGGCAGAGCTACTACATCAAGCTCATCGCGCTGGCGGGCATCGCGGCCGGCGCGGCGGTGTTCTATGCGATCTACACGCTGTTCAGGAAGCTGCCCTCGGGCAACGAGATCGAGGGCGAACTCATCGCGCAGGCAGACGCCCCGCGGCTGTGGGAGCGCGTGCGCCAGCTGGCCGGCCGCGTGAAGACCGCGCCGCCCGACCAGATCGTGGCGGGCATCGACACCAGCTTCTTCGTGACCGAGGCGCCGTGCGAGGTGCAGGGCCGCGCGCTGAAGGGCCGCACGCTGTTCGTCAGCGTGCCTCTGCTGCGCGTGCTCGACCAGGCCGAGGCCGATGCGGTGCTGGCGCACGAGCTGGCCCACCTGGGCGGCGGCGACACCCGCAGCAGCGCGGCGCTGGGCCCCAAGCTGCTGCAGTTCGACCAGTACACCTGGAAGATGCGCAGCGGCGGCCTCACCATCGTGGCGCACTACCTGCTGCGGCTGTACCGCATGATCTTCGCCTTCGCGCTGGCGCGCGACAGCCGCGAGCGCGAGTACCGCGCCGACCGCGTGGCCGCCGGGCTCACGGCGCCGCACGCCATCGTGCAGTCGCTCATCAAGATCTCGGCCTACGCCAGCTACCGCAACGACGTGGAGCACCAGCTCTTCGCGCAGAACCGCCAGCACGACGGCGCGCTCGGCATCGCGGGCTTCGTGGCCGACGGGCTGCCGCCCTATGCCCGCTCCGAGGCCTTCATCGAGGCCATGAAGACGGCCGACGTGCCGCACCCCTACGACACCCATCCGCCCCTGCTGGAGCGCATGCGCAACGTGGGCCACCACGTGCCCGAGGCCGCGTACGGCGCCATCGTCGCGACCGTGCCGCAGGCCTCGTGGGCCGACGAGATAGAAACCGCCCACGCCATCGAGCAGCGCCTGTGGGGCGCGTACGAGCAGCGCTTCGTGCAGAACCACGAGCTGAGCCTGGCCTACCGCTGCGAGCCCGCCACCGAGGAAGAACGCGCGGTGGTGCTGCGGCACTTTCCGCCGGTGGGCTTCGCGCTGAAGGGCGGCAACCGCATCGACGTGAGCTACGCCGGCCTGCAGACCACCGCGGACGGCGGCGCCTTCATCGCATGGGACGAGGTGAAGGGCCTCACCTACAAGGACAGCAGCTTCGGCGACACCCTCGTCGTCACCCACCACGACAAGGGCATGCTGGGCGCGCGCACCACCAAGGTGAAGCTCGCGGGCCTGGGCAAGCAGAAGGACAACTTCAAGGCCGCCGCCGGACAGTACTGGCAACGCCACCAGATCATGAGGGCCCGACAACAGCAAGCGCAAGACTGACACCCCCGGCGGCGCCAACGCCGCCCTCCCCCTTCGCGATTTCCTTTCCGCACTCCATAAAACCATCCAACACCGGAGACAAACCATGAACCCCGTCGAACAGAGAACCATCTCGAAGATCAGCTGGCGGCTGCTGCCGCTGCTGATGATCAGCTACTTCATCGCCTACCTCGACCGCGTGAACCTCGGCTTTGCCGGCGCGGCCATGTCCAAGGACCTGGGCTTCACCGCCGCCGTGTTCGGCAGCGCCGCCGGCATCTTCTTCCTGGCGTACTTCCTGTTCGAGGTGCCCAGCAACATGGCGCTCGAACGCTTCGGCGCGCGCCGCTGGATCGCCCGCATCATGTTCAGCTGGGGCATTCTGTCGGCCGCGCAGGCATGGGTGGGCGGCTCGACCAGCTTCAACATCGTGCGCTTCCTGCTCGGCATCGCGGAGGCCGGCTTCTTTCCGGGCGTGATCTTCTACATCACGCTGTGGTTCCCGGCGGCGTACCGCGCGCGCATCGTGGGCTGGTTCATGTTCGCCATTCCGATCTCGACGGTCATCGGCTCTCCCATCTCGGGCTACATCCTCAACATGGACGGCGTGGGCGGCATGCACGGCTGGCAGTGGCTGTTCATCCTGGAGGCGATTCCCTCGCTCATCCTCACCTTCTTCGTGCTGATGTACCTGCCCGACGGCCCGAAGGACGCCAAGTGGCTCACCACCGAGGAGCGCAGCTGGCTGCAGACCACGCTCGACGCCGAGCGCCGCAACCGCGAGTCGATCAACAAGATCTCGTGGAAGCAGTCGCTGCTGAACCTGCGCGTGATCGGGCTCGGCTTTGTCTACATGGGCATCACCGTGCCGCTGTACGGCCTGAGCTTCTTCCTGCCGCAGATCATCAAGGGCTTCGGCGGGCTGAGCAATGTGGAAATCGGCTTCATCAACGCGTTTCCGTACCTGGTGGGCGCCATTGCCATGTTGTTCTGGACGCGTGCTTCCGACGCACGCAAGGAGCGCAAGTGGTTCCTGCTGATTCCGCTGGCGTGCATCTTCATCGGCCTGGTGCTGGCCTCGCAGACCAGCGCGCCCATTCCGAAGATGGCCGCGGTCACGCTCGCCGCGTTCGGCATCTTCAGCGCGCTGCCCACCTTCTGGACCCTGCCCACCGCCATCCTGAGTGGCACGGCGGCGGCGGCGGGCATCGCGTGGATCAACTCCATCGGCAACCTGGGCGGCTACATCGGCCCGACGATCTTCGGCGCGCTGAAGGACCGCATGGGCAACGACGTGTACGCGGTGGTGTTCCTGGCGCTGCTGTCGGTGGTGGCCTTCGTGCTGGTGCTGGTGATCGGGCACGACGCGCGCACGGAGCAGGCGGCGGCCACGGCGGGTGGGCGGGCTTGAGGGTTGAGGGCTTGGGGCTGAGGGCTAATTCGCCCCTAAGAATTTTGACAACGAATGTGTAAACAGGCGTCATCTGAATGCAGCCCCGGCCCGTTCTGTGAGGGCGCCCGTTGAAAGACGCACCCTCCCTTCCCTCGATGCCATTGCTTAGAAAGAATCACATGAAGACCAAGCAGCTCATCCTCTCCAGCGTCCTCGCTTTCGCCGGCCTCGCCGTGCTGGCCCCCAGCATTGCCTCGGCAGCGCCCAACCACCGCCCGCACAAGGTGTGCAAGTGGGACGCGCGCCACCACCACCGCGTGTGCCACTGGGTGCGTTGAACGCGCCGGCAAGCGCCAAGAAAAGCCCGCGAAAGCGGGCTTTTTCAATTCAATACAGCGTCGCCCGCTGCCGCGCGGGCAACTCCCTGTCGTAGGTTTCCCCGTCGAACGCCGACGCCGTCAGCGCCGACAGGATCGCGCCCGGCGTCGGCACCTCGCGCCGGGCATCGGCCGGCAGCGGCGCCCACAGCTTCGAACGCTGGATGGCCCGCGCGCACTGGAAGAACACTTTCTCCACGCCGATGCGGATCACGCACTGCGGCGGCTTGCCGTCCATGGCGAAGCGCGCCAGCAGCTCGGGCGCCACGGTGATGCGCGCCCTGCCGTTCACGCGCAGCGTCTCGCCCACGCCCGGAATCAAGAACAGCAGCGCCACGCGCGGGTCGGCCACGATGTTGCGCAGGCTGTCGATGCGGTTGTTGCCGCGGCGCTCGGGCATGAGCAGCGTCTTGTCGTCTTCCACCGCCACGAAGCCCGGCGGATCGCCGCGCGGCGACACGTCGAGGCCGCCCGGGCCCAGCGTGGCGAGCGCCGCGAAGGGCGAGGCGGCAATCAGCGCCTGGTACATCGAGTGCAGGTACGCGACCTCTTTTTTCAGCGAGGCCTCGCCGGGCTGGCCGAACAGGGCCTCGAGCTTGGCGACGGTGTCGATGGCATGGGGCGTGGTCATGTGCTTCGTTCCTGGATGTTGACGGAGGGTTGCGACGCGCTCCAGCCGCAGGCCAGCGCCGCCAGCGCCAGCAGCAGCGCGGCCACGCCGTAGATCCACGGCGGCGACGCCACCGGCAGCAGCAGCCCCGCGATGAGCGGCCCGGTGCCCGCGCCGATGTCGCGCCACACCGAGCGCGCCGCCAGCGCCTGCACCCGCTCGGGCCCCGGCGTGCGGCGCGCCACGATGGGCGGCAGCAGCGGCAGTTGCAAGGCGCGCAGCACCACGATGAGCGCCGCGCAGCTCCACAGCCAGCCCAGCCCGAAGCCGACCAGCCCGAAGCCGACCAGCGCAAGGGCCGTCACCAAAGACAGCCACACCAGCAGCCGCTCGGCGCCGAAGCGCTCCGCCATGTGGCCGCCCACCGGGCTCAGCAAGATTTCGGCGAGATAGCGCAGCGCCATGAGCACGCCCGCGACGATCACCGCGCCGCCGGGCATCAGGTCCTTGCCCAGGTAGGACAGCCCGACGATGAAGAGACCGTCGAGCGTCAGGCCTTCCATGAACGACCAGCTGTCGAGGCTGTTGGGGCACTTGAAGCGGCTGGTGGCCTTGCCCGGGTTGGGCATGGGGTGCGGCGCCGCCGGCAGCCGCCGCGTGACGAACCAGGCCAGCAGCGAGAACACCGCGAGGATGCCGAAGATGGCGCGCGGCCCGCTCCAGTGCGCCAGCAGCGCCCCCAGCGGCAGCGCCAGCACCGGCCCCAGCGCGATGAAGGCGCGCGAACGCCCGTTGCGCCGCGCGGCGCCCAGCGGGTCGGCCGTGGCCAGCGCCTGCGTCGACAGGTTCAGCGCCGCAAAGCACAGCCCCCACATCAGCCGCAGCGGCAGCAAGGCCCAGAAGCCCGACAGCGTGGCGTAGCCCAGGCCGCACACCGCGGCGGCCACCACGGCGATGCCGCAGGTCAGCCGGTCGCCATGCTGGGCGTAGAAGCGCGCCACGTAGCCGTAGCCCGCGATGCGCACCAGCCGGTTGGCCGCGAGCAGCATGCCGGCCTCGGCCAGCGTCACGCCGAACTGGCTGGCGTACATGGGCAGCAGCAGATACAGCACCACGTCGGCCGGCAGGGAGAGGCCCAGCGCCATGGCCGCGTGGCGGGAGTTCAGGTCGGTGGAACCAGGAGCTCGGTCGGGAACGTGAGCGGGAGCGGGAGCGGAAGAAGTAGAGGTTGTGCGAGACATCGAACCCCGATGGTGCGCCGCACCACACGGTGCCGACAAACGACATAAACGCCCGGCATGCGTGAGAAAATTGCACGCATGCCGTCCAGAGAACCTCCCCTGAACGCCGTGCGCGCTTTTGCCGCGGCGGCCCGCCACCTGAGCTTCACGCGGGCCGCAGTGGAACTGCACGTCACGCACAGCGCGGTGAGCCGGCAGATCAAGAGCCTTGAAGAATTCCTGGGCGTGGCGCTGTTCGAGCGCCGCATCCGCCAGGTGGCGCTGACCGCCGAGGGCCAGCAGTTTTTCGCCGAGGTCGAGCCCGCGCTCGCGCAGATCGGCGCGGCCGCGCGGGCCTTGCAGGCGCAGGGGCCGGCGCGCGCGGTGCGCATCAACGTGCGGCCGTCGTTCGCGGTGCGCTGGCTCATTCCGCGGCTGCCCTCCTTCGTCGAGCAGTTCCCCGACATCGAGCCGCAGGTGGTCACCAGCACGGTGATGCCCGAGCAGGCGCTCGACAGCTTCGACATCGCGGTGCGCCGCGGGCGCGAGGGCTGGCCGCCGTCGATCAAGCTGCGGCCCTTCCTGAAAGACGAAGTGCTGGTGGTCGGCGCGCCGGCGCTGTTCGCGCAGCACCCGCTGGCCGACCTGCGCGGGCTGGCCTCGCACGTGCTGCTGTCGGCCAGGACGCGCAAGGACGACTGGGACGCCTGGAAGAAGCAGTTCGCCGCACCCCGCGCACGGCCGGCGGGCCGTTTGCAGTTCGACCACCTGCACTTCGTGCTGCAGGCCGCGGTCGACGGCCTGGGCATTGCGCTGGCGCCGGCCTCGCTGGTGTCGCACGACCTGGCCTCGGGCCGGCTGCAGTCGCCGCTGCCGGCCCTGCGCATGACGCTGGAGCGCTACTACTACGGCCTGGCACCCGACGCCGCGCCGGAGGCGGCGTACGTGGCCGAGTGGTTCGAGCGCATGCAGGCCGAGGCGGCCTGAGCGCGCCCGCGCCGTAGCCTCAAGCCGCGAGCGAACGGATCACTTCTTCCACGCCGACCGTGCCCTTGCGCACGGTGGCGTCCGCGCCTTCAGCGCTTTCGAAGCGGATCCAGCCCTCGTTGAAGCCGTCGAGCATCTGCATGCGCGGCAGCGGGTTGCGCATGCCCTGCGCGCTGAAGATGGCAGCCCAGGTCTCGCGCGGCACCGCCTGCGCCTGCACCGGGCGGCCCAGCACGCGGGCCAGCGCCGCAGCGATGTCGTGCTGGCTCAGCCGCGCCGGCCCTTCGAGCTCGACGATGCGCGGCGCGCCGCCCGCCTGCACCAGCAACTCGGCCGACACCCGGCCCACGTCCGCCGTGGCGACCATCGGCACGGCGCGGTCCAGCGGCTGCAGGTAGCTCTGCAGCACGCCCTGCTCGCGCGCCGGCGCAATGTCCCAGGCCAGGTTCTCCAGGAACCAGGCGGGCCGCAGGAAGCTGACCGGGAGCGCCAGCGTGGCCAGCGCCTCTTCCATCAGCGTGCGCTGGCTCAGCAGGTTGGGCTGGGCGGCCTGCGCGCCGACGGTCGACAGGCACACGACCCGGCCGGGCCGTGCCGCCTCGAGCGCCTGCCGCACCGCCGCGATGACGGCCTTGGCCTCGGGAAAGCCCGGCTGCGGATCGAACTGCGGCGGCGGCAGCACGAAGACGCCCGCCGTGCCCGCGAAGGCCCGCGTGAGCGCGTCGACGTCGAGCATGTCGGCCAGCGCGACCTCGCACCCGAGCTCCGACCAGAAGCGGCCCTTGGCCGCGTCGCGAACGACCGCGCGAACGGGCTGGCCCGCGGCCAGGAGCGCGCGTGCGGCGGCGCCGCCGACCTTGCCTGTGATACCGGTGATTGCGTACATGAGACTTTTCCTTTTTTCGACTGGGTGGGTTCACGACAAGCCCATGGCGGGCTCGTTGGGGTCGAATGGTAGAAAGCGCTCACCTTTGAGTAAAGCGACCTGCGGTCGTATCATTCATGACGCCGAATCACCAATCAGCCAGGACCGCGAAAGCCGCCCCATGACCCTCGACGGACGCCTTCTCTCCAACGTCAGCGTGCTGGCCGCCGTGGTCGAGGGCGGCAGCTTCGCCAACGCGGCCACGGCGCTGGGCCTCACGCCCTCGGGCGTGAGCCGCTCCATCGCGCGGCTGGAGGCACGCATCGGCGTGCGGCTGTTCGACCGCACCACGCGCTCGCTGAATCTCACCGACGAGGGGCGGCTGCTGTACGCCAACATCAACCCGCTGGTGCTGGGCATCGAAGACGCCGTCACCACGGCCTCGGGCGCGTCCGGCGCGGTGCGCGGCCGCCTGCGCGTGAACACCGACGCCTTCACCTCGCGGCTGCTGCTGGCG
Organism: Variovorax sp. RCC_210; assembly: GCF_041355175.1. NCBI lineage: Bacteria > Pseudomonadati > Pseudomonadota > Betaproteobacteria > Burkholderiales > Comamonadaceae > Variovorax > Variovorax sp. RCC_210. Next base: position 1,094,511 of record NZ_JBFUPJ010000001.1, on the reverse strand, counting down.
CCGCACCTGCCGCGCTTCGTGGCGCTGTACCCCGAGCTCACGCTGGAGCTCATCGCGCGCGAGCAGCTCGGCGACCTGGTGGCCGAGGGCTTCGACATCGCGGTGCGCTTCGGCGAGCCGCCCTCCTCGTCGCTGGTGGCGCGCAAGCTGATGGACTCGCGCGTGATCACCGTCGCCACCCCGGCCTACCTGGAGCGCCACGGCCGCCCCGCCAGGCCGGCGGACCTGGCAACGCACGCCTGCCTGCAGGTGCGCAACCCCGTCACCGGGCAGCCGTACACATGGGAGTTCCACCGCGGGCGCAAGCAGCTCACGGTGCCCACCACCGGACGGCTGCTGCTGAGCGACCCCGGCACCGTGCTCACGACCACGCTTGCGGGCATCTGCGTGGCGCAGATCAAGGCGGTGGGCATCCAGCCGCAGCTCGACAGCGGCGAGCTGGTCGACCTGTTTCCCGACTGGCCCGACGAGCGCCTGCCGATCTACGCGCTGTACCCGTCGCGGCACCTGCCGGCGGCCAAGGTGCGGGCGTTCATCGATTTCGTGATGAGCGTGATCGTGCCGGGGCCAACGCCAGCTCCCGCGCGGGCCCCGAAGCCAGTGAAGCCAACGAAGCCAGTGAAGCCGAAAGCCAAACCCGCGCGCTGAGCTTGCTCGCAGGTCCGTAAACGGCCAGCGCCACGGGCCGGAGGCTCGCAAGATGAAGTTTTCGCACGCACTTCATCTCCTTTCCATCCCATGCCCGCACGCCTGCCCCGCCCCTTCGTCTTCCTGGCCTGGTCCAACCTCGCCGCGCAGTCCGCCGAACAACTGAGCCTGGCCGCCGTGCCGCTGGTCGCGGTGCTCGCGCTCGGCGCGGGGCCGGGCGACATAGGCTTTCTTGCGGCGGTGCAGACGCTGCCCTTCCTGCTCGTGTCGATGCCCCTGGGCCTGCTCGCCGACCGCATGTCGCGACGGCGCCTGATGGTCGCGGCCGAAGGGCTGCGCGCGGCATCCTTGCTGGTGTTGCTGGGCATGGTGTGCACGTCGACGCTCGGCATCGGGTGGCTGGCGCTGCTGGGCTTCCTGGGCGCGGTCGGCACCGTGGGCTTCAGCGTGGCGGCGCCCGCGCTGGTGCCGGCCCTGGTGCCGCGCGAATCGCTGGCGGTGGCCAACGGTCGGCTCGAGCTGGCGCGCAGCGCCGCCTTCACGGCCGGGCCCGCGCTGGCGGGCGCGCTGGTCGCGTGGGCCGGCGCGCCGGCGGCCTTCGTGCTGGCGGCGGCGCTGTCGGTGGCGGCCGTCGGCCTGCTGCTGCGGCTGAGCGAAGCGCCGCGCGCGCCGGCGTCGGGCCGCCATCCGCTGCTGGAAGTGCGCGACGGCGCGCGCCTGGTGTGGCACAGCGAGCTGCTGCGGCCCATGCTGCTGACCGGCGCGGTCTTCAACATCTCGTGGTTCGTGCTGCAGGCCGCCTATGTGCCTTACGCGGTGCGTGCGCTGGGGCTGGGCGCGCAGGCGGTGGGCTTCACGCTGGCGATGTACGGCGCGGGCATGGTGGCCGGCGCGCTGCTGACATCGCGCGTGGTCGCACGGCTGCCGTTCGGCCGCGCGATCCAGGTCGGGCCCGCGGTCGCGGTGGTGGCGGCGGCGGTCATGGCGGCCACGCTCGCGGTGCCGAATGCTGCGGGGGCCGGAGGTGCCGCAGGTGCCGGGTTGGCCGCGCTGTCGTTCTTCCTGTTCGGCGCGGGGCCGATGGTCTGGGTCATCACCTCGACCACGCTTCGCCAGAGCGTGGCACCGGCCAGCATGCTGGGGCGGGTGTCGGCGGTGTTCCTGACGGTGAACACCGGCGCGCGGCCCCTGGGCGCGGCGCTGGGCGGCGTGGTCGGCGCGGCGTGGGGCGAGCTGGCCTGCCTGCTGCTGGCGCTCGCGGGCTTTGCGTTGCAGGCCGCGATCATTTTTGCTTCGCGCGTCTCGGGGCTGCGGCGCTTGCCGGTGGCGGCCTGAGCCGCGCGCCCTTCAGCCCCGGCTTCGCACCTGCCGCGCCGAGGCCGGCTCCAGGAACTGCTGGCGAAAGTACTCGCGAAACGCCGTCATCGCCGGCGAAAACTCCACGCCCTGCTTCCAGCCCAGCCCGATGTTCATCGTGGGCACCGTGTCGCGCAGGTTGATGGTCTCGATGCGCTTGCCCTCCAGCGACCAGGGCCGGTAGACCATGTCCGACAGCACCGTCACGCCCAGGCCGTTGGCCACCGTGCTGCGCACCGCCTCCACCGAGCTGGTGCGCAGGCGCACCTTGGGCTGCAGCGGCGTCTTGCTCCAGTACTTCAGCGCGGTGGCCGCGGCCTCGTCCACGGTGAGCATGATGTAGGGCTCGGCCGCCACGTCGGCCAGCGTGACCTCGGGCTTGTCCAGCAGCGGGTGCTTGGCCGGCACCCACAGCCGGCGCTGCGAGCCGAAGAAGGTTTCCAGCGTCAGCTCGCGCAGCACCACGTTCGAGGTGAGCAGCACGCCGATGTCGTAGCGCTGGGTGATCAGCCCTTCCTCGATGGCCTCGCGCGCCACCTCGTGCACCTTCACCGTGACCTGCGGGTGCAGCTGCTCGAAGCGCTGCAGGTGGTGCGGCAGGAAGTAGCCCAGCACGGTGTAGCTCGCGGCGATGGTGATGGCGCCTTCCACGTCGGCGCCTTCGTGCGGCATGCGCAGCGCCTCGTCGGCGGCGGCCAGCACCGTGTAGGCATGGCCCAGAAAGCGCCGGCCTGCCTTGGTGAGTTCCACGCCGTGGGGGTGCCTCTCGAACAGCTGCCGGCCCATCATGTCCTCCAGCTCGCGAATGGCCGTGGTGACGGCCGACTGCGAGATGTTGAGCTGCTGCGCCGCGTGCGAGATGCGGCCGGCCTCGGCCACGGCCGAGAAGTACTTGAGCTGACGCAGCGTCAGGGACATGGTGCAGGCCTTTCTGGTGTTCGAGGGTATTCGCGAGCGCGCTGGCAGCGTGCTCCCGCAGGCGCAAAGCCGATACCGCCGCATCGCGCCCCTCCAGCGTAGCGGCCAACGCGCGCCGGCGCAGCATCTGTTTTTCAGATACCGGGCTGCCTGAAAACAATGCTTTTCAGCCGTGGGGGTGCTGACTAATCTTCGCTTCGTCCTGCACCGCCGCCCCGGCGATGCGCACCGAACAAAGGCCGCGACCCGTGAAGAAAACGCAGATCGATCTGAACTCCGACATGGGTGAAGGCTTCGGCCCCTGGACCATCGGCGACGGCGTCGACGAAGCGCTGATGCCGCTGATCACCTCGGCCAACATCGCGACCGGCTTCCACGCCGGCGACCCGAACATCATGCGCAGGATGGTCGGCCTGGCCCGCGAGCACGGCGTGGCCATCGGCGCGCACCCGGGCTTTCGCGACCTCGTGGGCTTCGGCCGCCGCCACATGCACGCGCCGGCCGACGAGCTGGTCAACGACATGGTCTACCAGCTGGGCGCGCTGCGCGAATTTGCACGGCTCGAGGGCCTGCGGCTGCAGCACATCAAGCCGCATGGGGCGCTGTACATGCATGCGGCGCGCGACGAGGCGCTGTCGCGCGCGCTGGTCACGGCGCTGCGGCAGATCGAGCCCACGCTGCGCCTGTTCTGCATGGAGGCCTCCGTCACCTGCCGGGTGGCGCGCGAGCTGGGGCAGCCGGTGGTGCGCGAGTTCTACGCCGACCGCGACTACGACCTGAGCGGCGCCATCGTCTTCACGCGCCGCGTCGGCGCGCTCGATGCGGAAGCCGTCGCGGCCAAGGTGGTGCGCGCCTGCACCGAGGGCGTGGTGCGCACCGTCGAGGGCGAGGACGTGGCCATCGGCTTCGACTCGGTCTGCATCCACAGCGACACGCCCGGCGCGCTGGCGCTGGTGCGCACCACGCGGGCCGCGCTGGCCGGGCACGGCATTCGCGTGGCGGGCCTGCCCGCGCTGGGCTGAGCCTCTTTTTCTTGTTCTTGTTTTCGTTGTTGTTGTTCCAGGAGTGCACCGATGTCCGCTACCCATGAAGTCCTGAGCCCCTTGCCGGGCACCTTCTACCGCCGCTCGGCGCCCGACGCGCCGCTGTTCAAGTCCGAAGGCGACATGGTGGCCGTGGGCGACGTGCTGGGCCTGGTCGAGGTGATGAAGCAGTTCAGCGAAGTCACGGCCGACGCGGCGGGACGGCTGGTGCGCTTCGGCGTGGAGAACGCCGAGCCGGTCGATCCGGGCCAGGTGCTCGCCGTCATCGAGACCGCCTGAGCCATGGCTGCCGCATTCGACAAGCTGCTCGTCGCCAACCGCGGCGAGATCGCGGTGCGCATCGTGCGCGCCGCCAGGGAACTGGGCCTGAAGACCGTGGCCGTGTACAGCGACGCTGACGCGCAAAGCCTGGCCGTGAAGATGGCCGACGAGGCGGTGCGCATCGGCCCGGCCCACGCGAGCAAGAGCTACCTGGACATCGACGCCATCCTGCAGGCGGCAGCCACGAGCGGTGCCGGCGCGGTGCACCCCGGCTACGGTTTCCTGTCGGAAAACGCCGCCTTCGCCGAGCGCGTCGAAGCCGCGGGGCTGGTCTTTGTCGGCCCCACGCCGCACGCCATTCGCACCATGGGCGACAAGGCCGCCGCGCGCGCCGCCGCCATGAAGGCCGGCGTGCCTACCGTGCCCGGCAGCGCCGGCGTGGTGCGCGACCCCGACGTGGCCGTGGAGGTGGCGAAGGACATCGGCTACCCGATCATGATCAAGGCCTCCGCCGGTGGCGGCGGGCGCGGCATCCGGGTGGCGCAGGGCGAGGCCGAGCTGCGGCAGCAGTTCGCCACCGCCACGGCCGAAGCGCTGGCCGCCTTCGGCAACGGCGAGGTGTACCTGGAGCGCTTCATTCGCCGGGCGCGCCACATCGAGGTGCAGATACTGGGCGACGGCCAGCGCGTGGTGCACTGCTTCGAGCGCGAATGCTCGCTGCAGCGCCGCCGCCAGAAGGTGTGGGAAGAAGCGCCTTCGGCCGCCATCGGCGAGGCCACGCGCGCCGCGCTGTGCGACTCGGCGCTGCGCCTGGCCCATGCCGTGGCCTACCGCGGCGCGGGCACGCTGGAGTACCTGTACGACGACGACACGCGCGAGTTCTTCTTCATCGAGATGAACACGCGCATCCAGGTCGAGCACCCGGTCACCGAGATGGTCACCGGCATCGACCTGGTGAAAGAAATGCTGCGCATCGCACTGGGCCAGCCGTTGCGGCTGAGGCAGGAGGACATCCGGCTCACCGGCGCGGCGATAGAAGTGCGCATCAACGCCGAGAACGCGGCGAAGAACTTCATGCCCAGCCCGGGTGCGGTGCATCAGCTGGTGGTGCCGGGCGGGCCGGGGGTGCGCTTCGACACCATGCTGTACCCCGGCTACACGGTGCCGGCCTACTACGACTCGCTGCTGGGCAAGCTCATCGTGCACGACAGCGACCGCGCCAGCGCGCTGGCCCGCATGCGCCGCGCGCTGGGCGAACTGCAGGTCGAAGGCATCCACACGACCATTGCCCTGCACCGCGCGCTGTGCGACGACGCGAACGTTGCCAAGGCCGCCTTCCACACCGGCTTCCTGGAACCCTGGCTCGCGGAGAACCCGCTGGTGGATGTCGACCCCCTGGCTGCTCCAGCTCTGAAAGTCACCGCATGACCACTGCCACCACCCTGCCCGCCCAGGCCCGCTACAGCTTCGGCGGCGACGAGCACCTGTTCGTCGAGATCAGCGAGGAGATGTCGCTGCCCGCCTTCTTCAAGGGCATGGCCATCTGCAACGCGCTGCGCCGCCGCGTGGAGGCGGGCGAGCTCGTCGGCGTGACCGAGATCTGCCCCGCCAACGCCGCCTACCTGGTGCGCTTCGACCCCGACAGGATCGTGCCCGACGTGCTGCTCCATGCGCTGAAGGAGATCGAGGCCGGCCTGGGCGATGCCGACCGGCAATTGCAGACCCGCATCGTGGAGATTCCGGTGCTCTACAACGACCCGTGGACGCACGAGACGCTCATGCGCTTTCGCGAGCGCCACCAGGACCCGGCCAGCACCGACATCGAATACGCCGCGCGCATCAACGGCCACGCCTCGGTCGACGCCTTCATCGCCGCGCACTCGGGCGCGCCGTGGTTCGTGTCGATGGTCGGCTTCGTGGCGGGGCTGCCCTTTCTTTTCCAGATGGTGGAGCGCGAGCGGCAGATCGAGGTGCCCAAGTACCTCAGCCCGCGCACCGACACACCCCGGCTCACGCTGGGACACGGCGGCTGCTTCAGCTGCATCTACTCGGTGCGCGGCGCGGGCGGCTACCAGATGTTCGGCGTCACGCCCGCGCCCATCTTCGACCCGGCGCAGCGCCTGTCGTACCTGAAGGAGCTGATGGTGTTCTTCCGCCCCGGCGACATCGTGAAGTGGAAGCCCATCGACCGCGCCGAGTACGACCGCCAGGTCGCGCAGGTGGAGGCCGGCACGTACACGCTGCGCATCGAACCCGTGTCGTTCTCGCTCGACGAATTCCTGGCCGACCCCGACGGCTACAACCGACAGTTGCTGAAGGTGCTCCATGGCCATTGAAGTGATCAAGCCCGGCCTTGCGACCAGCGTGCAGGACGCGGGCCGCCCCGGCTACTACCACCTGGGCATTCCGCTGTCGGGTGCGCTCGACCAGCAGGCGCTGGTGCTGGCCAACCTGCTGGTGGGCAACGACGAGGGCGCTGCCGCAATGGAAACGACGCTGCTCGGGCCCGAACTGCGCTTCGACGCGCCGGCCATCGTGGCCGTCACGGGCGCCGAGGCCAGGGTGAAGCTCAACGCGCAGGAGGCGCCGCGCAACGCATCGTTCGCGGTGCAGGCCGGCGACGTGCTCGCCTTCGACTTCATGAAGCTGGGCGCACGCATGTGCATTGCCGTGGCGGGCGGCATCGACGTGCCGGTGGTGCTCGGCAGCCGCTCCACCTACGGCCTGGGCGCCTTCGGCGGCTTCAACGGCCGCAAGCTGCTGGCCGGAGACCGGCTGCCCGTCGGCACGCCATCGCCGCGCGCCAGGGCCGGCCGCGCCGCGCCCGCTGAACTGCTGCCGGTGCTCGCGAAGGAGGTCGCGCTGCGCGTGCTGCCGGGCATCTACTTTCATCGGCTGCAGAAAGAATCGGTGCACAGCTTCTTCGCCGACACCTGGAGCGTGGGCTCCGAAGCCGACCGCATCGGGTACCGCTACAAGAACGGCACGCCGCTGAAGTTCCTGGAGCGCAAGCCGCCGTTCGGCGCGGGTGCCGACCCGTCGAACATCGTGGACGCGGGCTACCCCTACGGGTCGATCCAGGTGCCGGGTGGGCGCGAGCCCATCATCCTGCACCGCGACGCCGTGTCGGGCGGCGGCTACGCCATGGTGGGCACGGTGATCAGCGCCGACATGGACCTCATCGCGCAGATGCAGCCCAACCACAAGGCGCGCTTCGTCGAGGTCGACATGGCGCAGGCGCTGGAAGCCCGCGCCGAGCGACGACAGCGCATCGCGCGCCTTCGTGAGGCGCTCGCGGCGCTCCCGGACTAGCCGCGCGCCTTCCGCCTTTTTTCGCCTTTTCCTTTTTCTGTTGTTGCCACCTAGGAGTTCTTCATGAACAGCTCGCTCCTGCGCGTTTCACGCCTGTCACGCGTTTCATTGCTCGCCAGTTCGCTCGCCGCCGCCCTGCTCTGGCACGCCAGTGCCTCGGCCGCCGACTGGTTCCCCTACAAGGCCGAAGCCACCGAGCCGGCCTTCTCCGCCGAGGGCACGAAGAAGCCCATCGACTACACGCCCCTGGCCAAGGCCTCGAAGAAGTGGGACATCTGCGTGTCGTTCCCGCACATGAAGGACGCCTACTGGCTGGGCGTGGACTACGGCGTAATCGAAGAGGCCAGGCGCCAGGGCGTGAAGCTGCAGGTGGCCGACGCGGGCGGCTACACCAACCTGGGCAAGCAGGTCTCGCAGATCGAAGACTGCGTGGCGCGCGGCGCCAACGCGGTGATCATCGGCGCGATTTCAGGCGACGGGCTCAACAACGTCATCAAGGCCGCGGCAGCGAAGAAGGTGCCGGTGATCGACCTGGTGAACGGCATCAACTCCCCCGACCTGTCGGCCAAGTCGCTGGTGTCGTTCTACACGATGGGCCATTCCACCGGCGAGTACCTCGCGAAGAAGCACCCGGCCGGCTCGCCGGCGGTCAAGGTCGGCTGGTTCCCGGGCCCGGCCGGCGCCGGCTGGGTCGAGGCCGCGCACAAGGGCTTCATGGACGCGGTGAAGGGCAGCGCCGTGGTGGTGCTCGACCCCAAGTACGGCGACACCGGCAAGGAGGCGCAGAGCAAGCTGGTCGAAGACGTGCTGCAGGGCAACCCCGACCTGGCCTACGTCGCCGGCACGGCCGTGACCGCCGAGGCCGCCACTGGCCTGCTGCGCTCGCGCGGCCTCGACAAGAAGGTGCAGGTGCTGTCCTTCTACATGACACCGGGCGTGTACGAGGGTATTCAAAAGGGCCGCATCGTCGCCTCCCCGGCCGACTCCATGGTGGTGCAGGGCCGCATCGCGGTCGACCAGGCCGTGCGCCTGCTGGAGAACAAGGAGCTGGTGAAGCACGTGGGCCCGAAGATCTTCGTGGTCGACAGCGGCAACATCAAGAGCGTGAAGCTCGACGACATCTTGCCGCCGCCGGGCTTCAAGCCGGTGTTCGAGGTCAAGTAGCCAAGGTGGGCGGGCCCATGCCTTCATCGTCTCAACCGCTGCTCCAGACCATCGGGCTCGGCAAGCGCTACCCGGGCGTGATCGCGCTCGACGGCGTCGACTTCGACCTGCGCGCGGGCGAAGTGCACGTGCTGTTCGGCGAGAACGGCGCGGGCAAGTCGACGCTGATCTCGCTGCTGGCCGGCGCCAACGTGCCTTCGGCCGGGGAGATCCGCATGCATGGCGCGCCGGTGAAGTTGCCGAGCGTGCACGAGGCGCGGCGCCACGGCATCAGCGCGGTGTTTCAGGAGTTCTCGCTCATTCCCACGCTGTCGGTGGCGCAGAACCTGAGCCTGGGCGAGGAGCCGTGCAAGGCCGGCCTGCTCGACCGCGGCGCGCTGCGCGAGCGCGCCCGCGCGATGCTGGCCGACCTGGGCTTCGACATCGACTGCGACGCACCCGTGGCGGGCCTGTCGCGCGCGCAGCAGCAGATGGTCGAAATTGCCAAGGGCCTGCGCGGCGAGGTGTCGGTGCTGAACCTCGACGAGCCGACCGCCTCGCTCACCGACACCGAAACACAGCGCCTGTTCGCGCTGGTCGCGCGGCTGAAGGTGCGCGGCGTGGGCATCGTCTACATCTCGCACCGCATGCAGGAAATTGCGCAGATCGCCGACCGCATCACGGTGCTGCGCGACGGGCGCAAGGTGACCACCGTGCAAGCGCGCGAGACCGGCGCCGACCGGCTGATCGAACTGATGAGCGGGCGCGCGGTCGAGCAGGTCTACCCGCGCATCGCGTCCAGCCCTGGCGAGGTGGTGCTGCAGATCGACGGACTCAGCTCGCCCAACGGCGTGCGCCGTGCGAGCCTGGTGGTGCGGCGCGGCGAAGTGGTCGGGCTGGCGGGGCTGGTGGGCTGCGGCAAGTCGGAGCTGTTCCGTGCGGTGTACGGGCTCGACGCGGTCAGCGAAGGCCGCGTGCTGTTCAAGGGCCAGCCGCGCACCGGCGCCACGGTGCGCCGGCTGCTCGACGAGGGCATGTTCTACCTGCCGCCGGACCGCAAGGGCGAGGGGCTGGTGCTGGGCTTTGCCTCGCGCGCCAACATCGTGCTGCCGCTGGTGCACGGGCCCTTGCGCGGGCATGGTGGCTGGCTGCGCAGGCGCCTGGGCCGCAAGCTCTCGGCGGTAGCGGCCGAGCGCGTGGAACTGGCCCCGCGCAACCTCGACCGCCCGGTGGGCCTGCTGTCGGGCGGCAACCAGCAGAAGGTGCTGTTCGGCAAGGGCATGACGCGCGACGCCGCGCTCTATGTGTTCGACGAACCCACGGTGGGCGTGGACATCGGCACGCGCGCCGCGCTGTACCAGGTGATTCGCAAGCTCTGCGAGGGCGGCGCGGCGGTGGTGGTCATTTCGTCGGACCTGCCCGAGGTGCTGCACCTGAGCCACCGCCTGTACGTGATGTGCCGCGGCGAGATCGCCGGCGAGCTGCGGGGCGACGCCATCCAGGAGACCGCCGTGCTCAACCTGTTCTTCGGTTCCAGCGAAAGAGACCCATGACCGCGCCCTCCTCCCTGCCTTCGTCCATGCCTTCCTCGATGCCTTCCTCGATGCCTTCAGCCACGCCTTTGTCCGCTCCACCCGGCCTGCGCGCACGCGTGCTCGGCATGCTGCGCGGCCTGTTCCTGCGCCTGGGCGTGCTGCCCTTCATGCTGGTGATCGCCATCGTGGTGTTCAGCACCCTGTCCGACCAGTTCCTCACGGTGCAGAACATGGTCAACCTGCTGCGCCAGTCGGTCTACCTGGTGCTGGTGTCGATGGGCCAGATGCTGGCGCTGGTCACGGGCGGCTTCGACCTCTCGGTGGGCACGGTGATGGCCATCGCCTCGGTGGTGTCGGCGCTGGCCATGCAGGCCCTGGGCGCGGCGCTGCCCGATGCGACCTGGGTCGTGGTGATCGCCGGTTGCGCGTGCGGGCTGCTCGCGGGGCTCACGGTGGGCCTGGTCAACGGCATCGGCGTGGCCGTGGTCGGCGTGTCGCCCTTCATCGTGACGCTGGGCGTGCAGTCCATCGGCTTCGGCCTGGCGCTGTACCTCACCAGCGGCGTGCCGGTGTCGGGCCTGCCGGCCGGCTTCAGCGACCTGTTCGGCTTCGGCACGCTGCTGGGGGTGCCGGTGCCTGTGTGGGTCACGGCCGTGTGCGTCGCGGGCATGGCCGTGCTCATGGGCCGCATGCCCGCGGGCACGCACCTGCTGGCCGTGGGCGGCAACGCCAAGGCCGCGGCGCTCTCGGGCATCGACACGCGCCGCGTGCTGCTGACGGCCTACCTGCTGTGCGCCGGGCTGGCGGCCGTGAGCGGCCTGCTGCTCACCGCGCGCGTCGAGACCGGCGAGGCCAACCTGGGCGGCACGGTGGCGCTGGAGTCCATCGCCGCCTGCGTGATCGCGGGCGTGAGCTTGCGCGGCGGCATCGGCCGCGTGCCCAACGTGGTGATGGGCGCGATCTTCATCGGGCTGGTGCAGAACGGCATGAACCTGGCCAGCGTCGGCTCGTACCTGCAGATGGTGGTGCTGGGCGTGCTGCTGATCGTGGCCGTGGTGGCCGACCAGCTGCGCCATCGCATGGTGGCGCCGGCGGGGCATTGAGCTGCAAATGAAAACAAAGGAGGCTAGCTAACACAACCCCACGTTCCCGGCAAAAAACAAAAGCCGAATCAGCCCGCTCCTAGCCGTCGAAAAGTCGAACTGAACTTCAATCGCCGTTTGGCCACGGCATGGAACAGTTTGAATCGAACAAGAAGAAAAGCGGCGGCGTGCGCCTCGCTCCATGCGGCGTTCTGCCTGGCGTTCGCGCTGGAGGCTGACGCACAAATCGCACCGCCCGATGCGTCGGCTCACAACGAACAGCGGCTGCGGCTGCAACTCGACGAAGCCAGGGCGCGCGTGGCCGAGCGGCCCGACCTGTTGACCCGCACGCAAGCCGGCCCCGCTTCGCCGATCGTGTTCCCCGCCGAAACGCCCTGCTTCCTGATTTCGTCCATCGAACGGCGCGGCGCCGCGTCTTTTCCGTGGCTGCCCGGTCGCGTCGCCATCGAAGGCCATTGCCTCGGCGCGCAGGGGCTGCGGGTCGCCCGCACGGCCATTGCACGGGCGCTGCTCGACAGGGGCTACATGACCACGCAGGTCGTCGTGCCCGAACAGGATCTGTCCACGGGTCGCCTGCTTATCGAGATCGTCGCGGGCCGCATCGGCCAGATCCGCGACGCCGAAGGCCGCATCGGATGGCCCGCCACGGTGCTACCGCCCACGACAGGCGATTTGCTGAACGTGCGCGACCTGGACCAGGCGCTTGAAAACATCCGCCGCCTGCCGGGCCAGCGCACCACGGCGTTCGACCTGCTGCCGGGCGCCGAGGCCGGCCAGAGCGACATCGTGTTCAAGCACCCCGCCGACGCCGCGCGCGTGCACGGCGTGTTGACCGCCGACAACGCGGGCGTCGATGCGTCGGGCCGCAACCAGTTGGGGGCCGTGGTTTCCGTCGACTCGCCGTTGCACCTGCACGACCAGCTGATCGCCACCTTCAGCGGCGACCCGCACTTTCGCAGGCGCACGCGAGGCTCGACGGCAAGGAGCATCGCGTGGAACGTGCCCATCGGGTACGCGTCGTTCTCCGTCGGTGCCAGCGAGTGGGCCGCGCGGCAGCGCATCGAAGACCCTGAGGGAACGTATCCCTATGCCTCGCGCGCGCGCCGCTTCGAGATGGGCATGGCCTATGTGCCATATCGCTCGGGCCACAGCAAGGGCACGCTCAGGCTCTCGCTGTTTCGCCGGCAGGAGAACAGCTGGTTCGACGGCAAGGCGCTCGATGTTCAACGGCGCGACACCACGGGCTTCGACCTCGCGTTCAGCCATCTCGAGAAGTTCGACGACGCCTTGTTCGAGTTCGGCGTCGGACTGCGGGGCAGCCTGCCTGGCGAGAGCCGGTTTCCGGGCCATGTGCAGGACCACCCGGACTGGAACGGGCGCTACCGCGTCGCCACGGCGCGGGCCTCCGCGGACCTGCCGTTCGAGGCAGGCGGGCAACGGTTCGGCTACCGCGGCAGCCTGCTGCTGCAGCACGCGCCCACGCCGCTGCCTTCGTCCGAATACCTGCAACTGGGCGGCCGAGACAGCGTGCGCGGCTTCGACGGCAACACGACGTTGTTCGCGCCCGGCGGATGGCTGTGGCGCAACGAACTGGCCATGCCGATACCGGTAGCGGCGTCCACGTCGGGTTTCGGCGAGGCCTACGCGGCGCTGGACACCGGGGCCGTGTCTGGCGGCGGCACGCCGCACAACGCGCGCCGCCTCGCCGGCGCGGCCTTGGGTTTGCGGGGCAGCCAGGGTCGCATGGGCTACGACTTTTCAGTGGGAGCGCCCGTCACCAAGCCGGAGGCATTGAAGAGCCGCAAGCCGTTCCTGAACTTTTTTTTAACCACCAGCTTTTGAACCTTGCGATCGCGCCCGCGCCGGGCGTGGCCATCGGTTCATCGGCATTTGATGCAAGGGCAAACCAGGCAACGCCACACCCACACCCACGACGCTCCGTCGATACAGGTCGCCTTCGTTGCCGCCTGCCTTCCGTCTTCACTCTTCAAGGGAACCATGAAAAAAACCAACCGCCGAATCGCGGCCCTAGCCTCTCTGCTGCTCTCGTCGACTTCAGCACTCGCGCAACTCGCGCCTGCCGCTGGATCAAGCCAGGCGACACTTTCCGCCGCCGGCAACAAGACCCCCATCGTCAACATCGTGGCGCCCAACGCCGCGGGCGTGTCGCACAACCGGTTCACCGACTACAACGTCGGCGCGCAGGGCCTCATCCTGAACAACAGCGCCGCGGGCGTGAGCACCAAGCTCGGTGGCGATATCGCAGGCAACCCTGCGCTGCGCGGCGGCGCCGCGAAGGTCATCCTCAACGAGGTGATCGGCTCGAAGGCATCGCTGCTGGGCGGCGCGACTGAAATCGCCGGGCAGCGCGCGCGGCTGGTGCTGGTCAACCCGAATGGCATCACCGTCAAGGGCGCGAGCTTCGTCAACGTGTCGCGCGCCACGCTGACCACCGGCAAGCCGGTGTTCGACGCTAGCGGCAACATCACCCGCATCGACACCGCCAAGGGCAAGATCGACGGGCAAGGCCTGGACGCCAGCACGGTCGACCAGGTCGACCTGATTGCCTACGCGGTCGAAGTCTCCGGCTTGCATAGCAAGCGGCAGGCGAGCATCGTCACGGGCGCAGCCAATACGGACATCGACCTGAGCAAGAGCACGTCGAACAGCGTGAGCAGCACCATCGTGCTGGACGCGTCCAACCTGGGCGGCATGTATTCGAGCGGCATCTCGCTGGTGGGCAACGGCCAGGGCGTGGGCGTGAACGTCGGCGGTACCGCGAAGGCGTCGACGGGCAGCCTGGAGGTTTCACCGCAAGGCGGCGTCACGCACGGGCCTTCGGCAGCCAAGCCCGAGCGGATGGATGTGGCAAAGCTGAGAGCAGAGATGGTGCAGGAACGCGCTCGGCAGGAAGCGGAAAAGGAACGCGCTAAACAGCAGGCGGAGAAACAGGCGGCGATAGATCGCGCTCAGCGCTTGGCAACAGCAACAGCTCAGCTACGGGCGGACGTGGAGAACCCTGAGCAGGCGGCACAAAGACGCGCTCAGCAACAGGCGGCGGAGGCAGCAATGTTGGCACGCGGGCGCCAAGAAGCACGGGAGGCAGCTCAGAAGAAGGACGAGCAGGCATTGCAGGCGCGTTCGCGCGAGGACGATGCGCGGCGCCAGGAGCAAACAGCCGCCTTCGAACGCAGCCGCCAGCTCGCTGCGACGCAAGCACTGGAGGAGCAACAAAAGCCGAAAACGGCGCAGGAAGAAGCCAGGAGCAAGCAGGAGCAGCGCGCCCGGGTGCATACCGCGGCTCGGCTGACCGGTGAGGACGTGGTCAATTTCAACGACGGATTCACTGCTCTGTCGTATTCGCCGAGCTCCGGCATGCTCAGCTTCAGCAACGGGACTCACTCGACACTCACGTCTGTCGGCAAATTCGGCGAAGGGCCAAACCACGGCAAATTCATCGTCTTGAACCCTCGCAGTTCGAGCAGAGATCCGTCCCTCCATGGCCTCGATCTCATCATCAACGGAAGCCCCCTCGCAGTGCCTGGCATGGCTTGGTGGGTGAACAGCGGGACACCCCCCAATTCTCTGAACTGAGGCCAAGCCGGAGACCATGCGGCTCACCTGAACTAGCTGGACACCGCCACTGAAGCCTTCGGCGTCGGCGCCACCACCAGCTGTTGCTGGAGCCCCCCGCCCCTTTCAAGGGTGCCGCGCTCATGCGTGGCACCCTTTTTTCTTTCACCATTCGTACCCGATGCCCAAGCCCAGGTTGAAGCGCTGCGCGCTGATGCCGCCGTTGATCTTGTAGACCCAGTTGCCGCTTTCCGAGCGCCGCGAATAGCCGATGGCCAGCGCGCTGTAGCCCGAGTAGTAGCCCACGCCCACCGACAGCAGGTTCTTGCCCGGTGTCATCGCCTGCGGCAGCGAGCTCATGGCCGTGGCCATGGCCACTCCCGAGTACGCGATGCGCGCCACGTCGCGCACCTGCCCCTGCAACTGGTTCTGCATGCCCGCCACCTGGCCGACGGTGGCCGCATCGTTGGGCAGCACGCCCGGCGCCACGTTCGACAGGCGCGTGCCGCTGGGCGCCTGGCCGTTGCCCAGCGTCACCTGGTTGTAGTTGATGGAGCCGTCGGGGTTGGTGGCGTACT
The DNA here is from genome assembly GCF_041355175.1 of Variovorax sp. RCC_210. Classification (NCBI taxonomy): domain Bacteria; kingdom Pseudomonadati; phylum Pseudomonadota; class Betaproteobacteria; order Burkholderiales; family Comamonadaceae; genus Variovorax; species Variovorax sp. RCC_210. The sequence goes on along the minus strand of NZ_JBFUPJ010000001.1, from coordinate 1,079,041 downwards.
GCACGCCGCCCGCGGCCACCGCGTTGGCCGTGGCCTTGAGCTGCGCCACGTTGGTCGCGTCGCTGTCGGCGGTGCCCGCGGCCACGCCCGTGATCTGGCGGAACTGCCCGCTGCCGGCGTCGCCCACCGACACCGCCGCCTGCGTGCTGTTGGTCGCGCGAATGGCCGCGGCCTGCTGCGGCGTGGCGCTGCCCGGCACATAGCCGGCCACGCCGGCGGCCGTGGACGCCACCGAGTTCGCGCCCAGCGCCACACCGCCGGTCTGCTGCACCACCGCGCCGAAGCCGATGGCCGTGCCCTGCGCGATGGCGCCCGCCTTGCTCAACGGCGTGCCGCCCGCGTCGGCGTTGTCGCCCAGCGCTACGCCGCCGCCGCCCGCGCGTGCATTGGCGCCGATGGCCTGAGAGCCCGTGGCCAGCGCGCCTGTGCCGATCGCGATCGCGTTGGCGCCCGTGGCCTGCGCCCCGAAGCCCACCGCCACCGTGCCGTCGGCCGTCGCCTTCGCGCCGTTGCCGGCCGCGAACGCGTTCGCCCCGCTGGCCATCGACTGCGGCCCGATCGCCACCGCCTCTGCCCCGCTGGCCGTGGCGTCGCCCGCGGTCGAGTTGGCATGGAAGTACTTGGTGCCCGTGTCGTTGATGTTGTTGATCGTCGTGCTCAGGTTGCTCACGTTGCTGTTGGCCGTGCTTACCCCGGTCGACAGGCTGTTGTAGCCCGTGGTCGCGCCGATGACGCTGGTCGACAGGCTGCTGAGGCTGCTGTTGGTGCTGCTGAGCCCGCTCGACAGGCTGGAGATGCCGCTGTTCGCCGTGCTGAGCCCGGTCGACGTCGAGGTCGACAGGCTGCTGACGTTGCTGTTGGTGGTGCTCAGGCCTGTCGACAGGCTGCTGATGTTGCTGGTCGTGGCGCTCAGCCCGGTGGAGAGGCTGCCCACGGTGCTGTTGGTGGTGCTGAGTCCGGTCGACAGGCTGCCGATGCTGCTGCTCGTGGTGCTCAGGCCGGTGGAAAGACTGCTGACCGTGCTGTTCGTCGTGCTGAGGCCGGTCGACAGGCTGCCCACGCTGCTGTTCGTGGTGCTCAGGCCGGTCGACAGGCTGGTGATGTTGCTCGTTGCGGTGCTCAGCCCGGTCGAGGTGGAAGTCGACAGGCTGCTCAGGCTGCTGTTCGTGGTGCCCAGGCCGGTCGAGAGGCTGGCGATGCCGCTTGCCGCTGTGCTGAGGCCTGTGGAGGTGGAGGTAGACAGGCTGCCGATGCTGCTTGTTGCGGTGCTGAGGCCTGTCGATGTGGAGGTGGAAAGGCTGTCTACGTTGCTGTTGGTTGTGCTGAGGCCGGTCGAGAGGCTGGTGATGCCGCTGGTGGCGGTGCTGAGGCCTGTCGAGGTGGAGGTGGACAGGCTGTCGATGCTGCTGTTGGTGGTGCTCAGGCCAGTCGACAGGCTCGCGATCCCACTGGTCGCCGTGCTCAAGCCGGTTGAGGTTGAAGTCGACAAGCTGTCTACGGTGCTGTTCGTGGTGCTCAAGCCGGTCGACAGGCTGCTGATGCCGCTTGTCGCCGTGCTCAACCCAGATGACAGGCTCGCGATTCCGCTGGTGGCCGTGCTCAAGCCCGTAGATGTGGAGGTCGACAAGCTGCCTACGTTGCTGTTCGTGGTGCTGAGGCCAGTCGACAAGCTGCTGATGCCGCTGGTCGCGGTACTCAGGCCGGACGACAGGCTTGCGATTCCGCTTGTGGCTGTGCTGAGCCCCGTCGATGTCGAAGTAGACAGGCTGTCGATGCTGCTCGTTGCAGTGCTCAAGCCCGTTGAAGTGGAAGTCGACAGGCTGTCCACGTTGCTGTTCGTCGTACTCAAGCTGGTGGACAGGCTGCTGATGCCGCTTGTCGCTGTGCTCAACCCGGATGACAAGCTTGCGATTCCGCTGGTGGCTGTGCTCAAGCCCGTAGAAGTGGAGGTCGACAAACTGTCGACGTTGCTGTTCGTGGTGCTCAAGCCGGTCGATAGGCTGCTGATGCCGCTCGTCGCAGTGCTCAACCCGGACGAAAGACTTGCGATCCCGCTCGTCG
>NZ_JBFUPJ010000001.1:0-1076889 GCF_041355175.1 Variovorax sp. RCC_210 | reverse complement strand
GTCGTACTCAAGCCGGTCGATAGGCTGCTGATGCCGCTCGTCGCAGTGCTCAACCCGGACGAAAGACTTGCGATCCCGCTCGTTGCCGTGCTCAAGCCCGTGGACGTTGAAGTCGACAAGCTATCGACGTTGCTGTTTGTGGTACTCAAGCCCGTCGACAAGCTAGTGATTCCACTGGTTGCCGTGCTAAGGCCTGTCGATGTCGAGGTCGACAGGCTGTCCACATTGCTGTTCGTCGTACTCAAGCCGGTCGACAGGCTGCTGATGCCGCTCGTCGCGGTGCTCAGCCCGGACGAAAGACTTGCGATCCCGCTCGTTGCCGTGCTCAAGCCCGTGGACGTTGAAGTCGACAAACTGTTGACGTTGCTGTTCGTGGTACTCAAGCCCGTGGACAGGCTGGTGATTCCACTGGTTGCCGTGCTGAGGCCTGTCGATGTCGAGGTCGACAGGCTGTCCACGTTGCTGTTCGTCGTGCTCAGGCCGGTCGATAGGCTGCTGATGCCGCTCGTCGCTGTACTCAGCCCTGTCGAGGTCGAAGTCGACAGGCTGTCAACGACGCTGTTCGTGGTGCTGAGGCCAGTCGACAGGCTGCTGATACCGCTGGTCGCGGTGCTCAGGCCGGACGACAGGCTTGCGATTCCGCTTGTGGCGGTGCTCAGCCCCGTCGATGTTGAAGTAGACAGGCTGTCGATGCTGCTCGTTGCAGTGCTCAAGCCTGTCGATGTGGAAGTCGACAAGCTGTCGACGACACTGTTCGTGGTGCTCAGACCGGTCGACAGGCTGGTGATTCCGCTGGTAGCCGTGCTCAACCCGGTCGACGTCGATACAGACAAGCTGTCGATGCTGCTTGTCGCAGTGCTCAGCCCCGTCGAGGTGGAGGTCGACAAGCTGTTCACGTTGCTATTGGTCGTGCTCAGGCCGGTGGACAAACTCGTGATCCCGCTCGTCGCAGTGCTCAGGCCCGACGACAGGCTGGTGATGCCGCTCGTGGCCGTGCTCAGCCCCGTCGAAGTGGAAGTCGACAAGCTGGCCACGCTGCTGTTCGTCGTGCTCAAGCCGGAAGACAAACTCGTGATCCCGCTTGTCGCAGTGCTCAGCCCGGTCGACAGGCTCGTGATCCCGCTGGTGGCCGTACTCAACCCGGTCGATGTCGATATCGACAGGCTGCCCACACTGCTGTTCGTCGTGCTCAACCCCGTCGACAAACTCCCGAGCCCACTCGTCACCGTACTCAACCCCGAAGAAAGACTCGTGATCCCGCTCGTCACCGTACTCAACCCCGAAGAAAGGCTAGCGATCCCGCTGCCCGTAGTGCTCAGCCCGGCGAACAGCTGGCTGCCGTTGATCGCATCGGTCGAGGTCGCGGTCACCTGCCCCGCGGCCACGTTGGTGACCTGCCGCTCGGCGCCCGCCGCGCCCACGCTGACCACGCCCACCGGCGCCGCCCCGGCAAACCCGCCGTAGGTGATGCCGCCGACCGTGGCGCTGGAAACGCCGGTCGCAGCCGCGGTCGTGGCGCCGTCGCCCAGCGCCACGCTGCGCGCGACGCTCGCATTCGCGCCCAGGCCGATGGCAATGCCAGACGTGGCCCCGGACGCCACGACCGACTGGCCACCGATGGCGATGGAATCGGTGGCGCCGGCCGCGGCACCGGCGGTGGCGTTGCCCCCCAGCGCGGTTGCGCCTGCCGCCGAAGCATTTGCCAGCCGGCCGAGGGCCGCGGCGTTGTCGCCACCGGCGCTGGAACCGGACCCGATGGCGATGCCGCGGATGCCGCCGGCGTTCGCGGCGAGGCCGAGCGCGATGGCGTTCAGTGCGCCGGCCGATGCGGTGGGACCGATGGCCGTGGCGTTCTGGCCGGCCGCCGCCGCACCGTTGCCGATGGCCGTGGCGTTCTGTCCGCCGGCGTTCGCGCCGGTCCCGAACGCCGACGAACTCGCGCCGCTGGCCTTGGCGGCAGTGCCGAACGCCATGGCGTTGGCGCCGACGGCGTTCGCACCGGCGCCGAAGGCCTCGGACGCCGCGCCGGACGCATTGGCAAGCGTGCCGAACGCCATGGAATTGATGCCGACGGCCTGCGCCGAATTGCCGTAGGCCGTGGACGAGTTGCCGCTGGCGTCGCCCACCGCCAGTGAATTGCTGCCGATGGCGAGGTCGTTGGCGAATGCCGCGTTGGCGTTGGCGCCGATGGCCGTCGCACTGTTGCCGTTGGACCTGGCGCCGGTGCCGAAGGCCAGCGCGCTCGGAGCGGCCGCGCGCGCCGTGTTGCCCAGCGCCACCGCCCCGCCGCCGATCGCGTCGCTCGCATTGCCCAACGCCACGGACCCTTGCCCGATGGCGTTGACCGAATTGCCCAGCGCCACCGCGCCGTTGGCGGCGGTGGTGCCGGCCAGGTTGCCGGCCGCCGTGGCGTTGGCGCCCAGCGCGACGGCGCCGTCGCCGGTGGCGGTGTTGGGGTCGCCGATGGCCACGGCACCGTTGCCCGTGGCCTTCTGGCCGCGGCCGATGGCCACCGCGCCGCCGGTTGCCGTGCCGCTGTTGGCCGTGGTGCCGCTGGAGCCGATGGCCACGTTCTGTCCGGTCGCGCCGCTGGTCACGCCGTCGCCCTGGGCAATGCCGAAGGCGGCGCCGACCGTCGCACCGCGGCCGATGGCAATGCCCGAGGTCGCAGCGGCGCCGACGTTCGACTGCCCGCCGATGGCCACGGAATCGGTCGCGCCCGCCACGGCGCCCAGCGTGACGTTGCCGCCCAGGGCCGTTGCGCCCGTGCCGGATGCATTGGCCAATCGGCCGACCGCTGTCGCGTAGTCGGCGACGGCGTTGGCGGCGGAACCGATGGCGATGCTGCGAACGCCGTTGGCGTTGGTGTTGAACCCGAGCGCGGCGGAGTTGATGCCCCCGGCCAGCGCCGAGGTGCCAACCGCCGTGGCGTTCTGCCCGGAGGCGTTGGCGCTGGCCCCGAGCGCCGTCGAGTTCGAGGCGCCAGCCGCGGCGGAAGTGCCCAGGGCAACGGCGCCCTGGCCCACGGCGTTCGCGCCGTCGCCCTGCGCGATGCCGAAGGCGCCGCTCACGGTGGCACCGCGCCCGACGGCAATGCCGGAGGTTGCCGTTGAGCCCACGCTGGACTGGCCACCGAAGGCCAGCGAATCGGCGGCGGCTGCGGCTGCGCCCGACGCGGCGTTGCCGCCCAGCGCCGTCGCGCCCACGCCGGAGGCATTCGCCAGCCGGCCGGCGGCCGTCGCGAAGTCGGCAACGGCGTTGGCGCCGGAGCCGATGGCAACGCTGCGGCTGCCGCTGGCGTTCGTGCCGAAGCCGAACGCGGCGGCGTTCACACCGCCGGCCCATGCCGAGTTTCCGAGTGCGGTGGCGTTCTGTCCGGCGGCGTTCGCGCTGGACCCGAGGGCCGTCGAATTCGCGGCGGTGGCCTTCGACGTGCTGCCGATGGCGATGGCGCCGGTGCCGTTCGAATTGGCGCCGGAGCCGAAGGCCAGCGCGCCCGCGCCGTTGGCGTTGTTCGCATTGCCCAGCGCGACCGCGCCGACGCCGAGCGCCGTGTTCGCGTTGCCCAGGGCCACGGCACCGTCGCCCCCGGCGTTTTGTGCACGCCCGACGGCCACCGCGCCGCCGGTGGCGGTGTCGCTGTCCGCGGCGGTGCCCGACGAGCCGATGGCCACGTTGTGCCCGGTGGGGCCGCTGAAGCTGCCGTCCCCCTGCGCAATGCCGAACGCGCCGTCGACGAAGGCGCCGCGGCCGATGGCGATGCCCGACGTCGAGACCCCGAGCACCTCGGACTGCCCGCCGATGGCGATGGAATCGGGCGCGAGGGCCATCGCGCCCTTGGTGGCGTTGCTGCCCAGGGCGGTGGCGCCGGCTGCGCTGGCCTGGGTGGTCGCGCCCAATGCAGACGAAAAACCGCCGGTGGCCGCGGCCGTCACGCCGATGGCGACGTTGCGCGTCGATGTCGTGTCGGACGCCAGCCCGGCCGCGGCACCGGAACCCAGGGCGATGTCTGCCGTGTTGAATGCGTCGGAGCCGCCCAGCGCCAGCGAGTTGTCGCCGTGGGCTCGGGTGAACGAACCCAGCGCGGTGCTCCCGAGGCCCGCGGATTCGGCGCCCGTGCCCACGGCGATGCCGTTCGCCTGGCTTGCGATGGCGCTGTAGCCGAAGGCGGCGGAATTGGTGCCGTGCGCCTCCGACAAGGTGCCGAATGCGATGGCCCCGCCCGCCGTCGACTTGGCGCCGTCGCCCTGCGCGATGCCGAACGCGCCGGTGACCGTCGAGCCCCGCCCGATGGCGATGCCCGAGGTGGCGGCGGCGACGACCGATGCCTGGCCCCCCAGCGCAATGCCGTTCGGCGCCGCAGCCTGCGCGCCCTTGGTCGCGTTGGCGCCGATGGCGACCGCGCCGGCGCCCGAGGCGGTGGTCGAGTTGGCCACGCTCAGCGGCGTGGTGCCGTCGCCCCCCGAGCCGCCGATGGCGACCGCGTTGGCCCCCGGCGCGTTGCTGCCGAATCCCATCGCAATGCTCGAGATGCCGCCGGCCGACGACTCCAGCCCGAACGCGGTCGACCAGCGGTTCGCCACGCTCAGAAAGCCCAGCGCCGACGCGCCGATGCCCGTGGCGCTGGCGAAGCTGCCGTACACCGTGACCGAATTGAAACCGCCCCCGCTCGCGTTGCAGCCCGCCACCGACGAATAGGTGCCCGAGCCGTCCGAGCTGGGCGCGCCGACGCCGGCGGGCCCGTTGGTGGTGGGGCCCGGATTGATGCGGCCTGGCGCGACGGAGGCACCCGTCGCGCAGGTCGAGCTCATCAGGATGACGTCCGCCAAAGCGGTTCGCGGCCAGGCCTGCAATACGACGAGCGCCGCGGCCGCCAGCGCGAACTTCAACGCGGTCCGGCGGCCCGCGCGGTTGGGCTTGCCGCGTGCCAGGCTGGTTTCCGGAACCGCCACCCACGCGCCGAGGGACGCGTTAAAGGCGCTTCGAAACGACTTGTTCATGGGCCGCGCCTGCTTTCTTGCAAAGCCGCTCGCAGCGCTGCGTGCACAGCATCTGCGGACTCCCCTGTGAGCTACCCCGGACCTCCTGCCCGGACCGGCTGGAATTCGCTCTGGAAATTCGGCTCTACAAGGCCCTATGAATTGCGCGGCGAAACCAGCGTTTTTATTTTTACGCCCAATCGCTGCAATTTCATACCCGGCTAATACGGGTTTTAAGCTATTTGTTTTTAATTGCGCGCCAATTCTCTCGAATTCTCTCCATTTGCAGGAAATGGCGGCGCTTTTGAATTAAGACGGCGCTTTGTCTAAAAAAGAGAGCCCATTCCGTTCGGCCGGGCGTCCTCGATGCCGAGCATGCGCAGCTTGGTCAGCGCGCCGCCGCCGGCGGAAAAGCCGCCGGGCTTGTTGCCGGCGGCCAGCACGCGGTGGCATGGCACCACCGGCGCAAAGGGGTTCAGGCCCATCGCCTGGCCGACCGCGCGGGCCAGGGTCTTGTCGCCAAGTTCCTGCGCAATGTCGCCATAGGTGCGCGTCTGCCCCGGCGGAATGCGCCGCGCAATGGCGTAGATGCGCTGGTGAAATTCCGACACACCACGCATGTCGAGCGCAATGTGCAGCAGGTCGTCGTGCTTGCCTTGCAGCAAACCCTGGATGGCGGCGATGGCGCGCTGCGCCATTTCATCGGACTCATCGGCCTCATCGGGCAATTGCTCGCGCAATTCCGGAAACCGCCGCCGCATGCGCAATCGGGTGGCCGGTTCTCCGTCGTCGGCCGGCAATTGCACGCCGACCAGCCCCTGCGGCCCCCACGCCAGCGCGCACACGCCGATGGCGGTGTCGAACAGCGCAAAGCCGCTCATCAGGCCTCCTGCAGCGCGTGCTGGCGCGATGCCAGCACCGCGCCCAGCCACAGCGCGATGGCCGACGCCACCAGGCCGCGCGCCAGGCCGCCCGGCCCGTCGGAGATCCAGCCCGTGACGGTCGGCCCCACGATCTGCCCCAGCGCGAAGACGATGGTGAACATGCTGATGCCCTGCGCCCAGCGCGACGACGGCAGGTTGTGGCGCACCAGCGCGGTGGTCGATGCCACCACCGACAAGAAGACCCCGCCGAACAGCACGCCCGACACCAGCGCCACCGGCGCCGACGCGCTCAGCACCGGCAGCAGCGTGGCCACGCCCAGCAAGCCGTTGAGCAAGGCCTGCGGTTGCCCGCCGCGATACCGGTCGAGCAGCCCGGCCCACAGCCGCGACGACGCCACGCACGCGACGCCCAGCAAGGCATAGAACAGCGTGACGAAGCTGGCGCTGGCGCCCTGCTCGCGCAGCAGCGCGATCACGAAGGTCATGTAGCCGATGTAGCCCATGCCGAACAGCGTGTAGCCCGCGAGCGCCCAGCCGAAGCGGCGCAGCGCGACCGGCGGTGCCGTGCTTGCGGTTGCCGATCCTGCTGCTCCCGCTCCCGCGGCCGATGCATGCACCGGCCGCTCGGGCATGGCGCGCCCCGCCCAGGCCAGCAGGCAGGTGGCCGCGCCGCTGGCAACAGCCAGCGCCCACCACGCCCAGGCCCAGCCATGCGGCACTTGCGACGCCTGCGACGCCGCCTTCAGCACTTGCGGCACCAGCAGCGCCGACAGCAGGATGCCGAAGCCGGTGCCGCCGTAGTAGATGCCCAGCAGCAGGCCTCCGCGTGAAGCGCCGCTCGCTGCGTCGGCCTCGCCGAGCCGCGCCGCCAGCAACCCGCCCGCCACGAACACCCAGGCGCTGGCCACGCCCGCCAGAAGGCGCTGCAGCAGCAAGGCCGGCGCGGCGGTGACAAAGCCGCTGCCCGCCATGAACACGCTGGCCAGCACCGCCCCGACCACCAGCAGCCGCACCACGCCAAAGCGCCGCATCAGCGCCGGCGTGATCAGTGCGCCGATCAGGTAGCCGACCGCGTTCGCCGTGTTCATGCCCCCGGCCAGCGCATAGCTCCAGCCCAGGTCCGCGCGCATTGGCGGCAGCAGCAGCCCGTAGGCGAAGCGCGTGATGCCGAGCGACACGGCAGCGCCCATCGACAGCGCAAAGGCGAGCCGCAGCGTGGGCTGCGCGGGAACGGGGGAAGTGAGGGTGGTCGACATCGGAGCGGGGTGGCGCGGCTATTTTGCGGCAGCCCGCACGATCGTGCTGATCTTGCAGCCTGCGCAGGTCAGGCCGTGCCGCCCGCCGCGTCCGCGTGCAGCAGGTGCCGCTCCAGCAGCACCGCCACATGCACCGCCTTTCTTTGCGCGCCGTCTTCGATCTGGTGGCGGCAGCTGGTGCCGTCGGCCACCACGATGGCATCGGGCTGCTTGCGAATGGCCGGCAGCAGGCTGGCCTCGGCCATCTGCATCGACACCTCGTAGTGGCTGGCCTCGTAGCCGAAGCTGCCGGCCATGCCGCAGCACGAGCTTTCGATGAGCTCGGGCTGTGCGCCCGGAATGAGCTTGAGCACCTCCATCACCGGGCTCACCGCGCCGAAGGCCTTCTGGTGGCAGTGGCCGTGCAGCAGGATTGGTTGCGTCGCCGGCTTCAGCGGCAGCTCGAAGCGGCCCTGCCTGATCTCGCGCGCAATGAACTCCTCGAACAGCAGCGCGTGCCTGGCGACCAGCTCGGCCTTTTCGCCGAAGCCCATCACCAGCGTCTCGTCGCGCAGCGTGAGCAGGCACGACGGCTCCAGGCCGACGATGGGCACGCCGGCACGCGCGAGCGGCAGCAGCGCATCGATCAGCGCCTCGGCCTTCTTCTTCGCCTCGTCGACCATGCCGCTCGCCAGGAAGGTGCGGCCGCAGCAGTGGTGCCCGCCGCGCTTCTCGACCGTGTGCAGCACGTAGCCCGCGGCCTGCAGCACGCGCGCGGCGGCGAAGGCGTTCTCGCTCTCGAAGGTGCCGTTGAACGTGTCGACGAACAGCACCGCCGCCTTGCCGCCGCGGCGCGCAATGGCCAGCGCCACCTCGCGCTCGACGAACAGGCCCGGCTCGTTGCCCCTGGCGCGCCAGAAGGTGTCGCTGCGCCACGCGGGCAGCGAGCGCTTCGCCGAGAAGCCCAGCATCTTTTCCCCGAGCCATGCCGCGCCGGGCACGCTGTTGCGCAGGTTCAGCAGCCACGGCATGCGGCTGGCCCTGTGCGCGTAGTCGGGCAGGTTCGCCATCAGCCGGTCTTTCAAGGTGTGGCCGTGGCGCTTCTTGTAGTGGTCCAGAAACTCGACCTTCATCTTCGCCATGTCCACGCCGGTGGGGCAGTCGCGCTTGCAGCCCTTGCAGCCGACGCACAGGTCCATGGTGTCGTGCATGGCCTCGCTGGTGAAGGCGTCGGGGCCGAGCTGGCCCGACAGCGCCAGGCGCAGCGTGTTGGCGCGGCCGCGCGTCAGGTGCTGCTCGTCGCGCGTCACGCGGTAGCTGGGGCACATGGTGCCGGCGTCGAACTTGCGGCAGTGGCCGTTGTTGTTGCACATTTCCACCGCCTTGGCCAGGCCGCCGGTGCTGTCGCCGCCGGTGCCGGGGGCGGTGGTTACCTCGGTGACGGGGTCGGCATCGACGTTCCAGCCCGACCAGTCGAGCACGGGCTTGAGCTCGATGCGGCGGTACGGCCTGGGCGCCGTGGGCGGCGCGAAGCGAAACAGCGCGCCGTCGTCCATGCGCGGCGGGTCGATGATCTTGCCGGGGTTGAACAGGCCGATGGGGTCCAGCTTGCGCTTGATGGCGCGAAAGGCGTCGTTGATGGCGGGGCCGAACTGCCATTCGATCCACTCGCCGCGGCACAGCCCGTCGCCGTGCTCGCCGCTGAACGCGCCCTTGTACTTGCGCACCAGCGCGCTGGCCTCTTCCGCGATGGCGCGCATCTTGGCCGCGCCGTCCACCCGCATGTCCAGGATGGGCCGCACATGCAGCGTGCCGACCGAGGCATGCGCGTACCAGGTGCCGCGGCTGCCGTGCCGCGCGAACACTTCGGTCAGCGCGTCGGTGTACTCGGCCAGGTGCGCGAGCGGCACCGCGCAGTCTTCGATGAAGCTCACCGGCTTGCCGTCGCCCTTCAGGCTCATCATGATGTTCAGCCCCGCCTTGCGCACCTCCCACAGGTTTTTCTGGCGCGCCTCGTCGGGCATTTCGACCACGCTGCCGGGCAGGCCCAGGTCGCCCATCAGCTCGACCAGCTGCTTCAGTTGGGGCAGCAGCGCGGCCTTGTCGGCGCCCGAGAACTCCACCAGCAGGATGGCCGCGGGCTTGCCGATGAGCGCGGTTTCCACCGTGGGCCTGAAGGCCGGGTTGGCCAGCGCCAGCTCGATCATGGTGCGGTCGACCAGCTCCACCGCCGTGGGCCCGAGCTTGACGATGTGCTGCGCCGAATCCATCGCCGCATGAAAGGTCGGAAAGTTGACGATGCCCAGCACCTTGGCGCGCGGCAGCGGCGCGAGCTTGAGCTTCAGGCTGCGCGTGTAGGCCAGCGTGCCCTCGGAGCCGATGAGCAGGTGCGCCAGGTTCACGCTGCCGTCGGCGGTGTAGGGCTTCTCGCTCTGGTTGTCGAAGATGTCGAGGTTGTAGCCCGCCACGCGGCGCATCACCTTGGGCCAGTGCTCGGCCACGGCCTCGCGGTGCTGGCGCGCCAGCCCGCGCACGAACTGCGCGATGCCGGCCGCGCGCACGCCGAGCGAACCCACGGGCCCGAACTCGACCAGCTCGCCGTTCGACAGCCACGCGCTCGCGCCCAGCACGTTGTGCACCATGTTGCCGTAGGCGATGGAGCGCGAACCGCACGAGTTGTTGCCGGCCATGCCGCCCAGCGTGGCCTGCGCGCTGGTCGACACGTCGACCGGGTACCAGAGCCCGTGCGGCTTGAGCTGCGCGTTCAGGTGGTCGAGCACCAGGCCGGGCTCCACCGTGGCGGTGCCCTCCTGCACGTTCACATCGAGCACCTTGCGAAAGTGCTTGCTGTTGTCGATCACCAGCGCCGCGCCCGTGGTCTGCCCGCACTGGCTGGTGCCGCCGCCGCGCGCGAGCACCGGCACCTTCAGGTCGCGGGCGATGTCGATGGCGGTCGCGATGTCGCGCTCGTTCGTCGGCACGAAGGCGCCCACGGGCGTGATCTGGTAGATCGACGCGTCGGTGGCGTAGCGCCCGCGCGAGCCGTCGTCGAACAGCACCTCGCCCTGCGTGTCCGCGCGCAGGCGGCGTGCGAGCAGCTCGCAGGTGTCGTTGGGCGGAAGAACGGTTCCGGCTGGCTGCATGTGGCTGGCGGGATCGATGCGCATGGTGTGGGGGCTTCGGTTTTTTCTTGAGATTCGAGTCCGACTTGTCAGCTCGTCAGCTCGTCAGCTCGTCAGCTCGTCAGCTTGGCTTGGCTTTGGCGCTGGTCTTGGCCACCGGATAGATCTCGCCCGCGCGCAGCAGCTCCAGCACCGTGTCGCGCTTGCGCAGCACGTGCGCCACCAGCACCTTGCGCATGGCGGCGGCGTCGCGCGCGGCCAGCGCGTCGATCATCTGCTCGTGCTCCTGCACCGCGTGCTTCCACTTGGCCTCGTTCTGGTTGGTGCGAAAGCGCAGCGACTGCACGCGGGCGTTGATGGAGCGGTAGGTGTTCGACAGCACCGGGTTGGCGGCCGCGTCGTTGATGGCCGTGTGGATGCGCGCGTTCAGCCGGTAGTAGCCCGAGAGATCGCGCCGCGAGAAGCAGGCCATCATTTCGTAGTGCAGCGCGCGCACCTCGGCCAGCTCTTCGTCGGTGATGCGCTTGGCCGCCAGCTCGCCCGACATGCCCTCGAGCATGGCCAGCACCTCGAAGGTGTCGAGCACGTCGGCCTCGGTGAGCTTCACCGCCACCGCGCCACGGTTGGGCAGCAGGTCGACCAGCCCTTCGGCGGCCAGCAGCTTGATGGCCTCGCGCAGCGGCGTGCGCGACACGTTCAGCTGCAGGCACAGCTCGCGTTCGTTGAGCTTGGCGCCCGGCGCGATGTGGCCTTCGACCAGCATGGTGCGCAGGCGCGACGCCACCTGGTCATGCAGCGCGAGCCTGGAGATCTCGATGATTTCAGCGGTCATGGTTCTTTCCGTTGATTGCATTTTGAATGCAAAAAATCAGGCTCACAAGCGCAGCGCTTCAGGGTAAACCATCAAAACAAAATGCATTTTGAATGCAAAACTGACAAGCGAAAGGACAGTCCATGCTGCAACTCGACATCCATCCCACCGGTCGCCACTTCCTCCAGATTCCGGGGCCCAGCCCGGTGCCCGACCGCATCCTGCGGGCCATGAGCCTGCCCACCATCGACCACCGCGGCCCCGAGTTCGGCACGCTGGGGCTCAAGGTGCTGGGCGGCATCCAGCAGGTCTTCAAGACGAAGCACCCGGTCGCCATCTATCCCGCCTCGGGCACCGGCGCGTGGGAGGCCGCGCTGGCCAACACGCTGAGCCCGGGCGACCACGTGCTCATGTACGAAACGGGCCACTTCGCCTCGCTGTGGCAGAAGATGGCCACGCGCCTGGGCCTGTCGACCGAGTTCCTGGCCTTCACCGGCGCCGACGCGCAACTGCCCAACGCGCCCGGCTGGCGCCGCGGCGTGCAGGCCGAGCTCATCGAGGCGCGCCTGCGCAAGGACACCGAAAAGAAGATCAAGGCCGTGTGCGTGGTGCACAACGAGACCTCCACCGGCGTGACCTCCGACATTGCCTCGGTGCGCAAGGCCATCGACGCAACCGGCCACCCTGCCCTGCTGCTGGTCGACAGCATCTCGGGCCTGGCCAGCGCCGATTTCCGGCACGACGAATGGGGCGTGGACGTGACCGTCAGCGGCTCGCAGAAGGGCCTGATGCTGCCGCCGGGCATCAGCTTCAACGCGCTCTCGCCGCGCGCGCTCGAGGCCGCCAAGCACGCGAAGCTGCCGCGCGCCTTCTGGGACTGGGGCGAGATCGTCGAGATGAACAAGGACGGCTACTGGCCTTACACGCCCAACACCAACCTGTTGTACGGCCTGTCGGAGTCGCTCTACATGCTGCTCGGCGAGGGGCTGGACAACGTGTTCGCGCGCCACCAGCGCTGGGCTGCGGGCGTGCGCGCCGCGGTGAACGCGTGGGGCCTGCCGATCCAGTGCGCCGACCCGGCCGTGTACTCGCCCGTGCTCACCGGCGTGATCACGCCCGAGGGCGTGGACGCCGACGCGCTGCGCCGCCTGATCCACCAGCGCTTCGACCTGTCGCTGGGCACCGGGCTGGGCAAGCTCAAGGGCCGCATGTTCCGCATGGGCCACCTGGGCGACAGCAACGACCTGACGCTGGTCGCCATGCTCGCGGGCGTGGAGATGGGCATGAAGCTCGCGGGCATCAAGCTGGCCGCCAGCGGCGTGCACGCGGCCATGGACCATTTCGCGAGCCATGCAGCGCCTGTGGCGCTGCAGAAGGCGGCTTAGCGCCGGCGGCGCAAAAGAAGGCGGCTTAGCGCCTTCACTACACACCGGCCGCAACGCATCGCTCGAACGATGCGGCGGCCACCTTGCCAGGCGCCATACGACAGGGCCCGGCACGCATCGGACCCCAACACCACGGAGACAAAGATGATGCAAAGACGTTCCCTGATCCAGGCCGCCGCGGGCGCGGCCGCCACGCTGGGCGTGCCCCGGCTTTTCGCGCAGGAGTGGCCTTCGGGGCCGGTGCGCATCGTCGTCGGTTTTCCGCCGGGCGGCGGCACCGACGCGCTGGCGCGCGTGGTCGCGCAGAAGCTCACCATCATGTGGGGCCAGCAGGTCATCGTCGAGAACAAGGGCGGCGTGGCCGGTGTCCTGGCCGCCGACTACGTGGCGCAGCAGCCGGCGGATGGCAGCACCCTGCTCATGGCCCACATCAACAGCCACGCGCTCGCGCCCAGCCTGCAGCCCAAGCTGCGCTACAATGTGGAGCGCGACTTCGTGCCCATCGTGCTGGTGGGCGTCACGCCCAACCTGCTGATCGCCAACCCGGGCCAGAAGGCGTTGAACGTGAAAGACATCGTCGCCGCCTGCAAGGCCGCGCCGGGCACCTTGAGCTTCGGTTCCGCGGGCGCGGGATCGGCCCAGCACCTGGCGCTGGAGATGTTCAAGCTGCAGGGCGGCATCGACGCGCTGCACGTGCCGTACAAGGGCAGCGGCCCCTTGCTGGCCGACCTGATGGGCGGGCAGATCCAGTACAGCTTCGAGACCATGACGGCCGCCACGCCGCATGTGAAGAACGGCCGCGTCATCGCCGTCGCACAGACCCGCACCAAGCGCGCCAAGGGCCACCCCAACGTGCCGACGATGCAGGAGCAAGGCTTCCAGGGTTTCGAGGCCACGACCTGGTACGGGCTGGCCGGTCCGGGCAAGCTGCCGCCGGCCATCGCGCAGAAAGTGAACCGCGACGTGAACACCGTGCTCGCCATGCCCGACGTGCAGGAGCGCCTGGACACCTACGGCGCGGAAGACGGTGGTGGTTCGCAGGACAAGTTCAAGCAGTTCATCAGCACCGAGATCGCGAAGTGGGCGAAGGTCGTGAAGGACGGGAACGTTCACGTTGAGAGCTGAAGTCGTCCTCAGTATTGAAGGTTGCTGTTCGGGGCGCGACACGCCGGCGGTTGTCGATCAGCGGTTCACCAGCCGCGTGCCCAAGTGAACAGGGCGTCGGGTGCTTCCCGCAGCGAAATAAAGGAGGAGCCGAAGGCGGGGGACATTCGCGGTGGGAAGTACCCGGCGGCCTGTTCACCCGTCCCGAACAAACCCTGAAAAGGCGACAACAACCAAACGCCTTGAGCAACCTGAGAAGATCCCAAAAATGACCCCTTCCCAAACAGCCCTCACAGACGCCCTGGTCGCCGCGCGCAGCGGCAACCGGACCCTCGACGCCTCGCCCTGGACCGATGCGCTCGCCACCCTCGCGCAAGCCTACGAAGTGCAGGACGCCGTGGCCGCCGCGCTCGGCTGGTTCGACGCGCAGCCCGTGCCCGGTGCCTGGAAATCCGGCGGCGCTTCGCGCAGCGCGACGCTCACGCATGCGCCGCTGCCACCCGCCGGTGTGCGACAGAACGCCTCGGATTTCAGCGACCTTGTGTTCCACACCCCCGGCATCGAAGCCGAAATCGCCCTGCGCCTCGGCCAGGACGTCACGCCCGCGCAGGCCGCGCAGCTCACCCCCGAAACCGCTGCGTCGCTCATCGACGCCATGGCCGTGTCGGTCGAGATCGTCGATGCGCGCTGGCAAGACCTGGCGGCCACGCCTGCCCTGCTCCGCCTGGCCGATTCGCAAGTGCACGGTGCGCTGGCGGTGGGCGACTGGGTGCCCTACGCCGCCGTCGACTGGGCCTCGCAGCGCTGCGAAGCCAAGGTCGGCTCCGCGGAAACCGTGGTGCGCGAAGGCACCCATCCGCTGGCCGACCCCGCCTGGCTGCTGCCGACGTGGCTGCGCCACGTCACCCGCCACGGCCAGACCGTCCCCAAGGGCACCGTCGTGACCACCGGCTCGTGGGTCGGCATCCTCCCCTGCCGCCGCGGCGATCAGGTGAGCGCTGCGTTTCCAGGCATCGGCAGCGTTCGCTTGAGCGTATAGCGCCCGCCGCCCACGCCCGAGCAGGCCACCAGAAAGTCCAGCACCGCCCGCACCCGCGCGGGCAGCGTGCCGGCCTTGCCGATGTACACCGCGTGGATCGGCTCCACCTCGCACGGGTTGAACTCCTCCAGCAGCGGCACCAGCCGGCCCGCGTCGATGTCGTGCTGCGTGTGGTACAGCGACAGCCGCGCCACGCCCGCTCCCGCGATCGCCAGCTGGCGCAGCGTTTCGCCGTCGCCTGCGCGTACCGGGCCCGCCACGGGCATCGACACCATGCGGCCGTCCACGCGAAACGGCCAGTCGGGCGCTTTTCGCATGAAGGTCCAGCCGAGCTGGCTGTGCGCCTCCAGCTCCTGCGGGGTGCGCGGCGTGCCGTATTTTTCGAGGTACGACGGCGCGGCCAGGATGGTCTGGCTGGTCTCGCCCAGGCGCCGCGCCACCAGGTCGGACGACGGCAGCTGGCCCCAGCGGATCGCGATGTCGGCGCGCTCGTCCATCAGGTCGACGATGCGGTCGGTCAGCGCAATGTCGAGCGTGATCTGCGGGTGCAGCTCCAGCAGGCGCGGCATCAGCGGCACCAGCTTGTGGTGGCCGAAGGACACGCTGGCGTTGATGCTCACGCGCCCGCGCGGCGCGGCACCGGCCGCGGCGCAACGCTCGGCCTCGTCCATGTCGGCCAGCACGCGCGTGCTGCGCTGGTAGAACTCGGTGCCCTCGGGCGTGAGCTGAAGCTTGCGCGTGGAGCGATGCACCAGCTGGATGCCAAGGCGCAGCTCCAGCCGCGCCACCAGCTTGCTCACCGCCGAAGGCGTCATGCCCAGCAGGCGCGCCGCCGAGGAGAACCCGCCGGACTCGACCACCTGCACGAAGGCCTCCATTTCGCCGGAGCGGTTGACGTCGATGCGCGGCATGGTTGCCCTTTCTGTTGCCTCGGTAGCTCATGAGCTTGTGATTTGAAGTCACAAGTGTCTGTACCGGCGGCATTCTAGTCATCGAAGGCGAATGTCCTCACAGTACAGGGCATCATGCCAATCGCTCTACTTGCCCTCACCGCCGGTGCCTTCGGAATAGGCACCACCGAGTTCGTCATCATGGGCCTGCTGATGCAGGTCTCGACCGATCTCCATGTTTCCATCACGGCCGCCGGCCTGCTCATCTCGGGCTACGCGCTCGGGGTGGCGGTCGGCGCGCCCGTGCTTACCATCGCGACGCGCAAGCTGCCGCGCAAGACCGTGCTGCTCGCGCTCATGGCGGTCTTCACGCTCGGCAACCTGGCCTGCGCGCTGGCGCCCAACTACGAGATGCTGATGGCCGCGCGCGTGGTCACCTCGCTGGCGCACGGCACCTTCTTCGGCGTCGGCTCGGTGGTGGCCACCGGGCTGGTGGCGCCCGAGCGGCGCGCCTCGGCCATCGCCATCATGTTCACCGGCCTCACCGCGGCCACGCTGCTGGGCGTGCCCTTCGGCGCGTGGCTGGGGCTGCACTTTGGCTGGCGCGCGGCCTTCTGGGCGGTGACGCTCATCGGCGTGCTGGCGCTCGCGGTGCTCGCCGTGTTCGTGCCGCGCGTGAAGGGCGAGACCAAGCCGGCCCCGCTGCGCGAAGAACTGGCCGTGCTGGCGCGCCCGCAGGTGCTGCTGGGCCTGGCGATGACGGTGCTCGGCTTCGCCGGCGTGTTCGTCGTGTTCACGTACATCCAGCCGCTGCTCACGCAGCTCACGGGGCTGTCGGAATCGGCCGTGTCGCCCATCCTGCTGGTGTTCGGCGGCGGGCTGGCGGTGGGCAACATCCTGGGCGGCAAGCTGGCCGACCGCGCGCCGATGGCCGCCGTGATCGGCACGCTGGTGGTGCTGGCCGCGGTGCTGGGCGCCATGCAGTTCGCCATCGGCACGCCGTTCACCGCGGTGGTGTTCGTCGGGCTGCTCGGCGTGGCCTCGTTCGCGACCGTGGCGCCCATGCAGCTGCGGGTGCTGGAGAAGGCCTCGGGCGCGGGGCAGAACCTGGCGTCGAGCCTGAACATCGCGGCCTTCAACCTGGGCAACGCGCTGGGCGCATGGGTCGGCGGCGTGGTCATCAGCCGCGGCCCGGGGCTGGCCGCGCTGGGGTGGGTGGCGGCGCTGCTCACGGTGGTGGGCCTGGCGATCGCGCTGTGGAGCCGCGCGCTCGACCGGCGCGAGCCGCGGCTGGCGGACTGCGCTTCGGCCCAGGCCTGATTCGGGTTTTTATCTTCACAGCGGCCGCCGCTCGGGTTCAGCCCCAGCGGCGGCTGCGCCGTTTGGCTGACCGCCGCCAGTGCCACCGCCATCGCCAGCGCCGCGTGCTCGCCCTACTTGCCTTCCGGCGCCGGATCGGCCACTTCCCCGCCCAGCATCAGCGGGTCCCGCGGCACGCCGGCCGACAGGAAGAATTCGAAGCGGTTGCGCCCCGCGGCCTTGGCGTTGTAGAGCGCCGCATCGGCCCGCGCGAGCAGCTCTTCGGCCGTGGCCGCCGAGTCGGCCGCCCAGTGAAAGGCGATGCCCACGCTGGTGGTGACCGAAATGGTCTGCCCCTCGACCACGAAGGGCGTGCCGTTGATGCGCTCCACCACCTTCTCGGCCACGGTGGCCGCGGCCTGCGGGCCGGCCAGGTTCTCCAGCACCAGCACGAACTCGTCGCCGGCCAGCCGGGCCACCTTGTCGGTGCCGCGCACGCTGGCCAGCAGGCGCCGCGCGTACTCGACCAGCACCGCATCGCCCACGGCATGGCCGAAGGTGTCGTTGATGGTCTTGAAATGGTCCACGTCCAGGAACATCAGCGCCATGGCATTGCCCGTGAGCCGCACGCGCAGCACGGCGTCGGGCAGGTGCTCGTTGAAGGCCAGCCGGTTGGGCAGGCCGGTGAGCGTGTCCAGCCGCGCGAGCTCGATGAGCTGGTGCTCCACCAGCTTCAGCGCGGTGATGTCCAGCGCCAGCGAGAAGATGCCGTGCGTGAGGCCGTCGGCCCGCACGTCGGGCACGTAGATGACCTGCGTGATGCGCTCGAAGCCCTTGCGCTGCGTGCGCGCCTCGAACTCGACCTTTTCTCCGCCCAGCGCGCGCGCCAGCATGGGCCTGCGCGACAGGTACACGTCGCGGCCGGCCACGTCCTGCAGGTGGCGCCCGAGCACCTGCATGGGGTCGAGGCCCAGCCAGTCGCGGCTGGTGGCGTTGGCGAAGGTGATCTTTTCCTCGCGGTCGATGTAGGTGATGAGCGCGGGCAGGTTGTCGGTGATGGTGCGCAGGCGCAGCTCGCTCTCGGCCTGGCGCAGCTCGGCCTCCTTCAGCGCCGTGATGTTGAAGCTCATCAGGTAGAAGCCCACCACCTCGCCGCGCGCGTTGGTGTCGGGAATCAGGTTGACCTGGAAGTAGCCCTGCTTGCCGTGCACCGGCGCGCGCACCGGAAAGCGCACCTTCTTGCCCGACAGCATCACCGGCAGGTAGGGCTTGTGCTGCTCGTACATTTCATCGCCCAGCGCCGAGCGCATCGTGGTGCCCTCGATGGGCTTGTCGCCCAGGCCGGCCATCTGGCGCGCGCGGATGTTGCCGAACAGGCAGTTCTGGTTGCGGTCGAAGTAGCCCACCAGCGCCGGAATGCTGTCGGTCACGTCGCGCAGGCGCTTTTCCTTCTCGGCCACGGCCTTGCGGACGTTCACTTCTTCCGTGATGTCGAAGGTCATGGAGAACACGCCGCGCACCACGCCGTCGGCGTCGAGGTCGGGAATGTAGTGCGCCTGGAACGTGCGCTCTCCGATGCCCAGCGCGGGGTCGCCGGCTTTCTCGAGGATGACGGTTTCGCCGGCCAGCGCACGCTCGAAATACGGCTCGACCACGGCGAAGTCGGCGCCGCGCACCTCGGGCATCGCGCGCCCGACCAGCGGCGCGTGGTGGTGCAGCGCGCGGATGCGCTCGTTCACGAAGGTGTAGCGCAGCGAGGCGTCCACGTGCGAGACCATGGCCGGAATGCTGTCGGCAATGGTGCGCACCTGCGCCTCGCTGTGCGCCAGGCTCAGCTCGCTGGCGTGGCGCTGGGCCATCAGCTCGTCGAAGGTGCGCGACAGGTCGCCGATCTCGTCGGGCGCGTAGTGGCTCGCAACACGCGGTGCCTGTGCGCCGGCGGCGCTCTCTCGCGCCGACTGCATGTGGCCGTGCAACTCGGCCAGCGGCTTCAGGCGCCGGCGCACCACCACGAAGGCCAGCGCGCCGGCGGTCAGCGCGAGCACCAGCGCACCAAGCCAGGCGTTGCGCTCGATGGCGTCGACGCGGGCAAAGGCCTCGGCGCGCGGGTACATGGCGCCGACCACCCAGTTGGTCTGCTCGGTGCGGTCGAAGGCGTACAGGCTGGGCACGCCGGTCTCGTCGATGCCCTCGCCCGTGCCCTCGAAGCCGGCCATGGCGCGCAGGATCTCGGCGTTGCCGACCTTGGGCTGCACCACGCTCAGGATGCGCGCGAGGTCGGGGTGGTCGACCACCACGCCGTCGGTGGTGGTGATGAACAGGTAGCCATGCTTGCCGAAGCGCACGTCGCCCAGCGCGCCGAGGATGTTGCGGTCCTTCAGGTTGATGGCGCCGGAAATCACGAACTTGACGTCGCCCGCGGCGTCGAGCACCGGCTGGGTGATGGCCACCTGCGCCAGCCCGTTCAGGCGGTTCCGGTAAGGCTGCGAAACCAGCCCGGCCTTCTTCGCCACGGTCTGCTGGAAGTAGTCGCGGTCCTTCACGTTGACGCTGCCGTTGACGAGCGCCCCGTTCAGGTTGGCCACGAGCTTGCCGTCAGTGTCGAGGAAGGCCACGTTGTCGAAGGCCTGGCGCAGCGAGGCGTGGCGCTCCAGGAAGGCCTGCAGCGGCTCGGCGTCAGCAAACGCCTGCGCCTGCACGCTTTCGGCGAAGGTCTGCAGCAGGATGCGGCGGCTGCCGAGCTTCTGGTCGATGGCGTCTGAAATGCCGCTCACGCGGGCCAGTTCTTCCGCGGCGATCGACGCCTGCATGCTGCTCTTGACGAGGTGCATCGCGTAGGTCGCGATGCCGAAGGTCGCTGCCAGTACCAGGGCTGCCACGCCCAGGCTGAGACGGGTGTGCAGGGCGAAGCGGAATGTCGAGGGTCCGGTGGCGTTCATTGAACTTTCAGATGCCGGTGCGTTGCCGGCGTGAGTTGTCGACTCGAGTATCGGCGGGTTCCACCGGGCGAGGAAGTGTCGGCGCCACATCAGCCGGCCGTTTTCGGTTGCGCCGCAACGTGTACATCCTGTTGCTCATGTAAGCATAAATTGTTAACTTTTGGCATGTCTATTGCTGCATTGCAGCAACAGCAGATGGCACGCCCCAAAGATGTGCCGCGACAGCGGAGACGACGGTTTCTTTAGGTCACCAACGTCATCTATTGCGAGGCGCACATGAACGCAAGCACTGTCCGGGAAGCGAACGAAGTCGCCGATGCCGAAGCTGCCAGCTGGCTGCAGCGCCTCAGGCGCAAGGGCGCCGGGGGTGGGCCACCGGGCGCACCACCCGGCACACCGCCTGGCGGGCCGCCGCACGCCGCTCCCGCCTCCACGCCGGAGTCGATCGTGCCGCGCGTGGCGGGCTACGCCCTGCTCGCCTTCGTGCTGTGGCTGGTGGTGACCACGCTGATCCAGCCGCTGGTGTCGCGCCAGGCCACGCGCACGGTGCTGCAGGCGCCGGTGGTGCTGGTGACATCGCCCATCAGCGGCGTGGTCACGCAGATGACGGTGCGCGCGCTCGACAAGGTCGACGCGGGCGCGGTGGTCGCCACCGTGCAGAACCCGACCATCAACCGCGACATCCTCACCACGCTCACCACGCAGCGCCTGGCGCTGCAAAGCCAGGTGGCGCAACTGGCCAACCAGCTGAGCGCCTCCACCGAAGAACTGCAGTTCGTCGAGCAGCAGGGCAAGCTGTACCGCTCGGCCTCGATGGCGCAGACGCGCGACGCCTGGCAGGTCGCGCAGCGCCAGCGCGACGTGGCCCAGAGCAACGTGGCCGAGCAGGAACTGAAGGTGCGTCACACCTCCGCCATGCTCGACGAAGGCGCCGTGAGCCCGCAGGCCATGGACGCGGCGCAGGCGCAGCTGAGCATTTCTCGCGCCAGCGCGGCGGTGGCCGAGCAGGCCTACGCGGGGCTGGGCCAGAGCGTGGCCAGCGCCAGCCGCGGCGTGTTCGTGGGC
Organism: Variovorax sp. RCC_210; assembly: GCF_041355175.1. Classification (NCBI taxonomy): domain Bacteria; kingdom Pseudomonadati; phylum Pseudomonadota; class Betaproteobacteria; order Burkholderiales; family Comamonadaceae; genus Variovorax; species Variovorax sp. RCC_210. The sequence goes on along the minus strand of NZ_JBFUPJ010000001.1, from coordinate 1,056,137 downwards.
GGCAGCGGAGGCAACGTGTACCAGACCCTGGCCAACCGCCGCGAGACGCTTGCCGGCGACATCGAGCGCGCGCGCCACGACAGCGAAGCGTTGCAGCAGCAACTGCGCGAGGTGAGCACGCTGGAGACCGACGAGCGCCGCCGCATCGACCGCATCGCCGCCTTCGAGGTGCGCGCGCTGCAGGCCGGCCAGGTGCACACCGTGCTCATGCCGCAGGGCAGCTACGTGCCTCAGGGCGCCACGCTGGTGCGCATGATCGACTGCAGCCGCGTCGAGGTGGTGGCGGTGTTTCCGCCGCGGGTGGCCAAGCGGCTGAACATGGGCTCGACCATCGCGGTGAAGACCGACGACAGCCGCCCCGAGGTGTCGGCGCGCGTCACGCAGATCCTGCCGGTCGCGCCGGAAGACTTCCAGAGCCGCTACGCCGTGCCCTTCCCGTTTGCGGAGCAAGGCTCGGTGTACGCGGTCGCCCATGTGGAATCGGACTCCCCGGAATGGCTGGAGCAACGCGGGTTGTGCGCGCCCGGCAAGGTGGTATCGGCCAGGCTGGCGTCGTAGCCCCGATACAGCATCGACACAGCCCCCGACATAGCGACGAGACCGCGATGAGCCGCCCTCCTCTCTTTCTGCGCGCCGGCGCGTTGCCAGCGGCTGTCGCAGGTGTCGCGCTGGTCGCGCTCTGTGCCGTGGCTTTCACCGCGCTCACCTCCAACCGCACCATGGCCGCGACCGAAGTGCAGCAGTCGCTCGCGCAGCAAAGCTGCGAGGGCCTGCGCCGCGCCGTCGCCACCGACGCGCGCGGCGATCCGTCGTCCGCGCTGCTGCTGTCCAGCTACCGCACCGAGCGCGCCATCGAAGGCGTGCCCGAGCTGTCGCCCAGCCTCGCGAACGTGGCCTTCGTGTACGACAACGCGCTGGCCGGCATCGCCCTGCTGGCCTGCGGCGACACCGCCTCGGCCACGCGCATCGCCGACGCCGTGACGCTCGCGGTGGAACGCGACCCGCTCTACACCGACGGCCGCGTGCGCAACGGCTACCGCGCCGGCCCGATGGCCGACGGCAAGCCGGTGCTCGCCGGCTACTGGGACGCGGGCAAGAACCAGTGGATCGCCGATGCCTACCAGGTGAGCACCGCCACCGGCAACGTGGCATGGGCCGCGCTGCTGCTGCTGAACGTGAGCCGTGCATTGCCTTCGCCCTCGCCCCGCTACACCGAGGCCACGGCCAGGCTGCTCGGGTGGATCGAGCAGCGCGCCCGCGCCACCGTCGACCCCGACGGCTACCAGGGCGGCTGGTACGGCTGGGACAACGCGCAAACCGCGCAGACCTGGAAATCGACCGAGCACAACATCGACATCGCCATGGCCGCCGCATGGGCCGCGCGCGGCAGCGCCCGGCCCGAGCAGGCGCGCCAGGCGGGCGTGGCGCTGGCCTTTGTCTCGCGCATGTGGAGCACAAGCGAGCAGCGCTTCTACATCGGCACCAAGGCCGACGGCGCCACCGTCTCCACCACGGGCTCGGGCCTCGATGCGCAGCTGTGGCCGCTGCTCGCGGCACCGCGGGGCGGGTGCGCTTGGCGCGCGGGCCTGGCGTGGGTGGAGCGTAACCACCGCTTCGGCGACGGCTACGGCTTTTCGCAGCAGCCCGACGGCATGTGGACCGAAGGCAGCGCGCAGGCCGCCGCCACGCTGGTGGCCGTGAAGGGCGCGGCACCCGATGCGCTGTGGCAGCTGCTGGCCGCGCAGCGCGCGGACAACGGCCTGTACTACGCCACGCCGAGCCCGCGCATCTCGACCGGCCTGGCCATCGGCCCCGACTCGGTGGGCGCCGACTTCTTCTACTACCGCTGGCCCCACCTGGGCGCCACCGCCTGGATCGCGCTCGCGGCCACGGGCTGGAACCCGTTCACCGGCAACGTCGTCACCCCCAACGCCACCACCGCCCCTTCAGGAGAAACACCATGCTCGAACTGATGGACACGCCCGAGTTCAGGGTCAACCTGATGGTCGCGGCGCTGGCGCTGATCATGATCTTCCACGCCCGCGCCGACCGCGCCTCGCACCGCGTGCTGTTCGGCTTTCTTACCGCGCTGGTGCTGGTGCGCTACGTGGCATGGCGGCTGGCCGAGACGCTGCCGCCGGCCGACCTGGGCTTCGGCACGCTGGTGTCGTGGGTGTTCCTGGCCTTCGAGATGATCGCCATCGTCTACACGCTGCTGTCCATCCAGATGCTCACGCGCCGGCGCGACAACCACGCCCAGGCCGACCGCGGCGAGGCCGCGCTGCGCGCGCGCGGCACGGACGTGCCGGCGGTGGACGTGTTCATCTGCACCTACAACGAAGAGCTGGGCGTGCTCGAGAAAACCATCCTGGCCGCGCAGGCCATCGACTACCCGCATGTGAACGTGTGGGTGCTCGACGACACCCGGCGCGACTGGCTGCGCGACTACTGCGAGCGCAAGGGCGTGCACTACGCGCGCAGGCCCGACAACGCGCACGCCAAGGCCGGCAACCTGAACAACGGGCTGCGCCTGTCGGCCGCGGCCACCAACGCGCCCTTCATCCTGGTGCTGGACGCCGACTTCACGCCCCACCGCAACATCGTCTACCGCACGCTGGGCCTGTTCGACGAGGCCAGGGTGGGCCTGGTGCAGACGCCGCAGTTCTATTACAACGCCGACCCCATCCAGCACAACCTGCGCGCCACCGACAGCTGGGTGGACGAGCAGCGCGTGTTCTTCGACGTGCTGCAGCCCGCCAAGGACGCGGCCGACGTGGCCTTCTGCGTGGGCACCTCGTTCGTGATACGGCGCGACGCCATCACCGAGGCCGGCGGCTTTCCCACGGGCAGCGTGTGCGAGGACATCTACACCACCTACACGCTGATGCGCTTCGGCTGGGTCACGCGCTGGCTCAACGAGCGGCTGTCGAACGGGCTCTCGGCGGACAGCATCGTCGACTACATCAACCAGCGCAGCCGCTGGTGCCTGGGCACCATCCAGGTGGCGCTGCTGCGCGACGGGCCGCTGCGCGGGCGCGGCTACAGCTTTGCGGCGCGGGTGCACTACGTGCACGGCCTGCTGCACTGGCTGACCAAGCCCTTCATCCTGCTGATGCTCGCAGCGCCCGCGCTGTACTGGTACACGGGCGTGTCGGCCTTCCACGCCACGCCGCGCGCCTTCTCGATGTACGGGCTGCCACCGCTGGTGATGTTCTGGGGCTACACCTACTGGATCAGCCAGCGGCGCTGCCTGCCGGTGTTCACGGAGGTCACGCAGATCGTCGCGGCCATGGCCGTCACGCGCACCATCGTCACCTCGCTGGTGCGGCCCTTCGGGCGGCCTTTCAAGGTCACGGCCAAGGGGCAGGACCGCTCGAAGACCGTGGTGCACTGGAACCTGGTGCTGGTGTTCGGCGGCCTCATCCTGGCGATGGAGGCGGCGGCCATCGGCTCCATCGGCGGCACCATGACCACGGGCGACATGCTCAACGTGCTGTGGACCATCGTCACCACCCTGTACTGCCTGGCCGCGCTCATCGCCTGCATCGACCGGCCGCGGCCGGAGCACGACGAGCGCTTTCCGTACGGCGCCGACACCACGCTGCGCAGCGCCGCCGGCGTGGGCGCGACGCGCTTCGTGCAGATCGCGGTCGATGGCGCGGTGCTGCGCGAAAGCGCGCTGCTGCGGCGCATGCCCGTGGGCGAACGGCTCGACGTGCATGTGGAGCGCGTGGGCTGGGTCGGTGCGCTGCTGAAGGGGCGTTCGGCAGCGGGCGTGGAGCTCGCCTTCGTGCGCGACGAGGTGGTGCACGACCACCTGATTCGCCTGGTGTTCAGCCTGCCGCCCAGCCATGTGGCCGTGCAGGTGAAGCCGGGGCGCGCGGCGCTGGCGTTCATGGGGAGCGCGGGATGGCACTGGCCCCGTGTGCGCCGGATGCCGCTTTTCGCGCGTTTGCCGTTCGGCTTTGCCCGCGCCATGACCGCGCCGCTGCCGCTCGTCATGGTGCTGATGCTGGGCGTGCTGGTGCTCACGGGCTGCAACCTCACGCCGCCGCTGAAAGAGGCCGACGTGGTGGTGCCCGCCCAGTGGGCCGAGGGCACGGGCAATGCCGCCGCCGCGCCGGTCGCGTGGCATGTGTTCGTGCGCGACGACGAGCTGCGCGGCCTGATCGCCACCGCGCTGCTGCAGAACCGCGACCTGCGCGTGTACGCCGCCAAGGCCCGCGAGGCGCGCGCCGTCTACGGCGGCACGCGCTCCGGCCTGTTCCCCGAAATCGGCGTGGCCGGCTCCGTCGGGCGCGGCAACGTGAGCACCTCGCTGGGGCCCGACGGCATCGTCACCAGCAACCAGGCATTGAACGGCGTGGGCAGCGTGGCCACCACCTATGCCGTGCAGGCCGGCATCACCTCGTACGAGCTCGACTTCTTCGGCCGTGTCGATGCCGGCGTGAAGCAGGCCGGCTCGCAGGCGCTGGCCAGCGAGCGCGACCTGGCGGCGGCGCGCATGAACCTGGTGGGCGAGGTGTCGAACGCCTACCTCACGCTGCGCGCCGACCGTGCCCTGCTGGCGCTGGCCGAAGGCGACTTCGGCAACCAGAGCGAAAGCACCCGTGTCATGCAGCGCGCCCGCACGGTGGGCGGCACGTCGGACCTGAACGTGCTGCGTTCGCAGTCGCTGGTGGAGCGCGCCAACGTGCAGCGCGAAGAGTTCCGCATGCGCGTGGGGCAAGACCTGCAGTGGCTCTCGGTGCTGGTCGGCCAGCCCGTGCCGCCGACCATCGGCATGCAGCGCCCCTGGCCCGAACGCTCGGTGGCCGACGTGCCCGTGGGCCTGCCCGCCAGCCTGCTGCAGCGCCGCCCCGACCTGCTGGCCGCATATGCGCGCGTGGAGGCCGCCAACTCGGGCGTGGGCGCGGCGAAGGCGGCTTTCTATCCGAGCTTTTCGTTGACGGCGGTGGCGGGCGGGCTGAGCACCGAGTTTTCCAGCCTGCTGAGCGCGGGCAACCGCAGCTGGGCCACGGTGCTGGGCGTGTCGCTGCCGATGTTCGACTGGGGCCGCCGCTCGGCCAACCTGAGCGCCAACGAAGAGCGCCTGGCCGCCGCCATGGCCAGTTACGAATACGCGGTGCAGCAGGCGCTGCGCGAAACGGCCAACGCGCTCATCGCCGACAGTCACCTGCGTCCGCAGATCGTCGCGCAGCAAGCGCGCGTGCAGGCGCTGGACAAGGTGGCCTCCATTTCTCGCACGCGCTTTCGCAACGGGCTGGAAGACTACTTCGCCGGCGCCGACGCGCAGCGCGAGCTGTACCTGGAGCAGCGACAGGCCATCGAACTGCAGCTCAAGCAGGCGGTGAACACGGTCAACCTCTACAAGGCGCTCGGTGGCGGGTGGGACGACGTGCCCGCGGGCGCGGTCGCTTCATCCGCCGCACCGCGCTAGGCCTGCACACCTGATGCCGACGCGCTGGCGTTGCCCGACAACGCGGCATGGCCCGGCGCCTGCCTGCGCATGGCCGAGCGCAGCAGAAAGTCCGCCAGCTCATCGACCCGCGACTCGGCGCGCCGCAGCGACTGCGCCAGTTGCTCGCCGCCGAACTCGTCGGACTCCACCGCCGCCTCGAACACATCCGTGATGCCGATGTAGCCCAGCGCCGAACGCACGCTGGCCTCGGCGTGGTTCAGGTGCGCCACGCGCCCGCCGGCGTCGTAGCCGTGGTCGCCGCGCGCGCCCAGCAGCACCACGCGCTTGCCCGCGTCGGCCAGCAGCGGCCAGTACGGCACCGCGCCGCGCGAGCGGTCGAACCCGAAGGTGCGGCCCACGCGCACGATGTTGTCGATCCACGCCTTGAACTGCGCGGGCACGCTGAAGTTGTACATGGGCAGGCCGATGACGATCACGTCCGCGGCGATGAGCTGGTCGACCAGCCGATCGCTTTCGGCGAGCGCCTGCGCCATCCACGGTTCGCGCGCGGCCTGCGGCGTGAACGCGGCGTGGATCCATCGGCCATCGACGTGCGCGGGCGGGTGCTGGCCCACGTCGAGGTGCTCGACGGTATCGCCGGGCCGTGCATGGCGCCAGCGGTCGACGAAGCGCGCCGACAGGCGGCGCGTGTGCGAGCCGTGCGGGTCGGTGCCGGAGCGGCCCGGGCGGGCGCTGGAATCGATGTGCAGCAAGTGGAGGTTCGGGGTCTTCATGGGTGAGTGCATGTGTTGCATGGGGTGCATGAGGTGCATGTGCTGGAAACGGGGCGCTGCCACAATGGCCGCGCAGGCCATGAATCTAGGGTTCGGGGCCGCCCTTCACAAACGACCATTTCTCTGCCGATGGAAGAAACCAGCTCACCTGTTCGCCCTTCACGGCGGTTGCCGCCCTTGTTGGCGCTGCGCGCGTTCGAGGCCGCGGCCGCGCACCTGAGCTTCCAGCGCGCGGCGCTCGAGCTGTCGGTCACGCCGTCGGCCATCAGCCACCAGGTGCGCGCGCTGGAAGACACGCTGGGCCAGCCGCTGTTCGTGCGGCTCACGCGCCAGCTCGCGCTCACGCCCGCGGGCAAGCGGCTGTTCGACGACCTGCGCATGGGCTTCAACGTGCTCGAAGCCGGCATCGCCAGGCTGCGCCGGCCCGCCGCGTCGCAGGCTGTCACGCTCAGCACCAACACCGCCTTCGCCGCGCGCTGGGTGCTGCCGCGCATGGAGGCGTTTCGCAAGGCATGCCCCACCGTCGAGCTGCGCCTGCATGCGAGCGACACGCTGGTCGACCTGGCCCGCGGCGATGCCGACATCGCGGTGCGCTCCGGCAGCGGCCAGTGGCCGGGGCTGGTGTCGCGCGAGCTCATGCCCGAGCGCTACGCGCCGTTGTGCAGCCCCATGCTGAAACTGAAGCGCGCGGCCGACCTGCCGAAGCATCGCCTCATTCATTGCGACTGGCAGCCGCAGGCCCTCGCACCCGCCGTGTGGCCGCGCTGGTTTCGCGAAGCGGGCATCGCAGCGCCGAGAGCGCGTGCGATGAAGGCCGCGGGCCTGTCGTTTTCCGATGAGACGCACGCCACGCTGGCCGCGCTCGCGGGCCATGGCGTGGCGCTGCTGAGCCTCACGCTGTGCGCCGAAGAGCTGCGCAGCGGCGCGCTGGTGCAGCCCTTCGGTCCCGCGCTCGACACGGGCAGCTACTTTCTCGCGACGGCGAATGGGCGGGAGAACGAACCGGCGGTTCGTTCGGTGTGGGACTGGATCGCGTCGCAAGCAGCGGGGGTTTGAAGCAACGCAGGAATACGAGCTTGCATTTCGTCACGCTTCTGAAGGAGACTTCCACGCCATAACAAGTGAGGAGAGTTCATGCAGAGGTTGGCTCGCGTCCCCCTTGCCCTTGCGGCAGGCGCACTTCTTGTAATAGCTTTGGCCTCATGCGGAGGCGGCGGCGGTGGGGGCGGCGGCGGCGGTGCCGGCATCTTGCCTGTCACCGGCGTGGCGCCTCCTCCAACCACCGGTGCACCCGCCCCTGAACTCCCCGCACGCGAAGCTCTCATTGCCCGCGCGCGAACCTACGAGCTCAACACGCCGTACGTGCCGCCGCCCGGCGACCCGCTCGAACACAACACCTCCGGCTACGCCAAGGCGATGTGCTCCGCGGCCTTCATCACCGGGCTCGACCCCGACGTGGCCGCCGACAGCGTCGGCTACTTCACCGGCCCCTACGCGCAGCGCGCCAAGGTCGGCAAGCCGGTGGTCGACCGCGACAAGAAAGAAGTTCGCATCACCATCCCGAACGGGCCCACGCTGGTGGCGCGCTATTTCGGCTCGCAGGGCTGCATCACGCTGCCGCCGGGCAAGGACGGCGTGTTCTTCACGCCCGTGACCGTCACCAGCACCCTGCCCGACCCCGCGAGCCAGCCCTGGCCCATGGGCAACGTCACGCCCACCGATGCCGCGCCCGGCATCGACACCGCCAAGGTGAGCCAGGCGGTCGATGCGGCCTTCGAGGTGTCGGGCGCCTACACCGCGGCCTTCGTGGTCACGCACAAGGGGCGCATCGTCGGCGAGCGCTACATGAACGGCATCGGCGCGACCACGCCGCTGGAGTCGTGGTCGATGGGCAAGAGCGTGACTGCAACGCTGCTGGGCACGCTCATCAAGCAGGGCGTGTACCAGCTCGACCAGCCGGCGCCCATTCCCGAATGGCAGTCCGACGGCGACAAGCGCAAGGAGATCCGCATCTCGGACATCCTGCACATGTCGAGCGGCCTGCGCATCAAGGCGCCGGACGATCCGGACTTCGACCCCAACGGCACCTACCCCGACCACGTCTACTTCTACACCGGGCGCATCAACGCCTTCAACTACGCGGCCACGCGACCGCAGCAATGGCCGCCGAACACCGTGGGCCGCTACCGCAACACCGACCCCGTGCTGGCGAACTACCTGGTTCGCCTGGCGGTGGAAAAGCGCGGCGAGGAGTACCTGTCGTACCCGCAGCGCGCGCTGTTCGACAAGATCGGCATTCGCACCATGACGCTGGAAACCGACCCCTACGGCAATTTCCTCGCGCAGGGCTACGACTTCATGTCCGCGCGCGACTGGGCACGGCTGGCCAACCTGTACCTGCAGGACGGCGTGTGGAACGGCGAGCGCCTGTTGCCCGAAGGCTTCGTCAAGTTCGTGAGCACGCTCGCGCCGGCCTGGGCGGCGGACAAGCGCCCCATCTACGGCGGCTTCTTCTGGCTGAACGGCACCAGCACCTTCCCCGTGCCGACAACCGCCTACTACATGCTGGGCGCGGGCGGACAGGTGGTGCTCATCGTGCCGTCGCACGACCTGGTCGTGGTGCGCATGGGCTACGACAAGGGCGAGCAAGCCTCGGTCGCGAGCCTGCGCAAGGCGCTGGCGCTGCTGATGCAGGGCATTCCGAGCTCGCAGTGAAACGAGCAAGGCGGGTGGTCGGGGCTGGCCTCAGGCCAGCCCGTTCAGGTGCTCGTACAGGATCAGGAAGCCGATGCCGATCAGCACCACGCCGCCCACGATTTCCGCGCGCTTGCCTATTACCGCGCCCAGCACGCGCCCGACCATCACGCCGATGGTCACCATCGTCATCGTGGCCAGGCCGATGGCCAGCGCGGTCCAGGCGATGTTCACGTTGATGAAGGCCAGCCCCACGCCCACCGCCATCGCGTCGATGCTGGTGGCGAAGCCGGTGATGGCAAGGGTCCAGAAGGAGTTGCGGTCGGGCTTGTCGTCGACCGCGTCGGGCGCGCCGAAGCCCGCCCAGATCATGCGCAGGCCCAGCACGCTGAGCAGCGTGACGGCGATCCAGTGGTCCCATTTCGCGACGTAGCTCGCGGCGGCCAGCCCCGCGGCCCAGCCGATGACGGGTGTCAGCGCCTCGATGACGCCGAAGATCAGCCCGGTGCGCAAGGCCTCGCGCCAGGAGGGTTTGCGCAAGGCTGCGCCTTTGCCGACGGCCGCGGCGAAAGCATCCGTCGACATGGCGAATGCAAGAAGGATCGTGGAGGTGATGTTCATGTGGGAGTCGCAAGCAAGGCCGGTTCAAGACGCCGCGGCGCACGAACCCGCCGGCCAAAGCCGCGCTCGTGCACCACTGGTCTCGCCAACCTGTCGGTTGCTCACGCCACGGTCGCAAGGTGCGACCGAGTATGTTGACGTGAGCGCTTCCGAAGTCCGGAAGCCGGCTACTCCCCAAGGGAGCGGCGATTCTAGACTGCCTTTTTCGATGCCTGTGTGACAGCGCCTGCACAGGCGGCAGGGCTATGCGGGCAGCCACGAAAAAGCCTCCCGCAGGAGGCTTGGCGAAAAAGCGCGAAGCGCGCCTTCAGGGCTTCTTGGTCGTCAGCAAGGTATTGACGACGTAGCCGTCGCGGTACACGCCTTCGATGGTGCCTTCCACCTTGTCCGTGGAATGGGCCGCCACGTACTTCTCATCGCCGGTGCGATAGACCACGATGGTGCAGGACGAGCGCTTGCTGAGCGTGCGGGCCACGCCAGTGGCCTGGCGCAGGGTAGGGTATGTCTCCATGAATTTCCTTGTCTTCTTCTAGTGCCCGAGATGGTAATCGCCACGTAATTAAATCGTTTACAAAATTGTTTCAAGTCGCCAACGGGCCAAAGACAGAATGCGGCAATTTTGTGACTTTGTTATCGGCAATAAGCAAATCGACTTGAAGGGCGACGCCGACATGCTTGACAGGCCAGGTCAACCCGGCGGGCTTTCGCCGTCGTTCGCCTGCCATCCACGCAGCCTCAGCGCCTCGCGAAGACGGTCGGCCTGCGCCCAGTCCTTGCGAGCACGGGCCGCCTCGCGCTGAGCGAACAGCGCGGCAATCCCGGCCGGAACCTCGGGCACGAGCGGCACCCATTCGGCCAGCCGCAAACCGAGCACCACATCGAACCGATCGACCGTTGCGCGTCGCACCTCGGGCGGCAACTCGCTGCGTACCAGCTCCCACAGCACGGCCAATGCGCGCGGCATGTTCAGGTCGAGGTCGACCTCCGCCTTGAAGCGCGCCACGAACCTGTCGTCGGCGATGCCGCCGCGCGGCCAGCTCGCATATGTCTTGCGCAGCCGGTCGAGCGCGGACTGCGCCGAGCGAATGGCCTCGTCGGTGAAGCGCAGTGTGCTTCGGTAGTGCGCGCCCAGGCACAGGTAGCGGTACGCCAGCGGGTCGATGCCCTGGTCCACCAGCGTCTGCAGCCGCACGAAGTCGCCGGTGGTCTTGGCCATCTTGCGGTCGTCCAGCGTGAGGAAGTGGCCGTGCATCCAGAAGTTGGCGAGCCGGGTTCCGTGGCATGCCTGCGTCTGCGCGATCTCGTTGCTGTGGTGCACGGCCACATGGTCTTCGCCGCCGCAATGGATGTCGAACCACGGCCCCAGGAATTTCGCCGCCATCGCCGAGCACTCGATGTGCCAGCCCGGAAAGCCGCGGCCCCAGGGGCTGTCCCATTCCATCTGGCGCCTGGCATCCGCCGGGCTGAACTTCCAGAGCGCGAAGTCGCAGGCGCTGCGCTTGTCGCCCATGGCAACGCGGGTGCCCGCACGCAGGCCCTCGCGCGACAGGCGCGCCAGGTGGCCGTAGTCGTCCTGCAGGGTCGTGTCGAAATAGATGCCGTCGGCGGTGCGGTAGGTGAAGCCCTTGCGCTCCAGTTCGGCAATGAACGCCAGTTGCTCGGGAATGTGGTCGGTGGCGCACGGCCATGCCGTGGGCTCCAGCAGGTTCAGGGCGCGCCAGTCGGCCTGGAAGGCGGCGGTGTAGCGCTGCGCGATGGCCCACGCGGACTCGCCGGTGCGCCGGCTGCCCTTCTCCATCTTGTCTTCGCCCTCGTCGGCATCGGACACGAGGTGGCCGACATCGGTGATGTTGACGACGTGCCGCACCCGGAAGCCGTTCAGCTCGAGCACGCGGCGCAGCACGTCTTCGAAGACGTAGGTGCGCAGGTTGCCGATGTGCGCGTGGTCGTACACCGTCGGGCCGCAGCAGTACAGGCCGACGTGCTCGGGCTGCAATGGCGCGAAAGGCCGCAGGGCGCGCGACCAAGTGTCGTACAGGACGAGAGGCATTGGGCTTTCCTGGAGAGTGAGAACTTGCCAAACAAAAAGGCCACCGGTCTTGCGACGGGTGGCCCTGAGGAACGCGGACGTGAGTTGTGATTCGCTAGCCGCAAGCACCCCTTGGCCGACCGAGACAGCATGCGCATGCGCGCACGAAGCGGGCATTCAGCAGGCGGAAGGTCGGGGTTGCGGGAGCGAACATGAAAGTCATCGTAGCGTCGGGCACCGGTCGGGTCAACGCCTTCAGCCCAGGGGACGCAGCTCGCGCACCCAGTCGAACACCGCCGCCACGGCAGGCTCTTCACGCCGCGCCTGCGGGCACACCAGGTAGAACGGCAGCCCCTGCAACTGCGGCCCGAACGGCTGCACCAGGTTGCCCGCGCGCAGCTCGTCGGCGATCAGCGCGAGGCTCATCAGCGCCACGCCCTGCCCTTGCAGCGCGGCCGACACGGTGTGCGTCTCGTCGGAAAAAACCGGCCCCGCCGACACGTCCAGGCCCGGCACCTGCGCCTGCTGCTGCCACTCGCTCCACGTGCCTGGCTGGCTCCTGCTGCGGGGCAACGAGAAGTGCAGCAGCGTGTGGCGCTTCAGGTCGGCGCGACGGCGCAGCTTGAGCGCGGGGCTGCACGCCGGCGCGAAGACGTTGTCGAACAGCTTCTGCGCGACCATGCCCGGCCATTGGCCCTTGCCGTAGCGGATGGCGATGTCGGCGGTGACGCCGTCGAGCGCGACCGCGTCGTGCGACGCATGAATGCGCAGGTCGAGCCGCGGATGCTTCTCGCGCAGGCTGTTCACGCGCGGCAGCAACCAGCGCGCGGCCACGGCCGGCGTGGCCGACAGCGTGATGGCCTGGCGCCTGGGCGGCGCGCGCAGCCGCGCCACCGCGTTCGCCATGGCCTCGAACGATTCGCTGAGCACCGCCTGCAGCTCGCGCCCCTGCGGCGTGAGCACCAGTTGCCGCGGCTCGCGGATGAACAGCGCCACGCCCAGCGCGTCTTCCAGCTGGCGCACCTGGTGGCTGATGGCAGTGGGCGTCACCGAGAGTTCGTTCGCCGCGAGCTTGGCGCTGCAATGCCGCGCCGCAGCCTCGAAAGCGCGCAGCGATGCGAGCGCGGGGAGCTGGTGCAAGGTCGCCATGGATGAATTTATTTTTTTGCAGCGCAAAGAAATCGTCGTTTGTCGCCCTCTGGATGCTTGGATAGATTGAGAACCGTGTCAAGCACACAGCTGAACCGGATTCATCCGATCCATATCACCCACAGAGGACCCCGCCATGATCACCCTGCTCCACATCGATGCCAGCGCCCGCCCCGGCCGTTCGGGCACACACGTGCACGGCTCGCACTCGCGCCGGCTGAGCCACCACTTCGTGACGACATGGCGCGCAGCGCGCCCGGGCGACGAAGTGATCTACCGCGACATCGGCGCCGCGCCGCCGAGCCACGTCACGGGCGAATGGATTGCGGCGGGCTACACCCCGCCGGCCGCACGCGAGCCATGGATGCATGCGGCGCTCGCGGAAAGCGATGCGCTGGTCTCAGAGCTGCGCCGCGCCGACGTGCTGGTGATCGGCGTGCCCATGTACAACTTCGGCATGCCGGCGCCGTTGAAGTCATGGATCGACAACATCGTGCGCATCGGCGAGACCTTTGCCTTCGACCGCAGCCGCGAGAACCCCTATGTGCCGCTGCTGGCCGAGCGCCAGCGCCGCACGGTGCTGCTCAGCGCCTGCGGCAGCAGCGGCTACGGGCCGGGTGGGTTCCAGGCGCACATGGACCTGCTGACGCCCGGCGTCGCGAGCCCGCTGGCGCTGCTGGGTCTGACGGACGTGCGCAGCGTTTGCGTCGAGCATGCCGAAGACCCGGGCGACCTGCTCGCGCAGTCTGTGGCCACTGCGCTCGCCCGCGTCGAGACGCTGGTGGGCGAGCTGCAGGGCCGCTGAAGAAAAAAAGGGAAGAACGAAAAAAGAAGAACGCCGCTCAGGCCGAGCGAAGCTGCTCACGCAGCTTAAGCCCGATTTCGGGCCGCTCCAGGAACGGGTCGGCCGGGTTCGTGCCCGAGACGATGTTCTCCATGCGGCTGCGCACGTTGCCCAGCGCCTTCGGGTGGCTGTACACGTAGAACTGGTTGGCCGTGATGGCGTCGAACACCTTCGCCGCCACTTCGGCCGCGGTGATTTTGCCGCTGCTCACCGCCTTGTTGCTCATGGCCTGCCCGATGAGCTGGCTCTTGGTGAGTTCGCTGTCCTTCGGCGCGTTCGGGCGGTTGCGCTCGCTGCTGGTGATGCCGGTGGGCACGAAGTACGGGCACAGCAGGCTCGCGCCGATCTGGTCGGTGACCAGGTTCAGGTCCTGGTACATCGTCTCGGTGAGGCTCACCACGGCGGCCTTGGCCGCGTTGTAGATGCCCATGTTCGGCGGCGTGAGCAGGCCGGCCATGCTGGCGGTGTTGGTGATGTGGCCGCGGTAGGCGGGGTCTTTGGCGGCGGCCTCGAGCATCATCGGCGTGAACAGGCGCACGCCATGGATCACGCCCCACAGGTCCACGCCCAGCACCCATTCCCAGTCGGCCACGGAGTTTTCCCACACCAGGCCGCCGGCGCCCACGCCCGCGTTGTTGAACACGAAGTGCGGCGCGCCGAAGCGTTCCTTCACGGCCGCGGCCAGCGCTTCCATCTGCGCGGCGTCGGACACATCGACCTTGCGCGCCAGCACCTGCGCGCCGGCGGCTTCCATCTCGGCCTGGGCCTTGTCGAGTGCGTCCTGCTGCACGTCGACCAGCACCAGGTTCATGCCGCGCGCGGCGCCGATGCGCGCGCATTCGAGGCCGAAGCCCGAGCCCGCGCCGGTGAGAACGGCGGTCTTGCCCTTGAAGTCCTGAATCATTTGCCGGTGTCCTTCTTCTGTGTTGAATGTCTCTGACGTTGGAACCGCAATTGAAATACGTATTGCGCGCGAGCGCAGTCACGAAGGTGCCCCGGCCGGGCCGCCGTGATTCAGGCGTCGGCTTTTTTCAGCACGTACCCGATGCGCGGGAAGTGCACGTGCACGGTGCCCGTGCGCTCGTGGCTGCGCTCCAGCGTGTAGTGGGTGCGCGTGGCCGCGACCAGCGTGCCCGGCGTTTCCTCCAGGCCGAAGCTCTCGGCGCGGATGGTCACGGCGCTGCCCAGCGCAATGCCGTGGTCGTCCTGGAAGGTGCTGTCGGTCAGCAGCGAATGCGGCGTGGAGGCCTTGGCCACCGCGATGGCTTCGTCGCTAGAGAACTTTTCCGACGTGCCATGGCCGATGGCGGCCACGCGGTCCATCCAGTCGACCACCGCCGGCGTCAGCTCGAGGATGCCGCGCACGGCCTCGATGCGGCGCGTGTACCACAGCGGGTGGTAGGCAGAGAAGTCGGCAATGCTGGGAACCTCGCCCAGCAGGAAGGGCTTGTCGTCGAGCATGTCCGACAGGCGGCGCAGGTACGACTTGTAGGCGCTGGTGGCGTCGGCCGGGCGCAGGCGGGTCATGTTGCCGGCGCTCATCTTGCCGCGGTCTTCACCGAAGGCCTTCAGCGCCTCGGGCGGCGCCTTGGCGAACACCTCGGCCGCGCCCTTGGGCTGCAGGTTCCAGGCCATGGAAGCCCAGAACAACGTGGTGTCGGCCCACTGCGCGAGGATGCGCGACATGCCCTTCTCGGGCTCCGGGTAGAGCGTGGGCTCGGGCTGCAGGTGCTCCAGCACGTCGGCGATGAGCGCGCTGTCGCAGTACATGTCGGCACCGATCTGCAGGAACGGCGTCTTGCGGTAGCCGCCGGTGAGCACCTCCACGTCGGGCTTGGGCATGATCGGCGGAATGAAGACCGACTTCCACGGCAGCTTCTTCACGCCCAGGAGCAGGCGCACCTTCTCCGAGAACGGCGATGTCAGGTAGTGGTGAAGGATGAGGTCTGCCATGGTCGTTCCCTTGAGGTGATGCGCGGTTTTTGAATGAAGAGGCTCAGATCAGCTTGACCAGCTGCTTGCCGAAGTTCTTGCCCTTCAGCAGCCCCAGGAAGGCCTCGGGCGCCGCCTCGATGCCCTGCGCGACCGACTCGCGCGGCTTGAGCTTGCCGCTGCCCACCAACGCGCCGAGTTCGGCCAGCGCCTCGGGCCACACTTCCATGTGCTCGCTGACGATGAAGCCTTCGATCTTCATGCGGTTGATGAGGATCAGCGCGGGGTTGTTCAGCGGCAGCGGCGCGCCGTCGTAGCCGGCGATCATTCCGCACAGCGCCACGCGGGCGAAGGCGTTGGCGCGCAGCAGCACGGCGTCGAAGATGTAGCCGCCCACGTTCTCGAAGTAGCCGTCGATGCCGTTCGGGCAGGCTTCCTTCAACGCGGCGCTCATCGACTTCACGTCGGGGTGCTGGCGGTAGTCGATGCAGGCGTCGAAGCCCAGCTCGTCGGTCACGTACTTGCACTTGTCGGGGCCGCCGGCAATGCCGACCACGCGGCAGCCGCGCGCCTTGGCCAGCGCACCGAACGCGCTGCCCACGGCGCCGCTGGCGGCGGTGATGACCAGCGTTTCTCCGGCCTTGGGCGCGATGATCTTCACCAGCCCGTACCAGGCCGTCACGCCGGGCATGCCGACGGCGCCCAGGTAGTGCGACAGCGGCACGTGCGTCGTGTCGACCTTCTTCAGCGCGCCGGGCTGCGAGGCATCGACCACGCTGTATTGCTGCCAGCCGCCGAAGCCCACCACCTTGTCGCCCACGGCGTACTTGGGGTGCTTGCTTTCGACCACTTCGCCGACGGTGCCGCCCTGGAAGACCTGGCCCACGGGCTGGTTGGCGGTGTAGCTCTTCGAGTCGTTCATGCGACCGCGCATGTACGGGTCGAGGCTCATGTAGTGGTGGCGCACCAGCACCTGGTTGTCGTTGAGCGCGGGCGTCTCGACGGTGACGAGCTTGAAGTTGGAGGCGGTGGCCTCGCCTTCGGGGCGGTTGTCGAGGTGGATCTGCTTGTTGGCGGGCATGTGTGGCTCCTGGGGGAAATGTGATCGGACGGGTAGAACGGTCGGTGGGACCGTCAGTCGGTTCAGTCAGTTCAGTCAGTTCAGTCGGTGGACGGCGGGCGCATCTCGTTGACGCTCGTGGGGCCCGTGGGCAGCCGGCGCTTCACGTACTTGAAGGTGCCGGTGGCATGGGCGCACACGCGCTCCTGCTCGTCGTAGATCTTGGCTTCGGTGAAGGCCAGCGTGGCGGTGCGGTGAATGAGCGTGCCGCGTGCGTGCAGCGGGCCGACCGAGGGCTGCATGAAGCTGGTCTTCATCTCGATGGTGACCACGCCGGTCTCGGGCGACACGCTGCGTGCGGCCGCCGCCATGGTGATGTCGAGCAGCGTCATGCAGGCGCCGCCGTGGGTCACGTCGAAGGTGTTCAGGTGTTCGGGCTTGGCGGTGTAGACGATTTCGGACTCGCCGCCTTCGAACTTCGTCAGCTCGAAGCCGAGGTGGCGCGCGAACGGAATCTGGCTCGTGTACGAGCGGATGTTGATGTCGCTGGAATCGGGGGAAGACATGGGGTGTTTTCTTTCAGGCTCCGAGCACCACGCTGACCCCGCCATCCACCGCCATCCATTGGCCGGTGATGTGCTTGCCGGCATCGCTCGCGTACAGCAGCGTGATGCCCTTCAGGTCTTCCTCGTCGCCCAGGCGGCCGAGCGGCGCGTTGGCGGCCATCTTCTCTTCGCCGAGCGACTTGATGAGGCCCGCGGCCATCTTCGTCATGAAGAAGCCCGGGCAGATCGCGTTCACGTTGATGCCGTAGCGGCCCCACTCGGCGGCCAGCGTCTTGGTGAAGCCGATGACGGCGGTCTTCGAGGTGTTGTAGGCCAGCGTCTGCATGCCCGGGCCGTTGCCGTTGAGGCCCGCGATGGAGGCGATGTTGATGATGCGCCCCGTCTTCTTCGGGATCATGTAGCCGTTGGCGATGTGCTGCGAGAGGATGAAGTACCCGCGCACGTTCAGGTTCATCACCTTGTCCCAGGCCTCGACCGGGTGGTTCTCGGCCGGGGCGCCCCAGCTGGCGCCGGCGTTGTTGATGAGGATGTCGACCGCGCCCATGCGCTCCAGCGTCTCGTCGGCCAGGCGGCGCGTGTCTTCTTCTTTCGAGCAGTCGGCGGCGATCCAGCGCGCGTCGATGCCCGCGGACTGCAGCTCGGCGGCGGCCTGCTCCAGGTCTTCGGCCTTGCGCGAGCTCAGCATGATCTTCGCGCCGGCTTCGCCGAGCGCATGGGCCATCTGCAGGCCCAGGCCGCGCGAGCCGCCGGTGATGAGGGCGGTCTTGCCGGTGAGGTCGAACAGCTGCTTGATGTTGCGGGGCGTCATGGTGCGTTGTCTCCGTTGTCTGGGGATGTCGGGGTTGGCAGGTTCGGCGGGTTCAGGTCTCGTAGTCCATGCACTGGCGCGCTTCGCGGACCGCGCCGATGAAGGGCTTGAGCGCCACGTGCTGCGGATGGTCCGCATAGGCTGCGAGCGCGGCGGCGTCGGTGAACTCCGAATACAGCACCAGGTCGTAGGTGGCCTCGAGCCCGGGCTGGGCAATGGCCACCTCGAAGCGGTGCGTGCCGGGCGACAGCTGGGCGCAGGCGTCGAGCAGGGCCTTGGCCTTGCGCAGGTTGGTCGCCTTGTCGGCGCCTTCGGCGTGTTCCTTGAACTTCCACATCACGATGTGCTTGAGCATGGCGGGGCCTTCTTGTCTTTCGTCTCTTGTCTCTGCTTACTTGTTGGGCAGCCGCGAGCGCACGTAGATGAGCGCGAAGCCCACCAGCGCGACGATGGCGCCGGGCACGGCAATCGACCAGCCCAGCGTGGCGTCGGTGCGGCCGGTGGCAATGCCCAGGATCAGCACGAACAGGCCGCCGTAGATCAGGATCCAGATCCACTTCTCGAGCCGGGCATGTGGTTTGGGCGGCTTGGCCTGCATTGCCGGCGTGGCGGCGGGCGGCGTGTTCTTCTGGTCGGGAGTGGGGTTCGGCGGATTGTTGATGGCCATCAAAAGGCGTCCTCGGGCAAAGCGGTACAGGTCGGGTCGCGGGTTTCGACCACCTGGAGCCAGGCACCGATTTTGGGCAGCTCGTAGTGGAAGAAATAGTCCGTGGCGCCAATCTTGCCAGCTGTTACCGCCCTCGCCTTTTCACCATCGATCTCCAGGGCCCTTTGCGCCACGTCGAGCCAGATCCACGCCAGCACCGTGTGGCCGAAGGCCTGCATGTAGGGCACCGCATTGGCCAGCGCGTCGGCCGGGTCGCCGGTGGACCAGGCCGCCTCGGTGGCGCTGCCGATGCGCTGCAGCGCGGCGCCCAACGCCTTGGCATGGGCCGCCAGCGCCGGCACCTTGGCGGCACGGGCGATGGTGTCGGTCATGCGGCCGGCCAGCAGCTGCAGGCCGCGGCCCTTTTCCATCAGCACCTTGCGGCCCAGCAGGTCGGCCGCCTGGATGCCGTGCGTGCCCTCGTGGATCATGTTCAGGCGGTTGTCGCGCCAGTACTGCTCCACCGGAAAGTCGCGCGTGTAGCCATAGCCGCCGTGCACCTGGATGGCCAGCGAGTTGGCCTCCAGGCACCACTCGCTGGGCCAGCTCTTGGCGATGGGCGTGAGCACCTCCAGCAGCAGGCGCGCGTCGTCGGCAGCTTGGGCGTCGCCGGTCTTCTGCTCGTCGACCAGGCGCGCGCAGTACAGCTCCAGCGCCAGCGCGCCCTCGCAATAGGCCTTCTGCGCGAGCAGCATGCGGCGCACGTCGGCGTGCTCGATGATGCGCACCTGCGGCGCCGCCGAATCTTTGGCCACTGCAGCCCCGGCGACACCGGCGGCCTCCGGCTTCTTCACGAGCCGGCCCTGCGGGCGGCTCCTGGCGTACTCGAGCGACGCGTGGTAGCCGGCCATGCCCAGCATGGTGGCGGCCGTGCCGACGCCGATGCGTGCCTCGTTCATCATGTGGAACATGCAGTGCAGGCCCTTGCCGGGCGCGCCCACCAGGTAGCCGATGGCGCCGGCCTTGCCGTCGACCGGGTAGCGGCCCTCGCCGAAATTCAGCAGCGTGTTGGTGGTGCCGCGCCAGCCCAGCTTGTGGTTGAGGCCCGCGAGCGCCACGTCGTTGCGCTGGCCGGTGAGCTCGCCCCGGGTGTCGACCATGCGCTTGGGCACGATGAAGAGCGAAATGCCGCGCGTGCCCGGCACCAGCTTGCCGTTCTCGTCCGGGATCTTGGCCAGCACGATGTGCACGATGTTCTCGGTCAGCTCGTGGTCGCCCGACGAGATCCACATCTTGTTGCCCGTGAGCCGGTAGCGCGGGCCCAGCGGGTCGTCCTGGAAGCCGTCGCCGTCGGGCACGGCGCGCGTGGCCACGTCGCTCAGCGACGAACCGGCCTGCGGCTCCGACAGGCACATGGTGCCGGCCCAGCGGCCCGAGAACTCGTTCTTGGCGAACACCTCTTTCTGCATCTCGGTGCCGTGCACCATCAGCAGGTTGGCGTTGCCGCTGGTGAGCATGTTGGAGCCGATGCTCACCGAGGCCATCGCGAAGAAGCTGTTGGCCGCGGCCGACAGCGTGTACGGCAGCTGCATGCCGCCGATGTCGTAGTCCTGCGCGGCACTCATCATTCCCGACTCTACGAAGGCCTTGTGGGCGTCGTGCGTGGCCTTGGGCAGGATGACCTTCTCGCCGTCGAAGTGCGGCTCCTGCGTGTCCACCGTGCGATTGAAGGGGGCGTACTTCTCGCGCGCGATGCGCTCGCAGGTGTCGAGCACCGCGTCGAAGGTTTCGCGCGAGTGGTCGGCAAAGCGTTCGCGCTGGTTGAGCGACTCGGCGTCGAGCCAGTCGTAGAGCAAAAAGTCGAGGGTGGAACGCAGGCTCATGGTGTGTCTCTTCTTGCGGGTTGCGCCGCGCCTTGTGGGCGGCTGCTTGGCTACGTGGCTACCTGGCCACTTCTTTCGAGGGATCGGGCAGCCTGGCGATGGTGCCCTGCGCCAGCGCGCAGAGCTTCTCGGCGCCGTCGTTCACCACGAACACCTCGCAGGTGCACACGGCCTGCGAGCTGCCGGTGTGCACGGCCCGGGCACGCGCGACGAGCCGCTCGCCGAGCGCCGGCCGCACGTAGTTGATCTTGAATTCGGCCGTGACCACCGGCACGCGCAACGCGGTGCCACCGGCGAAGGTGAGCGCGTTGTCGGCCATGTAGCTCACGATGCCGCCGTGGGCAAAGCCGTTCTGCTGCTGGAGCTGCGCGCCCAGCGGCAGCTGGATCTCGGCATGGCCGGGCGCCAGCGCATGCAGCTCGGCGCCGATCAGCACGCTGAACGGCTGCGACGCCAGCACGTGCCGGCCGTAGGCCAGCACAGCCTCGGCCTCGGCGCCAGCTGCGGCCCTGGTTCCGGTCCCGGCTTCGGGCGAGACCTCGTGGTCGTGGCCCAAGCCGGACATGCTTACAGGACCTCGAACACGCCCGCGGCACCCATGCCGCCGCCGATGCACATGGTGACCACGACCTTCTTCGCGCCGCGGCGCTTGCCTTCGATGAGCGCGTGGCCCGTCAGGCGCTGGCCGCTCACGCCGTAGGGGTGGCCCACGGCGATGGCGCCGCCGTTCACGTTCAGGCGGTCGCCCGGAATGCCCAGCTTGTCGCGGCAGTAGATGACCTGCACGGCGAAGGCTTCGTTCAGCTCCCACAGGTCGATGTCGTTGACCGTGAGGCCCAGGCGCTTGAGCACCTTCGGAATGGCGAAGACCGGGCCGATGCCCATCTCGTCGGGCTCGCAACCGGCCACGGCGAAGCCGAGGAAACGGCCCAGGGGCTTCAGGCCCTTCTGCTCGGCGTACTTCTCGTCGACCACCACGCAGGCGCCGCCGCCGTCGGAGAACTGGCTGGCATTGCCGGCCGAGATCACGCCGCCGGGAATGGCAGGGCGGATGCCGCTGATGCCTTCCTTGGTGGTGCCGGGGCGAATGCCTTCGTCGTTCTCGACGGTGACTTCCTTGGTGCGCAGGCCCAGCACGGGGTCGGCCACGCCGGCCAGCACGGTGATGGGGGCGATCTCGGCCTTGAAGAGGCCGGCTTCCAGCGCGGCGGTGGCGCGCTGCTGGCTTTGCGCGCCGTACTCGTCCATGGCTTCGCGGCCGATGTTGTAGCGCTTGGCGACCTGCTCGGCCGTCTGCAACATGTTCCAGTAGATCTCGGGCTTGTGCTTCACGAGCCATGGGTCGGCCAGCATGTGCGTGTTGGCTTCGTTCTGCACGCACGAGATGCTCTCGACGCCGCCGGCCACGTACACCTCGCCCTCGCCCGCGATGATGCGTTGCGCGGCGGTGGCGATGGTCTGCAGGCCCGAGGAGCAGAAGCGGTTGATGGTCATGCCCGAGGTGGTGACGGGCAGGCCGGCGCGCAGCGCGATCTGGCGCGCGATGTTGGAGCCGGTCGCGCCTTCGGGCGTGGCGCAACCCATGATCACGTCGTCCACCGAGGCGGGGTCGATGCCGGCGCGCTGCACCGCGTGCTGCACGGCATGGCCGCCCAGCGTGGCGCCGTGCGTCATGTTGAAGGCACCCTTCCAGCTCTTCGCGAGCGGCGTGCGGGCGGTGGAAACGATGACGGCGCTGGTCATGGTGAGGTCCTTTGAAGATGGAAGGGAAAAGAGGTGGTCGTCATTGCGCCGGAGCAGCGTTGGTGTTGCTCAGGAGCTGGTGATAGAAGCCAATCATCTCGCCGTAGTTCGAGATGGCCAGGCGTTCGTTGTTGCCGTGGAAACGCGCCAGGTCCTCGGCCTTCACGCGAAACGGCGAGAAACGGAAGACGGCGTCGCTCACCAGGCTGAAGTGGCGCGAGTCGGTCGCGGCGGTCATGAGGCCGGGGGCGACCACCGCATCGGGAAAGCTCTGGCGCACGGCCTGCTGGATGGCGCGGTAGCCGGTGCTGTCGGTCGACGACACCGGCGAAGGCTCGGCGTTGCCGGGGTATTGCTTGATCTTGATGTCGTCGTTGCCCAGCGCGCGGCGCAGGTGCGCCTCGGTGCTGGCCAGCGTGTCGCCCGGCAGGATGCGGAAATTGACAGCCGCCTCGGCGCGACCGGGCAGCACGTTGTCCTTGTTGCCCGCGCGCACGATGGTCAGCGCGGTGGTCGTGCGCAGCATGGCGTTGCTGCTCGGGCTCTTCTCGAGCTGGCCGCGCACCAGCGGCTCGGTGAGCCACAGGTTGGACAGCATCACGCGGTTGATGCCGCTCATCTCGGGTGCCAGCGCGCCGAACATCTGGCCCGCCACGCCCTGGATGTTGCCGGGCATGGGGTTGGCTTCGAGCCGTGCCAGCGCCGCGCTCATGCTGCCGATGGCGCTGTGCTGCGGCGGCATCGACGAATGGCCGGGGGCGGTGTCCAGCGACAGGAAGAAGGTGCCGTAGCCCTTCTCCGCCAGGCCGATCAGCGCCGCGGGCTTGCTCAGGCCCGGCAGCACGCCGTCGAGCACCAGCAGGCCTTCGTCGAGCACCCAGTCCAGGCGCACGTTGCGCGACTTGAGCAGCTCGGCGATGGGCAGCGCCCCGCGCAGGCCGCTCACTTCTTCGTCGTCGCCCATCACGAGGTAGACGGTCTGCTTCGGCTTGAAGCCGGCGCCGATGAGCAGCTCGATGGCCTCCATCTGCGCGAAAAGATTGCTCTTGTTGTCGAGCGTGCCGCGGCCCCAGATGAAGCCGTCCTTGATCTCGCCGGTGAAGGGGTCGACCGTCCAGGCCTTCTCGGTGCCGGGGGCGATGGGCACCATGTCCTGGTGCGCCATCAAGGCGATGGGCTTGGCCTGCGGGTCGGTGCCGGCCCATGTGTAGAGCAGCGCCTTGTTGCCCACCACTTCCTTCTTCAGGGTGGCGTGCACCTTGGGGAACTGCTGCGCCAGGAAGGCGTGCAGCTTGTCGAACTCGGCCGCGTTGGCGGCCGGGTCGTCCATGCCCGACACCGTGCGGAACGTGATCGCGGTGGACAGCCGCTTGGCGGCCGCCTGCAGGTCGATGTCCAGCTTGGGTGCGGGCGCCACCGCCAGTTGCTGCGATGGCGTGGTCCAGGTCTTGACCGCCACGGCGGCCACCAGCAACACGATTGCCAGCAGCAGCCCGAGGAAGATGCGTTTCAACATGGGCGGTCTCGACCCTTTTCTTTTCCGTCTCAGCTGAAGGACTTGCCTTCGGCCACCAGCTTCTGGATCAGCGGCGCGGGCTGCCAGAACTCGGCGTCGTCGCGCGGGTTCTTCGCAAAGCGCTTCATCGACTCGGCCACGTTGTACAGGCCGACTTGCGATGCGTAGTGCATCGGGCCGCCGCGCCAGATCGGGAAGCCGTAGCCGGTGAGGTACACCATGTCGATGTCGCCGGACTTCGAGGCGATGCCGTCTTCGAGGATGTGCGCGCCTTCGTTGACCAGCGCGTACACCAGGCGCTGCACGATTTCTTCATCGGAAATCTTGCGCGGCGTGATGCCCAGTTCTTTCCGGTGCTCCTCGATCATCTTGTTCACGAGTTCCGACGGAATGGCGTCGCGCTTGCCGACCTGGTAGTCGTACCACCCTGCCCCGGTCTTCTGTCCGAAGCGGCCCAGTTCGCAGAGCTTGTCGGCCGTGCGGCTGTACTTCATGTCGGCCTGCTCGGTGGCGCGGCGCTTGCGGATCGCCCAGCCGATGTCGTTGCCGGCCAGGTCGCCCATGCGGAACGGGCCCATGGCAAAGCCGAACTTCTCGATGGCCTTGTCCACCTGCTGCGGCAGCGCGCCTTCGTCCAGCAGGAAGCCGGCCTGGCGCGAGTACTGCTCGATCATGCGGTTGCCGATGAAGCCGTCGCACACGCCCGAGACCACCGCGGTCTTCTTGATCTTCTTGGCCGTGGCCATGACCGTGGCCAGCACGTCCTTGCCCGTGGCCTTGCCGCGCACCACTTCGAGCAGCTTCATCACGTTGGCGGGGCTGAAGAAGTGCATGCCGACCACGTCCTGCGGACGGTCGGTGAAGGCGGCGATCTTGTCGACGTCGAGCGTCGAGGTGTTCGAGGCCAGGATGGCGCCCTTCTTGGCGACGCGGTCGAGCTCCTTGAACACCTTTTCTTTCACGCCGAGTTCCTCGAACACGGCCTCGATGATCAGGTCGGCGTCCTTCAGGTCGTCGTAGCTCAGCGTGGTGCTCAGCAGCGCCATGCGCTGCTCGTACTTGTCCTGCTTGAGCTTGCCCTTCTTGACCTGGGCTTCGTAGTTCTTCTTGATGGTGGCGACGCCGCGGTCGAGCGCCTCCTGCTTCATCTCGAGGATCTTCACGGGGATGCCCGCGTTCAGGAAGTTCATCGAGATGCCGCCGCCCATGGTGCCGGCACCGATGACGCCCACCGCCTTGATGTCGCGCTTGGGCGTGTCTTCGGCCACGTCGGGAATCTTGCTCGCGGCGCGCTCGGCCATGAACAGGTGGCGCAGCGCCAGCGATTCGGGCGTGAACATCAGCGAGGTGAAGATGCGGCGCTCTTCGGCCATGCCGGCGTCGAACTTCAGCTTGGTGGCGGCCTGCACGGCGGCCACGCACTGCAGCGGCGCGGGGTAGTTCTTCGACATGCCGCCGACCATGTTCTTGGCGAACTGGAAGTAGGCGTCGCCTTGCGGGTGCTTGCACGGCAGGTTGCGCACCAGCGGCAACGCGTCACCGGTCTTGCCGGCCACGCTCTTGGCGAAGGCCACGGCTTCGTCGAACACCGACTCGGGCGATGCCGCGAGCACGTCGAACAGCTTCTGGCCGGGCAGGCTGGCGAGCAGCTCGCTCTTCACGGGCTCGCCGCTCACGATCATGTTCAGCGCGGTTTCCACACCGATCACGCGCGGCAGGCGCTGCGTGCCGCCGGCGCCGGGAATCAGGCCCAGCTTGACTTCGGGCAGCGCCACGCTGGTGCCCGGTGCGGCCACGCGGTAGTGGCAACCCAGGGCCAGCTCGAGGCCGCCGCCCATGCACACCGAGTGGATGGCCGCGACGATGGGCTTGGCCGAGGCTTCCAGCGCGAGGATCACGCTCAGCAGGTTGGGCTCCTGCAGCGCCTTGGGCGTGCCGAACTCCTTGATGTCCGCGCCGCCCGAGAACGCCTTGCCGGCGCCGGTGATGACGATGGCCTTGACGGCGTCGTCGGCATTGGCCTTGGCGAGGCCATCGGTGATGCCGATGCGCGTCGAGAAGCCGAGACCGTTGACCGGAGGGTTGGTCATGGTGATCACGGCGACATCGCCGAGCACTTTGTATTCAGCCGTCATGCTGCGTTCCTTGGTGTGTGAAGAAAAAGAAGAAAAAGCACGAGTGTTCTTTTTCGGGGGATTCTAGGCGTTTGTCGCGACGCAACAATGGCATGCAGTCGCTGCCGGGACAAGGGGGCGAGGCAGGAATCCGGGGCGCGGCCCGGACCCCGCAGTCGATCAGACCTCGAGCCATTCCTTGCGCGTGGTCGCGTCGGCGCGCAGGCTGTCGGGCGTGCCGTCGAACACGATGCTGCCGTGGCCCATGACGAGCGCGCGGTCGGAGATCTGCATGGCGATGGTGAGCTTCTGCTCGATCAGCAGCACCGAGATGCCCTTGTCCTTCAGCGTGCGCAGGTACTGCCCCACCAGCTCGACGATCTTCGGCGCCAGCCCTTCGGTGGGCTCGTCGATGATGATCAGGTCGGGGTCGCCCATGAGCGTGCGGCACAGCGTGAGCATCTGCTGCTCGCCGCCCGAGAGCACGCCGGCCTCGGTGTGCTGGCGCTCCTTCAGCCGCGGGAACATGCCGTACATGTCGTCGAACTGCCAGCGGCTGCCCTTGCCCGTGCCCTTCTGCCCCAGCAGCAGGTTCTGGTGCACCGTGAGCTTGGGGAAGATGTCGCGGTTCTCGGGCACGTAGCCGATGCCGAAGTGCGCGATCTCGTAGGCCTTGCGGCGCAGGATGTCCTGCCCCTTCCAGTGCAGGCCGCCCTCGGCATGCACCAGGCCCATGATCGCCTTGGCCGTGGTCGAGCGGCCCGAGCCGTTGCGCCCCAGCAGCGCGACGATCTCGCCCGGGTTCACGTCGAAGGAAACGCCATGCAGCACATGGCTCTTGCCATAGTAGGCGTGGATGTCTTGAAGCTTCAGCATGTCAGTGTCCCGCTCCCTGTGCATCGGCCACCGAGGAGCCGAGGTAGGCCTCTTGCACGCGCGCGTTGGCGCGCACGGCGGCCGGAGTATCGAAAGCGATGACTTCGCCGTACACCACCACCGCGATCTTGTCGGCCAGGCCGAACACCACGCCCATGTCGTGCTCCACCGTGAGCAGCGTCTTGCCGACCGTCACGTGCTTGATGAGCGAGATGAAGTGCGAGGTCTCGGTCTTGCTCATGCCCGCCGTGGGCTCGTCCAGCAGGATAACGCTGGCGCCCCCGGCAATGGTCACGCCGATTTCCAGCGCGCGCTGCTCGGCGTAGGTGAGGTTCACCGCGTGCACGTCGCGCTTTTTCTCCAGCCCGATCTGCTTGATGAGCTCTTCGGTGCGCTCGTTGGCGTCGTCCAGGTTCGACAGGAAGCGCAGGAAGGTGTACTTGTAGCCCAGGCTCCACAGCACGCCGCAGCGCAGGTTTTCGAACACGCTCAGCTTCGGGAAGATGTTGGTGATCTGGAAGCTGCGCGACAACCCCATGCGGTTGATTTCGTACGGCTTCTTGCCGTCGATGCGCTCGCCGTTCAGCAGCACCTCGCCGCTGGAAGGCACGAGCCGCCCGCTGATCAGGTTGAACAGCGTGCTCTTGCCCGCGCCGTTCGGCCCGATGATGGCGATGCGCTCGCCCGCGTTCACCGCCAGGTCGACCCCGCGGATGATGTCGGTCTTGCCGAAGCTCTTGCGCAGGCCCTTGAGTTCGAGTGAATAGGTCATGCCGTCTCCCTTCGCTTGATCTCGGCTTCGATTTCTTCCTGTGCCTGGCCCCAGGTCTTCGCGAAGCGCCTGCGCACCACCTCGAACACGGCCAGGCCCACCGCCAGCAGGGCCACCGCCACCACCCAGCTGGTGGTCGACGAGGTGTCCAGCTGCAGGCCGGCAAGCGGCACCACCGGCCCCAGCGCCGCGTTGAGCTGCATGTGATAGATCATCTCGACGATGGCCGCCGCGCCCGCCAACATGATGGCCGCGCCGATGAACAGGCCCACGTACAGCAGGTAGAAGCGCTTGATCTTGCCGAACAGCGCCACGCGCACGTTCATCATGATCAGGCTGGCCACGCCGCCAGGCGCGAACATCACCATCAGCAGGAACACCAGGCCCACGTACAGCAGCCAGGCCTTGCTCAGCTCCGACAGCAGCACCAGTGCGAACACCAGCAGCGCCGCGCCGATGATCGGCCCGAAGAAGAAGGTGGCGCCGCCCAGGAAGGTGAACAGCAGGTAGCTGCCCGAGCGCAGCCCGTTCAGGCTGTCGGCCGCGTTCACGATCTCGAAGTTGATGGCCGCCAGCCCGCCGCCGATGCCCGCGAAGAAGCCCGCGATGATGAAGGCGTAGTAGCGCACGCGCTGCGTGTTGTAGCCGATGAACTCCACGCGCTCCGGGTTGTCGCGCACCGCGTTCAGCATGCGGCCCAGCGGCGTGCCGGTGAAGGCGAACATCAGCGCGGTGCAGATGAAGCAGTACACGGCGATCAGGTAGTACACCTGGTTCTGCGGCCCGAAGCTGATGCCGAAGAACGAGGTGCCGTACACGCGGTTGGTGGTGATGCCGCCTTCGCCGCCGAAGAAGCTCGGGAACATCAGCGCCATGGCGGCCACCAGTTCGCCCAGGCCCAGGGTGATCATCGCGAAGGTGGTGCCCGACTTCTTGGTCGACACGTAGCCGAACACCACGGCGAAGAACATGCCGCCCAGCCCGCCCACGAGCGGAATGAGCACCAGCGGAATCGGCAGCTTGCCGGCGCTGGCCAGGTTCATCGCGTGAATGGCGATGAACGAGCCCAGCCCCACGTACACCGCATGCCCGAAGCTGAGCATGCCGCCCTGCCCCAGCAGGATGTTGTAGCTCAGGCAGATGATGATCAGGTAGCCGATCTGCGAGAGCATGGTCAGCGCCAGGCTGCTCTTGAACAGCATGGGTGCCACGATGAGCAGCAGCGCGAACAGCGACCAGATCAGGATGCGGCCGATGTTCAGCGGCTTGAAGCGGTAGTACTTCTTCGGCGAGGAAGCGTTGCTGCCGGTGGCGTTGCCGGTACCCGGTGCCGCCGGCGTGCGTGTGGTTGCAGTGGTCATCGCGTCAGTCCTCCCGCGTTCCAAGAAGACCCTTGGGCCGGAAGATCAGGATCAGCACCAGGAACAGGTACGGAAGGATGGGCGCCACCTGCGAGATGGTGAGCTTCAGCAGCTCGTAGCCGAAGGTCTGGTCCGTCACCGCCATGCCCAGCGACTGCAGCGCGCCCGCGAGCGACTGGTCCATGGCCACGGCAAAGGTCTGCACCACGCCGATGATGAGCGAGGCCAGGAAGGCCCCGGCCAGCGACCCCATGCCGCCGACCACCACCACCACGAAGATGATGGAGCCCACCGAGCCCGCCATGGCCGGCTCGGTGACGTAGGTGTTGCCACCCACCACGCCCGCCAGCCCCGCCAGCGCGGCGCCGCCGCCGAACACCATCATGAACACGCGCGGCACGTTGTGGCCCAGCGCCTCGACCATGTCGGGGTGCTTCAGCGCCGCCTGGATGACCAGGCCGATGCGCGTGCGCGTGAGCAGCAGCCACACCGACACCAGCATCAGCACCGCCACCAGCATGATGAACGAGCGCGACTTGGGGAACTGCGTGCCGTACAGCGTGAACAGCGGGCCCTGCAGCGCCTGCGGCAGCCCGTAGGGCACCGTGGAGCGGCCCCACACCAGCTGCACGATTTCGAGAATGAGGTACGAAAGGCCGAAGGTGACCAGCAGCTCGGGCACGTGGCCGAACTTGTGCACGCGGCGCAGGCAGTAGCGCTCGAAGGCCGCGCCCAGCGCGAACACCAAGAGCGGCGCGATGAACAGCGCCGGCCAGAAGCCCAGGATGCCCGAGATCGTGTAGGCGAAGTAGGCGCCCAGCATGTAGAAGCTGGCGTGCGCGAAATTGAGCACGCCCATCATGCTGAAGATCAGCGTGAGGCCAGAACTCAGCATGAACAACAGCAAGCCGTAGCTCACGCCGTTGAGCAGCGAGATGACGAAGAATTCGACGTTCATCGGTCTTTCGTGTCAGGTAAAAAAAGAAAAAGGCCCGAGTGTTGAAGTCGGGCCTCGACCGCGTTGGCGTGCTGCCCGGCTTAGGAGGGACGCTTCATCTGGCAGCTCGTGGGCGTGCTGGCCACATAGGCGTCGTAGTACTTCACGGGCGCCAGCGTGTAGCCGGTGTTCTCCGGGCTGTACGGGTACTTGGCGCTGGCCTTTTCCCACTTGGCGATGTACAGGCCCTGCTGCAGCTGGTGGTCGGTCTTGCGCAGCTCGACGTCACCGTTGAAGCTCTTGAACTTCATGCCTTCCATGGCGGCGGCCACCTTGACGGGGTCGGTCGACTTGGTCTTCACGAAGGCTTCGGTGAGCGCCTGGAACACGGTGTACACGTCGGTGGTGTAGAGGTCGTCGTTGAACTTCTTCTTGAAGTCGTCGGCGTACTTCTGCATGTCGCCGCCCATGTTGTAGTGGGCGTAGCCGACCTGGTACACCTTGCCGTCGGACGCCGCGCCCATGGCGGTCGGCGTGCCGGTGGTCACGGCGTAGTAGGTGTAGAACTTGACGTTCAGGCCCGAGTCGTTCGCCGCCTTGATGAGCAGCGCCAGGTCGGAGCCCCAGTTGCCGGTGATGACCGTGTCGGCGCCCGAGGCCTTGATCTTGGCGATGTAGGGAGCGAAGTCGCGCACCTGGGCCAGCGGATGCAGGTCGTCGCCGACGATCTGCACGTCGGGGCGCTTGACCTTCAGGTCTTCCTTGGCGTACTTGGAGACCTGCTGGCCGTGCGCGTAGTTCTGGCCGATGATGTAGACCTTCTTGATTTCCGGCTGGTCCTTCATGTAGGTGGTCAGCGCTTCCATCTTCATGGACGTGTCGGCGTCGAAGCGGAACTGCCAGTAGCTGCACTTGGCGTTGGTCAGCTCGGGGTCGACCGCGGCGTAGTTCAGGTACAGCGCTTCCTTGCCAGGGTTGCGCGCGTTGTTCTTCTCCAGCGCATCGATGATCGCCAGCGCCGGGCCCGAGCCGTTGCCCTGCACGATGTAGCGCGCGCCCTGGTCGAGCGCCGAGCGCAGCGCGCTGGTGGTCTCCTGCGGGCTGAGCTTGTTGTCGATGCCAATGATCTCGAACTTCACGCCGGCGGCGTTCTTCTTGTTGAACTCCTCGGCGAAGAACTGGAAGGTCTTGAGCTGGTTGGTCCCGACCGCGGCCATCAGGCCCGACAGCGGGTCGAGCCATGCGATCTTGACGGTTTCACCCTTCTGGGCGAGGGCACCGGTGGCGGTGGCCGCAATGACGGCAGCGGCAGCGATTTTCAGAGCGAACTTCAATCTATATCTCCTGGTCAAACCGAATCAGAACCGAATCAAAACGCTGTACGAGCGTACAAGCGATTGCAACCCCTCCCCTCAGGGAATGCCCGTAAGAGCGGGGCCGCAAAGGGCCGTTTCTATCGCGCAGGCGACACGCTTCCAGGCAATTTGCTACCGGCGGGTAGCTCATTGCTACCAACGGGTAGGAATTGCGCGAGAAGCGTGCCGCTTTGCGCTCAGGGGCGCTTCATCTGGCAGGTGGTGGGCGTGCTGGCCACGTACGACTCGTAGTACTTCACGGGCACGTTGGTGTAGCCGGTGTTCTCCGCGTCGTAGGGGTACTTGGCGCTGGCCTTTTCCCAGCGCGAGATGTACAGGCCCTGCTGCAGCTGGTGGTCGGTCTTGCGCATCTCGACCTCGCCGTTGAAGCTCTTGATCTTCATGCCTTCCAGTGCAGCGGCCACCTTCACGGGGTCGGTCGACTTGGTCTTGGCGAAGGCCGCGTCCAGCAGCGCGAACACGTGGTAGATCGAGGCCTGCGTCAGGTCGTCGTTCATGCGCTTCTTGTAGCCGTTGAGCAGCTGCTGGATCTCGCCGCCCATGTTGTAGTGGGCGTAGGCCACGGTGTAGACCTTGCCGTCCGACGTGGCGCCCATGGCCGTGGGGGTGCCGGCGCCCGGCGCGTAGTAGGTCAGGAACTTCACGTTCAGGCCCGAGTCGTTCGCCGCCTTGATGAGCAGCGACAGGTCGGAGCCCCAGTTGCCCGTGATGACCGTGTCGGCGCCCGAGGCCTTGATCTTGGCGATGTACGGCGAGAAGTCGCGCACCTGCGCGAGCGGGTGCAGGTCTTCGCCCACGATCTGGATGTCGGGGCGCTTGACCTTCAGGTCTTCCTTGGCGTACTTGGCCACCTGCACGCCGTGGGCGTAGTTCTGGCCGAGCAGGTAGACCTTCTTGATGTCCGGCTGGTCCTTCATCCAGGCGGTGAGCGCCTCCATCTTCATGGAGGTGTCGGCGTCCACCCGGAAGTGCCAGTAGCTGCACTTGCTGTTGGTCAGGTCGGGGTCGACCGCCGCGTAGTTCATGAACAGCAACTCCTTGCCGGGGTTGCGCGAGTTGTTCTTCTCGATGGCGTCGATGATCGCCAGCGCCGGGCCCGAGCCGTTGCCCTGCATGATGTAGCGCGCGCCCTGGTCCTGCGCCGAGCGCAGCGCCGCGGTGGTTTCCTGCGGGCTGAGCTTGTTGTCGATGCCGATCACCTCGAACTTCACGCCCGACTGGTTCTTCTTGTTGAACTCCTCAGCAAGGAATTGCGTGGTCTTGAGCTGGTTGGTGCCCACCGCGGCCATCAGGCCCGACAGCGGGTCGAGCCAGGCGATCTTGACGGTCTCGCCCTTTTGCGCGAATGCGGCGGTAAAGCTCACCAACATGGCGCAGGCAGCTACTGACTTGATAGCAAATTGCATGAAGAGTCTCCAGTTTTGTTAGGCGGGTTGCCAGCGTACAAGCGCCCTTTTTTTCACCGCACAGGGATTGCCCGGAAGGAAGGCCGCCGGGGCGGCTTTCCTATCGCGTGCGCGACAGCGCGGCAGGGCTTGGCCTGCGGATTCAGAGTGTCGGAAGCTTGTAGTCCTTGAGCAGCTCGCGCAGCTTGGTCTTCAGGATCTTCCCGGTGGCGCCCAGCGGAATGGCCTCGACGAACACCACGTCGTCGGGCACCTGCCACTTGGCGGTCTTGCCTTCGTAGAACTTCAGCAGTTCTTCTCGCGTGACCTCGGCGCCGGGCTTCTTCGCCACGGCGATGATCGGGCGCTCGTCCCACTTGGGATGGAACACGCCGATGCACGCGGCCATCGCCACGGCCGGGTGCGCCACGGCGATGTTCTCGATCTCGATGGAGCTGATCCACTCGCCGCCGGACTTGATCACGTCCTTGCTGCGGTCGGTGATCTGCAGGTAGCCCTCGGCGTCGATGGTGGCCACGTCGCCGGTGGGGAACCAACCGCGATTGCGCTCGTCTGGAATGAGCGGGTCGCCACCCTCGCCCTTGAAGTATTCCTTCACGATCCAGGGGCCTTTCACCAGCAGGTCGCCGTAGGCCTTGCCGTCCCACGGCAGCTCGTTGCCTTCGCCGTCGACGATCTTCATGTCGACGCCGAAGATCGCGCGGCCCTGCTTCATGCGGATCTGCAGCTGCGCGTCGGGCGGCAGCGACAGGTGCTTGTTCTTCAGCGTGCACAGCGTGCCCAGCGGGCTCATCTCGGTCATGCCCCAGGCGTGCAGCACCTCCACGTTGAAGAGCTCCTGGAACGCCGTGATCATGGCCGGCGGGCAGGCCGAGCCGCCGATGACGGTGCGGTTGAGCTTGCTGAACTTCAGGCCGTTGGCCTGCATGTGGCCCAGCAGCATCTGCCACACGGTCGGCACGCCGGCGGCGAAGGTGACGCCCTCGGCCTCGATCAGCTCGTACACCGACTTGCCGTCCAGCGCCGGCCCGGGGAACACCACCTTGCAGCCCGTGAGCGCGGCCGAATACGGAATGCCCCATGCGTTGACGTGGAACATCGGCACCACCGGCAGCACCGAGTCCTTGGCCGACAGCGCCATCACGTCGGGCAGCGCCGCGGCGTACGCGTGCAGCAGCGTGGAGCGGTGGCTGTACAGCGCGGCCTTCGGGTTGCCCGTGGTGCCGCTCGTGTAGCACATGCTCGAGGCCGAGTTCTCGTCGAAGGTGGGCCATTCGTAGTCGGTGGGCTGCGCGCCCATCCAGCTCTCGTAGCTCACCAGGTTGGGCACGCCGCTGTCGGCGGGCAGCTTGTCGGCGTCGCACAGCGCCACCCACTTGCGGATGGCCGGGCACTTGGCGTGCACCGCCTGCACCAGCGGCAGGAAGCTCAGGTCGAAGCACAGGATCTGGTCTTCGGCGTGGTTGGCGATCCACGCGATCTGGTCGGGGTGCAGGCGCGGGTTGATGGTGTGCAGCACGCGGCCGCTGCCGCTCACACCGTAGTACAGCTCCAGGTGGCGATAGCCGTTCCAGGCCAGGGTCGCGATGCGGTCGCTGAACAGCAGCTGCTCGCCGTCCAGCGCATTGGCCACCTGCCTGGCGCGCGATGCGATGTCGCGCCAGGTGCAGCGGTGAATGTCGCCCTCGACACGGCGCGAGACGATCTCGCCGTCGCCGTTGTGGCGCTCGACGAACTCGATCAGCGACGAGATCAAAAGCGGTTGGTCTTGCATCAAACCCAGCATCTACGGACTCCTAAAAGAAATGACTTCATGAAAACTTGGCGATCAACGGATTCACGCAAGCTTCGGCCACTTCCACAATGACACAAACCCGCACTGCACGATTGAACGAAGCGGCTCAGGTGGGCACCTTGGCGACACGCGGGCCGACCGCTCGGCAGGCACCCGCACCAGGTTGGCGCAGCGCCGCTCGCGAAGCGCCACTTGCAGAGCGCCCACCCGGCGCGCTTCTCACGGCGCCGTGGTGATCTTCTTGTCGGTGAGCGTGGCGTCGAAGCGCAGCTGCGCCGGCCACGGCGCCCAGGCGACGCCGAGCTCGGCGGTGTTCGGGTCGCCCTTGCGCATGAACGCGCCGATGCTGGCCATGACGGCGCTCGACAGCGCCAGGCGCCCCTTCTCGTTGGCCTTGCCGCCGATGACGTTCGACACCACCGAGGGACCGAAATTGCCGAACACGAACGGCAGGTCGAACGCGTGCGCGGCGCCGTACACCTCGTTCCACGGGTAAGCCTCCTGCGCCCAGTCGAGCCGGTAGCTCCAGAGGTTGGCCTGCCGCGTCTTCATGGTGTCGAGCAGGTTGTCGCGGTTGGCCTCGAACAGCAGGCTGGTCACGAGCTGGGTCTTGGCGTTGTAGCCGATGAGGGGCGTACCTACCGGCAGGTAGGACGCATCGATGATGTCGCCCGAGGTGAGCGTCTGCGTGCTGGCGTCGGGGTCGAAGTTCATCATCAGCGACAGGCGCTGGGCGTCGTCGACACCGGCCTTCCAGCCCGACTTGCCGCCGAACGAGACCAGCAGCGCGGCGAAGAGCTTGCCCTCCTCGCGCGTGTTGCCCGCCAGGGTCGGCACCTTCACGTACTGGTCGGCGGCAATGGCGTCGATCGGGTTCAGGGGAATCACGGTGCCGTCGGGAATGGGCGCCACGCTGCTCAGGCCGGCGCCGAGCACGGTCGTCAGCAGCGCCCCGCCCTCCTTCGAGCGCAGGTAGTCGGCAATCTGCGCCGGGGTGCGCGAGGCGATGTAGGTGGCCGCGGCCGTGGCGTCGGCGACGGTGTGGTCGGCGATCAACAGGCTCTTCAGGATGGCGTCGCCCTGCGCGAGCGACACCGACGCCGGCACCAGCGCCGGCTGCGCGCCGGGCTTGGTCGCCAGGTTGCTCGCCATGGAAATGCCGCCGCTCATCTCGAAGGCCTTGTGGAACAGGCCCTTGGCCATCGGCGAGGTCATGATCGCCAGCAGGTTGGTGGCGCCGGCCGACTCGCCCGACAGCGTGACATTGCCCGGGTCGCCGCCAAAGCTGGCCACGTTGTCGCGGATGTAGCGCAGCGCGGCCATGTTGTCGAGCAGCGCGAAGTTGCCCGAGTCGTCGCCGGCGGTGCCGCCCGGGCGAATCTGCGGCACGTTCAGGAAGCCCAGCACACCCAGCCGGTAGCTGGCGGTGATGACCACCGCGTTGGCGGCCTTAGCCAGCTTGGCGCCGTCGTACAGGGGGTCGGCGGTGTAGCCCGAAATGTTGCTTCCGCCGTGCACGAACAGCAGCACCGGCAGGTTGGTGTCGGTGGTGGCCGGGCGCCACACGTTGACGAACAGGCAGTCTTCGCTGCCCAGCGGCTGGCCCATCGTGGAGACGATGGTGGCGTCGTAGGTGTTGTTGCTGCCCGGGCCGAACATGCGGCCGATCTGCAGGCAGGCGGCGCCGAAGGTCTTGGCGGGCCGGATGCCGGTCCAGGCCTCGGGCTCGGCAGGGGCGCGCCAGCGCAGCGCGCCGACCGGCGGCTTGGCGAAGGGCACGCCCTTCCAGTAGTAGGTGCCGGAGGCGGCGCTGTCGTCCACGCCTTCGATCTTGCCGGCGGTGGTCTGGCGGACCATGGGGCCGTCGACGGCAGGCGCGGGCGCCGGGGCCGGGGGTGGTGGGGGGGGCGGTGCGCTCGGCAGGAAGGCGACGCCGGAAGAACCCGAAGACCCGCCGCCGCAGGCAGCGAGCGCCGCCATGGCGGCGAGCGCTGCCGTGGCCGCCACGATGGAAATGGCCTTGGCCACCGCCGTTCTTCCTGTCGTTGCCTGGGTCTGCGTTGTCGCCGTTGTATTCATGTTTTGTCTCCACACCGGGTTAATCGGAATTCCTGGTTTGGTGCATGGCCGCCATACTTCGAGCCGTTTCGTTCGTCCGGCCGCCGCGCACCAAAAAATTCTAGAAACGGGCGCTCTTTTCACCGCTATCGCAAGCGAGCCAATTCAATGACTTCAGGAGCCTTACTCCCGCACTCTTCGCGCAGGCCATCGCGCCGCCCGGGCTGCGCGCAGCCTGAGCTGCGCACCAGCTCGGCGGCGTGGCTCGAAGGTGTGTTGTCGATGTTCGAGGCCGAGGGGCTGGACGTGCCCCGGCTGCTGGGCGACGCGGGCTTCGACCCCGACTCGCTGCACCGCCAGAACGCGCGCATTCCGGTCGACGAGATCACCGTGCTGTGGCAGCTGGCCGTGGCGCGCGCCGGCAAGGCCACGCTGGGCCTGCACCGCGACTTCGCCTCCACGCACAGCAAGCTGGGCACGGTGGGCCATGCCATGGCGTGCAGCCCCGACCTGGGCGCGGCGCTCGCGCGGCTGGCGCGCTACATGGCCGTGATTTCGGACGCGACGGCGTTCTCGCTGTCGTCCGACGCGCGCGGCTGCTGGCTGGCCATGGAGCACACGGGCGGCAGCCTGCCGATTCCACGGCAGCGCGTGGAGTTCGCGCTGCTCACCACGCTGGTGCAGTGCCAGTGGCTCACGCGGCGCGACCTGCAGCCGCTGGCCATGGAATTCGTCTACCCCGCGCCCGCCAGCGACCGGCTGCACCGCGAGGCCTTCGGCTGCGACGTTCAGTTCAACGCCACGGCCAACCGCATGCTGATCTCGGCCGCCGACATGGCCATGCCGCTGCCCACCTCGCACCCGGTGCTCGGCGAGATGCAGGAGCACCTGCTGGACGACCAGCTCACCCTGCTGGGCCAGACCACCACCGCCAGCCTGGTGTGCGCGGAAATTGCACGCCGGCTGCAGCACGGCGAGCCGCGCCGCCAGGACGTGGCCTCCGGCCTGGGCCTGGCCGAGCGCACGCTGCAGCGCCGGCTGCAGGAAGAGTCGGTGTCTTTCCAGTCGCTGCTCGACCGCACCCGCCGCGAACTGGCGCAGCAGTACCTGGCCGAAGACCGCCACACGCTGACCGACGTGGCCGACATGCTGGGCTTCGTGGACACGAGCAACTTCTTTCGCGCGTGCAAACGCTGGTTCGGCGTGCCTCCGGCGCAGTACCGCGCGCGCATCTGGGACGGCCCGGCGGCGATGGCCGCCTGAGCTCGGTGGCGCGGCCCCGATGGCCCGCCCGGCCAGGGGTTTCGCGCTCTGCCGGACAATCCGGCCATGAGCTTGCTTGCTGAAGACACCGAGGTCGCCGACCTGGGACTGCGCTGGAAATCCGGCTTTTCAAAACTGGGCCCCGCGTTTTTCACCGAACTGCGGCCCACGCCCCTGCCCGACCCGTACTGGGTGTGCCGCAGCGACGCCGTGGCGCGCGAACTCGGCCTGCCGGCCGACTGGCACACGTCGGCCCGCACGCTGGCGGCCCTCACGGGCAGCCTGCCCGTTGCCGGCACCAGCCCCTTGTCGAGCGTGTACAGCGGCCACCAGTTCGGTGTGTGGGCCGGCCAGCTCGGTGACGGGCGCGCCATCCTCATCAGCGAGACCGAAGGCGGCCTCGAGCTGCAACTGAAGGGCGCGGGCCGCACCCCGTATTCGCGTGGCGGCGACGGCCGCGCGGTGCTGCGCTCGAGCATCCGCGAGTTCCTGTGCAGCGAGGCGATGCACGGCCTGGGCATTCCGACGACCCGCGCCCTCAGCGTGACCGGCTCCGATGCTCGCGTGCGGCGCGAAGAGCTGGAAACCGCCGCGGTGGTCGCCCGCGTGGCGCCCAGCTTCATCCGCTTCGGCCATTTCGAGCACTTCGCGGCCAACCAGCGCGAAGACGAGTTGCGCGCGCTGGCCGACTACGTCATCGACCGCTACTACCCGGCCTGCCGCGGCACCGAGCGCTTCGGCGGCAACGCCTACGCCGCGTTTCTTGAAGCGGTGAGCGAGCGCACCGCCGCCCTGCTCGCCCAGTGGCAGGCCGTGGGTTTCTGCCACGGGGTGATGAACACCGACAACATGAGCATCCTCGGGCTCACCATCGACTACGGCCCGTTCCAGTTCCTGGACGGCTTCGACCCGCGCCACATCTGCAACCACAGCGACACCAGCGGCCGCTACGCCTTCAACCAGCAGCCCAACGTGGCGTACTGGAACCTGTTCTGCCTGGCGCAGGCGCTGCTGCCGCTCATCGGCGAGCAGGAAGTGGCCGTGGCCGCGCTGGAGTCGTACAAGACCGTGTTCCCCACCGAGTTCGAGTCCCGCATGCGCGCCAAGCTCGGTTTGAAGGACGCGGCCGAAGGCGACCGCGCGCTGATCGAAGGCGTGCTCAAGCTGCTGGCCGCGGGCAAGGTCGACTACACGATCTTCTGGCGGCGGCTGTCTCATTACGTGGCCGATCCTGTGGCGGACGCCCCGCTCGAGCCGGTGCGCGACCTGTTCCTGGACCGCGAGGGTTTCGACGCCTGGCTGCTATTGTTTTCAGAGCGGCTCGCCGGCACCGACCGTGCGGCCGCCGGCCGCACGATGCTGCAGTCGAACCCCAAGTTCGTGCTGCGGAACCACCTGGGGCAGCAAGCCATCGAAGCAAGTCAGCAAAAAGACCACTCGGTTGTGGCAACCTTGCTGGCCCTGCTGGAAACCCCGTTTGAAGAACACCCCGGAGCCGACGCCTACGCCGGCTTCCCGCCCGACTGGGCCTCGACCATCGAAATCAGCTGCTCCTCATGACCGCTCCCCTGCAAAAGACCGACGCCGAATGGAAAGCCCTGCTCGCCGAGAAGGGGGCCGAGCCGGCCGCCTTCGAAGTGACGCGCCACGCCGCCACCGAACGCCCCTTCACCGGCAAGTACGAAGCGCACTGGGACGACGGCACCTACCACTGCGTGTGCTGCGGCGCCAAGCTGTTCGAGTCGGCCACCAAGTTCGATGCCGGCTGCGGCTGGCCCAGCTTCTCTGAAGAGGCCGTGCCGGGCGCCATCCGCAACATCGTCGACCGCTCGCACGGCATGGTGCGCACCGAAAACGTTTGCGCCAATTGCGGTGCCCACCTGGGCCACGTGTTCCCCGACGGCCCGACCGACACCGGCCTTCGCTATTGCATGAATTCGGCTTCGCTCGACTTCCAGAAAAAATGAAACTGCTCCTCGACTTCTTTCCGATCCTGCTTTTCTTCGTCGCGTACAAGCTCGGCGACATCTACACCGCCACCGGCGTGCTGATGGCCGCCACCGTGGTGCAGATGGGCATCATCTATGCCATGGAGCGCAAGCTGCAGGCCATGCAGAAGGCCACGCTGGTGCTCATTCTGTTGTTCGGCACGCTCACGCTGGTGCTGCACGACGACCGCTTCATCAAGTGGAAGCCGACCGTGCTGTACGGCGCGATGGCCGTCGCCCTGGCCGTGGCGCTGTGGGCGCTGAAGAAGAACTTCCTGAAGATGCTGCTGGGCCAGCAGCTCGAGCTGCCCGATCGCATCTGGGCCCGGCTGAACGTGGCGTGGATCTGCTATTGCCTGTTCATGGCGCTGATCAACGGCTACGTGGCGGCGTACTTCACCACCGAGGCCTGGGTCAACTTCAAGCTCTGGGGCTATGTGTTCCCCATCGTGTTCCTGGTGGCGCAAGGCCTGTACATCGCGCCGCACCTGAAAGAAGACAAGCCCGCGGCATGACGGAGACCATGACCATGACGAGCACCGCCATTCCCCTTCCCACCGTGGCCGCGCTCGAGGCGGCGCTGCGCGACGCGCTGGCGCCCACGCAGCTCGAGGTGATCGACGAAAGCGCCGCGCACGCGGGCCACACGGGGGCCAACGCCGAGGGCTACGGCACCCATTTCAGGGTGCGCATCGCCTCCCCCAGATTCGACGGAAAGCCCCGCGTGGCGCGGCATCGGCTTGTGTATGATGCCCTCCAGGTTTTTATTGCACAGGGTCTGCACGCCATCGCCATCGAGGTGCTCTGAGTCGTTCGACGCAACTGCACGCCGCGTTCCATGCGGGCGTCGCCACCTTCCCCCTTCGTCTCGCCCCTTCCCGATTCCTGCTTTCTTTCCCGCGCCCTTTCCTACAAGCGCATTTCCTTTCCAGCTCGATATTCATTCCATGAAAAAACAAATCTTGCAGGCCGTCGCGGCCGCAGTGCTGCTCGGTGCCACGTCCATGGCGGCTCTGGCGCAGAACGCAGCCATCGTGAACGGCAAGCCGGTGCCCAAGGCCCGCATGGACGTTCTGGCCCAGCAACTGGCAGCCGCAGGCCGCCCGGTGACGCCTGAAATGCAGACCCAGCTGCGCGAGGAAATCATTGCGCGCGAAGTGTTCATGCAAGAGGCGCAAAAGCAGGGCTTGGACGCTGGCGAGGACTACAAGAACCAGCTCGAACTCGCCCGCCAGGCTATCCTGATTCGCGCCCTGTTCGAAAACTACCGCAAGACCAACCCGGTGTCGGACGCCGACGTGAAGGCCGAGTACGACAAGTTCGTGGCAGCCAACGGCGGCAAGGAATACAAGGCGCGCCACATCTTGGTCGAAACCGAAGACCAGGCCAAGAAGATCATGGCCGACCTGAAGAAGGGCGCCAAGTTCGAAGACATCGCCAAGAAGCAGAGCA
This sequence comes from Variovorax sp. RCC_210, assembly GCF_041355175.1. Lineage (NCBI taxonomy): Bacteria > Pseudomonadati > Pseudomonadota > Betaproteobacteria > Burkholderiales > Comamonadaceae > Variovorax > Variovorax sp. RCC_210. The sequence continues at coordinate 1,015,053 of NZ_JBFUPJ010000001.1, read as the reverse complement.
AGGATCCGGGTTCGGGCGCCAACGGCGGCGACCTCGACTGGGCCAACCCCGCCAGCTTCGTGCCCGAGTTCTCGGAAGCGATGATCAAGCTCAAGAAGGGCGAGACCACCCCCGAGCCCATCAAGACGCAGTTCGGTTATCACATCATCCGCGTCGACGACATCCGCCAGGCCCAACTGCCGAAGCTGGAAGAAGTGAAGCCGCAAATCACGCAGCAGCTGCAACAGCAGCGCCTGCAGAAGTACCAGGAAGACCTGCGCGCGAAGGCTAAGGTCGAGTAAGCCGGCCTGGGCTCAACAAGAAAAAAGCGACCCGCGGGTCGCTTTTTTCATGGCCGTCTTTTCTTCAGATGGCCTCCGATAGCCTCAGATCGCCCACGTGCCGAAGTTGTCGCCCGGCCCGTCGAGCGCCATGAACGCCTGCCATGCCTTGCCGGCATCGGCGCCCTGCACGGCCTGCCCCAGCGCATCGAGCGTGCGGTAGATCTTCTTCGACGCGCCGAAGTGCGCGGCGTTCAGCCCTTCGAGCTGAGGCAGCAGCACCTGCAGGATCTGCGTGCGCGCCGACGAAGCCGCTGCTTCGTCTTCGCGCCACGCGAGCAGCTGCTTGCGCACGAGCTCCTCGACCCGCGCCGCTTCCAGCACATGCCGGCTTCGCGGGTGGTCGAGGTCGAGCATCGGCTCGGCTCGGCTCAGCCCACCCAGCGGCGCGCGTTGCGCCAGATCTGCATCCACGGGCTGAGTTCGCTCTTGTCGCCCGAAGTCCAGCTGGTCTGGATGTTGCGGAACACGCGCTCCGGGTGCGGCATCACCGCGGTGAAGCGGCCGTCCGGCGTGGTCACCGAGGTGAGGCCGCCGGCGCTGCCGTTCGGGTTGAACGGGTACTGCTCGGTGGGCTGGCCGTGGTTGTCCACGAAGCGCATGGCGCCGATGGCCTTGGCCGCGTCGCCGCGGTGCTTGAAGTTGGCGTAGCCCTCGCCGTGCGCCACGGCGATGGGCAGGCGGCTGCCGGCCATGCCCGCGAAGAAGATGCTGGGCGACTCGAGCACCTCGACCATCGACAGGCGCGCCTCGAAGCGCTCGCTCTGGTTGGTGGTGAAGCGCGGCCAGGCTTCGGCGCCCGGAATGATGTCGGCCAGCTCGGCGAACATCTGGCAGCCGTTGCACACGCCCAGGCCGAAGGTGTCCTCGCGGCCGAAGAAGGTCTTGAACTGCGCGGCCAGCTTCGGGTTGAAGGTGATGCTGCGCGCCCAGCCGATGCCTGCGCCCAGCGTGTCGCCGTAGCTGAAGCCGCCGCAGGCGACCACGCCCTTGAAGTCGGCAAGGTCCGCCCTGCCCGTCTGCAGGTCGGTCATGTGGACGTCGAAGGCCTCGAAGCCGGCCTCGGTGAAGGCGTAGGCCATCTCGACGTGCGAGTTGACGCCCTGCTCGCGCAGGATCGCGACCTTGGGACGCGATTGAAGAATGGCGGGGGCCACCGGTGCAGCAGCTGCGGTGTTCGGCAGGAACACGTGCATGCCGGGGTCCGAAGGCACGCCGGCGGCGGCGTGTTCGGCATCGGCGCAGGCGGGGTTGTCGCGCTCGCGGGCGATCTTCCAGCTGACCGAGTCCCACACCTGGTGCAGGTCGTGCAGGCTCGCGCTGAACACCGACTTGGCGTCGCGCCACACCTCGACCTTGCCCTTGCCGGCGTCCATGGGCGAGCTGGCCGGGCGCGTCTTGCCGACGAAATGGCTGTGCGCGCTGAGGCCGTGGGCGCGCAGCACCTGCATGACATCGTTGCGCTCGGCGGTGCGCACCTGCAGCACCATGCCCAGCTCTTCGTTGAACAGCGCCTTCAGCGTGAGTTCTTCACGGCGCGCGCTCACCTGCTGCGCCCAGTTCTTGGCGTCGCCGGTTTCCATGCGGCTGTCGGAAATGCCGTCGCCTTCGGTGACCAGCATGTCGACATTCAGCGCCACGCCGACGTGGCCGGCAAAGGCCATTTCGCAGGCCGTGGCGAACAGGCCGCCGTCGCTGCGGTCGTGCATGGCGAGGATCTTGCCGTCGGCGCGCAGCGCGTTCACGGCATTGACCAGCGCGACCAGTTGCGCGGGGTCGTCCAGGTCGGGCACGGTGTCGCCGCTCTGGCCCAGCGTTTGCGCCAGGATGCTGCCGGCCATGCGATGCTGGCCGCGGCCCAGGTCGACCAGCACGAGCGTGGTGTCGGCCTCTTCGGCGTCCAGCTGCGGGGTGAGCGTGCCGCGCACGTCGGCCAGCGACGCGAAGGCGGTCACGATCAGGCTGACGGGCGAAGTGACCTTCTTGGCTTCGCCGTTGTCCTTCCACTGCGTGCGCATCGACAGCGAATCCTTGCCGACCGGAATCGACACGCCCAGCGCCGGGCACAGCTCCAGGCCCACGGCCTTCACGGTCTCGTACAGCGCGGCATCTTCGCCGGGCTCGCCGCAGGCAGCCATCCAGTTGGCCGACAGCTTCACGCGCGAAAGCTCGATGGGCGCGGCCAGCAGGTTGGTGATGGCCTCGGCCACGGCCATGCGGCCGGAGGCCGGCGCGTCGAGCGCGGCCAGCGGCGTGCGCTCGCCCATGCTCATGGCTTCGCCGGCAAAGCCCTTGTAGTCGGCCAGCGTCACGGCGCAATCGGCCACGGGCACCTGCCACGGGCCGACCATCTGGTCGCGGTGGCTCATGCCGCCCACGGTGCGGTCGCCGATGGTGATGAGGAAGCGCTTTGACGCCACGGTCGGGTGCGCGAGCACCTCGATGGCGGCCTTCTGCAGCTCGACGCCGGTGAGGTCCAGCGGCTTGAACGTGCGGCTCACGGCCTGCACGTCGCGGTGCATCTTGGGCGGCTTGCCGAGCAGCACGTCCATGGGCATGTCGACCGGCTGCACCGGAGCGCCTTCGTCGGCCACCAGCAGCTGGCGCGCCTCGGTCGCCACGCCGACCACCGAGAACGGGCAACGCTCGCGCTCGCAGAAGGCCTTGAACTGCTCGAGCGACTCGGGCGCGATGGCCAGCACGTAGCGCTCCTGGCTTTCGTTGCACCAGATTTCCTTGGGCGCCATGCCCGACTCTTCGAGCGGCACGGCGCGCAGGTCGAAGCGCGCGCCACGGCCGGCGTCGTTGGTCAGCTCGGGAAAGGCGTTGCTCAGGCCGCCCGCGCCCACGTCGTGGATCGCGAGGATGGGGTTGGCCGCGCCCTGCTGCCAGCAATGGTTGATGACCTCTTGCGCACGGCGTTCGATTTCGGGGTTGCCGCGCTGCACCGAGTCGAAGTCGAGCTCGGCCGCGTTGGCGCCGGTGGCCATCGAGCTGGCGGCGCTGCCGCCCATGCCGATGCGCATGCCGGGGCCGCCGAGCTGGATGAGCAGCGAGCCGGCGGGGAACTGGATCTTCCTGGTCTGCGTGGCGTCGATGCTACCGAGGCCGCCCGCGATCATGATGGGCTTGTGGTAGCCGCGCTGCACGGTGTCGAGGTCGCTCGCCACCGCCTGCTCGTACTCGCGAAAGTAGCCCAGCAGGTTGGGACGGCCGAACTCGTTGTTGAACGCGGCGCCGCCGAGCGGGCCCTCGGTCATGATCTGCAGCGGGCTGGCGATGTGCTCCGGCTTGCCGTAGTGGCCCTCCTCAGGCCAGAGCTTCGACACGGTGAAACCGGTGAGGCCCGCCTTGGGCTTGGAGCCGCGGCCGGTGGCGCCCTCGTCGCGAATCTCGCCGCCCGCACCGGTGGAGGCGCCCGGGAACGGGGAAATGGCGGTCGGGTGGTTGTGCGTCTCGACCTTCATCAGCACATGGGTCAGCGCGCTATCTTTTTGATAGCTTTGCGAACCGTTGGCCGGAATGAAGCGCTCGATGGTCGCGCCTTCCATCACCGAGGCGTTGTCCGCATAGGCGATGACCGTGTGCTGCGGGTTCTGCTTCTCGGTGTGGCGAATCATCGAGAACAGGCTTTGCGGCTGCGCCTTGCCGTCGATGGTGAAGTCGGCGTTGAAGATCTTGTGGCGGCAGTGCTCGCTGTTGGCCTGCGCGAACATCATCAGCTCGACGTCGCTGGGGTTGCGGCCCAGGCGGGTGAAGGCTTCGACGAGGTAGTCGATCTCATCCTCGGCCAGCGCCAGGCCGAAGCCGGTGTTGGCCGCGACCAGCGCGGTGCGCCCGCCGCTGAGCACGTCGACCTGCGCCATCGGCTGGGCCGGCAGCTCGCTGAACAGGCTGGCGGCCTGCTCGACGGTGGCCAGCACTGACTCGGTCATGCGGTCGTGCAGCGGGCCGGCCGCGGCGGCGAGCGGGTCGCCTTCCAGCACGGGGGCCTTGCCGATCAGCGGCGACTTGAGCTTCAGGTGGTATTGCGTGACGCGCTCGACCCGGCGCAGCGCCAGGCCGCAGTTGTGGGCGATGTCGGTGGCTTTCGAGGCCCAGGGCGACACGGTGCCCAGGCGGGGCGTGACCACCACCGAGGTGACGGCCTTGGCCGGCGCCTCGAACGGCTCGCCGTACGTGAGCAGCGCGGCGAAGCGCTCGCGGTCGGTGGTGTCGAGCGAGGCGTCGGTGACCACCAGGTGCACGAAGCGGGCCGAAATGCCCTCGATGCGCGGCTCGATGGCCTGCAGCTTGGGCAGCAGTTGCCGCGCGCGGAAGTCGCTGAGCGCGCTGCCGCCCTCGAACATGGTTACGACAGGAAGGGCTTGATGTGCGGGCTGCGTCACGGTCGATGGGGGCCTCGGGGGCCGCGTTGGGAATCAAGGAATCGAGGCGAATGGCCGCTGACTGGGGTCATCCGCGTTAACCCGCAATTTTAGCTTGGTGAATGGGATAATTCCGGGATGAGCATTAACTACAAAGACGCTGCGGGCATCGAAGCCATGCGGGTCGCCTGCCGCCTTGCCTCCGAGGTGCTGGATTACCTCACGCCCCTCATCAAGCCCGGCATCACGACCAACGATGTCGACCGGCTCGCCGCCGAGTACATGGTCAAGCAGGGCACCACCTCGGCCACGGTGGGCTACATGGGCGCCAGCAGCGTCCCGTTCCCGAAGTCGCTGTGCACCTCGGTGAACCACGTGGTCTGCCACGGCATTCCCAATGACAAGCCCCTGAAGAAGGGCGACATCATGAACGTCGACGTCACCGTCATCAAGGACGGCTGGTTCGGCGACAACAGCCGCATGTACGTGATCGGCGACGCCTCCATCGCGGCCAAGCGGCTGTGCTCGGTCACCTTCGAAGCCATGTGGCACGGCATCCTGCAGGTGCGCCCCGGTGCCCACCTGGGCGACGTGGGCCACGCGATCCAGAAATTCGCCGAAGGCCTGGGCTTCTCGATCGTTCGCGAGTTCTGCGGCCACGGCGTGGGCCAGCGCTTTCATGAAGAACCCCAGGTTCTGCACTACGGCCGCCCGGGCACCATGGAAGAGCTGCAGCCCGGCATGATCTTCACCATCGAGCCGATGATCAACGCCGGCAAGCGCGACGTGAAGGAAGACGTCAAGGGCGGCCAGTACGACGGCTGGACCATCGTCACCCGCGACCATTCGCTGTCGGCCCAGTGGGAGCACACGGTGCTGGTCACCGAGACCGGCTACGAAGTGCTGACCCTGTCCGAAGGCAGCCCGCCGCTGCCCTCTTTCGTCACCTCGACCAAAACCTGACGCGCGCACGCGTTCCCCGCACGTGATCGAAGCAGCCAAGATCGACGTGGCGACGCTGCGCGAAGCCTATCGCGCGAAAAAGCTCGCCCTCTTCGACACCCTGCGCTTTGCGCGGGCCCCCACCCGCAGCGTGCACACGGTGCTGCGCCAGCTCTCGGCGCTGGCCGACGAAACGCTGGACACGCTGTGGCGCGAAGCCGGCTTCGGTGAATCGCTGGCGCTGGCGGCCGTGGGCGGCTACGGGCGCGGAGAGCTGTTTCCGTACTCGGACGTCGACGTGCTGCTGCTGCTGCCGCCCGAAGGCCACGAGAACGCGGTCGAGCCGGCGCGCATCGAGGCCTTCATCGGCCACTGCTGGGACGCGGGCCTCGAAATCGGCTCCAGCGTGCGCACCGTCGAAGAGTGCCTGGCCGAGGCCGAAAAAGACGTCACCGTGCAGACCTCGCTGCTCGAGGCGCGCCTGATTGCGGGCGACAAGAAGCTCTTCACCGCGTTTCGCCGCCGCTTCACCCGCGCCATCGACCCGCAGGCCTTCTTCGTGGCCAAGTCGCAGGAGATGCGGCACCGCCACCAGAAGTTCGACAACACGCCCTACGCGCTGGAGCCCAACTGCAAGGAATCGCCGGGCGGCCTGCGCGACCTGCAGACCATTCTCTGGATGACCAAGGCCGCCGGCTTCGGCAGCCGCTGGGACGACCTGGCCAAGAACGGCCTGGCGACCTCGTTCGAGGCGCAACAGATCAAGCGCAACGAGGCCCTGCTCTCGCTCATTCGCGCGCGGCTGCACGTGATTGCCAACCGCCGCGAAGACCGCCTGGTGTTCGACCTGCAGACCGCCGTGGCCGCCAGCTTCGGCTACGAGGGCGAGTCGCAGCGCAAGTCGAGCGAGGCGCTGATGCGCCGCTACTACTGGGCCGCCAAGGCGGTGTCGCAGCTCAACCAGATCCTGCTGCTCAATATTTCCGAGCGCCTGCAGCCCAGCGCCGAGCAGCACACGCCCATCAACGAGCGCTTCTACGAGCGCGCGGGGTTGATCGAGATTGCCAGCGACGACCTGTACGAGCGCGAGCCGCACGCGGTGCTCGAGACCTTCCTGCTCTACCAGAAGACCATCGGGGTGCAGGGCCTGTCGGCACGCACGCTGCGCGCGCTGTACAACGCGCGCCACGTCATGGACAGCAAGTTCCGCAACGACCCGGTCAACCACCAGACCTTCATGCGGATCCTGCAGCAGCCCTACGGCATCACGCATGCCTTCAGGCTGATGAACCAGACCTCGGTGCTCGGGCGCTACCTGCGGGTGTTCCGCAGCATCGTGGGCCAGATGCAGCACGACCTGTTCCACGTGTACACGGTCGACCAGCACATCCTGATGGTGCTGCGCAACGTGCGCCGCTTCTTCATTGCCGAGCATGCGCACGAGTACCCGTTCTGCTCGCAACTGGCGGCCGGCTGGGACAAGCCCTGGATCCTTTACGTGGCCGCGCTGTTCCACGACATCGCCAAGGGCCGTGGCGGCGACCACTCGACGCTGGGCGCGCGCGACGTGCAGCGCTTCTGCAAGCAGCACGGCATCGCCCGCGAAGACGGCAAGCTCATCGAGTTCCTGGTGGCCGAGCACCTGGTGATGAGCCAGGTCGCGCAAAAGCAAGACCTGAGCGACCCCGAGGTCATCAGCGCCTTCGCCAAGCGCGTGGGCAACGAGCGCTACCTGACCGCGCTGTACCTGCTGACCATCGCCGACATCCGCGGCACCTCGCCGCGCGTATGGAACGCATGGAAAGGCAAGCTGCTCGAAGACCTGTACCGCTACACGCTGCGCGCGCTGGGCGGGCGCATGCCCGACCCGGACGCCGAGGTCGAGTCGCGCAAGCGCGAGGCGCTGGTGCTGCTGGCCCTGCACGCCCAGCGCTTCGAGGCGCACAAGGCCCTGTGGGACACGCTCGACGTGGGCTACTTCATGCGCCACGACGCCACCGAGATCGCCTGGCACGCCAAGCAGCTCTCGCGCTTCGTGCCGCCCAAGGGCGTGCCCATCGACCCGAAGGCGCCGCCCATCGTGCGCGCGCATCTCTCGCCGGTGGGCGAAGGCCTGCAGGTGGTGGTCTACACACCCGACCAGCCCGACCTGTTCGCGCGCATCTGCGGCTACTTCGACCAGTCGTCCTTCAGCATCCTGGACGCCAAGGTGCACACCACCAGCAACGGCTACGCGCTCGACACCTTCCAGGTGGTGACCACCTTCCTGCCCGACCACTACCGCGACCTGATCAGCATGGTGGAGTCGGGTCTTGGCCATACCCTGACCGAGGCCGGCGCCCTGCCCGCGCCCAGCATGGGCCGGGTGTCGCGCCGGGTGCGCAGCTTTCCGATCAAGCCGCGCATCAGCCTCTTGCCCGACGACAAGGCGCAGCGCTGGCTGCTCAACATCTCGGCCAGCGACCGGGCCGGCCTGCTGTATTCGGTGGCCCGGGTGCTGGCACGCCACCACCTGAACCTGCAGCTGGCCAAGGTGACGACGCTGGGCGAGCGGGTGGAAGACACCTTCCTCATCAGCGGCCCCGAACTGCAGGGCCAGAAGACGCAGCTGGCCATCGAGACCGAACTGATGGAAGCGCTGGCCTCCTGAGCCACGGATTTCCGGCGCCGCGGGTCAGCGGCTCTCCGGGTCATCCCGTGTTTCGTGCAACGAAAGGCCGAATTCACGTTTCTTCACAGTCAAAATGTGGCCCATGGAATCATTGATTGAACGGCTTTCCGACTCGGTGTCTTCGGCCAGGACGCTCGAAGAGCTGGCCCGCCCGATGCTCGAGATGCTCGAGGTGGTCACGGGCCTGGAGTCGACCTACCTCACCACCATCGACCTCGACCAGGGGCTGCAGCACATCCTGTTCGCCCGCAACGTCGGCGCGATGAACATCCCCGAGGGCATTTCGGTGCCCTGGTCGGACACCCTGTGCCGGCGCGCCCTCGACGAGGGCCGCATGTACACCGACGACGTCGCCAGCTGCTGGGGCGACTCCGACGCGGCCCGCGACCTGGGCATTCGCACCTATGTGAGCACCCCGGTGAAGACCGACGCCAGCGGGCTGTTCGGCACCCTGTGCGCCGCCAGCGGCACCCAGCGCCCGCTCGCACCGCATGCCGAGGCGGTGCTGCAGCTGTTCGCCAAGCTCATCGGCCAGCAGGTCGAGCGCGAGCTGCTGGTGGTCGAGCTGCGCAAGGCCAACGCCGAGCTGGCCGCGCGCGCCTCCACCGACTCGCTCACCGGCCTGCCCAACCGCCGCTCGCTGCTCGACACGCTGCGCCGCCTGCTCGCCCAGGGCGAGCGCGAGAACCGCAGCGTGCTGGTCGGGTTCATCGACATGGACGGCTTCAAGAAGATCAACGACACCCACGGCCACGACATCGGCGACGAGTTTCTCTCGGCCATGGCCGGGCGGCTGTCGGCCTCGCTGCGCACCAGCGACGTGCTGGCGCGCTTCGGCGGCGACGAGTTCGTGGTGGTGGGCGCCGGGCCGGCGCACGACGAAGCGCCGCGCACCGCGGCGCGCGCGCTGGCCGACCGGCTGGGCGAAAGCACCATCGGCGAGCTGCGGCTGAACCAGACCATGCTCGACTACGGCGGTGCCAGCGTGGGCGTGGTGGCCATCGACCCGCGCACCACCTCCGCGGAAGAGGCGCTGCGCATGGCCGACGACGCCATGTACGCCGTGAAGCGCAGCCGGCAGGCGGCGGCTTCGAGGGCGGCCATGGCAACGGGTACCGCAGGAGCGAAGGAAGCCTCGCCCGCCGCCTGAATGAACAACCGGCTGCTGCGCCTTGAAAACGCCCTGGGCTCGCTCAAGGCGCGCATCACGATGGGCGGGATCATGGCGCTGGTGCTGGGCATCGGCGTCATCACCACCATCCTGGTGGGGCGCACCGAGCACGACCTGCTTGAATCGCAGCGGCAGCACGAGCTGAGCGAGTCGGCGCGCACCGCCGCGCTGCTCGGCCACAAGGTGCTGCTGCTGCAGCGCGGGCTGGAGTCGGTGGGCCAGGTGCTCGACGAAGCCACGCTGGCCGACCCGGCGGCGCTCGCCGAGTTCATGCGCACCAAGCCCTTGCTGCAGAACTTCTTCGCCAGCATCTACGTGGCGGCACCCAGCGGACAGGTGCTGGTGATGTACGACGAAAAAGGCGTGTACCACCCCACCCTCGACATCAGCGAGGGCCCCAACTTCCGCCGCTCGGTGGCCGAAGGCCGCCCCATCGTCGGCGAGCCGCTGATGGGGCCGCTCACGGGCGAGCCCATCATTGCCTTCACCCAGCCCGTGCGCAACGCCAAGGGCATCTACGCCGTGCTCGGCGGCACGCTGCGGCTGTCCAGCCGGAACCTGCTGGCCGGCGTGACCGACGCGCAGGAAGCCGACCAGGGCGCGCTGATGGTCGTCACCGACGCGCGCGGCCTGATGCTCACGCACCCCGACCGCCGCCTGCTGATGGCCCCCATCACGCAGGAGCCGCGGCTGGCGAAGGCCTTCGAGACCTGGAAGGCCGAGGGCAGCCCGGTGGAGCCGCTGGGCCTGCTATTGCAGCAGCCGCAGGAGATCACCAGCGCCGCCGGCGTGCCGGGCCCCGACTGGATGGTGTGGCGCACGCGCCCCGAAACCGAGGTGCTCGCGCCCGTGAAGGCGGCCCGCCGGCAGGCGATGCTGTGGGCCGGCAGCCTGGTGGCGGTGGTGTCCGCCGGCATGTTCCTCACGCTGTGGTGGCTGCTGCAGCCGCTGATGCTGCTGGAGCGGCGCGCGCAGCACATGTTCGACGGCGTGATGCGCCCGGAAGACGGCTGGCCCCGCGCCGACGGCGAAATCGGCCACCTCGCCAAGGTGCTGCGCGACGTGGGCGTGCAGCGCGCCGAGCTGGAGCGCATGAACGGCGAAATGATCAGCAAGCTGCGCTCGGTGATGCGCTCGGCGCCCATCGGCATCGCCTTCATCCGCGAGCGGCGCTTCGAGCTGGTGAGCGACGAGCTGTGCCGCCTGCTCGCCTACGAAGACAGGCAGCTGCTGGGCCAGCCGGTCGACCTGATCGTGGTGCCGCCCGAAGACGACCAGCCCGAGCTGGCCGCGCTGGAGGCCGAGGCCTTCGCCACCAGCAATTCGTATGTCGGCGAATGCCGAATGCAGCGTGGCGACGGCACCCGCTTCTGGGCCCGGCTGCGCAGCCGGCCGGTGGACCTGGAGCACACCGATTTCGGCTCGATCTGGACGGTGCTGAACATCGACGAGCAGCGCAGCGCCCGCAAGGCGCTCGAATGGTCGGCCGCCCACGACGGCCTGACCGGCCTGGCCAACCGCCAGCGCTTCGACCAGCATGCCCGCCGGCTCATCGAGGCCCGGCCGGCGTCGCTGCCGGCGGCCATGGTGTTCATCGACCTGGACCACTTCAAGGAAGTGAACGACACCGCCGGCCACCTGTCGGGCGACGCCATGCTGCGCGCGGCGGCCGCGGCCATCATGTCGCGGGTGCGCTCGAACGACCTGGCCGCGCGTATCGGGGGCGACGAGTTCGCGCTGCTGCTGGAGCAGTGCACGCACGAGGCGGCGGTGCGGGTGGCCGAGGACATCGTCGCGTCGATCTCGGCCATCGCGCTGCCGTGGCTGTCGGGCAGCCTGCACGTGGGCGCGAGCATCGGCGTGGCGAGCCTGTCGACGGACATCGATTCGGTGGACGACTGGATCTCGGCGGCCGACGCCGCCTGCTACGCCGCCAAGGCGGCGGGGCGTGGCGTGGTGCGCGCCGGGCGTGCGCCGGTGGTACCGCCTGCCCCGATCGCCCCGATCGCCCCGCTCGCCTCGCTCGCCCCGCTCACGTCCCTCGAAACCGGCCCTTCCGCAGCCGGCGCGGCCAGCGCCACCGCCGCGCGCCCTGTAGACAACACCGACGACTGATTTCGAATCCAAAAACTGTCACTCGTCGTATTCAGCGCGTACGATTTGTGAATTCCGTTACGGAAACGGCGGCTTTCACGGTAACCCGTCCCCGAATTCAGACAGTCGATGCGTTCGAATGCAGCGATAAGTTCACATTTGTTGTCATCGGTTAATTGATCCAAGAGAATGCTTCGACATGGACACAGGCGCGACGTTTATTCAGTATTACGAGAGGAACTCCTGCAGTGCGCAATGGTTGGAATTCAATCGCGGCCTCGCTGCGGAGCTGAGTGCCGGCCTGCCGCCCGAGGACCTCAGGCAGCTCTTTTTCCGTGTCGGCCAGCGCGTGGCGCAGGCTTTGCCGGTGGCGCACTGCGCCACGCTCGATGAGCTGCAAGACCAGTTCAACGCCCGCTGGGACGGCATCGACTGGGGCTTTACCGTGCTGAGCGAAGACGTCGAGGGTGTCTACATCACCCACGCCTGCAGCCCGGTGGCCGTGGCCTTCGGCCCCGAAGCCACGAACTGGAGCGTCGGCTTCTTCGAAGGCGTGTACCAGGCCTGGTTCGATTCGCAGCACATGCCCCCCGAACTGCGTGTGCAGGCCCTGCAGCCCGACACGCAGGCCGGCCCCCGCATCGACCTGCGACTTGCCAAGGTGCCCGCATGAGCAATTCGGAAGAGCCCACCCCGGAAGACATTGCCGGCCTGTTCCGCAAGTTCGGCGGCGACGCGCACGGTTACAAGGAGTTCGCGCAGCCGGACACCGAGGCCGAGCCGCCACGCGCCTGGGCGCTGTTGTCGGGCGAGAAGATTTCGCACCCGCCGGTGCCGGCTGCCGTGCCGGTGCAGGCGCCGGTGCAGCCGCCAGTGGCTGCGCAGCCTCCCGCACCCGTGCCTGTGGCCGCTCCTGTCTTGCCGCCCGCGCCGGCACCCGCGCCAACCCCCTCGCCCGCACCCACGCCGTTCCTGGCGCCGGTTGCCGCCCCCGTTTTCACAGCGCCCGCTCCCGCACAGCCCGTTCGCATCGAACCCGTGCTGCGCGCTCCGGTCCTGCCGCCTGTTTTCGCTCCGGCCCCCGCACCAGCGCCCGCGCCCGTGCTGCCGCCGTTGCGCGCTCCGCTGCTGCCGCCCCTGGGCACGGCACCGGCTCCCGCTCCCGCACCTGTTGTTGCCGCCGCGCCCGTCGCGACCACGCCGCTTGAACAACTGTTCGAGCGCCTGGTAACCCCGCAGCCCCCGGCGCCGCCGCCCGGTCCCATGTCCCGCTGGCGCAGGCCGACGTGACGATGGTCGTCGTTCCCGTCATCTCCTCCAAGGGCGGCGTCGGCAAGACCACGGTCACGGCCAACCTCTGCACCGCACTCGCCCAGCGCGGCCGGCAGGTGCTTGCGATCGACCTCGATCCGCAGAACGCCCTGCGCTTTCACATCGCCAGCGAGCCGCAGGCCTGCGACACCGGCCTGGTCGAGGCGGCCACCGGCCTCATGCCCTGGGCTCGCGCCATTCGCGCGGCGCATGGTGGCGTCATGCTGCTGCCCTTCGGCGACGTCGACGACGAGCGCCAGATCGCGTTCGAGCAGCAACTCGCCCGCAACCCCCACTGGCTGGGCGAGACGCTCGCGCGCTTCGGGCTGCCTCAAGACATGCTGGTGGTGCTAGACACCCCGCCCGGCCCCTCTGTCTATCTGCAACAGGCGCTGCGCGCGGCCAGTTTCAGCGTGGTCGCGGTGCTGGCCGATGCCGGCTCCTTCGCCACGCTGCCCATCGTCGAACGCATGCTCGACAAGTACACCCGCCCGCGCGCCGACTACATCGGCACCGGCTACGTGGTGAACCAGGTCGACCCGGGCAAGCGGCTGAACCACGACGTGTTCGAGGTGCTGCGCAAGCAGCTGCGCCCCGACCTGCTCGGCGTGCTGCACCTGGACCAGGCCGTGCCCGAGGCGCTGGCCTCGGCCGTGCCCGTGCAGCGCTACGCCCCCATGAGCCAGGCCACGCAGGACATCGCCTCGTGCGCCGACCGGCTGCTCGAGCGCATTGCCGCCGGCCCCCAGCTGCACCAGCAGCACCCCCTTTCTTCTCCGCGGAGCATGGAACAGACCCGATGAAAAGCGCCTCGCCCGCCCCGCAGGAGCAACCCGCCCCTCGCCCCGCCCCCGCCTTCATGCGCCTGCTGCCGGTGCGCATCCTGGGCTGGATCGCCGCCCTGATACTGCTGCCCGCGGTGATCATCGCGCCCATGACCTTCGAGCAGCAGATCGTGCTGTCGGTGGGCATTTTCGCGGCGGCGCTCATCGCCAACCGGGTTCGCGGGCGCTTCGCCGGGCTGGTGCTGATCTTCCTGTCGGTGGTGGTGTCTTCGCGCTACACCTACTGGCGCGTGACCGAGACCATGTTCATGGACAACCCGGTCGACCTGGTGCTGGGCGTGGGCCTGCTGATGGCCGAGCTGTACGCCTTCGTGGTGCTGCTGCTCGGCTACATCCAGACCGCCTGGCCGCTGGAACGCAAGCCGGTGCCGCTGCCCGAGGACCCGGCCGAGTGGCCGACCATCGACCTGTTCATCCCTACGTACAACGAAGCCTTGTCGGTGGTGCGCTCCACCGTGCTGGCCGCGCAGTCGATCGACTGGCCGCGCGACAAGATCAAGATCTTCGTGCTCGACGACGGCCGGCGCGACGAGTTCCGCGTGTTCTGCGAAGACGTGGGCGTGACCCACGTCACGCGCGACAACAACCGCCACGCCAAGGCCGGCAACATCAACGCCGCGCTGAAGAACACCACGGGCGAGTTCGTCGCGATCTTCGACTGCGACCACATTCCCACGCGCTCGTTCATGCAGATCGCCATGGGCTGGTTCGGGCGCGACCCGAAGCTGGGCATGGTCCAGCTGCCTCACTATTTCTTCTCGGCCGACCCGTTCGAGCGCAACCTGGACACCTTCGGCACAGTGCCCAACGAGGGCGAGCTGTTCTACGGGCTGATCCAGGACGGCAACGACCTGTGGAACGCCACCTTCTTCTGCGGCTCCTGCGCGGTGCTGCGCCGGACCATCGTGGAAGAAGTGGGCGGCATCGCGGTGGAAACCGTGACCGAAGACGCCCACACCGCGCTGAAGATGCATCGCCGCGGCTACAGCACGGCCTACCTGGCGCTGCCGCAGGCCGCCGGCCTGGCCACCGAAAGCCTGTCGGGCCACGTGGGCCAGCGCATTCGCTGGGCGCGCGGCATGGCGCAGATCTTTCGCATCGACAACCCGCTGTTCGGCCGCGGGCTGCACTGGGCCCAGCGCCTGTGCTACGTGAACGCGATGCTGCACTTCTTGTACGGCCTGCCGCGGCTCATCTACCTGACGGCGCCGCTGGCGTACCTGTACTTCGGGGCCAGCGTGATCCACGCGTCGGCGTCGATGATCTTCGCGTTCGCGCTGCCCCACATCCTGCACGCCAACCTGACCAACAGCCGCATCCAGGGGCGCTTCCGGTACCTGTTGTGGAACGAGGTGTACGAGGCCGTGCTGGCCTGGTACATCTTCCGCCCGACGCTGGTGGCGCTCATCAACCCCAAGCTGGGCAGCTTCAACGTGACGGCCAAGGGCGGGCTGATCCAGAAGGAGTACTTCGACAGCAGCATCGCCAAGGCGAGCCTGGTGTTGCTGGCGCTGAACTTCGTGGGCGTGTGCCTGGGCGTGTGGCGCCTGACCTGGGTCGACCCGCAGAACATCGCCACCGTGTGGCTGAACCTGGCCTGGACCGTCTACAACCTGATGATCCTGGGCGCCTGCGTGGCGGCGGCCAACGAGTCGCGGCAGCTGCGCGGCGCGCACCGGGTGGAACTCGCCCTGCCGGCCACGCTGTACTTCGAAGACGGCCGCTCGCTGCGCTGCAACACCTTCGACTTCTCCAGCGGCGGCCTGGGCGTGGAACTGCCGCAGGACCTGAAGCTCGACCTCGAAACGCAGGTCGAGGTGGCGCTGTACCGCAACGACCAGGAATCGCGCTTTGCCTCCACGGTGCGCTTCAGCAGCGGCAAGCGGCTGGGGCTGCGCTTCGCGCCCATGAGCTTCGCGCAGGAGCGCGCGCTGGTGCAGTGCACGACCGCGCGCGCCGACATCTGGGCGGCCCGCTGGGGCAACCACCCGCGCGTGGGCATCCACCGCGTGCTGGGCCACATCATCAGCATCAGCGGCACCGGTTTCCGCGACATGTTCAGCCATTACTACCGTGCGGCCGCTTCCCGGCTGCGTCCTGTCAAAACGAAGGAATCCACGTGACGTCCACCCTGCGCGCGCACCGCCGCGTCGTGCCCCCTGCCCGCGTGGCCACGCCATCGAACCCGGCTTCCTTCCTCTCACCCCGCCGTTCACCCGGCACCGCGGGCCTGTTGGCCGTGGCGCTCGCCGTGGCCGCCATCGGCGGCGGCGCGCACGCCCAGCCGCGCCCGCTGGCACCGCCGCCGTCCACCAGCCAGCAGGCACCGGCGGGCGCAACGGCTGCGCCGGGCGCCTCTTCTGCCAGTCCCACGGCCAGCACCTCGGCGAACACCCCGCGCGGCGCCCCGCTGACGCTCGCCGCGGCCGGCGCCCCTGCCGCCACCCCGGCCGCCGGCGCCGTGCGCGAGCTGAACCTCACGCAGCTGGGCATCGACTACGCCGTGCAGCTGCGCGGCATCAGCGGCACGGTGGGCATTCCGTTCAACGTGCGCGCCGACGAGCTGGTCACGGCCGCCTCGTTCAAGCTGAACTACGCCTACTCGCCCTCGCTGATCCCCGAGCTGTCGCACCTGAAGGTCACGGTGAACGACGTGCTGGTGGCCACGCTGGCCGTGAACCGCGCCGACGCGGGCAAGCCGCAGACGGCCGACATCCCGATCGACCGGCGCCTGATCACCGAGTTCAACCGCATCAACGTCGAGCTCATCGGCCACTACACGCGCGAGTGCGAAGACCCGGCGCACACCAGCCTGTGGGCGCGCATCGACGCGACCAGCACGCTGAAGCTGACCGTCGCGCCGCTGAAGCTCACGAACGACCTGGCCAGCCTGCCACAGCCCTTCTTCGACCGCCGCGACGTGCGGCGCGCGCGCATTCCCTTCGTGTTCGGCGCGCCCGCCGCGGGCCCGGTGCTCGAAGCCGCGGGCGTGGTGTCGTCGTGGTTCGGCTCGCTGGCCGACTACCGCGGCGCGACCTTTCCGGTGTCCAACGGCGACCTGCCGACCGGCCATGCCGTGGTGTTCGTCACGCCGGAGTCGAGCATTCCCGGCCTCACGCTGCCCGCCATCCAGGGCCCGGCGCTGGCCGTGGTCGACAACCCGCAGGACGTCAACGGCAAGCTGCTGCTGGTCATGGGCCGCACGCCGGCCGACCTGCGCACCGCCGCCGCCGCGCTGGCGCTGAACAGCAAGGCGCTGTCGGGCGCGATGGCCTCCGTTACCGCGTTCCAGGAACCGCCGGTGCGCAAGCCCTACGACGCGCCGCGCTGGGTGCCCAGCGACCGCGCGCTGCAACTGGGCGAGCTGACCACCGCCGGCGACCTGTCGGTGACGGGCTACAACCCCGACGTGGTGCGCGTCAACCTGCAGCTGCCGCCCGACCTGTTCACCTGGCGCAGCCGCGGCATTCCGCTCGACCTGCAATACCGCTACACGCCGCGCGTGCGGCCCGACCAGTCGACGCTGAACGTCAACGTCAACGACAACTTCATCGGCGGGCTGCCGCTGCGCTCGGCCAACCCGGCCGGCGACCGCTGGTGGAACCCGCTGGCCGTGAAGCTGATGCCCGACGGCACGCTGGCCGAAACCAAGGAAGTCATTCTTCCGCCGCTGGCCATGGGCCCGCGCAGCCAGCTGCGCCTGCACTACTACTTCGAGCCCGTGGGCGGGCGCTGCGTGCCGCAGCTGGACAACGTGCGCGGCTCGATCGACCCGACCTCCAAGATCGACGTGTCGGGCTTCCCGCACTTCATCGCCATGCCCGAGCTGGCGGCCTACGCCAACGGCGGCTTCCCGTTCTCGCGCATGGCCGACCTGTCGGACACCGCGGTGATCCTGCCCGAGCAGCCCGACAACAGCGACACCGAGACCTACCTGGGCCTGCTCGGCCAGATCGGCCGCTCCACCGGCTACCCCGCGCTGCGCGTGAAGGTGGGCCGCTCCAGTGAAGCCGCGCAGTGGGCCGACAAGGACCTGCTGGTCATCGGCAACCTGCAGAGCCAGCCGCTGTTCACGCAGTGGGCCGACAAGATGCCGCTCAAGCGCAACGGCACCGCGCCGGAACTCAAGCTGAACAGCTGGATCGACAACGCCGTGGACTTCGTCATCGGCGCGCGCACCCGCGAAGACTTGCCGGGCACCATGCAGATCGCCGTGAGCGAGGACGGCCGCGACGCCGTGCTGGCCGGCTTCGAGTCGCCGCTGCGCAGCGGACGCAGCGTGATCGCCGCCATCACCAACGCGAGCTCGAAAGAGGCGCTGCTGAACGCGCTCATGACGCCCGACCTGCTCAAGAGCGTGCAGGGCAGCATGACCATCGTGCGCGACACGCAGGTCAACAGCGTGCTGGGTGGCGACACCTACTACGTGGGCCGCCTGCCGCCCTTTGCCTGGGTGCAATGGAACCTGTCGCGCAGCCCGCTGATGCTGGGCGCTCTGGTGCTGGTGCTGGCGCTGCTGGGCGCGGGCGTGTCGTATGCGGGCCTGCAACTGCGGGCACGCCGTCGCCTGTCGGTCAACAAGGCCAAATAATCCGTTCATGCGACCTTTGCCGACCCCGCCGCCCCTCGAACGACTTGCGAGCCGGCGTGCCCTGCTGACGGCCGCCGGCCTGGCGCTGGCGCTGCCGAAGATGGCGAGTGCCGCGCCGGCCGCTGCCGCAGCACCTGTTGCTGCGCCTGCGGCCGCGCCCTCCCCGGCGCCGGCTGCGGCCGCAGCACCTGCCGCGGCCCCCGCCTGCCACCCGGCCACCGACTGGCTGGCCTTCGCGTCGCGCCACATCCAGCCCGATGGCCGCGTCATCGACTTCAACACGCCGCAGCAGCAGTCGACCTCCGAAGGCCAGTCCTACGGGCTGTTCTTCGCGCTGGTGCACAACGACCGCCCGACTTTCGCGCGCGTGCTGGCCTGGACCGAGTCCAACCTCGCGGGCGGCAGCCTGTCCAAGCAGCTGCCGGCCTGGCAATGGGGCCGCAAGCCCGAAGGCGGCTGGGGCGTGCTCGACCCCAACGCCGCGTCCGACGCCGACCTGTGGATCGCCTACGCGCTGATGGAAGCCGGCCGGCTGTGGAACGACACCAACTACCGCACGCTGGGCCGCGCCGTGCTGGCGATGGCGGTGCGCGACGAGGTGGTTTCGCTGCCGGGCCTGGGCCGCATGCTGCTGCCCTGGCCCAAGTCGGTGGCGACGGCGCCGGCCTGGCGCCTGAACCCCAGCTACATGCCGCTGCAGCTGCTGCGCTACTTTCAGCAGGCCGATCCGGCGGGGCCGTGGCATGAGGTCACGGACAACACGCTGCGCATGTTCGGCGCCGTCACGCCCAAGGGCTTCGCGCCCGACTGGTGCGCCTGGTCGCAGGACGAGCGCGCCTTTGTCGCCGACCCGGTGAAGGGCGTGACCGGCAGCTACGACGCCATCCGCACCTACCTCTGGGCCGGCATGCTGAGCGACAAGGACCCGGCGCGCAAGATGCTGCTGCTGAACCTGCGCGGCCCGCGCGTGCTGCTGGCCGACCACCAGCCCGTGCCCGAATACGTCGACACCGTGACCGGCGCCGTGCGCGGCATGGCGCCGCTCGGCTTCGCCGGCGCGATGCTCCCTTACCTGAAGGCCGCGGGCGAAACCGACGCGCTGGCCGCCCAGGTGGCGCGCGTGCCGGGCGGGCGCGTGGTCGCCGTGCCGCCGAACCCCAACACACCGCCAGTGACGCCCCCGGTGGCGCCCCTGCCGTACTACGAACAGTGCCTGCTGCTGTTCGGCCAGGCCTGGCTCGACGGCCGCTACGAATTCGGCCGCAACGGCCAACTGCAAACCTCATGGAGAACGCTATGCCGTCCCAATCGACCGGCTTGAAGCCACAGCGTCGCTCTTCAGTCGCATTGCCCGCAACGACCACGGCGCTTGCAACGCCCCATACGCCCCGCACGCCGGGGCGTCTGTCGTCGCAGTCCCAGCAATGGATGGCCTGCCTCGGCATGCTCGCCGCGCTGTGCACGGCCAACCCCGCCCACGCGCAGGCCGACGCCACCGCCGCGCTGGTCGAGCAAGGCAACTACTGGCAGACGCAGGGCCGCGCCGACCTCGCCGAAGAAAGCTGGAAGAAGCTGCTCACCGTCGACCCGCGCTCCACCGACGCGATGTACGGCATGGCGCAGGTCGAGCTGTCGCGCAGCAACGCCGACGCCGCCCGCAGCTGGATCGCCCGCCTGCGCACCGCGAACCCGAACGACCCCCGCCTGGCCCGCCTGCAGCAGCAGTCGCAGCAGCCGGCCGGCCAGCAAAGCACGCTGCAGCGCGCCCGCGCCGCCGCGCGCGCCGGCCGTTCGGCCGAGGCCGTGGAGCTGTACCGCAGCCAGTTCGACAACCGCCCGCCGCCCGACGCGCTGGCGCTGGAGTACTACCAGGTGCTGGCCAGCACGCCGCAGGGCGCCGACGAAGGCCGCAAGGGCCTCGAGCAGCTGGTGAAGGACCACCCCGAGAACGCCAACTACCGCCTCGCGCTGGCGCAGCAGAAGACCTACAGCGAGCCCACGCGCCGCGCGGGCATCCGCGAGCTGGTCGAGCTGACCAAGCAGCCCGCCGTGGCCGGTGCCGCGCGCGCGGCCTGGCGCCAGGCGCTCATCTGGCTGGACGCGCGCCAGCCCGACGTGCCGCTCTACCAAGACTACCTGGCCAACAACCAGGCCGACGCGGCTGTCAGCGCGCGGCTCGAAACCCTGACCGCCGCCAAGACCGCCGCGGCGAACTCGCCCGATGCGCCGCTGGGCGAAGGCTTCAAGGCGCTGGAACGCGGCGACGCGAGCACCGCCGAGCAACGCTTCCAGGCGGCGCTGCGCGCCAAGGCCGACGACAGCGAGGCCCTGGGCGGCCTGGGCCTGGTGCGGCTGCGGCAGGAGCGCTTTTCGGAAGCGCAGGACTTCCTGGAGCGCGCGGTGCGCGCCGGCGGCAGCAAGTGGAATTCAGCGCTGCAAAGCGCCACCTACTGGACGCTCATCGGGCAGGCCCGCGCCGCCCAGGGCAAGAACGACCTGCGCGGTGCGCAGGCGCTGTACGAGCGCGCGGTGCGCATCGACGGGCGCGAGCCCGTGGGCCAGAACGCGCTGGCCGACCTGCGCGCCGCCGCCGGCGACTTCGCCCAGGCCGAGCAGGGCTACAAGCGCGTGCTCGAAAGCAAGCCCCAGAACACGCAGGCGCTGCGCGGCCTGATCTCGGTGTACGGCCAGACCGGCCGCCCCGACCAGGCCCTGGCGCTCGCGCGCCAGCTCACGCCCGAGCAGGCCACGCAGCTGGGCGGCCTGCGCGACATCCAGGTCGAGCAGGCGCGCAACCGCGCGCGCCAGCAGGCCGACGCGGGTGACGCGCCCGGCGCTCAGCGCACGCTCGAAGACGCCATGCTCGCCGCGCCCGACAGCCCCTGGGTGCGCCTGGACCTGGCGAACATCTACCGCAAGCAGGGCATGGTGTCCGAGGCGCGCGGCGTGATGGAAGGGCTGCTGATGTCGCAGCCCGACATGCCCGACGCGCTGTACGCCAGCGCCCTGCTCGCCTCCGAGACGGGCGACGCGGCCGCGGGCATCCAGTACCTCGAACGCATTCCGGCCGCCTCGCGTACGCGCGACATGGCCGGCCTGCAACGCCGCCTGTGGGCGCAGTCGCAGGCCGCGCGCGCGCTGGCGCTGGCCCGACAAGGCCAGGTCGACGCCGCCCGCGGCGTGCTGGCGCAAGCCGAGTCGGCGCTCAGCACCGACATGCCGGCCGAGCTGTGGGGCCAGCTTGCCGGCGCCTACGCCGAGATCGGCGATGCGCCGCGCGCGCTGGCCATGAGCCGCCAGCTGCTCGCGCGCTCGCCCACGCCGAGCATCAGCGACCGGCTGCTGTACGCGTCGGTGCTGCTGAAGACCAAGCAGGACATCGAGCTGTCCGCCGTGCTGCGCCAGCTGGCCAGCGTGAACATGACGGCCAGCCAGCGCAACGACTTCGACAGCCTGCGCGTGGCCTTCGCGCTGCGCCAGGCCGACGCGCTGCGCGAGGCCGGCAACCTGGAGGCCGCCTACAACGCGATGGCCCCGGTGCTGGCCGAACGCCCGAACGACCCGCAGGCCATGGGCGCGCTGGCGCGCATGTACTCCGCCGCGCGCGACGAGACCCAGGCGCTGGCGCTGTACCAGCGCATCCTGCAGCGCAACCCGACCGACCTCGACACCCTGC
Source organism: Variovorax sp. RCC_210 (assembly GCF_041355175.1). NCBI lineage: Bacteria > Pseudomonadati > Pseudomonadota > Betaproteobacteria > Burkholderiales > Comamonadaceae > Variovorax > Variovorax sp. RCC_210. The sequence continues at coordinate 993,065 of NZ_JBFUPJ010000001.1, read as the reverse complement.
TCGCGGCCGCCGCCAGTGCCAGCGCCCAGCGCGAGCACAGCGAGGCCGAGAACTACGTGATGGCCGCGCTGAAACAGGCGCCCGACCAGTCGCGCGTGCTGGCCGCGGCCGGCCGCGTGTACCGCAACGCCGGCGACAGCCGCAAGGCCGAGCAGTACCTGCGCGCGGCGGTGGACGCCGAGCGCCAGGTCGCCTCCGGCGGCTTCGCACCCGGCGGCGCGCCGGTGCAGATGGGCGGCGGCAACCCGTTCGCCGGCATGACCGGCAGCGGCGCGCCGGGCGCGGCCGTGCCCACCGGCTATCCGCCGGCCAACGGCAACCCCTTCGCGCAGCAGGCGCGCATGCAGCCGGTGTCGTACCCCGGCGCGGCGGGCGCGGCGCCTGTCTATGCGCAGGCCCAGGCGTATCCGGCGGCGGGCTATCCCGCGGCCGGCTACCCTGCCGCTGCGCAGGGCTACCCTGCCTACCCCGTGGCGGGTGCGCCGAACGCCTACCCGCCGGGCGCCCTGCCCTGGGGTTCGACCGGCACGGCCGCCAACGCCAAGGGCCGCGCGGCCACCGCCAAGGGCGCGACGCGCACCGCGCGCAACAACGCGAACGGCAACGTGCCGCAGACCGCTGCGTACATGGCGCCTTCGATGCAGCCCATGCAGACGATGCAGCAATACCCGGTGCCGGGCACGCAGCAAGTGGCGCCGGTCTATATCCCGCAGGCCCAGCCCCAAGGTGGCGCCTACCCGAGCTACCCGGCCTACCCGGCCTACCCGCAGGCGAACGCCGCCTACGCGCAGGCCAACACGCCGCGCCAGGAACCCAGCTGGAACTCGCCGCTGCGCGCGGCGCCGGCCAACCCGTTGTTGTCCGAGCTGCAAGACCTGGAGTCGCAACGGGCGATCAGCCTGACCGCCGGCACGGTCTTCCGTAACCGCGCCGGCGAGGCGGGGTTAAGCCGACTGACGGACTTCCAGCTCCCGGTGCAGGCCCGCTTCCCCGTGGGCGAGGGCAAGATCGTCGTGGGCGTGACGCCCACGGTGCTCGACGCCGGCACGCCCGCGACCACCTACTCGACGCTCAGCCGGTTCGGCGGCGGCCCCACGGCCGTGGCCCAGTCGCTGCGCGACCTGAGCGAGCCCGGCCAGCAGAACGCCTCCGGCGTCGGGCTGAACGTCGGCTACGAAGGCAAGAACTTCGATGCTGGCATCGGCACCACGCCGCTGGGCTTTCCCACCACCAACGTCGTCGGCAACGTGACGTTCAAGGGCAGCTTCGGCGACTCGTGGAACTACAAGGCCGACATCTCCCGCCGCGCGGTGACCGACAGCGTGCTGTCGTTCGCCGGTGCGAAGGACGAGCGCAACGGCGACCGCTGGGGCGGCGTGGTCGCCACCGGCGTGCGCGGGGACCTGGGCTACGACGACGGCACCTACGGCGTGTACAGCTACCTCTCCGCGCACGGCATCACCGGCAAGAACGTGGCCAGCAACTCGCGCATCGAAACCGGCGGCGGCGCGTACCTGCACCTGTTGAACAGCGCCTCGTCCAAGCTCACGCTCGGCATGAACATCGGGTTGATGGGCTATGAAAAGAACCTGAGCTACTACACCTTCGGGCAAGGCGGCTACTTCAGCCCGCAGAGCTTCGTGAGCGTGGCCTTTCCGGTCGACTGGACCGGTCGCGCCGACCGGCTCTCGTGGCGCGTGAACGCATCCCTGGGCGTGCAGTCGTTCAACCAGAAGTCGACGGCCTACTTCCCGACCGACTCGTCGCGCAACGCCCAGGCGCAAGCCGTGGCGAACCTGGCGACGGCGCTGGGGTTCAGCAGCTCCGTGTACAACAACGTGTACGCGGGCAGCTCGAAGACCGGCCTGGCCTACAACCTGGCGGCGGTGCTCGAATACCAGGTGGCGCCGAAGATGTTCCTGGGTGGTGCGCTGGGCTTCAACAACGCCCAGAACTACAGGCAGTTCACCGGCAGCCTGTACCTGCGCTACGTGTTCGGCGGCTCCAGCACCATCGGCGCCCCGGGCTACGGTGGCAGCGGCACGACGCTGAGCCCGATGACTTCGCCGTACACGCCGCTGCTCTGATGGGGAGCCAGGGCTTCGGCCCTGGTTTCAGGCCAGGGCTGCGGCCGGCCCAGCTCGCGGCAGCGGGTCAGCCTCAGCCCGCGGCAGCGGGCGGGGCCAGCGCGCCGACCGGCGCGTCGGTGCCCCACAGCGGCGCCTGCTCGAACTGCGCCACCCACTGCACCATGTCCTTGGCCGCCATCGGCATGGCGATGCCGTAGCCCTGGGCCAGCGTGCAGCCCATGGCCAGCAGCGCCTCGCCCACCTTCACGGTTTCCACGCCCTCGGCCACCGCGGTGAGGCCGAGCGCGTTCAGCAGCGCCAGGATGCCCTGCACGATGGCGCGGTCCTGCTCGTTGTCGAGCATGCCGCGTACGAAGGACTGGTCGATCTTCACCGCCGACACCGGCAGCTGGCGCAGGTAGGTCAGCGACGAGTAGCCGGTGCCGAAGTCGTCGATGGTCACCGCCACGCCCAGCGCCTTGCAGGCCTCCACGAACAGCGCCACGTTGGCAAACTGGCTGATGGCCGTGGTCTCCAGGATTTCCAGCTCGAGCATGCCGGCGCCCAGCTTGGGAAACTGCGACAGGTGGCGCGCCAGCCGGTCGACGAAGTCCCAGCGCATCATGTGGCGCGGCGCCACGTTCACGCTCACCGAAATCTCCAGGCCCGCCAGGCGCCACTGGTGCGCCTGCCACAGGGCCGTGGCAATGGCCCAGTCACCGACCTGCTCGACGAGCGCGTCGTCCTCGATGAGCGGCACGAACTGGATGGGGGGCAGCAGGCCGCGCTCGGGGTGCTGCCAGCGAATGAGCGCCTCCACACCCACCACCACGCCGCGCTGCATGTCCACCTTGGGCTGGTAGACCAGGAAGAACTCGCCCTGCAGCAGTCCTTCCTGGATGCGCTGGCGCTCCCGCACGATCTGCTCGTCGGCGCGGGCCTGCGGGGCGTCGAAGTAGTGCACCTTGCCATCGGCCGCGCGCTTGGCGAAGAAGGCCGCGTGCTGCGCCTGGCGCAAGGCGGTCTCGGGCGGCGGGCCGTTGCTGTCGAGCATCATGGCGCCGATGCTGGCGTCGAGGCTGGCGGGCTGGTCGCGCCACATCCAGGGCTCGGCCAGAGAGGTCTGGATGCGTTCGAGCACCTGCGCGCACTGCGAGGTGCCCAGGCCGGCGAACACGGCCGCGAACTCGTCGCCGCCCACGCGGGCCATCACGCTCTCGCGCGGCAACTGGGCCTTGACGCGGCGGGCCACCTCTTCGAGGGCGGCATTGCCGGCGACCATGCCGAGGCGGTCGTTGAGCTCGGCGAAGCGATCGACGTCGATGTAGCAAACGGCCGCCAGGCGCTTTCCCGAGCGAGCCCAGTCGGCCATCAGCGGGCGCAGCACCTCGTCCGGCGGGAGGCGTGCCGAACCGTCGTAATGGGACGGCAATGAGACTGGGGTTTGCGTGTTCGACAAAAGACTGTGGCTCCGGAAAGTCGCGAGCTATTGTTCTCCCAATTGGGCCTTTTCCGCGCTTTGCGCCCCGGAATTGTTACAGACGCGGTGTGCGCACAACACTCCTGCATGCATGCAGGGCCCGGCGCACCCGCGCGCCTAGCCGCAGTACGCCCCGACGACCCTGCCCGAGGGCTCGACCTGCACGTTGAGCCGGGTCATGTCCTGCGCGGGATCGGCGCTGTCGGTGGCCAGTACGGTGCGACCGACGCGGGCACCCGTGCGCTGGCGCATTTCGTCGAGCAGCTGCGGGGTGGCGCGCAGGCCCAGCCCGAAACGTGCTTCGGCCGCCCTGCAGCTTTCGGGCGGCGTGGCAAAGCTCGGCGGCTCGGGCACTTCGGAGGTCAGCGGCCGGTCCGTCGGGGGCGACTGGCAACCGGCGGCAAGAAAGGCGATGGCCAGGGCCATCGACAAGGCCGGCAGGGCCGGTAGGGCCGACAGGACCGGTATCGGCAGGCTGGCCGGGCTTCGGCCGTTCGTCACGCGCATGGGTGTCTCGCTCCTTGAAAGAGGCCTGAAGCTTAGTCAGGTCAGGGCGCGGTCTCGCGGCGCAGCTTACGCCGCGGGGCTGCAAAGCATCAACTAATTCACGCCGCGGCGGCCGGGTGCCACGTTCGAGGCGTATGCTGAAACCGAAGTTCGCACCCGGGTCCGTGGCCCGGGTCGCACCCGAGCTTGCAGCTCACCTTCTCGCACTGTCCATGACCCAGCAGCAACCCTCGTCCATTGCTTCCACCGTCTTCCTGGTCGACGTCGACAACACCCTGCTCGACAACGACCGCGTCATCGCCGACCTTCGCGCGCACCTTGAAGCGACCTTCGGCGCCGACAGCGCCAACCGCTACTGGACCGTCTTCGAGCAGCTGCGCAGCGAGCTTGGCTACGTCGACTACCTGGGCGCGCTGCAGCGCTACCGCGCCGAGGAAAGCCGCCGCGGCATGAGCGACTCGCGGCTCTTGCTGATGTCGGGCTTTCTCATCGATTACCCCTTTGCCGACCGGCTCTACCCCGGCGCGCTGGAGGCGCTGAAGCACCTGCGCCGCCATGGGCCCACAGTGATCCTGTCGGACGGCGACGTGGTGTTCCAGCCGCGCAAGGTGCAGCGCTCGGGCCTGTGGGAGGCCACCGAGGGCCGCGTGCTCATCTACGTGCACAAGGAGCAGATGCTCGACACCATCGAGCAGTGCCATCCGGGCAAGCACTACGTGATGATCGACGACAAGCTGCGCATCCTCTCGGCCATGAAGGCCATCTGGGGGCCGCGTCTGACGACGGTCTTCGTGCGGCAAGGGCACTATGCGCTGGACGCGCAGGCCATTGCCGCCTACGCCCCCGCCGACATCACCATCGAACGCATCGGCGACCTGATCAACTTCGACTTTCCTTCGACATGAGCCAAGCCTCCACCCCCCTCTCGCCCCAGCCGGGCCAACCCGCCCCGCTCGACCTGCTGGTCAACGTACCGCGCCTGATCTCGGCCTACTACACCGGCCGGCCCGACCCCGCCGTGGCCAGCCAGCGCGTGGCCTTCGGCACTTCGGGGCACCGCGGCTCGTCGTTCGACGACGCCTTCAACGAATGGCATGTGCTGGCCATCAGCCAGGCCATCTGCGACTACCGCAAGCAGAAGGGCATCGACGGCCCGCTGTTCCTGGGCATCGACACGCACGCGCTGTCCACGCCGGCCTTCGCCAGCGCGGTGGAAGTGCTGGCCGCCAACGGCGTGCAGCTGATGATCTCCAAGGACGACGAATACACGCCCACGCCGGCCGTGTCGCACGCCATCCTGGTCTACAACCGCGGCCGCACCACCGGGCTGGCCGACGGCATCGTCATCACGCCTTCGCACAACCCGCCCGAGAGCGGCGGCTTCAAGTACAACCCGCCCAACGGCGGGCCGGCGGGCACCGACATCACCTCCGCCGTGGAGGCCGCGGCCAACAAGATGCTGGCCGACAAGCTCGAAGGCGTGAAGCGCATGCCGCTCGCGCAGGCGCTGAAGGCCGCGACCACGCACCGCCACGACTACCTGAACACCTACGTCGAAGACCTGGCCCAGGTGCTCGACATGGACGCCATTCGCGGCGGCACCGTCGACCTGGGCGTCGACCCGCTGGGCGGCGCGGGCGTGAACTACTGGCCGGCCATTGCCGAGCGCTACAAGCTCTCACGCCTGAACGTGCTGAGCCGCGAGGTCGATCCGACCTTCCGCTTCATGTCGCTCGACTGGGACGGCCGCATCCGCATGGACCCGTCCTCCCCCGACGCGATGCACAAGCTGATTGCGCTGAAAGACCGCTTCGGCATCGCCTTTGCCTGCGACACCGACCACGACCGCCACGGCATCGTCGCGGGCAGCAGCGGGCTGATGCAGCCCAACAGCTACCTCGCCGTGATGATCGACTACCTGTACATGCACCGCCCGCAATGGCCGGCGCAGGCGGCGGTCGGCAAGACGGTGGTCAGCAGCCAGATGATCGACCGCGTCGCCGCGCGGCTAGGCCGCAAGCTGTACGAGGTGCCGGTGGGCTTCAAGTGGTTCGTCGACGGACTGGTCGATGCCTCGCTGGCCTTCGGTGGGGAAGAGAGCGCGGGCGCGACCTTCCTGCGCCACGACGGCTCGGTGTGGACCACCGACAAGGACGGCATGGTGCCCGCCCTGCTCTCGGCCGAGATCGCCGCGCGCACCGGGCGCGACCCGGGCGAGCGCTATGCCGAGCTGACGCAGGCGCTGGGCCAGCCGGTGTCCGACCGGGTGGACGCGGCGGCCACGGTCGAGCAGAAGAAGAAGCTGTCCAGCCTGTCGCCGGCGCAGATCGGCTCGACCGAACTTGCGGGCGACAAGATCGTCCAGGTGCTGAGCCATGCGCCCGGCAACAGCGCGGCCATCGGCGGCGTGAAGGTCGTGACGGAAAACGGCTGGTTCGCGGCGCGGCCTTCGGGCACGGAGAACATCTACAAGATCTACGGCGAGAGCTTCAAGGGCAAGGAGCACCTGGCGCGCATTCTTGAAGAAGCGCAGCACGTGGTCGACGGGGCGCTCTCGGGCGCCTGAGCGCATGCAGACGCTGGTGCTGCGGCTGAACCCGGGCGACGACCTGCGCGCCGCGCTCGATGCCGCGCTGACGCAGGCCGGCGCACAGGGTGCGTTCGTGGTGTCGGGCATCGGCAGCCTGCACGGGGCGAGCGTGCGCTTCGCGGGGGCCGAGACGCCGACGCGCATCGAGGGAAAACTCGAAGTCCTCACGCTGGCGGGGAGCCTGTCGCCCGATGGGTCGCACATTCACATCAGCGTGTCGAACAGCGAAGGCCGCGTCTTCGGCGGGCATGCGGCGCCGGGGTGCGTGGTGCGTACCACGGCGGAGATTCTTGTCGCCCTGCTGCCCGATTGGCAGCTCGCGCGCAAGCACGACCCGCTCACGGGTTACGCCGAACTCAGTGCGGTTTGTCGTTCAGGTCGTACTTCATGATGCGGCCGTGCCGGCCTTCGAGGTCGCGCTCGACGGCGTAGACGTCGCCGCTGGGCGCGCTGCGCTGCGACAGCACCGTCTCGAGCAGCGCCAGGTCAGCCGCATCGAGTTGCAGGTCGATCACCTTCATGTGGTCGGCCAGGTGGTCGCCGCGACGCACGCCGACGATCACGGCCGCGACGGCCTGTTGCTGCAGCACCCAGCGCATGGCCACCGTCGAGATCGACACGCCGTGCCGCAGCGCGACCTGCTTGAGCGCCTCCAGCAACTGCTGGAACAGGTCCCAGCCGCCGAAGTCGTCGATGACGAGCTTGTACTTGACCAGCGACCGGTTCTCGAACGACTGCCCCGGCTCGCTCACGCCCAGCCAGCGCTCCGACAGGAAGCCACCCGCCAGGCTGCCGTAGCACAGCAGCTTCATGCCTGCGTGCTCGCAGTACGGCGTCATCAGCGGCGCAGGCCGCTGGTCGAGCAGCGAATACTGCACCTGCATGCTGAAAAGCGGCATGCCCGCATCGGCAAGCTCGCGCGCATGCGCGGTGTCGAAGTTGGTGCCGCCCACGCGGTCGATCTTGCCGGCGCGCTGCAGCTCCCCGAGCCAGTGCGCCACCTCGAGGTAGCGCGGCACGCTGTAGTCCCACCAGTGGAGCTGCACCAGATCGAGCCGCTCCATGCGCAGCCGCGTGAGCGACCGGTCGATGATCTGCTCGACCTGGCGCTTGTCGATGCGCGCAAGAACCGCAAGGTCGGGCACCAGCTTGGTGTGCACCCGAAGCCGCGACAGGCTGTCGCGGCCATGGCGACGCAGGTGGTCGGCGCGGAAGTCGCCGATCATTTCTTCCACGCCCGTGTAGATGTCGGCGCAATCGAAGGTGGTGATGCCGGCCTCGTAGTACGCCGCCATGTCGGCGATGGCGCGTGCATGGTCCACGTCCCCATGACCACCGGCCAGTTGCCAGCCGCCCTTCAGCAAGCGGGAGATTTCATAGCCGGGGGCGAGTTCGATGCGGTGGTGCGAGGGAGTCATGAGTTCTCGTTCGAAGGATGGACAACCGCCGTGGTGTCGGCATGGCGAAAGGCGCGCAGCCCCAGGCGGGTGATGCGAAAGCGCGACGGGCAGTTGGGGTCCGGGCAGGCGACCTCGGCGTCGGTGCTCATCCAGTCGTTCGCGTCGGTGGGCCGCTGCTTGGCGGCCAGCAATGGCAGCAAGGCGCCCAGCGAATAGATCGAGAAGCCCTGCCCCTCGGGCAGGTGCAGCATCTCGCCGCGCAGCTCGAAATGGTCGCCCACCTTGGCGCCGCAATAGATGCGGGCGCCCTCGGGCGCGACCACTTCGACGCGCAGGTCGTGGAGCGTGAAACTGGTGTCGGGGGTCATGGATGCCTCGTGGGATCAGGGGTTGGGCGGCGTCACCGACAGGATGATTTCCGTGGCGGCCTGCGACTGGTTCAGGTAACGGTGCGGCAGTCGCGAGTCGAACGAGATGCTCTCGCCCGCCAGCACCGGGTAGTCGACGCCGGCAATCTGCGCCACCAGCGCGCCCGCGACCACGTACACGCACTCGGTGGATTCGTGGCCGCGCGGCTCGTCCGCCGACACCTGGCCGGGCTGCAGCACGGCGCGCAGCACCTCGAGCTGGCCGTTGCCGGCGGTGAGGCGCTCGTAGCCGACCTGCCCCTTGGGCGCGGTGAGCAGCGAGCGCTTTCCGGGACGGCTGATCCAGACCGAGGGAGGCGCGGCCGCCATGAACAGTGAAGAAACCGATTCGCCGAACACGCCGGCCAGCCGTCGCATGGTCTCCAGGCTCGGGTCGGTGACGGAACGCTCGATCTGGCTCAACAGCGTGGCCGACACGCCTGCCTGCGCGGCAAGGTCGCGCAAGGAGAGGCCGCGCGCCGTTCGCAGTTCTTTCAATCGTTCGCCGATCATCGGTTCGACCTGTCGGGTGTGCAGTCTGGCTTCATTTTCGATCAATTATGAGCAATACATGAATGTACGACAACGGTGCATCTGCAATTCTTCATTCATTCTCAGTTTGTTAAAAAATAGGCAAACTCCAGCTTGTAAAACAAGGCATTTCCGGCTCACACTCTGCCAGTTTTTGTGCATTAACACTTTACACAGGCAGAGAAATGATCGATCCACTTCCCGCACGCGGCAGCAAGCCCTACCGCCTGGGCCATCGATGGCTCCTGGCCTTCCCCTTCGTCTGGCAAGCCTGCCTGGCACCTGCGGTGAACGACATCTCGGTCTCCCCTCTCGGCATGCCTTTTCCGATGTTCTGGCAAATGGCGGGCATCGTGCTGACCAGCGTGGTGATCGCCATCGTGTTCTGGCTCGACGCCAGGGCGGGGGTGGAAGCCGAAGAGGCCGACTTCCTCGCGAAGAGCATCGAGGCCGACGCAGCAACCCACCAGGACGGCGCACCATGAAGCCGGCCATCGTCCTCGCGATCCTGCTCGCCACCGTCGCCGGCGCCATGGCCTATGGCCGACGCGCAAGCCACGGCAAGAGCTTTGCGGACTGGGCCGTCGGCGGGCGCAGCCTGGGCACGCTGGTGTTCTGGTTCATGAACGCGGGCGAGGTCTACACGACCTTCGCCGTGCTCGGCATCTCGGGCTATGCCTGGGCGCTCGGCGCGCCGGCCTACCTCGCCTTCTGTTCGGTCTCGATGAGCTACGCGCTCGGCTACTGGCTCATGCCGAAGATCTGGCGCGCGGGCCGGCTCGGACGGTTGCTGACACAGCCGGACTTCTTCGCGGCGCGCTACGACGCGCCCTGGCTCGGCGTACTGACCGGCGTCGTGGGCATCGCGTCATTGGTGGTGTACGTGCAGATCCAGCTCGTGAGCCTTGGGTTGATCGTGCAGCTCACGCTGGGCAACAGCATTTCGAGCGAAGCCGCCACCCTCGGCGCCGGCGTGCTGATGATCGCTTTCGTGTTCGCGGCGGGCATGCGCTCGGCCGCCTTCGCCGCCGGGGTGAAAGACATCCTCATGGTCGTCGTCGTCGTGTTGTTGAGCGCGACGGTGGCAAGCAAGGTCGGCGCGGCTTCGCTGATGGACCTGTTCTCGATGGCCGAGAGCAAGTACCCCAACATCGGCAAGCTGCCGGGCCTGGATGCCAACTCGCCCACCACGGCGATCTGGCTCATGACCTCGGCCATCAACATCGCACTGGGCAACTGGGTGTTTCCGCATCTGTTCCAGATGTCCTATGCGGCGCACAGCGCCACAGCCATCCGGCGCAACGCCATCTGGCAACCGCTGTACTCGCTGGCGTATTTCTTCATCATCCTGCTGGGCTTCGCGGCGCTGCTGGCCGGCACGCAGCCGCCGGGCGGCAACCTGAACGCGGCGCTGCTGCAGTTCGTGTCGGACCGCTATCCGGCATGGACGGTCGGGCTGTTGGCCGGCACGGGCTTCCTGCTGGCGCTGGCGCCGGGCTCGCTGCTGCTGTTGACGGCAGGCTCCATCTTCACGCGCAACGTGGTGCAGCCGTTTCGGCCCGGCATGAGCGAGCGCCGGTCCCTGGCGCTTTCGCGCGGCTCGCTGGTGGTGTTCGCTGCCGTTGCGGTGTGGCTGTCGATCAGCCAGAAGGGTTCGCTGGTGAAGATACTGCTGGACGCGTATTCCGCCATCGGCATGCTCGCGCCCGGCGTGTTCCTCGGGTTCCTGTGGAAACGCACGATCGCCATCGGCGTGCTGGCCGGGCTGGTCGCGGGGTTCGTCGCGCTGCTGGCGCCGTTTGCGGCCAATTTCTGGGCCGCGGTGGTGCCGCAGTGGGAGGCCGGGCTGATTGCGATGGCCATCAACGCCGCCGTGGTCGCGGCCGTGAGCCTGGCCACGCAGCCGCCCCGGCGCGATGCCATCGCGATAGGGCTGCAAGACCGGACGGCCTGAGCGCCTTCTTCTTCAGCCTTCCAGCGCTTCGACCCGCAAGCTCACGACCGGGCCCACCACATCGGCTTGCGCCTGCAGCGCATGCACCGCAAGGTCGAGCGTGCCCTGCGCCACCGGGCCGGTCAGCACCAGCACCTGCGGGCCCACGCCCGGTTTCTCGGCCGCGAGCGCGACCTGCCGCACCGGCACGCGCTGCTCCGCCAGGCAGGCCGAAACAGCCTGGATGTGGCTGACTGCGGCCACCGGCACGCGCAGGTAGTGCGAGGTAACCACCGCCGCGCGCGGCAGCACCCCCAGCGCATTCGTTGCATGCGCATGAACGCCCAGGTGCGGCACGTGCTGCGCGGCAGCGACGCCGTCGAGCCGCGCCACGTCGACCAGGTCGGCGATGACGGCGGAGGCGGTCTGCTCCGAGCCTGCGCCCGCGCCGTAGTACATCGTGAGGCCGGCCGCGTCGCTCTTGACCATGACGGCGTTCATCGACCCGTTGACATGCGCCATCAGGTGGTCGGCCGGCACCAGCGCAGGCTGCACGCGCAGCTCGACGCCCGCGGCCTGCCGGCGCGCCACGCCCAGCAGCTTGATGCGATAGCCCAGCTGCTCGGCGCAGGCCACGTCCACGCCCTGCAGGGCCGTGATGCCTTCGACCTGCGCATCGTCGAAGCGAAGCGGCATGCCGAAGGCGTTGGCGGCCAGCAGGCTCAGCTTGTGGGCGGCGTCGATGCCTTCGATGTCGAAGCTTGGGTCAGCCTCGGCGTAGCCCAGCGCCTGCGCCTGGGCCAGCGCGGCGGCAAAGTCCAGGCCCTCGTCGCGCATCTTGCTGAGAATGAAATTGGTGGTGCCGTTGATGATGCCGGCCACCCATTCGATGCGGTTGGCCGCCAGGCCCTCGCGCAACGCCTTGATGATGGGAATGCTCACAGCCACCGCGCCTTCGTAGGCCACGACCACGCCCTTCTCGCGCGCGGCGGCGAAGATCTCGGTGCCGTGCACGGCCAGCAGCGCCTTGTTGGCCGTGACCACGTGCTTGCCGTGCGCAATGGCGGCCAGCACCCAGTCGCGCGCGGCGCCGGTGCCGCCGGCCACTTCGACCACCACGTCGACGTCGGGGTGCGTGGCGACGTGCATGGCGTCGTCGGTCAGCGGCACGCCCGGGCCCACGATGTCGGCGGCACGCGCCAGGTTGCGCGCGGCGACGATCACCAGCTCGATCGTCCGGCCGGCGCGGGCCGCGATGTCGGCCTGGTTTCGCGCCAGCACGCGGAAGGTGCCGCGGCCCACGGTGCCGATGCCGATCATTCCCACGCGCAGGGTACGGGTGGCCGCGGGAACGCGGTGCAAGGGCTCGAGGGATTCAACGGGATCGCGGTACATGGACATCTCCAGACGAAAAAACAAAAAACCCAGCTGCCAGAGCTGGGTTCATTCGTTCGGGGAGAGAGCGATACCAGGTGGCTGCCGGAACGGCCACCTGCGCGTGTCAGGTGACCGCGGTGGTAATGGTGGTAATCATTCGAGCAACAACCATCGCCTGCGCGGAGGCAGGCGGCATCATGCGAGCCATCAGGGCTGCGTGGGATGCGGGGGTGGTGTTGTGGCTCGGCATGAAGGCCCGGAGTGTACCGCAGCTCAAGGCGCGGCCGCGAGCCGCTTCTCGAGCCACACGCTGTAGCGCGACAGGCCGAAGCACAGCACCCAGTACACCGCGGCAATGAAGAGGTAGCCCTCGAGGTAGAACGGCCGCCACGTCGGGTCACCGCCCAGCGCCAGGCCCAGCGCCCCGGTCAGCTCGAACAGGCCGACCACGGTGACCAGCGAGGTGTCTTTCAGCGTGCCCACCACGCTGTTGGTCAGCGCGGGCACCACGAGCCGCAGCGCCTGCGGCAGCACGATGTCGCGCTGCACCGGCCAGCGGCCGAAGCCCAGCGCCATGGCCACCTCGGTCTGGCCGCGCGGCACCGCCTGCAGGCCGCCTCGAATGATTTCCGCCAGGTACGCCGCCACGAACAGCGTGAGCCCCGCGAGCACGCGCACCAGCACGTCGGGCTGCCAGCCCGCCGGCCACAGCAGCGGCAACAGGAACGAGGCCATGAACAGCACCGAAATCAGCGGAACGCCGCGCACCAGCTCGATGTAGCTCGCGCTCAGCGTGCGTACCACCGGCCAGCCCGAGCGCCGCCCCAGCGCCAGCAGCAGCGCCAGCGGAAACGCCAGCGCCAGCCCGACCACCGCCAGCCCGATGGTCAGCGGCAGGCCGCCCCAGCGGCTGGTCGGCACGTGCGCCAGGCCCAGCACGCCACCGCGCATCAGCCCGACGAACAGCAGCAGCGCCACTACCCACAGCGGCGCCAGCCACCAGCGCCAGCTGCGCGGCCAGGCGCTGAGCACGGTCACCGCCGACAGCACCACCACAGCGATGGCCGGGCGCCATTGCTCGTCATAGGGAAAGCGGCCGAACAGCATCGGCCGCCATTTTTCGGCCACCACGCCCCAGCATGCGCCGTGCTGCACCGTGCGGCAGGCTTCGGCGTCGGGACGGAACACGGCATGCACGACGCCCCATTCGGCGAAGTGGAAACCGCCCCACGCCAGCACCGCCAGCAGCAGCAACGTGGCCAGCGAGCGCAGCGGCGAACCCCAGAGCTCGCTGCGCCACGCGATGGGCCCTTGCGCCACGCGTCTCATTGCCAGCCCCGCAAGGCGACGCGCGCGTTGTAGCGGTTCATGCCGAAGGAAATCAGCAGCGACAGCAGCAGGTAGATCGCCATGATGATCGCGATGCACTCGAAGGCGCGGCCGTTCGAGCCGATGGTGGTGTTGGCCACCGACACCAGCTCCGGATACCCCACGGCCACCGCCAGCGACGAGTTCTTGGTGAGGCTGAGCAGTTGGTTGGTGAGCGACGGCACGATCACGCGCAGCGCCTGCGGCAGCACCACGATGCGCAGCTGCTGCCCCGAGGACAGCCCCAGCGCCTGCGCCGCGAGCACCTGCCCCTGCGACACCGACAGGATGCCGGCACGCACGATCTCCGCCACGAAGGCGGCCGAGTAAAAGCTCAGGCCCGCGACGATGGTCACGTACTCGGGGCTCAGCGCGGCGCCGCCGCTCACGCCGAAGTCGCCGCGCTCGGGAAATTCGAAATGCGTGGGCCACCAGCCGCCCTCGCCCGCCACCGGCCACGGCACGCTGAGGCCGCCCTTGCTCAGCCACACGCCCGGCAGCAGCCGCACGGGCTCGGTCGGGTCGGGCAGCAGGTTGGCCATGGCAAAGGCCAGCATCAGCAACTGCACGAGCAGCGGAACGTTCCGCAGCAGCTCGACGTAGGCCGTGCAGATGCCGCGCAGCAGCACGTGCGGCGCGAGCCGGCCGATGCCGATGAGCGTGCCCAGCACGACCGAGAAGATGGCGGCGGGCACGGCGGCGCGCACCGTGTTGATCAGGCCCGCGAGAAAGGCGCGCCACGACGGCTGACCCGCATCGAAGTCGAGCCAGCCTTCGCTGATGGAGAAGCCCGCGGGCTCGGTCAGAAAGTCGAAGCCGGAGCGAACGCCGCGCGCACGAAGCACTTCGAGCGCGTGGTGCACCACCCAGGCAGCGCCGGCCAACACGGCCACCACCAGCAGCGCCTGGACCGCCCAGGCCAGCCAGGCGCCGCGGCGCGAGGCCCGAGGGCTCACCGCACCGGAGGTGCGCAGATTCATCGCACCGGGGGTGCGTAGATCAGCCCGCCCTTGCTCCAGAGGTTGTTGGAGCCGCGCGGCAGCTTCAGCACCGACTTGGGCCCTACGTTGCGCTCGAACACTTCGCCGTAGTTGCCCACGGCCTTGATGGCGCGGAACGACCACTCCTTGTCGAGGCCCAGCAGCTTGCCCAGGTCTTCACCGGTGCCGACCAGCCGCTGCTGCGCCGGGTCCTTGCTGTTGGCCTTGAGCTCGTCGGCGTTGGCCTGCGTGACGCCGGCTTCCTCCGCCTCGATGAGCGCGTTGGGCACCCACTTGGCAATGGCGAACCATTCGTCGTCACCGCGGCGCACCAGCGGCGCCAGCGGCTCCTTGGAAATCAGCTCAGGCAGGATGAGGTAGTCGTCCGGGTTGGGGGCTTCCTTGTTGCGCAGGCCGGCCAGCGCCGAAGCGTCGGTCGTGAAGGCCTGGCAGCGGCCCGAGAAGAAGGCCTTGAACGAAGCCTCGAAACTCTCGAACACCACGGTCTTCACCGGGATGCCCTGCGCGCGGAAGTAGTCCGACACGTTCTTCTCGTTGGTGGTGCCCGACTGCGTGCAGATGGTCGCGTTCTTCAGCTGCTTGGCGCTCGTGACCTTCAGCTTCTTCGGCACCAGGAAGCCCTGGCCGTCGTAGTACGTGATGGTGGTGAAGTTGAAGCCCAGCGACGCGTCGCGCGTGAGCGTCCAGGTGGTGTTGCGCGCGAGGATGTCGATTTCGCCGGCCTGCAGGGCCGAGAAGCGCTGCTGCGAATTGAGCGGCACGAAGTCGACCTTCTTGCCGTCGCCGAGCACGGCCGCGGCAATGGCGCGGCAGGTGTCCACGTCCAGGCCCGACCAGTTGCCCTGCGTGTCCGGCGCGGAGAACCCGGCCACCCCGTTGGTCACGCCGCACTTGACGGTGCCGCGTTGCTTGACGGCGTCGAGCGTCTTGCCGGCGAAGGCCGGTGCGACGGCGGCCATCGCCACGATGGAGGCGGCCGCGAGCAGCGCCGGACGGATTCGTTTGTTCATTGGTGTTCTCCTCAACAGTAAGCAAAAGGCAGTGTACGGGCCGATGCCGGACTCTGCCAAAGAACTCCGGGTTGGATGCATATGCGCGCCAGCGGGCGCCAAAAGACTCGCTGAAAACGCCGAAGCTTCACTACCATACGGCCCTCTCAACACTTCCTCTGGAACCTACACAAAATGGTCAAATCCGACGACACCGGCAAGTTCATCCTGCGCGTTTCGCTTGGCGTCCTGATCCTGCTGCACGGCATCGCCAAGCTGCAAGGCGGCGTCGGCTTCATCTCGGGCATGCTGGCCCAGCATGGGCTGCCGGGCGCGCTGGCCTACCTGGTCTACATCGGAGAAGTGGTGGCGCCCGTGCTGCTGATCATCGGCCTCTACACCCGGCCGGCCGCGTGGATCGTGGCGATCAACATGCTGGTGGCCTTCGCGCTGGTCCACATGAAGGACCTGACCTCGCTCGGCAAGCAAGGCGGCTGGGCGCTGGAACTGCAAGGCATGTTCCTGTTCGCGGCCCTGGCCCTGGCCTTCATGGGCGGCGGGCGTTTCGCGCTCAGCAGCAAGTACAACTGAGGCAATTGGCGTAGCTCAATCGTCGTCGGCCGCATCGAGGCCCGGGAACAGGACCTCGGTGTAGCCGAAGCGCGAGAAATCGCGCACCCGCATCGGGTAGAGCTTGCCGAACAGGTGATCGACTTCGTGCTGCACCACGCGCGCATGAAAGCCGGTGGCCACGTGGTCGATCGGGTCGCCGTACAGGTCGAACCCGGTGTAGCGGATGTTGGCGAAGCGCGGCACCACGCCGCGCAGGCCCGGCACGGACAGGCAGCCCTCCCAACCCTCCTCTTCCTCGTCGCCCAGCGGCGTGATGACGGGGTTGAGCAGCACGGTGCGGGGCACCGGCGGTGCATCGGGGTAGCGGGGGTTGACGACATCGGTGCCGAAGATGACCAATTGCTGGTCGACACCGATCTGCGGCGCCGCCAGCCCCGCACCGTTGACGGCATGCATCGTCTCGAACATGTCGCGCACCAGCAGGTGCAGTTCGTCGGTGTCGAAGGCGGTGACCGGCTGCGCGATGCGCAGCAGCCGGGGGTCGCCCATCTTGAGGATTTCGTGGATGGCCATGGCGGAATTATCGCGACAGCCTCACACCCTTGTCTTCCTCTTGCCGAATCGGATCAGGCCGGTTCACGTCGGCCCGAACTGGATCACGGAGGGGTCTGGCCCTGCGAGTCCGGCGAGGTCATCAGCCGGGCAGCACCACGCGGCGGCTGCGGAATGGAGCCCGGCCCGCCACCGGCACCCGGACGAACCGGCGCCACGCCGACGTTCGGACGTCCACCGCCCCAGCCGTTGCCCGGCGGCCGCACGGCGGGCGTACCCGGTCGCACCGCCGGATAACCCGGGCGGCCGTAGTAGGGCCGGCCACCATCGTAGTAAGGACGACGGTCACGCTGGTAGTAGCCGCCGCCGTTGATGTACACAGGCGCGGGCGCCACGTAGACCGGCGCCGGCTCGCTGTAGTACGGCCCCGAGGAGTAGCCCCCGGTTGCATAGCCACCGCCCCCGTAGTACGGGTCGCCAGGAACACCCACGCAGCCGCTCAGCAGCGCAACGCCGCCGAGTGCAACGCACGCACCGAGAATTCGAATTTTTTGCATGAGGGACTCTCCTTGTGGCCTTCGATTAACTTTCAACGTCAGGTTGTAGACCCTGTTGACTGCGCTGCGATGAAGTGGCGTAACGGCCGGTAAAGAGAGCCTGCCGCTACCTCATGGTGCCGGGACGCCGTTGGCAAGAATTTCCAGCATACGCGCCTCGTCGATGATCTCCACGCCGTTGTCGCGTGCCTTGTCGAGCTTGCTGCCGGCCTCTTCGCCGGCCACGAGATAGTGGGTTTTCTTGCTGACCGAGCCGGACACCTTCGCGCCCGCCGCCTCCAATTTATCCTTCGCCTCGTCGCGGCTCAGCGTAGGAAGGGTACCGGTGATCACGAAGGTCAGGCCCGCCAACGGCTTGGGCGTGCGGGCGGCGGGCTCGCCCTCTTCCCAGCTCAAGCCGCAGGCGCGCAGCTGCTCGACCACTTCGCGGTTGTGCGGCTGGTCGAAGAAGGTGCGCAGGCTTTGCGCCACCACAGGGCCCACGTCGTTCACCTCGAGCAGGTGCTCTTCGGTGGCGTCCATGATCGCGTCGAGCTTGCCGAAGTGCTTGGCCAGGTCCTTCGCGGTGGTTTCGCCCACATGGCGGATGCCCAGGCCGAACAGGAAGCGCGGCAGCGTGGTCTTCTTCGACGCCTCGAGCGCGTCGACCAGGTTCTTGGCCGACTTCTCGGCCATGCGGTCGAGTCCGGCCAGCGTGACGAAGCCCAGCTTGTAGAGGTCGGGCAAGGTGCGGATCAGGTTGGCATCGACCAGTTGCTCGACCAGCTTGTCGCCCAGGCCGTCGACATCGACCGCGCGCCGCGCCGCGAAATGCAGGATCGCTTCCTTGCGCTGCGCCGCGCAGAACAGGCCGCCGGTGCAGCGGTAGTCGACCTCGCCCTCTTCGCGCACGGCCTCCGAATCGCACACGGGGCACTTGTGCGGCATGGTGAACTGCGCGCCGCGCTCGCCCTCTGGCTTGGCGAGGCTCTCGGGCACCACGCCGACCACTTCGGGAATCACATCGCCGGCGCGGCGCACGATGACGGTGTCGCCCACGCGCACGTCCTTGCGGCGGGCCTCGTCCTCGTTGTGCAGGGTGGCGTTGGTCACCGTGACGCCGCCGACGAACACCGGCGCCAGCTTGGCCACCGGCGTGAGCTTGCCGGTGCGCCCGACCTGGATCTCGATGCCCAGCACCTCGGTCAGCTGCTCCTGCGCGGGGTACTTGTGGGCCACGGCCCAGCGCGGTTCGCGCGAGACGAAGCCCAGTTGGCGTTGCAGCTCGATGCTGTCGACCTTGTAGACCACGCCGTCGATGTCGTACGGCAGCGCATCACGCTGGCGGCCGATGTTCTCGTGAAAGGCGATCAGCTCGATGGCGCCCGTGGCGCGCGCCGTTTGCGCCGCCACCGGAAAGCCCCATTCGCCGAACTGCTTGAGCCAGTCGAACTGCGTCGGGTGCTCCGGCCCGCCTTCGGCCGCTGGCGTGACCTCGCCGAGCCCATAGGCGAAGAAGCTCAGGGGCCGCGCCGCGGCAATGGCCGGGTCCAGCTGGCGCACCGCGCCGGCGGCCGCATTGCGCGGATTGACGAACACCTTCTCGTTCTTCTGGCCGGCCGCGATCTTCTCGCGCTGGCGCTCGTTGAGCGCGTCGAAGTCGGCGCGCTTCATGTAGACCTCGCCGCGCACCTCGACCACCGGCGGCGCCTTGCCGTTCAGGCGCAGCGGAATCTCGCGCACGGTGCGGATGTTCTGCGTAACCTCCTCGCCCACCTCGCCGTCGCCGCGCGTGGCCGCCTGCACCAGCACGCCGTGCTCGTAGCGCAGGTTCATGGCCAGGCCGTCGAACTTCAGCTCGCACACGTAAGCCACCTGCGGCCCGTCTTCGGCAAGGCCCAGCTCCTTGCGCACGCGCGCATCGAAAGCGCTGGCGCCGCCGGGCGTGATGTCGGTCTCGGTGCGAATCGACAGCATCGGCACCTTGTGGCGCACCTTGGTGAAGCCGTCGAGCACCTTGCCGCCCACGCGCTGGGTCGGCGAATCGGGCGTGCGCAGTTCGGGGAATTCGGTCTCGATGGCCTGCAGGCGCTGGAACAGCTTGTCGTACTCGGCGTCGGGCAGCTCGGGCGTGTCGAGCACGTAGTAGAGATGGGCGTGCCGGTGAAGCTGTTCGCTCAGTGCGGCGGCTTCGCGTGCCGCTTCGTCGCGCGTGGTCATGGGGTGTCTCCCGAAGAAACGGAGTTAGCTGAAGAGGCGCCGTGCCAGCGGCGAGCCCGCCGCCAGGTCGCGTGCATCGAGCGTGTCGTACAGCTGCTCGAGGTCGTTGCCGATCACGTCCATGGTCTCGTCGCGCAGCAACTGGCCGTCGCTGTCGGTCACCACGCCGTCCATCTCGCGCGCGAGCGTGGCGGCGGCTTCGCGCATGCGGCGAAACGGCTCCTCGCCGCGGTCGACCTGGGGCACGTCCAGGCTCAGGCTCAGTTCGCGGATGGCCGATTGCGCCGGGTCGTCGGCCAGCGCGGCCTGGGTGTCGAAGGCCAGCCCGAGGATGGGCGGCAGCCCGGCCTCGCTGGTGGGCAGCACCATGCGGCCCGGGATGATGCCGGCCACGAAGCCCAGCCGCGCCGCGTTCTGCTGCACGTAGCCCGGGCTCCAGGCGGCGTGCAGCGCGCGCAGCACGAAGCCGAGTTGCGCGTCGTGCGCGCTGGCGAACTGGTCGAGCTCGCGGGCGCGGGCCACCTCGTCGAGCATCTCGGGGAATTCGGGCGCGCCGTTGACGGCGTCGGCAAAAGCCTGGGCCTTGACCACGAACTCGGAGTACTCGATTTCGTTGAGCGCACCCGTGCGGTTTGCCAGTTGCACGCCGACCTGGAAGGCGCTGTAGCGCTGGCCGGCCACGGGCGGCTCCCATTGCCCGTTGTGTTCGTTCAGGCCCTCGATGGCCACCGGCTTGCTGCCGGCGCGCCGGGTCGGCGGCATGGCGGCGATGGCGGCGTCGCCCGACGCCAGGCCGTCGAGCGACACCGGCGCGATCACGTCGATGAGCGGGTCGAGCCCGCCGCGGCGTTCGCCCGTGGGCACCGGCACGCCGCTGGGCGCGGGCAGGTCGGGGTCGAACAGCGGCTCGTGGCGGTCGTTGCTGGAGACCTGGTTCGGGTCCACGTGCAGCACCGGCTCCGAGCCGTCGCCGCCACCGGACATGGCGCGCTCGGCTTCGTCGAGCGCGATGTCGACCGCGTCGGGCTGGCGCGGCGCGTTGCGGCGAGACATCATGGTTTCGTAGCCCACGACGGCCGCGAGAACGAGGCCACCGAGGATGGCCAGGGCGAGGGTGAGGTTGCTCATGATGGCCGCCCGATCAAGCGGCTTCGACCATCGAGACCGCCGACTCCATGTCGACCGCGACGATGCGCGACACGCCCTGCTCCTGCATCGTCACGCCGATCAGTTGCTCGGCCATTTCCATGGCGATCTTGTTGTGGCTGATGAAGAGGAACTGGGTTTCGCGGCTCATGGCGGTCACAAGTTTGGCATAGCGCTCGGTGTTGGCGTCGTCCAGCGGCGCGTCCACTTCGTCCAGCAGGCAGAAAGGCGCCGGGTTGAGCTGGAAGATGGCGAACACGAGCGCGATGGCCGTCAGCGCCTTCTCGCCGCCCGACAGCAGGTGGATGGTCTGGTTCTTCTTGCCCGGGGGCTGTGCCATCACCTGCACGCCGGAGTCGAGGATTTCGTCGCCCGTCATCATCAGCTTGGCGTTGCCGCCGCCGAACAGCTCGGGGAACATGCGGCTGAAGTGCTCGTTGACGATCTTGAAGGTGCCGCCCAGCAGGTCGCGCGTCTCGGCGTCGATCTTGCGAATGGCGTCTTCGAGCGTGCCGATGGCTTCGTTCAGGTCGGCCGACTGCGCGTCCAGGAAGGTCTTGCGCTCGCTGGCGATGGCCAGTTCGTCGAGCGCGGCCAGGTTCACCGCGCCCAGCGCCACCACTTCGCGGTTGAGGCGGTCGATTTCGCTCTGCAGGCCGGTGAGCTTGACCTTGTCGGTCTCGATCGAGCGCTCGACCGCTTCGAGGTCGGCGCCGGCATCGTCCAGCAGCTGCTGGTATTGCTCCACGCCCAGGCGCGCGGCCTGTTCCTTCAGCTGGAACTCGGTGATGCGCTGGCGCAGCGGATCGAGCTCGCGCTCGAGCTGCAGGCGGCGCTCGTCGCTGGCGCGCAGCTTGAGCGTGAGGTCGTCGTACTGGCTGCGGGCCGCGCCCAGCGCGGCTTCGCGCTCGAGCTTGAGCGACAGCGCGTCCTGCAGGCCGGCCTGCGCGGCGGCGTCGGACAGCCGGCCCAGCTCGGCGCGGGCGCGCTCGTCTTCGTCGGTGAGCGACACCACCTGCTGCGCGGCGGTTTCGATGGAACGGTTCAGCTCGGCGCGGCGGGCTTCGAGCGTGCGTTGCGAGAACGTCGCTTCCTGCGCCTGGCGCTCCAGGCTGCGGTGCTGCTCGCGGCTGGCATTCAACGCGCGGCCGGCCTCGATGACGCGCTCGTCGAGTTCCGCATGGCGCTCCTGGCTGTCGGCCAGTTGCATGTCGAGTTCTTCGAAACGGCCTTCGGCGGCCATGCGCCGCTCCTGCAGTTCCTCGAGCTGCGCATCGACCTCGCCGAGGTCGTTGGCCAGCTGCTCGCTGCGCGCGCGGGTCTGCTCGGCGAGCTGCGTCATGCGCAGCGTCTCCACCTGCAGCGTGTGCGCGCGCGACTGGGTTTCCGCGGCTTCGCGCCGGGCGGTCACCAGGCGCGAAGCGGCATCGCCATAGGCGGCTTCGGCGCGGACCAGCGCGGTGCGGGCTTCTTCGTTGATGAGCGTCTGGGCGCGCAGCTGGCGCTCCAGGTTTTCCATTTCCTGCTGGCGGGCCAGCAGGCCGGCCTGCTCGGAATCGGGCGCGTAGAAGTTGACGCTGTGCGCGGACACGGCGTGACCGCTCTGCACATAGATGACTTCGCCGGGCTGCAGCGTGGCGCGCTGGGCCAGCGCTTCCTCGAAGCTCGCGGCCGTGTAGCAGCCGTGCAGCCAGTCGGTCAGCAAGGCTTGCTGGCCGGCGTCGTTCAGGCGCAGCAGGCTCGACAGGCGCGGCAGCGTGGCCGGGCCTTGCGCGGCGCCGGCGGCCGGCGGGCTGTAGAACGACAGCTTGGCGGGCGGCGCGTCGTTGCCGAAGGCGCGCACCATCTCCAGGCGGCTGACTTCGAGCGCGCCCAGGCGCTCGCGCAACGCGGATTCGAGCGCGCTTTCCCAGCCCTGCTCGATGTGGATGCGGCTCCACAGCCCCTGCAGGCCGTCGAGCCCGTGCTTGGCGAGCCAGGGGGCCAGCTTGCCGTCGGTCTTGACCTTTTCCTGCAGCGCGCGCAGCGCCTCCAGGCGGGCCGAGAACTCGGCGTGGCGGGCGCCTTCGGTGTTGACGGCCTGCTGCTTCGCCCGGCGGTCGTCGTCGAGCTGCGGCACGGCTTCCTGCAGTTCCTGCAGGCGCCCATCGGCTTCGCTGGCGGCCTCCTGCGCGGCGGCGTGCTGCTCCTGCATGTCGAGCAGGCGGGCCTCGTCGGGCGCGGCCAGCGCATTGCGGTCGGCGCGCAGGCGCTCGCTGCGCTGCGTGAGCTGGCGGCTTTGTTCCTCGATGTTGCGCTGGTCGGCCGCCAGCACCTGGATCTGCTGCTGCACCTGCGACACGGTGGTGCGCTGGGCGTTGGCCTGGTCCTGGGCGCGCTGCACGGCTTCCTCGAGCTCGGGCATGCGCGCGTCGTGTTCCTCGAGCTGCGCGGCCAGCAGGATGGCCTGCTCTTCGGCGTCCACGCCGGCACCGGCCAGCGTCTCGATCTCGGCCTCGGCCTCTTCGCGGCGGCGGCCCCACTGGCCCATCTGCTCGCGCAACTGCACCAGGCGCTGCTCGACGCGCTGGCGGCCTTCGACCACGAAGCGGATCTCGCCTTCGAGCCGGCCGACCTCGGCGCTGGCCTCGTAGAGCTTGCCCTGCGCCTGGTTGACGGTGTCGCCCGCGCCGTAGTGGGCCTGGCGCACGGTTTCGAGCTCGGCCTCGATGTGGCGCAGGTCGGCCGTGCGCGACTCGAGGTCGTTGATGGCCTTCTCGGAATCGGTCTTGATCTTGGCCTGGTCGGCGTTGCTTTCGCTGCGCTTCAGGAACCACAGCTGGTGCTGCTTCTTCGTGGCGTCGCCCTGCAGCGTGTTGTAGCGCGCGGCCACCTCGGCCTGCTTCTCGAGCTTCTCGAGGTTGGCGTTGAGCTCGCGAAGAATGTCCTCGACCCGCGTGAGGTTCTCGCGCGTGTCGCCCAGGCGGTTCTCGGTTTCGCGGCGGCGTTCCTTGTACTTGGAAACGCCCGCGGCCTCTTCGAGGAACAGGCGAAGCTCTTCGGGCTTGGACTCGATGATCCGGCTGATCGTGCCCTGGCCGATGATGGCGTAGGCGCGCGGGCCCAGGCCGGTGCCGAGGAACACGTCCTGCACGTCGCGGCGGCGCACCGGCTGGTTGTTGATGTAGTAGCTGCTGGTGCCGTCGCGCGTGAGCACGCGGCGCACCGCGATTTCGCTGAACTGGTTCCACTGCCCGCCGGCGCGGTGGTCGGCGTTGTCGAACACCAGCTCCACGCTCGAGCGGCTGGCCTGCTTGCGCGTGGTCGTGCCGTTGAAGATCACGTCCTGCATCGACTCGCCGCGCAGCTCCGAGGCGCGCGACTCGCCGAGCACCCAGCGAACCGCATCCATGATGTTCGACTTGCCGCAACCGTTGGGCCCCACCACGCCGACCAGTTGGCCCGGCAGCAGGAAGTTGGTGGGTTCGGCGAACGACTTGAAGCCCGAGAGCTTGATGGAATTAAGACGCACGACTTGTCGGCCTGGCTTGGCTGTAGCGCCAAGGTATTGATTTGTAAGGAAAATTGCACGGGCCTGCAGCTTGCAGCAGGCCGCCGCCCCAGCCGTGGATGATAACGTCAGGGCATGAGCGATTCCCTGGTTTCACCCCCGAGCGCAAGTCGGCGCCGCGTGCCCGCAATCCCTGCAATCTCCGCGCTCCTCGCTGGCGCGATCGGCCTGCTCGGACTCGCGGGCTGCTCGTCGGTGCGCGACACCGAACGCGCCGAACCCTACGTCAACCACGAATGGCTGCAGTCCGGCGCCAACCGCATCGCCAACCTCTCGCTGCGCGACAACCTCCAGTCGGTTCGGCGGGTGCAGAGCACGCTGTACAAGCGCAACCCGCGCGAATGGCGCAAGTCGGCCGCCAGCATGGACGAAGCCACCCAGCGCGCCTGGGACGCCGTGCTCAAGGGCCCGCCGCTGCCCGAGCTCAAGGGCGCCACCGGCATCGACGCGATCCGCCTGGCCTTCGACACCGGCCAGCAGGGTTCACAGCCCTACCAGGGCGACCGCGTGGCGGCGCTGGTCTATGGCTGGGCCACCATGCTCAAGCAGGCCAACGGCGACACCTGGGACCAGACCATGATCGACGGCGTGAACGCCGAGAACAGCTTCCGGGCGGCGCGCAATTTCGAGATCTCGCTGTGGCTCATCTCTTCCAAGACCGGCGCCGACGGCCAGCCGCTGCTGCTGGCCACCGAAATCAGCGACCGCGGGCGCAACCTCGTGGCCGACCGCGAGCTGTCGAAGGTGGTGGCGCGGCTCGACCTGCTGGCCGCCCAGGCCGACGAGAAATACCGCCGGGCCGCGCTGGACTTCGGGCAGAACTGGGTCATGGGCGTGGTCATGCCTTTCTTCACGCTGGTGCCGAAGTAGGCCGCTCATAGACCGTTCATGGACCGCTCGCGGGCATACGCCTTGCTGTGGTTTCACGCCCCTAGAATGAACCGGCCCTCCCCCATCCTGTCACCCCCTCAACCCACTCGAGGCAGCAGCAACTCATGAGCTCCATCAATTTCATCGGCGGCGAAAAAGGCGGTGTCGGCAAGTCGGTCACGGCACGCGTTCTGGCGCAGTACTTCATCGACCACAGCCGGCCGTTCGTGGGCTTCGACACCGACCGCTCGCACAGCTCCTTCACCCGCTTCTACGAAGGCTTCGCCTCGCCGGTGGTGGTCGACAGCTTCGAAGGCCTGGACACCGTGGTCAACGGCTTCGAAACCAACCCGCAGCAAAGCGTGATCGTCGACCTGGCCGCGCAAACGCTGGCGCCGCTGTCGCGCTGGATCAAGGAGTCGGACCTGTTCGACGTGTTCGCCGAAATCGGCGTCACGGTCAATTTCTGGCACGTGCTGGACGACGGCAAGGACTCGACCGACCTGCTGGGCTCGCTCATCGACACCTTCGGCAACCGGCCCAACTACATCGTGGTGCAGAACTACGGGCGCGGCAGCGACTTCGGCATGCTGCTGGCCTCGCAGTCGCTCTCGAAGGCGACCGCCAACGGCGCCCGGGTCATTGCCCTGCCCCGCCTGCACGACGCGAGCATGCGCAAGATCGATGCGCAGAACACCAGCTTCTGGAAGGCCGTGAACGACCGCGAAGGCGTGCACGCGCTGGGGCTGCTGGAGCGCCAGCGCGTGAAGTCGTGGCTGGCGACCGCTTACGCGGCGTTCGATACGTTGCCGCTTTAAGGGATCGAGGCCGGCGCGTCGTTAGACGCCGTCGGCCCTCACCCCGACCTTCTCCCCCTGGGGGAGAGGGAGCAAGTCAGATCATTCCGCCGTTGATGGAAATGACCTGCCCGGTGATGTACGCCGCCTCGTCGCTGGCCAGGAACGCCGCCAGCGCCGCCACTTCCTGCGGCGTGCCCGCGCGTTTCACCGGCACCATCTGGTTGATGACCGCCGGGTCGAACACCGCGTCGGCCATCGGCGAGGCGATGATGCCCGGCGCTATCGCATTCACCGTGACCCCGCGCGAAGCCACCTCGAGCGACAGCGCCTTGGTCGCGCTGTTCAAGGCGCCCTTGGCCGCCGCGTAGTTCACCTGCCCCCGGTTGCCCGCGATGGCAGCCACCGACGAAATGTTCAGGATGCGGCCCCAGCGGGTGCGCATCATCGGCAGCAGCAAGGGCTGCGTGACGCGGAAGAAGCCGTTGAGCGACACGTCGATCACCTTGTGCCACTGCTCGGCGCGCATGCCCGGCAGCACGGCGTCGTCGTGCACGCCCGCGTTGTTGACCAGCACCTGCACCGGCCCCGCTTCGAGAATGCGCGCGCACGCGTCCGCGCAGGCTTCGTCGCTGCGCAGGTCGAACACATGGCATTCCGCCTTGCCGCCCGCCGCGGTGATCGTCGCGGCGAGCGCTTCGACCGACTCGGGCCGCGAGTTGGCGTGCAGCAGCACCGTGGCGCCATCGCGCGCCAGCCGCTCGGCCATGGCGGCGCCCAGTGCGCCGCTCGCGCCGGTGATCAGCGCGCGTTTTCCTTCGAGACTCATGGCGATGGGGTGCTTTCTGTGGCCAGGGGCGTGTTGAGAACGACCACGGCGCGGCCTTCGGCCAGCATGCGGCCGTCGTCGGCCGCCACCGTGAACGCATAAAGAACCTGGCGGTCGTCGCCCGACAGGCGCGAGGCGCGCACCTGCAGCGCACCGGGCACGTCATCGAGCCGCGCCACCGCCAGCTTGACGTTGCGCGCGCTGGCCAGGAAGCCGGCCGAGGGCGTGCTGCCCTCCGCCGCCAGCAGGCCGCCGTGCAGCGCCATGGCCTGCGCCGCGTACTCGATGGCATTGGGCGCGAGCAAGCCGTTTTCGGTGCGCAGCGGGTTGTCGGCGTGCGCATGCGTGCCGGTGCTGCAGTGGATGGCGTCGGCGTTCCAGCTTTCGAGCCGCTCCAGCAGGCACATGCTGCCGCTGTGCGGAATGCGCTGCGCGATGCCGGCGCGGTCCAGCGTTTGCGGCGCGGTCATGCGGCGGGTTCCAGGTCGGCCACCAGCAGCACGTTGGCAAAGGGCGTGCCCTTGCTCATCGGAATGTCCTGCACGCGAAAGCCCATGCGCTGCAGCAGCGCGGTCCATTCGGCCAGCGGACGGCCCCAGGTCGGCGAGACCTTGTGGCCGCGGATGCGCGTCACCGTGCGGTCGACCCACTGGCTGATGGCAAAGCCGCGGCGGCTCGACGCGTCGCCCACGCGCAGCAGCAGCCGCGCCTGCGGGTTGCCGCCACGCTGCAGCGCATCGCGCACGCGTTGGAGCACGCCTTGCTGGGCTTCGAGGTCGACGTAGTGCAGCACGTCGAGGATCACGACCAGGTCGCACGCCGGCAACGCCGCCGAGCACATGTCGGCGCACAGCAATTGCGGCGCGGGCTGGAGGTGGCCGATGGACGCTTCGGCGCGCGCCACGTCCTTGGGCATCAGCTCGATGCCGGTGTAGTCGGCGGCGGCGGGCGTCACCGGCCAGGCCGACGGCCAGCGGCCGCGTTTCTGCATGGCGCTCATCGAGGCGAGCAGGCTCGCGAAGAGCCCCTGGCCGCAGCCGATGTCGACCACGCGCCGGTGCTGCGCACCGATCAGGCCGCGTTCGAGCAGGCCGCGAAACACCGGGTCGCGCCCGAGCTTGCCGCGTGCGAAGCGCCAGGCGAAGGTGCCGCCCTTCTTGTAGGGCACCGTGGCGGCCTCGTGCAGTTCGCGCCAGGCCTTGTCGGTGGGCGACGCGGCGGGCGCCGCGAGCATGGCCGTCGTCATGGCTTCATTCCTTCGGGCAGGGTCACGGCGCGCAGTCCATCGGCGCGCAGGCGTTCGAGCAACAAGGGCAATACCTCCAGCAAAACGGGTTGTCCCGCGGCGGTGCGCGCGGCGTTGCCGTCGTGCAGCAACAGGATGTCGCGGGCCTGCAGGTTGCGGGCCAGGCGCGCCATCACCTTGGCGGCGTCGCCTTCGCGCGTGTCGAAGCCGCGGCGCGTCCAGCTCACCAGCGAGAGGCCGAGCCGGTGCAGCACGGGTTCGAGAAACGGGTTGCGCAGGCCGGCCGGGGCGCGGAAACAGGTCGGGCGCTGGCCGGTGACGTCGCTCACGATGTCCTGCGCCCGCGCGATCTCGGCGGCGAACCCGCTCGGGCCCAGAAACGAAAAATTGTGCCGGTGCCGCGCCGTGTGGTTCTGGATGCTGTGGCCCCGCGCCACGATCTCGCGCGCCAGTTCGGGGTGCGCCAGCACGCGCTCGGCGATGCAGAAGAAGGTGGCGCGCTGGCCGTGCGCGTCCAGCAGGTCGAGCACGCGCGGTGTCACCTCGGGCTCGGGGCCGTCGTCGATGGTGATCGCCACCTCGCGCCGCGCCGCGGCCGCCTCGGGCAGCCGCGTGACGTTGGGGCCGAGCAGGCTGCTGCGCGGCGTGAGGCCGGCGCCGGTGATCAGCGCGTGGTTCAGCACGATGGCGCCCACGGCCCAGGGCAGCGCGCCCGGCACCAGCACGCCCGCGCCGATGGCCGCCACATGCCACGCCGCGCTGGCGCGGATGGCCGTGGGCCAGGGCCATGATTCGCGCGATTCGGCGGGCGTCGGGGCGTGTGCGGAAGACATGGGCGCGGATTTTCCCATCAGCCGCGCACGCCGGGCGACTTCGCAGGCGGCGCTTTCACGGCGGGCCCCACGCTGCGCGCGAACGCCGCCGACAGCAGCAGCGCCAGCAAGGCCCCCGGCGCCACCACCCGGCCGATGGACGAGAGCGCCGGAATGTCCGAGATGGCGATCAGCCCGAACGACACCACGGTCGTCAGGTTGGCCAGCATCAGCGAGGCCAGCGTGTCTTCGTCGGCGCGCCCGGTGGTGCGCAGCTGGTCGAAGAACAGCGCGTAGTTGGAGCCCACCGCCACGATCAGCAGCAGCCCCACCAGGTGCAGGATGCCCAGCGCCGACTGCATCACGGCCATGCCGCCCAGCGTGAGCACCACCGCGAACAGCAGCGGCTGGCACACGGCCAGCAGCCGGCGCCACGAGCGCAGGTACACGCCCAGCAGCACCACCACCGCCAGCGCGCCCAGCAGCACCTGCACGAAGGCCTCGTGCAGGTAGCGCTGGTACAGGCCCGCCAGTTCGCGGCCCACGTCGACCACCTGCACCTCGGGCAGGCCGGCCAGCGCGGTTTCGAGCCGGCCCTGGTCGAAGGTGCTGCCGGGGTGCAGCACCACCAGCGTGCCCCAGCCGCCGCTCGGGCGCTCGTACATGAGCGTGTTCACCACCGACGCCAGCGGGCCGCTCGACAGGTCGGCACGCTGCACCGGCAGCAGCTTGCGCGCCGCATCGACGTCGGCCAGGAACGGGCCGAGCCGCGACGCCGGCAGCGGCATGCCCTTGGTGGCTTCGGCCAGGTTGGCGCGCAGCAGCTCGTCGCTGGGCAGGCTGGCGATGCGCGCCGTTTGCGTTTCCACGCTGGGCAGCACGCGGGTGACGGTTTCGTAGCCCAGCAGCTCGCCCTTGTCGACCAGCGCGTCGAGCCGCGCGGCGGCGGCCTCGGTGTGGCGCAGCGCGGCCTGCTCGTCGTCGCCGTAGGCCACCACCAGCACGCCGCCGTCGCTCGCCCCGATGTCGTTGCGCAGCATTTCGTCGAGCTGCTGCGCCGACTTGGGCACCGGGCTCATGGCGCCCAGGTCGGCGCGCCACAGGTGGCCGCCCTGCCACAGCACCAGCGCCAGCGCTGCCACGCCCAGCGCGGCCAGCGGCCAGCGCAGGCGCGGCAGGCCGCGCACCAGCGCGCCGGCCAGCTGCGCCATGTACCTGCGCATGCCCATGCCGGTGGCGCCGTCGGGTGCCAGCATCGGCAGCACATAGCGCGTGGCCAGCGCGGCGGACACCAGCCCGGCGATGGAAAACACACCCAGCTGCGCCAGCCCCGGAAAGCCCGAAAACACCAGCGCCGCGAAGCCGCACACCGAGGTCAGCAGTCCCAGCCGCACGGTGGGCCAGTTCAGGTCGCGCCAGCGCCGCCAGCCGGTGCCGGCCACCGCCGCGCCCCGCGCCTGGATGAGGTAATAAATGGCGTAGTCGACCGTTTCCCCGATCAGCGTGCTGCCGAAGCCCAGCGTGAGCCCGTGCACCGAGCCGAACACCAGGCTCACGCTCGCGGTGCCGATCACCACGCCCGTGGCCACCGGCAGAAAGGCGATGACCAGCGCGCGCGGCGAGGCAAAAGCCAGCAGCAGCAGCCCGCCCATCACGATCCCGCCCACCACGGCGAGGTGGATGGCCTCGGTCTTGATCTTGTCGCGGCTCATCACCGAGAACACCGGCGGTCCGCTGAGCAGCAGCTTGGGCGCCGAGGCGCCCATGTCGCGCGTGGCCGCCTCGAAGGCGGCGTGCACGCGCGCGATGGCGACGGCCTGCGCATCCAGGTCGCTGCCGGCGGCGCGCGTGGTCGAGATCATGAGCGCGCGCGGTGCGCTGCGCGACATCCACACGCCGTCTTCGCTGCGCGGCGCGCTGGCGGGCACCAGCTCCATGGCGATGCGTTGGGTTTCACCGGTCGGGTCGCGGTCGAGCAAGGGCTTGATCGCGTTGCCGGCGGGCGTGCCGAGCGCCGACAGCGTGTCGTTGATGGCGTCGCGCAACCCCTCGGCGGTGAACTGGCCGGGCGTGACGCCGGGCGACAGCTGGTAGCGGTGCTGCAACACCCAGGCGCCGGCCTCGCTCCAGTCGCTCACGTCGCCGTTTTGCACCAGGTCGAACAGCTTGCTCTCGCGCATGTCCTTGCCCACCGCGCGCGACACGGCGGCGCGCTGCTCCACGGTGCCGCCCTCGATGCCCAGCATGAGCGTGCGCGAGGCGACGCCGCTTTGCAGCTGCTCGATGAGCACGCGCTGACGCACGTCGGGGCTCTTGGGGAGAAAGGCCGACAGGTCGGCGCCGATCTGCGTGCGCGCGATGACCACCACGCCGCACACCAGCACCAGCAGCCATGCCAGCAGCACGACCGCCCGGCGCGACCAGCTCGGCGGGCCGTCGGTCTGCGCGGCGGTCACGGGGTGGTGCGTCCGGGGGCGCCGGACGGGGCGGTGTTCGCCGGCGTGGCGGGGGCCGTGGGGGTGGTGGCTCCGGCCCCGGGCGTGATGTTCATCGACGAGCGGTCGCCGCCGACGAACTCCATGTCCAGCCCCAGCACGTCGCTCGCGCGGCCGCTGATGCGCATGCTGCGCACCTGGGCGGCGAGCCGGCTGTCCATGGGCACGAGGTCGAGCGTCCACTTGGCGGCCGAGCCGGTTACCGTGCTCTTGAAGTAGCGCTGCAGCGTGGCGCCGTCGCCGGTGAGCGTGCCGCGCATGGCTTCGACCAGGCCCAGCAGCTCGGGCATGCTGTCCAGCGCCAGCGTGCGGTTGCGGCCGCCGCGCGACAGCGTCAGCGTGTTGCCCTCGACCGCCATGGTCTCGATGCGCGGCGACAGCGTGCGGCGCACCAGCTTGTCGGGCGCGTCGAAGCTGAGCGTGCCGCTGGCGTCCAGCGGGCCTTCGAGGCCGTGCACGAAGCGCTGCTCGGTGAAGCGGGCCTCGCCGCTTTTCTGCTTGGCCAGCAGCGTCATCAGCTCGGGCAGGTCGAAGGCCGCCCAGGCCGGCGCGGCGCCCAGCGCCGACACCAGGGCCAGCGCCACCGCGAAGGCCTTGCAAAGCCGATCAAGCCGCATCTTCGAGCCAGAAATCATGAAAGTTGAACCAGTTGTAGGGGTAGGCGCGGCAGATGGTTTCAAGGCGCGCGACATAGGCTTCGACCGCGGCGCGGATGCGGCGTTCCCGCTCCGCGGCGTCGGTGACGCGCTCGCCGAAGTCGGCCAGCAGGTCGAACTGAATATCGTAGCGCGCGCCCCCGCGGTACAGGCCGGCCATGAAGAACACCTTGCGGCGCAGCAGCGCGGCCAGCCTGAACGGCCCGTCGTTGAAGGCGGCCGGTTGCCCGAGAAACGGCAGCACGATGCTGTTGCCGCGCTGCGAGGCGGGCTGGTCTTCGCTGCCCGGCAGCGTGCGGTCGGCTAGCATGCCGCCCAGGCCGCCGCCGTCGAGCCAGTCGCGCAGCGCCAGCATGGAGTGCGGCCGGCCCAGCGCGATCACATGCGGTCGCAGTTCGGGCAGCGCAATGGCGTTGAGGATGGCGGTGATGCGTTGCGCGTTGTCCGGAAACATCAGCATCGCCAGGCGCAGGTGGTGCTGGTGGGTCTGCTGCTTGCAGGCGCCCAGCACCTCGAAGCTGCCGACGTGCGCGCCGAGCATGAAGGCACCCCGCCCGGCGACGGCCTCGGCTTCGAGCGGCTCGTTTCCTTGCACGCTCAGCTCGAACAGGTCCATGCGCCCGCGCAGGAAGTACACGCGGTCGAGCACCGTGGAGGCAAAGGCGTGGATCAGGCGAAAGCCGTCGAGCCAGCCCGCGTGCGGGCCGATGGCCCGGAACAGGTAGCGCTTGATGTGCCGGCGCTGCGTGGGCGCGAACAGCAGGAAGTAGAGCGCAATGGGCGGCAGCAGCAGCCGCGTGACGTGGCGCCCGCACACCAGTGCCATGAACACGATGAAGCGCAGCGCCAGCATGTTGCTGCGCTCGGGCGCGCGCGCCCAGTCGCCGCCATCGACCTTCTCGGCTGCGCCCTGCCCCATGCGCGCGCGGGCCGCCTCGTTGACGGCGTGCGCCTCTACATCCGTGTGCTTCATCAGACCGACTCTTGCACGGCGGTCCAGCGGCCAGTGACAGCCACCACGCCGTTGCAGCGCACGTCGAAGCGCACGCCGCGACCGGCGCCGGCCTCCGGATGCAGCTCGATCGACAGCGTGCTGCCGGGCCGCACTGGCGACAGGAACTTGGCCGCGGCCAGCGTGGGGTTGGCCCCCAGCCGCGCCGTGAGCGCCGGCACGCGGCGAATGGCCTCCATCACCTCCGCCAGCACCAGCGCGCCCGGCACCAGCGGCTGGCCCGGGAAATGACCGGCGAAGACCGGGTGGTCGGCCGGCACGGCGTAAGCCATCTGCACCGGGGTGTCGTCTTCGGCGAGCTGGGCCAGCGCGAACTCGCGCAGCGCCCGCACGGTGAGCTTGCCCGTGCCTTCGCGCGGAAACGACTTGACCTGCACCACGCGCCGGGGCACGAACACGGCCTCCAGCCGCTGGCGCAGCGCCGCGATGATCTCGCCCGCGGACAGCGTCGGCGCCACCACGAAGGCCACCGGGCGCACCACGCCGTCGGCCACTTCGTCGGGCAGCCAGAAGGCGCCGTCGTCGACCCCCGCGATGCTGTTCAGGTGGAAGTTCAGGTGCGCCAGCGAGCTGCGCCGCCCGGCCACGTGAATCAGGTCGTTGGCGCGGCCGAAAAGCCTGAAGCGGCGCTCGTCGAGCAGCTCGAGCACGTCGGCCATGGGCGTGGGCTCGGGCATGAAGTCACCGGAGAAGATGAAGCGCTCGGGGCCGCCGTTGTCAGCGGGCTCGGCATGCACGGTGATGTCGCCGAAGGTTTCCCAGATCTCGCTGTCGGTGGTGCGGCGGGTGGCCACCTGCCCCGACTCGGTGCTGCCGTAGATTTCGAGCAGCACGGCGCCCATGGCCTGCTCGGCCTGCAGCGCGAGCTGCGGCGACAGCGGCGCGGTCGCCGAAAGAATGAGGTCGACCGGCGGCAGCGCGATGCCCGAGAGCAGCAGCGTCTTCAGGTGGAACGGCGTGGTCACCAGCGCGCGCGGGCGCGGCACCGAGGCCAGGGTTTGCGCCACGTCGGCCGGGAAGAACGGCCGGCCGCTTTCGAACGCGGCGCCGCCCAGCATGGCCAGCAGCGCCGACGATTCGAGCCCGTAGCTGTGCTGCACCGGCACGGTGGCCACCAGCGTCACGCCCTCGAGCGTGGGCCGGTCGAGCACGCGGCACAGCCGCTTCACGGCCACCTGCACGTCGCCCACCAGGGTGCGCCAGCTCTTGGCGTGCGGCTGCGGCACGCCGGTGGAGCCGGAAGTGAGCAGGCTCACCGCATGCATGGCGCCATCCACGCGCGGCACCCCGCCGCCGTCGTTGCCTTCGGGGCTGGACCGGTCTTCGATCAGCACGCGGTGCATGCCGGGCGTCTGCAGCCTGGCGTCGTCGGCCAGCGCGAAAAGCGTCGGGCCGCCGGATTCGAGCAGCCGCGCCAGCGTGTCGGGCCGCGCATCGGGCGGCAGCAGGCTGGCATGGCCGCGCACCAGCGCGGCGCACAGGCTCACGGCGAAGGCGTAGCGGTCGCCGCACACGTTCACGGCCGGGCCCTGGTCGGGCAGCGTGGGAGCGAAGCGGGCCACGTCGGCCAGGAACTGGCGCGCGCTGACGGGCACGCCGGCGCGCCAGGCCAGGGGGGCGTCGAGGTCGCGGTCCGCGAGCAGCGGCAGCAGGTCGCTGCCGGTGTGGTCTGAAGTGTCTGTCGTCACGCGGGCAGCGCCTGTGTCATTGGCCGCCGGCGCTGGAGTCCACCGACGATGTGCCGTAGAACGCGCGCACGGCATCGACCAGCCGGGTGCGTTCGAATTCGGGATGCAGCCGGTAGCGCACCAGGTGCTCGCCCACGAACAGCAGGCCCACCATCACGGGGCACAGCAGGTTCGCGAACAGCGACCAGTCGGCGAACGGCCGGGTGAAATACAGCACGACCGACACCGCCACCACCAGCGCGAAGAAGCCGGTCCAGATGCGTGTCAGCTGCGTGGTGTACGCCAGCATGTGCCCCTTGAGCGGGTGCACGCGCTGGGCGAACTGGGTGATCAGCGGCAGGCCCCGGCCGCGCAGCGTGGAGCCGAACCAGCCGCACAGCACGCTGTTGATGGCCACGTGCTGCAGCACGTACAGGCGGTTGGGGTCGCCGGCTTCACCGAGGAACACGAGCGAGAAACCGCCCACGCCCAGCGCGGCCGCGGCCACGAAGCCCCATCGGCCGAACCAGCTGGCGGCAAAGCCCATGGCGGCGAGCCAGAGCGGGCCCAGCAGCACCACCACCGCCCAGGGGGCCGTGGGGTGGAACAGCGTCATCCAGTGCGAGAGGCCGGCATAAGCCACCCCTGCCACCAGCAGGAGTGCTATTCGCCATCGAGACATGACGCTCAGGAAGCGACGCGATGCTCGGCGACGTGGGTCGCGAGCGTGCGCAGCGACTGGAAGATCTGCTGGTTGCGCTCGTCGTCCGAACGCAGCTGGAAGCCGTAGCGGCGCGAGACTTCGAGCGCCACTTCGAGGATGTCGATCGAGTCGAGTCCCAGGCCTTCGCCGTACAGCGGGTCGGTGGGAACGATGTCCTCGGGCGCGACCTCGAGGTTCAGCGCATTCACGAGCAGCACGGCCAGCTCTTTTTCAATGGGCGACTGTTCGGAGGCGTCGCCAGTGGCGGGAATGGGGGGCTGAGCAGTCGATGACAAAAAAACCTCCTGAAACTTTTTCCGGAACTACCGTGCGGCCGTGGATTATAGGAGTGCCGCTTGATTAGACTGCCCGTTTCGATACGACCCGGAGCACCCTTATGGCCGACCCTCTTCTGATCGCACGGCACGAGAGCATCGAGTGTGCACTTCTTCCCGGCCTGGCCAACCGCCACGGCCTCATCACCGGCGCCACCGGCACCGGAAAAACCGTCACCCTGCAGACCATGGCCGAGAAGCTTTCGAGCATCGGCGTGCCGGTGTTCATGGCCGACGTCAAGGGCGACCTCACCGGCATCAGCCAGAAAGGCGCCACCAGCGCCAAGCTGGCCGCCACGCTGAAGGAACGCGGCATCGACGTGCCCGAGCCCTCGGCCTGCCCCGTCACCCTGTGGGACGTGTTCGGCGAACAGGGCCACCCGGTGCGGGCCACCATTTCCGACATGGGCCCGCTGCTGCTGGGCCGCATGCTCGACGTGAACGAAACCCAGGCCGGCGTGCTGAACCTGGTGTTCAAGATCGCCGACGACAACGGCCTGCTGCTGCTCGACCTGAAGGACCTGCGTGCCATGCTGCAGTACCTGGGCGAGAACAGCAGCCAGTTCACCACGCAGTACGGCAACATCAGCGCGGCCAGCGTGGGTGCCATCCAGCGCGGGCTGCTGCAGATCGGGACCCAGGGCGGCGAGAAATTCTTCGGCGAGCCGATGCTCAACATCGCCGACTTCATGCAGACCGTGGGCGGCAAGGGTGTCATCAACATCCTGGCGGCCGACAAGCTCATGAACTCGCCGCGGCTGTACGCCACCTTCCTGCTGTGGATGCTGTCGGAGCTGTTCGAGCAGCTGCCCGAAATCGGCGACCCCGAGCAGCCGGTGCTCGCCTTCTTCTTCGACGAGGCGCACCTGCTGTTCAACGAGGCGCCCAAGGCGCTGGTGGAGCGCATCGAGCTGGTGGTGCGCCTGGTGCGCTCCAAGGGCGTGGGCGTGTATTTCGTCACGCAGAACCCGCTGGACATCCCCGATTCGGTGCTCGCCCAGCTCGGCAACCGCGTGCAGCACGCGCTGCGCGCCTTCACCCCGCGCGACCAGAAGGCCGTGAAGGCCGCGGCCAGCACCATGCGCCAGAAGCCGGGGCTGGACATCGAGACCGCCATCACCGAACTCGCCGTGGGCGAAGCGTTGGTGAGCTTCCTGGACGACAAGGGCCGCCCCAGCGTGACCGAGCGCGTGTTCGTGCTGCCGCCGGGCAGCCAGCTCGGCCCCATCACGCCCGACCAGCGCAAGGCGTTGGTCGCGGGCTCGCTGGTTGCAGGTGTCTACGAGAAAACGGTCGACCGCGAGTCGGCGTACGAAAAGCTCAAGGGCCGCGCCGACAGCGCGCCCGGCGCACCGAACGCGCCGAACGCACCGGCCACCCTTCCCGGCGGCAAGCCCGCCGCGGAATCCTCGGGCTCCGGCATGGGCGGCATGCTGAACGACATGCTGTTCGGCACCACCGGCCCGCGCGGCGCCAAGCACGACGGCCTGGTGCAGACCATGGCCAAGTCGGCGGTGCGCACCATGGGCACGTCGGTGGGCAAGGAGATCTTGCGCGGCGTGCTGGGCGGGATCTTCGGCAGCAAGAAGCGCTGAGCCAGGGGCGCTGGGAGCCGGCCTACCAGCGCAGCAACCTCGGACCGAGCAAGGCCCCCACCAGCACAGGCACCGCGATTCCGCTCACGTACCACACCGCCAGAAACGGCGCCGTGAGCTCCATGCAGTGCAGCGCATAGACCGAAGCCCCCACGCCGCCGGCCAGCGCACCCGCCGCCGCACCCGCCAGCGCCGGCCGCGTGGGCGCCAGCCCCTTCAGTGCCACCAGGGTGGCGACGAACACAGGCAGCGCCATCAGCGAGATGCTCGCCGCGCAGATGCGCCACGACTGCCCCATCAGCGAGGGCATGCGGTCTTCCATCGGCACGGTGAACCATGCAATCACCGCCAGCGCCCAGATAACCAGCACCGGCAGCGTCGCCCCGAGCCAGGCATGGCGGGCCTCGACGCCGGGCCGCGCCAGCCGCTGCACCGCCACGTACCCGGCCGCGGCAATGCACAGCGGGAACAGCACCTTGACCCAGAACATCGGCCAGAACATGGCCTGCACGATGTCGCGCCGCATGCCGTATTCGACGAACAGGATCAGCAAGGACAGCGGCACGCCCGCCAGCAAGGCCATGCGCAGGCGCCGGCTCGCGGCGCGGCGCGGCACCGCCACGTTGCCGGTGGCGAGCATCGCGACGAGGTCGTCGGTCTTCATGCCGCACCTCCCCAGCTGTGGCCGAAGCGCGCCGCCAAGGCCTTCAGGCCCCGGTGGATGCCCACCTTCACCGCCGATTCCGACATGCCCGTGAGGCTCGCCGTCTCGGCCACCGACAGCCCTTCGATCTTCACGTGCACGATCGGCAGCCGCTGGCGTTCGGGCAAGGTGTCGAGCAGGCCGCCCAGGTCGCGCTTCGCGTCGCTGGCTTCCTCGGCCGAGGCGGCGAACACCGCCAGGTCGTCGTCCAGCGGGTCATGCAGGTCTTCGCGGACCGACTTGGCGCGAAGCAGGTCGATCATCTTGTAGCGCGCAATGGCGTGCACCCAGGCCGTCAGGGGCTGGTCGCTCTGGTAGGTGTGGCGCTGGTTGTGCATGGCGAGCAGGCATTCCTGGACGAGGTCTTCCACTTCATCGGGCCAGCCAAAGAGGCGCTTGCCCAGAAAGGCGCGCAGGTGCGCGCTGAGTTGCTGCAGGAAGTCGCGGTAGGCCTTGGCATCGCCGTCGAGGCCGCGAAGGAACAGGCCGCGCAGCGCCGCTTCCGCGTCGCTGGGGTTCGTCCTGCTGCCCATCCTGCTGCTTATGGAGTTTCGTGCCATCCGGTGGGCCGGTTACAGCCTCGTCGAAAAAAGTCCTGCCGGATTGTGCCGCGCGCGCGGCATCGACCGGTCCGCGGACGCGGCGTTGTCCGTCCCGGCGCGGCTTGCAAGCCGTGCGGGCGGTCGGTACATTGTGTTTTTTGAGGGCCACCAATGTCTGCTGACAGCACAACGATCCCTTCGACACCACCGGTCGGTGCGGGTGCACCCACCGCATCCATCCCGCCCTCCATCACACCGATCGCGCCGATCATGCCGATCACGCCGGCCACCAATTCGGCCCCGGGCTCCTTCCCTCCCCTGCATCCCTCCTCGTCGACCGGCCACATCCGCCTGACCTCGCATGCCGGCGGCTTCGGCGCATTGCCCATCCACTGGGGCGCGGCCACGGCCACCGAACGCGGGCCCGTCGTCGGCACCACCACCAAGCGGGCGCACCGCAACGTGATCGGCACGCACAGCGGCTCCTACAGCGTGTACCGCGCGCTGGCCGTGGCGGCCGGGGCGCTCAAGCGGGAGCACAAGGCCGACCTGACCAACACCGCGCCCACCGACATCATCGGCCCCTACCCGCAGTGGAGCGAGCCCGGGCGCATCGTGTCGCTGGACCCCTGGGGCGCGCTGGTGGCCGACGTGTTTTCCGCCGAGCTGGCCGCGGGCTACGACATTCGCCCCACCATCGCCATCACCAAGGCCCACGTGATCCTGCCCGAGGTGATCGAGGCGCTGCAAAGCGGCCGGCTGAAGGCCGACGGCCACTTCCTCACCACCGGCGGCGCGGCCATGGTCACCAAGGCCGCCATCGAGCCCGTGTGGTACCTGCCCGAGGTGGCGCGCCGCTTCGGCTGCTCCGAAACCGACCTGCGCCGCACCCTGTTCGAGGAAACCGGCGGCATGTATCCCGAGCTGGTCACGCGCTCCGACCTCGAGGTGTTCCTGCCGCCCATCGGCGGGCAGACCCTGTACATCTTCGGCAACCCGCGCGACCTGGCCAACCCGGCGGTGGAGCTCACCGCGCGCATCCACGACGAGTGCAACGGCTCCGACGTGTTCGGCTCCGACATCTGCACCTGCCGCCCCTACCTCACGCACGCGATTGAAGAATGCATCCAGGGCGCGCAGCGCGGCGGCGTGGGGCTCATCGCGTATTCGCGCAAGGAGGGGCGCGCGCTGGGCGAGGTGACCAAGTTCCTGGTCTACAACGCGCGCAAGCGCCAGGTGGGCGGCGACACGGCCGACCAGTATTTCGCGCGCACCGAGTGCGTGGCCGGCGTGCAGGACATGCGCTTCCAGGAGCTGATGCCCGACGTCTTCCACTGGCTGGGCATCCAGAAGATCCACCGGCTCGTGTCGATGAGCAACATGAAGTTCGACGCCATCACCGGCTCGGGCATCGAGATCGGGGAGCGCGTGAACATTCCCGACGAACTGATTCCGGCGGACGCCCGCGTAGAGATGGACGCCAAGATGGCCGCCGGCTATTTCACCCCCGGCCCGGTGCCGGACGCAGAAGAACTCAAGAAGGCCAAGGGCCGCGGACTCACTGAATGACCACCAGCAACAACACCGACCCCAACATGCCCGTCGACGGTTCCGGCAGCCTGCCCCCGGGTGGCGCCGGCAAGGTCGACCCTTCGACCGAATTCACCCCCGACACCAGCCACCCCGCCGGCGCGGCCAGCCTGCTGCGCACCACCGCCGCCATCCGCCAGCGCGCGGGCGCCCTGCTGGCGCGGGCGCGCAGCGGCGAGTCGCAGTGGTTTCGCATCGGCGACAGCGACACGCTCGAGGACACGGCCCGCACGGTGGCCGAGGTCACGCGCGAGCGCTACCCGTGGGACACCATTCCGTACCACAGCCGCTGGCGCCACTTCGAGGCCGGCGGAATCAAGCGCATCGAGGAACTCGACACGCTGCTGGGCGAGTCCGATTCGCGCACGCGCGCACGCGCCCACATCGACCTGGTGCTGGTCAGCGTGCTGCTCGACGCCGGCGCCGGCCCCGACTGGCACTACACCGAGTCCGCCACCGGCGAGCGCTTCACGCGCTCCGAGGGGCTGGGCGTGGCGAGCTACCACGCCTTCATGAGCGGGCTGTTTTCCTCGAATCCCGAGCGCCCCTACCAGGTGGACGCGGCCGGCCTTCGCGGCCTGGTGGCCGACCGGCTGGGCGACGCCTTCCAGGTGAGCGAAGCCAATCCGCTGGTCGGCCTGGCCGGCCGCGCCATGCTGCTGCGCCGCCTGGGCGAAGCCATGGCAGAGCAGCCCGAGACCTTCGGCGACGACGGCCGCCCCGGCAAGCTGTTCGATGCGCTGGTCGGTCCCTACGGCCCGGCCGCGCCGCCCACCGCCGAGGTCACGGCGCACCAGATCTTGTCGCTGCTGCTGGAAACGCTGTCGCGCATCTGGCCCTCGACCAACGCGGTCGACAGCATCGCGGCCGACGGCAGCGACAGCGCGGGCGGCATCGGCTCGGGCGACCCGGCGCTGGCGCTGGGCGACTGCTGGCGTCACAGCGCGGTGCGCGGGCCCGGCCTCACCAACGGCTGGATGCCGTTCCACAAGCTCTCGCAGTGGCTCACGTACTCGCTGCTCGAGCCCTTCGAGTGGGCCGGCGTGAAGGTGCGCCACCTCGACGCGCTCACCGCCCTGCCCGAATACCGCAACGGCGGCCTGCTGATCGACAGCGGGGTGATCGTGCCGAAAGACCCGGCCTTTCTCACCCGCCGCTGGAAGGCCAGCGACGAATTCATCGTCGAGTGGCGCGCGCTGACGGTGGCGCTGCTCGACGAGGTGGCACCGCGCGTGCGCAAGGTGCTCGACCGCAGCGAGGAGGAGCTGCCGCTGGCCTGCGTGCTCGAAGGCGGCACCTGGGCCGCGGGCCGCGCGCTGGCACAGCGCTTGCGCGACGGTGCCCCGCCGCTGCTGATCGAGAGCGACGGCACGGTCTTTTAGACTCTCGGGTTCTCTTCGCAACGCTACACAAGATTCCAATGAGCAACGTCCACCTCGTCAACCACCCCCTCGTCCAGCACAAGCTCACGCTGATGCGCCGCAAGGACGCGTCGACCAACAGCTTTCGCCGGCTCCTCAACGAAATCAGCATGCTGATGGCCTACGAGGTCACGCGCGACATGCCGATGCAGGACATCGAGGTGGAAACGCCGCTGGAGACCATGCAGGCCAAGGTCATCGACGGCAAGAAGCTGGTGCTGGTGTCCATCCTGCGCGCCGGCACGGGCATCCTGGACGGCATGCTCACCGTGGTGCCGGGCGCGCGCGTGGGCCACATCGGCCTGTACCGCGACCCCAAGACGCTGACGGCGGTGGAGTACTACTTCAAGATGCCCAGCGAGATGGACAGCCGCGACGTGATCGTGGTCGACCCGATGCTGGCCACCGGCAACTCGGCCGTGGCCGCGGTGGAGCGCCTGAAGGAGCTGAACCCCAAGTCGATCAAGTTCGTGTGCCTGCTGACCTGCCCCGAAGGCGTGGCGACGATGCAGAAGGCCCACCCCGACGTGCCGATCTACACGGCCGCCATCGACCGCGAGCTGGACAGCCATGGCTACATCCTGCCGGGCCTGGGCGACGCGGGCGACCGCATTTTCGGCACGAAATAAGGCTCGCCCCCAGGCTGCGCGGCACTTCGTGTCCGCTTCGCCAACCCCCTACCGGGGGCGACACCTGAGGCCCGGCGAAGCCGGTTCCTCGGTGTCTCTGGAAGGGGGCCGCGCGCGAAGCGCGCGAGCCCGCGGTTGTTCGAGCCCGGGGGTGTTCGAGCCCCGGGGTTTTGGGCGGGCATGGGGATTGCTGCGCTGGATGTTTTTAAACCGAGGAGAAGAACAGTGAACGCACGTCGTCAATTGATCATTCGTTCCGTGGCCGTTGCCGCGGCACTCGCGGCCGGCGCGCCGGGGCTGGCGCTGGCGCAGGCCAAGCTGAAGGTGGCGGCGGTTTACACCGTGCCCTTCGAGCAGCAATGGGTGGGGCGCATCCACAAGGCGCTGAAGGCCGCGGAGGCGCGCGGGGAAATCGAATACAAGGCCACCGAGAACGTCAGCAACGCCGACTACGAGCGCGTGATGCGCGAGTACGCGACCGGGGGCAACCAGCTGATCCTGGGCGAGGTGTTCGGGGTGGAAGCGGCGGCGCGCAAGGTGGCGAAGGACTTTCCGAAGGTCGCGTTCCTGATGGGCTCTTCGCTGAAGCCGCAGGCACCCAACTTCTCGGTGTTCGACAATTACATCCAGGAGCCGGCCTACCTGAGCGGCATGGTGGCCGGCGGCATGACGAAGAGCAACCGCATCGGCATGGTAGGGGGCTTTCCGATTCCCGAGGTCAACCGGCTGATGAACGCGTTCATGGCCGGCGCCAAGGAAACGAACCCGAAGGTGGAGTTCAGCGTGAGCTTCATCAACAGCTGGTTCGACCCGCCCAAGGCCAAGGAAGCGGCCTTCGCGATGATCGACAAGGGTGCCGACGTGATGTACGCCGAACGCTTCGGCGTGTCCGACGCGGCCAAAGAGAAAGGCAAGCTCGCCATCGGCAACGTGATCGACACGCAGAGCCAGTACCCCGACACGGTGGTGGCGTCGGCGCTGTGGAACTTCGAGCCCGCGGCCGACCGCGCCATCAAGCTGGTGAAGGAAGGCAAGTTCGCCGCCGAAGACTACGGCGTGTACGCGCAGATGAAGCACAAGGGCTCCGAGCTGGCGCCGCTGGGCACCTTCGAGAAGAAGGTGCCGGCCGACATCGTCGCCAAGGTGAAGGCCAAGCAGGCCGACATCCTCGACGGCAAGTTCACCGTGAAGGTGGACGACGGCCAGCCCAAGTCCACCGCCAAGTAACTGTTTCCGGGTGCCTATGAACCGTGTGCGATGGCAGATCGCAAGCCAGGCCGTCGCCGTCGCAGCAGTGGTGCTCGCGCTGGCCGCGTGCCAGCGTGACCCCGCGGCCGATGCCGCTTCTTCACAGGTAGCTACGCCGCCGGCGGCTTCGGCAGCGGCGGCTTCGGCAGCGGCTCCAGCGGCTTCGGCCGCCGCGGCCACGGCACCCATCGGCATTCCCGCCGCCCTGCAGGAGCGCGCCGACGCCCTGCTCGCCGCGCACCGCCAGATGGTCGTGCTGATGACCGGCGAGCGCGCGCTGGGCGCGGCCGACA
The DNA here is from genome assembly GCF_041355175.1 of Variovorax sp. RCC_210. Lineage (NCBI taxonomy): Bacteria > Pseudomonadati > Pseudomonadota > Betaproteobacteria > Burkholderiales > Comamonadaceae > Variovorax > Variovorax sp. RCC_210. Next base: position 949,393 of record NZ_JBFUPJ010000001.1, on the reverse strand, counting down.
AGCGCGCGGTGAGCGCGGTCGGGCAGATGCTGTTCCACGACATGCAGGAGCGCCAGCGCGCGCTGATCGCCCAGGCCGGCGAAATGACCGACCCGGCCACCGTGCCGGCGCTGAACGCGCTGCTCGATCGCATCGAGAGCGAGCCGAGCTGGTTCGACGCCGACCGGCTGGCGTTCAAGGAATTCCTGGGCGAGCTGAGCACGCGCTACGGCCAGGCGCAGTCGCTGCCGGGCCTGAAGCTCGGGCGCCGCGCCAGCGAAGACCTGGCCGTGCTCGCCGAGATCGAGCAGGCCTACGACCGCGAGCTGAAAGACGTGTTCGGCCGCTTCGCGCAGCGCGGCATCGAACCCCAACGCGAGAAATGGGCCGACTACGTCGCCAAGCTGCAGGGCCTGTACTCGCGCGAGCAGATCCTGAAAGACTTCGGCACCATCGTGCCCTACACCCTGCCCGCCGGCGGCGCGAAAGAAAAGGAAGGCGGTGACACGCGCGAGATCTTCGGCACCTCGCTGCCGCCCAAGACCGTGGTGCTGACCTTCGACGACGGCCCGCACGCCAAGCACACCGACGAAATCCTCGAGATACTGAAGCGCTACGACGCGCCCGCCATCTTCTTCGAGCTGGGTCAGAACCTGGGCAAGCTCGACGCGCAGGGCAAGGCGCAGCTGGGCGCCAACGGCGCGGTCGCCAAGCGCGTGCTGGCCGCCGGCCACACGCTGGCCAACCACAGCTTCAGCCACGGCATGATGGCCAAGATGAGCGACGACGCGGTGCGCACCGAAGCCACCGAGACCGAGGCGCTGCTCGACGCCACGGGCCGCCCGCAGTCCACGCTGTTCCGCTTTCCCTACGGCGCGCGCAACGAAGACAAGCTCAGCACGGTCGAGGCGCTCAAGCTGCGCTCCATGCTCTGGACGGTCGACTCCATGGACTGGGCCGACCCGGTGCCCAAGTCGATCGCCGACCGCGTGCTGGCCGAGGTCGACAAGGCCAAGCGCGGCGTGATCCTGTTCCACGACATCCAGGGCCGCACCGTGCAGGCGCTGCCCACGGTGCTCGACCAGCTGGTGGCCGACGGCTACCGCTTCGCCACCTGGCGCGACGGCAAGTTCGTCGTCAACGCGGCTAAGCGCCCTGCCCCCGACGACGGCGTGGCCGCGGCCGGCGACACGCTCTACCGCGAGAGCCACGCGCTGGTCATCGGCATCGACAAGTACGCCAAGTGGCCCGGCCTGCACCATGCGGTGCCCGACGCCAAGTCGATGGAGCAGCTGCTGGTCACGCGCTTCGGCTTCAAGCCCGAGAACATCACGGCGCTGTACGACGGCGAGGCCACGCGGTCGAACATCCTGCGCGCGCTGAACGACAAGCTCACCGACAGCAAGCGCGTGAAGCGCGACGACCGCGTGCTGGTGTTCTTCGCCGGCCACGGCAGCACCCGCAAGCTGGCGAGCGGGCGCGACGTGGGCTACATCGTGCCGGTCGACGCGCAGCTGGACGACCTGGCCTCCGACGCCATCTCCATGCCGCAACTGCAGGAGGTGGCCGAGGCGCTGTCGGCCAAGCACGTGCTCTTTCTGGTGGACGCGTGCTACTCGGGCCTGGGCCTCACGCGCGGCGGCGCGCCGCAGGGCAGCAAGAACTTCCTGAGCGACAACGCGCGGCGCATCGGCCGCCAGATGCTCACCGCCGGCGGCGCCGACCAGCAGGTGGCCGACGACGGCCCCGGCGGGCATTCGGTGTTCACCTGGACCATGCTGCAGGCGCTGTCGGGCAAGGCCGACCTGAACGGCGACGGCGTCATCACCGGCACCGAGCTGGCGGCCTACGTGGCGCCGGCCGTGTCGGCCATCGCGCGGCAGACGCCGGCCTTCGGCAGCCTGCCGGGCTCCGAAGGCGGCGAGTTCGTGTTCGAGCTGCCCGCCGAGCGCGAAGGCCTGAGCGGCGACAGCCAGCAGCTCGACGCCGCCGCCAGCCAGGTCAACAAGCGCATCGACGAAGCCACCGAACAGGCAGTGCATGCGGCGGCCACGGCAGCCGCCTCTACCGTGCCCACCAAGCCGGGCAAGGATGCAGCGGGCACAGCCGGCAAGGCCGCCCCCGCCACCATCGAAGTGGTCGTGAAGAACCTCGAAGGCGCCGACGCCAAGCTCACCATGCCGGCGGCCGCGCCGCTCTCGCCGCGCGTGGCCGCCCAACGCGCCAACGACCGCGGCCTGCAGCTGTACCGCGAGCGCCGCTACGACGAGGCCGAAGCCGCCTTCACCGAGGCGCTGAAGCTGCAACCCCGGTTCGCCCTGGCCGCCAACAACCTGGGCTTCGTGTACTTCAAGCGCGGCAAGCCGGTGGAAGCGGCGCGCTGGTTCGAACAGGCCATCGACATGGACGGCAGCCGCGCGCTGGCGTACCTGAACCTGGGCGACGCCCACCTGCAGGCCGGCAACGACGCCAAGGCGCTGGCCGCCTACACCACCTTCGTGGGCCTGGCGCCGAAGCACGCGCGCGTCGCGTCGCTGCAGGCCTGGATCGCCACGCCCGACGCCGCGCACCGCCCCCAACTCACGCAGTGAACCCCATGACGAACACTTCTTCCCTGCTCCAGCGCCTGCGCGGCCCGCTGCTTGCCGCCTTGGTCGGCCTTGCGCTCACAGGGTGCGCCGGGGTCTACAAGCCCGCCGCGGGCGGCACCGAGGGCAACGCACGGCTGGACAACACGCCGCGCATCGCCGTGCTCTCGGCCTTCGAGCCCGAGCTGAAGCTGCTGCTCACGCGGCTGCAGGGCCCGGTCGCGCACCGCGTGAACGGCTTGGTGTTCACCACCGGCACGCTCGAAGGCAAGCCGGTCGTGCTGTTTCTCTCGGGCATCAGCATGACCAACACGACCATGAACACGCAGCTGGTGCTCGACCGCTTTCGCGTGACGAACATCGTGTTCAGCGGCATCGCCGGCGGCGTGAACCCGCAGCTGCACGTGGGCGACGTCACCGTGCCGGCGCAGTGGGGCCAGTACCTGGAGGTGCTGATGGCGCGCGAGACCGCGCCGGGCAAGTACAGCGCGCCGCCCTTCATCACCGACGCCACGCTGCCCAATTTCGGGATGATGTTCCCGCGCCCGGTCGAGGTGCGCTCGGCGGCCAGCCCCGACATTGCGCGCAAGTTCTGGTTCGAGGCCGACCCGAAGATGCTCGAGGTGGCGCGCGGCATCCGCAACGTCGAGCTGGCCCATTGCGGCGCCGGCAAGTGCCTGCCGCGCAAGCCGCAGCTGGTGGTGGGCGGCAACGGCGTCTCGGGCCAGGCCTTCATGGACAACAAGGCCTACCGCGAATACACCTACAAGACCTTCCAGGCCAACGTGCTCGACATGGAGACCGCCGCGGTGGGCATGGTCGCGTACAGCAACGGCGTGCCGTACATCGCCTTCCGCTCGCTCAGCGACCTCGCGGGCGGCGGCGACGGCGAGAACGAGATGGGCACCTTCATGAGCATCGCGGCGGACAACTCGGCCAAGGTGATGCTGGCCTTTCTCGCCGCCTGGAGGTGAGGGCGGCGCCTGTCAGCCCCGGTCGGGTGCCTGATGCCCTTGGTGCTGCAGATGCCCTTGGTGCTGCAGATGCCCTTGGTGCTGCAGATGCTCCTGGCGCTCCTGGCGCCCCTCGTGCCGTTCGCCTCGTGCTGCTGCCGGGCATGGACGGCACCGGCGACCTGTTCGCGCCGCTGACGGCCGCGCTGGGGCCGGGCGCGGCGGTCGACGTGGTGCGCTACTCGGGCACGCAGCCGCAGGGCTACGCGGAGCTCGAGCCGCTGGTTCGCGCGCAGTTGCCCCGAGGGGAACCCTTCGTGCTGCTGGGAGAATCGTTTTCCGGCCCGCTCGCCATTTCCATCGCGGCCGCGCCGCCGCCGGGACTGCGCGGGCTCATCCTGTGCTGCAGCTTTGCGCGCAGCCCCTCGCCCGGGCTGGCGCTGCTGCGCGGCGGCCTGCTCGAACTGACGATGAAGTTGCTGCACCTGGACGCCATGCGCCCGCCCATGCGCCACATGCTGCTGGGCCGCTTCGCCACCCCGCAGCTGGCCGGCATGCTGCAGGGCTCGCTGCGGCAGGTGTCGGGCGCCGTCATGGCGCGCCGCATGCACGAGGTGCAGCGGGTGAACGTGGTCGACAAGCTGGCGCAGGTGCGCGTACCCTCGATGTACCTTCAGGCCCTGCAGGACCGCATCGTTCCCGCGCAGGCCGCCCGCGTGATCCAGCGTGCGCTCGCGGGCCTGCAGGTCGTGCGCTTCGAAGGGCCGCACGGCCTGCTGCAAGCCGCGCCCGCCGCCACGGCCCAGGCCATCGACCACTTTTGCCGCACGCTCGGAGAACCCGCGCCCGTCCACCCATGAACCCTACCGTGCACTCCACTGCGCACCCCCACGTGCACACCCCGGTGCTCCGGCTCGCGGGCATCACCAAGCGCTTCGGCAGCCTGGTCGCCAACGACGCCATCTCCCTCGACCTGCAGGCCGGCGAGGTGCTCGCGCTGCTCGGCGAGAACGGCGCGGGCAAGTCGACGCTCATGTCGATCCTGTTCGGCCACTACGTCGCCGACGAAGGCGGCATCGAGGTCTTCGGCGCGCCGCTGCCGCCGGGCAACCCCAAGGCCGCGCTGGCCGCCGGCGTGGGCATGGTGCACCAGCACTTCACGCTGGCCGACAACCTGAGCGTGCTCGACAACGTGATGATGGGCACCGAGCCCCTGTGGCGCCCGGTGTCGCGCCGCGCCGCCGCGCGCGAGCGGCTGCTGGCGGTGGCCCAACGCTTCGGCCTGCCGGTGCAGCCGGACGCGAAGATCGGCAGCCTGTCGGTCGGCGAGCGCCAGCGCGTCGAAATCCTGAAGGCGCTGTACCGCGGCGCGCGCATCCTCATCCTGGACGAGCCCACCGCCGTGCTCACGCCGCAGGAAAGCGAGTCGCTGTTCGCCACGCTCGCGCAGATGGTGGCGCAGGGGCTGTCGGTCATCTTCATCAGCCACAAGCTGGGCGAGGTGCTGCGCGTGTCGCACCGCGTGGCCGTGCTGCGCGGCGGCAAGCTGGTGGCCGAGGCGCGCACCGCCGACACCACGCAGGCGCAGCTCGCGCTGTGGATGGTCGGCCACGCGGTCGAGGCGCCGCAGCGGCGGCCGGCCAGGTCGGTGGGCGACGCGGTCTGCGTGCTCGACCATGTGAGCACCGCGTCGGCCAGGAACGGCGGGCAGGACCGGCTTCGCGAGGTGTCGCTGACCCTGCGCGCGGGCGAAATCACCGCCATCGCCGGGGTTTCCGGCAACGGGCAGGTCGCGCTGGCCGAGCTGCTGTGCGGCACGCGCCGCGCGGTGTCGGGCACGGCGCAGCTCATGGGCCGCGCGCTGCCGCCCTCGCCCGCCCGGCTGGTGCAGCGCGGCGTGGCGCGCATTCCCGAAGACCGTCATGCGGTCGGCGTGGTCGGCGACTTGCCGGTGTGGGAGAACGCGGTGTCCGAGCGGCTGCGCAGCCCGGTGTTCTCTCGCTGGTCGTTCATCGTGAAGCGCGCGGCGGCCCGGCTGCACGCGCGGCGCATCGAGAAGGCTTTCGACGTGCGCGGCGCCGGCCTGATGGCGCCGGCGCGCTCGCTCTCGGGCGGCAACATGCAGAAATTGATCCTGGGGCGCGCGCTGCTCGCGCCTGAACAGCCTGAGCAGCGTGAACTGCGTGGAGGGACGAAGCACGATGACAACAAGAAATACCCGAACCGCGCGCCGCGCCTCATCGTCGCGCACCAGCCGACCTGGGGCCTGGACATCGGCGCGGTCGCCTATGTGCAGCAGCAGCTCATCGCCGCGCGCGACGCGGGCGCGGCGGTGCTGGTGATTTCGGACGACCTCGACGAAGTGCTGACCCTCGGCGACCGCGTGGCGGTGATGCACGGCGGCCACCTGGGCGATGCGCGGCCCGCCGCGGCGTGGACGCGCGAGGCCATCGGCCTGGCCATGGCGGGTGCAACGGCCGGTTCGCTGGCCGGCGCGACAGCGCCGCAGCCCAAGGGAGCCGCCTCATGATGCGGCTCGAACGACGCCACGAAACATCGCGCACGGCGTTGGTGCTGGCACCGGTGGGTGCGGTCGTGTTCACGCTCGCGATCAGCGCGCTGCTGGTGCTGTGGGCCGGCGCGCCGGTCGGGCGCACCTACGCGCTGCTGCTGCAGGGCGGCTTCGGCTCGGTGTTCGCCTGGAGCGAGACGCTGACGCGCGCCATTCCGCTGATCCTCACCGGGCTGGCGGCCACGGTCGCGTTCAAGGCGCGGCTGTTCAACATCGGCGCCGAAGGCCAGCTCTACGCGGGCGCGCTGGCGGCGGTCGCCGTCGGCGGCATGCATGGCGGCACCGGCTTCGAGCTGTCGCCGTGGCTGCTGTTCCCGCTCATGATGCTGGCCGCCGCCGTGGCCGGCGCGCTCATGCTGCTGGGCCCGGCGCTGATGAAGAACAGGCTGGGCGTGGACGAGGTGGTGACCACGCTGCTCATCAACTTCATCGTGCTGCTGGGCGTGTCGGCGCTGCTCGACGGGCCGATGAAAGACCCGAGCGCCATGGGCTGGCCGCAGAGCGTGTCGCTGCAACCCGACCTGGAGCTGGGCAAGCTCATCGCGCAGACGCGGGTGCACACCGGCCTGCTGTGGGCGGTGTCGCTCGCGGTGATGGTGTGGGCCGTGTTCAAGTACACGGTGCTGGGTTTCGACATTCGCGCGGTCGGCGCCAATGCGCGCGCCGCCGCGTTCGCGGGCGTACCGGTGACGCGCACGGTCGTCATGGTGGCGCTGCTCTCGGGCGCGCTGGCCGGGCTGGCGGGCGCCATCGAGGTGGCGGGCCGCACCAGCTACGTCACGCTCGACATGTCGCCGGGCTACGGCTACACGGGCATCGTGATCGCGATGCTGGCGGGCCTGCATCCGCTGGGCGTGATCGCCGCGGGTGTGTTCGTGGCGGGCGTGCTCGTCGGCGCGGACACCATGAGCCGCGCGGTCGGCGTGCCGACGTACATCGCCGACGTGATCGTCGCGGCCTCGCTGATCGCCGTGCTGGTGGCGACCTTGCTGACGCAGTACCGGGTGAGGATGAAGAAATGACCGACCTGCTCGACATCCTCGCCAACCCCGCCTTCTGGGTCGCAGTGCTGCGCATCGCCACGCCGCTCGTCCTCGGCACGCTCGGCGTGCTGCTGTGCGAGCGCGCGGGCGTGCTCAACCTCGGCATCGAAGGGATCATGGTCGCGGGCGCCTTCACCGGCTGGCTCGCGGTGTACGCCGGCGCGCCGCTGTGGATGGGCGTGGCCGTGGCCGCGCTCACGGGCATGGTGTTCGGCCTGCTGCACGCCTTTCTCACCGTGGGCCTGGCGCTGTCGCAGCACGTGTCCGGCCTGGGCATCACGCTGCTCGCCACATCGCTGAGCTACTTCGGCTACCGCGTGAGCTTTCCGAAGGTGAACACGCCGCCCACCATCACGCCCTTCGCGCCGATGGACTGGCTGCCCATTCCCATCCTCAACGCGCAAACCGCGCTCACGCTGTTCGCCCTGCTGCTGGTGCCCGTGGTCGGCTGGGTGCTGTACCGCACGCCGCTGGGCCTGGCGTTGCGCATGGTCGGCGAGAACCCGCAGGCCGCCGAGAGCCAGGGCGTGTCGGTCGCGGTCACCCGCACGGGCGCCATCGTCGCGGGCTCGGCGCTGATGGGCATGGCGGGCTCGTTTCTCACGCTGTCGGCCTTCAACGCCTTCTTCTTCAACATGGTGAACGGCCGCGGCTGGATCTGCGTGGCGCTGGTGGTGTTCGCCTCGTGGCGGCCGGGCAAGGCGCTGCTGGGCGCGCTGCTGTTCGCCTTCTTCGACGCGCTGCAACTGCGGCTGCAACAATCGGGCGACGCCGTGCTGCCCTACCAGCTGTACTTGATGCTGCCGTACCTGCTGTCGATCCTGGCGCTGGTGCTGGTGGCGCGCAAGGCCAGCTATCCGCAGGCACTGATGAAGCCCTACCGCAAGGGAGAACGCTGATGAAGACGACCACCCTCCTCGCACGCTGCGCGCTTATCGCCGCCTGCCTCGCCTCGGGCGCCGGCGCGCACGCGCTGGGCAGCGACTACACCTACGACAGCTTCAAGACGCCCGACGCGGTCAGCTGGGTGCAGCTGTGCGGCACCTGGGGCCAGGGCAAGGCACCGCAGGGCACCTACCGCGTGGTGCACGCCGAGCAGTACGCGCAGTCGTTCCTGTACGTGCAGTGGATGACGCGCGACGCCAACGGCGGCCTGCATGCCGAGCACACCGTCGCCATTGCCGAGCTGGACAACGACCACGCGGAGATCGCGCTGAGCGAGCTCACCTGCCGCGCCACGCCGCGCGGCATCGTGGTGACGGCCAAGGCCGACGCCGGCCACGACGACAAGCTGCGCCGCGTGACCATCGAGGTCGGTCCCGCGCCGGGGCAGTACCGCTTCCGGGCGCAGCGCATGCGCTGACGCGCGGGCCCTGACCTGCTCTGCCTGCCCCCAGCTCCAAGACCGCTCCACGAACAAACGAGACCCCCACGATGCTCGACCTTCTCATCACCCACGCCACCCTCCCCGACGGCCGCACCGGCATGTCGATCGCCGTGCAGGCCGGGCGCATCGCCGAGGTCACCGAAGACCTGGCCGCGCCCGCGCACGAGACCATCGACGCGCAGGGCCTGCTGGTTGCGCCGCACTTCGTCGACCCGCACTTCCACATGGACGCCACGCTCAGCTACGGCCTGCCGCGCGTCAACCAGAGCGGCACGCTGCTCGAGGGCATCGCGCTGTGGGGCGAGCTGAAGCCGCTGCTGACGGCCGATGCGCTCATCGAGCGCGCGCTGGCCTACTGCGACTGGGCCGTGGCCAAGGGCCTGCTCGCGGTGCGCACGCACGTGGACACCAGCGACCCGAGCCTGCTCGCGGTCGATGCGCTGCTGGAGGTCAAGCGCCAGGTGGCGCCCTACCTCGACCTGCAGCTGGTCGCGTTTCCGCAGGACGGCGTGCTGCGCTCGCCCGGCGGTGTCGACAACATCGAGCGCGCGCTCGACCGGGGCGTGGACGTGGTCGGCGGCATTCCGCACTTCGAGCGCACCATGGCCGACGGCGCCGCCAGCGTGAAGCTGCTGTGCGAGATGGCGGCCGCGCGCGGCAAGCTGGTCGACATGCACTGCGACGAGTCGGACGACCCGCTGTCGCGCCACATCGAGACGCTGGCCTTCGAGGCGCAGCGCCTGGGCCTGCAGGGCCGCGTCACCGGCTCGCACTGCACCTCGATGCACTCGATGGACAACTACTACGTGAGCAAGCTGCTGCCGCTCATCGCGCAAAGCGGCGTGGCCGTCATTGCCAACCCGCTCATCAACATCACGCTGCAGGGCCGCCACGACACCTACCCCAAGCGCCGCGGCATGACGCGCGTGCCCGAGCTGATGGCCGCCGGCGTGAACGTCGCCTTCGGCCACGACTGCGTGATGGACCCCTGGTACGGCATGGGCTCGGGCGACATGCTCGAAGTGGCGCACATGGGCCTGCACGTGGCGCAGATGACCAGCCAGGCCGGCATTCGCCAGTGCTTCGAGGCCGTGACGACGAACGCGGCGCGCGTGATGCACCTGGAAGGCTACGGCCTGGCCGCCGGCTGCGACGCGAGCTTCGTGCTGCTGCAGGCGCGCGACCCGGTCGAGGCGATTCGCCTGCGCGCCACGCGGCTCAAGGTGTTTCGCAAGGGCAGGCTGCTGGCCGAGACGCCGGCGGCCACGGCGAGCCTGCACCTGGCGGGGCGGGACGGCGCGACGAGCTGGATGACGCCGCAGCGCCAGGGCTGAATCAGTCCTCCTCGAAGGCCCCGGCCGCCGCCGCCGCGGCCGCGCCCGCGGTGCCCATCAGCGCCGCCTCGATCTTGCGCACCTCGCGGCGCAGCTCCCGCGCCATGTCCTCCCGGCGTTCCGCCCCCAGCCGCCCGGAGATGGCCGCGATGCTGATCGCGCCCACCGGGTTGTTCCTGGGAAAGGCCATGCCGATGGCGCCCGTGCCCGGCGTGACCGCGCTGTCCAGGAACGAATAGCCCTGCGCACGGCCCTGCGCCACCGCCTCGCGCAAGAAGTCGGCGGTGAAAGACGCGAACTTCTCGTAGCGGTGGCCGTTGGCCTGGATGATGGCTTCGGCCTCCGCCTCGGGCATGGCGCAGAGCATCGACAGGCCCCCCGCGCCCACGCCCAGCGGGCGCCGGATGCCGATGTCCAGCGGCATCGCCTTGATGGGAAAGTCGCCCAGCGCGCGGTTGGTGCACACCGCCTCCATGCCGCTGCGCTCGCTGAGGTAGAGGGTGTCCTGCGTCAGGTCGGCCAGCCGGTGCAGCGCGCCGTCGCACAGGTCGCTGAGCCGGTAGCGCGGCCGCGCGAGCAGCCCCAGTTCGTGCAGCAACGGCCCGAGAAAGTACTTGCGCGTGGCCACGTCGCGGTCGACCAGCCCTTCGATTTCCAGCCGCGCCAGCATGCGCGCGCAGGTCGACTGCGGCAGTCCGCTGGTGGCCGCTATTTCGCCGATGCGCATGCCGCGCCGGCCACGCGACGCCACAACGCGGAGCATGCCGACCACGCGCTCGATGCTCTGCGTGCCGGTGCGCGCGTTCTCACCTTGTGGCGATTGCTTGCCTGCCATGTTCAACGTCCTGCTCTTGTCACTTAGGTGTCGATTTATATTGCATCCACATTGTGGATATTTAAGGGTCAACCCTATCCGGAGCACCACACCCGCCCGTCTGTAATTCATGGGAGACGACAACGCATATCGCCACATTGTGGATACCCAAGGAATGCAGATGCCCCAGACGATGACCGAGAAAATCCTGGCCCGCGTGGCCGGGCGCGCCAGCGTTCGAGCCGGTGAAGAAGTGCTGGCCCGGCCCGACTTCGTGATCGCCTACGACTTCCCCGGCTACACCGACGTGTTCTTCAGGGAAGCCCGTGAAGAGTTCGGCGTGGACAAGGTGCCCAGCCCCGAGCGCTTCGTGCTATTCATCGACCACATGGTCCCGGCCACCGCGCCCAAGGAAGAAGAGCTGCACAAGGTGACCCGCGCCTGGGGCAAGGAACAGGGCGTGCCGGTGCACGAGCGCGAAGGCATCGGCCACCAGGTGTCGGCCGAGCTCGGCTACGCCACGCCGGGTGCCTTCGCGGTGCACTTCGACGGCCACGTGAGCCAGCTGGGCGCCTTCGGCACGCTGGCCATGGGCGCGCGCAAGAGCGTGCTGGAAACCTTCGTGAGCGAGACCATGGCGCTCACTGTGCCGGGCACGGTGAAGATCGAACTCACCGGCACCCTGCAGCCCGGCGTGATGGCGCGCGACGTGTTCCACCACATGGTGCGCGTGCTGGGCCCGTCGTCGTGCCGCTTCAAGGTGGTGGAGCTGTGCGGCCCGGTGATCGACGCCATGAGCATCGAAGGCCGCCAGACCATCTGCGGCCAGGCCATGTTCCTGGGCGCGACCACCATGCTGATCGCGCCGGACGCGAAGACGCTGGCCTACGCGCAGGGTCGCTCGAAGATCGCGCTCGAACCGGTCTACCCCGACGCCGACGCGGTGTACGACCGCGAGGTGACCATCGACGTGAGCGCGCTCGCACCCATCGTCGTGGCGCCACCGAGCCCCGCGAACACGCGCGACCTGAGCGAGTACGCGGGCCTCGAAGTGCACACCGGCTACCTCGGCTCCTGCGCCAGCGGCCGGCTCGAAGACCTGCGCGCCGCGGCCGACGTGCTGCGCGGGCGCCGCATCAAGCAGGGCTTTCAGCTGCACGTGGTGCCGACCTCGCAGGCCATCATGTCGCAGGCCGCGAAGGAAGGGCTGATTTCCACGCTGGTGGACGCGGGCGCCTTCATCAGCTCGTCGAGCTGCGACTACTGCTACGGCCGCATCGCGACCATGACCGACGGCCAGCGTGCCGTGTCCACCGGCACGCTGAACACGCCGGGCCGCATGGGCAGCGCCGATTCGGAGATCTTCATCTGCAACGCCGCGGTGGTGGCGGCCTCGGCGCTCGAAGGCTGCATTGCCGACCCCCGCCCCTACCTGGCCGAGGCCGCCAGGGCCAGGGCCGAGGCACTCGAAGGGAGCGCAGCATGAGCATGCCCAACCTGCAAGGCCGCGCGGCCTGGATCTTCCAGGAAGACGACTTCGACATCGACCTGATCGTCGGCATCAAGAACATCAAGATCACCGACATCCACGAGCTCGCCGCGGTCACCATGACGAGCTACGACCCTGACTTTGCAACGTCGGTGAAGAAGGGCGACCTGCTGGTGGGCGGCCACAACTTCGGCTACGGCCACCCGCACTACCCGGCCATGCGCGCCATGCGCCACCTGGGCGTGGCGGGCGTGATTGCAGAGTCGTTCTCGCCGGGCTTCTTCCGCGGCGAGATCAGCATGGGTTTTCCGCTCGTGACCTGCCCCGGCATCCGCGAACTCACCACGCGCTGGGACGAACTGAAGGTCGACTGGAACGCCAGCACCGTCACGCACATGGCCAGCGGCAAGCAGCTGCCCTTCGAGCGCCTGTCGTCGGTGGAGCGCGGCACGCTGGAGGCCGGCGGCTTCATTCCCTACCTGAAGGCGCGGCTGGCGAAGCAAGGCGAGCAGTCGCCGCTGCCCGCTTGAGCCCGGAGCGCACCGCATGCTCCAGATGATCGTGAGCGGCGTCGCCCTGGGCGCCATCTACGGGCTGATCGCCCTGGGCATCGTGATGGTGTTCAAGGCGACCGGCATCCTCAATTTCGCGCACGGCGAGGCGGCCATGCTCTCGGCCTTCACCGCCTACACCCTCGTGCGGCTGGACGTGCCGATGTGGGCGGTGGTGCCGCTGGTGCTGTTGTTCGGCGCGGCGCTGGGCATGCTGATCGAGCGCTTCATCATCCGCCGCTTCATCGGCAAGGCGCTGCTGTCGTCGGCCATCTGCACGCTGGGCCTGTTCCTGATCTTCGGCGACCTCGCCATCTGGATCTGGGGCAAGGACACGCAGGAGCTGCCGAGCGTGTTCCCGGCCGCGCCCATCGACGTGGGCGGCGTGATCGTCTCGGGCATCGACCTGGGCATCGTGGGCGTGTGCGCGGTGCTGGCCGGCGCGCTGTTCGCGTTCTTCCGCTTCACGCGGCTGGGCATCGCGATGCAGGCGACCATGGAGAACCCGACCGCCGCGCGGCTCATGGGCATTCCCATCAAACGCATCTATTCGCTGGCCTGGGCGCTGTCGCATGTCATCGCGGCGGCGGCCGGCCTGCTGATCGCGCCGCTGACCTTCGTGCACTTCTCGATGATGCAAAGCGCCCTGCACTTCGCCTTCGCGGCGGCGGTGCTCGGCGGCATCGGCAGCATGCCTGGCGCGCTGCTGGGCGGCGTGATCATCGGCGTGACCTCCAACCTCACCGGCGCCTACCTGTCTTCCGAGTGGAAAGACGCGGTGCCTTTCATCGTGATGCTGGCCATCCTGATCCTGCGGCCGCACGGGTTGCTGGCGCGGCGCCAGGTCAAGAAAGTCTGAGGAAAGCCCCATGACACGCATCTTCGATTCGCGGCCCTGGCTGGCGCCGCTGGTGTTCATCGCGCTCTTCGTGCTCGCACCGCTGGTTCCGGGCGGCTACGTGCTCTACATCTTCACGCTGGTGCTGATCTACACGCTCGCGTCCTTCGGCACCAACATCCTCACCGGCTACACCAACCTGATCTCGATGGCCGGCGCGGTGTTCTTCGGCATCGGCGCCTACGGCAGCGCCATTCTCACGACGCACTTCGGCGTGCCGCTGGTGCTGTCGATGCTCATCGCGGCGGCAATCGCCACCGTGGTGGGCGTGCTGCTGGCGCTGCCGGTGCTGCGGCTGGAAGAGGTGTTCCTGGCCATCGCCACGCTGGGCTTCGTGATGATCTCGGTGGAAATCGCCAAGTCCGGCGGCGAGCTCACGGGGGGCGAGAACGGCATGGGCGCCCCCGGGCCCACGCTGTTCGGCTTTGCGCTCGACGAGCGGGCCTACCACCTGTTCGTGGCCGTGGTGCTGGGCGCGGCGCTGTGGGTGGCGCGCAACCTGTCGCAAAGCCATTTCGGCCGCGGCTTCCTCGCCCTCAAGGGCAGCGAGACGGCCTCGCGCGCGCTCGGGCTCAATGCCACCAAGCTCAAGCTCATCGCCTTCGGCGTGTGCGCGTTCTACACGGGGCTGTCGGGCGCGTTGTATGCGCCAGTGGTGCGCTTCATCGACCCGTCGCTGTTCAACATCATGGTGTCGATCAGCTTCGTGTCGATGGTGATCGTGGGCGGGCTGGGCTCGATCATGGGCTCGGTGCTGGGTGCGGTGTTCGTCATCGGCGCGCCGCAACTGCTCACCTACTTCGGCTTCGACCAGTTCCAGCGCGCGCTGTACGGCGTGGCGATGATCCTGGCGCTGATGTTCCTGCCCGACGGGCTGGCCAGCCTGCTCAAGCGCAAGAAGCTGCCCGGCGCGGACGCCGCCGCCGGCACCGAGGTGCCGCGATGAGGGCGCTGATCGACGGCGCGCCCGTCGCGACCCGGCCCCGGGCGAGCCCGGCCGCGGCGCCCCTGCTGTCCCTGTCGGACGTGCGCATGAGCTTCGGCGGCATCGTCGCCGTGCAGGACGTCGGCTTCGACGTGATGCCCGGCACGGTGCACGCGCTGATCGGCCCGAACGGCGCGGGCAAGACCACGATGCTGAACTGCATCAGCCGCTTCTACACGCCGCAGAAGGGTGCGATGCGCCTGCGCACGGCCACCGGCGAGCACGACCTGCTCAGGTGCAAGGCGCACCAGATCTCGCGCCTGGGCATTGCCCGCACCTTCCAGAACCTGGAGCTGTTCTCCGAGCTCACGGTGTTCGACAACGTGCTCATCGCGCGCTCGGGCGCCATGCGCTGCACGCTGGCCGAGGCGCTGCTGCGGCTGCCGCGCCAGCGCCGCGAGGAGCGCGAGCAACGCGAGCGCACGCAGCAGATCATCGACAGCCTGGCGCTGGGCGCGCACGCCCACACGCTGGTGCGCGACCTGCCCTACGGCACGCAGAAGCTGGTGGAACTGGCACGCGCCATGGCGCTGGAGCCGGTGCTGATGCTGCTGGACGAACCCGCCGCCGGCATGAACAACCGCGAGATCGACGCGCTGGGCGACACGCTGCGCCGGCTGCAGCAAGCCACGGGCGCCACGCTGCTGCTCATCGAGCACAGCATGCCGCTGGTGATGTCGATCTCGGACACCATCACCGTCATGCACAACGGCGCCTTCCTGGCGCAGGGCTCGCCGCGCGAAATCGAACAGAACCCGGCAGTGGTCGAGGCCTATCTCGGAGGAGGCAAGAGTGGCAAACGCCGTTGAACCCCCAAAGCGCGGCGAGCCCTTGCTGCGCGTGGACAACCTGAGCGCGGCCTACGGAAAGATCCGCGCGCTGCACGGCGTGTCGCTCGAAGTGCCGGCCGCGGGCATCGTGTGCGTGCTGGGCGCCAACGGCGCGGGCAAGACCACGCTGATGCGCGCGCTCTCGGGCCTGCTGCCGGTGGCGGGGGGCACCGCCGTCTTCGACGGCCGCAGCATCGCCAACGTGCCGGCGGAGCAACTGGTGCGCCGCGGCGTGGTGCATGTGCCGCAGGGCCGCATGGTGTTCGCGCAGCTCTCGGTGAAGGAAAACCTGGTGCTCGGCGGCTACACCCGCCCGGCCGGCGAGGTGCGCGAGGACATCGACCGCGTGCTGGGCTACTTTCCGCGGCTGAAGGAGCGCATCACCTCGCGCGCCGGCACGCTGTCGGGCGGCGAGCAGCAGATGCTGGCCATTGCGCGCGGCCTGCTCGCCAAGCCCCGCCTGCTGATGCTCGACGAGCCTTCGATGGGCGTGGCGCCCATCATGAAGGACGCCATCTTCTCGACGCTGCGCGACATCCGGGACCGCGAGCGGCTCACGCTCCTGATCGTGGAGCAGGACGCCGACATTGCGCTGGACATTTCCGACGAAGGCTATGTCATCGAGACCGGCCGCGTCGTCATGCACGGGCCGGCGGCCGAGCTGGCCGGCAACGAAGACATTCGCCGCGCCTACCTGGGCGGCTGAGCCAGGCACCGATTTCCCACTCAATGACAGGAGACGCACCCATGACCATGACCCACTCCGCTCCCCGCCGCACCGCGCTCGCCACCGGCGCCGCGCTGCTCTTCGCAGCCGCCCTGCCGCCGCTGGCCTTCGCCTTCGACAACAAGGCCGAAGGCGTGCTCGACAAGGAGATCGTGCTCGGCTCGTCGCAGCCGATGTCGGGCACGCTGGCCTACATGGGCAAGGCGGTGGACGAAGGCATTCGCACCTACTTCGACATGGTGAACGAGCAAGGCGGCGTGAACGGCCGCAAGCTCAAGCTGATCACCTACGACGACGAGCTCAAGCCCGCGAAGTCGGTGGCCAACGCCAAGCTGCTGGTGGAGCGCGACAACGTGCTGGCCATGGTGGGCAACATCGGCCACGCCACCAACATCAGCGCCTACGAGTACAGCTCCACGCGCAAGGTGCCGACCATCGGCGCCCTGAGCATCTCCGACCTGACCAGCACGCCGCCGCGCGAGCTGCTGTACGTGCTGCCCTCGCCGCAATCGACCGAGACCGCCGCCTACATCGACTACGCGGTGGAGAAGCTCAAGGCCAAGAAGATCGCCATGCTTTACCAGAACGACGGCTGGGGCAAGCCGGCCTACGACATCGCCATGAAGCAGCTCGACAAGCACGGGCTGAAGCTGGTGGAGGCGCAGAGCTTCGAGCGCTTCGCCACCGACATCACCTCGCAGGTGTTCAAGCTCAAGCAGGCCGAGCCCGATGTCGTGATCGTCTATGCGCTCGGCCAGGAGGCGGTGCTGTTCTTCCGCGGCGCGGAAAAGCTCGGCTGGAAGCCGACCGTGTTCGGTGCCGGCGGCCTGAACGACCCCAAGTTCGTGGAGCTGCTGGGCAAGAGCCCGGCCAAGCTGTACGTGGCTTCCTACTACGACGCGGTGGAAGGCGACAACCCGGCCATCAAGGCGTTCTTTGCGCGCTACACCAAGCTGTACCCGAAGTCGGCGCCCTCCTCCACGGCGCTCATGGGCTACTCGGCCGCGGCCGTGGCGGTCGAGGCGCTCAAGCGCGCCGGCAACGAACCCAGCCGCGCCAAGGTGGTGGCCGCGCTGGACGGCATGAGCGGTTTCGACCAGAAGATCGGTCCGAAGATTTCCTTCCAGCCCCTGAGCGCCGGCGGCTACGCGCGGCGCGGCCAGACCGGCGTGGCACTGATGGAACTCAAGGAGCAGAAGTTCGTTTCGCTCGGCGGGTACATCGACCCCGTGCAGCGCTGACCCTCCCCCTATTCAAGGAACAATTCGCATGACTTCCACAACCTCCCTTCGCAAGACGATGCGCGCGCGCATCACCTCGGGCCCCACCTTCTGGATGGCCGGCGCACAGGACGCGCTTTCGGCGCTGCTGGTCGACCAGTCGGGCTTCGACGGCATCTTCACCACCGGCTTCGGCATCTCGGCCTCGCTGCTGGGCCAGCCCGACGTGGAGCTGTACACGCTGACGGAAAACGTCGGCGTGGTGAACCGCATCGCCAACATCGTGAAGAAGCCGATCTTTGCCGACGCAGACACCGGCTACGGCAACGTGATCAACGTCGCGCGCACCGTGCGCGAGTTCGAGAAGACGGGCGTGGCCGCCATCTCCCTGGAAGACCAGTTCAGCCCCAAGCGCTGCCCGGCCGCGGCCAGCACGATGCCGCTGGTGCCGGTGCGCGACGCGGTCGCGAAGATCCGCGCCGCGGTGGACGCCCGGCAGGACCCCGACTTCCTGATCGTGGCGCGCACCGACGCCATCGACCCGTCGGAGGCCATCGACCGCGCCTGCCAGTACGCCGAGGCCGGTGCCGACCTGATCCAGCCGATCTCGCGCACCTTCAAGGGCTTCGACGACCTGGTGAAGCTCAAGGAAGCCACGGGCCGCCGCCTGTCGCTGCAGCTGATGCAGGGCTTGTGGATGGCCAGGCTGAGCCATGCGCAGATCGAGTCGGTGGCGGCCTTCGCGACCTACCCCATCGTCGCGCTCATGAGCACGGTGCACGCGTTGCAGGCCAACCTGCAGGTGCTGTCGGAGCGCCGCACCGGCGACGTCGACGGGCTGCCGAACGGACAGACGACGATGCCGGCGTTCAAGGAAGTCATCGGCTGGAACGCCATCGAGGAACGGCAGGCGTACTACGAGCTGGACGCGCCGGCGCTGAAGCGCGCGGCCTGAAGGCCAGGGCCAGGCCTGGAGACCGAAGAGGCCCCAAAAGCCCCCAAAGCCCCAAAAGCCGGGCGGCTGGCGCGCGAGAATCGCCAGCCTGTCCGGACCTTCGAAGGCCTCTTCATGCGACTTCTTCCGCGCCTGTGCGCGACCTCACTGCTGCTGCTCACCCTGGCCTTCACCGCCCCCGCGCCGGCCGACGCGCAGCCCGTTGCCGACGTGCAACGGCTCGCCGACGTGCCCTACGGCCCCGACGCCGCGCAGCGCATGGACGTCTACCTGCCCAAGCCCGCCCAGCACGCCACTGAGGCTCGCGGCGCCCCCGTGCTCGTGATGGTCCATGGCGGCGCCTAGATGTTCGGCGACAAGGAGGCCGCCGGCGTGGTGGACCTCAAGGTCGCGCACTGGGTGCGCGAGCAAGGCTTCGTGCTGGTGTCGGTGGGTTACCGCTTCGTGCCGCGGGTCGACGTGATGCAGCAGGCGCAGGACGTGGCGCGCGCCGTCGCGGCCGTGCAGGCGAACGCGGCCTCGTGGGGCGGCGACGCGGCCCGCGTGGTGCTCATGGGCCATTCGGCCGGCGCGCACCTGGTCGCGTTGCTCAGCGCATCGCCCGACATCGCGCGGCAGCAAGGCGCGCGCCCCTGGCTAGGCGCCATCGCGCTCGACAGCGCCGCACTGGACACCGCCGGCCTGATGCAGCGCCGCCACCTGAACTTCTACGACCGCGTCTTCGGCAGCGACCCGGCCTTCTGGCGCAGCGTGTCGCCCACCGACGCGCTCGCGCCCGGCGCGCCGCCGATGCTGCTGGTGTGCTCCACGCAACGTCGCGACGGTTCGTGCACGCAGGCG
Organism: Variovorax sp. RCC_210; assembly: GCF_041355175.1. Classification (NCBI taxonomy): domain Bacteria; kingdom Pseudomonadati; phylum Pseudomonadota; class Betaproteobacteria; order Burkholderiales; family Comamonadaceae; genus Variovorax; species Variovorax sp. RCC_210. Next base: position 930,228 of record NZ_JBFUPJ010000001.1, on the reverse strand, counting down.
CAGCAGTTCGCGGCGCGCGTAGCTGCCACCGGTGGCCGCGCAGAGGTGCTGCCCGAGGACCTGTCGCACGCGCAGATCAATGCCGAACTGGGCCAGCCGGGCGTGTACACGGCGGCGGTGGACGCGTTCGTTCGCTCCGTGGGTGTGGCGGGCCACGTCGCCAAGCCTTGAATCAGCGAGCCCCGATCGAAGCTATGCCCAAGCAGACCGCACTCGACGCCTCCGAGCCCCTGTTCGAACTCACCAACGCCGAGCGCGAAAGCGTCGGCCTCGACGCGGTGCCGCCGCATTGGGAGCGCGTGCTGTTCAAGGACACCGTGGCTTTCTTCGAAGGCGACACGCTGCGCAAGTTCCTGCGCGCCAGCGCCGGCGGCTACCTCGAAGTCGACACGGCGCTTGCCACCCGCGAGCGCGCCTGGCTGCTGCCCAAGACCGCGCGCGGCAAGGAGCGCAAGCTCACGGCGGCCGTGCTGCTGGTGGCGGAACGCGCGAACGGGCGCTGGTTCCAGGTCTCGTTCATCGGCGAACGGCTGACGCAGTCGAGCGTTGCGGCGCTGAACACGGCGAACATGCGCGCCATCGACTTCTGGAACGACGACGCCCTGCACGACCACGCCGGGCTGCGCGACTACCTGCGCGTGCGCCTGCAAGGCATGCCCGACGGGTTGCGCGAGGACATCGCGCTGATGAAATCGGCCCCGCGCCAGCAAGTGAAATACGCCGCGGGCGACGTGTTTCGCTTTCGCATCGACGACGCGCGCTACGGCTTCGGCCTGCTGCTGGGCAGCCTGAAGGAGATCCGCGCGGCGGGCTTGGTGCCGGACGGGCATCCTTGGCACCACGTGATGACGGTGCCGCTGGTCGTGCGCCTGTTCGGCGGCGCGTCGAGCGAGCCAGCGCCGGGCATCGACGCGCTGTCCGTCTGGCCGCTGCTGCCGGCGCAGACCATGATGGACAACCAGCTTTTCTGGGGCAACTTTCCGGTGGTCGGCCGCAAGGTGCTGGTGGCTGGCGACATCGACTTTCCGTGCGGCGTCGGCAATGCGCCTGCGCAGGACCGGCAGGCCTTTTTCTACTGGGGCTTCGGCTGGCACCGGCTTGCGGATGCCGCCATCGGCGGCGGCACCGACAGCGGTCTGGGCATCGGGCAGCTCGACCGCACGCCGTTGCAGGATGCATTGGCAGGCGCAACGCCGGTACGGCCCCGCAGCCTGCGGCACCCCGATCACGCGGAGGCATTCGCAAGCGTGCTGGATGAGATCGGCTGCGGCGATGTGCCTGACTACGCCACGTACGCGCGATGGGCCGGATGCCTGTCGCCCGAGGCGTTCATCGCGCACGTGCAGCCGGCCGTGCCGGCGGGCCGGGCCAAGGACAAATCGAAGACTGCGGCTAGCGACCGAACCGGCTAGCTCGCCAGCTGGCTGGCCAGCTCGGCCAGTGCCTCGCCCACCGGGCGTTCGACCTTCAGCGTCAGCAGCTCGTCGGCGCGCGTGCGCCCCAGGTTCACTGCCGCCACCGGCTTGCCCGCGGCGGCGGCGGCCTGCACGAAGCGAAAGCCCGAATACACCATCAGCGACGAGCCGGCCACGAGCACCGCGTCGGCCTCTTCCAACGCCGCGAAGGCGGCGGTCACGCGCTCCTTGGGCACGCTCTCGCCGAAGAACACCACGTCGGGCTTGAGCAGACCGCCGCAATGGGTGCAGGCGGGCACGTCGAAGGCGGAAAAGTCGTGGCCCTCGAGGTCGGCATCGCCGTCGGGTGCGGCGCGGGCTTCGAGCGCGGCCCAGCGCGGGTTGCGTTCGCGCAGCGCCAGTTGCAGCTCGGCGCGCGTGCTGCGCCGCTCGCAGCCCATGCAGCGCACGGTATCGATGCGTCCGTGCAGGTCGATGGCGCCCTGGCTGCCGGCGGCTTCGTGCAGTCCGTCGACGTTCTGCGTCAGCAGCAGCTCCACGCGGCCCGCTGCCCCCAATTGCGCCAGCGCGCGGTGCGCCGCACCGGGCCGGGCGCCGGCCATGGTCGGCCAGCCGATCAGGCTGCGGGCCCAGTAGCGGCGGCGCGTGCTGTCTTCGCCCATGAAGGCCTGGTAGGTGACGGGAGAAGGCCGCTTCCATTCGCCCTTGGCGTCCCGGTAGTCGGGAATGCCCGATTCGGTGCTGCAGCCCGCGCCGGTGAGCACGAAGAGCTTGCGGTGGCGGGTGGCGAAATCGGCGAGCGCGGCGGTGTCGGCTGTCATGCGGGCAGCATAAGTCTGCGGCCCGATTCCTGCTAAGAGCCTCGTTCTTACCCGTCTGCGGAGAACGCCATGCACCACCTTCCCGATCAGCGGCCCACGCGCCGCGCCGCGTTGCAACTGCTGGCCGCCGGCGCCGCCGCGGCCGCCCTTCCTTCATTCGCAGCCCCTGCGCAATGGCCTGACCACGCGATCAAGATCGTCGTGACCTTCCCGCCCGGCGGCTCCAGCGATGTGCTGGCGCGCGTGATGGCCGAGCAGTTGGCGAAAAAGCTGGGCCAGCCCGTGGTCGTCGACAACAGGCCGGGCGCGGGCGGCACCATCGGCGGCGCGCAGGTGGCCGCGTCGGCGCCCGACGGCTACACGCTGATGCTGTCGAACACCACCCCGATCGCCCTGGGCCCCTTCACGCTCGACAAGCAGCCCTACGACCCGGTGGCGGGCTTCAGCCATGTCGCCTACCTGGGCGCCGCGCCGCTGGTGCTCATGGCGAGCAAGGCCTCGGGCCTGAAGACGTATGCCGAATTCGAGGCCATGGGGCGCAAGGAAGGCCGCATCGACTTCGGCTCCGGCGGGCCGGGCTCCGTGGGCCACATCCATGGCGAGCTGCTGAAGAAGACCACCGGAATCAACATGGTGCACGTGCCCTATCGCGGCGGCGCCCCCATGACGACCGACCTGATCGCCAACACCATTCCGGTCGGCATCGACGTGATCACCGCCTACGTGCCCTTTTTCAAGAGCGGGCAGCTGGTGCCGCTGGCTGTGACGGGCGCCGCGCGCTCACCGCTGATGCCCGACGTGCCGAGCATGGTGGAGCTGCATCAGCCGAAGCTGGTGCTGGAGAACTTCTTCGGCCTCTCCGGCCCGGCCAAATTGCCACCCGACGTGGTGGCGCACCTCAACACCGCGTGCAACGAGGTGCTGGTGATGCCCGAGATCCAGAAGAAGCTGACCGAGCTGGGCATCGTGGCCCAGCCCGAGACGGTGGTCATGTTCAACCGCTTCGTGAAGGACCAGGTCGACGTGCTCGGGCCGACGGTGAAGGGCGCGGGCATCAAGCTCTGAGGCTGGCGGCAGCATCCGGCAGCAGCAGTAGCAGCAGCAGACGGCCGAATCAGGCTTCGGGTGCGATGGCCTCGGCGTACTCGTAGAGCGCGCCGAGAATTTCCTCGCCGCGCTCGTCGGCCGTTTCGGACAGCGCATCGACCTCGCTGAACAGCATCTCGATGGTGCGCGCCCCGCCCTCGCCCTTGAAGAGCCGCGCCACGCGCAGCGCTTCCCAGCGCTCGGTCTCGTCTTCGTTCAGCAGCTCGGGCCAGTTGCGCGCGCGGTAGCGGAACAAAATTTCGTCGAGCCGACCGTCGTCGAAGCCGGTGCGGTCCTTGGCCAGTTCTTCGGGCGACAGCGTGCGCAGCTGGTTCAGCCGGCGACGGTCGCCGTTGCCGACGAAGCCGCCGTACAGGTCTTCGTCCACATCGGGCGCGGCCTCCTTGGGGCGGGCGTACACCTGCGACCAGATGGCGCTCATGTCGGGCAGGTCGCGCGCGATGGCGGCGTTGCGCAGGGCGGCGTCCAGGTCGATGTTCCAGCGCTCGGCCATGGCCGGTGCCAGGGTGCGCAGGTTGCCAACCACCATGGGCGACTTGTTCAGGTGAACGCCCTTCACCGGCAGCCGGGTCACGCCTTCGGGCAGGTCGGCGGTGCGGGTGAACAGGCGCAGGCGCAGCGTGTCGGCGTCGAGGTCGCGCAGCTCGCTGGGGTCGTGCGCCAGGTCCCAGGCGAGCAGCTCGTTCTTGTTGGTCGGGTGGCTGGCCAGCGGCCACATCACGGCGATGCAGCCACGCTCGACCGGGAACATGCCCGAGACGTGCAGGAAGGGCTTGGCGGTCTCGCGCATCGCGGGCAGGCCAAGCTCGCTGGCCACGCGGTCTTTCTTGTGCAGGCCGAAGGCAAAGTCGAACAGCTTGGGCTGCTTGTCGCGAATGAGCCGGGCCAGCGCGATGGTGGCGCGCACGTCCGACAGCGCGTCGTGCGCCGACTCGTGCAGCAGCCCGTTGGCGCGCGCCAGGTCTTCGAGCTTGAAGCTGGGCTTGCCGTCTTCCTTCTTCGGCCACTGGATGCCGTCGGGGCGCAGCGCATAGGTGAGCCGCACCACGTCGAGCAGGTCCCAGCGGCCGCAGTCGTTCTGCCATTCACGCGCATACGGGTCGATCAGGTTGCGCCAGAACAGGAAGCGCGTGACCTCGTCGTCGAAGCGGATGGTGTTGTAGCCCACGCCGATGGTGCCCGGCTGCGAGAAGGCTTTTTCGATGTGGCCGGCGAACTCGTGCTCGGGAATGCCGCGCTCCAGGCACACCTGCGGCGTGATGCCGGTGATGAGGCAGGCCTCGGGGCTGGGCAGGTAGTCGGGCGCGGGCTTGCAATAGACCATCAGCGGCTCGCCGACTTCGTTCAGGTCGGCGTCGGTGCGGATGGCGGCGAACTGCGAAGGCCGGTCGCGGCGCGGCACGGCGCCGAAGGTTTCGTAGTCGTGCCAGAGAAAGGTGTGGTTCATTCAGAGCAAGGGTGAAGACAAACGCGCAATCGCATCGCCAAGGCGACGCCAGAAACTTTGGGGCCGGTGGGCGCGCACCGCGCCGGCACTGTGCAGGTCGGTCTCGAACTGCGCCGCCAGCGGCCGGGCCAGCTCGGGACCATAGACCACCGCGCACACCTCGAAGTTGAGGCGGAAGCTGCGGTTGTCGAAATTGGCGGTGCCGATCATCGCGCAATGGTCGTCGACCACCAAGGTCTTGGAATGCAGCATGCGCGCCTTGTACTCCCAGACTTTCACGCCGGCGGCGATGAGCTCGTCGTAGTACGAGCGCGCGGCGGCGCTGACGATGGCCGAGTCGCTGCGCCGCGGCACCAGCAGCCGCACGTCGACACCGCGCAAAGCGGCGCTGGTGAGCGCCATGAGCGCGGGCTCGCCGGGCACGAAGTACGGCGTGGTGAGCCAGGCCCGCGTGGTGGCCGAATGAATGGCCTCCACGTGCATGCGGTGGATGGCCTCGAGCGCGTTGTCGGGGCCGCTCGTCACGATCTGCACCGGGATGTCGCCCGCTTCCAGCTGCGGCAGCATGGCGCCCAGGGTGTCGTCCATGCCGCGCGGGTCTTCGCCGGTGGCGTAGGTCCAGTCTTCGAGGAAGGTGGTCTGCAGCCAGCGCACCGCGCTGCCTTCGATGCGCAGGTGCACGTCGTGGTAGGCGTCGGGGTTGGTGCGCTTGTCTTCCTCGTCGGTGATGTTCACGCCGCCCGTGAAGCCCACCCTGCCGTCGCACACCACGATCTTGCGGTGCGTGCGGTAGTTGGTCACCGGGCGCAGGCGGCGGCCGATCTTGGTGTCGTGGAACAGCGCCACCTTCACGCCCGCCTCGTGCAGCGGCGCCATGAACCTGCGGCCGATGCGCTTGGAACCCAGCGCGTCGATCAGCAGGCGCACCGTGACGCCTTGCCGCGCGCGCTCGACCAGCAGGTCGCGCAACGCGGTGCCGATCTTGTCGGGCTCGAAGATGTAGTACTCGAGGTGGATGTGGTCCTGCGCGGCGCGCACGGCCTCGAAGATGGCGTCGAAGGTGCGCGCCCCGCCCGAGAGCAGTTCGACGTCGACCGCGCTCGACACCGGCAGCCCGCAGGTCGCGGTGCCCAGCCTGGCCATCTGCTGCAGCGCCGGCGGCGCGTTCTGCGCCACGTCGCGCAGGCGCGCGACATCGGCCTGGGCGAAGGCGCTGGCGCGGCTGCGCAGGCGCTTGATGCGCTGCTTGCGCAGGCGCTGCGGCCCGAGAAAGTAATAGATGACGAAGCCCGCGAACGGCAGCAGCGCCAGCGACAGGATCCAGCTCATGGTGGACACGGGCGCGCGCTTTTGCATCACGATCCAGATCGACAGCACGGCGATGTAGCCGCTCCAGGCCAGGGAGAGGCCGGTCTTCCATTCGGGGCTGAGGACGGGGAGGATCAAGGCGGAGGAAGCGGTGAGGCGGTTGAAGCTGGCGTGGCGAAGGAGACGGAACCGAAAGCAGGCGCAGGCAGGAGCAGGCAGGAACAGGCAGGAACAGGCACAAACAGGAGTACCGCCCAAAGAAAAAGGCCGGCAGCGCGATGCTACCGGCCTTTGATGGCGCCTTCGAGGGGGCGGCCTCATCGGCCGCGCGCCGCCCGACTCTTTCAGCCCGTGGCGGCTTCTTCCGCTTCGGGCTTCGACTTGCCTTCCTTCTTCGGAAGCGGCTGAATGTCGAGCAGCACTTCGTCCTTGTCGTCGAGGTCGACTTCGAGGCGGCCACCGTCGGTCAGGCGACCGAACAGCAGTTCGTCGGCCAGTGCACGACGGATCGTGTCCTGGATCAGGCGCTGCATCGGGCGCGCGCCCATCAACGGATCGAAGCCCTTCTTCGCCAGGTGCTTGCGCAGCTTGTCGCTGAACGTGACTTCCACCTTCTTCTCGCTGAGCTGGGTTTCCAGCTGCAGCAGGAACTTGTCGACCACGCGCAGGATGATGTTCTCGTCCAGCGCCTTGAAGTTGACGATGGCGTCCAGCCGGTTGCGGAATTCAGGCGAGAACAAGCGCTTGATGTCGCCCATTTCGTCGCCCGCCTGGCGCGGGTTGGTGAAGCCGATGGTCGCCTTGTTCATGGTCTCGGCACCCGCGTTCGTCGTCATGATGATGATGACGTTGCGGAAGTCGGCCTTGCGTCCGTTGTTGTCCGTCAGCGTGCCGTGGTCCATGACCTGCAGCAGCACGTTGAAGATGTCCGGGTGCGCCTTCTCGATTTCGTCGAGCAGCAGCACCGAGTGCGGCTTCTTCGTGACGGCTTCGGTCAGCAGGCCGCCCTGGTCGAACCCGACGTAGCCCGGAGGCGCGCCGATCAGGCGGCTCACCGCGTGACGCTCCATGTACTCCGACATGTCGAAGCGGATCAGCTCGATGCCCATGATGTAGGCCAGCTGCTTCGCCGCTTCGGTCTTGCCGACGCCCGTGGGACCGGAGAACAGGAACGAGCCGATCGGCTTGTCGCCCTTGCCCAGGCCCGAACGCGCCATCTTGACCGCGGAGGCCAGCACTTCGAGTGCCTTGTCCTGGCCGAACACCACGCTCTTCAGGTCGCGCTCGATGGTCTGCAGCTTGCCGCGGTCGTCGTTGCTGACGTTGGCCGGGGGAATGCGCGCGATCTTCGCAACGATTTCCTCGACCTCGGTCTTGCTGATGGTCTTCTTGCGCTTGCTCGGCGGCAGGATGCGTTGCGCGGCACCGGCTTCGTCGATGACGTCGATGGCCTTGTCGGGCAAATGACGGTCATTGATGTACTTGGCGCTGAGCTCGGCCGCGGCCTGCAGGGCGGCCACGGCGTACTTCACGCCATGGTGTTCCTCGAAGCGCGACTTCAGGCCCTTCAGGATGTCGACGGTTTCCTGCACCGTCGGCTCGACCACGTCGACCTTCTGGAAACGACGCGACAGGGCCGCGTCCTTCTCGAAGATGCCGCGGTATTCCGTGAACGTGGTGGCACCGATGCACTTCAGTTGGCCGCTGGAGAGCGCCGGCTTCAGCAGGTTCGACGCGTCCAGGGTGCCGCCCGAGGCAGCGCCCGCACCGATCAGGGTGTGGATTTCGTCGATGAACAGGATGGCGTTCGGCTTGTCCTTGAGCGACTTGAGCACGCCTTTCAGGCGCTGCTCGAAGTCGCCGCGGTACTTGGTGCCGGCCAGCAACGCGCCCATGTCGAGCGAGTAGACCTGCGCCTCGGCCAGGATCTCGGGCACGTCGTTCTGCGTGATGCGCCAGGCGAGGCCCTCGGCAATCGCCGTCTTGCCGACGCCGGCTTCGCCCACCAGCAGCGGGTTGTTCTTGCGCCGGCGGCACAGGATCTGGATCACGCGCTCGACCTCGTACTCGCGGCCGATCAGCGGATCGATCTTGCCGTCCTTGGCAAGCTGGTTGAGGTTTTGGGTGAACTGCTCGAGCGGCGATGCCTTCTCGTTGCGTTCGCCGCCGCCCTCCTCGCCTTCGCCCGAGGGAGCTTCGCCCGCGCCCTTGACGGCTTCCGGCGGATCGCTCTTCTTGATGCCGTGGGCAATGAAATTGACCACGTCGAGGCGGGTGACGCCCTGCTGGTGCAGGTAGTACACAGCGTGCGAGTCCTTCTCACCGAAGATCGCGACCAGCACGTTGGCGCCGGTGACTTCCTTCTTGCCATTGCCGGTGGACTGCACATGCATGATGGCGCGCTGGATCACGCGCTGGAAACCCAGGGTGGGCTGGGTGTCTACATCGTCGGTACCCGCCACTTGGGGCGTGTTGTCCTTGATGAAGTTGGTGAGCGACGCCCGCAGGTCGTCGACGTTGGCTGAGCAGGCGCGCAGAACTTCCGCGGCGCTCGGGTTGTCCAGCAAAGCGAGCAGCAGGTGCTCCACGGTGATGAACTCGTGGCGCTGCTGCCGGGCCTCGACGAAGGCCATGTGCAAGCTGACTTCCAGTTCCTGGGCAATCATGTGATTTCCTTTTGCCTTGCTGTAAATAAGTTCTCAGATGGGTTGGAGCTTGCGCAATTCAACTGGTTCATGCAACCGGTTCGCTGACGCATTGCAGCGGATGCCCGGCTTGCTGGGCCGCTTCCATCACCTGGTTGACCTTGGTCGCCGCCATGTCGCGGGAATAAACCCCACAGACGCCGCGGCCATCGAGGTGGATCTTGAGCATGATCTGGGTCGCGGTTTCGCGGTCCTTGCTGAAATATTCCTGCAAAACGACGATCACGAACTCCATGGGGGTGTAGTCGTCGTTCAGCATGACCACCTGGTACATCTGGGGCGGCGCAGTTTTCTGCGGCCGGCGCTCCAGGACGACCGAATCTCCGTCGTCCCCGGCCGGTTTCTGGGCCGGTGGGGTGTTGGGAGTCTTGGGAATTCTCGTTGCCATGAAAAAGATTCTATAGAGCGTGCAAGCACCGTGCCGGCGCAGAAAGACTTGGTGGCGCGTATTCGACAAATCAAGAGCCTTGCGGCGCGTGCGACAACGGAATTGCATATAAAAAAACCGGCTCGCAGCCGGTCGTTTATATATTGCGCAGCACGGCGCCCTTGGGGGCTGGTAATTTCCTGGTGCGTGGCGGTGCGGGCGCCGGGAGATCGGGCGGCAAGGCGTCGATTTCTTCGTCGGTCAATTCCCGTTCGATCGGCTGGGGGACGACCGCGTGCTCCGGCTCTCGTCGCGGTTCCGGATGAGGCTCGGCTTCCGGTTCATACCGAAGTGTCTGGCTTGGCCTTGGCGAGCGAACAAGCGTGGGTGCAGGGGCCGCAGGTGGCGCCGTACTGCCAGCGGTCACCGGCCCAGCGGGCCCCGGTGCCGGGCTGCGCCGCCCGGGCCACTCCGCCAGCAAGGCCTGCCACTCGAGCCGACGCAGCGCTTCCTGCCCCGACTGCCAATGCTGCTGTTCCTGCGCCAGCTCCTTCCACCGCTCCGTTTGCAGCCTGCCCAGCAACTCGAATTCCACGCGAACCGCTTGCTGCATCCACTGGGGAACATACGACAAGGCGCGCTGCAAGTCGTGCTCGGCCTTTTGCCGGGCCAGCTCGAAGGCGTTGCGTTGCGCTTTGAAGCGCTCCTCGTAGCCGCGCATGCAGAGCCAGGCACCCAGCACGACGCCCAGCATGCCGACGACGAAGCAGATGATCGGCAATTCGTAAGCGAGGCTCGAGATCACGTCGGCTCCCCTGCATCCCATTTGCGCACCAGGTCGAGCGGAATGGCGTCCGCCACCTCGGAAAACCGCCGACCGACCATCCGCTCGGCCTGCCTGAGCAGGATCGCGACGGGGCTGCTGGGCTCATGGGTTTCGAACCATTCGCGCGCTGCACGGATGTCGTCGCGAACGCCGTCGCGCGAGCGCGGGGAAGAACTGGAAGCCCGCTGCGCCGGCTCGACGGGTTCAACGCGGTCCCGGGGTTCGGCATCCTCCAGCGATTCGGGCTGTTCAAACAGCTTCAGCAGCGTCAGAAATGTCTGGAGCGAAGGGGCGTCGTCGCCCAGATGGCGTGCGCACCAGGCATCAATCTCCCGCACCGATTTCAAAGCTGCAGCAAGCGCTGTCACCGGCAGCTCGGCATCGCTCAGGGCCGACCGCCGCAATTCGTCCAGTTGAAGTGCCACCGATTCCGGACTGGAAGCGCCAGCCGGCCGGGGCACGGCGTGGGCGCGCTCGACGTCCCTCACCGTCAGGTGCCGGGCGGCATTCGTCGCCACCACGATCTCGCGCACATCACCCAGCAGCCCGTCTGGATCGGCCAGCGCGGCCAGCGCATTCGCCCGCACCGCGGGATCGCGCTCGCCCTCGACAACCAGCTGCGGGTGGATCGCGTCGGGCCAGGCTTGCAGCGCCTGCGCCAGCCCGGCAACGCACTGGGCGAACCCTGTCGCCTGGGCGAGCCGTGTGCGGGCACGGCACTGCCAGACGAGCACGTTGATGTCCCGGGTCCTCGTCAGCAGGCGCCGGCAGTCGCGCTCGATGTCGGTCCAGTTCGGCGCATCCGCCAGGCCGACGAATTCGCCGTACTGCGCGTCGGCACGCGGCGCCATGCGTGCGAGCAGAACCGCATACTCGGCGTCGTATTCGAGGCTCGGGCCGCACGGCTGCGCAGCATCGAAGGGAGAAAGATCGAACCGAGAATCGGCGGTAGTGATGACGGGAGCACTCATGGGGTAGGCAAAGAATCCGGATCAGGTTGCGGGATGCGGCTACTCGCCGGTGAAGGAAGCCCGTACGTATTGCTCGGGCTCGAAAACCATGCCGACACTGCAATCGGCGGCCGGCGCGCTGCCTTCCGCGCCGCCCAGCCAGGTCGACCACCCGAGCTTTTCACCGTCCTCGAGCCGCGCCGGCGGCGTGCTGTCGTTTCGCACGCGCAACTCGACCTCCCAGACGAACTCATAGCCGACGAAGGCACGCACCCATTCGACGAGCGCGGGCAAGTCGCGACCTTGGGGCGTAAAGCGCAGGTACTGGCCCAGGTCGAGCGGCCCGAGCACGAGCCGGAACTTGTTCTGCCGGTCGGCCACGACCTCTCCCGCGATCGCCCCCACGCCCATAACGCTCGAAGCACGCGCCTGGCCCAGATGGCTGCGGTCGTCGTCGTCGATGCGAATCCAGTGCAGCGCGAACTCCTGCAGTTGCACCGGCACCGCGAAGTATCGGGCCAGCGTGGCGGCGAGCCCGTCCGCATTGCGCGCCTCCCGCACCAGGTGCGTCGACGCCGCGAGCCGGGCATGGGCCGGGAGCACAGAGTCGCGAATCTCCAGCGGATCGTGCCCCGTCAGGCGCGCGACATAGCGGCTGAACACCTCGTCATCGGCCCGGTCGAGCCCCGCCGCAGCCTGGCTTTGCGCCCATGCCCGGTACATGTGCGTGAGGTAGCGGTGGTGGAACAGGTCGAGAAAGTCCGCCAGCGTCGTGTCGCTGTGGTTCTCGCTTCGGTCACGCACGATTTCCGTGTAGTGAAGCGGCAGCGGACCGTTCGGTCCCAGCATCCCCAGGCCATACACGCGCACCATCGGAAACAGCGGGTTGTTTCCTGATCGCGGACTGGCGCTGCCGGGGGGCCGGTCGTCTGCCTCCCCGGGCAGCACGGCCTCGGCAATCTCGCGAGGCGCAAAGATCAAGGCAGCCGCCTGCCCCAGCCTGAAGGCCTCCAGCTGCGGGCGGCTCGCCAGCCCGATGGGGGGCTGTTGAGCGTTCGACGCGCCGAATCGCCGCAACAAGGCAAAAAAACCAAACCGCCACGGCGCTTGACGCAACCGAGCCAACATCGATGAAAGAGCGTGCGTGGAGTCGGAACTCATGCTGCGCCTTCGCTGTCGGAGGTTTTTGTTTCGCCGGCGCGGACGCGCGGCGGACCGATGCGCACATGGCTGTCCGGCGACAGTTGATGGTGCTCCCGCCGCGTCAGGCTCGGCAGCGACGCGCGTGCATCCCTCACGAGTTCCGGCGCGAACAGCCCCAGCACGTCTTCGGGAGCAGCCGGATCAAGCAGGCGGGACGGGTTCAGCGCCTCGAAGCCTTCGATGATGCGGTCGATGCCTTCTGACGGCTGCAGGATGTCGCGCAGCAAGGGAAAGCGCTCAGCCTGTTTTTGGAGTTGATTCAGCGTCGGGGCCGGTTCGCCACCACCTGCGAGCAGCGGGTGGTCCCAGCCGCCAAGACCGGCGAGTTGATCTGGATCGCGAACGACGCGCACGAATTCGTCATGCAGTTCGTCGAACAACGGGATGCGGGGGACCGTGACGGCTGCCGACGCCTGGCTGCTCGCTGTCTGCACCGAACCTGCGTCGGAACGTCGCGACTCGCCGAGCAACCCCGAAAGAACATCGGAGCTCGAACGAGGCTGCGTGCCGGCAATCCGCAGCATGGCGAAAGCGTCGGCTGTCGTGTCGCCCTGGGTCAAGACTTCGTCGCTGTCTTCCGCCCCCACCGCCAGGTCGCGCAAGTCGAAGCTGCGAGCGGATGGCGCAACGTTGGCTTCGTCCTGTGCCGGCATTCGTGGCGCATCGGCCGGCTCGTCGCAGACGGCCACGCCATCTTCCGGCGCCACCACAAAGCGCAGCAAACCCAGCTCCAGCACGTCTCCGGTCGCGACGCACAACGGCAGCGCCGGCGCAACTCGCTCGCCATTGAGTGCACACGTCAACGTGTAGCTGAGATTCTGCAGTTTCCAACCCTGCGCCATGGCGTCCCAGCGGATGCGGCACAGATTGGCGAGGCGCCATTGAGCGTCGGCCGGGTGTATACCCGCCATGGCGAGCGCGTCGGCCACACCCATGCCGCTCGCAGGCACGTGCACGGTCACGCTGCGTGCCTCGCCGCCCATGTGCGTCAGCCGAAGCCGCAACGGCGCGACGCCGCCGCCACCCTCGAACCGAGCGCCCAAGTTGTTGCCCACGGTGTTCATTCCAGGCCGCTCCACAAGTCCTCGAGCCGGTTGGCCGCGCCAACGAAACGACCTTGCGCATCCTGCTGCCAGAACGCACTTTCGACGCAAGCCCCCGACAGGCGTTGCGGCCAATCGGCCCACGGCAGGTGGCGCACGCCCTGCAACCGCGTAGCCGGGTCGTGCCCAGGCGCACTGCCCGCGCTTCGGTCGAGCAACTCATGCGTCAGGCTGGCCGACGCCATCGTTTCGACATGGGGCCATGCTGCATTCGGCGGCACAAAAAAAGCTCGTTTCTGATCGCGCCACAGCGCCTTCAACGTGGATGTCATTTCCGCGGCGGTCGCCGCGTCTTCAACCAGCATGTGGCGCGCGACCGCACGGGCCAACCAGAATTGCCAGTCGCACGGCTGATGTCGCTGCGCCTCGAAGTGCTTCTTCACCGAGTGTGCGTTGGCTTGTTGATAGATCACGAGCGATTGGTGATGCCCTGCCACGTCGGTCGACCTGGCAATCACTCCCAACACGAACCGACGAGAAGCGAACGCCAGAGCGCCAGGCGGTAAGACAAATGCGACCGGAACGGCCGCGGCCTTCGGAGACAGGCCTGCGCTCGCGTTCGGGGTTTGCTTGAACAACCAGGATGCCCATGCCTCCCCTTCACCTCGACGCACGCCACTTTGAACAAGATCAGCGTGGCCCGGCCACGTGCCCCACATGGCGGGTGGTGTGATCAGGCAGCGATCAAGCAGCCTCGCCCACATGATCAAGCTGCCCTACCAGGGCAGCGAAAGCCCTTCAGCACATCACTGCCCAGCGGGTTGGGCTGGCTGCCGGCGTTGATGTCGATCAACGCCTTGCGCCCGTCGAACACATACTCGACGCTCAAGCGCCCTGGCGTCGCGGTGTTCACGATGCGCCCCTTCTCGAGCAGCCGAAAGAGCGCCCAAGGGCCGTTGGCCTGCACGCCCGAAGTTGCTCCCGAGATGCGTGGATTGGCGGTGATCTCCGCCATGGCCCCGCCGCGCGGGCCCGGCCAGCTGACGGGAAATGCCTGCACCGGGCCGTGGACATAGCGTTGGCCCTGCCCGTCGATGTCGATCACGAGTTCGGTGATGCCCGGTTCGAGTTCGAGCACGCGCAAATCCATCTTCCAGGCGAACTTCTTGCCGCCTGCATCGCGAAAGAACAAATCGCGGATCTGCTGCGCCCGGTAGAACGCATCGAGGTTCGGCCCGCCGTGTGCCAACAGCTTGAGCAACTCACCCAGCAGCGTCGGCCCCGCGGTGGCGGGCGCCGAGTTAGCTCCGCCAGCAGCACCTTCCGCACCGACCATGGCATTGGCCGTGTTTGCATCCTTGTAGCGCCATGGCCTGACGCTGGTGTCCACATAGGAGGCCAGGTATTTGTTGAAGAATTCGTCGGCGGCACCGCCCACCGAAAACACCAGCGTGAAATCTTCGATGGACGCGTCCTGCGCCACCGCCGCCAACGGGTAACGGCCCTCCACCCCTCGCTTGCACGGTTCGCTGACCTGCATGGCCATCAGGCCCATCAGGCGGTCAAGTTGCAACTGCGCCTGGTTGCGCAGGATGCCCGCCGAGCCCTGCACGACCTTGTCGCTGCCGCTGCTGGCCAAGGCCGTCAACACTTCGCGAAAGGGAGCCGGGAGCTTGCCGGCCTCCAGCTTCAGCCGCGCGCCGACTTCGGCCCCGCCCGGCGGCAGGCTGCCGGCTGAAAGCGCCGTGTCGGCCACGACCAGCAAGGTGTAGAACTCGTTGACCAGGCCCGAGATGGCTTCGAGGCCGGGCTTCCCGCCGCCCTGCCCGACGCTGCCCGCGCCGATGTCGGCTTGCCCTGTGACGACTTCGCGAAGCGCGGCGAAGCGGTTGTCCACGATCTGCTTTTCGAGCCGCTCTTCAGCACGAATGCCGAGACCCCTGCCGATGGCGCTGGTCTGCTTGTTGAGCTCGTCCGTGGCTTTGTCGAGAAAGCCCTTCTCCTCCTGCGCCCGAACAGCCAATGGCCGCGACAGCGTGGTCTCCCGGGCGGCCGCGCGCACCAGCCGCGCCAACGGCGAATCGGGCGCGGCAAACTGCCGCAGCACATTCAGATCGAAGCCCAGGCTGGTACCGGTGGTGTCACTGCCGCTCACGGTGCGCACCGACTCGAGGAAAGCCTCCCAATGGCGGGCGTACTCGGTGAGGTACTGGCGGCGGACATCTTCCAGCAAGAGATCGTTCTGCTGCTTGCGCGTCGGGTCGTCCAGCAGCGCAGCCGCCTTCTTTGCTACACCACGTGCGAGCCCTTCGCTCGCACGCCCCATGACCCAGGCGTCGTCATCCAACGCCTGCCCTACGAACTCGGGCAAGCGCTTGTTGAAGAGCTCGTGGTAACCGTCGTAGGTGAACAGGCCCGGAATGCCTTTCTCGAGCGGCAGGCCGCCGGCCCGCGAAAACACCGTGCCGGCCTGCGGGCCCACTGCGCGCACCAGCGTGAACTCCTGCGGCGCCTCGGGGAGCATCGCGGCCTTCGCGCGCTCGTAGATTCGCTGGGTGGACGTATTGCTGTTCAAGAACTCTTGAACCGCCCGCACCAAGACTTCGTTGGGCAGTGACGCCGACTGTGCGGGACGCTCGCCGGAGAAAAGGGCAGTCACATGGCCGACCATCGATGCGCGTCCGCCGAATGCCGCGGCGCTGTCGGCCGCCTCCCAGTCCTTGAGCACCCAGTTGCGAACGTCTCGCGCGCCACCACTCATGTACCGATCCCGGTCGTGCAACAGCTTGTAGACCCGCAGCGTTTCATAAGCCGTCTTGGCGTCGCCGTCTTTCACGCTCTGCGTCAGCACCGCCTCCATGCGCTTCAGGATCGAGGGCATCAGCATGTGGTCCTGCAACTGGGCGTAGGTTTCGTGCGTCGCCTCGAGCACCGGCGGCACCGTGTACAGGCCGTACAGAAAGCCAACAGGCGGATGCGCAATGTCGAGGCCCGGGTAACCCGGCAACTCGCTGGCGCCGTTGAGCACATCGGGAACGCCCATCAGCTTGAAGCTGGCGAACAGTGTGCGAACCTGGCCGGACAGCAAGTCGACGCGTTGGCCCACCGTGCTCAGGTATTGCTTGTTGTTGCCGAAGCTCAGCGCGAGCGCACTGGCCAACCACAGAAAAATCACGATGCAAAGCGCGTGTCCCGTGAAGCGCAACAGGCGAAAGCGGAACTCCCAGCGCAGGTTCGGCCTCACGAGATGAGCCTCGGGAATGACCACCTTGGTCAGCACGTCCTGGAGAAAGTAGCTCTGCCCACCGCGCGCAGGCGTCGCGCCATCGGCCCGCGACGACGAAATACCCAGGCTGCGCTGAAGCCGCTGGAACACGGTGCCCGGCACGGCCGGCAGGTCCGATTCGGCCTGCGAGCCGCTGGTGAAATAAACACCTCGCAGCATGTCCTGCACCTGCGTGCGGTCGAAGCGCGAGGCCAGGAAAATTTCGTCGAGCATGAGCACCAGCGGCTCGGCCAGGCCGGCGAGTTCTTGCGGCAAGGCGAACAATCGCTTGCGGCGGTCGACGTCGAATTCTTCGTTCAGCCGCGAATGCAACCCGGCGGCCAACCGGTCGTTGAGCAACGCCAGTTCGGCTTCGACCTGGGCTCTCAAACCCTCCCGACCCTGAGCTGCAGAACGCTGTCCCTTCATGCCTTGAAAGGGCAAGGTGAAGCCCCAGGCCTGGGTTCGACCTTCGCTGGTAAGCGACTGGAAGTACTCGGTGAACCCGCGCAGCAAGTCCGTCTTGGTGACGACCACGTACACCGGAAAACGAATGCCCAGTTCTTCGCGCAGGTCGGCAAGCCGGTCCCGCACCATGCCGGCGTGCTCGGCGCGCTGCATGGCGGTCATGGAAAGAAGCTCGGACACATTGAGCGTAACGATCACGCCGTTGAGCGGTGCGCGAGAGCGATGCTTGCGCAGAAGGCCGAGGAATCCGCGCCATTCCGCTGGATCGATGTCGGGATTGCGGTCCTGCGTGGTGTAGTGGCCGGCGGTGTCTATCAGCACCGCGTCGTTGGTGAACCACCAGTGTGTGTGCGAGGTGCCGCCCTCGGCAGCGATCGCGATGCGCTTCGGAGAATGGCCTGCTTGGCGAGGCGTCGGAAACTGAAGCCCGGCGTTGAGCAATGCCGTGGTCTTTCCGGCCCCGACGCTGCCCAGGATCATGTACCAGGGCAACTCGTACAGGTAGCGCTTGCCCTCGAACAGGCTGCGAAGGCCGCCTGCAACACGCAAACTTTTGAGCTGCGCAAGCGCCCGGTTGACAGCGGTCGTGATCGTCTTGATCTCGTCTTTCGCCACCTCGTCCTTGCCCGAATCCTTCCCGAAGCTCAGGAACTTCGTGAGCAGATCCTCGTTGTTGCGCAACGCGTGCCAGAGCCGGTAGAGCCAGTAGAGCGCACAGGCCAGCAGCATGACCCCGATGATCGCCGCGCGCACCCAGGCCGAAGCCAGCGGCCTCTGCGCGCCGATGGCCAGCAACGGCCCCGCATGCCAGGTCAGCAGGCACAGGGCCGCGACCGCCACGAGGCTGACGGGACCGGACACCAGCCAAAGCATGGCAAGCATCAGCAACAACACGATGAAGGTCACGCGTACCCCCGCCGACGCGAGGGGTCGCAAGCCGTCGACGGCAAGCAAGGGACCGATGAACCAGATCGCGAGCGCCAGCAACAACGCGGCCGTGAACGCAAGCATTTGCCGCGAGAAAAGAAACGCAAAAAACTGTTTGAGGTATTTCATGAGAGCTTCCTGAACTGCCTCTAGCGCGCTGCGGTGGCCTTGGAGGCTTGCTGCGGCGCCCCGCCGCCACCTTGCGTGACGACGATGTCGACCCGGCGATTCCTGGCGCGGCCGACGGCGGTGGCGCTGTCCGCGATCGGCGCCGTATCGCCGCGTCCTTCGGTCTGGATGCGCGTGGCCACCACGCCCCTGCCCTGCAGTTCGGTCGCCACGGCGGTCGCCCGCTTTTCGCTCAAGACCTGGTTGTTGGGGAATTCGCGGGTCCTGATGGGCTGGTTGTCGGAATGCCCAGTGACCTTCACCGTGCCGGAGACCTTGTTGATCTCGTCCGCCACCTTGGCCAGCACCGGCAAAATCTTCGCGCTCATGCGCGCCTGCCCCGGCACGAACATGTCGTCGCCCTTGAAGGTGACCGCGCTCCGTCGGTCGTCCTCTTCGACGCTGACCGTGCCACGCGTGATTTCTGCGGCCAGCAGTTCCTTCAATCGCATCGGCTTGACCGGCGGCTCGGGCGGCGGACGCATGCGACCGATGGCCGCAATGCGTTCCTGCACGCTCGCCGTAAGCTGCAAGAGCTGGTACTTGTACCAGCCGAAGAGGCCGAAGAGGATCAGCGACAGCAGCAACGCCGTCATCCATACCGGCACGCTGTGCAGGCGCCGCAGCGTGCCGGCATCTGCGCCCTTCCAGTGCGGGGAAAGATCCTGCGGGACATCGCCCCTTGCCGTGCCGAGCAGGCCGAACAGCTGGTGACGAACCGTCTCCAGCTGCCGGCGTCCGTTGGAGGCCGTGCCGAAGCGCCCTTCGAATCCAAGACCGAGGATCTGGTACATCAACTCAAGCAGATCGATATGCTCCTGCGGGCTTGCCGCGAGGCGACCGACAAGCAGGAAGAACTTGTCACCGCCCTTGGTGTCGCCGTGGAACTTCGCTGCCAACTGCTGGCCGGCCCAGACACCGGCCTCCGTCCCTTCGCCACCGCCCCACTTCGTGCTGTTGGCGGCTTCGTCGAGCGCAGTGCACAGCGAGTAGCTGGCGGCCACCGCGTGCTCGTGCTTGATGAGTGCGCTGCTGCAGACCGACTGAAAGCTTGCGACCTCGCGCTCCAGCAGGCGGTGGAACACTGTCACTCCCTCCTGGCTCAGCTGCGCCGGCATGTCCGCCAGCGCGCGCAGCAGCGGCTGCGCGGCCTCGAGCAAAGGATTACGTGCAGCCGCAACCGCTGCCAGCCGCTCTTGCGACGAGGCTTCTGCAGCCAAGCTCGGGTCAGCCGCGCTGTCGTCGGGAACGAGGACGCCGTTCAAGGGATCGCCGTGGGGCTCACGCCTGGCATCTCCGGCAGGTGCGTTGTCGCGTTCTTCGTTGTAGAGCATGGGCATTGAATGGATATGAACGGGGCGAGATGAGCAGTGGTGAACGGACGTGCTCGCTCAGGGCTCGCACTCGGCGCCGTCGTTCACGATTTGCTCGAAGCTGCTGTTGCGGATATGGCTGGTCCTCATGCGGCCTTCGACCATGCGCCACACACCGGTGCCTTGCGAGTTGTCGATCACCACCGTGGCGGCCAGCGGCGTTCCGCGGTTGCGCTGCCGTCCGATGACGAAGCTCATGTTGTCGAATCGGCAGGCCTCGATGGTCAGCCGCGTGCCGGCCACCAGCAGGTCTCCGGCGCCAACGCAGTTGCGGAACACCACCTCGCCAGTGCAGCCGATTCCCTCGTAGCCGGCCGGCGGAGCGTCACCGCCGGCAAAGGTGCAACCCTCGAACGCCACGCCGGTGCTTCCGTCGCGACCGCCGAAAATCGAGCGGCCCGTCGATCTGCATTGGCTGAAACGCACGTTCGCCATCACGCCGAAGTCGTGCCTCGGCGCCAGGAACCTGCAGTCGATGAACGTGCAGTCGGTCATCGAGCTCAGCTTGACGTTTCCGTCACCAGCGAAGTCGCATCCGGTGAACGTGAGATTCCGCCAGGCAACGCCGACGAAGGCCCCGGGGGCGATGTCCGCGCCGGCAATAGTCATGGCAGCGGCGCTGCCGTCGAGCAGACGGATGTATTCCTTCTGCAGGCTGGTGATGGGGGTTGTCATTGGCGTCTTTGCTCCGTCATTTCTCTCGCACGCCCCAGAGTTCCAGCCGCAGTCCCGGGAACTCTTCCGCGACATGCAGCGCCAGGCCACCGTGCTTGACCATGTGCTCCCAGAGCGGGCCGCGCGGATCGATCTGGAAGTAGACAAAGCCCGCGTTGAAAGGAATCTGGCGCGGCGGCACGGGCAGTGTCTGCAGCGGAATGCCCGGCAGGTGCGAGCGGATGAGCTCGGCGAGCCGGTCGCTCGGACCGACCTTGCAGCGGGCAGGAAACTGGCTTGCCAGTTGCTCGGGAGGCGTGTGCGCCGCCACCGCGAAGACCAGGCTCGAGAAGCCCTGAAGCTCGGACGGCTCGACACTGGCAACACGCACGCCATTCGCACGGTTGGCCAGAGGAATGCTTTGAGCGCTGCGCACCAGCACATCGTTCAGCATCGCCTGCACGTCGCCGATCAGCTCCCTGAAGGACAGGTACGGGTCCGCATGCTGGTAGGCCGGATGCGCAGCGGGCCGGCGCGTGCTGGGTCGCACGAAGGTGGCAAGTTCCGCACTCAGCGTCCGCAGTGCCGTGTAGACCGCTTCCGGTGAAGTCTCCCGAACGCGAAGCCAATGCTCGAACAGGGACTCGTATCGATTGAGTATCTGCAGCAGCAAGAAGTCGGACACCTCCGCCGATTCACTCGACTTGCCATCGTTGCCGCTGAGCCGGGCCGCCAGCGACTGGGCGCGCAGCCGGCACAGGCCGTGCAGGTTGATGACCCAGTCCGTCAACAACGGACTTGCTCCGTAGCCTGCGACCGGAGGAATCAGGTGCGGATCGATGGCGACGCTGCCATCGGAGCGAAGCATCGTGACCCTGGCGAGCGGCAGGCCGATCCAGGCGTCGGTGAGTTCCCGCTGCGGCAACAGCCGCAGGCGCAGCCTGGAAAGCTGCACCGTCTTCGGTCCTTGCCCGAGCGAGTTCGCATCGCGCAGTTCGGTGTCGAACACCGAAAAGCGTGCGAGCGACGCCGTCGCATCGTCGAAGGAAGTCTCCTCGCCGTTGGGCGTTCGGATGGGCACGGCGAGATAGATGACCTGCTCGAGGTGCTCCGGCAGCACCGACAGGGGCTTCGGCGGCAAAGTCTGGCCCGGCGCGTCGAACGGGGTGCCGTCGGAAAAAATGCCGGCGGCGCTGCCGAGCACGAGTTTTCCCAGCGACAACGATTCGGCGTCGATGCCGTAGTGCGTGAACCCCCAGTAGAACGGACCCAGCGAAGCCGCTCGCTTGTGTGCAAGATGCTCGAGGTAGCGCTCCTGCTGTTGAAACAGCTGCGGGCGCAGGAACAGACCTTCGCTCCAGGCGACTTTGTTGTACCAGCTCATGAATGGAAGGTGGTGCTCGCGAGCTTCACGCTCACTGGATGGGAACGAGTTGAATGCCCTTGGGCTGCAGGTTGATCTGCAGCTTGAGCTTGTTGGCCGGCATGACCGCGCGATACCAGGCGGTTTCAGGCGCCGGGTCGATCTTCTGGACTGCGCGCCAGTCGGCTTGCGCCAGGTCGCGATAGCCCGCGATAACGCCGATGGCCGCAACGTCGGGATGCGACTTGCGGCGAATCGTCTTGACGTCTCCAGGCCGCAAGATGAATTCGTCTCTCCCGAGCAGCTCGGCGCCGATGGTCGATTTGTCGTTTGCGTTGAGCGACAGGTAGTCGGCCGACTCGAAGCTGCCCTCGGACTTCAGCTCATAGACACGCACCAGGATCGGTGCCCCTCTGCCCTTGTCGTCAGGGTTGACGCCTGCGTCGGCCGAAAGAGTGATGTCGAGCTTGGTCTGTTCCCTCGGATACGAAAACTGGGCATGAGCAGGCATTGCCACGGCCAGCACGAGCGCGATGAGCGCTTGCTGGCGCGCAGCAGAAAGCCGCCGAAGACCGGGCGCATTGAAGACCATAGGGGGAAACAGAGAAAAAGGGCTGATCGTCAAAAAACCGACCTTGGTCTGGGTGGCGCACCGATGCGCACCGCCCGACCGAAGGTCGAAAACCCCAACGCGAGGCTGGGCTGAGCGAAAAAGGCTCAGGACTCCTTGTTGCCCTTGATGTCGTAGCCGGCCGTCACCGCGCCACCGCTGCCGCCCTGGGCGTTCTGCACGGCGTACTCCTGCTTGATCTTGGAGAACGAAAGACGCACGCGCTCCTTGACGCGCATCTCGTCGGAGTTCGAACCGAAGGGCTGGATCGCCGTGATGATCACGTCGCTGAACGTGAACTTGAGGTATTCCAGCGGGTTGCCACCGGCCTTGCGGACAGTGAGCTTCGCTTCCTGCACGTGCTTGCCGGTGAGGCAGTACTTCATGAGGTTGGGGCTTGACCGGTCCACGTAGTGGTCGAACTCCAGGTCTTCCACCGTGGCCTTGCCGGCGCCGCCGCCCGAGCCGGCATGCATGGTTGATTCCTGGAAGGCCTTCCAGTTGAAAGCCAGGACCTCGATCTCGTTCTTGTGGTCGCTGTCCTGCGACTCACCCTCGATGCCGTTGATCTTCAGAAAAATGTCTTGTGCCATGAAAACTCCCTGAACTTTGTTGTGATGTGACAGATGCTCGAGCGCTCTGGTCGGCGCACTGAGCGGTTGGGTCGGTGGCATCTGCGTGCCACTTCCTCGAATGACGTGCGGCGCCTGTGATCAGGCTAAGGCCGCTTCCTTGAGCGACGGCAGCTTGGCGACGAGTCGCAGCGAGACGGTGAGGCCTTCGAGCTGGAAGTGAGGCCGCAGGAAGAACTTGGCGCTGTAGTAGCCCGGGTTGCCCTCGATGTCCTCCACCACGACCTCGGCGGCGGCGAGCGGCCTTCGTGCCTTGGTTTCCTGCGAGGAATTGGCGGGGTCGGCATCGACGTAATGCATGATCCATTCGTTGAGCCAGCGCTGCATGTCCTCGCGCTCTTTGAACGAACCGATCTTGTCGCGCACGATGCACTTCAGGTAGTGCGCAAAGCGGGTGCTGGCAAACAGGTAAGGCAGGCGCGCCGACAGGTTGGCATTGGCGGTCGCGTCCGGGTCCATGTACTCCTGCGGCTTTTGCATCGACTGCGCGCCGATGAAGGCGGCATGGTCGGTGTTCTTGCGATGCACCAGCGGGATCAGGCCGGCCTTGGCAAGTTCGGCCTCACGACGGTCCGAGATGGCGATCTCGGTCGGGCACTTCATGTCGAAGCCGCCGTCGTCGGTCGGGAAGGTGTGGCAAGGCAGGTTCTCCACCGTGCCGCCCGATTCGACGCCGCGAATCATGGTGCACCAGCCGTAGAGCTTGAAGCTGCGGTTGATGTTGACGGCCATGGCATACGCGGCGTTGCTCCACACGTAGTTGCGATGGTCCGCACCCTCGGTTTCTTCCTCGAAATCGAACTCGTCGACCGGGTTGGTCTTTGCGCCGTACGGCAGGCGCGAGAGAAAGCGCGGCATGGCGAGCCCGACATAGCGCGAGTCCTCGGTGCTGCGCAGCGAGTTCCAGGGGGCGTGCTCCAGGTTCGAAGTGATCTTCGCCAGGTCGCGAGGGTTGGCCAGTTCTTGCCAGGACTCCATGCCAAGCAAAGATGGTGCGGAGCCGGCGATGAAAGGCGCGTGCGACGCCGCCGATATCTTGGCGACGGCACCCAGCAGTTCGACATCGGGTGGCGTGTGGTCGAAGTAGTAATCGGCCACGAGGCATCCATAAGGCTCGCCACCGAGTTGTCCGTATTCCTCCTCGTAGATGCGCTTGAACACCGGGCTCTGGTCCCACGCGATGCCCTTGTGGCGACGAAGCGTGCGGCGCATCTCGTCCTTCGACAAGTCCATGAAGCGGATCTTCAGCTTCTCGTCCGTCTCGGTGTTGTAGACCAGGTGGTGCATACCGCGCCAGGCGGACTCCACCTTCTGGAAGTCGTCCTTGTGCAGCACGAGATTGATCTGCTCGGAGAGCTTGCGGTCGATCTCGGCAATGATGGCTTCGATGCTGCTGTAGGCATCGTCGGTCATGGTCGCCGCGTTGATCAGCGCCTGCTCGGCCAATGTGCGCACAGCCGCTTCGACGGCATCGCGGGCCTCGTCGGTCTTGGGCTTGAACTCCCGGTCCAGCAGGGAGGCGAAGTCGGAGCTGCTGTCGTGGTATGCCCGCTCGGACACGTGGTGCACCGGGTCGCTGGTGATGGTCATCTTTGAGATTCCGTGCGTTGGGGTTCAGGACGCCGAGTCGGCGGGCGATTCGTCATTGCTGGCGTGGGAAGTACCAGCGAGGCCGCGAGGTTTGGGCGCCTGCGTCAGCGATTTCATGAGCGCTGGGTCTTGCAGAAGCCTGTTGACCAGGCCCTCCGCGCCGGCCTTGCCGTCCATGTAGGTCTGGAGATTGGCCAGTTGGGTGCGCGCCTCGAGCAAGCGGCCGAGCGGTTCGACCTTGCGGGCCACGGCCGCCGGAGAGAAGTCGTCGATGCTCTCGAAGGTGATGTCGACCATGAGCTGGCCCTCACCCGTGAGGGTGTTGGGCACGGCGAAGGCAACACGCGGCTGGATCGCCTTCATGCGCTCGTCAAAGTTGTCGATGTCGATGTCGAGAAACTTGCGTTCGGCGACCGGCGGCAACGGCTCGGTTGGCTTGCCGGAAAGATCGGCCAGCACGCCCATGACAAAGGGCAGTTCGATCTTCTTTTCCGAACCATAGATCTCCACGTCGTATTCGATCTGCACGCGTGGCGCCCGATTGCGGGCAATGAACTTCTGACTGCTGTTGTTGGTGGTCATGAAAACTCCCTTCTGAAAATTGCTGAAACTTGCCCGGGCCGAAAACGCCGAGCGCGGCGCGGGCGGTCGGGGACACTTAGGCGTACTCGGTGTGGCAAACGATGGCGTCCCCTCCTTGAAAGCTTTGGCTGTCGGGGTTCCCACCACGGGTGTCGACCGACATCCGGGTGATCGTTCTGCGCAGTTGCAATGCGTCGAGCCATTGGCGCGACAGCACGGGAAGCAGCTTCTGATCGATGAACCCGATGAGGCGACGGGCGCCGGTTTCGTGGGCGCCGCAGCGTTCGACAATCTCGCGCACGAGTGCCGGCGTGAAGGTCAGATCGATGCCATGCTGCGCGGTCATGCGCTCCACGATGCGGGACAGGTGCAGTGCGACGATGTTTCCCAGTGCACTCGGACCCAGCGGCAGATAGGGCACGACGACCAATCGCCCGAGAAAAGCGGCGGGAAAGACGGTGCGCAAGACCGGATGCAGTCGCTCGCGCAGGGCCTCGACGTCGAGGGTGGCCTCTGCCCGGTCGGCGAGACCTGAAATGAGTTCCGACCCCGTGTTGCTTGTCAACAGGATGGTGGTGTTCTTGAAGTCGATGTGCCGCCCTTCCCCGTCTTCCATCCAGCCCTTGTCGAACACCTGGTAGAAGATTTCGTGGACATCGGGATGGGCTTTCTCGACTTCATCCAGCAGGATCACGCTGTAGGGTTTGCGCCGCACGGCCTCTGTCAGCACCCCGCCCTCCCCGTAGCCCACATACCCGGGCGGCGCCCCTTTCAGGGTCGAGACGGTGTGGGGCTCCTGGAACTCGCTCATGTTGATGGTGATGAGGTTTTGCTCCCCCCCGTACATCGCCTCAGCCAGCGCCAATGCCGTTTCGGTCTTGCCTACCCCCGATGGTCCGACCAGCAGGAACACACCCACGGGCTTGTCGGGGTCCGCAAGGCGAGCCCGAGCGATCTGGACCCGCTCGGCAATCGCGGCGAGCGCGTGGCCTTGGCCGATGACGCGCGCGTCGAGCCGGGATTGCAGGCTGAAGACGGCCGCAACCTCGTCCTGAACCATGCGCCCGACCGGAATGCCGGTCCAGTCGGCCACGATGGCGGCGACCACGGACTCGTCGACCTGGGGAAAGATCAGCGGCGCATCCTGCTGCCGCGCGCTTAGCTCTTGCTCGAGGGCGATGAGCTGCGCTGAAGGCAACGAGCCTCCAGCGCAGCCCGCCTCTTCTTCGCACGCTCCCTCTCTCCCTCTCAATGCATGAATCTCTCGGACAGCCGCCAGTTCGTCTTGCCACTTGGCCTCCTGGCTTGCGAGCGCTTCGGCGACGATGGCCATCTTTTCCTTAGCCGTGTCGATCGCCTTCAATCGGGCATCGCGGCCCTGCGCGACCTTTTTTTCTTGACCGAGCAAACCGAGTTCGACCTGCAAGGCCGCTGCTTGCGTTCGGAGCCGCTCGACCGTTGACGGCGCTGTGTGCAGCGACATCGCCACGCGCGCACAAGCGGTATCGAGCAGGCTGATCGCCTTGTCCGGGAGCTGTCGCGCGGGGATGTAGCGATGGGACAGCGTGACGGCAGCCCTGATCGCTTCGTCGAGAACCGTGACGCCGTGATGCGAGGCAAAGGTGCCCACCAGGCCGCGCACCATCTCGATGGCGGCCGCTTCTTCGGGCTCCGCTATCTGCAACGTCTGGAAGCGCCGGGTCAGCGCGGGATCCTTCTCGATGTGGCGCTTGTACTCGCTCCAGGTGGTGGCGCCCACGGTGCGCAAGGTCCCGCGTGCGAGCGCGGGCTTGAGCAGGTTGGCCGCGTCGCCTGTCCCTGCTTGCCCGCCGGCACCGATCAACGTGTGCACCTCATCGACGAAGAGGATGACCGGTTGGACCGAGTCACCAGCCTCGTCGAGCAACGACTTCAGGCGCGATTCGAATTCGCCCCGCATGCTTGCACCGGCGAGCAACGCTCCCACATCGAGGCTCAGAAGGCATGCATCTCGCAGTGTTGGCGGTACGTCGCCGCTGGCGATGGCGAGTGCCAAGCCCTCGACCACCGCTGTCTTGCCGACACCGGCTTCACCGGTCAACAGCGGGTTGTTCTGCCGACGGCGCAACAAGATGTCGACCATCGTACGGATCTCGTGCGAGCGGCCGATCACGGGATCGATGTCTCCGGCACGCGCACGGGCGGTGAGATCGGTGCAGTACTTCTGCAATGCAGATTTGCCGCCAGAAGAATCAGCCGTCGCACCAACAGGCTCGCCCGGCAGTGCAGCCGCTGTGCCAGAACCGTCATGCGGTCCTTGCAGGTCTTCAGGGGAGCCAGCAACCAGCCTCGCGGCCTCGTCGGTCAATTGGTCTGCGGGGATTCTTTGGAATGCGGGCGAGATGGCGAGAAGCGCGCGGCGCAGTTCGGGCGTCTGCAGCAGTGCCGCCAGCAACCATGCGCCGCGAATGCTGCGATCAACGAACTCGAGACTGGCCAGTACCCACGC
Organism: Variovorax sp. RCC_210; assembly: GCF_041355175.1. Classification (NCBI taxonomy): domain Bacteria; kingdom Pseudomonadati; phylum Pseudomonadota; class Betaproteobacteria; order Burkholderiales; family Comamonadaceae; genus Variovorax; species Variovorax sp. RCC_210. Next base: position 902,916 of record NZ_JBFUPJ010000001.1, on the reverse strand, counting down.
GCGCTCCACGGCGGCTTCGATGTGATGGGAAAAATCGCTCAGCGAGGTCGCCCCTGAAGGCAATGTCATCAGTGAAGACGCCAGGTCTTTCTCGACTGTTTGCGAATCGACCTTGTAGTGGCGGCACACCCGATGCAGATCGCTGTCGTTGAGCTGCCAGAGTTGGTGGATCCAATGCGTCAGTTCAACGTAGGGATTGCCTCGCAGCCTCGCGAAGGCTGTCGCGGATTCGATGCCGCGAAACAAGGTGAGGTTGAGCTTGCCGAACAAGGCTCGGCGCGCGATCGTCATGGGGCGATTCCCGACACGGCGACCTGGGTCGGCATGCCGGTCGAACGCCGCACCGACGAACCTGCGTTTTCGCTTTTCTTGTCCACTCCGCGCTCCCTATGCTTTCTGGAATGAGCGCGATTCTGGTGGCCTTCCGGTGGTGCAGGCCGTGCACAATTTCAAGCAATAGTTTCCTCAGGCCGGGAGCAAATCGATCTGTGACGTTTGCCCATTCCCCCCCCTTCCGACCTATCACTAAAGTACTGTTTCAATGCAAAGCGAGACAGTCGAGTCGCAAAAGAAAAAGCCCCTGAATTTCCTTTCAGAAATTCAGGGGCTCGGCGGACACCCGAAGGTGTCGGCAAATGCAGGGGCAATTACATGTGGTCAATCATGACCTGGCCAAAGCCGGAGCAGCTCACTTGCGTCGCGCCTTCCATCAGGCGCGCGAAGTCGTAGGTGACCTTCTTGCTGGCAATCGATTTTTCCATCGCGCTGATGATGAGGTCCGCGGCTTCCTTCCAGCCCATGTGGCGCAGCATCATTTCGGCGGAGAGGATTTCGGAACCGGGGTTCACGTAGTCCTTGCCGGCGTACTTGGGGGCCGTGCCGTGCGTGGCTTCGAACATGGCGACGGTGTCGCTGATGTTTGCGCCGGGCGCGATGCCGATGCCGCCGACCTGCGCGGCCAGTGCGTCGGACACGTAGTCGCCGTTGAGGTTGAGCGTGGCGATCACGCTGTACTCGGCCGGGCGCAGCAAGATCTGCTGCAGGAAAGCGTCGGCGATGCTGTCCTTGACGGTGATGTCCTTGCCGGTGCGCGGATTCTTGAACTTCATCCAGGGGCCGCCGTCGATCAGCTCGGCGCCGAACTCCTTGGCTGCCAGGTTGTAGCCCCAGTCACGGAAGCCACCTTCGGTGAACTTCATGATGTTGCCCTTGTGCACCAGGGTGACGCTCGGCTTGTCGTTGTCGATGGCGTATTGGAGGGCCTTGCGCACGAGGCGCTCCGTGCCTTCGATGGAAACGGGTTTGACGCCGATGCCCGACGTGTTGGGGAAACGGATCTTCTTGACGCCCATTTCGTCCTGCAGGAACTTGATGAGCTTCTTGGCCTTCTCGCTCTCGGCCTCGAACTCGATGCCGGCGTAGATGTCTTCCGAGTTCTCGCGGAAGATCACCATGTTGGTCTTGTGCGGCTCGCGCACCGGGCTGGGCACGCCCTTGAAGTACTGGATGGGGCGCAGGCACACGTACAGGTCGAGTTCCTGGCGCAGCGCGACGTTCAGCGAGCGGATGCCGCCGCCCACGGGCGTGGTCAGCGGGCCCTTGATGGAGATGACGTAGTCGCGCACGGCGTGCAGGGTTTCCTCCGGCAGCCAGACGTCGGGGCCGTAGACCTTGGTCGACTTTTCGCCGGCGTAGACCTCCATCCAGTGGATCTTCTTCTTGCCGCCATAGGCCTTGGCCACGGCCGCATCGACCACTTTCAGCATGACGGGGGTGATGTCCAGGCCGGTGCCATCGCCTTCGATGAAGGGAATGATCGGTTCGTCAGGCACATTGAGCGAGTTGTCTGCGTTGACCGTGATCTTCTGACCCTCGGTCGGGACTTTGATGTGCTGATAGCTGGACATGTGGGGGATTGACTCCGGGATTGACTTAATTTTGACAACTGTCAGCGAATTCAGACACGGGGTGGATTCGCTGTACAGCCCGTGAACAAATCGCTGTACATTTTAGACGCAACCCATCAGCAAGCGTTTGTCAACCGTAGGGCCATCGGCCTCGTTAGTGGCTGACCTTCTGCTCGCCGGGAGGCGTTTCCAACCAATTCTCGATAGAGGAATCTTCAATGAGCAAAATTCTCGCAGTCATGATCGCTGGCCTGTTTGCCGCTGGCGCCTATGCACAAAACCCGGCCGGCACCACGCCCGAACAAGGTAACGCCACCAACAGCAAGTCGCAGCAACGTGCCGAAGCCAAGAAGGCTTCCAAGCCCGCTGGCAAGGTTGCAGCTCCCGCTGGCGACGAAGCCAAGACGCCCGAAGGCGGCGCCATCGGTGGCGACAAGGCTGCTGCTTCCGGCGAGAAGCGCGCTGAATCGCGCGACCAGCGTCGTCGCAACAAGGACGGCAGCGTGAAGCGCAAGTCGACCCAAGGCGGCACCCCGAAGTAATTCGGCCTGCTCGAGAGAAAGCGCTCCTCGGGGCGCTTTTTTTTCGCCTGTAGTCGTTGTCCGACTGTCAACCACGCGTCGCGGCTTCCGTTGAATGTCTACCTTCCGCGGGAAGGGCAATCCAAATCAACGAATTTCAAAGGATCTCTTCATGAACAAGCTGCTCGCAGCCCTGGTCGCCGGTCTCTTCGCTGCCGGTGCTTTTGCTCAACAAGCCGAACCCACCACGGCCGCTCCCGCCGCCGCGAAGGTTGCCAAGCACGCTTCTGCCAAGAAGCACGTTGCCGCCAAGAAGCACAAGGTTCGCCACGTGGCCAAGGCCCACACGGCCACCGCCAAGAAGGTGTAAGCTTTCTCGCTCTCCGGCAATGCCCGCATCAGCGGGCATTTTCATTTGGCTTTCAATCAGCTTCAATTTTGACTACGGGCCGGGCACCGACCCCACCCTGAAAGAGTTGTCCGATGTTCCAGCGTCTCGCCGCCCTGCTCCTCGTGTCCGCGTCGTTCATGATGTCGGCGCAAGCCCAGCAGCAACCCCAGACCGACCTGCCACGCACGCAGTTGTCGGTCGGCCTCTACAAGATCGACACGCAGATTGCGCAAACGCCTCAGCAGCGCGAAATCGGCTTGATGTTCCGCAAGGAAATGCCGCAGGCCGAGGGCATGATCTTCGTGTTCGAGCAACCCGCCACCCAGTGCTTCTGGATGCGCAACACCATCCTGCCGCTCACCGCCGCCTTCGTGGCCGACGACGGCCGCATCGTGAACCTGGTCGACATGCAGCCCATGACCGAGAACTCGCATTGCTCGCTGGAGCCGGTGCGCTACGTGCTTGAAATGAACCAGGGCTGGTTCGCCAAGAAGAACATCAAGAAGGGTGCGAAGCTGGGTGGCGAGCTGTTCGCAGCCACCAAACGCTGAGCATCCGCTGGCTGCAGCCCGCAAAAAAGCCGACCCGCGGGTCGGCTTTTTCATTGGCGGAGCGTGTGCTCAGCCGCGATCCGAGCCGTGGTCTTCTCAGCCGAAGTTCTTGGCCGCGAAGTCCCAGTTGGCCAGCTTGGCCAGGAAGGTCTCGACGAACTTCGGGCGCAGGTTGCGGTAGTCGATGTAGTAGGCGTGTTCCCAGACGTCCACGGTCAGCAGCGCGGTGTCTTCGGTGGTCAGCGGCGTGCCGGCGGCGCCGGTGTTCACGATGTCCACCGAACCGTCGGCCTTCTTCACCAGCCACGTCCAGCCCGAACCGAAGTTGCCGACAGCCGACTTCACGAAGGCTTCCTTGAAGGCGTCGTAGCTGCCCCACTTGGCATCGATGGCCTTGGCCAGCGCGCCGGTCGGTGCACCGCCGCCCTGGGGCTTCATGCAGTTCCAGAAGAAGGTGTGGTTCCAGATCTGGGCCGAGTTGTTGTAGATGCCGCCGCTCGACTTCTTGATGATCTCCTCGAGCGTCATCGATTCGAACTCGGTGCCCTTTTGCAGGTTGTTGAGGTTCACCACATAGGCGTTGTGGTGCTTGCCGTAGTGGTACTCCAGGGTTTCCTTCGAATACTCGGGTGCCAGTGCGTCAAGGGCGTACGGTAGGGGTGGGAGCACATGTTCCATGGTTTTTTCTCGTGGGTTGGTTGTGGGGAATCAAGGATTCTAGGAATTAATCATCGAGGCCGCGTCGGACGCGTTCCCGTCGCGTCGCCCGGCGTGACGGTCATGTCGACCTCGCCGTCGGCGAGCCGTGCGGTGACCGCATCGCCGGGCGCCAGTTGCGTCGCGCTGACGATCGCATGACCGTCTGTATCGGTGAGCCATGCATAGCCGCGTTGCAGCACCAGCGCCGGGTCGAGCAGCCGCAGGCGAAGCGCGACGCGCTCGAGGCGCTCGCGACGCTGCGTCAACGCCCGGTCGAACTTCACGGGAAAGTCCGCGGCGATGGAGCGCGGCACCTGCGCCAGCCGCTCGCGCCGCGACAGCACCGCGTAGTGCAGCCGCTGCGCATGGTGCGCCAGGCGAAGCTGCTGGCGAGCGACGAGGTTCGACGGACGGCCCAGCCGGCCCGCCGCCTGGTCCAGCCGCTGGCCCAGTGCATCGAGCCGCCCGCCCAGCGCATCGCTCAGCCGCTCGTCGAGCAAGTCGATGGCCCCGAGCCACAGGTCGCGCGGCGCGCTGACGAGTTCGGCGGCCGCCGTGGGCGTGGGCGCGCGCAGGTCGGCACAAAAATCCGCGATGGTGAAGTCGGTTTCATGCCCCACGCCGCTGATGAGCGGCACCGGGCTCTGCACGATCGTGCGCGCCAGCGTTTCGTCGTTGAAAGCCCACAGGTCTTCGATGGAGCCACCGCCTCGAACCAGCAGGATGACGTCCACAGCCGGCTCAAGTTCATAGAGCGATTGCAATGCACGCACCAGGTCCGCCGGCGCGTTGGCACCCTGCACGGCCGCCGGCGCCAGCACCACGGGAATGTGCGGCACGCGACGTCGCAACGCCGTGACCACGTCGTGCAATGCCGCCGCGCCCAGCGAAGTGACGACGCCGACCGCGCGCGGCATGGCCGGCAAGGGCCGCTTGCGTGCGGGATCGAACAGGCCTTCGGCTTCCAGCCGTGCCTTGCGCTGCATGAACTGCTCGAACAGCGCGCCCTGCCCCGCGCGCCGCAGGCTCTCGACCACCAGTTGCAGATCGCCGCGCGGCTCGTAGACCGCGAGCCGTCCGCGCACCTCGACCTGGTCGCCGTCACGCGGCGAAAAGTCGAGCAGGCCGGCTGCGCGGCGAAACATCGCGCAACGCAATTGACCGGATTCGTCCTTGAGCGAGAAATAACAGTGTCCGCTCGTAGCGCGCGAAAACCCCGAAATCTCGCCACGAACCGTGACCGGATTGAAACGCGCGTCGAGCGCATCGGCCACCGCGCGGCACAGCGCGCCCACGGCCCACACGCGAGGGCCTGGCGCGGAATTCGGTTCACGCATGTTCATGACGCGCACGCACGGCCCAAAGCCACTCTTCCACAACGCGCCTCAAGACGCGTGCTTTGCGCGCTTGCGGCGGAACAGGCGCACGGTTCCACGTGCAAGCCATTGATTTCATTGAAAAAAGTGCTGCTCAAAATTCAGTCGTTCTAGCGAAAAGGCCGTCCCATGCGGGTTCGGACGCCTTGCGCAGCAGGTTAGTCACAAAGTTATCCACAGAATCTGTGCGTCTGTGCCGACATCCAAACAAGGCGCGTGCCGATGGTGGGCTCAGTGGATAATCGCCGCGCATTTGCAGTCTACGGGCCGGAGGATTTTCTTGTTTTCCATCATAGTTGCCGCGGGTTGGCCGATCTGGCCCTTGCTCGCTTGTTCGGTCATTGCGCTCGCGCTGGTTATAGAACGTTTCACGAGTCTGAAAACCGTGAAGGTCCTGCCACCGAAGTTGCTCGACGAAACCATTACCGTGTCGCATACCGCCATCCCGGGGCCCGACGTGGTGACCAAGCTGGAACGCAACTCGATGCTCGGCCAGGTGCTGGCCGCCGGCCTGCGCGCGCTGAACGCGAACCCGCGCTGCACCGAAGACGACCTTCGCGCGGCCATGGAAGCCTCGGGCCGCACCGTGGCGCACAAGCTGGAGCGCTACCTCCCCGCCCTGGCCACCATCGCTTCCGCCGCCCCGCTGCTCGGGCTGCTGGGCACGGTGATCGGCATGATCGAGATCTTCGGGTCGCAGTCGCCCGGCAGCGGCGCCGTCGGCGCGGGCAACCCGGCGCAACTGGCGCATGGCATCTCGATTGCGCTGTACAACACGGCCTTCGGCCTGATCGTGGCCATTCCGACGCTGATCTTCTGGCGCTACTTTCGCAGCCGCGTCGACGAATACCTGCTGAACCTCGAACTCTCGGGCGAGCGCTTTGCCCGCCACCTGAACGCGCTGCGCAAATGACGACGTCCATGCTCGCCACCGCGTGTGCCGCGCTGCCCTGCGAAGGGGCCGCCGCCTCCTTGGGGCAGCTTGGCGGAGGCCTGTCATGACCCGCGCCCGCATGCAGTTCCGCCACGGTGCGCGCGACGAGCCCGAGATCAACCTGATCCCGTTCATCGACGTGCTGCTGGTCATCCTGATCTTCCTGATGCTGTCGACCACCTACAGCAAGTTCACGGAAATGCAGCTGCGGCTGCCGACGGCGGATGTCGATGCGCAGCGCGACTACCCGAAGGAAGTGATCGTGGCGGTGTCGGCCGACGGCCGCTACGCCATCAACAAGACCCCGCTGCCCGACCGCAATGTCGAGACCGTGGCCACCGCGCTTGCCGCCGCAGCCACCGGCGGCAAGGACAGCGTGGTGATCATCAGCGCCGACGCCACCAGCCCGCACCAGGCCGTGATCACGGTCATGGAGGCCGCACGCCGTGCCGGCCTGATGCAGATCACCTTCGCCGCCCAGTCGACGGCACAAGCCGGGCACTGAGTGCCGTCTTCCGAAGGCCACGGCAGCAGCGCCGCGCCGCGGGCCTCGCGGTTGCAGAGTGCCTGGCTGCGGCATGGCCCCCTGGCCTGCCTGCTGTGGCCGCTGTCGTTGCTGTACGCCGCCATCTTCGCCATGCGCACGGGGCTCTATCGCCTCGGGTGGCTGCGGACGGAGCGGGTGCCGGTGCCCGTCATCGTGGTCGGCAACGTGATAGCGGGCGGCGCGGGCAAGACGCCGGTGGTAATGGCCGTCGTGCAGCACTTGCGCGCACGCGGGCTGCAGGTGGGCGTGGTCTCGCGCGGCTACGGCCGACGCACCGACGACTGCCGCGAAGTGCTCGCGGACAGCGACCCGCTGGACGTGGGTGATGAGCCCGCACTGATTCATCACGCAACCCGAGCGCCCGTGTTCGTGGCGCGCAAGCGCATCGAGGCCGCGCGTGCCCTGCTCGCCCGGCATCCGGCCACGCAGGTGATCGTCAGCGACGACGGGCTGCAGCACCTGGCGCTGGCGCGCGACATAGAGATTTGCGTGTTCGATGACCGCGGCATCGGCAATGGCTGGCGGCTGCCTGCCGGGCCGTTGCGCGAAGCCTGGCCGCGCAAGGTCGACCTGGTGCTGCACAGCGGCGCGCGGCCAGCCTTTGCCGGCGGGTCCACCGCGACGCGGCGACTGGCGAACGAGGCGCTGGTACACGACGGCTCGCGCGTGCCGTTGGATTCACTCGTCGGGCGCCCGGTGATTGCCTTGGCGGCCATTGCGCGGCCCGAGGCTTTCTTCGACATGCTGCGCGCACGCGGCCTGACGCTCGCCGAGACCATCGCCTTGCCCGATCACCACGACTTCGACGGTTGGCAACGCCCGGACGCACCCGGCCACACGCTCGTCTGCACCGAAAAGGACGCCGTCAAACTCTGGCGCCGGGCGCCCGACGCGCTGGCCGTGCCGCTGGAGTTCGCGCCCTCCCCTGAATTCTTCAACGCGCTCGACGCAAAGCTATCATCGCCCGATGGATACCAAGCTGCTTGAACTGCTCGTCTGCCCCGTCACCAAAGGTCCGCTGACCTGGAACCCCGAGAAGCAGGAGCTCTGCTCGCGCAGCGCGCGCCTTGCCTACCCGGTGCGCGACGGCATTCCGGTGCTGCTCGAGAACGAGGCGCGCACGCTGTCCGACGAAGAGCTCGGCCTGTGAGCTTCACCGTTCTGGTGCCGGCGCGCCTGGCGTCGACACGGCTTCCCAACAAACCCCTGGCCGATATCGCCGGCCTGCCCATGGTGGTGCGCGTGGCGCAGCGCGCGGCCGAATCGGGCGCCGCGCGCGTGGTGGTCGCCGGCGACGACGCCTCGATCATCGAGGCCTGCAAGGCGCACGGCATCGAAGCCGTCCTCACCCGCCAGGACCACCCCAGCGGCACCGACCGGCTGGCCGAAGCCTGCGAGCAACTGGGCCTCGACGGCGACGACATCGTGGTGAATGTGCAAGGCGACGAACCGCTGATCGACCCTGCGTTGATCGACGCGGTCGCGTCCACGCTGGCCTCGCACAGCGAAGCGGCCATGAGCACCGCGGCGCACGAGATCGATTCGATCGCAGACTTCATGAACCCGAACGTGGTGAAGGCCGTGCTCGACGCACAAGGCAACGCCATGTACTTCAGCCGCGCGCCCATTCCGTGGTGGCGCGACGGCTCGACACACGGCGATGCGCCCGCCGTGCTGCCCACGCCGGCGCCGCTGCGTCACATCGGCATCTACGGCTATCGCGCGGGCTTCGTGCGCAAGTTTCCGTTGCTGCCGGCGGCGCCCGTCGAGGGCACCGAGGCGCTGGAACAGCTGCGCGCGCTGTGGCACGGGCACCGGATCGCGGTGCATGTGAGCCATGTCGCGCCCGGCCCGGGCATCGACACGCCGGAAGACCTCGCGCGCGTGCGCGCCGTCTTTGCCGCTCGGCCCAGCGCCTGAGAAAGCCGCCCGGCCTGCGGGAAGTGCGGAGATTTTCTCGAGGGCACGCATGCTATCCTCGAAGCAATTCCGCCTGGCCCAGCCATGAGGCCGACGCTGGGTGCGACACAAAATCTAAGAACCGTCCGAGGACACCATGAGACTAATTTTGCTGGGCGCGCCCGGGGCGGGCAAAGGCACGCAAGCGGCCTTCATTTGCCAGAAATACAGCATTCCGCAAATCTCGACCGGCGACATGCTGCGCGCCGCGGTCAAGGCTGGCACCCCCCTGGGACTGCAGGCCAAGGCTGTCATGGATGCGGGCGCACTGGTCAGCGACGACCTGATCATCAACCTGGTGAAGGAACGCATCGCGCAGGCCGACTGCGCCAGCGGCTTCCTGTTCGACGGCTTCCCGCGCACCATTCCGCAGGCGGACGCCATGAAGGCGGCGGGCGTCAAGCTCGACTACGTGCTCGAGATCGATGTGCCCTTCGGCGACATCATCGAACGCATGAGCGGCCGCCGCTCGCACCCGGCTTCGGGTCGCACCTATCACGTCAAGTTCAACCCGCCCAAGGTGGAAGGCAAGGACGACGTGACCGGTGAAGAACTGATCCAGCGCGAAGACGACAAGGAAGAAACCGTGCGCAAGCGCCTGGACGTGTACAGCCAGCAGACGCGTCCGCTGGTGGACTACTACTCGGCCTGGGCCAACACCGACCCGGCCGCCGCGCCGAAATACCGCGCCATCAAGGGCGTGGGCACGGTCGACGAAATCACGCAGCGTGCGCTGGCCGCACTTAGCAGCTGATCTCGCAGCCGCCCTCTCGCAGGGCGGCTTTTTTACGTTACCCGAGCAGTTCCAGCATCAGCGCGATGCGCGCCTTCACGGGCGTCAGCGCGCCCGCATCGCGGAACTGGTCGCCTGCCTTCGGCAGGATGCGCCCGTTCACGCAACGCGTCGCACGAACGATGGCAATTCCGTCGGACTGCGCCTTCAGCGCCGCTTCTTCGAGCGCGTGATGCAGCGTGCCGTTGCCGGTGGCGGCCAACACCAGCCCTCGCAGCGGATCGACGCCCTTCGCCTGTACCTGCACCAGCGCCTCGACCACGGCCCCGCTCGCACCGGCGTGGCTCATCACGATTTCCACGCGCGGCCATTGCACGACAGCGGCGTCGAAGATCTTCGACAACTGCGATGCAGCAGCCTCGGGCCACGCGCGAACCAACCGCACCTCGCCCTCTTCCACGTAGCCCAGCGGCCCGGCATCGCCTGACGCGAACGCATCGAGCCGGTAGGTGTGCGTCTTCTGGATGTCCAGGCCGCCGTGGATCGTTCCGGCGCACACAGCCATCACGCCCCGCGCACCCGGCGTGGATGCGACGCTGATCGCATCGCGCACGTTCTGAGGCCCGTCGGGCGCCAGCGCCGTCGCGGGCCGCATCGCGCAGGTGAGGACCACCGGCTTGCTTGCGACGAGCACCGAGTGCAGGAAGAACGCGGTCTCCTCCAGGGTGTCCGTGCCGTGCGTGATGACGATGCCCGCCACGTCAGCCTGCGCCAGCCAATGCGCGCAACGCTGCGCCAGCTTCTGCCAGACGCTGAAGGACATGTCCTTGCTGTCGAGCTGCGCCACCTGCTCCGCCACCAATGCCACGCCCGTAGGCGCATCGATGCCGCCAAGCAGGTCTGCAACACCCACTTGCCCCGCCGTGTAGCCGATGTTGTCGCCGCTGCTGGCGGCCTTGCCGGCGATGGTGCCGCCGGTGCCCAGGACCACCACGCGACGCACTTCAGGCGAAAGGGAATTGACCATCACTTGTCAACTTTAAAAAACTGGTTAAAAATACAGGTACTGGATATCTAGCCAGTGCCGCAAGGAACCACATATGCAGTTCGCAGTGAAGCTTACAGCCCGCCAGCAGCAGATCCTGGACTTGATCCAGAGCGCCATCGCACGCACCGGTGCGCCACCCACGCGTGCCGAAATTGCCAACGAGCTCGGGTTCAAGTCGGCCAACGCCGCCGAAGAACACCTGCAGGCCCTGGCGCGCAAGGGCGTCATCGAGCTTGTCAGCGGCACCTCGCGCGGCATTCGCCTGAAGGGCGACGCCCTGCGCTCGCTGAACGAAACACGCCATCGCGAAGGCAGCCAGTTCTCGCTTTCGCTGCCCGGCATGGCCCAGCTGGCGCTGCCGCTCATCGGCCGCGTCGCAGCCGGCTCTCCCATCCTCGCGCAAGAGCATGTCGACCAGACCTACTACGTCGAGAACACCTTGTTCCAGCGCCAGCCCGACTACCTGCTGAAGGTGCGCGGCATGTCGATGCGCGACGCCGGCATCATGGACGGCGACCTGCTCGCCGTGCAGGCCACCAAGGAAGCGCGCAACGGCCAGATCGTGGTGGCGCGGCTGGGCGAAGAAGTGACCGTGAAGCGCCTGAAGCGCAACAAGCAGGTCATCGAGCTGCACGCCGAGAACCCCGACTACCCGACCATCATCGTGCAGCCAGGCGAGCCTTTCGAAATCGAAGGCCTCGCTGTCGGGCTCATTCGCAACACCATGCTGATGTAGGCCTTACGGCCTGCTGCCAGCAGCACCTCATCCGGCCGCGACAGGTGGCGGGCGTATGGCGAAGAGTCGCCATCACCCTGTCGCAGCCGATTCAAGAAATCCTGCCTGTGTTCAACCTCATACTTTTTTGGAGTTCACATGGGAATCGCCCTCCTCGCCATCGCTGATTTCTGGATGCCGCTGCAATCGCTGGCCAACAGACTGATCCCGGCACGCCGGCCCCACGCCAGGGACCATCTCGACCACAACGATAGCTCCGCCGGCTTGCGCTACGTGGCGGTGCGCCCTGCCTGCGCCTCCCGCAACGGCGCCGGCATGACCACGCCTGCGGTGGCCACCGCCCCTGCGCGTCCGCTGCGCGTGGTTCGAGTGGTCGACGGCAAAGGGCAGCAACGCAATGACCGTGTCGTGATCTCCGGCCGCATGGCCGACGTGTGCGCCGAACTCGACCGGCTGGCCGCGCTCGAGACCGCGGAAACCCTGGCCACGGCCCACCGCTCGACGCGCCTGCACTGAGCTGGCACCGAGCCAGCACTCGGCCCGACATTGGGGCGGCACTAAGCCCCGAATCTGCGGCGCAAGCACCTGCGAAGGCGCCCGGCAAGCCGCTTGGCAAGCCGTGCGGGCCGGGTATCCAAACGTTCACAGGTGCGTCGTGCCGATGCTGCGAGGCACAATGGCACGCCATGAACATTGTGATCCTCGACGACTACCAGGACGCGGTGCGCAAGTTGCGCTGCGCAGCCAAGCTGGACGCGTACGCGGCCAAGGTCTATACCAACACGGTGAAGGGCATCGGGCAGCTGTCGGTTCGCCTGAAAGACGCCGACGTGATCGTGCTGATTCGCGAGCGCTCCCAGATCTCGCGCCAGCTCATCGAAAAGCTGCCCAAGCTCAAGCTCATTTCTCAGACCGGACGCATCGCCGGTCACATCGATGTCGCGGCCTGTACCGAACGCGGCGTGGCCGTGGCAGAGGGCTCCGGCTCGCCGCAGGCCCCGGCTGAACTCACGTGGGCGCTCATCATGGCCGCCATGCGCCGGCTGCCGCAGTACATCAGCAACCTGAAGCACGGAGCCTGGCAGCAGTCGGGGCTCAAGTCGGCGTCGATGCCGCCCAACTTCGGGCTCGGCTCGGTGCTCAAGGGCAAGACGCTGTGCATCTGGGGCTACGGTCGCATCGGCCAGTTGGTGGCGCGCTACGGGCAGGCCTTCGGCATGCAGGTCGTCATCTGGGGCCGCGAAGCCAGCTGCGCCAAGGCGCGCTCCGACGGCTTCCAGGTGGCGCAGAACCGGCACGAGTTCTTCGCCGCCGCCGACGTGCTGTCGGTGCACCTGCGGCTCAACGATGAAACCAACGGCCTCATCACGCTGGAAGACCTCTCGCGCATGAAGCCGACGGCGCTGTTCGTCAACACGTCGCGCGCCGAACTGGTCGAGGCCGATGCCCTGCTCGCCGCGCTCAACCGCGGCCGCCCCGGCCTCGCCGCCATCGACGTGTTCGAGAGCGAGCCGCCGCTGCAGGGCCACGCGCTGCTGCGCCTGGAGAACTGCATCTGCACGCCGCACATCGGTTACGTCGAGCAGGAAAGCTACGAGAGCTACTTCGGCCAGGCGTTCGACAACGTCGTGAGCTACATCAACGGCAACCCCACGAACATCGTGAACCCGGGCGCGCTGCAGGTCCGCCGTTGAGCCCGGCCGCGCCGCGGCGCGCGTCGCAACGCGCGCTCTGGGCGCTGCTCGTGGGCAATTTCGTGATCGGCACCGGGGTGATGGTGGTGCCGGGCACGCTCAATGAAATCAGCAGTTCGCTGTCCGTCAGCGTTGCCACGGCGGGCCAGTTGATCACGGCCGCCGCGGCGGTGATGTGCGTCGGCGCGCCGCTGCTGGCCGCGGCGGTCGCAGGCTGGGACCGCCGCCGCTTGCTCGCGCTCACCATGCTCTGGTACGCCGCCGGCCACATGCTCGCCGCACTGATGCCGAGCTTTGGCGCCCTGCTCCCGGTTCGCATGCTCACGGTCATCGCGCCGGCCATCTTCACGCCGCAAGCGGCCGCCTGTGCCGGCCTGCTGGTGCCGCCCGAGCAGCGCGGGCGCGCCGTGACCTTCGTTTTTCTCGGCTGGTCGATCGCATCGGTGCTGGGCCTGCCCATTGGCGCGCTCATCGGCGGGCACCTGGGCTGGCGCGTGGCGTTCATGGTGATCGCGGCGCTCAGTGTCGCGAGCGCGACATCGATCTGGCTCACCCTGCCGAACGCCATTCGCCCCGCCGTGCTGAGCGCCGCCGCCTGGTCGCGCGTGCTGCGCAGCCCGGTGCTCATGGGCATCGTCTGCGTCACCGCGCTGCAGGGCACGGGGCAGTTCGTGCTGTCGAGTTATTTCGGGCCGATCCTCAAGCAGAACTACGGCGCGGACGCGACCTCGCTGAGTGTGGTGTGGGCGCTGTTCGGTGCATTCGGCCTGATCGGCAACATGGTGGTCAGCCGCTACATCGACCGGGTGGGCGCCGGGCGCATGGTGCTGGCGACGACCGCCTTGATCACGCTGAGCCTGCTGCTGTGGCCGCTGGCCGCCTCGCTCGCCTGGCTGGCCGTGGTGCTGGTGCCCTGGGGGCTGGGCTGCTTCGCGACCAACTCGGCCCAGCAGGCCCGCCTCGTGGGCCTGGCGCCGGCGCTGGCGCCCGGCTCGGTGGCGCTGAACAGCTCGGGCATCTACACAGGGCAAGCGGTGGGCGCGGCGCTGGGCGGCTGGCTGCTGGCCAACGACGCGGACGCATGGATGAGCTGGGTCGGCTTCGGCGTGCTGCTGGTCGCCATGGTGCTGAGCGTGGCCATCGACCGCAGCGGCCGCACGGCCTGAAACTGCCGAACCGCTAACCGCGCGGGGCCCCGGAACAGTGTCCCCGCCAGCGCCTCCTCGTAACACCCGTCACGCCCCTTGCGCGCGGGGCTGCAAAATCGGGGCTTCGCCAGCCACATCGCGGCACCCGCACCGGTGCCCCGTGCGGCGGCCCCGGATACCACTCAACCATTGAAACCCTCCAGCAAATGACAGTGAACTACACCCGAATCGGCGTCGTCGGCGCCGGCGCCATGGGTCGCGGCATCGCGCAGATTGCCGCCCAGGCAGGCAGCGAAGTGCTGCTGCTCGACAGCTTCGCCGGTGCCGCCGAACGCGGGCGCGAAGCCCTCGCCGCCCAATGGAACAAGCTGCACGAGAAGAACAAGATCGACGCCGCCACGCGCGACGCGTACATCGCCCGCGTGAAGGCCGTCGACTCGGCCCAGGCGCTGGCCGGTTGCGACCTGGTGGTCGAGGCCGTCATCGAAGACCTCGAGGTCAAGCGCACGCTGTTCCGCGAGCTCGAAGGCATCGTGGGCGACACGGCCACGCTGGTCACCAACACCTCGTCGCTCTCGGTCACGGCCATTGCCGCCGGCCTGAAGCACCCCGAGCGCTTCGCGGGCTTTCACTTCTTCAACCCCGTGCCGCTGATGAAGGTGGTCGAGGTGGTGGCGGGCTTCAAGACTGCGCCCGATGTCTGCGCGCAGCTCGCGGGCTACGCCAGGCAGATGGGCCACAGCGCCGTGCAGGCGCAGGACACGCCTGGCTTCATCGTGAACCACGCCGGCCGCGGCTACGGCACCGAGGCGCTGCGCATCGTGGGCGAAGGCGTGGCCGATTTCGCGACCATCGACCGCATCCTGAAAGACCAGGCCGGCTTTCGCCTCGGCCCGTTCGAACTGCTGGACCTGACCGCGCTCGACGTGTCGCACCCGGTGATGGAGTCGATCTACCACCAGTACTTCGAAGAGCCGCGCTTTCGCCCCAGCGTGATCACCGCGCAGCGACTGGCCGCGGGCGCGCTGGGCCGCAAGACGGGCGAAGGCTTCTACCGCTACACCGACGGCGTGATGCAGCAGACGCCCGAAGCGGCTGCACCCGTGGTCGAGGGCACGCCCTCGGTCTGGGTGTCGCCGCGTGCGGCGCGCCGCGCCGAGCTGCTGCGCCTGGTGAACACACTGGGCGCGCAGATCGACAGCGGCGCCACGCCCGCCGCGCATTCGCTGATCCTGGTGGCCCCGCTGGGCTTCGACGTGACCACAGTGGCCGCGGTGGAGCGCCTGGACGCCACGCGCACCATGGGCATCGACATGCTGATCGACGACGCCGCCACCAAGCGCCGCGTGCTCGCCACCAACCCGGCCACGCGCCGCGACATGCGCGACACCGCGCACGCCCTGTTCGCGCGCGACGGCAAGGCCGTGAGCGTGATCCGCGACAGCGGCGGCTTCGTCACGCAGCGCGTGATCGGCGCCATCGTGAACATCGCCGCCGACATGTGCCAGCAGCGCGTGTGCACGCCGGCCGACCTGGAAACCGCCGTGCAGCTGGGCCTGGGCTACCCGCGCGGCCCGCTCGCCATGGGCAACCTGTACGGCCCGACCAACATGCTCGAGGTGCTGTTCAACCTGCAGACGGTGTACGGCGACCCGCGCTATCGCCCGAGCCCGTGGCTGCGCCGCCGCGGCGCGCTGGGCCTGAGCCTGCTGCACGAAGAAGAATAAAAGCCGAGGACCACCACGCAATGACCGCCGAACTGAAGAGCACGAGCGAAGGCAGCACCATGGTGCTGACCATCGCCAACCCGACCCAGCGCAACGCCCTGGGCCCCGAGATCTACGCCGCCGGCATCGAGGCGCTCAACGGCGCCGAGGGCAGCGCCGAGATCCGCAGCGTCGTCATCGTGGGCGAAGGCGCATGGTTCTGCGCCGGCGGCTCGCTGCAGCGGCTGCTGGCCAACCGGCAGCTCGACCGCTCGGTGCAGGCCGAGAGCATCGAGGGCCTGCACAACTGGATCGATTCGATCCGTACCTTCCCCAAGCCGATCATCGCGGCGGTCGAAGGCGCTGCCGCCGGCGCGGGCTTCTCGCTCGCGCTCGCCTGCGACTTCGTGGTCGCGGCGCGCGACGCGGTGTTCGCGGCCTCGTACAGCAACGTGGCGCTGTCGCCCGACGGCGGCCTCAGCTGGCACCTGGGGCAGCAGCTGCCGCGCCAGCTGGCCAGCGAATGGCTCATGAACGGCGAACGCATCGGCGCGCAGCGCCTGCATGCGCTGGGCCTGGTCAACGAACTCACCGAGACCGGGCAGGCGCTGCAGGGCGCGCTGGCCTTAGCCGCCAAGCTCAACGCGCGCGCGCCCAACTCGCTGGCGAGCATCAAGGAGCTGCTGAGCGATGCGCGCGGCGCCACGCTCACCTCGCAGCTCACGCAGGAGCGCGACCACTTCGTGCGCAACCTGCACCACGCGAACGCAGGCATCGGCATTGCCGCGTTTCTCGACAAGAAGCCACCGCAATACGAGTGACGCCCCCCGCGTCGCTCCCGTGACACCCCCCGCCTTTTCAGTCGCCGAGAGGACAGACCAATGGACGACCCCATTCTTACTATCGAAGAACGTGAAGCGATCAACAGTGGTCGCTGGTTTTCTTCCCTATCCCCATCGCTACGGCACGACATCCTCCGATGCGCTTTCGTCAAACGCTACAAGGACGGCGACCTGATCGCTGCCCGCGGCGACCCGCCCGAACACTGGATCGCCTGCGCCAAGGGCGCGGTGCGCGTGAGTTCGACGGCCGTCTCGGGCAAGCAGGTGACGCTGACCTACGTGGAGCCGGGCATCTGGTTCGGCGACGTGGCGATGTTCGACGGGGACCGGCGCACGCACGATGCGTATGCGCACGGGGACAGCACCATCCTGTGCGTGGCTCGCGCCGACTTCCAGAAGATCCTGGCGTCGCACGTGGAGCTGTACGAGGCGCTGATGCGACTGCAGGCGCGGCGCATCCGCACGCTGTTCGGGCTGGTGGAAGACCTCAACACCCTGCCCCTGCGGGCACGGCTGGCCAAGCAGCTCATTCACCTTGTGCGCAGCTACGGCGTGCCGAACCTGGACGACGGCAGCCAGATGCGCATCGGGCTGCAGCTGGCGCAGGAAGAACTGGCGCAGCTGCTGGGCGCGTCGCGCCAGCGGGTCAACCAGGAGCTGAAGACCATGGAGCGCGAGGGCACCATCCGCATCGAGACGAGCGGGCTCGTCATCCTGGACCGCGCGGCGCTCATGCGCGTGTCGGAAGCTGAAGACTAGAACGCGCACCTGCAAGAAGACCACCGACAAGAACAGACAAAAGACAAGCACCGACATGAGCCAGGACTTCTCCAACTTCATCGGCACCCGTGCCGTCTCGCAACAGCACGCCTTCGACGTCGACGCGCTTGCCGCCTGGCTCGAGAAGAACCTCGAGGGGTTCAAGGGGCCGCTGACGGTCGAGATGTTCAAGGGCGGCCAGTCGAACCCGACCTACAAGCTGGTCACGCCGTCGCAAAGCTACGTGATGCGCGCCAAGCCGGGCCCGGTCGCCAAGCTGCTGCCCTCGGCCCATGCGGTGGAGCGCGAGTTCAAGGTGATGAGCGGCCTGGCAGGCACCGACGTGCCGGTGCCGCGCATGTACTGCCTGTGCGAGGACGAAGGCGTCATCGGGCGGGCCTTCTATGTCATGGAATTCATGCAGGGCCGCGTGCTGTGGGACCAGTCGCTGCCGGGCATGAACAACGACGAGCGCGCGGCCATCTACGACGAGATGAACCGCGTGATCGCCGCGCTGCACTCGGTGAAATTCGCCGAGCGCGGCCTGGCCAGCTACGGCAAGCCGGGCAATTATTTCGAACGCCAGATCGGCCGCTGGAGCAAGCAGTACGTGGCGTCCATCACCCAGCCCATTCCCGAGATGGACAAGCTGATGGAATGGCTGCCCGCGCACATGCCGGCCAGCGCGCGTGACGAGAGCATGGTGTCGATCGTGCACGGCGACTTCCGCCTGGACAACATCATGTTCCACGCCACCGAGCCGCGCGCCATCGCCGTGCTCGACTGGGAGCTGTCGACGCTGGGCCATCCGCTGGCCGACTTCAGCTACCACTGCATGTCGTGGCACATTTCGGGCGCCACATTCCGCGGCATCGGCGGCCTGGACCACAAGAGCCTGGGCATTCCGACCGAGAGCGAATACATCCGCAAGTACTGCGAGCGCACCGGCCTCACCACGCCCGAGGCGCTCGCGCCCGACTGGAACTTCTACCAGGCCTACAACCTGTTCCGCATGGCCGCGATCCTGCAAGGCATTGCCAAGCGGGTCGAGGCCGGCACCGCATCGAGCGAGCAAGCCGTGGCCTCGGGCCGCGGTGCACGCCCCATGGCCGAAATGGCCTGGCAGTTCGCCCAAAAGGCGTAACCGCCGTCCTTCAGCGCCACCCCACTCACACAGGACCCACCAGGAGACACAAGATGGACTTCGAATACTCGGCCAAAACCAAAGACCTCCAGAAACGCGTCAAGGCGTTCATGGACGAGAACATCTACCCGGCCGAAGCCGAGTACAGCGCCGAGCTGGCCGCCAACACGGTCGCCGGCAAGCGCTGGAGCGCGCTGAAGACCGTCGAGAAGGTCAAGGAAAAGGCCAAGGCCCAGGGCCTGTGGAACCTGTTCCTGCCGGTCGACAGCGCCTCGGCGTCCGGCTACGCCGGTGCCGGCCTGACCAACCAGGAATACGCACCGCTCGCCGAGATCATGGGCGCGGTGCCATGGGCGAGCGAAGCCTTCAACTGCTCGGCGCCCGACACCGGCAACATGGAAACCATCGCGCGCTACGGCTCCGAAGAAATCAAGGCACGCTGGCTCAAGCCGCTGCTCGAAGGCGAAATTCGCTCGGCCTTCGCGATGACCGAGCCCGACGTGGCCTCCAGCGACGCCACCAACATCGCGACGCGCATCGAACGCCAGGGCGACGAGTACGTCATCAACGGCCACAAGTGGTGGATTTCCGGCGCGGCCGATCCGCGCTGCGCGGTCTACATCACCATGGGCAAGACCGACCCCGACGCGCCGCGCCATTCGCAGCAGAGCATGGTCATCGTGCCGGCGGACGCCAAGGGCATCCGCATCGTGCGCCCGCTCAACGTGATGGGCTACGACGACGCGCCGCACGGCCACGTCGAGATGTACTTCGAGAACGTGCGCGTGCCGGTGGGCAACATCCTGCTGGGCGAAGGCCGCGGTTTCGAAATTGCGCAAGGCCGCCTTGGCCCGGGACGCATCCACCACTGCATGCGCCTGATCGGCCTGGCCGAGCGCGCGCTCGAGCTGATGTGCAAGCGCGCCTCGTCGCGCGTGGCCTTCGGCAAGACCGTGGCCTCGCAGACCGTGACGCAAGAGCGCATCGCCGAAGCGCGCTGCAAGATCGACATGGCGCGCCTGCTC
Organism: Variovorax sp. RCC_210; assembly: GCF_041355175.1. Classification (NCBI taxonomy): domain Bacteria; kingdom Pseudomonadati; phylum Pseudomonadota; class Betaproteobacteria; order Burkholderiales; family Comamonadaceae; genus Variovorax; species Variovorax sp. RCC_210. The sequence continues at coordinate 883,196 of NZ_JBFUPJ010000001.1, read as the reverse complement.
ACGCTGAAGGCCGCCTGGCTGATGGACGTGGCCGGCAACAAGGTCGCCAAGAACGAGATCGCCATGATCAAGGTCGTCGCGCCGACGATGGCCTGCCAGGTGATCGACTGGGCCATGCAGGTGCATGGTGGCGGCGGCATGTGCGACGACTTTCCGCTGGCCAACGCCTACGCGCATGCACGCACGCTGCGCTTCGCGGACGGTCCGGACGAAGTGCACCGCAACGCGATCGCCAAGTGGGAGCTGGGCCGCTACGCGCCGAACAAGGCCGACGCCGACATGCCGGTGACGCGCTTCTGATTGTTGTGTTGCTCCCTCTCCCTTGCGGGTAGAGGGTTGGGGCGAGGGCCGACGGCGTTCAAAACGCCGCGGCCCTTTTTCTTTGTCAGAGCTTCTTTTGCAGGAAGACAGCGTGGCCGAAGGCCGGGTCGAGCTGGTAGCCCGCGAACCCCTCGCGCTCGTACGCGCGCAACGCGGGCGCGTTGCCCGACAGCACCTCGAGCGTGAGCTTGCAGGCGCCCCGGCGGCGCGCCTCCTGCTCCACCAGCGCGAACATCTGCTGCGCCACGCGCTGGCCGCGGTGGCTGGCCAGCACCACCACGTCGTGGACGTTCACCAGCGGCTTGCAGGCGAAGGTCGAGAACCCCTCGATGCAGTTGACCAGGCCCACCGCGTGTTCGCCGTCATAGGCCAGCACGCTGAAAGCCTGCGGGCGCGCCGCCAGCGCGGCGGGGAGCCCCTGGCGAACCACCGCATCGAGCGGCGTGCCGCCGCCGGCAGGGTCGCTGGCATAGGCATCGAGCAGGCCGACCAGGGCGGTGGCTTGCGCCGCGTCGCGGTAGTCGACGAGACGGACGTTGATCGGCATCACCACATCACTTCGCCGGTTCGAGCGTGGCCGCCAGCCGCTTCGCGCTCGATTCGGCCTGGGCCGCATCGCGCGCCTCGACCATCACGCGCACCAGCGGCTCGGTGCCGCTCGCGCGGATGAGCACGCGGCCCGCGTCGCCCAGCTCGGCCTCGATGCGCTCGGTTTCGCTGGCAAGGGCCTGGTTGTCCTTCCAGTTCTGCTCGGGCGCGAGGCGCACGTTGATGAGCGTCTGCGGGAACAGCGTGACGCCGTCGAGCAGCTGCGCCACGGTCTTGCCGCTGCGCACGCAGGCCTGCAGCACCTGCAGCGCGCTGACGATGCCGTCGCCCGTGGTGTGGCGGTCGAGGGCCAGCAGGTGGCCGGAGCCCTCGCCCCCCAGGATCCAGCCGCGCTTGTCGAGCTCTTCGAGCACGTAGCGGTCGCCCACCTTGGCGCGCACGAACTCGATGCCCTGCTTGCGCAGCGCGACCTCGACGGCCTTGTTGGTCATCAGCGTGCCGACCACGCCGACCGGCTTCTCGCCGCGCGCGATGCGCTCGGCCACCATGAGGTACAGCAGCTCGTCGCCGTTGAACAGGCGGCCGCTGGCGTCGACCAGCTGCAGGCGGTCGGCGTCGCCGTCGAGGGCGATGCCGTAGTCGGCCTGCTGCGCCGTCACCGCGCTCACCAGCGCCTGCGGGTGCGTGGCGCCCACGCCCTTGTTGATGTTCAGGCCGTCCGGCGACACGCCGATGCTGGTCACTTCCGCGCCCAGCTCGTGGAACACGTTGGGCGCCACCTGGTAAGCCGCGCCGTGCGCCGCATCGACCACCAGCTTCATGCCGCGCAGCGTGAGGTCGTTGGCGAAGGTGCTCTTGCAGAACTCGATATAGCGGCCGGCCGCGTCGTTGAGGCGGCGGGCCTTGCCCAGGGCGGCGGAGTCGGCCCACACCGGGGCTTCTTCCAGCGCGGCTTCCACCGCCAGTTCCCAGGCGTCGTCGAGCTTGGTGCCCTGCGCGCTGAAGAACTTGATGCCGTTGTCGGGGTAGGCGTTGTGGCTCGCGCTGATCACCACGCCGAGGCTGGCGCGTTGGGCCCGCGTGAGGTACGCCACGCCGGGCGTGGGCAGCGGCCCGAGCAGCACCACGTCGACGCCGGCCGAGTTGAAGCCCGATTCGAGCGCCGACTCCAGCATGTAGCCGGAAATGCGGGTGTCCTTGCCGATCAGCACCGTCGGGCGGGCCTGGGTTTTCTTCAGCACGCGGCCCACGGCATGCGCCAGGCGCAGCACGAAGTCGGGGGTGATGGGGGCCTGGCCGACCGTGCCACGGATGCCGTCGGTGCCGAAATATTTGCGGGTCATGGTTGTCCGATCTCGTTTTTTGTTTGTTGTGGTTCTTGCGCCTTCATGGCGCGCCATACGGCGATGGCGGCAACCGTGTCGCGCACGTCGTGCACGCGCACCACAGCCGCGCCGCGGTCCACGGCCAGCAGCGCCGCGGCCATGCTGGGCACGATGCGCTCACCGGCCAACTCGATGCCCGTGACCGCGCCGATGGACGACTTGCGCGACCAGCCCAACAGCAGCGGCAAACCGCCCGCGAGCAGTTCGCGCTGGCGCGCGAGCAAGGCGAAATTCTGCGCCACGGTCTTGCCGAAGCCCACGCCCGGGTCGAGCGTGATGCGCGACGCGTCCACGCCCAGAGCACGCAGCAGTTGCGATTGCGCGTGCAGGAAGGACAGCACCTCGGGAATCACATCGCCGGCCATCGGCACGGCCTGCATGGTCTGCGGATCGCGGTGCATGTGCATCATGCAGATGCCGCACGAAGGGTGCGCCGCCACGGCCTCGCGCGCGCCCGGTTGGCGCAGCGCCCAGATGTCGTTGACGATGTCCGCGCCCAGGTCGAGCACCGCGCGCATAACCTCGGGCTTGTAGGTGTCGACGGAGACCGGCACGTTCAGCTTCACCGCCTCGCGAACCACGGGCAGCACGCGCGCGAGTTCGTCGTCGAGCGACACCGCCGGGCTGCCGGGGCGCGTCGATTCACCGCCGATGTCGAGGATGTCGGCGCCCTCCTTCAGCAACTGCTCGCAGTGCCGCAGCGCGGTGCCGGTGGAGGCGTGGGCGCCGCCGTCGGAAAAGGAATCGGGCGTGACGTTGACGATGCCCATCACCCGTGGCAAGGACAGGTCGATGCGAAAGCGCGAGGTTTGCCACACCGGCGCGGCGGCGGGCGGCTCGCCATGAAAAACGGGGCCAGAGGCCCCGTTGTCGCTTGCTTGCAAACCCACCTCAGGCTGCGGTCGGCGCCGGGTCGGGATTGACCGCCGGCGTGCCGCCGCTGCCACCGCTGCCCGAGGGCGGAATGCGCGGCGTCCAGTCCTTGGGCGGGCGCGGTGCGCGGCCGGCCATGATGTCGTCGAGCTGTTCGCTGTCGATGGTTTCCCATTCGAGCAGCGCCTTGGCCATGGCGTGCATCTTGTCGCTGTTCTCTTCGATCAGGCCGCGCGCCAGGGCGTACTGCTCGTCGATGATGCGGCGCACTTCGGAGTCGACCTTTTCCATGGTCTGCTCGCTCATGTTGGTCGTCTTGGTGACCGAGCGGCCCAGGAACACTTCGCCTTCGTTCTCGGCGTAGACCATCGGGCCCAGCGCATCGGTCATGCCGTAGCGGGTGACCATGTCGCGCGCGATGGAGGTCGCGCGCTCGAAGTCGTTGCTGGCGCCGGTGGTCATCTGGTGCATGAACACTTCTTCAGCGATGCGGCCACCGAACAGCATGCTGATCTGATTGAGCATGTACTCGCGGTCGTAGCTGTAGCGGTCTTGCGACGGCAGGCTCATGGTCACGCCCAGGGCGCGGCCACGCGGAATGATCGTTACCTTGTGCACCGGATCGCACTTGGGGAGCAGCTTGCCGATGAGGGCGTGGCCGGACTCGTGGTAGGCCGTGTTGCGGCGCTCTTCCTCGGGCATGACCATGCTCTTGCGCTCGGGGCCCATGAAGATCTTGTCCTTGGCCTTTTCGAAGTCCTGCATTTCAACGACGCGCGCATTGCGGCGCGCAGCCATCAGGGCGGCTTCGTTGCACAGGTTGGCCAGGTCGGCGCCGGACATGCCGGGCGTGCCGCGAGCGATGACGCTCGGATTCACGTCCTGGCCCAGCGGGACCTTGCGCATGTGCACGCCGAGAATCTGTTCGCGGCCACGAATGTCGGGCAGCGTGACGTAGACCTGGCGGTCGAAACGACCCGGGCGCAGCAGTGCGGCGTCCAGGATGTCCGGGCGGTTGGTGGCAGCCACCACGATCACGCCGAGGTTGGTTTCGAAGCCGTCCATCTCGACCAGCATCTGGTTGAGCGTTTGTTCGCGCTCGTCGTTGCCGCCGCCGAGGCCGGCGCCGCGCTGGCGACCCACTGCATCGATTTCGTCGATGAAGATGATGCAGGGTGCGTTTTTCTTGGCGTTCTCGAACATGTCGCGAACGCGGGCAGCGCCCACGCCGACGAACATTTCAACGAAGTCGGAACCCGAGATCGAGAAGAAGGGAACCTTGGCTTCGCCGGCGATCGACTTGGCCAGCAAGGTCTTGCCGGTGCCGGGAGGGCCGACCAGCAGCAGACCACGAGGAATGCGGCCACCGAGCTTCTGGAAGCGCTGCGGGTCCTTCAGGAAGTCGACCACTTCACGGACTTCTTCCTTGGCCTCGTCGCAGCCTGCGACGTCGGCGAAGGTGACCGTGTTGTTGTTCTCGTCCATCATGCGGGCCTTGCTCTTGCCGAAGCTGAACGCCCCGCCCTTGCCGCCGCCCTGCATCTGGCGCATGAAGTAGATCCAGACGCCGATCAACAGCAGCATCGGGCCCCAGCTGACCAGCAGCGTCATGAGGAGCGAGCCCTCTTCGCGCGGCTTGACGTCGAACTTGACGTTGTGGTCGATCAGGTCGCCCACGAGGCCGCGGTCGAGCACCGTGGCGGTCGTGCGGATCTTGCGGTCGTCGTTGGTAACGGCAACGATCTCGCCGCCACCGGCGCCTTCAGGAATGACGGCGCTCTTGACCTGGTTGTTGCGGACCTGGTCCAGAAACTCGGAGTAGCTGACTGCGCCAGAGCCGACGCCACCGCGGGTGTCGAACTGCTTGAACACAGTGAACAACACCATGGCAATGACGAGCCATACGGCAACTTTGGAAAACCACTGATTGTTCAAACGAAGCTCCAGTCGAAAGCGCGTGACGAGGATATGAAAAAACGCGCTATGGGTACGCAATTGCGCCCCATTTTAGGCTTTTCAAGCTGCGAAAAGCGGGCATTTCCCTAATGCAGCCATAGGATGACAGGGGTTTGCGCCCCGGGCGCACCCTTTGGACGCCTGATTCGGCAAGGTATCAATGCGTATCCTGGGCCTTCAAGCCCATTCCGACGAGGAAGGTCTCGGACGATTTGTCCCGCGACGCCTTGGGCTTGAAGGGCTTCACGGTGCGGAAATTCGCCTTGAAGAGCTTCACCAGGTCGTCGTACCCGCTGCCGTGGAACAGCTTGGCCACCAGCGCCCCTTCAGGCTTCAGGTGGTGCTGCGCGAAGTCGATGGCCAGTTCGATCAGGTGGGCCACCCGCGCCGCATCGGCCGAATGAATGCCCGACAGATTGGGCGCCATGTCCGAAACCACCAAATCGGCCTTGCGCCCCGCCAGCACGCCGAGCAACTGTTGCAGAAGCGCATCTTCCCGGAAATCGCCCTGCAGGAAGGTCACGCCCTCGATGGGCTCCATGGCCAGCATGTCCAGCGCGACGATGGTGCCGTTCAGCGCCCCGGCGGCCGCGCCGTCGGGCGACATGCGCCGGCGCAGGTACTGGCTCCAGGCGCCGGGGGTGGAGCCGAGGTCCACCACGAGCTGCCCCGGTTTGACGAGACCGAGCGACTCGTCGATTTCCTTCAATTTGTAGGCGGCGCGCGCCCGGTATCCCTCTCGCGTGGCGAGTTTCACGTAGGGGTCGTTGATATGGTCGTGAAGCCACGCTTTATTGACTTTTTTGCTTTTGGCTTTGGTGCTCATGAGGGTCTTCGTGTACGCGTCGATAATACGGGGATGCCCGCCATTCAACTTACCCCTGCCGAGCGCAAGGTGCACCGCGCCGAAGCTCACCACCTGGATCCGATCGTCATGGTCGGTGGAGACGGGCTCACCCCTGCCGTAAAAAAAGAAGCCGACGCGGCGCTGAAGGCCCATGGCCTGATCAAGGTCCGCGTTTTCTCCGACGACCGCCTCGCCCGCGACGCCATGCTGCGCGAACTGGCTGACGAACTCGACGCCGCCCCCATCCAGCACATCGGCAAGCTGCTGGTGCTGTGGCGCCCGAAGCCCGAGAAGGAACGCGTGGTCGATGAAGACCGCATGCCCGGCCCGCGCGACGTCAAGATCGTCAAGTACAGCAAGCGCGGCGGCCAGCGCCCCGAAATCAAGACCTTGCGTGTGCTCGGCAACCAGCGCCTGACCCCCGGCGGCACCATCAAGCGCGCCAAGGCCAAGCGGCCGCTGTCGGCCAAGAAGCGCAACCAGGCAGACTGAGCTTGGCGGCAGTGCAAGGCGCCCAGCGCCATATCCTCTGCATGAAGTGGGGCACGAAATACGGCCCCGAATACGTCAACCGGCTCTACGCGATGGTGCGCCGCAACCTCCGCGGCGACTTCAAGTTCGTGTGCCTGACGGACGACGGCAACGGCATCCACCCCGAGGTGACCTGCCTTCCCATTCCACCGCTGAACCTGCAACTGGCCCCCGGCCAGCGCGACGGCGCCTGGAAGAAGCTCACCACCTTCGAGCAGGACCTGCACGGCCTGCGGGGCACCGCCCTCTTCCTCGACCTCGATGTGGTGGTCGTGGGCAGCCTGGACGCCTTCTTCGAGCAGCCCGGCGAGTTCCTGATCATTCACGACTACGCGCGCCCCTGGCGCCGTGGCCGGATCACCGGCAATTCGTCGGTCTACCGCTTCGAGCTGGGCGCGCATGCCGACGTGCTGGCGTACTTTCGCGCCAACATGGACAAGGTGCAGGCGGAGTATCGCAACGAGCAGGCCTACCTGTCGGACGTGCTCCACCAGCAAGGCAAGCTCGCTTACTGGCCCGACGGCTGGTGCCCCAGTTTCAAGTACCACGGCATTCCCACCTGGCCGACCAACTACTGGGAAGAGCCCTTCGTGCCCGAGGGCGCACGCATCATGGTGTTCCATGGCGAGTGCAACCCGCCGGACGCGCTGGCGGGTCGCCGCAACCGCGCCTTCCGGTTCATCCGGCCGGCGACGTGGGTCGCCAAATACTGGAAAGAGTGAGGGTAGAGGCGGCAGCTGCCGCCTCTGTCGTTCAGGCGGGCTTGCGCGAGCCCATGCGCCACAGCAGCACGCCGGCGCAAATCCACTGCACCAGGTACATGCCGCTTCCCACGGCATGCCACAGCTTGAGGTTGTCGCGCGCCAGGATGCGCGGCGCCACGGCGTATTGCTGAAGCAGCGCCAGCAGCAGCGCGGCCAGGATCAGGAACATCGACGTCATGACCGGCCCGTCCATGCGTTCGTCCGCCTTGGTCCGGTAGTGGATCAGCAGGATCAGCCCGCAGGCAATCGCGATCCAGCTCTGCGCCTCGAACAGCTGGCCGGCAAAGTTGCCGGCCACCGATGGGTTGCCGAGCCTGGCGAACAGCATCGGCACCACCAGAAAGCCGATCGTGGTGAGGCTGCCCCACCAGAAGGCAGCCAGCATCAGCGCGATACGGTCCTTCATCGAGCGGATCAGATGTAGCGGACGGCCACGATTTCGTAGCGCTTCAGGCCGCCGGGCGCCTGCACTTCGGCGGTGTCGCCCTCTTCCTTGCCAATGAGCGCACGCGCGATGGGGCTGGAAATGTTGATCAGGCCGAGCTTCAGGTCGGCTTCGTCTTCGCCGACGATCTGGTACTTCACCGCCTCGCCCGACTCTTCTTCCTCGAGTTCGACGGTCGAGCCGAACACCACCTTGCCGCCGGCATCGAGCTCGCTCGGGTCGATGATCTGCGCGGCCGACAGCTTGCCTTCGACTTCCTGGATGCGGCCTTCGATGAATCCCTGGCGGTCCTTGGCAACCTCGTACTCGGCGTTCTCGCTCAGGTCGCCCTGCGCGCGTGCTTCGGAAATTGCATTGATGACCCAGGGGCGCTCCACCGTCTTGAGCTGGTGCAGTTCGGCGCGCAGTTTTTCAGCGCCGCGCTTGGTGACAGGTACGGTTGCCATGTTGTTGTTTCTCCATAAAGCGAAACCGCCGAACGCTGCCGTTCGGCGGTCGAGTGAGGGACAGGATCAGACGAGCGTGCGTCCGGTCAGCCGGCTCAGGATCGCGAGCGGGCTCGAGTCGGGATTGTATTGCTTCGATGCAGCCAGATGAAGCGTCTGCTCGAGCATGTACTGCCCCGCCATGACGGCGTGCGAGGTCTGGTCCGAGAAGCACACCCACACCGAACCCGGAGGGAATTTCGCGGTTTCCTGTGGAGAGTTTTCCTGGTACGCCATGTCCGACTTCATGCCGTCGTGCAGCTGCAGCATCAGGTGGTCGTACTCGCTGCGGAACGATTTGGTCACGCGCAGTGCGCGCAGCAGCTTGGCTTGCCAGCGCACGTAAGGCTTGGCGCGCGGCAGAAAGCGCTTGGCGATGTCCTCGAAAGGCTCACCCACGCGCCACACGCGTGGCGCGCCTTCCGGGTTCACATTCGTGAACACACGCAGGATGCGTTCGCCGTAGTTGGGCCGCGATGGGAATGCATCGACGTGCAAGCGCCGGTCGTCCGCGCGCCACGACTGCACGCGCGTCTCGACCTGCGCCGGCCGGTAGCTGGTAGGGGCCAGCCGCAAGGCCGGCGTGTAGTGCGGCAGCAGCCCGTGGATGAGCTGCTGCGCCTGCGCCCGAAAGCGCCCCACCATCGCCGCCGTCGCGCGCTGCACCGCCTCGTCGCCCACGGCGCCCTTGAGCTTGCCGTTGGCATCGAGGCTGATGTTGCGCACGTCGGGCGACAGAAGGCTGGGCGTGAGCAGGCTGCGCTCTTCAGGCAGCAGCTCGAAGCCCAGGCGTGGAAAGTACAGCACCTTGCCCGCTTCGAGCTCCGCGATCCACGCCTCGTTCGGCGTGGCCGCGGCCCAATCCGTCAGGCCGAGTTCGACGAGCTGCGTTTCCATGAGGGCGCTCAGGCCGCGGCCGCTTCCAGCTGCGCGTGCATTTCCTGCACCGAGATCACGCCGAGCTCGTCCATGAAGCCCATGCCTTCGACCGCCGCTTCGGCGCCGAAGATGGTGGTGAACGTGGTCACGCGCGCCAGCAGCGCCGACGTGCGGATCTGCCGCGAATCGTTGATGGCGTTGCGGCGCTCTTCCACCGTGTTGATGACCAAGGCAATCTCGTTGTTCTTGATCATGTCCACGATGTGCGGGCGGCCTTCGGTCACCTTGTTCACGGTCGCGCACTCGATGCCGGCGGCGCTGATCGCGGCCGCCGTGCCCTTGGTGGCGGTCAGCACGAAGCCGAGCTTCACCAGGCCGCGAGCCACTTCCACCGCACGCGCCTTGTCGTTGTTCTTCACCGAGATGAAGACCTTGCCCGACTTCGGCAGCAGCGTGCCCGCACCCAGTTGCGACTTCACGAAGGCTTCGCCGAAGGTCTTGCCCACGCCCATCACTTCGCCGGTCGACTTCATCTCGGGGCCGAGGATGGTGTCCACGCCCGGGAACTTGACGAACGGGAACACGGCTTCCTTCACGCTGAAGTACGGCGGCGTGACTTCCTTCGTCACGCCCTGCGACGCCAGCGACTGGCCGGCCATGCAGCGTGCCGCCACCTTGGCTAGCTGGATGCCGGTGGCCTTGCTCACATAGGGCACGGTGCGCGATGCACGCGGGTTCACTTCGAGCACGTAGATGACGTCCTTGCCGTCCTTCTGCTGGATGGCGAACTGCACGTTCATCAGGCCGACCACGTTCAGCGCCTTGGCCATGGCGGCGCTCTGGCGCTTCAGCTCGGCGATGGTGTCGGCATTCAGGCTGTAGGGCGGCAGCGAGCAGGCGGAGTCGCCCGAGTGCACGCCGGCCTGTTCGATGTGTTCCATCACGCCGCCAATCAGCGTGCCGCCTTCGGCATCGCGGATGCAGTCGACGTCGCACTCGACCGCGTCGTTCAGGAAGCGGTCGAGCAGCACCGGCGAGTCGTTGCTCACCTTGACGGCCTCGCGCATGTAGCGCTCGAGGTCGCGCTGCTCATGCACGATTTCCATCGCGCGGCCGCCGAGCACGTAGCTCGGGCGCACCACCAGCGGGTAGCCCAGTGCCGCGGCCTTTTCGAGCGCTTCGGGTTCGGTGCGCGCGGTGGCGTTCGGCGGCTGGCGCAGGCCCAGCTCGTGCAGCAGCTTCTGGAAGCGCTCACGGTCTTCGGCCGCGTCGATCATGTCGGGCGAGGTGCCGATGATCGGCACGCCGTTCGCTTCGAGGTCGAGTGCGAGCTTCAGCGGCGTCTGGCCGCCGTACTGCACGATCACGCCGAGCGGCTTTTCCTTGTCGACGATTTCGAGCACGTCTTCGAGCGTGAGCGGCTCGAAGTACAGGCGGTCCGAGGTGTCGTAGTCGGTCGACACGGTCTCGGGGTTGCAGTTGACCATGATGGTCTCGTAGCCGTCCTCGCGCATGGCGAGCGCTGCGTGCACGCAGCAGTAGTCGAACTCGATGCCCTGGCCGATGCGGTTGGGACCGCCGCCGAGCACCATGATCTTCTTCTTGTCCGTCGGGTCGGCTTCGCACTCGTCTTCATAGGTCGAGTACATGTAGGCCGTGTTGGTCGCGAACTCGGCCGCGCAGGTGTCCACGCGCTTGTAGACCGGGCGCACGCCCAGGGCGCGGCGCTTCTCGCGGATGGCCGTGTCGGTGGTCTTCAGCTGGCGCGCGAGGCGGCGGTCGGAGAAGCCCTTCTTCTTCAGCGCGAGCAGCGTGTCCTTGTCGATGTCGTCCAGCGACTTGGTTTCCAGCTCGAGCTCGATCTTCACGATTTCTTCGATCTGCACGAGGAACCACGGGTCGATCTTGGTCAGCGCGAACACTTCGTCGACGCTCAGGCCCATGGCGAAGGCATCGCCCACGTACCAGATGCGCTCGGGGCCGGGCTCGCCCAGTTCCTTTTCGAGCACTTCGCGGTCCTGCGTCTTTTCGTTCAGGCCGTCCACGCCCACTTCGAGGCCGCGCAGGGCCTTCTGGAACGATTCCTGGAAGGTGCGGCCCATGGCCATCACCTCGCCCACCGACTTCATCTGCGTGGTGAGACGCGAGTCGGCCTGCGGGAACTTCTCGAAGGCGAAACGCGGGATCTTGGTGACCACGTAGTCGATCGACGGCTCGAACGACGCGGGCGTGGCGCCGCCCGTGATTTCGTTGCGCAGCTCGTCGAGCGTGTAGCCCACGGCCAGCTTGGCCGCGACCTTGGCGATCGGGAAGCCGGTGGCCTTGGAGGCCAGTGCCGACGAACGCGACACGCGCGGGTTCATCTCGATGACGACCATGCGGCCGTCCTTCGGGTTGATGGAGAACTGCACGTTCGAGCCACCGGTGTCCACGCCGATTTCACGCAGGACGGCCAGCGAGGCGTTGCGCAAGATCTGGTATTCCTTGTCGCTCAGCGTCTGCGCGGGAGCCACGGTGATCGAGTCGCCGGTGTGCACGCCCATCGGGTCGAGGTTTTCGATGGAGCAGACGATGATGCAGTTGTCGGCCTTGTCGCGCACCACTTCCATCTCGTACTCTTTCCAGCCGAGCAGCGATTCTTCGATCAGCAGCTCGTTGGTGGGAGAGGCTTCGATGCCGCGCTTGCAGATGGTCTCGAACTCGTCGGGGTTGTAGGCGATGCCGCCGCCGGTGCCGCCGAGCGTGAAGCTGGGGCGGATCACGGTCGGGAAACCGAGCGTCTTCTGCACGGCCCAGGCTTCGTCCATGGTGTGCGCGATGCCCGAGCGGGCCGAACCGAGACCGATCTTGGTCATCGCGTCCTTGAACTTCAGGCGGTCCTCGGCCTTGTCGATGGCTTCGGGCGTGGCGCCGATGAGCTCGACCGGCTTGTTGGTGGACGCGCCCGTGTACTTGTCGAGCACGCCGTTGCGCCACAGGTCGAGCGCGCAGTTCAGCGCGGTCTGGCCACCCATGGTTGGGAGGATGGCGTCGGGGCGTTCCTTGGCGATGATCTTCTCGACCGTCTGCCAGGTGATGGGCTCGATGTAGGTGACGTCGGCCGTGGCCGGGTCGGTCATGATCGTCGCGGGGTTGCTGTTGATCAGGATGACCTTGTAGCCCTCTTCGCGCAGCGCCTTGCAGGCTTGCACACCGGAGTAGTCGAACTCGCAGGCCTGGCCGATGATGATCGGGCCGGCGCCGATGATGAGGATCGATTTGAGGTCTGTGCGCTTAGGCATTCTTGTTCTCCGTCTTTTCCGTCTTGTTCTTTTCCATGAGTGCCGTGAAGCGATCGAACAGGTAGCCGATGTCGTGCGGCCCCGGTGAGGCTTCCGGGTGGCCCTGGAAGCAGAACGCGGGCTTGTCGGTGCGCGCCAGGCCCTGCAGCGTGTTGTCGAACAGGCTAATGTGGGTGGGACGCAGGTTGGCCGGCAGCGACTTCTCGTCGACAGCGAAGCCGTGGTTCTGGCTGGTGATGCTCACGCGGCCGTTGTCGAGGTCTTTCACCGGATGGTTCGCGCCGTGGTGGCCGAACTTCATCTTGAAGGTCTTCGCGCCCGAGGCCAGCGCCATGATCTGGTGGCCCAGGCAGATGCCGAAGGTGGGAATGCCGGTCTCGATCAGTTCCTTGACCGCGCTGATGGCGTAGTCGCAGGGCTCCGGGTCGCCGGGGCCGTTGGCCAGGAAGATGCCGTCGGGCTTCAGCTTGAGCACGTCGGCCGCGGGCGTCTGCGCCGGCACCACCGTGATGCGCGCGCCGCGCTGGGCGATCATGCGCAGGATGTTCTTCTTGACGCCGTAGTCGAAGGCCACCACGTGGAACCGAGGCGTGATCTGCACGCCGTAGCCCGCGCCGAGCTTCCACTCGGTTTCGGTCCATTCGTAGGTCTGCTTGACCGACACCACCTTGGCCAGGTCGAGGCCGGACATGCTCGGCGCGGCCTTGGCGGCGGCGATGGCCTTGTCGATCAACGCCTGCGTCACGGTCTCGCCCTGCGCCAGGCCCAGGATGCAACCGTTCTGCGCGCCGTGGGTGCGCAGGTGTCGCGTGAGCTTGCGGGTGTCGATGTTGGCGATGGCCACCGTGTTGCCCGACACGAGGTACTCGCTCAGCGTGGCGGTCTTGCGGAAATTGGAGGCGACGAGGGGCAGGTCCTTGATGATCAGGCCCGCGGCATGGATCTTGTCGGCTTCGATGTCTTCCCCGTTGACGCCGTAGTTGCCGATGTGCGGATACGTCAGGGTGACGATCTGCTGGCAGTAGCTCGGGTCGGTGAGGATTTCCTGGTAACCGGACATGGCGGTGTTGAACACCACCTCGCCGGTCGTGGAGCCGGCGGCTCCGATCGAATTGCCTTGAAAGACCGTGCCGTCTGCGAGCGCCAGGATGGCGGGCGGGAAACTTCCCTTGAGAGACAAAAGCACTGGGTTCTCCGAATGGTTACGGTCGCCCGGAGCCCCAGGCGCGTTGCCTGCGGACTGCTGCTTAAGGGGATTTTGGCGTTGAAGGCGGCCGGGCGACGCTATTGCGAGTAAGCCCCCGATTGTAGCTCGGCCGCGTCACCCTCCTGCCGCAAGGGGGCTGAACGTTACGTGTTCATGCGTGAAAGGCATCGGCACGGAGCGCGCCGCGGCAATCTGGCCGTTGGCGGGCCTGCCGCGTGGGCCTATGCCTGGCGAGCCGCCCCGCTTGAATGCAAGCAGATGGCCGCGGCGGCGGCCACGTTGAGCGACTCTTCGCCGCCCGGCTGCGCAATGCGGATGTGGCGCGTCGCCCGGGCCTCCAGCGCGGCCGAAACCCCCTGCCCTTCGTGGCCCATCAGCCAGGCGCAGGGGTACGGCAACTCGGCCTTGTGCAGCCACTCGCCACGGTGCGAACTGGTCGCGACCAGCGGCACCTGCAGCGCATCGAGCGCCTCCGCGTCCACGCCTTCGATCAGCCGCAGCCCGAAATGGGCGCCCATGCCCGCGCGCAGCACCTTGGGCGCCCACAGCGCGGCCGTGCCCTTGAGCGCGATCACCTGGGTGAAGCCGAAAGCCGCGGCGCTGCGCAGGATGGAGCCGGCATTGCCGGCGTCCTGCAGGCGGTCGAGCACGACGCTCGGGGCGTCGGGAATCAGCTCGGGGCGCGATGGCAGGTCGAGCACGAAACCCATGGGCGCAGGCGACTCGAGTCCGCTGACGCCGCGCAGCAGGTCGTCGCTCACCACCACGGTCTTGGCGGCACTCTTCGACCACTCGGCCGGCGCGCCCGGCCAGAAAGACTCCGAAAACACGGCCACCGCAGGCTTGACGCCCCGCGCCAGCGCGGCGCGGCAGAGGTGGTCGCCCTCGAGCCAGATCCGGCCCAGCTTGCGGTAGGCGCCCGGGTCCTGCGCGAGCTTGCGCAGATCCTTGAGCAAGGGGTTGTCGCGCGAGCTGATGTGGCTCGCGCCGGTGTCGGAGGTCATCGAAAGAGAATGTTCAGGGCGCCGCGCGCAGGTCGAGCCGTACGGGCTCGGCGACGCCGACCACCATGTCCGCAGTCACGCCGTTCACGCCGCTCACGCCATTCATGCCGTCCACGACCTGCACGGGCAGCATCACATTCAGCACGCCACCGGTGCGCGCCAGCGCCGCCGCCACCGGGCTGAAAGACCGGCGGTGATGCACGCAGGCGCCATGGCGCTGCAGCGCCTCCAGGTGTTCCGGCGTGCCGTAGCCCTTGTGGCCGGCAAAGCCGTAGTGCGGAAATTCGGTGTGCAGCTGCTCGCAGAGCCGGTCGCGGTGCACCTTGGCCAGGATCGACGCGGCGGAAATCGCCTTGACCCGCGCATCGCCCTTGACGATGGCCTCGGCCAGCACGTCGAGCGTGGGCAGGCGGTTGCCGTCGACCAGCACCTTCACGGGCTTCAGCCGCAAGCCTTCGACCGCGCGCCGCATCGCGAGCATGGTGGCCTGCAAGATGTTGTGGGTGTCGATTTCTTCGACCGTCGCCTGCGCGATGGAGCAGCACAGCGCCTTGGCCAGGATCTGGTCGTGCAGGCGCTCGCGCTGCAGGGCGGTCAGGGTCTTGGAGTCGGCCAGCCCGCGAATCGGCCGCAGATCATCAAGAATGACGGCAGCGGCGACCACGGGGCCGGCCAGCGGCCCGCGGCCGGCCTCGTCGACGCCCGCCATCAAGCCGGGCGCGTCCCACACCAGCGGGGCCTGCTCAGCCTTCAAGAACTTTCTGGATCGCATCGGCGCAAAGTGTCGGCGTATCGCGCTGCAATTGCACATGCAGCTCTGAAAATCTTTGTTGCAGGGCCAGCGTCTTCTCGGGGGCATCGAGCCAGGCCAGCGTGGCCTGGGCCAGCGCCTCGGGCGATGCGGCTTCCTGCAACAGCTCGGGCACCACGAAGTCGCGGCACAAAATGTTCGGCAGCCCCACCCAGGGCTGCAGTTGCTTGCGCTGCATGAGGCGCCACGACAGCGCGTTCATGTTGTAGGCGATGACCATCGGCCGCTTGAACAGCGCGGCCTCGAGCGTGGCCGTGCCGCTGGCGATCAGCGTGGCGTCGCAGGCGGCCAAGGCGGTGTGCGACTGGCCATCGAGCAATTTCACCTGGCCAGCCATGCCGCTGGCTTGCAGCAGCGCTTCGACTTCGACGCGCAGGCTCGGAATGAGGGGTGCGACGAACTGGATGCCGGGGCGCTGCTTGTGCATGAGCGCGGCAGCCGCGAAGAAGCGCGCGGCCAGGTAGCGCACTTCGGAGCGGCGGCTGCCGGGCAGCAAGGCGACGACCTGGGCATCGGGCGCCAGGCCGATTGCGGCGCGTGCGCCGGCGCGGTCGGGCGTCATCGGAATCACGTTGGCCAGCGGATGGCCCACATAGCTGCCCGCCACGCCGTGCTCGGCCAGCAACGCCGGTTCGAACGGAAAGATGCACAGCACATGGTCGGCCGCGGCACGGACTTTTTCGATGCGCTCCGGCCGCCATGCCCAGACCGACGGGCAAATGAAATGCACCGTCTTCATGCCACGGCTGCGCAGGCCGGCTTCGAGATCGAGATTGAAATCGGGCGCGTCGACGCCGATGAACAACTCCGGCCATTCGCGCAGCAGCCGCGCCTTGAGCTGGCGGCGGATGCCGGCGATCTCGGCGTAGTGCCGCAGCACCTCGACGTAGCCGCGCACGGCAAGTTTTTCTTGCGGCCACCAGCTCTGCAGACCATGGGCCAGCATGCGCGGGCCGCCGATGCCCACGGTTTCGAGTCCGGGCCAGCGGGCCTGAAGCCCATCGAGCAGCAGCCCGGCGAGCAGGTCGCCGGACGCTTCGCCCGCGACCAGCGCGAACCGCCGCTGTCCGTCTTGCTGCATCGCCGTCACGTCAACGCGCGATGCCGCGCGTCGAACTGGCGAGGAAAGCGTCCATCAGCGCAATGTCGCCAGCGGCTTCGGGCATGTCGGTTGCGAGCGCGGCAATGCCGGCGCGCGCTTCGTCCAGCGTCTTGCCCTGGCGGTACAGCAGGCGGTGCATCTGCTTCACAGCCGCGAGCCGCTGCGCCGAGAAATCGCGACGGCGCAGGCCGACCACGTTGAAGCCGCGCACCGCGAGCGGGTTGCCGTCGACGAGCATGAAGGGGGGCACGTCCTGCGACACCGCGCTGGCGAAACCGACCATGGCATGCGCGCCGACCGAGACGAACTGGTGGATGCCGGTGAGCCCGCCCACCGTCACCCAGTCGGCCAGGTGCACATGGCCGGCCAGCGTGGTGTTGTTGGCCAGCGTGGTGTGGTTGTCGACATGGCAGTCGTGCGCGATGTGCGTGTACGCCATGATCCAGTTGTCGTTACCCACGCGCGTCACACCACCCGCCCCCGGCACGCCGAGGTTGAAGGTGCAGAACTCGCGGATCACGTTGCGGTCGCCGATGACCAGTTCGGTCGGCTCGCCGGCGTACTTCTTGTCCTGGGGAATGGCACCCAGCGACGAGAACTGGAAGATTCGGTTGTCGCGCCCGATGGTCGTGCGCCCTTCGATCACGCAGTGCGCGCCGATGGTGGTGCCCGCGCCCACCCGCACATGCGGGCCGATCACGGTGTAGGGGCCGACCGACACCGAGGCGTCGAGTTCGGCCTGGGGGTCGACGAGTGCTGTCGAATGAACCTGGGTCATGCCTTGTGGTGAGTGCGGCCGGATCAGTTGATCTGGCGCATCGCGCACATCAGCGTCGCTTCGCAAGCGAGTTCGCTGCCAACCAGGGCCCGGCCCTTGAATTTCGAGATGCCCGCTTTCATGCGTTCGATCTCAACTTCGAGCGTCAGCTGGTCGCCGGGTTCCACAGGCCGCTTGAAACGCGCGCCATCGATGGCGGCGAAGTAGTAGACCGTGTTGTCGTCGGGCACGATGTCCAGCGAATGGAACGACAGCAAGGCAGCGGCCTGGGCCATTGCCTCGAGCATCAGCACGCCCGGCATCACCGGACGGTGCGGGAAGTGGCCGTTGAAGAACGGCTCGTTCATGGTCACGTTCTTCAGCGCCGTGATGCGCTTGCCCTTTTCCATGTCGAGCACGCGGTCCACCAGCAGGAACGGGTAGCGGTGGGGCAGCAGCTTGAGGATTTGGTGGATATCGAGCGCTATCGCTGGCTTTGTCATGATGTTCTGTTCCTGCATCGTCGTCATTTTTTCGAGGGAGCCTTCTCCAGCGCCTTCAGTCGTTCGCGCAGGCTGTGCAACTGCTTGAGCGTTGCCGCATTTTTTTCCCAGTTCACATTGTCATCGATGGGAAACATGCCGGTGTACTGCCCGGCCTTGTGGATCGAACGGGTAACCGTCGTGGCGGCGGACACGTGCACGCCGTCGGCCACCGTCAGATGGCCCAGCACGATGGCACCGCCACCGAAAGTGCAGTTGGCGCCGATGGTGGCGCTGCCGGCCACGCCGACGCACCCCGCCATGGCGGTGTTCTTGCCGACACGCACGTTGTGGCCGATCTGGATCAGGTTGTCGAGCTTCACGCCGTCTTCGATGACGGTGTCGTCGAGCGCGCCGCGGTCGATGCAGGTGTTGGCACCGATTTCGACGTCGTTGCCGATGCGCACCGCGCCCAGTTGCTCGATCTTGACCCACTGCCCTTCGTGCAGCGCCAAGCCGAAGCCGTCCGCGCCGATGACCACGCCGGGGTGCAGCAGGCAGCGCTCGCCAAGGGTGCAGTCTTCGCTGACCGTTACACGCGACTTCAGCACGGTGCCCGCGCCGATGCGTGCGCCCCGCTCCACCACGCACAGCGCGCCGATGCGCGCCGTCGGGTCGACGTGTGCCTCGGGATGGATCACCGCGCTCGGGTGCACCAGGTCTGCATCCGGACGCGCGTGGTGCGCCTTCCAGAGCTGTGTCAGGCGGGCAAAGTAGAAATAAGGATCGGGCGTGACGATGAACGCCCCGCGGGCCTCGGCCGCTTCGCGCATGGCGGGCGACACGATGACACAGGCGGCCTTCGAGGCCGCGAGCTCCTGCTGGTATTTGGGATGGCTCAGGAAACTGAGCGCATCGGGCTGTGCGTTCTGCAGCGGCGCAAGCCGCGCGATGGACAGCGCCCTATCGCCATGAAGCTCGCCCCCCAGGGCGTCAACGATGGCTCCAAGCTGCAATGACACGCCGGCTCCCGGCGTTACTTGCCAGCCGCAGGCGCAGAAGAGCTGACCGACGCGTTCAGCGCCTTGATCACCTTGTCGGTGATGTCGTGCTTCGGGTTGATGTAGATGGCTTCCTGGAGGATGGCATCGTACTTTTCAGCTTCGGCCACCTGCTTGACCACGCGGTTGGCTCGCTCGTAGACCTGCTGCAGCTCTTCGTTCTTGCGCGCGTTCAGGTCTTCCTGGAACTCACGGCGCTTGCGTTGGAAGTCGCGGTCTTGGTCGACCAGCGCACGCTGGCGAGTGACGCGCTGGCTTTCCGACAAGGTCGGCGCTTCGCGCTCGAACTTCTCGGACGCGGCCTTCAGTGCATCGCCCTGGCCGGTCAGGTCTTTTTCGCGCTTCAGGAACTCGGCTTCGAGCTTGGCCTGGGCGGCCTTGGCCGGTTGTGCCTCGCGCAGCACGCGGTCCGGATTCACGAAACCGATGCGAAAGGTTTCCTGTGCTTGCGCCTGGGCGGGCGCAGCAACGAACAGCGCTGCGGGAATCAACAACGCGCCGGCCGCGGCGCGAATCAAATGCTTCATTTAGAAAGACGTTCCGATCTGGAATTGGAGGCGCTGGATTCTATCCTTGGGGATGGTGATGAACCCGGTGCTCGGGTCTGTCACTTCCTTCTGGGACTTGATGGGGAAGGCATAGGCCAGGCGCAGCGGGCCCAGCGGCGAGATCCAGCTGACGCCCAGGCCGACCGATGCGCGCAGCTTCTTCTCAGCCTTCCATTGCTCGTCGGTCGAACCGGCCGAGCGCGAACCAAAGACGTTGCCGACGTCGAAGAAGCCGTACAGCCGCAGCGTGCGGTCGTTGCCGGCTCCCGGGAACGGCGTGCTCAGCTCGGCGTTGAAAATCGCCTTCTTCGTACCGCCGATGGCCGCGCCTTCGGTCTGGCCGAACAGCGGCACGTCGCGCGGACCCAGCGAGTTCTGCTCGAAGCCACGGATCGAGCCCAGGCCACCCGCGTAGAAGTTCTTGAAGATCGGGTAGACCTTGCCACCCAGCGCCTTGGCATAGCCGACTTCGCCGTTGATCGAGAAGGTGTACTGCTTGTTGATCGCGAAGAACTGCTGGTACTGGTAGTTCGTCTTGACGTACTTCATGTCGCCGGCCGCACCCACTTCGAGGTTGGCGCGTTGCAGGCGGCCAGTGGTCGGAATCAACGCGCTGTCGCGGTTGTCGCGGCCCCAGCCGATGCTCAACGGAACGCCCCAGACGCTCTTCTGGTCGCATCCGATCACCAGGATGCCGGTCGGGTCCTTCTGGCACTGGAAGTACCGCAGGTACGAAGGTGGCGTGGTCAGGCCGGAGAACGCGGTCGCGCTGTTCGCATCGAACGCATAGCGCTCGAGGCCGATGCCGAAGAACACCGTGTCGATTTCGCTGAACGGCACACCAAAGCGGATCGAGCCGCCCTGGTTCACCAGCTTGTAGTCGCCGTCGATCGACGAGGAATAAGGGCGCGTGGTGGTGTGGTACAGGCTGATCGTGCGCGAGATGCCGTCCTGCGTGAAATACGGGTCGGTGGTGGTCAGCGACAGCGTGCGGTTGTACTTGCTGGTGTTGACCTGCACGCCCAGGAAGTTGCCCGAGCCGAACACGTTTTCCTGCGAGATACCGAAGGTCAGCGCGACCTTTTCAGCGCTCGAGTAGCCGGCGCCCAGCTGCAGGCTGCCCGTTGGCTTTTCGGTCACGTTGACAGTCAGGTCGACCTGGTCGGGCGAGCCGGGGACTTCCTGCGTATCGACGTTCACTTCGGTGAAGAAGCCCAAGCGGTCCACGCGGTCGCGCGACAGCTTGATCTTGTCGCCGTCGTACCAGGAGGCTTCGAACTGGCGGAACTCGCGGCGAATGACTTCGTCGCGGGTCTTGTTGTTGCCGCCGACCGAAACCTTGCGCACGTACACGCGGCGTGCAGGTTCGGCTTGCAGCGTGAGTGCCACGCGGTTGTTGACACGGTCGATCTCCGGACGCGCCTGCACGCGAGCGAAGGCGTAGCCGAATGTGCCGAAGTAGTCGTTGAAGGCCTTGGTGGTCTCGGTGACCTGGTCGCCGTTGTAGGCCTCGCCGGGCTTGATGGTGATGAGCGACTTGAACTCGTCGTCGCGGCCGAGGTAGTTGCCGTCGAGCTTGACGCTCGACACCACGAACTTCTCGCCTTCGGTGATGTTCACCGTCACCGTCAGGTCCTTGCGGTCCGGCGAGATGGCGACCTGGGTCGAATCGATGCGGAATTCGAGGTAGCCGCGGGTGATGTAGTACGAGCGCAGCGTTTCGAGGTCGGCGTTGAGCTTGGCGCGCGAATACTGGTTCGACTTGGTGTACCAGCTCATGAAGCCGCCGCTGTCCTGGTCGAACAGGCTCAGCAGGGTCGATTCGCTGAAGGCCTTGTTGCCGACCACGTGCACTTCGCGGATGCGGGCCGACTCGCCTTCGGTGACCGTGAACGTCAGGTTGACGCGGTTGCGCTCGATCGGCGTGACCGTGGTCACGACCTGCGCGTTGTACAGGCTGCGGCTCACGTACTGGCGCTTGAGCTCTTGTTCGGCGCGGTCGGCCAGCGCCTTGTCGTAAGGACGGCCATCGGTCAGGCCGACTTCACGCAGCGCCTTCTGCAACGCGGCCTTGTCGAATTCCTTGGTGCCGACGAAATCGACGTCGGCGATGGTCGGGCGCTCTTCGACGATGACCACCAGCACATTGCCGTTCACGTCGATGCGCACGTCCTTGAACAACCCCAGGTCGAACAGCGCACGGATCGCGGCCGAACCGCGCTCGTCGCTGTAGGTATCGCCCACGCGCAGCGGCAGCGATGCGAAGATCGTACCGGCTTCGACGCGTTGCAGGCCTTCGACGCGAATGTCGCGCACCGTGAAAGGCTCGACGGCCCAGGCTGCAGTGGCTGCGAGCGCACTGACAACCACCGCGGCAACGCTACGCAGGCGAAAGCGACTGAAGTTTTTGTTCATCTGTGAATTGAGCCGGCACGGAAAGGGCCGGCAGAAAGTTAACCAAAGAGCCGCGTGACGTCGTTGAAGAGTGCGACCGACATCATGACCAGCAGCAGGGCGACACCCCCGCGCTGAAGCCGTTCCATCCAGGCGTCAGAGACGCTCTTGCCGGTCAGGCCCTCCCAAAGATAATACATCAGGTGCCCCCCATCGAGGACCGGCAGCGGCATGAGATTGAGCACGCCCAGGCTCACGCTGATGAGCGCCAGGAACACCAGATACTGCGTGAAACCGAGGCTCGCCGACTTGCCCGCGTAGTCCGCGATGGTGAGCGGCCCGCTCAGATTCTTGAGCGATGCCTCGCCGATGACCATCTTGGCCATCATGCGCACGGTCAGTGCCGACACCTCCCAGGTGCGCACCACGCCACGCCAGACGCCGTCGACCGGCCCCTGGCGCACCGTCAACATCTCGGGGGCGGTGCCCACGTAGGCACCGATGCGCCCAACCTTCGCGCCGCCCTCTTCCCGCACCTCAGGCTTCACGTCGAGGGTGAGCGGCTGGCCGCCTCGCTCGAGCTGCCAGGGCTGGATGCGCGGCTGGTCGCCATCGACCGAGGCCCGGATCACTTCGCGCAACTGCTGTCCGTCGACGATGGCCGTGCCGCCGATGCTGCGCACCACGTCGCCGCTGCGCAGCCCTGAACGCTCGGCCGCGCCGCCAGCCATGACTTCGCCGATTTCGGGGCGGGTCAAGGGTGCGAGCACGCCGATCTTGCGGAACATCTGCGGGTCGGCGTCCCGGGTCTCCATGCGGCTCAGTGGCAGCACGACCTGGCGCGCGGGCTTGCCGCCCTCTCCCGCGATTTCGAGCGTCAGGTCGTGGCCGTCGAGCGCGCCGCGCGTCATGCGCCAGCGCAGGTCTTCGAAGGATTGAACGGGCGACAGGTCGCCGTCGAAGCCGGCCTGGGTGATGTGTTCGCCGCCACGCAGGCCCGCGGCCTCGGCCAGCGACGCCGCCACTGGCCGCGCCAGCTTGGCCACCGGCTCCTGCACGCCGATCCAGTTGACTGCCGTGTAGAGCACCACGGCCAGCAGCAGGTTGGCGATAGGCCCTGCAGCCACGATGGCCGCGCGCGAACGCAAAGGCTGGGTGTTGAAGGCGCGATGGCGCTCTTCAGGCGCGACCGGCCCTTCGCGCTCGTCGAGCATCTTGACGTAGCCACCGAGCGGAAATGCGCCGATGACGAACTCAGTCGATTGCCCCGGATGCTGGCGCTTGGGCTGCCAGCGGATCAGCGCCTTGCCGAAGCCGACCGAGAAACGCTCGACCTTGACGCCGCAAGCCACGGCGACGCGGTAGTGGCCGTACTCATGCACCGCAATCAGGACACCGAGCGCGACCACGAAGGCTATGACAGTGAGCAGCATCGGAATCCTTGGTTTCCAGGGGGAGCGTCAGGCCGCGAAACGCAGCGCCGCGGCATTGGCCGCCGCGCGCGCGTTGGCATCGAGCGCCAGGAGGTCGGCGAGCGATGCGGGCTTGGAGGGAGAGACCGCCTCCAAAGTTTCCATGTTGACCGCATGAATGCGATCGAAACGCAAACGGCGGTCCAGAAAGGCTTCGACCGCCACCTCGTTGGCCGCATTCAGCACCGCGGTAGTGCCGGGCGCAGCGCGCAGTGCGTGCCAGGCCAGGCCCAGCCCCGGGAACAGCGCCGGGTCGGGCGTGTTGAAGGTCAGCGCCGACATCTCGCGGAAATCGAGCCGCGCCGCGCCGCTTTCGATGCGCTCCGGCCATGCCAGGCCAACGGCGATCGGCACCCGCATGTCGGGCGTGCCCAGCTGGGCCATGACCGAGGCGTCGGTGAACTGCACCATCGAATGCACCACGCTCTGCGGATGGATGACCACCTCGATCTGCTCCGGCGACACGCCGAACAGGTGGCGCGCCTCGATCACCTCGAGCGCCTTGTTCATCATGGTGGCCGAATCGACCGAAATCTTGCGGCCCATGACCCAGGTCGGATGGGCACACGCCTGCTCCGGCGTGACCGTGCCCAGCGTTTCGGGCGCGCGGGTGCGAAACGGGCCGCCTGAGGCCGTCAAGATGATCTTGTCGATGCGTCGCGCCCAAGTGGACGGGTCTTCGGGCAGCGACTGGAAAATGGCCGAGTGCTCGCTGTCGATGGGCAGCAGCGTGGCGCCGCCCTCGCGCACCGTGCGCATGAACAGTTCGCCGCCGACGACGAGCGCTTCCTTGTTGGCCAGCAGCAGGCGCTTGCCGGCACGCGCAGCCGCCAGGCAGGGGCCGAGGCCCGCGGCGCCGACGATGGCCGCCATGACGGCGTCGACCTCGTCGTGCGACGCTATCGTTTCAAGAGCATCGTCGCCGGTCAGCACGACGGTCTTCAGGCCGCTTTGCCTTAGCTTTTCAGCCAGCAAGGCCGCGTGCGGCGGGCTTGCCATGACCGCGAACCGGGGCGAGAACTGCGCGCATTGCGCCAGCAGCTCGTCGACCCTGGTGGCTGCGGAAAGCGCGAAAACCTCGAAGCGCTCGGGGTGCCGCGCGATGACGTCGAGCGTGCTCACGCCGACCGAACCGGTCGATCCGAGCACCGTGACGCGTTGTCTGGGAGTGTTCACAGGAAGGCCAGCATCATGGCAATGGGCAGCGCGGGCAAGAGGGCATCCACGCGGTCGAGGACCCCGCCATGGCCCGGCAACAGCCGGCTGCTGTCCTTGGCGCCGGCGCTGCGCTTGATCAGAGATTCGACAAGGTCGCCCACGACGCTCATCGCAGAAAGAAACAGCGCGCCCAGCAGCAGGAGCCACCAGCCGCGCTCGTTGAGACGGGTGTACAGGCTGGCGACCGTCGCGCCAGCGGCCTTGTCGGCCCACACCCAGGCAAAGGCCAGCACCACCACGCCGATCATCCCGCCCCACACGCCTTCCCAGCTCTTTCCGGGACTGATGGCGGGAGCGAGCTTGTTGCGAGTGAACTTCAGGCCGAAGGCGCGGCCGGCGAAATACGCGAACACGTCGGCCACCCACACCAGCACCAGGATCGACAGCAAGAAATTGATGCCGATCATGCGGGCCTGCACCGCCGCGAGCCACGCGACCCACAGCGCCAGCAGCCCCCCGACCAGTCGCAATCCACGCGGAATGCGCGGCCAGCCCGGCACCGCCACCCTCAGCAACGCCGCGCCGCCCAGCACCCAGGCCGCGCTGGCCAAGGTCCACATGAGCGCGAGCGGCTGCTCCAGCAGGCCCAGCCACCAGGACAGCCCGCACAGCACCACCGTCTCGATGCCCAGGAACACCGAGAGCCGCTGGCCATAGCCGTTCAGCCGCCCCCACTCCCATGCCGCCGCGCCGATCAGCACGAGCATCACGCAGGCGAAGGGAATGTGGTTTCGGTAGAACAGCGCCGGCAGCAGGATCGCGAGCAGCACGATCGCCGTGAGGATGCGTTGTTTGAGCATGCGGGGGAGTGTGTCAGGCCGTGAGGCCTTGTGGGGCCGAGACCTGTGCCGACGTCTGGCCGAAGCGGCGCTCGCGGCCCTGGAACGCGGCAATGGCCTCGTCCAGCGCAGCTTCGTCGAACTCGGGCCACAACTTGGCGCTGAAGAAAAGCTCGGCGTAGGCACTCTGCCAGAGCAGGAAGTTCGACAGGCGCTGCTCGCCCCCGGTGCGAATGAACAGGTCCGGGTCGGGCACATGGGCCAGCGCCATGGCGCGGTCCAGGCTGGCCTCCGTGATGGGCTCGCCCTGCGCCGCCAGCTTGGCCGCGGCCTTTGCGATGTCCCAGCGACCACCGTAGTTGAAGCACACGTTGAGCTGCATGCGCGTGTTGTTCGCGGTGGCTTCCTCGGCGTCGACCAGGCCCTTCACCATCTTGGGCGAGAGACCCGCGCGTTCGCCGACGAAGTGCAGCCGCACGCCGTCCTTGCTGAGCCGGGGAACTTCACGCGCGAGCGCGCCGACCATCAGCTCCATCAGCCCGGAGACTTCTTCGACGGGGCGGTTCCAGTTCTCCGAGGAAAACGCGAACACAGTGAGCACGCCCACGCCGCGGTCGGCGCAGGCCTTGACACAGCGGCGCAGCGACTCCACGCCCTGCTTGTGCCCCGCCACGCGGGGAAGAAAACGCCGCGTCGCCCAACGGCCGTTGCCGTCCATGACGATGGCAACGTGGTGCGGAATGCGCGGCGATGTGGAGGCCATGGCAGGCCTCAAACGGCCATGATCTCCGCTTCCTTGGCCGCGATCAGGCGGTCGATTTCCGCGATGTGGCGGTCGGTGACCTTCTGGATCTCGGCTTCGGCGCGCTTCTGGTCGTCTTCCGAGGCCAGCTTGTCCTTCACCAGCTTCTTGACCGACTCGTTCGCATCGCGGCGCAGGTTGCGCGTGGCGATCTTGGCGCTCTCGCCTTCGTTGCGGACCAGCTTGGTCATTTCCTTGCGGCGCTCTTCGCTCATGGCGGGCAGCGGCACGCGGATCAGGTCGCCCATCGAGGCCGGGTTCAGGCCCAGGTCGCTTTCGCGAATGGCCTTCTCGATCTTGGCGCCCATGCCTTTTTCCCAGGGCTGGACGCTGATGGTGCGCGAGTCGAGCACCGACACGTTGGCCACCTGGCTCAGCGGCACCTGCGAGCCGTAGTACTCGACGTGAATCGAGTCGAGCAGCGCCGAGTTGGCGCGGCCGGTACGGATCTTGGTGAGATTGTTCTGGAACGCCGCGAGCGATTGGTTCATCTTCGCGTCGGTCGTGCTCCGAATGTCTGCAATGGTCATCTTATTGGCTCCTAGGCATGCACCAGCGTGCCCTCGTCCTCGCCCATGACGACGCGCTTGAACGCGCCGTTCTTGAGGATCGAGAACACCTTGATCGGCAGCTTCTGGTCGCGGCACAGCGCGAAGGCCGTGGCGTCCATGATGCCGAGATTCTGCGCAATCGCCTCGTCGAACGTGAGCGAGGAATAGCGCGTTGCATTGGGGTTGGTCTTGGGATCGGCGGTGTACACACCGTCGACCTTGGTCGCCTTGAGCACCAGCTCGGCGCCAATTTCGGCACCGCGCAGCGCCGCGGCCGTGTCGGTCGTGAAGAACGGGTTGCCCGTGCCAGCCGCGAACACCACGACCTTGCCCTCTTCGAGGTACTGCAGGGCCTTGGGGCGCACATAGGGCTCGACCACCTGCTCGATGGCAATGGCGGACATCACGCGGGCCACCAGGCCCTGCTTGTCCATCGCGTCGGCCAGGGCCAGCGAGTTCATCACCGTGGCCAGCATGCCCATGTAGTCGGCCGTGGCGCGATCCATGCCGACGGAGCCTCCCGCGACGCCGCGGAAGATGTTGCCGCCGCCGATCACGACCGCCACCTGGACGCCCATGTTCACGACCTCGGCCACCTCCTGGACCATCCGCACGATGGTGGCGCGGTTGATGCCGAAGGCGTCGTCGCCCATCAGTGCCTCTCCCGACAGCTTCAACAAGATTCGCTTGTGGGCTGGGCGGGGATCAGACATGGGCAATTTCCTTTGGTTGGCGGGGGCGAGTGTAAAACGTGGCGGTGAAAAAGCGGCGGCACGCACTTGCGCACCGCCGCTGTAGTGGCTGCGAGATCAGGCAGCAGCCTTGGCAGCGGCGACTTGTGCGGCCACTTCGGCAGCGAAGTCGTCGACCTTCTTCTCGATGCCTTCGCCGACCACGTACAGGGTGAAACCCTTGATCGAGGTGTCGGCGGCCTTGAGCATCTGCTCGACGGTCTGCTTGTCGTTCTTCACGAACGGCTGGTTGTGCAGCGAGACTTCCTTCAGGTACTTCTGCACGCCGCCTTCGATGCGCTTGGCGACGATGTCGTCGGGCTGCGGCTTCTTGCCTTCGGCCTCGGCAACCTTGCGGTCTTCAGCAGCCTTGCCGGCAGCCACGGCGCGTTCTTTTTCGATCAGCTCGGCGGGCACGTCCGATGCCTGGATGGCGACGGGCTTCATGGCGGCGATGTGCATGGCCACGTCCTTGGCGGAGGTGTCGTCGCCTTCGAACTCGACCATCACGCCGATGCGCGTGCCGTGCAGGTACGAAGCGAGCTTGCCGTTGCCGGCGAAGTGCTTGAAGCGGCGGAAGCTCATGTTCTCGCCGATCTTGCCGATCAGGCCTTTGCGCACGTCTTCGAGCGTGGGACCGAAGCCGTCTTGCTCATAGGCCAGCGCGCCCAGGGCGGCGATGTCAGCGGGGCTGTTCTTCGCGACCAGCATGGCGGCCGCGTTGGCCATGGCCAGGAAGCTGTCGTTCTTGGTGACGAAGTCGGTCTCGCAGTTGATTTCGATCATGCCGCCGGCAGCGCCGTCGACAAAAGCCGTGACCACGCCTTCGGCCGTGATGCGACCCGATGCCTTGCCAGCCTTGTTGCCCAGCTTGATGCGCAGCAGCTCTTCGGCCTTTTCCATGTTGCCTTCGGCCTCGGTGAGAGCCTTCTTGCATTCCATCATGGGCGCGTCGGTCTTAGCGCGCAGTTCGCCAACCATGCTTGCGGTGATTGCAGCCATTTGTGTATCTCCGAAATTCCAAAAATCAGGTTAAAAAAAAGGGGCACCAAGCCCCTTCTTCAGGCGCGTGAAGGCACCCGCTCAGGCCGAAGCGCTTTCTTCGACTTCGACGAATTCGTCGCTGCTGCCTTCGGCAACGGCCTTGACCACATCGCCACCGGCGCTGTTGCGGCCTTCGATGATCGCGTCGGCGATGCCACGTGCGTACAGCGTGACGGCCTTCGACGAGTCGTCGTTACCGGGAATCACGTAGTCGATGCCTTCGGGCGAGTGGTTGGAGTCGACCACGCCGATCAGCGGAATGCCGAGCTTCTTGGCTTCGGCGACGGCGATCTTGTGGAAGCCCACGTCGATCACGAAGATCGCGTCCGGCAGCGCAGCCATGTCCTGGATGCCGCCGATGTCCTTTTCGAGCTTCGCGATTTCGCGCGAGAAGGTGAGTTGCTCCTTCTTGCTCAGCGAATCGAGGCCGGCTTCTTGCTGGGCCTTCATGTCCTTCAGACGCTTGATGGAGGTCTTGACGGTCTTGAAGTTGGTCAGCATGCCGCCGAGCCAGCGGGTGTCGACGAAAGGCACGCCGGCGCGACGGGCTTCAGCCGCAACGATTTCACGGGCCTGGCGCTTCGTGCCGACCATCAGGATCGTGCCGCGGTTGGCGGTGAGTTGTTTGGCGTACTTCATCGCGTCCTGGAACATCGGGAGCGACTTTTCCAGGTTGATGATGTGGATCTTGTTGCGGTGACCGAAGATGAACGGAGCCATCTTGGGGTTCCAGAAGCGGGTTTGGTGACCGAAGTGGACACCGGCTTCCAGCATTTCGCGCATGGTGGTAGACATTAGAAATTACTCCAAAGGTTGGGTCTAAAATCCAGCCCGTTTTGTGCTCTTTTGAACTGAGTCACAACACCTTGATTGGGCCGGTTTGCGGATGTGTCTGGCTGGATGCAACGGGAGCCGTTGCTCGACCAGCGAAACCCAAAGAGTATAGCACGCCTCCCGCCCTCTCTTTCCTGAACCCGAGCCGCCCGCGCGGCATCTGCAGCCACCCATGAACGACCTCCACGCCACCCGTCTCACCCTTCTGGCAGGTGGCAACGATGCACGCACCGAAATGGAGCGCGCCATCGACATCGTCCGGTCGCCGGCCTGCGACCACGTCTTCACCCGCCCGATGTTCGACGAGGCCCGCCAGGCCGCCGCCGAATCGAATCCGGACAGCCGGCTGTCCGGCCTGCCATTCACCGCCAAGGACCTGTTCGACATCGAGGGCCAGCCGACCCCGGCCGGCTCGGTGGTCCTGAGCCACGCCCCCGCCGCCCGTTCCGACGCCCTAGCCGTGGCGCGGCTGCGCGCAGCCGGCGGGGTGCTGACCGGTCGCACCAACATGACCGAATTCGCCTTCTCGGGCGTCGGCGTCAACCCGCACCACGGAACGCCCGCCAACGTGAGCGACGCCGCCACGCCGCGCATTCCCGGCGGATCGTCCTCCGGCGCCGCGATTTCGGTCGCCAGCGGCGCCGCTTTCATCGGGCTGGGCTCGGACACGGGCGGCTCGATCCGCATTCCGGCGGCGCTGAACGGCATCGTCGGCTTCAAGAACACGGCCAGGCTCACCCCCGCCGACGGCGCGCTGCCGCTGTCGACCACGCTCGACACGGTCTGCGCCATGACCCGTTCGGTGCGCGACGCCATCACAGCGCACGAAATCCTGGCCGCCCGGCGCGTCACCGCCGGCAACGCCCCGCTCGCCGCCTACCGGTTGGCCGTGGTGAAGAACATCTTTTTCGACGCCATCGAGCCGGCCGTGGCCGCCGCCTTCGAGCGTTCTTTGAAAACGATGCGCGCCGCCGGCGCCCACATCCAGGAAATCGAGCTGCCCGAGTTCGCCGAGCTGTCCACCATCAACGCCACCGGCGGCTTCTCCGCGGCCGAGGCCCATGCCTGGCACCGGCTGCTGCTGGAGCGCAGCGGCGCCGGCTACGACCCGCGCGTGGCGCAACGCATCCTGCGTGGCGCCAGCATGAAGGCGCACGAATACATCGACCTCGTCAACGCTCGCCGCGACTGGATCGCCCGCGTCGAGGCCAGGCTGGCGCCCTTCGATGTCGTGCTGTCGCCGACCGTACCCATCACCGCGCCATCCATCGCCAGCGTGGCACCGGGCGCCGAGCGCGACGACGAGTTCTTCCGCGTCAACGCCCTGCTGCTGCGCAACCCGTCGATCGTCAACATGCTCGACGGCTGCGCCCTCTCGCTGCCCTGCCACGCTGCCGGTGAATTGCCGGTCGGCCTCATGCTGTGGCACGCCGCGCTGCACGACGACGCCGTGCTGGCCGTGTCGCTCCAAACCGAGCAAGCGCTGCAAAAATAACAGCTGCCGCCGCCGCACCCAACGGGCTTCGGGGCGTCGGCCATCTCCTTTATCTAGAACACTCAATGAAAATCGCGATCGTGGGCGCCGGCATCATCGGCGTCACCACCGCCTGGGAACTGGTTTCCGACGGTCATGAAGTGACCGTGTTCGAGCGCCGAGGCGCCGCCGCAGAAGAAGCCAGCTTCGCCAACGCGGGCGTGGTCGCACCCGGGTATGTCACGCCGTGGGCCGCCCCCGGCATGCGCGGCAAGGTGCTGCGCTCGCTGCTCTCCTCGCACGGCGCCATCAAGCTGCGCTGGCCGCTGAATTCGCGCGACATCGGCTGGATGTCGCGCTGGCAGAAGGCCTGCAAGCTCGAAACCTACTTGGCCAACCGCGCCCGCATGCAGCGGCTGGCCTTCTACAGCCGCACCCGACTGCACGAGGTGACCGAGGCGCGCGAGCTCAGCTACGAGCGCAGCGACGGCTATCTCGTGCTGCTGCGCTCCAAGCGCGAGAAGAAACTGGTGCAGCCCGGGCTCGACGTGCTGCGCCAGGCCGGCAGCGTGTTTCGCGAAGTCGATGCCGACGAGGCCCGCCTGCTCGAGCCCGCGCTCAACCCGGACACTCCGCTGGCCGGCGCCATCCACCTGCCGGAAGACGAAGTGGCCAACTGCCGCCAGTTCGCGCTGCTGCTCAAGTGGGAGGCGGAGGCCTTCGGCGCGCAATTTCATTTCAACTGCGACATCGCACCGCTGAGCCGCGCAGCCCCCACCTCGCTGTCGCTGGCGAGCGGCTCCGAGCCCGTGCGCTACGACGCGGTCGTGGTGTGCGCCGGCCTGGCCTCGGCCTCGCTGCTGCGCCCGCTGGGCCTGCGCATTCCGATGGCGCCGGTGTACGGGCATTCGGTCAGCGCGCCCATTCGCGAGCCGCTCAACGCGCCGCGCAGCGCGGTGATGGACGAGCGCTACAAGGTCGCCATCTCTCGCCTGGGCCAGCGCGTGCGCGTGGCTGGCAGCGCCGAAATCGGCGGTTCGCTGGACACCATGAGTCCCGCCGCCATCCAGACGCTCTACAAGGTGCTGCACGACTGGTTTCCGGGCGCGGCCACGCTGCAATCGGGCGTCCAGCAATGGAAAGGCGCGCGTCCGATGCTGCCGGACGGCCCGCCCGTGCTCGGCGCTAGCGGCATTCCGGGCGTGTGGCTGAACCTCGGGCACGGCTCGAGCGGCTGGGCGCTGTCGTGCGGCAGCGCACGCGTGCTGGGCGACCTGATCGGCGGGCAAGACCCGGGCGTCGACCTCGAAGGCCTGGGCGTCGAACGCCTCAGTCTCTAGGACCCCATCGGCGCAGGCGCTCCGGGCTGGCCGGCTGCTCGACCGGCAGTTCGGGTTCGGGCACCGGCAGCCACTTGCCGGCGATCCATGCCAGCAGCGCCGGCGCCACCAGGCCGAAAAAAACAAGGCACAGCAGGCTGGCGCCCATCGCCAGCCAGCGCACGGCGCCTGAGCCCGCTTCGGCCGGCACGTCGAGCCAGCGCATCACGCCGAAGCCGTAGCCGAGGTTCGCGGCCCAGGCAATGTCGCGCAGCGGCACGCGGCGCAAGGTCACGGCCAGCAGGAACAGCCCCCATACCACCGCGAGCAAACCGAGCGCCCACACCGCGCCGCCGATCAGCGCCATGCCCATGCCGGCGAAGCCGGCAAACCACGCCAGCAGAAGGACCAGCAGCCAGCCAAGGGTCTTGAGCATCATCGTTCGATGATAGGAGGCACGACGGCACAATGGATCGATGCACCGCATCACGTCCGCCACAGCCGCCGATCTGTTCGACATCGCCGCCACGCGCCGCATCGAGCAGGCCGCGGCCGCCGCCCTGCCCGCCCACGCGCTGATGCAACGCGCAGGCCTCGCGGTCGCGCGGCTCGCGATGGCCATCGCGCCGCATGCGCGGACGATCTGGGTGGCGTGCGGCCCGGGCAACAACGGCGGCGACGGTTTCGAGGCGGCGGCGCAGTTGCGGCATCGGGGCTTCTTTCCGGTCGTTACCTTCGTCGGCGACGAAGGCCGCTTGCCACCAGACGCCAAGGCGTCGCTGCAACGGGCCCGCGACGCGGGCGTCACCTTCGCAGCGCAGCCGCCTTCGCATTGCGACCTGGCGATCGACGCGTTGCTCGGCATCGGTTCGACCCGACCGCCCGAAGGCGCGATGGCCGAATGGCTCGCGACGATGCATGCCGGCGCACACCCGGTGCTCAGCGTCGACGTGCCCTCCGGACTGAATGCGGACACCGGCACGCTGGCCCATGGCGCCGACCATGCGCAAGGCTCCATCCGCTCCTGCATCACTTTCCTCACGCTCAAGCCCGGCCTGTTCACCGCCCAGGGCCGCGACGCCGCAGGCACCGTCTGGTTCGACGACCTGGGCTGCGGCACCTTCAACGATCAACCCACCGCACGCCTGGCCGGCGCGCCCGATGCAAAGCCGCGCACCCATGCGTCGCACAAGGGCAGTTATGGCGATGTGGCGGTGGTCGGCGGCGCGTCGGGCATGGCGGGTGCGGCGCTGCTGGCCGGCTCCGCGGCCCTGCACGCGGGTGCGGGCCGGGTGTTCGTCGGGCTTCTCGATGCGAGCGCGGCACCGGTCGATGTCTCCCAGCCCGAGCTGATGCTGCGCGACGCCCACGCGCTGGACCTGTCGGCCATGACCGCCGTTTGCGGCTGCGGCGGTGGAGAGGCTGTGCGCGAACTGCTGCCGCGCGTGCTGTCGACGGCAGCGGCACTGGTGCTCGATGCGGATGCGCTCAATGCCATCGCAGCCGATGGCGCGCTGCAGGCGCAGCTGGTGTCACGCGGCAAGCGCGCGGCGCCGACCGTGATCACGCCGCATCCGCTGGAAGCGGCGCGATTGCTGGGGTGCACCGCATCCGAGATTCAAGCCGACCGGCTGGCGGCGGCAAGTGAGCTGGCGGCACGCTTCGGCGTGGTGGCGGTGCTCAAGGGGTCGGGCACGGTGATTGCCGATGCAGGCAACGCACTGCCCGTCATCAACCTCACCGGCAATGCCAGGCTGGCAACGGCTGGCACCGGCGACGTGCTGGCCGGCATGATCGGCGCGGCGCTGGCCGCACTGGCCGCACTGGAGGCGCGCCGGCCCGCATTCGACGCGGCGCGCGAAGCGGTCTGGCAGCACGGCCATATCGCCGACACATGGCCAAGCGATGCGGCCCCCCTCACGGCCGGCACACTGGCCCGCCGCGCGCCCGTCTGAAAACCGCCTAGCCGCGGCCGACGAAGGGCATCTTCGTCGCCATGATCGTGTGGAACAGCACGTTGGCTTCCAACGGCAGGTTCGCCATGTAGAGCACCGACTGGCCCACGATCTTCACGTCGATCAGCGGCTCGATGGCGAGTTCGCCGTTGGCCTGCGGCACGCCCTTGGCCATGCGCGACGCCAGCTCGGTCATGGCGTTGCCCACGTCCACCTGACCCACGGCGATGTCGTACTTGCGCCCGTCGAGCGACGCGGTCTTGGTCAGGCCTTCGACCGCGTGCTTGGTGGACGTGTAGGCGGCCGAGTTGGGCCGCGGCGCGGTGGCCGAGATGGAGCCGTTGTTGATGATGCGCCCACCCATCGGGGTCTGCGCCTTCATCGCGCGGAACGCCTGCTGGATGCAGAAGAACATGCCCGTCAGGTTGATGTCGACCACGCCCTGCCATTGCTCGGGCGTCCAGTCCTCGAACGGGCCCGGCGGGTTGCCCACGCCGGCGTTGTTGAACAGCAGGTCGACGCGCCCGAAGCGCTCGACAGTGGCGGCGAACAGGGCCTGCACCGACTCGGCCTTGGCCACGTCGGTGGGCACAGCGAAGGCACGCGCGCCCGCGCCCGATTCCTCGGCCACCTGCTCCAGCGGCTCCAGGCGACGCCCGGCCAGCACCACGCTCCAGCCGTCGCCCAGCAACGCCAGCGCCGCGGCGCGGCCGATGCCGGAGCCCGCTCCGGTGACGATGGCGATGCGGCCCTTGTTGTCTTCAACGCTCATGCTCTGTGTCTCTTTCTCTTTTTTCAGGTTGTCGATGTGTCATGCGGCAAGGCTTCAGCGGCGCGGCTTGCGCCCCTTCATCTTGTTGGCGGCCTTCTTGACCGCCGACTTGAAGGCCTGCATGGCCGACTGCGGGCCCACTGCGGCCGAGCCGCCATGGTCCGAGCGCTCCACGCGATCGCCGCGGTCACTGCGGTCGCCGCGCGGCTCCGCGCCGCCGGCCTCGCCCTTGTGGCGCGAGCCGCGCTTGGCCGACGCCTTCACCGGCACGCCGGATGACGTGGCGCCCTTGTCCTTCATGGCGCGCGAGGTCAGGTCCTCGCCTTCGCGCACGAGGCGGAAGTCAATCTTGCGGCCGTCCAGGTCGACGCGGCTCACCTGCACCCGCACGCGCGTGCCGATGGCGTAGCGGATGCCGGTGCGCTCGCCGCGCAGTTCCTGGCGCATCTCGTCGTACTTGAAGTACTCGCCGCCGAGCTCGGTGATGTGCACCAGCCCTTCGACATACATCGCGTCGAGCGTGACGAAGATGCCGAAGGTGGTGGCCGCGGTGACCACGCCGCCGTACTCCTCGCCGAGGTGCTCGCGCATGTACTTGCACTTGAGCCAGGCTTCGACGTCGCGGCTGGCTTCGTCGGCGCGGCGCTCGTTGGCGCTGCAGTGCAGGCCGGCGGCCTCCCATGCCAGCACTTCCTTGCTGGGCGCGATGGTGGCTTTCTGCGGCTTGTTGGTCGGCGCCTTCACGCGCGACGCGAGCCGCTTGGCCAGCTTGGCATGCGCCTCGCCGGGGGTGGGCAGCATCGGCAGCTGGTAGCGCGTCTTCGTGAGAATCGCCTTGATCACGCGGTGCACCAGCAAGTCGGGATAACGCCGGATCGGGCTCGTGAAGTGCGTGTAGGCCTCGTACGCCAGCCCGAAGTGGCCGCTGTTGAACGGCGTGTAGATCGCCTGCTGCATGGAGCGCAGCAGCATGGTGTGGATCTGCTGCGCGTCGGGGCGGTCCTTGGTGGCCGTTGCAATCGCCTGGAACTCGCCCGGCTTGGGGTCGTCGGTGATGCTCAGGCCGACGCCCATGGCCTTGAGGTAGCCGCGCAGGATTTCCTTCTTCTCCGCCGTCGGGCCTTCGTGCACGCGGAACAGGCCCGGGTGCTTGCCTTCGGCGATGAAGTCGGCGCTGCAGACGTTGGCCGCCAGCATGGCTTCTTCGATGAGGCGGTGCGCCTCGTTGCGCGTGCGCGGCACGATCTTCTCGATGCGCCCGGCGTCGTCGCAGATGATCTGCGTCTCGGTGGTCTCGAAGTCGACCGCGCCACGCTTGCCGCGCTGCTTGAGCAGCGCCTTGTAGACGTCGGCGAGGTTCAGCAGGTCCTTCACGCGGTCCTTGCGCTTGGCCGCTTCGGGGCCGCGCGTGTTGCCGAGGATGGCCGCCACTTCGGTGTACGTGAAGCGCGCGTGGCTGAACATCACGGCCGGGTAGAACTGGTAGGCGTAGATCTCGCCGTCGGCCGCGACCAGCATGTCGCACACCATGCACAGGCGTTCGACCTCCGGGTTCAGCGAGCACAGGCCGTTCGACAGCTTCTCCGGCAGCATCGGAATGACGCGACGCGGAAAGTAGACGCTGGTGGCACGGTCGTAGGCGTCGATGTCGATCGGCGAACCGGTCTTCACATAGGCGCTCACGTCGGCGATGGCCACCAACAGGCGCCAGCCCTTGCCGCGGCCCACTTTCGCGGGCTCGCAGTACACGGCGTCGTCGAAGTCGCGCGCGTCTTCACCGTCGATGGTGACGAGGGGAATGTCGGTGAGGTCGACACGGCCTTTCTTGTCGGCGGGGCGAACCTTCTCGGGCAGCGCCTTGGCTTCGGCCAGGCACTCCGCGGAAAACTCATGCGGCACGCCGTACTTGCGCACGGCGATTTCGATTTCCATGCCGGGGTCGTCAATTTCGCCCAGCACTTCCTTCACGCGACCCACGGGTTGGCCGAACAACGCCGGCGGCTCCGTGAGCTGCACGACGACGACCTGTCCCACCTTCGCGGGACCGGTCGCACCCTTGGGAATCAGGACGTCTTGACCGTAGCGCTTGTCTTCGGGCGCGACAAGCCAGATGCCGCCTTCGTGCAGCAGGCGGCCGATGATCGGTTGCTCGGGGCGCTCGACGATTTCCACGACGCGCCCCTCGGGGCGGCCGCGGCGGTCTTGCCGCACGACGCGCGCCTTGACGCGGTCCTTGTGCAGCACGGCCCGCATCTCGTTCGGGGGCAGATAGATGTCTGCTTCGCCGTCGTCGCGCTGTACGAAACCGTGGCCATCGCGATGACCTTGAACGGTTCCTTCGAATTCATCCAGCAAGCCGCTGGAAGTGACATTATTTTTGATATGATCTCCTTCTTTCCTGAAATTCAAAACATAACTGCTTCGGCAGTTCTGTGGGCCCAGATGGCGGAATTGGTAGACGCACTAGTTTCAGGTACTAGCGAGTAACATCGTGGAGGTTCGAGTCCTCTTCTGGGCACCAAGTTTAAACAGACCTTTACCAGGTCATTCGATTGAAGCCACCGGTCTCCGGTGGCTTTTTTCATGCCCGCTCGATTCATCATCGAATGGACAATGCAGCCAAGTTGCAACACGCCACACACAAACAAGTGCACGCGGGCGAACTCAACAGCGAATTTGCCGCAAAAAGTTTGATATGATTGCAGTCTTTGCTGAGAAGCAAAAAAACATGAAAGCTTCGGCTGACATGAAGCCCAGATGGCGGAATTGGTAGACGCACTAGTTTCAGGTACTAGCGAGTAACATCGTGGAGGTTCGAGTCCTCTTCTGGGCACCAAATTCAAGCTGACCCCCGCCAGGTCATCCAAAGAAAGCCACCGGTCTCCGGTGGCTTTTTTCTTGTCCGTTCGAATGCGCATCAAACGGGCAGTGCGATCAGGTCGTGGCCCTCGGCGCCCACGATGCGCGCACGAGTGAATTCACCAACCTTCAACGTCTTGCTGATCTTCTCGGGCGGCAGCAGGCGAACCGTGCCGTCGATTTCCGGAGCGTCTGCGTAGGTGCGCCCCACTCCGCCCTTGCGACCCATGCCCGGCGCCGAATCGACCAGCACCTGCATCGTGGCACCCACGCGCTTTTGCAGCTTGGCGATCGACACGGCCTCGGCCACTTCCATGAAGCGTGCACGGCGCGCTTCGCGTTCGGCCTCGGGCAGCATGCCCGGAATGTCGTTGGCGGTGGCGCCCTGGACCGGGCTGTAGGCAAAGCAACCGGCGCGATCGATCTCGGCTTCGCGAATGAAGTCGAGCAGATGCTCGAATTCCTGCTCCGTCTCGCCGGGGAAGCCGGCGATGAAGGTGCTTCGAATCACGAGCTCCGGGCACACCTCGCGCCAGCGCGCCAGCCGCTCCAGGTTTTTTTCACCGCTGGCCGGGCGCTTCATGCGCTTGAGCACATCGGGATGGCTGTGCTGCAGCGGCACGTCGAGGTAAGGCAACACGAGGCCGCTCGCCATCAACGGAATGATTTCGTCGACGCTCGGGTACGGGTACACGTAGTGCAGGCGAACCCAGGCGCCATACGGCTCGGCGATTTCGCCCAGCGTACGCACGAGTTCGAGCATGCGGGTCTTGACAGGCTTGCCGTCCCAGAAGCCGGTGCGGTACTTCACGTCGACACCATAGGCCGAGGTGTCCTGGCTGATCACAAGCAACTCCCTGACGCCGCCTTCGAACAAGGCCTTGGCCTCGCTCAGCACATCGCCGACCGGCCGCGACACGAGGTCGCCGCGCATCGAAGGAATGATGCAGAAGGTGCAGCGGTGATTGCAGCCCTCGCTGATCTTCAGGTACGCGTAGTGGCGCGGCGTGAGTTTCAAGCCGGCAACGCCGAAAGTGTTCGGCACCAGGTCGATGAAAGGGTCGTGCGGCTTGGGCAGGTTAGCGTGCACCGCATCCATCACCTCTTGCGTGGCGTGAGGGCCGGTCACGGCCAGCACGCTCGGATGCATCTGGCGCACCAGGTTACCACCCTGGTCGCCGGTCTTGGCACCCAGGCAGCCCGTGACGATCACGCGGCCGTTTTCGGCGAGCGCTTCGCCGATGGTGTCCAGGCTCTCCCTGACCGCATCGTCGATGAAGCCGCAGGTGTTGACGATCACCAGATCGGCACCTTCGAAAGTCTTGGCAGTTTGATAACCCTCGGCACTCAGCTGGGTCAGGATCAATTCGGAATCGGTCAGGGCCTTGGGGCAGCCCAGGCTCACGAATCCGACCTTGGGGGCGGTCGGCGTGGCTGTACGTTCGGGGGAGGCAACTTCGCTCATATGCCTCTATTGTCCCAGCTATCTGCGACAGCCGGGAAACCATTGGACAACCTCCCCTCCGGGTTGCCGTGCACTCGCTTTCGAAGCGCCGAGCGGCGCTCAGGGACGCTTGATGCCAAAGGCCCCCAGTACCTGTTCGGTGTTTTTCTGCATCTGTTCCTGCATCTGGAGAAAAACGTTCTTCGATTGCTCGACGTAGTTGCCCATCAGCCCCTGCAGCATCGGTGACTGCATGCTCATGAAGCGCGACCACATCTCGGGCGTCAGGCCCTCGGCCTTGTCGGCCAGCTGCGCCTGCACCTCGGTCATGGCCTGGATGTTCTTCTCGAGGTAAGGGCCCATGTAGCCCTGCATCGCCTGGCCGTAGAAACGAATGATGTGCGAAAGCACCTGCTCGGTGAACATCGGCGCGCCGCCCGCCTCTTCTTCGAGAATGATCTGAAGCAGGATGCTGCGCGTGAGGTCGTCGCCGGTCTTGGCGTCGCGCACCACGAACTGCGCGTTCTGGATGACAAGTTGCTTCACCTCGGCCAAGGTGATGTACGTGGATGTCTCGGTGTCGTAGAGCCTTCGGTTGGGGTACTTCTTGATCACACGCTGTACCGGCTTGACCCCGGACTTCTTGCTCTGCACTGCGGACTCCTTCACATGGACGCCCATGTCATCGGATGATTCTAGGGAGCGGTTTTGCTGCGCCGCGACAAGGTTTACCCTGACCGCGAGTTTTGCGTTCAGTCCGGAGATGTCGCGTACTCCGCGCCGCACGAATGGCAGGAGCCCGTTTCGGGCCGCTCATCGACCGCATCGCGAAAATGAAGGGGCGTCTTTTGCCCGTAGACCACCCAGCAACGCGGGCAATGCTCTTGCCCGATGGTGGGAAGGTAGGCGCGGGCGCGCTGTTCGGCACGCTCTTCGGTCAACGGTACGCCCTGCCGCTGGGCACGCGCCACTTCGCGCGCCGCCATGGTTTCGGTGCGACCGCCGGCATGGTCGTTGATGCCGTAGACGGCACGCGCAAACTCGAGGGGAGCCTGCTTCAACAATGCGGCAAGGCGCTTGTCGGCATGAGCCCGATCAACCAACGTTGATCGCGTATTCATCAGATCGCTTGTCAAGAAAATTGGAAATGGTTTGCAGTGAGATCAAGGTAGCACAATAAGATGTACCATGGTCTTTTGCTGCATCACCACTGAGGACGATATGGACACCGGGGAACCCGGTGTCTGCTCTGTTCAACTGATCCGGTGGTTGGCCGGGACTGAACAGAAATTGGTAGGCGCGATTGGACTCGAACCAACGACCCCCACCATGTCAAGGTGGTGCTCTAACCAGCTGAGCTACGCGCCTAAGGATGTGTCCGAGAAGCACTTATTGTAGCAGTAGAAATCGCACTTTTTAGCGGCGACGTGCAGATCGCACACCAATTACTGAAATCACTATTCCAAGCACCTGCGTGAGCCGCGCGGCGTCCGCGATTTCAACAGTGAACGTCATCCATGCCGTGCCCTTGATCGACTGCGTCTGCACGCCGATCACGTTCATCTTCTCGCGTGCGAACACATCGGAGATATCGCGCAGAAGACCCTGGCGATCGGCCGCTTCCACGGACACGTCCACCGCATACACCGGTGCGTCCGCGCCCTTCTTCGGCACGCCCCATTCCACCTCGATCACGCGTTCGCTGTTCTTCGACGCCATCGTGCGAAAGTTGCTGCAGTCGCCGCGGTGAACGCTGACGCCATGCCCGCGCGTGACAAAGCCGCGAATCGCGTCCGGCGGCGCGGGCTTGCAGCACTTGGCGAGTTGCGTCATCAATGAAGACACGCCCACCACCAGCACACCGCCCTTGCCCGACTTCTCGCTGCCGCGCGCCTTCTTGATAAGCACGCCATCGTCAGGACCGGGCGCGGGCTCCGGCGGACGCAGCAGCGTCTCGATGTTGCGCAGCGAGAACTCGTCCTTGCCCACCACTTCGAACAAGTTGTCCGCCGACTTGAAGCCCAGCTGCGAAGCGAGGTCTTCCAATCGCACAGACGTCTTCCCCTCGCGCTGCAACAGCTTCTCGACGGCCTCACGTCCGCGCGCCACCGTCTCGTGCGTGATCTGCGCGTTGAACCATGCGCGCACCTTCGCGCGCGCACGGTGGCTGGCCAGATAACCGAGCTCTGCATTGAGCCAATCGCGCGACGGGCCACCTTCCTTCGCGGCAATGATCTCGACCGTCTGCCCGTTCGACAGCGGCGTGTTCAGCGGCACCATCGCGCCATCGACACGCGCGCCGCGGCAACGATGGCCCAGCGTGGTGTGCACGGTGTACGCAAAGTCGACCGGCGTCGCGCCTTGCGGCAGCTCGACGATCGCCGCGTCCGGCGTCAGCACATAGATGCGGTCATCGAACAGGCCCTGCCCTTGCAGGCCGCCCGACAGATCGCGCTCCCACGCCAGCAGCTGGCGCAGCACCGCGATCTTCGCGTCGTACTCACCGCTGGCCCACACACCGGCGTAACCCTTGTGGCCCGCTTCCTTGTAGGCCCAGTGCGCCGCCACGCCATGCTCGGCGTGGTCGTGCATTTCGTCGGTGCGGATCTGGATCTCTATCGGCTTGCCCGCCTTGCCGTCGACCAGCTCGCGCACCACGGTGTGCAGCGACTGGTAGCCGTTGGGCTTCGGCCTCGCGATGTAGTCGTCGAACTCTTCGTCGATCGGCTGGAAATGCGAATGCACCCACGCCAGCGCCGCATAGCAGTCCTTGACGTCGCTCACCACCACGCGCAGCGCAAGAATGTCGAAGACCTGCGCGAAGTCGAGCGACTTGCCGCGCATCTTCTTCACGATGCTGTAGATGTTCTTGGGGCGCCCCTGCACGGTGGCCTTGACGCCCTCCTGCTGCAGTTCGCGCTCCAGCTGCGAACGCAGCTGCTCGATGTGCCCTTCGCGCTCGATGCGCTTCTCGTCGAGCAGCCGAGCAATCAGCTTGTAGGTCTCGGGTTCGAGAAAGCGGAACGAAAGATCCTCGATCTCCCATTTCACCTGCCAGATACCAAGGCGGTTGGCCAGCGGCGCGAACACCTGCAGCGACTCGCGCGCCACGCTCTCGGGCGCCGGCTGCTTGCTCGCGGCCGCGTGCCGCAGCGTCTGCAGGCGCGAGGCCAG
Source organism: Variovorax sp. RCC_210 (assembly GCF_041355175.1). Lineage (NCBI taxonomy): Bacteria > Pseudomonadati > Pseudomonadota > Betaproteobacteria > Burkholderiales > Comamonadaceae > Variovorax > Variovorax sp. RCC_210. Next base: position 841,086 of record NZ_JBFUPJ010000001.1, on the reverse strand, counting down.
GCGCAGCATCACCACACGCAGGTCGCGCGAAAACGCCAGCAGCATCTTGCGCACGTTCTCGGTCTGCGCGCCCGCACCTTCTATCTGATGGCCCTGCGCGGCCGAGCGCGCCTGCTCCTGCACGCGCACCAGCTTGGTCGTCTCGACCGCGAGCGCCGCGAAGTTGTCGCCGAACACCTTGGCGATCACCTCCTGCGGACGGTTCAGGTGCTGGCAGGCATACACCAGGTAGCTCGCGGCCTGCATGGCTTCGGAGCCGCCCATCTTGGCGACGATGGCGGCCACCGCGTCGGCGTGCGCCAGCGTGTTCTCGCCGGTGTCCAGCGTTTCATCGGCAATCAGCGGCTCGGCGAACGCACGGGCGCGCGCCAGCATGTTTTCCATCACCGGCGTGCGATCGGCCGTGGCCGCGGACAACGGGTAGTCGACCATGCTCGCGTCGGACAGGGGTGCCGTCTGGAGGCTCGATGAATCGCGCTTCACTCTTCACTCAATCGAACAGGAAGTCGGTCACTGCGGCAATCTGCGCAGGATCGACGAAGGTGGGGGCATGGCCCACGCCATCGAACTCGACGAGCGCGGCATGCGGACCGCGCTGCGTCATGGCCAGGGCCGTGTCGCGCGACAGCAGATCGGACACCGCGCCGCGCGTGACGAGCGTGCGCGCCTCGATGGCGTCGTACAGGCTCCACATGATCGCGCCGCCCTGCGCCGCCGCCTCGGGCGTGATGGCGCGCAGCGCCACGCCGATGGCGGGGTCGTAGTGCAGCAGCCAAGCACCGTCAGCGACATCCGCTTGATTGCCAGTGCCTTCGACCTTGGCCGCCCCATCGGCGCTGCGCTGCGACGCCGGCACCACCATGTGCTGCGACAGCGCCAGCCATTGCGCCGGCGTGTGCGGGCCGAAGGTGGTCGACAGCGACCACATCGCATCGGCCGCCGCCTGCACGCTCGCGTACTGGCCGCTCTTGCCCACGTAGGCGCCGATGCGCTGCACCGCGGCCGGCTCGATGGTCGGGCCCACGTCGTTGGCGACAAAGCGGCGAATGGGCCGCGCCAGCGGCAATTCCTTGTGGCCCGCCAGCACGAAGCCGATGAGCCCGCCCATGCTGGTGCCGACGTAGTCGAGCGTGTCGATCGGCTGCTCGCGGTGCACTTGCGCTATCAACGCCACCATGTCGGCCGCGTACACCGGCACCTGGTAGAAGGCCGGGTCGCGCAGCCAGTCGCTGCGCCCGCGGCCCACCACGTCGGGGCAGACCACGCGCACGTCGCCGCCCGCGCGCGCGACGATGGCCTGGGCCAGCGCGTCGAAGTCGCGACCCTGCCGGGTCAGGCCGTGCACGCAGACCACGACCCGGGCGCTGCCGGCGTCGCCCCATTGCCAATAGGCCATGCGATGGCCACCCTGGGCGTCGTCGCACGCCACGTAATGAAGCGTCGGTTCGGTCATGAAAAACGGGGCGTTCTGGTGCGGATAATGGGTTCGTCGCATCCTAATTCATCCGGAGATTGATCTACATGCTCAAAGGCAAAACCGCGCTTGTCACGGGGTCCACCAGCGGCATTGGCCTCGCCATCGCCAAGTCGCTCGCCCAGCAGGGCGCGCACATCGTGCTCAACGGCTTCGGCGACGCCGAAACACCCAGGTCCCAGGTCGAAGCGCTCGGCGTGCGCGCCGAATACCACGGCGCCGACATGAGCAAGCCCGACCAGATCGAGGACATGATGAAGTTCGCGGCGGCCAAGTTTGGCCGCGTCGACATCCTTGTGAACAACGCCGGCATCCAGCATGTCGCCAAGGTCGAAGACTTTCCCACCGAACGTTGGGACGCCATCATCGCAATCAACCTCACCAGCGCGTTTCATACGACGCGCCTGGCGATTCCCGCGATGCGCGAGGCCAACTGGGGCCGGGTGATCAACATCGCGTCGGCGCACGGGCTCGTGGCGTCGGCGCAGAAGTCGGCCTACGTGGCGGCCAAGCACGGCATCGTCGGGCTGACCAAGTCGGTGGCACTCGAAACCGCGACCACCGGCGTCACCGCCAACGCCATCTGCCCCGGGTGGGTGCTGACCCCGCTGGTGCAAAAGCAGATCGACGACCGCGCCGCGCGCGACGGCATCTCGGCCGCGCAGGCGCAGAACGAACTGCTGGGCGAAAAGCAGCCTTCGCTGCAGTTCACCACCGTCGAGCAACTGGGCGGCCTGGCCGTGTTCCTGTGCTCGCCGGCGGCCGACCAGGTCCGCGGCGTGGCGTGGGCCATGGACGGCGGCTGGACTGCCCAGTAAGGGTTAGCCCAGCGGTAGGCAGCAGCGTGCGCCGCTGCTGCCTTCAACTTCTCTCTACTTGAGCTGCACCGAGCCCGACACGCTCACCACCACGCTGGTCTTGCCGGCTTCCACCGGCACCGCCGCATCGGCCGAGAACGACTTGGCCTGCATGGCCATCATGCGCGGACGGATCGGGCCGTTGTCGCTCGCATTCACCGACACCTCGCGCAGCGTGTAGCCGCCGAAGCCGAAGCCCTTGGCGAGTTCGTTGGCCTTCTGCTTGAAGTTTTCGATGGCGATGTTCTGCGCCTCGGTCTCGGTCTTGGCGCGTTGTTCGCGGCTCAGGCCGAAACCCACTTTGGCCACGGTGAGCGTGTTGATGCGCCCGGCCACCTGGGTGATGCGTGGAAAGTCGCGCCCTTCGAGCACCAGCTCGCTCGAGCCCTGCCAGCCGTTGATCTTGCCGTCCTTGCTGTAGCGCGGCGACAGGCTGAAGTTGCCCGTGTGCACATCGAGCTGGCCCGGCTGCGCGCTCTTCTTCGCTTCGGCCAGCGCGGCATCGAGCGCGGCCTTCAGCTGCGTCTGCACGGTGGCGGCATCGGTCGCGTCGCGCGTGGTCGACAGCGTCATGCTCAGCAGGTCCTGCTGGACCTCGACCGTGCCGGCAGCGGTGAGCTGCAGCACGTTCTGCGGTACGGGCACGACGGCGTTCTGGGCCATTGCGGTACCGGCGACGGCCAAGGCGGCGCAGGCCGCGAGCAATTGGATTTTCTTCAAGCGAATACTCCCTGGATTGGTATGAAAAGACAGGCCCGCGGCAGCAGGCCGACCGGCGCATTCGCAGTGTTTTCACACCGAATGCGCGCGACTTCAGCGGCGCTGGCTGCGCGGCGCGGTGAGCGGGTTGGCCACGCTCGAAGGCACGGGCGTCGGCATGAGGCGCTCGGCGGGTTGCGATTCTGCAGAATGGCCGAGAGCCCCCGCCGAAGTCGGGGTCGGGGCCAGGCTTCCCGCGGAAGGCGGGGTCCATTGGCCGCGCACCTGCTGGCGCAATTCGAACAGCTCGGCCGCGGTGAGCCGGCGCCCCGCGGCGGCCTCTTCGCGCTGCACTTCTTCGCGTTGCGCGGCGCGGTGGGCCGCCACCGCATCCCGGACTTCGTTGCGGCGCACTTCGCCCACCCTGAGGAAATCGCCGGACACCGCCTGCGACGGGCCGCAGGCGAAAACGAGAAGAAATGGCAGTGCGGAAAAAGTGGGTCTCATTGAGCAGAAGTCGTAAGGCAAGGGGAACTTTGCCACCTCTGCGCTAACGTCGGATGACCAGACCGCGAGCGTCCGCAAGTTTTGTAACTTAGTGTCAAACCATAAGTAAATCCGGCTCTGCGAAGGCACAACGCCTTCAGAATCGGCGCTGTTACAAATTCATCGTTGTAGAAATGACTCAAGTTCCCGCTCGCACCGACAAGATCGTGATCGTCGACGACGACGCCCGCATCCGCGACCTGCTGCGCCGCTATCTGACGCAGGAAGGATTCGAAGTGATCGTGGCCGAGGACGGCAAGGCGCTCAACCGCATCCTGTTGCGCGACACGGTCGACCTGATCGTGCTCGACCTGATGATGCCCGGCGAAGACGGCCTCTCGGTCTGCCGCCGCCTGCGCGCCGCCAACGACCGCACCCCGATCATCATGCTCACCGCCAAGGGCGAGGACGTCGACCGCATCGTCGGCCTCGAGGTCGGTGCCGACGACTACCTGGGCAAGCCTTTCAACCCCCGCGAACTGCTGGCCCGCGTGCACGCCGTGCTGCGCCGCCGTCCGCCGCTCGAGGCGCCCGGCGCCCCCTCCACGGAGAACGAGACCGTCACCTTCGGTCCGTTCGCCTTCGATCTCGGCTCGCGCACCCTGAAGAAGGATGGCGAAGAACTCTCGCTGACCACCGGCGAGTTCGCGATGCTGAAGGCGCTGGTGCGCCATCCGCGTCAACCGCTGTCGCGCGAAAAGCTGGCCCAGCTGGCGCGCGGGCGCGAGTTCGAGCCCTTCGACCGCAGCCTGGACGTGCAGATCTCGCGCCTGCGCAAGCTGGTCGAGTCCGACGCCGCGGCGCCGCGCTATATCCAGACCGTCTGGGGCGTGGGCTACGTGTTCGTGCCGGACGGCACGGCCTGACGACCCGCTGAAAGGTGGCCATCGGCCAATCCGCCAGACCCGGCTCCGCGCAGGAGGACGGTGCGCAGGTCACGATGCCCAGCCCGCTCGAGGCGAGCGCGCAACGTGACCGCCGCCCCGGCCTGAAGCTCGGCTTCAGCCTTTTCTGGCGCACCTTCTTCCTGCTGGCGCTGCTGCTCATCGGCTGCACGGTCGCCTGGCTGCAGACCTTCCGCTCGCTCGAGTACGAGCCGCGCGCCATCCAGACCGCCCACCAGATCGCCTCGCTCGTGAACCTCACGCGCGCGGCGCTGGTGTATTCGGACGCCATCACGCGGGTGTCGCTGATCAAGACGCTGGCCGACCAGGAAGGCGTGCGCATCCTGCCGCGCGAACCGAACGACCGCTTCGAGCCCTACACCAGCGGCGCGCTCGACCTGCGCGTGACCGACGAGCTCATCGAGCAGCTCGGCGAAGGCACCACCGTGGCCAGCCGCGTGAACGACGAAGCCGGCCTGTGGATCGGCTTCACCATCGAGAGCGACACCTACTGGCTGCTGCTGGACCCCACTCGGTTCAGCCGGCTGGGCGGGCGCACCTGGCTGGTGTGGCTGAGCATGGCCATGGCGCTGTCGCTGGCCGGCGCGGCACTGATCACGCGGCTCATCAACCTGCCGCTCAAGCAGCTGTCGCGCGCGACCATGCAGGTGCGCGAGGGTGAATACGAAGCGCACCGGCTCGACGAGCGCGCCCGCACCAACGAGATTCGCGCGGTAAACATCGGCTTCAACCGCATGGCCGACCAGCTCGCCAAGATCGAGCAGGACCGCGCCATCATGCTGGCCGGCATCTCGCACGACCTGCGCACGCCGCTGGCGCGCCTGCGGCTGGAAACCGAGATGAGCGTGGCCGACGAAGACGCGCGCGACCACATGGCGGCCGACATTGCGCAGCTCGACGCGATCATCGACAAGTTCCTGGACTACGCGCGGCCCGACCACGTGGACCCGCGCCCGGTGCTGCTGCGCGACGTGGTCGATGCCTGCACCTACGCCGTGCAGGACTACGAAGAGATGAACATCAAGGTCGAGGTGCCACCCGACCTGCGCGTGATGGGCGACGAGGTCGAGCTCACGCGCGTCATCAGCAACCTGGTGGAGAACGCGCGGCGCTACGGCAAGACGCCCGCCACCGGCGTGGCCGACGTCACGATCCAGGCGCAGGCCAACAACGACGCGGTGCTCATCAAGGTGCGCGACCATGGCGCGGGCGTGGAGCCCGCCCTGCTCTCGCAGCTGACCAAGCCCTTCTTCCGCGGCGACGCGGCGCGCACTTCGGCCGCGGGCGCGGGCCTCGGGCTGTCGATCGTGGCGAAGAACATCGAGCGCATGGGCGGCACCTTCGCGCTCACCAGCACGCCGGGGCGCGGGCTGGCGGCGCATATACGGATGCCGCGCGCCATGGCGGCGGGCAAGCCGGGCGAGCCTCAAGCGGGCAGAAAGCCGCCGCTGGGCTGATTCAAGCTAGTTTTCAGCGGTGCAGCAGCACGGCCGCGCGCGCTTCCATCGCGCGGCCCTCGCCCACCGGCCCGAGCTTCTCGGCCGTCTTGGCCTTCACGTTCACCTGTTCCAGCGCCACGCCCAGCGTGTCGGCGATGCGCTGGCACATCAGCGGAATGTGCGGCGCCAGTTTGGGCGCCTGCGCGATCACGGTGCTGTCGACGTTGCCGATTTCCCAGCCCGCCGCACGCACCCGGCGCGCCGCCTCGGCCAGCAGCACCGACGAATCGGCACCGCGAAACTGCGGGTCGGTGTCCGGAAAGTGGCGCCCGATGTCGCCCAGCCCGGCCCCGCCCAGCAGCGCGTCGGTGATGGCGTGCAGCAGCACGTCGGCGTCCGAATGCCCCAGCAGGCCGGTGGTGTGCGGCACCTCGACGCCGCCCAGGATCAGCTTGCGCCCGGCCACCAGCTGGTGAACGTCCCAGCCCTCGCCCACGCGGATGTTGAAAGCGGCCGTCATGCCATGTCCTTCTTGCGGGCGAGCAGCACGGCTTCCGCCAAAGCGAAGTCTTCGGGGAAAGTGACCTTGAAGTTCTGCGCGCTGCCCGGCACCAGCAGTGGCAAGAGGCCGATGGCCTCGATGGCGCTGGCCTCGTCGGTCACGGCGTCGCCGGTGCGCTCCAGCGCGTCGAGCAGCATGCCGATGCGGAACATCTGCGGCGTCTGCGCCAGCCATTTGTCGGCGCGCGACAGCGTCTGCGACACCCGGCTCTCGGCGGTCGACACCTTCAGCGTGTCGGCCAGGCGCTGCGCCAGCAGGCCGCCGACGGCGTCGTGCTCGCAGGCGGCGATCAGCGCCTCGACCTGGCTCGACGTGACCAGGCAACGCGCCGCGTCGTGCACCAGCACCCAGTCGTGCGCCCCGGCGCCCTTCTGGCGCAGCGCCACCAGGCCGTTGCGTACCGTCGCCGCGCGGCTCACGCCGCCCACGCGCAGCAGGTACTCGTTCTCGGCCGGAAAGCGTGGCAGCGCGGCGTCCACCTCGCGGTCGTCCGGCGACACCACCAGCGCCAGCCCGGCGAAGCGCCCGGCCAGCGCGCGAAAGGCGTCCAGCGTGTGGGCCACCATCGGCGCGCCGGCAATGCGCCTGTACTGCTTGGGCGCGGTGGACTGCGCATGGCCCGCGCGGTGGCCGGAGCCGGCGCACGGGATCAGCACGAAAAGTCGGGAAGAGGACATGGGGGCCCGGCGTCGGCAATGGCCGACAAGCGAATAAAGGGCCGCCATTCTAGAATTGCCCGCTTCGCACACCCCTCGCCAGCCGGCGCGGGGTGTTGTGCATTTTTTAAGCGTTCCATGGACCTCCCCCACCTCACGGCGGGCAAGCGTTTCACGCTGCCGCGTCCCCCCCTGTCGGCCGATGCACTGCTGCTGGCGCAGCTGGCCATGCGCGAAAAAGCCGCGGGGCGCGCCACGGCGATGTTCACGGCCGACGCCAACGATGCCCAGCGCCTCATCGACGAAATCGCGTTCTTCGCGCCCGACCTGCGCTGCGCCCTGTTCCCCGACTGGGAAACGCTGCCCTACGACAGCTTCTCGCCGCACCAGGACCTGATCAGCGAGCGCTTGGCCACCCTCTGGCGCATCAGCCAGAAAGAGGCCGACGTGGTGCTGGTGCCCGCCACCACCGCGCTCTACCGGCTCGCGCCGCCCGCCTTCCTGGCCGGCTACACCTTCCACTTCAAGGCCAAGCAGAAGCTGGAAGAGTCCAAGCTCAAGGCCCAGCTCACGCTGGCCGGCTACAGCCACGTGACGCAGGTGGTGAGCCCGGGCGAATACGCGGTGCGTGGCGGCCTGATCGACCTGTTCCCCATGGGCTCGCTGGTGCCGTTTCGCGTCGACCTGTTCGACGACGAGATCGACTCCATTCGCACCTTCGACCCCGACACCCAGCGCAGCCTGTATCCCGTGCCCGAGGTGCGCCTGCTGCCCGGGCGCGAGTTCCCGATGGACGACGACGCGCGCGGGCGTTTTCGCAGCCGCTGGCGCGAGCTGCTCGAGGGCGACCCGACCAAGAGCCGCATCTACAAGGACATGGGCAACGGCGTGGCCACCGCCGGCATCGAGTACTACCTGCCGCTGTTCTTCGACGAGACGGCCACGGTGTTCGACTACCTGGGCGTCGACGCCACCGTGGTGCTGCACGGCGACCTCGAACCCGCGTTCCAGCACTTCTGGCAGGACACCAACGAGCGCTACCGGCTGGTGCAGGGCGACCCCGAGCGTCCCGCCCTGCCGCCCGAGGCGCTGTTCCTGAGCGCCGAGCAGTTCTACCAGCGCGCCAAGCCCCATGCGCAGCTCGCCATTCGCGGCGACGCGCCCACCGAGGCGCCCTACGCCGAGTTCGACAAGCTGCCTCCCTTCGCCGTGGTGCGCGGCGCCGAAGACCCGCTGGTCGGCCTGAAGGCCCACATCAAGTCCACGCCGCACCGCGTGCTGCTGATTGCCGAAAGCGACGGCCGCCGCGAGAGCCTGCTCGACTTCCTGCGCGCCAGCGGCGTGAGCCCGCCGGCCTTCGACTCGCTGGCCGAATTCGAAGCCTCCGCCGACGAGAAGATCGGCATCGCCACCGCCGCGCTGGCCTCGGGCTTCGCATGGCGCGAACAGGGCATCGACCTGGTCACCGAAACCGAGCTGTTCGCCACCGCGCCCACCACGCGCCGGCGCAACAAGAAGCAGGAGCAGGTCAGCGACGTCGAAGCGCTCATCAAGGACCTGTCGGAGCTCAACGTGGGAGACCCGGTGGTGCACAGCGCGCACGGCATCGGCCGCTACCGCGGCCTGATCCACATGGACCTGGGCCAGGGCGTGGACGCCGAAGGCAAGCCGCTGCTGCAGGAAATGCTGCACCTGGAGTACGCCGACAAGGCCACGCTCTACGTGCCCGTGAGCCAGCTGCACCAGATCAGCCGCTACACCGGCGTGAGCGCCGACGAGGCCCCGCTGCACAAGCTGGGCTCCGGCCAATGGGAAAAGGCCAAGCGCAAGGCCGCCGAACAGGTGCGCGACTCGGCCGCCGAGCTGCTCAACATCTACGCCCGCCGTGCCGCGCGCGAAGGCCATGCCTTTCGCTATTCGCCGGCCGACTACGAGGTGTTCAGCAACGACTTCGGCTTCCAGGAAACGGCCGACCAGAAGGCCGCGATCCATGCCGTGGTGCAGGACATGATCTCGCCCCAGCCCATGGACCGCCTCGTGTGCGGCGACGTGGGCTTCGGCAAGACCGAAGTGGCACTGCGCGCCGCGTTCATCGCCGTCACCGGCGGCAAGCAGGTCGCGTTCCTCGCGCCGACCACGCTGCTGGCCGAACAGCACTACCAGACCCTGGTCGACCGCTTCGCCAAGTGGCCGGTGAAGGTGGCCGAGATGAGCCGCTTTCGCTCGGCCAAGGAAATCACCGCCGCCGCCAAGGGCCTGGCCGAGGGCCAGGTCGACATCGTGGTGGGCACGCACAAGCTGCTGTCGCAGTCGGTCAAGTTCAAGAACCTGGGCCTGCTCATCATCGACGAGGAGCACCGCTTCGGCGTGCGCCACAAGGAGGCGATGAAGGCCATGCGGGCCGAGGTCGACGTGCTCACGCTCACCGCCACGCCCATTCCGCGCACGCTGGGCATGGCGCTCGAAGGCCTGCGCGACCTGAGCGTGATCGCCACCGCGCCGCAGCGGCGCCTGGCCATCAAGACCTTCGTGCGCAACGAGGGCACCGGCGTGATCCGCGAGGCCGTGCTGCGCGAACTGAAGCGCGGCGGGCAGGTGTACTTCCTGCACAACGAGGTCGAGACCATCGAGAACCGCCGCCAGAAGCTCGAAGAGATCCTGCCCGAGGCCCGCATCGCCGTGGCCCACGGCCAGATGCCCGAGCGCGAGCTGGAGCGCGTGATGCGCGACTTCGTGGCGCAGCGCTACAACCTGCTGCTGTGTTCGACCATCATCGAGACCGGCATCGACGTGCCCACGGCCAACACCATCGTCATGAGCCGCGCCGACAAGTTCGGCCTGGCGCAGCTGCACCAGCTGCGCGGGCGCGTCGGGCGCTCGCACCACCAGGCGTATGCGTACCTGATGGTGCCGGACACCGAGGGCCTGACCAAGCACGCGGCGCAACGGCTGGACGCCATCCAGCAGATGGAAGAACTGGGCTCCGGCTTCTACCTGGCCATGCACGACCTGGAGATCCGCGGCACCGGCGAGGTGCTGGGCGAGAACCAGAGCGGCAACATGATGGAAATCGGCTTCCAGCTCTACAACGAGATGCTCAGCGAGGCCGTGCGCGCGCTCAAGGCCGGGCAGGAGCCCGACCTGCTGTCGCCGCTGTCGGTCACCACCGAAATCAACCTGCACGCCCCCGCCTTGCTGCCCGACGACTACTGCGGCGACGTGCACCTGCGCCTGTCGTTCTACAAGAAGCTGGCCACCGCGAAGACGCCCGACCAGATCGACACGCTGCTCGAGGAAATCGTCGACCGCTTCGGCAAGCTGCCGCCGCAGGCGCAGACGCTCATCGACACGCACCGCCTGCGCGTGCTCGCACGGCCGTACGGCGTGGTGAAGGTCGATGCCGCGCCCGGCATCATCAACATCACCTTCAAGAAGGACCCGCCGGTCGACTCGATGGCCATCATCCAGCTGATCCAGAAGAACAAGCACATCAAGCTCGCCGGCAACGAGAAGCTGCGCATCGAGCGCGAGCTGAAGGAGCCGAAGGAGCGCGCGCAGATGGTGCGCGATGTGCTGCGCAGCCTGGGGCAGCCGCTGGTCAAGGAAAGCACTGCCGCCGCCATATAAGTGCGCGGCACTTATATAATTTCGGGTGTAATTTTCGCCAAGGAGAACCCCAATGTCGCAAGTCACCATCTATCTCGAGGACGACACGCTGGACGCGGCCAAGGGCGCCGCCGCCCGCGCCGGGCTGTCGCTGAGCCGCTGGTTCGCGCAGTTCGCCGAGGCTGAAAAACGGCAGCTTGGCAGCGATCGTTCCGCGTTCTGGGCCGAAATCGACCGGCTGCGGGCCGAGGGCGGCGACGATGGGCTGGACTTCTTGCTGGGTCCCGACCGCCACAGCGACCTGGGCGTCGACGCGCCGCGCGAAACGCTCTGATGTTCTTGCTTGACACCAATGCGTTGATCTACGCGTTCAAGGGTCAAGGACGCTATCGGGAGCGCATCGATGCCACCGATCCGGCACGGCTGCACGTCAGCAACATCAGCCTGTTCGAAATCGAGTTCGGCCTGGCGCGCTCCAGCAATCCTGCGCCGATGCGCCTCTTCATCGATGATGCGCGCCGGCGCCATGTCTGGCTGCCGCTGGACCCCACGAGCGCCATTCGCGCCGGGCAACTGGGCCAGGCACTTTCTGAAACCGGGACGCCCATAGGCCCCTACGATCTGCTGATCGCCGGCACGGCGCTGGCCCTCAACCTGATCGTCGTTACTCGCAACACCCGGGAATTCACACGAGTGCCCGGCCTGCGTGTCGAAAACTGGTACGACTGATGACCACTCTTTCACCCTCCGCGGAGCTCGGCTCCGGCCTCGTCCTCCAGCGCGTCACCCCGCCGCTGAAGCTCGCCGACTTCAAGCTGATCGCGTTCGACATGGACTCGACGCTCATCAACATCGAGTGCATCGACGAAATCGCCGACGCCGTCGGCAAGAAGGCCGAGGTGGCCGCCATCACCGAGGCCACGATGCGCGGCGAGATCAAGGACTTCAAGGAAAGCCTGCGCCGCCGCGTGGCGCTGCTGCAGGGCGTGCCCGTGGCCGCGCTGCAGCAGGTGTATGACGAGCGCCTGAAGCTCAACCCCGGCGCGGCCGAACTGGTCGCGGCCTGCAAGAAGGCCGGGCTGAAAGTGCTGCTGGTCTCGGGCGGCTTCACCTTCTTCGCGAATCGCGTGAAGGACCGCCTGGGCATCGACTTCGCGCGCTCCAACCTGCTGGACGAAGCCGACGGCAAGCTCACCGGCCAGGTCGTCACGCAGAGCTGGGGCGACATCTGCGACGGCGCCGAAAAGCGCCGCACGCTGCTCGAAGTGGCCTCGCTCATGGGCATCTCCGCGCAGGAAACCATCGCCGTGGGCGACGGCGCGAACGACCTGCCGATGATGGGCGAGGCCGGCCTGTCGGTGGCGTACCACGCCAAGCCGAAGGTGCGCGAGCAGGCCATGGTGGCCATCAACGAAGGCGGGCTCGACCGCGTGCTGGAGATTTTGAAATGACCGATACCCCGGCAGACACGCCCCTCTACCGCGCCGACGCGCTGCGCGACTACGCCAGCGCCCTGCTGCAAAAGGCCGGCCTCGCCGCGTCGATGGCCGACAGCGTCGCGCGCACCCTGGTCGAGGGCGACCTGCTGGGCCACGACACGCACGGCCTCGCGCTGCTGGCGGGCTACGTGAAGGAAATCGAGTCGGGCGGCATGGCGCGCGACGGCGCGCCCGAGGTGCTGTCGGACCGCCCCGCCGCCGTGCTGTGGGACGGCAAGCGCCTGCCCGGCCCGTGGCTCATGGACCAGGGCATGGACCTGCTGGTGCCGCGCGCCCGCGAACTGGGCACGGCGTCGCTGGTCATCCGGCGCAGCCACCACATCGCCTGCCTCGCGGTCTACATGCTGCGCGCGCTGCAGGAAGACATGCTGATGCTGCTGGCCTGCTCCGACCCCAACGCGGCCAGCGTCGCGCCCTTCGGCGGCACGCAGGCGGTGTTCACGCCCAACCCGCTGGCCATGGGTTTCCCGCTGTCGCAGGGCGGCGTGATGGTCGACATCTCGGCCTCCATCACCACCAACGGCATGAGCAACCGCAAGCGCGCGGCCGGCGAAACCTTCGCCGAAGAATGGCTTATCGACGCCACCGGCAAGCCCAGCAACAACCCGCAGGTGCTGTTCGACCAGCCGCCCGGCACGCTGCTGCCCGTGGGCGGCCTGAGCCACGGCCACAAGGGCTACGGCATGGCGCTGCTCGTGGAAACGCTCACGGCCGGCCTCGCGGGCCATGGCCGCGCGGACCCGCCCGAGGGCTGGGGCGCGACGGTGCACATCACGCTGCACGACCTGAACGCCTTCGGCGGCAAGGCCGCCTTCCTGCGCCAGATGGACCACGTGGCCGCGCAATGCCGCGGCAATGCGCCCATCGACCCGGCAAGGCCGGTGCGGCTGCCGGGTGAAGGCGGGTTGAAACGTCGGGATGCGCAATCTGCGAACGGGGTGCGGCTGCACCCGTCGATCGCGCGCTCGCTGCAGGATGCGGAGCAGCGGCACGGGCTGGCGCTGGCCCGTGCGCTCTTGAGCTGAAGGCTCAGTCGGGAGGCTCGGTCCGGAGGCTCAGTCCTCTTCGGACGGGGCTTCGGTTTTTTCGCCTGCCGGGCGCGGCGCGCGCTTGGCCGGCCTGGCGACCACCTCGATGTAGAACTGCTTGCCGGCTTCCTTGACCACGCCGTCGATCAGCCCGGTGATGGCCGACAGGTGGACGACTTCGGCCGATTCCTCGGCCGCGCCGAACTTGCAATCGAAGTCCCAGAAGTCGGAGCCTTCGGGCAGAACGCGACGGCGTTCGCGCTTGATGTACTTGCGGATCTCGTGCTTGATGGCTTCGAGGTGACGGTCGGGGTGCTTGCCCTCGACTTGAAGCTGAAAGGTTTTTCTCATGGGTGATCGTAACTCTGTAGCTCGCCCCGCCGTCCTGTGTACAGTCGGCGGCTCTATGGAAAGCAGGTGAAAGACATGGCGCGCGCAAACGACTGGGCAAGCAAGGTGATGGCATTGATCAACGGTGGCAACCCCACGGCGGCCATCGCGCAGATCAAGGTGGCGCCCACGGTCAAGGACCTGAAGGCGCTGCAGACCATCATGACGCTGTCCAAGATGAAAGGCCGCTATCCGAACGTGGATGCGGCCATTGCGGACAACCTGGACCTGCTCGCAGCGCCCAGGCTGCACCGGTCCCCTTGATATCTGATGCCTGATAGCTGAAACCCCGTCTCCGGGGTTTCAGCGCTCAGAGCGCCTGGCCGAGGCGCTTCACGCCTTCCTCGATCTTGGCCACGTCGGCCGTGGCAAAGCTCAGGCGCAGGGTGGCCACATCGGGGTTCTCGGCGAAGAACGGCGCGCCGGGCACAAAGGCCACCAGCTTCTCGATGGCGCGCTTGGCCAGCACGTTGGCATCGGCCAGCTTGCCGTTGGCGCCCGTGAGGCGCGCCCAGAAGAACAGCCCGCCGTTGGGCTGCACGAAGCTCACCGCGTCGCCCAGTTCGCGCTTCAGCGCACTGCCCATGGCCTGTGCGCGCTGGCCGTACACCTCGCGCACATGCGCCAGCGTGCCCGGCATGCGGCCGCTCTTCAGGTACTGCGCGGCCGTGGCCTGCGAGAAGGTGCTGGTGTGCGCGTCGCTGAACTGCTTGCACATGGTGGCCTTGGCCAGCAACTCGGCCGGGGCGATCATCCAGCCGATGCGCAGGCCGGGGCTCAGTACCTTGCTCAGGCTGCCGCAATGGGCGATGAGCTCGCGGCTGCCGGGCACGTCCTTGCTGAGCGCCATGATCGACGGCGGCGGTGCCTCGCCGAAGTACAGGTCGCCGTAGGGGTCGTCCTCGACCACCAGCGTCTGGTACTTCACGGCCAGCTCCAGCACCTTCTTGCGGCGCTCCAGGCTCAGCATGGCGCCGCTGGGGTTGCCGAAGGTGGGAATCAGGTAGACGAACTTGGGCTTGTGCTCGGCGATGAGCTTCTCGAGCTCGTCGGTCTTCACGCCGTTCTCGTCGATGGGCGCGCTGATGAGCTGCGCGCCGTACAGGCGAAAGCACTGGATGGTGGCCAGGAAGGTCGGGCCTTCGACGATGACCTTGTCGCCGGGCGAAATCATGGTCTTGCCCAGCAGGTCGAGCGCCTGCTGGCTGCCGGTGGTGACGATGAGGCCGCTCGGGTCGACCTCGACGCCCTTGGTCTTCATGAAGGCGCTGAGCTGCGTGCGCAGCGGCTCGTAGCCTTCGGTGGCGCCGTATTGCAGCGCGCCGCCGGGCTCCTCGGAAAGTGCCTTCTGGCTCGCCTCCTTCAGGCCCTCGACGTCGAACATGGCGCTGTCCGGGAAACCGCCCGCGAAACTGATGATGCCGGGCGTGCCCAGCAGCTTGAAGAGTTCGCGGATGGCGGAGGTTTCGACGTTGTCGAGGCGGGAGGCGAATTGCATGGTCAGTCTCACTTTCTGGGCGCCATTGTCGCGAAAGCGGCTGGCAATAAAGCTGCGTAGGGCTATCGGATTTCAACGATATATTGCGCTACAGCCGACCCCCGCCCCATGAAAAAAGACAACATTCCCCTCTTCTTCGCCACCCTGCAGGCGGCCAACCCCGAGCCCCGCACCGAGCTCGAATACACCACCCCCTTCGAGCTGCTGGCCGCCGTGCTGCTGTCCGCGCAGGCCACCGACGTGGGCGTGAACAAGGCCACGCGCAAGCTGTTTCCGGTGGCGAACACGCCGCAGGCCATCCACGACCTGGGCGTGGAAGGGCTGGAGGAGTACATCAAGACCATCGGCCTGTACCGCAGCAAGGCCAAGCACCTGATAGAGACCTGCCGCATGCTGGTGGAGCTGCACGGCGGCGAGGTGCCGCGCACCCGCGCCGAGCTGGAAGCCCTGCCCGGCGTCGGGCGCAAGACCGCCAACGTGGTGCTGAACGTGGCCTTCGGCGAGGCGACCATCGCGGTGGACACGCACATCTTCCGCATGGGCAACCGCACCGGCCTGGCGCCGGGCAAGACGCCGCTGGACGTGGAACTCAAGCTGGAGAAGCGCGTTCCACTGGAGTACCGCCTGCACGCGCACCACTGGCTCATCCTGCACGGGCGCTATGTGTGCGTGGCGCGCAAGCCGCGCTGCTGGGAATGCGCGGTGCACACCTTCTGCGCCTACAAGCCCAAGACGCCGGCGCCCAAGACAGCCTGACCGGCACGACATCGAACCCAGAATGAAGACACAGACAAAGCCCACCGCCACCCCGCTCGCCGGCGCCGTGCTCGGCCCCTTGCTCGCCGCCCTGCTCTGCCCCGCCGCGGCCTGGTCGCAGCAAGCGGCCGGCCCCGACGGCCTCAAGCCCGACGCCATGAACCTCTACGGCGGGCGCTGGTCCACCGCCTGCGCGGACGCCGGCGCGCCCACCCTGCAGGTGCGCCAGGACATGCTGATCGCCGAAAGCGGCAAGCGCCGCGTGGTCGGCCGCGCGCCGCAAACGGCCTACAGCTTCTTCGGCAACAGCCCGCCGCCCGCGGGCTTCGACGTGGCACTGATAGGCGATGCCGGCAAGGCCGGTGCGATGACCTTCCTGGTCTACCGCGACGCGCGCGGCCAGTCGATCACGCTGGACGCCGACAAGCCCATCGCCGGCCAGCTCGGCCCCGAGATGATGAAGCTGCGCTACTGGCGCTGCGACGGCGCCGCCCGCGCCGCGCCACCACCTGCCGAGGCACCGGCCGCCAAGGTGCCGCCACCGCCCACCGGCAGCCCCGCCGCGCTGGCCCAGGGCCCCGCCATGCAGAAAGCCTGGCGCACCGCGCTGGGCCCGCGCGAGAACGACCGCTGGCTGGTGCGCCGCGAAGGTCCCGCGCCCGAGCCGCAGTGGGTGACGGTCGATGGCACGCGCTACCTGCTGCACGCCTTCTGCAAGCCGCACGACTGCTACGACAACAACGCCATCGCCCTGTACGACCAGGGCTCGGGCCGCATCTACGGGCTGGTGCAGCGCGACGGGCGCAACCGACTGGTCGGCGCGCCGCCGGCCGCGCTGGCGCCCCAGCTCGACAAGCTCTGGCGCGAGCAGTGGCGCAAGAAGAGCTGAAGGCAGAGCTCAAAAGAAAGGCCGAGCGCCGCCGTGCGCGAGACCGGCCGCGCGCTCAGCGCAGCTTGAACATGCTCACCGCATCCACCAGCCCCGCCGCCTGATCGTTCATCGACTGCGCCGCGGCCGAGGCCTGCTCCACCAGCGCCGCGTTCTGCTGCGTGGTGCGGTCCATCTGCTTGATGGCGTCGTTCACCTGCTCGATGCCGGTGGACTGCTCCTGGCTGGCGGAGGTGATCTCCGCCATGATGTCCGTCACCCGCCGCACGCTGCCCATGATTTCCTCCATGGTCTTGCCGGCCTCGTTGACCAGCGCGCTGCCCGCGTGCACCTCGCTCACCGAGTCGCCGATGAGCGTCTTGATTTCCTTGGCCGCCGCCGCCGAGCGCTGCGCCAGGTTGCGCACTTCCGAAGCCACCACGGCAAAGCCGCGCCCCTGCTCGCCGGCGCGGGCCGCTTCCACCGCCGCATTCAGCGCGAGGATGTTGGTCTGGAAGGAAATGCCGTCGATCACGCCGATGATTTCCACCACCTTGCGCGACGACGCGTTGATCGACGCCATCTTCTCCACCACCTGCTCCACCACCGCGCCGCCGCGCGAGGCCACCTGCGAGGCCGAGTCGGCCAGCTGGTTGGCCAGGCGGGCGTTGTCGGCGTTCTGCTTCACGGTGGAGGTCAGCTCCTGCATGGAGGCCGCCGTCTGCTCCAGCGAGCTGGCCTGCTCCTCGGTGCGCGAAGACAGGTCGCGGTTGCCCGTGGCGATCTGGCCGGAGGCGGTGGCGATCGAGTCGGTGCCCGCGCGCACCTGCCCCACCACCTTGGCCAGCTCGTCGTTCATGGAGCGCAGCGCGTTCATCAGCATGCCCGACTCCGAGCGGTCGGCCACCTCGATGCGCGCCGTGAGGTCGCCCGAGGCCACCTGCTGCGCCACCGTCACCGCCTGCCCCAGCGGCAGGGTGATCGAGCGCGTCATGCGAAACGCCAGCAGCAGCCCGCCCACCAGCGACGCGCCGCTGATCGACAGGATGATCCACTTGGCCCGCTGGTAGGCCGCCTGGGCCGAGGCCGCGCTCTCGTCGGCGCTTTTCTTCAGCACCTGCTGAAACGCCGACACATGCGCCAGCACCTGATTGAGCAGCGGCATGCATTCCTGCGTGAGCACCTTCACCGCCGCCTCGGTCTGGTTGGAGGTGGCCAGCGTCAGCACCTTGGTGGCAATGGGCAGGTACAGCGCCTCCAGCGCGCGCAGCTTCTCCAGCATCTGGCGCTCCTCGGCGCTGGCCGAGGCCGGGTCGGCCATGACGGTGCCCAGCGCCTGCAGGCCGGCGTCGATCTCGCGCTGCGAGCGCGACACCAGCTCGACGTCGCCCTTCTGCGCCGCGGCGTCCGTCACCAGCGCCAGGTTGCGCGCCGCGATGGCCCGCTTGCCGATGGCGGACTGCACGTTGTTCAGCTGGTCGAGCTTGCGCGCCCCGACCTCGGTCGCGAACGCGATGCGGTCCGACAGGTTGGCCATCTCGTGCAGGCCGATGCCCGCGATGACCAGTTGCAACAACAGCAACAGCGCAAAACCCAGTCCGAGGCGGGCACCGATTTTGAGATTCGAGAGATCGAACATATGCAGGGCTCCATGGTGGTTCATCACCTCATCGGCGCCCTTTGTGCGCACCACCCCGCCCTTGAAGGGTGGGGTGGGCAAACCCTCAAATATGGGATACATCTTGCCGGCTGGATGACTGAGAATGCCCGGCAAATGCAACCAGCCCCATTTGCAGGTTCAGCCGCAAGTTCACACACAGGTGCGCACGCCGGCTCGCTCCCTGGCTCACCGGCCGTTTCGGCCGGCACGCCCGCGCTGCGCACCCGGAGCCGCCGGCTGCTGGTTCGCCAGGCGCTGCTCCAGCGGCTTTCTCCGGTGCCCGGGCGCCGCTGCATCGTGCTGCGCGCGCCGGCCGGGTTCGGCAAGAGCTCGCTGCTGCTCACCTGGCAGCGCGAGCTGGTGGCCGAGGGCATCGACATCGCCTGGGTGCGGCTGGCCGAGCTTGCCGAGCTGACGGTCAACGGCGAAGGCGACCTGCACTTCATGACCGCGCTGATGGGCGCGCTGGCCGCCGTGGACGCCGCCATCGCGCGCCACGCCGTGGCGCACGCCCAGCCCGACGCCGACGCCATCGAGCGGCTGGTCATCGCGCTGGTGCGCGGCATTGCCGCCCATGGCCGGCAGATCGTGCTGGTGGTGGACGACGTGCACAGCGCGCAAAGCGAAAACGTGCACATCGCCCTGCAGCTGCTGGTCGCGTACGCGCCGCCCAACCTGCTGTGCGTGTTCGCCAGCCGCAACAGCCTGCCCATGACGCTGGCGCCCGCCCCGGGCGCGGACACCGTGCTGACGCTGGAAAGCGACGACCTGCGCTTCAGCCTGCAGGAGTCGGTCGACTACCTGCGCATGCGCCTGCCCGACCTGGACGAGCGCAGCGCCGCCGCCCTGCACCGTCTGGCCGACGGGTGGCCGGCGCTGCTGCGGCTGGCCAGCGCCGACCTGCGCCGGCGGCGCAGCGCACGGCCGTTGCCGCCCGAAGGCGTGCCCGACCTGGCGCCCTTCGCCGCGTACTTCGGCGCCCACGTGTTCCCGCGGCTCTCCGTCACGCAATTGCGTTTGCTCACCCTGTGCGCGGCGCCCACCCGCTTCAGCGCCGCGCTGTGCGCCGAGCTGGCCGGCACGGGCTACAGCGCGGCCCAGTGCGCGGAGCTGCTCGTGCCCGCGGCGCGCGAGGGCCTGCTGCGTGGTGTGACCCCAGGTGCCACGGGCGCCCCAGGTGCTATGGGCGCAACGGGCGACCCAGCCGAACCGGGTAGCCTCGTCAGTGCACCGCAGGCCCCGGCCGACGAACGCTGGTGGCAGCTGCACCCGCTGCTGCGCCGCGTGCTGCTGGCGCGCCTGGCGTCGTGGCCCGAGGCCGAGCGGCAGAAGCTGCACGCCAAGGCCTGGCCGTCGCTGGCATTGCGCGGCATGCACCACCAGGCCGTGCGCCATGCGCTCGCCGCCCACGACCACGCGGCCGCCGCCCGGCTGGCCGAGCGCGGCGCGGTGGCTCTGTTCGTGCAGGGCAAGCTCATCGAGGCCATCGCCCTGGTGCGCCAGCTCGACCCGGCCACGCTGGGCGACAACCCCAACCTGCGTCTGTGGGCCGCCTGGGTCGAGCTGGCCGACTACCGGCTCGACGACTGCGCCCGCAGCATTGCCGCCCTGCGCGCCGAGCCGGGCGGCATCGAGCCCGCCATGCGCTACCGGCTGACCCTGCTGGAATGCCTGCTCGCCATTCGGCGCGACGACAGCGACGCGCTGCAGCAACTGCTATCGCAGCTTCTGGCGCCACCGGCGGCGGCGGACGATTTCGCGCGCGCCGGCCGGCGCAACGTGCTCACCTGGCTGCACCTGCGCAACGGCGAGTTCGAGCGCGCCCGCCAGATCCAGCGCGACGAGCCGCTGGCCATGATCGGCGCCGAACCCGTGGTCGAGACCCTGTTCGGCTCGCTGGTGGGCCAGTGCCTGGTCGGGCTGTCGTACGCGGCCGAGGGCCAGGTGCACGGCGCGGAGCGCATCTACCGCAACGTGCTGCGCGAGATGCACGAGCGCGGCACCCGCTGCACCGAGGTGCGCCGGCTCACGGCGCAGCTGCTGGCCGAGGTGCTGTACGAACGGCACGGCCCGCTGGTGGCCGCGCGCTCCATTGAGGAGCAGCCGGGCACGCAGAGCGGCCTGATTCCCGACACCACGCTGCGCATGATCCTGGTCGCGAACCGCGCCCTGCAGGCCGCCGGCCGGTGGCGCGAGGCGCTGGAGCACCTGGCGCAGGCGGCCGCCTTCCTGCAGCGCCAGGGCATCGACCGGGGGCTGGCCTGCGTGCTGCTGGAGCAGTTGCAGGTGCAGCTGACACGCAACGACTCCGACGCCGCACGCGCCACCCTGCAGGACCTGGAGGCGCTGCATGCGCTGCACCCCGACGTGGAATCGGGCGCGCTGCGGCAGGTGGCCGATTCGGTGGCGCAGGCGCGCATCCGCCTGGCCATGCACGACAACCAGCCCGCCCAGTTACCGCTGCTGCTGTCGCACATCGAGGCCCTGGCGCTGCGCTACCGGCAGCGCGGGCAGGTCGGGCTGGGTGTCGCGCTGCAGTTGCAGGCGGCCGAAATCGAGCGCCGGCTCGGGCGCACCGAGGCCTCGGGCGCGCGGGTGCGCGCCGCGCTTCGCCTGGGCCACCGGCTGGGGCTGATGCAGACGCTGCTGGGCGCGCACGACAACGCCCTGGCATTGATCCGGGCCGCGCGCGCGGTGCCCAACCTCGACCCGGTGCTGGTGTTCTTCGCCGAGCGCATCGAGGCGCTGGCCAAGCCACCGCAGCCGCGCGACGAGCACGCCGGCCAAGGCGCCTCGACGATTTCGCGCGACGACCGCGGCCTGGTGCGCCTGCTCACGCTGCGCGAGGCCGAGGTGGTCGAGCTGCTGGTGCAGGCCATGCCCAACAAGAAGATCGCGCTCACGCTCGGCCTGTCGCTGGACACGGTCAAGTGGCACCTGAAGAACATCTACCTGAAGCTGGACGCGCACGGCCGCGACGCCGTGGCCAAGCGCCTGCGGATGGAGCGCGAAGGCAAGTAGCGAGCGGTGGCCGGCGACCCGTGCGCCGCGGCCCGCCCTGCTTAGGCTTGTTCAGCCGGGCGAACGCTCGAAAGTCAGCCAGCCCCCGAAGGCCAGCTCGCCCACGGGCCAGTCGGCCGCGGTCTGCACGCAGCGCATGCCGCGCTGCAGGAGCGTGACCGCGCGCAGCACCCCGGCATGCGTGACCCACAGCGCATCGCCCTCGCCGGCTTGCCATTCGTCGTGCACCGCGGCCACGCGCCCCATGAAGTCGCGCACGCTCTCGCCGTGCGCGCCGGCGGGCGCATCGGCGAAATCGGCCGTCCACGCCTCGAAGTCCTCGCGCGGAATGTCGGCCCAGGGCCGGCCTTCCCAGGCGCCGAAATCCATCTCGGCCAGGCGGGCGTCGTGCCGCAGCTGCAGATCGGGCCGCAGCGCGACGATCGCGTCTGCCAGTTCCGCGCACCGCCGCAGCGGCGAGCTGAGCAGGACAAGACCGGCCGGCAGCAGCGGCGCGATGCGCTGCGCCGCGTCGCGCGTGCCCTGCGCGTGCGCCTGCAGGTTGGTGGCGCCGTAGCACAGGCCGGGTTCGGCGACCACCGGTGCGTGGCGCTGGAGCCAGAGCGTCCTGCGGGCGGTGTTCATACCAGGCGCGGTCATGCGTGGGCCTGCCAGGCCAGCGCGAGGTAGATCGCCAGCTCGCACACCTGCTGGGTCGCGCCCAGCCCGTCGCCGGTAAAGCCCTGCAGGCGCCGCAGGAAGAGCCGCGCCATCCACAGCGCCGCGAGCGCCGCCGCCGCCAGCGCCGCGAGCACGTGCGCCGCGTCGTGCGCCTGCAGCAGCAGCACCACGGCCGGCACCGCCCACACGAAGGCGATGGCCAGGGCGCCGCGGCTGATGGCGTCGGCCAGCGGCTTCGCCTTGCTGGCGCCGCTGTCGCCCACATACGGCAGCCAGCGAATCAGGAACAGCGGCATCAGCCGCGACAGCACATGCGCGCCGACGATGGCCAGCGCCGCCGCCTGCAGCCCGCGCGCGGCCAGCGCGGCGAGCAGCGCAAACTTCAGGCCCAGCGCCAGCACCAGCGCCACCGCGCCGAAGGCGCCGATGCGCGAGTCCTTCATGATCTCCAGCGCCCGCTCGCGCTGTGCCGAGCCGCCCAGCCCGTCGGCCACGTCGGCCAGCCCGTCTTCATGGAAGGCGCCGGTCAGCATCACCGTGGCGATGGTGCTCAGCACCGCGGCAACCAGCGCGCCCGCCACGCCCGGCAGGCCCATGCCGACGCCGGTGAACACCAGCGCCGCCACCGCCCCCACCAGCCAGCCGATGCCCGGCAGGTGCGCCGCGCTGGCGCGCAGCATCTGCGGGCTGAAGCCGACCCACGCCGCGAGCGGCCCGGTGACGGGCACGCGCGTGAAGAACTGCAGCGCCAGGAGAAAGTGTCGAACGCCGTTCATTCGTGGCGCCCCTGGATTTCCGGGGACCTGGCCTCAGGCATCCTTGCGCGACACGCCGGCCGCCTCGAAGCTCGCCATCTCGCGCAGGATGCGGCAGGCCGACTCCAGCAGCGGCCACGCCAGCGCGCCGCCCGAGCCCTCGCCCAGGCGCAGCTCCAGGTTCAGCAGCGGGTCCAGCCCCAGGCGCGCCAGCAGCAGCACATGCCCCGGCTCGGCCGAGCAGTGCGCGGCCACGCAGCGCTGCACCACCATCGGCTGCAGCGCCTGCGCCACCAGCACGGCCGAGCTGGCGATGAAGCCGTCGACCACGATCACGCGGCGCTCCTCGGCCGCCTGCAGCACGGCGCCCACCAGCGTGGCGATCTCGAACCCGCCGAAGGCGGCCAGCGCTTCCAGCGGCGCCGCGGCCGCCGCGTGCAGCGCCAGCACCTCGCCGAGCACCTCGCGCTTGCGCGCCAGGCCCGCGGCGTCCAGCCCGGTGCCGATGCCGATGCAGTCGTCCAGATGCAGCGCGCCCAGACGCGCCAGCAGCAGCGCCGCCGACGAGCTGTTGCCGATGCCCATCTCGCCCAGCAGCAGCGCGTTGCCCGGCAGCGCGCGCACCACCTCGCGGCCGTTGGCAATGGCCTGGGCGCATTGCGCCGCCGTCATGGCCGGGCCGGCGGACGCGTCGGCCGTGCCCGCGGCGATGCGGCGCGACACCAGCCCGGGGCGCGGCTGAAAGTCGCGCCGCACGCCGCAGTCGACCACCGTGAGCGCCAGGCCATGCTGGCGCGCGAGCACGCTCACGGCGGCACCGCCGGCCAGGAAGTTCTCCACCATCTGCCAGGTCACGTCGCTCGGATACGCCGACACGCCGCGCGCCGCCAGACCGTGGTCGCCCGCGCACACCAGCATCTGCGGCGCCTCGAGCACCGGTTGCTCGCTGCCCAGGATGGCGCCGATGCGCAGCGCCAGCGCCTCGAGCCGGCCGAGCGCGCCCAGCGGCTTGGTCTTGTTGTCGAGCACGTGCTGGAGCCGGGCGACGAGCGGCGCGTCGTACAGGTCGGAAACAGTTGGAATGGCGGGAATGGCGGGAATGGCAGGAGTGGAAAAGGAGGAATCGGTCATGCAATCAGTCCGGCGAGCACGCCGGCGTCGAAGTGGGTGTCGATGAAGTCGGCCAGGCCGTCGAAGGTGGCGTCCAGCGTGGGCGTGGCGGCGCCGAAGAGCGCGTGCAGCGCGCCCGGGTCTTCGAACAGGCCGTGCAGGTAGATGCCCAGCACGTTGCCGCGCGCGTTCTGCCAGGCCAGCCCGTCGGGCATCACGGCCTGGCCGTCTCGCGCCATCTGCGGGTGCTCGGCGGTCTGGCCGTGATGGATCTCGTAGCCGGCGACGGTGACGCCGGAGAGCGCGCCCCAGGCGCCGCTCTGTTCGCCGTTCAGCTCCCCGCGCAGTTTGTCGAAGCGCGCCGTGCGGTGCCGCACCGTTTTCTCGCGCGCGAACACCGTCACCAGCGGCAGCAGGCCGAGCCCCGGCGCGTTGCCGTCGATGCCGTGCGGGTCGACCAGCGCCTCGCCCAGCATCTGCAGCCCGCCGCAGATGCCCAGCACCGCGCCGCCGCGTTCGGCGTGCGCGGCCACGGCGCGGTCCAGCCCCTGCGCGCGCAGCCAGGCCAGGTCGCCGCTGGTGTGCTTGGAGCCGGGCAGCACGATCCAGTCGGCCGCGGCCACGTCGGCCGGCGTGCGCGCCCAGACCAGGCGCACGCCCGGCACGTTCTTCAGCGCCTGGAACTCGTCGAGGTTGCTGATGCGCGGGTACGCCACCACGGCAACGGTGCAAGACACGGCACCGCTGCTGCGGCTGCGGTCGTCGAACACGCCGTCTTCTTCGGGCAGGCCGTGCTGCCACCACATGGGCAGCGTGGCCACGGTGGGCACGCCGGTCAGCGCCTGCAGTTGCTGCGGCGCCGGGGCCAGCAGCGAGGCGTCGCCGCGGAACTTGTTGAGCACGAAGCCGCGCAGCAGCGCGCGGTCGGCCTCCGGCAGCAGCGCCCAGGTGCCGTACAGGTGGGCGAAGGCGCCGCCGCGGTCGATGTCGGTCGCCAGCAGGCAGCGTGCCTGCGCGTGCCGGGCGATGCGCATGTTGACGATGTCGCTGGCCATCAGGTTGATTTCGGCCGGCGAACCGGCCCCTTCGATGACGACCACGTCGTTCTCGGCGCGCAGCTCGTCCAGCGCCTGCGCAATCTGCGGCCACACGCGCTCGCTGCGCCCGCGCCAGGGCAAGGCCGAGAGTTCTTCGCTGACCTGCCCCATCAGCACCACCTGGCTGTGGGTGTCGCGCTCGGGCTTGAGCAGCAGCGGGTTCATGCGCACGTCGGGCACGGCGTGGGCGGCCAGGGCCTGGAAGTACTGGGCGCTGCCGATTTCGCCGCCGCCCACCACGCGGGCGTTGTTGCTCATGTTCTGCGCCTTGAAAGGCGCCACTTTCAGGCCGCGCCGCGCATACCAGCGGCACAGCGCGGTGGCCAGCCAGCTCTTGCCGGCCCCGCTGGTGGTGCCCAGCACCATGACGCACAGCGCCGGCCCGTTTTTCGCCTTTGAACTCATCGGCGGATTGTCGTTGAGGCCGATTCCTGACGATGGATACCGACGAAATGCGACATTTTTCACACCTGACGCATTGCAAATGCAGTCGATGAATCCAAAAGTACCTGTTGTTGCGTAGACAGGGCATCACACACAACGCATTGCACCCAGGGACCCATGCCAGCTTTGAACGATTTGGCTCTTGCCGTCGAAGAACGTGAACCCGGCCAGTTTTTCTGGACGCTGCTCGAAGCCCACCACGGCGGCGACTCGTCGGAAACGCTCGACTACCGCGTGTACCGCACCGCCACCAAGCCCCAGGCCAGCTACTCGAACGCGCTGGCCATGGGCGTGTCGGAACTGCAAAAAATAAGCGCCGCCGCAGGCCCAGCCTCTCACGGCTGAACCCACGGCGGCGCAAAGACCGCCTTCTCTGGCGTTCAGGCTTTCAAACTTTTCCTTGATTCCTTCGCTTCTTCCCTAGCCGGCCACGGACCACGGACCGCTCAACGCGCGGCCACGGTCTGCGCGGGCGCGTCCCAGCCCCCGCCGATGGCGCGGATCAGCCCCACCGCCGCCTGGTACTGCGCCGACTTCACCTGCAGCGCCTGGCGGCGGTTGCGCAGCTCGCTGCGGCGCGCGTCCAGCAGGTCGAGCTGGCTGATGTAGCCGTTGCGGTAGCGCGTGTCCGACAGGCTGGTGGCGCGCTGCGCCGAGGTGACCGCCTGCGCCTGCACCACCGACTGCTCCTGCAGGATGCGGATGGACGACAGCTGGTCTTCCACCTCCTGGAACGCGGTGAGCACCTGCGTGCGGTAGCTGGCCAGCGCGCCGTCGAGCTGCGCATTGGCGCCCTGCACGCCGGCCTCGCGGCGCCCGCCGTCGAAGATCGGCAGCGACAGCAGCGCGCCCACGCCCCACGAGCGGGCCGACCACTTGAAGAGGTCGCCGATTTCGGGCGAGGCGTAGCCGGCCGCGCCGGTCAGCGAAATGTCCGGAAACCACGCGGTCTGCGCCACGCCCACGCGGGCCTGCGCGGCCATCACCGCGCTCTGCGCGGCCGACACGTCGGGCCGGCGCGTGAGCACGGTGCCGGGCACGCCGGGCGGAATCGACGGCAGGGCCGTCGACCATTCGTCGCTGCGCAGCGCGAAGCTGGAGGCCGAATCGCCCACCAGCACGGCGAGCGCATGTTCGACCTGGGCGCGCTGGCGATCGAGCGCCAGCGCGTCCGACTCGGTCGACGACACCTCGGTCTGCACGCGCGCCACGTCGAGCTCGGCGATGTCGCCGGCCTGCTCGCGGCGCTGCGACAGGCGCAGGGTGTCGCGGTAGGCCTCGACCTGCTCGCGCACCAGGGCGCGCTCGGCGTCCAGCGCGCGCAGCTGCAGGTAGGTTTGCGCCACCTCGGCCTGCACCGCCAGGCGCGTGCTCTGCAGCAGCGCCTCGCGGCCGGCCGCGTCGAGCTGGGCCGCGTTGCTGGCGCCCGACAGCCGGCCGAACAGGTCGACCTCGTACGAGAAGGTGGCGCCGATGTTGGTGATCGTCGCCGGCCGGGTGCTGGCCGTGGCCTTGTCCAGGCCCGCGCCGCGGTTGGCGCCGGCCCCCAGGCCGATCTGCGGCAGGCGGTCGGCGTTGGCGCTGCGCGCCAGCGCGCGGGCCTCGGCCAGCCGCGCGGCCGCGGCCTGGATGTTGTTGTTGTTCACGTCGGCCTTCTCGACCAGCGCATTCAGCGCCGGGTCGTTGAAGGCCAGCCACCAGGCGCCGCGGGCCTTGGCCTCGGCGGGCAGGGCCCGCGTGAAGCCGGCCGGCGGCGTGGCGCCCTGCTCCTTGAACTGCGCCGTGGTCGTGATTTCGGGCACGCCCGAAGGCACGGTGGCACAGCCGGCCAGCACCAGGGCGGCCATCAGCGGCAGCAAGGCCGTGCGGAGCGGTCTTACCAGAGGTTGTACTGAGAATTTCATGATCAGCTTTCTCTTTCTTGTCGATCAGGCGTCATGCGAGGGGCGCGGCGACGCGGGCACCGGGTGCAGCCCGCCACCACCCGAACCACCATGCGGGCCCTGTGGTCCTTGCGGGCCTTGCGATGCAGGCGCCGCCGGATGCTCCGCCGACACGAACTCGTCGCCATGCGGCACTTCGCCATGCAGCTTCAGCGGCTTGTTGCCCGCCAGGCGGCGCAGCAGCACATAGAACACCGGCGTCAGGAACAGGCCGAAGGCCGTCACGCCGATCATTCCGGCGAACACCGCCACGCCCATGGCCTTGCGCATTTCAGAGCCGGCGCCGGTCGACAGCACCAGGGGCAGCACACCCATCACGAAGGCCAGCGAGGTCATCAGGATCGGGCGCAGGCGCAGGCGGCTGGCCTCGATGGCGGCTTGCACCGGCGTTCGCCCGGCAAACTCCAGCTCCCGTGCGAACTCCACGATCAGAATCGCGTTCTTCGCACTCAGCCCCACCAGCACGATCAGCCCGATCTGCGTGAAGACGTTGTTGTCACCCCCCGATATCCATACGCCCGCCATCGCGGCCATGATGCCCATCGGCACGATCAGGATGATGGCGATCGGCAGCGTCAGGCTCTCGTACTGCGCGGCCAGCACCAGGAACACCAGCAGGATGGCCAGCGGGAACACCAGGAAGGCGGAGTTGCCGGCCAGGATTTCCTGGTACGTCAGCTCGGTCCACTCGAAGCTCACACCCTTGGGCAGCGTTTCGGCGGCAATCTTGGTGATCGCGTCCTGCGCCTGGCCCGACGAATAGCCCGGTGCCGGGCCACCGTTGATGTCGGCGGCCAGGTAGCCGTTGTAGCGCATGGCGCGTTCCGGCCCGAAGGTCGAGTTGACCTTCATCAGCGCGGCCAGCGGCACCATCTCGCCCGAGGTCGAGCGCACCTTCAGCAGGCCCACGTCTTCGGCACGGGCGCGGTAAGGCGCGTCGGCCTGCACCCGCACGCTGTACGTGCGGCCGAACTTGTTGAAGTCGTTCGCGTACAGGCTGCCCAGGTAGATCTGCATGGTGTCGAAGATGTCCGTCACCGGCACTCCGAGCTGTCGCGCCTTGGTGCGGTCGATGTCTGCGTACAGCTGCGGCACGTTGACCTGCCAGCTCGTGAACATGCCGGCCAGCTCGGGCGCGGCCTGCGCCTTGGCCATGAAGGCCTTCACCGCCTGGTCCATCTGGTCGTAGCCGACCGAGGCGCGGTCTTCCAGTTGCAGCTTGAAGCCGCCCGTGGTGCCCAGGCCCGCCACCGGCGGCGGCGGGAACATGACGATGAACGCGTCCTGGATGCCGGCGAAGGCACCGTTCAGCTGGCCGGCCACCGCGCCGCCGCTCTGGTCGGGGCGCTTGCGCTCGTCGAAGGGCTTGAGCGTGGCGAACACGATCCCCGAGTTGGAGCTGTTGGTGAAGCCGTTGATCGACAGGCCCGGGAACGCGATGGCGTCCTGGATGTTCGGGTTCTTCTTCATGATGTCGCCCATGCGGGTGATCACGTCTTCGGTGCGGTCCAGCGTGGCACCGTCGGGCAGTTGCGCAAAGCCGATGAGGTATTGCTTGTCCTGCGCCGGCACGAAGCCGCCGGGCACCGCCTTGAACAGACCGAAGGTCACGGCGATGAGCGCCACGTAGATCACCAGCATCAGCGACTTGCGCGAGATGACGCTCTTCACGCCGCCGCTGTAGGCCTCCGAACCGCGATGGAACATGCGGTTGAAGCCGCGGAACAGCCAGCCGAAGGCCTTGTCCATGCCGCGCGTCAGCGCGTCCTTGGGCTGGTCGTGGCCGCGCAGCAGCAAGGCGGCGAGCGCGGGCGACAGCGTGAGCGAGTTGATGGCGGAGATCACCGTCGAGATCGCGATGGTCACCGCGAACTGGCGGTAGAACTGGCCCGTGAGGCCGCTGATGAAGGCCAGCGGCACGAACACGGCCACCAGCACCAGCGCAATGGCGATGATGGGGCCCGACACCTCGCGCATGGCGCGGTAGGTTGCCTCACGCGGCGAAAGCCCCGCCTCGATGTTGCGCTCCACGTTCTCCACCACCACGATGGCGTCGTCCACCACGATGCCGATGGCCAGCACCAGCCCGAACAGGCTCAGCGCGTTGATCGAGAAGCCCAGCACATGCAGCACCGCGAAGGTACCGATCACCGACACCGGCACGGCCAGCAGCGGAATGATGGAAGCGCGCCACGTCTGCAGGAACAGGATCACCACCAGCACCACCAGCATGATGGCTTCGAGCAGGGTGTGGATCACCGACTCGATCGACGCCCGCACGAACTGCGTGGGGTCGTAGGCGATGCGGTATTCCAGGCCCTCGGGCATGTTCTTGTTGAGCTCTTCCATCGTCTTGCGCACGTTCGACGAGATGTCGAGTGCGTTCGAGCCCGGTGCCTGGAACACGCCCATGCCCACGGCCGGGTCGTTGTTCAGCAGCGAACGCAGCGAGTAGTCGGCGGCGCCCATTTCGAGGCGGCCGATGTCGCGCAGCCGGGTCACGGCGCCGTCGGTGCCGCTCTTGACGATGATGTCGCCGAATTCTTCTTCGCTCTGCAGGCGCCCTTGCGCATTGATGGAGAGCTGCATGTCCACGCCCGACAGGCCCGGAGAAGCGCCCACCACGCCGGCCGCGGCCTGCACGTTCTGGCCACGGATGGCGGCCACCACGTCGCTGGCCGAGAGGCCGCGCTGCGCGACCTTCTGCGGGTCGAGCCACACGCGCATCGAGTAGTCGCCGCCGCCGAAGATCTGCACCTGGCCCACGCCTTCGATGCGCGCGAGCGGGTCCTTCACGTTCAGCACCGCGTAGTTGCGCAGGTAGTTGATGTCGTAGCGGTTGTTCGGCGAGACGAGGTGGACCACCATCGTCAGGTCGGGCGCGCTCTTCACGGTCGTGATGCCGAGCCGGCGCACTTCCTCGGGCAGGCGCGGCTCGGCTTGCGAGACGCGGTTCTGCACCAGCTGCTGCGCCTTGTCGGGGTCGGTGCCCAGGCGGAAGGTGACGGTCAGCGTGAGCACGCCGTCGGTGGTGGCCTGGCTGCCCATGTAGAGCATGCCCTCGACGCCGTTGATCTGCTCCTCGATGGGCGTGGCAACGGTCTCGGCGATCACCTTGGGGTTGGCCCCGGGGTACGTGGCGCGAACCACCACCGAGGGCGGCGCGACTTCGGGGTACTCCGAGATCGGCAGCCCGCGCAGCGCGATCAGGCCGGCTATCAGCATCAATAGCGACAGCACGCCGGCAAAGATCGGCCGGTCGATGAAGAATTTTGAGAGATTCATGTTGGTTCTCCGGCGGGCGCGCAAGCGCCCTCCTCCGAAATCAGGACTTCGCGGCCTCGGCCACGCGTTCCGGTTGTTGTTGCTTGGGGTCGGCCTTGGCGTCCATGGTCACTTGCTGCGGCGCCACCAGCGCACCCGGGCGGATGTGCTGCAGGCCGTTGACCACCACGCGGTCGCCCGCCTTCAGGCCCTTGCTCACGACACGCAGGCCGTTGATGGAGGCGCCCAGCGCCACTTCGCGGTAGACGGCCTTGTTGTCTTCACCCACGACCATCACGAATTTCTTGTTCTGGTCGGTGCCGATGGCGCGTTCGCTCACGAGCAGCGCCGTGTCGTTGCGCGCCTGGCCCATGCGGATGCGGGCGAACTGGCCCGGAATGAGCGCGCCGTCCTTGTTGTCGAACGAGGCACGCACGCGCACCGTGCCGCTGCGGGCGTCGACCTGGTTGTCGATGAGCTGCAGCTTGCCGGTGAAGGGCGTGCCCTCGAGGCCGGCGGTGCCCATCTGCACGGGAATGGTGTCGATCAGGCCGCGGGCGCTGGAGCCGCTCGGCAGGTCTTTCAGGGCACGGGTGATGACCTGCTCGTCGGCGTCGAAGCTCGCGTAGATCGGGCTCACCGACACCAGCGTGGTCAGCACCGGGGCGCCCGGACCGGCCGCCACCAGGTTGCCCACCGTGACCTCGATCTTGCCGATGCGGCCCGACACCGGGGCGCGAACCTGGGTGTAGCCCAGGCTCAGGCGCGCCGTTTGCAGCTGGGCCTGCGCCGCGCGCAGGTTGGCGTTGGCCTCGCTGCCGGCGTTCACGCGCTCGTCGTACTCGCGCTGGGCAATGGCCTTGTCGTCCCACAGGCGCTTGGCGCGCTCCTGCTCGCTGCGGCTGAACGACTGGCGGGCCTGGGCGGAGGCCACCTGGGCTTCGGCGCGCTCGACCTCGGCCGCGTAGGGCGCGGGGTCGATGGTGACCAGCAGGTCGCCCTGCTTCACCAGCGCGCCTTCACGGAAGTGCACCGACTGCACGGCGCCCGCCACGCGGGAGCGCACATCGACGCGCTCCACGGCTTCGAGCCGGCCCGAGAACTCGTCCCAGGCGTTGATTTCGCTCGAGGCCACGGTGGCCACCGACACGGGCGTGGCCTGCGGCGCCGCCGGTGCGCCGGTGGCTTCGGCCTTGAAACTGTGCATGCCCAGCACGGCGGCGGCCACGGCCAGCACCGCGGTCAGGCCGGTCACGGCGGGCCACAGCGCCTTGGGGGCGGTGGAAGACAGCTTTTTTTCGTTGTTCGACATGATGTTTCGTCCTTCTCGATGACTTTTGGGATGCAACAGGCCAGCCCGGCGCTTTTCGGCACCAGGAGGCGAAATTCAGGAAAAAAAGGGCCCTCGCACGCTGCCGCGCTGGCAGCGTGTCGATCAGGCAGCCGGGGCGGGCCGGGTGTTAACTGGGGTGGTTGGGGGCCGTGCGCGAAGCAGCGGCCGATGGCTTGGCAGCGGCCGATGCCGTGGTGGTCGACGCCGCCTGT
The DNA here is from genome assembly GCF_041355175.1 of Variovorax sp. RCC_210. Classification (NCBI taxonomy): domain Bacteria; kingdom Pseudomonadati; phylum Pseudomonadota; class Betaproteobacteria; order Burkholderiales; family Comamonadaceae; genus Variovorax; species Variovorax sp. RCC_210. The sequence continues at coordinate 808,804 of NZ_JBFUPJ010000001.1, read as the reverse complement.
GGCGAGGTGGCGCTGAAGAACTCACGGAAGTGCCGCTGCACCGTGGCCTCACAGGCCACGCAAGCCGTGTTCTCGGTGTCGTACAGCGCCTTGGGCCAGTTCGAGGCGCTGGGCAGCACGCTGCTCGTCACGTCGATGCCGGCGCCGCGCAGGCGGTTGGCGAAGGCCATGGCCTCGTCGTGCATGGCGTCGTCCGCGCCCACCAGCACCAGGGCCGGTGCCAGCGCCGCCAGCCGCAGCGAACCGCTGGGCACCGCGTAGGGGTGCGTGGCGTTCGAGGGGCAGCTCAGGTACTTTTCCCAGCCGCTGGCCCAGCGGCACTCGGGCGCGTCGTTGGTGGCCTTGCGCAGCGAGGCGGTGCCGGCGCACGGGTCGAGCATGGGCGACAGCAGGATCTGCCCGGCGATGGGCGGATGGGCCCGGTCGCGCGCAATCAGCGCCACCGCCGCGGCCAGGTTGCCGCCGGCTTCCTCGCCGGCCAGGTACACCTGGGTGCCCTTGCCGCCGAGCTTGGTGCGTTGCTTGTAGAGCCATTCGAGGGCGGCGTAGCCCACCTCGATGGGTTCGGGGAACGGCACCAGCGGATACGCCAGCGAAACCACCACCGCGCCCGCGCCTGAGAGCAGCCGCGCCACGTTGCGCCCGTTGTCCAGGCCGCCGCACGTGAAGGTGCCGCCGTGGAAGTGCAGCACCAGCGGCACCACTTCGCCCTTGGCCCGCTGCCCGTACACACGGGCGGCGACCGGCTCGCGGCCGGGCAGCTCGATCGAAAGATCGGCTTCCACGCCTTGCGTGGCGGCGCGGACGGCAGCTTCGGCAGAAAGGGACGATGGAGCGGGTGACATGGGCGACCTCTGGGGAATAGGGTGATCGGACTATTGCGCGATGGATGAAATATAAGGCGCGGGCTGTGACGTTAAACAGGGTTCATGCCCCTACTCTGTTTCCAATCCGCTAACAATCGGATGGTCACTAGGGAAATGCCCTTGCTGTGTAAGAATCCGCCTCCCCCGGTGTGGGCCGGGTACCCCAGAACAGGCATTCGATGGATCAAATCCAGGCCATGCGGATCTTTGTCCGCGTCGTGGAGGCCGGCACTTTCACCCGGGCGGCAGACTCTCTCGCCCTGCCGAAGGGCACGGTCACCAAGCAGATCCAGGCGCTGGAGTCGCGCCTGCGCGTGAAGCTGCTCAACCGCACCACGCGGCGCGTCACGGTCACGCCCGACGGCGCGGCCTACTACGAGCGCGCGGCGCGCCTGCTGAACGACTTCGACGACATGGAAGCCAGCATGACCAATGCGCAGGCCAACCCCACGGGGCGGCTGCGCATCGACATCGGCACCTCGGTGGCCAGGCTCATCATCCTGCCCCACCTGGCCAGCTTCTGCGACCGCTACCCCGACATCCAGGTCGACCTGGGCGTGAGCGACCGCACGGTCGACCTCATCAGCGACAACGTCGACTGCGTGATCCGCGCCGGCGAGCTCAACGACCAGTCGCTGGTGGCGCGGCGCATCGGCACCCTGCACTTCGTGACCGTGGCCTCGCCCGCGTACATCAAGCGCTACGGCATGCCGCAGCACCCGAACGACATCGAGAAGCGCCACGTGGTGGTGAGCTACTTCTCGGGCACCACGCGGCGCGTGTACCCGCACGAGTTCAAGAAGGGCGACGAGCACATCGAGCTGAACGGGCACTACCGCGTGTCGGTCAACGAGAGCAACGCGCACATCACGGCGGTGCTGGGCGGCTTCGGCATTTCGCAGTGCATCACCTTCATGGCCGAGCCGCTGCTGGAAAGCGGCGAGCTGGTCGAGGTGCTGCCCGACTGGGAGCGCGACCCGCTGCCCATCCACGTGGTGTACCCGCCCAACCGCCACCTGAGCGCCAAGGTGCGGGCCTTCGTGGACTGGGCGGCCGAGCTGTTCGCCAAGAACCCGCGGCTGCAGCGGCGCTGAACACGGGGCGCCACGGTATCCCGGGGCGCTCAGGACGTCCGGGGTGTCGAAAGCGGGCGATGAAGCAAATATTTCATCGCCGCCCCCTAAACTTTCGCCCGCCGGTGCCGCTATTGATAGAGAGCCAGACCCGAGAGCGCACCGCCCCGCAATCTCCGGCACGAACGCGCGTGCCGCGGCTTCGCTGAAGACCGCGCACGCAAGAAACTACCTTCCCGCAAACCCATGGAAAACCAGTCGAACGGCCAGGCCGAAGCGCCCGCCCAGACGCACACCCCGCCGGACGAGACCGTCACAGAGAGCGCCAACGAAAGTGCCAATGAGAGCGCCAACGAAGGCGCCAAGGAGCGCATCGACGAAGGCGCCCACGAATTCGGCCGCCGCAACCCGCTGGAAATCGGCGCGCGGCTGCGCGGCCTGGTCAACGGCAGCGACTTCCTCACCGTGCAATACGCCGGCGGCCAGCTCGTCACGCAGCTGCTCGACGTGGACGTGCGCGCGCGCACCTTCACCTTCGACTGGGGTTCGTCGCCCGAGCAGAACCAGGGGCTGCTGGCGGCCACGCGCTGCCAGTTCAGCGCCCAGCCCGAGGGCGTGCGCGTCGAGTTCGCCACCGCCACCCCGCGCGAGACCCGCTTCGAAGGGCTGCCCGCCTTCGAGGTCGACTTTCCCGAGGTGCTGTTCTACCTGCAGCGCCGGGAGTATTTCCGCGTCGACACGCCGCTCGACTCCTTCACCTGCACCGGCCGCTGGCCCAAGGGCGACGCCTTTCGCTTCGAAGTGAACGACCTGTCGCTGGGCGGCGTCGGCATGCGCACCATGGACGAGCGCGTGCTACACCTGTCGATCGGCACCTTCCTGCGCAACTGCGAGCTGTCGCTGGGCACGATGGGCAAGCTCTCGATCGACCTGGAACTGGTGTCGCGGCGCCACACCACGCTGCCGAACGGCAAGCTGCGCTACCAGCTCGGCTTTCGCTTCATGGCGCTGCCGGGCAGCGTGGAAGGTCGGCTGCAGAAGCTGATCACGCAGCTTGAAATGAAGCGCAACGCGCTGGTGCGTTGAAGCGCTGACGCGCTCGTGCATTGACACGCTGCCGCGCCGCGAAAGCTGCTCGCGGCGCCCGGTCAGAACACCGGCTCGCAACGCACCTCGGTCTTCACCGAATTCGCGATGAAGCATTCTTCATGCGCCCGGTGGTGCATGTGCGCTACCTGCTCGCGCGTCGGCAGGTTCTCGCCCGAAAACCTCACCTCGGGCCGCAGCGTGACCACCGTCATCGCCATCTTTCCCTCGGCGTTCTTTTCCATCACGCCGCTGGCCGCGTCGAAATAGCGGTCGACCACGAACTTGCGCTTCACCGCCATCGTGAGGAACCACAGCATGTGGCAGTTCGACAGCGAGGCGACGAACATCTCTTCCGGGTCGACGGCCGAGGCGTCGGACATGGGCAGCGGCACCACGTGCGGCGACGACGAGCCCGGCACCTCGGCGCCGCCGTCGAAGCGCAGCGAATGCCGGCGGCTGTAGGTGTTGGCCAGAAAGTCCTGGTCGCCCCGTTCCCAGAGGATTTCCGCGGTGTAGTGAGCCATGTGCGTGCCTCGCCAGAAGGTCAAAAGGGTGTCAAAGGTAGATGAAGTAGCGGTACTTGGTCAGGCTGCCCTGGCTGGGCAGCGTGAGAAAGCTTTCCGCCAGCACGCCGCCGTTGGCCTCGATCACCTTGCGCGAGGCGATGTTGCCGGGGCTGGTCGTGACCTCGACGCGGCTCAGGCCTTCGCCGGCCGCCAGCGTCAGCATGGCATTGAGCGCGCGCGTGGCGTAGCCCTTGCGCTGCTTCCAGGGCACGACGCTGTAGCCGATGTGGCCCAGGCAGTACGCCGGCAGCGCGATCGTGCCGGGCTGCCAGCGCAGGTCGATGCTGCCGCAGAACTCGCCGTCCCACATCCAGCACCTGTAGCCCGGCAGCCGCGGCACCTGGGTGCCGTCGGGCATGGTGACGGGCGCGCCCCGGGCCTCGCGGTCGACCAGGCTCGCCAGGAACAGCGCGGCATCGGCCTCGATGGCGGCGCGATCCTCGGGGCCCGATTCGGGCCGCGATTCGTCGCGCGCCCAGCCCCGGTTCAATGCCGACACGTAGCTGGGCAGATAAGGCCTGGCCGGCCACACGAGCTCCATCGGTCGCGGGTCGGTGATGGGGCGGGAACGGTACAGCGGCATGCGGTGTCGCTCCTTCAGGCGCCCATGAGCTTCACGACGAGCGGCACCAGCAGCGCGGTCGCGATGCCGTTCAGCCCCATGGCCAGCGCCGAGAACGCGCCCGCCGTCTCGTTCACCTGGATGGCGCGCGCCGTGCCGATGCCGTGCGCCGCCATGCCGACCGCGAAGCCGCGCACCGCGGGCTCCCTGATACGCAGCAGGTTCAGCAGCCCGGTGGCCATGATCGCGCCCGAAATACCGGCCACCGCCGCCGCCACGGCCGCGAGAGAAGGCAGCCCGCCGATCTTCTCGGCCACGCCCATGGCGATGGGCATGGTGGCCGACTTGGGCGCGAGCGACATCATCAGCTCGTGCGAACCGCCCAGCACCCACGCGATGCCGATGGCCGACACGATGGCCGCCACCGAGCCCACCAGCAGCGCCACGCCAATGGGCAGCCACAGCCGCCGCAGGCGCCCGACCTGCCCGTACAGCGGCACCGCCAGCGCCACCGTGGCCGGCCCGATGAGGAAGTGCACGAACTTCGCGCCCTCGAAGTAGGTGTCGTACGGCGTGCGCGTGAGCAGCAGCACGCCCACGATGACCACCACCGAGATCAGCACCGGGTTGACCACCGGGTTGCGCCCGCTGCGCGTGTGCAGCCACAGCGCGCCCAGGTAGGCCAGCAGCGTGAGCGACAGCCACAGCAGCGGCGACTGCGCAAGAAACACCCAGATGTCGGCAAGCCTGGCGGGCGCGGTCATTCGGCGTTCGTTCCGGTGACGCGGATCATCCAGCGGAAGGTGAGCGCGGTCACGGTCATGGTGAAGGCCGCGCCGACGATGCCCGCCGCCAGGAACGGCAGCCACTCGCGCCCCACCCGCTCGAAATGCAGCATGACGCCGGCCACCGCCGGGATGAACAGCAGCATCAGGTTGCGCAGCAGGTGACCCGAAGTGTCGGCGAGCGCCTGCGGCACGCTGCGGCGCACCAGCAGCCCGGCGAACAGCAGCACCATGCCGATCAGCGGCCCGGGAATGGGCAGCCCCAGCCACTGCACCAGCAGTTCGCCGGCAAGCTGGCAGAGAAAGAGCGCGGTGATGGCATAGAGCATGGTCTGTCTCCGTGTGCGGAATGATGTACGGAACGGTGTGCGGTCAATGGTCGGCGCGAGCGGCCGCGCGTGTCCATCCCTCTTTCAAGCCGCGCTGGCTCGCGGGCGGCAGCACGCCCAGGCGCACATGGCCCGGCAGGCCGAAGGAGGCGCAGTCGCGCAGCTTGATGCCGTCGGCGCGCAAGGCGGCGGCCAGTTCGGGGTACGGGCGCTCGGTGCGCGCGCAGAAAAAGTTGGCGTCACTGGGCAGGCAGTGCCAGCCGAGCGATTCGCAGAGGGCGCGTTGCTGCGACTTCCATTCGCCCAAGGTCTGCAGGCTCCGCGCGAGCCAGCGGCGGGCTTCGTCGCTGGCCCACGTGTGGAGCAAGGCCACGCCGTGCGTGCCCAGCGGCCATGAAGGCGCGAGGCGTTCGATGCGCTGCAGCAGGTCGCCCTCCGCCTGCGCCTGCACGGGTGCGATGGCGTAGGCGGCGCGGATGCCGGTCAGGCCCATGGCCTTGTTGGGGGTCCACATCTGCCAGACGCGGTCGCGTTGGGCGGCGTCGAGCGACGGGCTTCCTTCCAGGCGCAGCGGCTCGTAAGCGAGATCGAGCACGCAGACCCCGCTCTCGCTCGCGGCCTGTTGCGGCAGGTCGGCCTGCGGCTGGCCCAGCGGGCTCGACGGCTCGCAGCACCAGCGCAGCGCGGCTCCCTCCGGTGCCTGCGGCGCGCGCAGCACCTGCAGGCCCCAGGCCCGCGCCGCGCGTTCGTAGTCGCCGTAGCTGTGCGCCGGCAGCCAGGCGGTGCGGCCGCCCTGCTGCATCACGGCGGCGCTGATGCGGTGGATGAACTCGCTGGCGCTCGCCGCGATGACGATGCGCTCGACGGCCACGCCATGGAAGTCCGCGAGCCTTGCGCGCAAGGCCGTGTAGTGCGGGTCGGGGTAATGCGCGGCGTCGGCCTGCCGCAGCGCCGCCACCGCGACCGGACAAGGCCCGACCGCGTTGCCGTTGGTCGAGAAATCGTGTGGTGCGGCGCCAGATGCGTCGGGCCCGCCGTGCATCGCCGTGCTCATGCCCAGCGCCATCCCGTGGTCGCCACGATGAGCAGCGACGCGCCCACGCCCAGCGCCAACGCTGCCCGCTCGCCCAGCTGCGCGGTGCGCTGCATGTCGGCGGCGGAAGGCGCGCGCCCCTCGGCGTTCAGCGCGTACACGCCCGGCTTGGCCAGCCGCACGCCGAGCAGCAGCGCCATCGCCGCCATCGGCCAGCCGCTGTTGGGCGACGGCGTGCGGCGCGCCTCGCCAGACAGCCCCGCCGCCCCGGTGGGCCAGCGCCATGCCGCCAGCGCCAGCAGCACGACGGTGATGCGCGCCGGCGCCCACGAGAGCACGTCGTCCGCGCGCGCGGCCCATTTGCCGAGCCAGGTCCAGTCGCGGCCGTTGCGCTCGCCGCGGTAGCCCCACATGGCGTCGGCGGTGTTGGCGAAGCGATAGAGCGCCGCGCCCGGCAGCCCGAACAGCACGAACCAGAACACCGGCGCCACCAGCGAGTCGTTGAGGTTTTCCGCGAGCGATTCGATGGCGCTTTCGCGCACCTCGCGCTCGCTGAGCGATGACACGTCGCGGCTCACCAGCCGCGCGAGCTGCTTGCGCCCGGCATCGAGCGACACGGCCAGCGCGGCCTCGACCGCCAGCACCTCGTCGCGCAGCATGCGCCAGGCGAACAGCGGCTTGAGCAGCAGGCCCAGCAACAGCGCAGCGGCCCACGGCGCGAGCCATTGCACGACCAGCGTCTGCAAGGCCATCGCCACGCCCCAGGCGCAGGCCGCGCCCACGCACCAGGTCAGCGCGCCGATGAAGAACATCGGCAGGTCGACGGGCCGTGCCGCGTGCATGCGCGGCGCCACGCGCGAACCGATCGCGCCGAGGTAGTTGCCCATCCACACGACCGGGTGCAGCGCCGCGGGCGGCTCGCCCAGCCAGCGGTCGACGGCCAGCGCGATCCACAGCGCGGCGGCCACGGCAAGGGCGTATTCGAGATTCGGGTGGAGCATGGGAGCCGCCATTCTCGCGAATCAGGCGGCCGCCCTGCCCCGGCGCCACTGCATCAATGCGCCGAACGCGACGAGCAATGCGGCACCGAATGCGACCCACAGCCGCAGCACGACGGTCTCGGCCTGCGGGGCCGGTGCGGCGGCGGGCGTGGGTTCGAGCTTGAGGCCGCGGACCGGCTGGGTGTTTGCCGGCGCGGGCTCAGGCGCGGGCGTTTCAGCCGGTGCGGGTGCGGCAGAAGATTCAGGAGCAGGTACGACCGAAGGCGCCGCGGCAACCACCGGCTCGACCGCGCGACGCGGCTGCGCCTGCACAGGCGCTGTCGCTGTAGCCGGTGCCAGTTCAGCCTGCACAAACCGCTGCACACCCGCGTTGCGCTCACGCAGCCCGCTCGCACCCGCGGCCTGTGCATAAGCCTGCGCCAGCTCGCGCCGCGTGGCGGCATCGGGCTTCCAGTAGTTCAGCCGCACCGCGTCGAGCATGCGCTCCAGCGTCTGCGCGAAGGCGGCGCGGTTGTCGCCTTCGAGCCATTCGCGCGTGCCCAGCTTGTAGCGATCTCGCACGTACACGTCGTGCAGCGACTGCCACTGGTCTTGCCGCACCGCGGCCGGCGCCGTCACCTGCCAGCCCCAGAGGAACTGCGCGGTCTTCAGCACCTGCAGCGTGCCGCTGTAGCCCTCGGCCTTCTGCGCGGCGATCCATTGCGGGTGCAGGTAGCGCGTCTGCATCTCGCGCGCGATGGCGCCGGCGGCGGTGTCGGTGCGCACGGCGCCGCCGTCGCGCAGGTTCTGCACGTACAGCGCCGGGTCCTTGCCGGTGAGCTGGCGCACCGCCTGCGCGATGCCGCCCAGGTACTGGAACGGGTCGTCGTTGGTCAGCACGCCGTACAGGTTGGAGCTGCGCGCCATCAGCGCCGCATCGACCTGCGCCAGGTTGCCCGCATAGGCGCCGGGCCGCGCCGCGCCGTCGAGGCCCTTGCCGTAGGCGTGGCCCATGCGGTCCATGTAGAGCTGCGCCATCTGCGCGTCGCCGCCGCCGCGCTGCTGGCCCTTCCACACGTCGGTGGCCAGCGCGGCCTCTTCGAGCCCGGCGCCGTAGCTGCCCTGCTCGTTGGAGAACACGCGCGCCGTCGACCAGCGCTGCGCCTCCTGCGCGGAGGCGCCTTGCGCGCGCAGCCTGGCGGCCAGGGCCTCGCTGTGCTGCGCGACCGCATTGACCGCATTGACCGCATTGACCGGATCACCGGATCCAGTGGATTCGTGAAGTGCTGCCACCTGCTGCACCGCCTCGTCGAGCCAGCGCATCACGTTCGGGAACTGGTCGCGGTACGAGCCGGTGACGCTGACCAGCACGTCGATGCGCGGCCGCTTCAACACCGCCGCCGGAATCACCTCGATGCCCGCCATGCGCCCGCCTTCGTCCCAGCGCGGCTTCACGCCCAGCGCGTAGAAGGCCTGGCTCTCGAGCACGCCCTGGTGGCGCGAGGCCTCGCCGGCCCAGAGCGTGAAGGCGATCTTCTCGGGCGCCTTGCCGGCATGGCTTCTGGCGTGGTCGGCGAGCCAGGCGTCCATCGCGGCCACGCCGGTGCCCCATGCCGCGCGCGTCGGCACGCGGCTGGGGTCGAAGCCATAGAGGTTGCGCCCGGTCGGCAGGCTGTCGGGGTTGCGCACCGGGTCGCCGCCGTAGCTGGACTTCAGGTAGCGCCCGTCGAGCGCGGTCAGCAGGCCCTCGATTTCCTCGTTGTGCGCGAGCACCTCGTCCAGCTTGCGGGCGCGCTCGGCCAGCGCCTTCAGGCTCTGCCTGTCGTCAGCGGTCTTGCCCATGTCGCTGGCGGCCTGCGCATCGGTGAGCGCCAGTTCGATCCAGCGCGCGGGCCGCGAGCGGGCTACGTTGTTCGCATCGACCAAAAAAACTTCGTCGATGTCTTCGCCCAGCGCTTCGGCCAGCGGCTTGCCCAGGATCTGCAGGACCGTCATGCGCCTGCGCTCGGCGCTCGGCGCCTGCCCGAAGGTCGCCAGGCCCAGCGGTTGCGCGGTCTGCGCGAGTTCGTCCAGGTACGGATGCAGCACGGCGATGAAGCCCGCGAAGTCGGCGCGGATGCGCGCGGGCGTCCACTTCAGGTCGCGGTCGAAATGCTGCGCGGCAAAGTCGGCCGCCAGCTGCCGCTCCATCGCGGCCTTCACCGGCCCGGGCGACAGCGTTTCCCAGTCGTGCATGCGCTCGTGCATCTGCTGCACGCCGGGGCGAAAGCCGGCGGGCGCGAACATCGGTGTCGAGTGGCTCACCATGGTCGCGCGGCCGCGTCGCTTGGCGGTGGTGGCCTCGCCCAGGTTGTCCATGATGTACGGGTACACGTTGGGCAGGTCGCCCAGCGCGAGCAAGGGGTCGTCCTGCACCGACAACCCGCGCTCCTTGCCGGCGGACCACTCCACGGTGCCGTGCGTGCCCACGTGCACCACCGCGCCAGCGCCGAACTGCGTGTGCAGCCACAGGTAGGTCGCCAGGTAGCTGTGGCTCAGCGGAACGGCCGAGCGGTGGTACACCTGCGCGGCCTTGTCGGCCACCTGCGTGCCGGGCTCGAAGCGCGGCGGCTGGCGCAGCACCACCACGTTGCCGTATTGCACCCGCGGAATCACGAAGGCCCGCTGCCCCGCGACGTCGCGCAGCAGCGTCGATTGCTCGGGCGGGCCCCAGTAGCTTTCGATGCGGCGTTGCGTTTCAGCCGGCAGCGCGCGGAACCACGCGAGGTAGCGCGCGAGCGGCAGCGCGTCGGCCAGGTTGCCGTCGAGCAAGGGCTGCAAGGCATCGCCCTTCCCGGTCGGGTAGTAGGCCTTCATCGTCGCCTGCACCTGCGCGATGAGCGCGTCGGTGCCCGGCAACTCGGTGCGGTAGCCGGCCGACTGCATCGCCGCCAGCATGTTGTTCACGCTGCGCGGCACGTTCAGAAAAGACGCGCCGAAGTTCGCCTCTCCCGGCGGGTAGTTGTAGACCAGCATCGCCACGCGACGCTCGGCCGGCGGCGTGCGCTGCAGGCGCAGCAAGGCGGCGGCCTTGTCGGCCACGGCGTCGATCTGCGCGGGCAGCGGCGCCAGCGTGCCGGCGGCGGCGTCGCGCGCGCTGACCAGCATCGGGTCGGTCATGCCGGCCAGCTCGCTCGGGCTGTAGTACGCGGCGATGTCGGTCTGAGAGAGGCCGTCCTTGCTCTGTGCCCACTGCGTGGCGTCCATGGCCAGCGAAGGCAGCGTCTGCAGCACGGGCACGCCGATGCGTTCCAGCTCGGCCTTGCGTTCGTTCGGGCTGAAGACCAGCGCGGCATTGACGATGGCATCGGCCACGCGCCGCTCGCCGGCATGCGTCATGCGAAAGAACAGGTCCTTCTGCTGGCGCGGGCCGTAGAAAGCGTAGGCGCGCAGGCCGCGCTGCTCGAGCGAGGCGATGAGCGTGTCGAGCCAGCCGGTGTCGTCGCCGGTGACGGTGGCGATGTTGATGGCGATGGCGACCGTGCCTTTGCCATTTGCATCCCCCGGCCTGTCGATGGCGCCGATGTCGGTCTCTATGCGCGGCCAGCCCGGGTGATACAGGCCCGCCAGGGGCAGCGGAACCGCCGCCGGCAAGCCTGCGAGCTGGCCGGGTTGCGACAGCGCCTTCATGGCCGCACCCAGGTTGGCCGCGCCGGAAAAGCGCCAGTACTCGCGCAGCCGTTGCGCCCACGCGGCATCGACGCCGCGCTCCGCCGCCAGCGGTGGCGCGGCAGACGCCTGGCCCTTCGCCACCAGCGCGAATTCGCCGACCAGCACATACGGCGTGGCGCTGCGCGACACCGTGTCGCCAAAGCGCGCCGCGGCGGCCTGCGCCACGCTGATGTGCGGCGCGTCGATGACCAGCAGCCGCGCGCCGTCGAGCGCGGCGGCCAGCGCATCCGTCGAATCCGTGGCGGCCGACACCACCTGGAGCGGCACGCCAGCTTCTCGCGCAGCAGCCTGCAGCCGCACCACGCGTGCCGGCGACACCAGCGAGGTGCTCAGCACCACGACGCGAGACGGCGCCTGCTGCGCGTGCGCCGGTGCGAGCAACCCCAGCGCCGCGCACGACGCCCACAGCAGCCAGAACAGCCGGAAGAAAGGCCGCGTCACTTTCCGCCCTGCGCGGGCGGGGTTCCCGCAGGCGCCGCACCCGCAGGCGCCGCACCCGCAGGCACGGCATCCGCCGGCACATACACCATCGTGCCGTCCTTCAGCCGCCACGCGGTGCCGGCCTTCTCGCCGTCGCCCTGCCCTGTCGCGCCGCTGGCCTTGAAGCGCGTGATCTTCCGGCCCTCGCGCGTGATGATCTCCATGTTCGGCTGGCCCTCGTTGCGGATGACCGTCACCTTGTCCTGCGCGAACGGGTTCATCGGGTTGTTGATGACCGCGATCATCAGCATGCCGATGACGACCATGAACACGTCGATCAGGTTGATGGTGGAGAGCACCGGGTCGTCGTCGTCGCTGTCCAGGCTGCTCAATATCGAGAACTGCCTGCGGCTCATTGGTGCACCCTTGGCGCTGCGCGCCTTCCCGCCAAGCGGGAGCGAGCTTGCTTGGGGCGGCCCGGCGCAGCGCTCATGAGAGGCGATCCCGCGCGTCCAGCACCGTCACCAGTTCACGCATGAGCCAGCGGCGCCGCACGGTGTAGACCACGAAGGTGATCGAGGCCGACGCCAGCGCCACGATCACGCTGGCGAACGCCGGTGCCAGGCTCTGCGCCACGCCTTGCGATTCGCCCGAGGCCACGGCCACCAGCGCGGGGCCCATCGGGATCATGGTGGCGATCAGCCCCAGCATCGGCGCCACGCGACTGCACAGGCGCACGCCTTCGAGCTGCTTGAGCACCACCAGCTCCATCTGCTCCTGGCTGGCGCCCGCGTGGCGCTGCAGCACCAGCGCGCGCAGCGGGTCGCGGCGGCGCTGCAGGTACTCGATGCCGAAGGCGCCCAGGCAGTACACGGCGTACACGAAGGACAGCAGCACGCCCAGCGTCACGGGCCAGAGGAACAGCCGCGCGAGCTCGAAGAGAACGGTGTCGAAGGCGAGCATCAGGTCGGCTCCACGGGAGGGTAAGAAGGGAAAGAGGACAAAGAAGAAGGCGCAGCTTCGCAAGCGTCGAACAGGTCCGAAGGCCGGCCCCAGCCTTCGTCGAACACCAGCGACGACAGCGGCGCGCGCCGCGCCCAGCGTTCGCGCTGCAGCATGGGCTCTTCGTAGAACGCGTCCACCGGCCCCAGGCACAGCAAGGCGATGGGCTCGGCGCCTTCGGGCAGGCCGAGCAGCACCGACACCTCGGCCGGGTCGAACAGCGACACCCACCCCATGCCCAGCCCCTCGGCGCGCGCCGCGAGCCACAGGTTCTGGATGGCGCAGGAGGCGGAGGCCAGGTCCATCTGCGGCAGCGTGCGGCGGCCGAACACGTGTTTTTCGCGTCCGTCGGCCAGCGACACCGCCAGCAGCTCGGCCGCGTCGAGCAGGCCCTGCACCTTCAGGCGCATGAACTCGTCTTCGCGCTCACCCAGGGCGCGGGCCGTGAGCACGCGCTCGTGCTCGACCACGCGGTGCAGTTGCTCGCGCAGCGCCTGGCCGCGAATGCGAATGAAGCGCCAGGGCTGCATGAAGCCGACGCTGGGCGCATGGTGCGCCGCACCGAGCAGCCGGCGCAGCACCTCGGGCGCGACCTGCCCGCCCGCGAAGTGGCGCATGTCGCGCCGCTCGTGGATGGCGCGGTAGACCGCGCTGGCGTCGCTCGCCTCGAACGCGTGCGCCATGCCGTTCAGTCTTCGATGCCGCGCTGCGCGGGAATGCCGGCCTTGAACGCGTGCTTGACCAGCGTCATTTCGGTGACGGTGTCGGCCAGCTCGATGAGCTCGGGCGGGCAGCGGCGCCCGGTGAGCACCACGTGCACGTGCTTGGGGCGGGCGCGCAATGTCTCGAGCACGCCATCGAGCGGCAGCCAGCCGTAGATGAGCGGGTAGGTGATCTCGTCGAGCACCACCAGGAAAAAGTCGCCGGACATGATCGTGGCCTTGGCCTTTTCCCAGCCGTCGCGCGCCAGTTGCCCGGAGCGTTCGAGGTCCTGGCTCTTCCAGCTGAAGCCGTCGCCCAGCCCTTCGATCGGAATGCCGATCTGCTCGAACATGCGATGTTCGCCAAACCGCGCGCTCGGCACTTTCATGAACTGATAGATCTTCACGGCCTTGCCGCGCCCGTGGGCCCGCAGCGCGAGGCCGAAGGCGGCGGTGCTCTTGCCCTTGCCGTCGCCGGTGTTGACGATGACGATGCCCCGGCGTTCGCCTTCGGGCTTTTCGTACGGCTTTTCGCTGGGAGGAGTTTCTATTTGCATGCTGCTTCCAATTTCAGTGTTCTGTGTTCGGCGGTTTGTTGGGGACGCTGCTGCTGTTCGGGACGGGTGCACTCTTGGTGAACCGCGATCAACCACCGCTGCGCACAACGATCGCGCCCTGAACAGCCAACGTCAAACGCAAAGACAGTCATCGCGGCAACGCAATCCACTGGTCCGCCACCCGATGCACCCGGATGCGGTGGTCGAACACCTGCTCCAGCGCCGTGTGGGTCGTCGGGTCGCTGCAACCGCCGTGGTGCACGACACGGCCATGGTTCATCACGACCAGTTCGTCGGCGGCCAGCGCCATCGGCAACTCGTGCAGCACGCTGACCACCGTCTTGCCCTGGGCGACGAGCGCGCGGGCGGTCTGCATCCAGTCGGCCTGGTGCGGCGGGTCGAGGTTGGCGAGCGGCTCGTCCATCAGCAGCAGCTCGGCCTCGACCGCGAGGGCGCGCGCCAGCAACACGCGTTGACGCTCGCCACCCGACAGCTGGCCCAGCGGGCGGTCGCGCCAGTCCCAGGCCTGGGTGCTGCGCAGGGCGCGTTCCACCGCCTCGCGGTCGGCCACGCTGGGGGCGGCCAGCCAGCGCTGGTGCGGCAGCCGGCCGAGCATGGCGACGTCGTAGACCATCAGGTCGTCCGCGCTGCCCTCGCCCGTGCCGCTCTGGCCCAGCCAGGACAGGCGCCGGGCACGCACGCGCGCCGGCACCTTGCCCTGCACCTCGCCGAAGAGCAGCACCTCGCCACGGTGCGCCAGCAGGCCCGCCATCGCTTTCAGCAAGGTCGACTTGCCCGCGCCGTTGGGCCCGACGATGCTGGTCCATCGACCTGCGGACAGCCGCAGGTCGATGTGATGCAGCACCTCGGTCGCGCCCAGCGTGGCGCTCACGCCGCGGGCTTCGAGCGCGGGGGTGGTGCTTGTGCCGTTCAGGCTGTTCGGGTTCATGCCACGCCGCTCCGCGCGCCGCGCCGGTGCATCAGCCACAGCAGGTAGCTCCCGCCGAGCACCGCGGTGAGCACGCCCACCGGCAGCTCCTGCGGCGCGATGAGCCAGCGCGCCAGCAGGTCGGCGGCCATCAGCAGCAGCCCGCCCATCAACGCCGACAAAAGAATCAGCCGCGCATGCGTGGTTTTCACGACCGAGCGCATCAGGTGCGGCGCGGCCAGGCCGACGAAGGCGATCAGGCCGGTCTGCGCCACCGCGGCGCCCGTGGCCAGCGCCAGCACCACCACCAGCGCCGCGCGCATCGCGCCCAGCGGCAGGCCCAGGCTGCGCGCGGTGGCCTCGCCCAGCGCCAGGCCGTCGAGCACCGGCGCCAGCGCCCAGGCCAGCAGCAGGCACACGGCGCCGACCATGGCCATCACCGCGCAGGCGCTCCAGCCGACCAGGCCGGTGCTGCCGAGCACGAAGCCCTGCAGCGCCTGCAGGATGTCCGCCGAGGCGATGGTGATCAGGTCCTTGGCGGCGCCCAGCACCACGCCGACGATCACGCCGGCCAGCAGCAGGCGCAGCGTCTGCTGCACGCCGCGCGCGAGCATCAGCGTGAGCATCACCGCCAGCACCGCGCCCACAAAGGCCGCGCCCGTGAGCCCGAGCCGCATCACCCACTGCGCACTGGCGGCCGAGCCGCCGAACATCAGCAGCGCCACCGCCACGCCCAGCGACGCGCCCGACGCGCTGCCCAGCAGGTACGGGTCGGCCAGCGGGTTGCGGAACAGGCCCTGCGCCACCGCGCCCGCCAGGCCCAGCAGCGCGCCGGCGAGCCACGCGCCCAGCGTGCGCGGCAGGCGGATGTCCCACACGATCTGCAGCGCCACCGGGTCGTGCCGCGCCGACAGCAGGCTTTCGAAACCCGTGCTGCCGATGCCCAGGCCCAGCAGCACCAGCGCGGCGCCCAGCACCAGCAGGCCGGCGCCCAGCAGCAGCACGCGTTGCAGGTGGGCCGTGTGCCTGGCGGCCGCGTTCACCGCGGGCCCTTCGCGCCCTGCTCGGCGATGCACTGCGCCATCAGCCGCGCGGCCTCGTCCATGCGCGGGCCGGGGCGCACGAGCACGTCGGACTGCTCGGCGCTGAAGCGGCAGATGCGCCCTTCGCGCACCGCGCGAATGCCGGCCCAGCCGGGGCGCTGCTCCAGCCCCTGCGCGCTGCGCACGCTGACCATGATGAGGTCGGGGTTGGCGCGCACCACGTACTCGGGGTTGAGCTTGGGGAACGGGCCGAGCGCGGCCGGCACGATGTTCTTCACGCCCAGGCGCGCCAGCGTCTCGCCGATGAACGACGACTCGCCCGCCGCGTAAGGTGCGTTGTTCACCTCGAAATACACGCGCAGGCCCCTGGCGCTCGCGGGCAGCGACTGCGCGGCCGCCGACACGCTGGCGTCGATCACGCGCCACACCCGGGGCGCGTCGTGCGTGCCCAGCACCTGGTCGAGCTTGTCGAGCACGCGCCGCACGTCGGCATGGTTCTTCGGCTCGAGCACCAGCACCTTCACGCCCAGCGCCTCCAGCCGCTGCGTGACGCGCGACGACTTGGCCAGCAGCACCGCGTCGGGCTTCAGCGCGACGATGGCCTCCACGTTGGGGTCGAGCCCGCCGCCGACCTGCGGCAGCGCCTTCACCTGCTCGGGAGAATTCGAATAGCGGTCGATGCCCACCAGCCGGTTGCAGGCGCCCAGCGCGCACACCGATTCGGTGAGCGACGGCAGCAGCGTGACGATGCGTTGCGGCGGCTGCGGCAGGCTGACGGTCACGCCGCGCTCGTCGACCACGTCGAGCGCATGCGCGGCCAGGGCGAACAGTGCCAGGCCCAGGGCGGCCAGCGTCGTGCGTGTCTTCTTCATGCTCATGTCGGTGCGGCGGGCGCTTTCAAGGTCAGGGGCAGGCCTGCGGCCATCAGCGTCACGCGGTCGCACACGGCGGCCACTTCCTGGTTGAGGCGGCCGAGCGCGTCGACGAAGGCGCGCGTTTCGCGGCCCAGCGGGATCACGCCCAGCCCGATTTCGTTGCCCACCAGCACCACCGGGCCGCGCGCCTCGCGCAACGCCACCAGCAGCATCGCGATGTGCGCCGCGGGCGTGCGCGTGGCGGGCCGCGCAGCCTGGCTGGGCATGGGCATCATCAGGTTGGTGAGCCACAGCGTGAGGCAGTCGACCACCACCAGCGTCTCGGCCGTGCTCTGGGTGATGATGGCGCGCGCAAGCTCGATGGGCTCCTCGATGGTGCGCATGCCCGGCAGGCGCTCGGCGCGGTCGGCCTGGTGGCGCACGATGCGCTCGAGCATCTCGTCGTCGTAGGCCTGGGCTGTGGCGATCATCACGGCGCGGTGGCGCGGCGCGGCGGCGAGCCAGTCGAGCGCGCGCTGCTCACCGCGGCGCGACTTGCCGCTCTTCTGGCCGCCCAGGATGAACTCGTGCGTGGCGGTCTTCGGCTTATTCGACAGAGGCATGGCGCTCCAACTCGATGGGCATGGCGCTGAACAGGCGCGCAGTCGCTTCCGGGCTGGACGCGAACCACGCATGAAAGTAGCTGGCGCGCACGGGCCCGTGCACGTACAGCGCCTCGCCGCCGCGTGCGCCCACGGCCTGGGTCAGGCCGGGCCGCGCGGTGTGGGCGACGGGCGCCAGCGGCGTGTCGCACAGCGAATAGTGGAAGGTGTGGCCGCGCAATGTGTGCGCGCCCAGCGTGAGCTGCTGCGGGCCGAGGCCGGCGAGCCGCTTCTGCATGGTGACCTTGCCGGGCAGCAGGCCCCACATGCGGTGCGCACGCGCGCCATTCGGGGTGCCATCAGGGGTGCCATTCGGGGTGCCATCTTGCGTGGCAAGCTCGTCGAACAGCGCCATCATGCCGCCGCACTCGGCCCACACCGGCTTGCCAGCCGCGGCATGCGCGGCGAGCGCCTCGCGCAGCGGTGCGCAGGCCGACAGCGCCTCGGCGTGCAGCTCGGGATAGCCGCCGGGCAGCCACACGGCATCGCAGGCGGGCAAGCCGTCGCCCGCGAGCGGAGAAAAAAACGACAGCCGCGCCCCCAGCGACGCCAGCACGTCGAGGTTGGCGGGGTAGATGAAGGAGAAGGCCGCATCGCGCGCAATGGCGATGGTGCGGCCGGCGAGCAAGGGCGGCACGGCGTGCGCCTCTTCAGTCTCGTGCGCAGTTTCGGGCTCGGGCGCCCCGAAGCTCGCCTGCGGAAGCTGCGATGTCTGCAGCCGGCCGAGCGGCGTGTCGGCCAGCACGTCGGCCACGGCATCGAGCCGCGCCATCGCATCGCCGAGCTCGGTCGCCAGCACCAGCCCCAGGTGGCGCTCTGGCAGCGTGAAGCCCGCGTCGCGCGGCAACGCACCCATCCATTGCGCGGGCTCGCGCAGCGCGTCTTTCAGCATGCCCGCATGCCGCTCGCTGGCGACACGGTTGGCCAGCACGCCGGCCCACGGCAGGCCGGGGCGAAAGTTCTGCAGGCCGTAGGCCAGCGCGCCGAAGGTGCCGGCCATGGCGTGCGCGTCGATCACGGCCAGCACCGGCAGGCCGAAGCGCTCGGCCAGGTCGGCCGCGCTGGGCGTGCCGTCGAACAGGCCCATCACGCCCTCGACGATCAGCAGGTCGCACTCGGCCGCGGCGGCGCGCAGGCGCGCGCGGCAGTCGGCCTCGCCGGTCATCCAGAGGTCCAGCGAATGCACCGGCGCGCCGGTGGCCAGCGCCAGCCAGTGCGGGTCCAGGAAATCGGGCCCGCACTTGAAGGCCCGCACGCGGCGGCCCTGGCGGGCGTGCAGCCGCGCGAGCGCGGCGGCAACGGTGGTCTTGCCCTGCCCCGAGGCAGGGGCGGCCACCAGCACCGCGGCGCAGGTGAGCGCCGCGGCACCGGAGATGCCGTGGGTTTGCGAAGCTTGGTTTACTGAGGCGTCCACTTGAGGCCGACGTACGCGGTGCGGCCTGCATTGGCGTACAGCCGCGCGTACTGGTAGTCCTTGTTGCCCACATTGTCGACGCGCGCCACCAGGTTCAGGTCGCGGGTGATCTTGGTGCTGGCCGACAGGTTCAGCAGCGTGTAGCCGCCCAGCTTCACGGTGTTGGCCGTGTCGTCGTAGCGCTGGCTCGACGCCTGCACCTCGGCGCCCAGCGTCCAGCCCGCCACGCGCCAGTCGGCGCCCACGGTGCCGTGGCGCTTGGCGCGGCGCGCGAGCAGGTTGCCGGTGGACACGTCCTTCGGGTCCTGGATGTCGAACGAAGCGCGCAGCGTGACGTCGCCCAGGCGCTGGCTGGCCGACAGCGTGGCGCCCTGCAGCGTGGCGCGGCTCACGTTGGTGTAGCAGCCGAACGCCGAGGCGCAGCCCTTGGCGGTGCCCACGAAGTTGATCAGGTCGCGCACGCGGTTGCGGTACACCACGATGCCGGCGGTGGTGTCGGCCTGGGCGTAGTTCAGGCCCAGCTCCACGTTCTGGCTGCGTTCGGGGCGCAGCGTGCCCACGCCGTATTCGCTGAAGCGCTGGTACAGCGTCGGTACGCGAAACGCCGTGCCGGCCGAGGCGCTGAAGCGCAGCGCCGGGGTGATGGCGTAGCCGTACGCGGCGCTGCCGGTGGTCTTGCCGCCGAACTCGCTGTCCTTGTCGTGGCGCGCATGCAGCTGCAGCGAATGCGGGCCCTGCACGAAGCCGTAGCCCAGCGACAAAGCGTCCTGCGCGCGGTCGCGCGAGAGCAGCTTCGACGAGGTGGTGGGCGCGTTTTCGAGCGCGTCTTCGCGGCGCTCGAAGGTGGCCGTCACCAGGTGCGGGCCGAAGCGGAACTCGTTCTGGAACAGGTAGCCGCGCAGGTTGGTCTGCGTGCGGTAGAACGACGGCTGCGTCTTGTAGACCGACTGCGAGTCGGTCACCTGCACGCGGGTGCTGTAGATCTCGTTCCACTTCGACGACCAGGTCAGCCCGGCGGTGCGCAGCGTGTTGTTGGAGATGTCGTTGGCGAACAGGATGGGGAGCCTGGTCCGGTACGACACGCTGGCGTCGTAGCCCGCGCTGATGTCGCTTGCGAGCAGCGTGGCGTCCAGGCGCTGGTCGGGCGTGAGCTGGAAGCCCAGCTTCAGGTTGCCCGAGGTGCTGTGGTAGCCGTCGCGGTCGGGGCTGGTGAAGCCGTCCTTGCTGACGGTGCGCTTGTCCACGGGCTGCACGTTGAAGCCCTTGCTCTCTTCGTGCTCGACGCCGAACGAGTAGTCGAGCAGGCCCGACTTGCCGCTCACGCCGCCTTCGATCTTGCGCAGCCCCTTGCTGCCGAAGCCGATGCCCGCGTAGGGGCGCACGCCCTCTTCGCCGCGCTTGGTGAACAGCTGGATCACGCCGCCGATGGCGTCCGAGCCGTACACGGCGGCGGCCGGGCCGCGCAGCACTTCGATGCGGTCGATCTGCGACAGCGGAATGCCTTCCCAGCCGGCGCCGCCGGTGGATTGCGAGTCGATGCGCACGCCGTCGAGGTACACGGCGGTGAAGCGCGTTTCCGCACCACGGATGAACAGGCTGGTGGTGTTGCCCACGCCGCCGTTGCGCGTGATCTCGATGCCGGGCACGCGCGCGAGCACGTCGGCAACGCCGGTGGCGCCGCTGCGCTCGATGGTCTGGCGGTCGATGACCGACACGTCGCCCACCAGTTCGGACAGCGCCTGCGGCGTGCGGTTGGCCGTGACCACCGTTTCGCTCAGGGCCGCGGCCTCCTGGGCATGGGCCGGGCCGCCGAAGGCGGAAGCCAGCGCCACCACCATCGGCAAAGGCAGGCAGGCGAAGCGAACACGGCGCGCGGGTGCGCGGCCGCTGGAAAAGCAAGCGTGGGAAATCATTGAATGGACCGAACGAACGTCTATACCCCTCGCCGGCCTCCCGCCAGCGCCATGGGCACCATGGTCGCCTCATGCGTGTTGCGCATGCGGCGGCCGCCTTGTTGGCCGGTATCCGGGCTGGCAGAGCACCCCTCGCCGCCTTCCCAGGCACCTGTTTCAGGGCGCCCAGTGGCTTGGATGGAAGGGGGTGGCGCCTTGCGGCGCCGTCTGCTTGACCGTTGCGGGGGCAGCGCAGGTGGCTTCGGCCATGTTCCGACCTGCGTGAACGCGAAGGTCGGGCGGGCTTTGACTCCTGCTTCCCGTTGAACTGCGCCGTGCGAACCACGCCGCGAGCACCAACGGGCGGCATTTTAGGCCCTGCGGACTCGTCTTTAAGTCGAAAGTTGCGCCCCGCCGCTAACATCGGCCGCCATGATGCGGCCTGCCTCGGTGTTCCTGAATCTTCGTTCGGCGTTGCAGCGCCTCTTTGGTGTTTCCGGCTGGCAATCGATGCTGCTGTGGTCGATCGTGGCGGGGCTGCTCGGCACGCTGGCCACCGAGCTCTTTCGCGCGGCGCTCTACCACTTCGAGCACTTGCTGCTCGGCCCCGGCGAAGGGCTGGTGGCCATGGCCAGGCACCTGCCGTGGTGGGCGCGCGTGGCCTGCCCCACGCTCGGCGGGCTGGTGGCGGGCCTGCTGCTGGTGGCGGCACGGCGCGTGGCGGTGCGCAGCGCCACCTCCGACTACATGGAAGCCATCGTGCTCGGCGACGGGCGCATTCCGGTGGCGCAGACGCTGGTGCGCAGCGCCTCGTCGCTGGTGAGCATCGGCACGGGCGGCTCCATCGGGCGCGAAGGCTCGATGGTGCAGCTCGCCGCGCTGGCCGCGTCGCTGCTGGGGCGGGTGTTCCGCTTTCCTGCCGAGCGGCTGCGGCTGCTGGTGGCCTGCGGCGCGGCGGCGGGGCTCACCGCCGCCTACAACGCGCCCATCGCGGGTGCCTTCTTCGTCGCGGAAATCGTGCTGGGCTCCATCGCGATGGAAAGCGTGGGGCCGATCATCATCGCCTCGGTGGTCGCCAACGTCGCGATGCGCGCGCTGCCCGGCTACCAGCCGCCGTATGCAATGCCGGCCTTTCCTGAAACGCACGGCACCGAGGTCGTGCTGTTCTGCGTGCTCGGGGTGCTGCTCGGGTTCGCGGCCATCGGCTTCCTGCGCGCGCTGCAGGGCAGCCGCGCGCTGTTCTCGCGGCTGCCGCTGGCGCTGCCGTGGCGGCTGGCGCTGGGCGGGCTGCTGATGGGCGCCATCTCCGTGCCCATGCCCGAGGTGTGGGGCAACGGCTACAGCATCGTCAACGGCGTGCTGCACACGCCGTGGCCGTGGACGCTCATTGCGCTGGTGCTGGTCGCGAAGCTCGCCGCCACGCTGGCCACGGCCGGTTCGGGCGCGGTGGGCGGCGTGTTCACGCCGGCGCTGTTCTTCGGCTGCATGGTGGGCGCGCTTTTCGGCCAGGGGGTGCAGGCGCTGTGGCCGGCCGCCACGTCGGCACCGTTCGCCTACGCCATCGTCGGCATGGGCGCGTTCCTGGCGGGCGCCACGCAGGCACCTCTGATGGCGATATTGATGATCTTCGAGATGACGCTGAGCTACCAGGTCATGCTGCCGCTGATGGCGGCCAGCGTCATCGCGTACTTCGTGGCGCGCTCGGCCGACGCGGGGTCGATGTACGAGATCACGCTGCGGCGCAACGAGCAGCGCGACACGCAACTGCGCCTGCGCGGCCTGCACATGCGCGACCTGGCGCAACCGGCCGAAACGGTGGTCGGGCCCGAGGCCGACCGCGAGGCGATGAGCAAGCTCTTCCTGCAGCACCCGGTGAAGTACCTGTACGTGGTCGATGCCGGCAACCGCTACCTCGGCGTGGTGCCGCTCGCGGCGCTGGGCAGCGCGCCCGCCGAGACCAGCGCGGGCGCCCTGCTGTCGCAAGCCATCCTGCCTATCACCGCGGACACCGGGCTCGGCGAGGCGCTGCAGCGCTTTCTCGACCACCTGGGCGAGCGGCTGCCGCTCATCGAGAGCGCCGGCAACCCGGTGCTGCTGGGCGTGGTCGCCAAGAGCGCGTTGCTGGCCACCTACGTGCGGCTGAGCGAAGCCTGAAGACACCACGAAAGCACCGCGCAAGGTTTGATCGGCGGGCCGCAAAGCCGCAGAATCCGGAGCACGCCGGGCACCGCGCCCAGCCTCGGCAGGACCGCTTTCCCAGGAAACTACAATCGCCAACCATGCCCGCCTCCAGCCCCATCGACCAGATCGCCGAGCGCGTCGAACGCCTGCTTGTGCGTCACGAAGAGGTGCAGCGCACCAATGCGCTGTTGCAGGAACAGGTCGATGCGCTCACACGCGAACGCGACGCCCTGAAGTCGCGGCTCGCCGCGGCCCGCACGCGCCTCGATGCGCTGCTCGAACGGTTGCCGGCTGAACCACCTTCCGAAGATTCCCCCGCATGAAGCAGATTGAAGTACAGATCATGGGCCAGAGCTATTTGCTCGGCTGTCCCGATGGCGGCGAGGCGCAGCTGCGCGAAGCCGTCGACCGCGTGGACGCGGCCATGTGCAAGATCCGCGACGCCGGAAAAGTCAAGGCCCGCGACCGCATCGCGGTGCTGGCCTCGTTGAACCTGGCCTTCGACCTGGCCGCGCAACAGGCCACGCAACAGGCCTCCCCACAGGCCGCCGCGGCAGCGCCGGCCCCCGCGGTGACGGCCGCCGCCGACCCGCAAGCCAACGCCGAAGCCGACCCCAGGGCGGCCCAGCTCATTCAAAGACTCGATCAGGCCCTGGCCGGCGATGGACATTTGCTCTGAATGAGCGCGGCGGACACATACGGGGCGTAAAATCCGCCTTGTCTGCAGACGTGTCGGGCTTAATATTTCCTTGTTCCAATGCTCTCCGGAGCCGGGCTTGGTACATCGCTAGACGGGCGTGATCATCTCGCGTCAGATGAACCCGAAGTCTTGCTGCCCTCGCCCACCTGAACCCTGGTTCAGGATGCGGGTCCGGCACACCATCTGCAGACACCTTTTCCGGCCACGGCCCCCAGCACCAGTTGCTCGGGGCCGTTGCTTTTTCAAGCATCCGTTTTTTGCGACGCCGACGTGAACCTCTCCGCCCTGCTCGACCCCCTGCTCATCGCCGAACTCGCCGCCCTCGGCCTGGGCACCGGTTTTCTCGCGGGCCTGCTGGGCATCGGCGGCGGCATGCTGATGGTGCCGTTCATCACGATCATCATGGGCCAGCGCGGCGTGCCGGCCGACCTCGCGGTGAAGATGGCCATCGCGACCTCGATGGCCACCATCATCTTCACCTCGGTGTCCAGCGTGCGCGCCCACCACAAGCGCGGCGCGGTGCGCTGGGACATCGTGCAGCGGCTGGCGCCGGGCATCGTCATCGGCAGCCTC
Organism: Variovorax sp. RCC_210; assembly: GCF_041355175.1. Classification (NCBI taxonomy): domain Bacteria; kingdom Pseudomonadati; phylum Pseudomonadota; class Betaproteobacteria; order Burkholderiales; family Comamonadaceae; genus Variovorax; species Variovorax sp. RCC_210. Next base: position 784,883 of record NZ_JBFUPJ010000001.1, on the reverse strand, counting down.
GCGGGCAGCCTGGGCGTGTTCGCGCTGCTCAAGGGCACGGCGCTGGCCATCTTCTTCGCGCTGTTCGTGGGCTTCTCGGCCACGCAGATGTTCCTCGACAAGAAGCCCAAGCCTACGCGGCAGATGCCGGGCACGCCCGGCCAACTGGGCGCGGGCGGCGCCATCGGCTTCATCTCGGGCCTGGTGGGCGCGGGCGGCGGCTTCATCAGCGTGCCGTTCATGACGTGGTGCAACGTGGCCATCCACAACGCGGTCGCGACCAGCGCGGCGCTGGGCTTTCCGATCGCGGTGGCCAACGTGCTGGGCTACGTCATCGCGGGGCATTCGGTCGAAGGGCTGCCGGCCGGTTCGTTCGGCTACATCTGGCTGCCCGCGCTGGCGGTGATTGCCGCGTGCAGCGTGTTCACCGCGCCGCTGGGCGCCAAGGCGGCGCACAGCCTGCCGGTGAAGAAGCTCAAGCGGGTGTTCGCCAGCATTCTTTACCTGCTGGCGGCCTACATGCTCTGGAAGGGGCTGCACGGCTGAGGCCGCGCCGGGCGCTGCATCAGTCTCGGCACCAATCACGGCATCAGCTACTGCACCCGCTGCTGCCGCCAATCGCGCGGCGAGCAGCCGAAGCGCTCGCGAAACGCGCGGCTGAAATGCGCCGCGTCGTTGAAGCCGCGGCCATAGGCAATCTCGGCCACCGGCCTCCCCGCGAGGCGCGGCTCCAGCAGGTCGCGGCTGCATGCCTCGAGCCTGCGCTCCCAGATGTACTGCGAAGGCGTGAGCGGCTCGCTCTTGAATACACGGTGGATGTGGCTCACCGACACCCCCAGCTCCGCCGCCAGCGTGCCCACCGACAGCATCGGGTCGGCCAGCTGCTCGTCGATGCGCCGCTTCACGCGCGCCAGGTGGTACGCCGTGAGGTTGCTCAGCGCCGGCGCGCGCGCCGCCGGCAGCGTCTGCAGCCCCGCCACCAAAATGTTCTGCACCCCGTGCGCCACGGCCAGCGCCGAGGCGGGCTGCAGCGTGTCGATGTCCTCGCGCAGCGTGCGGATCATGCCCAGCAGCAGGTGCCCCGCGCCTTCGCGGCCCGACACGGTGGTGGCCGTCAGCGCCTCGGTGTCGCGCAGCTCGCTGCGCAGGCGCTCGCCGGGCAGCTTGAGCACGATCTGCTCGAACGACTCCTCGAACAGCAGCTCGTACGGCCGCGTGCTGTCGTACAGCGCGAAGTCGCCCGCCGACAGCACCGCGTCGCGGCCGTCCTGGCGCACCACGCCGTGGCCGCGCGCCTGGATGCTGACCAGGAAGTAGTCGTCGCTCGAATGCGCGATGTGCCCCGGCGTGCGCATCACCCGCTGCGGCCCTGAGGTGACCACCGACATGTCGAGGCTGGGCAGCGTGTGCTGGCGGATGCTGCCCTCGAAGTTGCCGGTGTCGTCCTGCTGCACCGCGTCGCATTCGAGCTGCACGTAGACGTTGCAGATCATGTCGGTCCAGTAGGCGAGCCGCTGGTCGCGCGAGACGGCGTCGGTGCTGAGCAACTGGGTCATCGGAATTCCTCGAAAGGCTGAGACGGGCCGTGAGAGCCCGGAAGCAAGGCATGCAACGCTGGAGCAAGAACGCCGCGAAGCCGGGTCAAGGCGTTCCGGCGGCGCGAATCTACGCTTCAAGCAACCCGCATGCCACAGCGCAAACCCGGTGCGTGCGGCGGGTGACCCGTTACGTCGCTTTCGCTTTCATTGCACTTTCATCGCCCCTTTTTGCGTTTGGAGAAACCACCATGCCGACCACCGTCCACCCCAAGCTGCGCGTCGCTGCCGTGCAGGCCGCGCCCGTGTTCCTCGACCTCGATGGCACCATCGACAAGACCATCGACCTGATGGCGCAGGCCGCCGCGCAAGGCGTGCAGCTCATCGCCTTTCCCGAGACGTGGGTGCCGGGCTACCCCTGGTGGATCTGGCTCGACTCGCCGGCCTGGGGCATGCAGTTCGTGCAGCGCTACCACGACAACTCGCTGGTCATCGGCTCGCCGGAGTTCGACCGGCTGAAGGCCGCGGCGCGCAAGCACCGCATCTGGCTGTCGTTCGGCTACAGCGAGAAGGCCGCGGGCAGCCTCTACATCGCGCAGGCGCTCATCGACGACCAGGGCAACACCGTGCAGACGCGCCGCAAGCTCAAGCCCACGCACGTGGAGCGCACCGTGTTCGGCGAAGGCGACGGCGCCGACCTGCACGTGGTGCCCACGCCCATCGGCAACATCGGTTCGCTGTGCTGCTGGGAGCACCTGCAGCCGCTGAGCAAGTACGCCATGTACGCGCAGAATGAGCAGATCCACTGCGGCGCGTGGCCCAGCTTTTCGCTGTACCGCGGCGCGGCCTACGCGCTGGGGCACGAGGTGAACAACGCGGCGAGCCAGGTGTACGCCGTGGAAGGCGGTTGCTTCGTGATCGCGCCCTGCGCCACGGTGTCCAAGGCCATGAGCGAGCTGATGTGCACCGATGCGGGCAAGCAGCAGATGCTGGGCACGGGCGGCGGCTACGCGCGCATCTACGCGCCCGACGGTTCGCCGCTGGGCACGCCGCTGGCCGACGACGCCGAAGGCCTGGTCGTTGCCGACATCGACCTCGGCATGATCTCTCTCGCCAAGGCCGCCGCCGACCCGAGCGGCCACTACGCGCGGCCCGACGTCACGCAGCTGCTGCTCAACAAGACCCGCCGCGAGCCCGTGGTGGTGCAGCTCACGCCGGAGCCCGAGGCCAGCGTGCCGCAGCCAGAGCCCAAGGCCAGCGTGCCGCAGGCCGAGGCCGAGTTAGCGTCCGTCGCGGCTTGACGCCCGACCCCAGGAGCCACGCCATGGAATCCGCCATTGCCGACCACCTGAAGTGCCCGCGCACGCGCCACCGCCGCGTGGAAGACGACTACACCCCGCCCTACCCCGTGTGGTCGGCCCGCGCGCCCGTCGCCGTCAAGCAGGTGGTGATGGGCTACTTCGGCGTGCAGTCGCGCGGCGCCGCGCTGCAGGGCCGCGCCTGCGCCGCGCTCATGAAGATCGCGCGCGACTTCACGCTGCCCGACGGGCCGGGCCACCACGACCTGGCGCACTACGTCGACGCCGACGGCTTCGACAACATGGTCGCCATCGCCTACTGGCACGACGCCGCGGCGTACGCACGCTGGTGCGCCACGCCCGAGGTCGACGCGTGGTGGCGCTCGGAAGAACGGCTGTCGGAGGGCCTCGGCTACTTCCGCGAAATCGCGTCGCCGCGCGTCGAGCACTTCGAGACCATGTTCAACACACCCGACCGCTTCGAGGGCGTCGGCGTTGTGATGGGCGAGCTCAGCGGCGAGCTGCAGGAGCACGGCTACTGGGGGTCGATGCGCGACCGCATCGCGCTGTCTCAGACGGATGCGATGGCGCCCTCGGGCACGCGCGCCGTCATCGCGGGCACGCCGGCACCGGGCCAGCGCGTGCGCGTGGCCGGCCACGAGAACATCGCGATGATCCGCTCGGGCCAGGAATGGACCGAAACCACCGGCCAGGAGCGCACCCTGTACCTCGACGACATGGAGCCGGTGCTGCGCGAGGGCATGGACTTCCTGCGCGACCAGGGGCTGGGCATCGGCTGCTACAGCAACCGCTACATGCACCACCTGGACGCGCAGGGCGCACCGCTGCAGAAGTCGTTCGGCCTGAGCTACTGGCGCTCGCTGGCCGACATGGAGCGCTGGGCCGAGTCGCACCCCACGCACGTCGCCATCTTCGGCAGCTTCATGCGCTACGTGCAGGCGCTGAACTTCCAGCTGCAGCTGCGCGTGTACCACGAGGTGTCGGTGCTGAAGGCGGACGAGCAGAGCTACGAGTACATCAACTGCCACGCGCGCAGCGGGTTGATGAACGGGCTGGCGCCCGCCGCCTAGCGCAGCAGCGTCAGGCGTCAGGCGTCAGGCGTCAGCCCCCGAACAACCCCTTGTGCTCCGCCCGCAGCAGCGCCTTCTGCACCTTGCCCATGGTGTTGCGCGGCAGCTCGGGCACCACGAAGCAGCGCTTGGGAATCTTGAAGTTCGCGAGCTTCGACTTCAGGTCGGCCACGATGGCCTCGGCGTCCAGCGACGCGCCCGCCTTCGCGATGACGATGGCAACGCCCACCTCGCCGAAGTCGGGGTGCGGCACGCCGACCACGGCGCTTTCGGCCACGCCGGCCATCTCGTTGATGTAGCCCTCGATCTCGGCCGGGTACACGTTGTAGCCGCCGCTGATGATCAGGTCCTTGCTGCGCCCGACGATGGTGATGTAGCCCAGGCCGTCGATCTTGCCGACGTCGCCGGTCTTGAAGAAGCCGTCGGCGGTGAACTCCTCCTTCGTCTTATCGGGCATGCGCCAGTAGCCCGCGAACACGTTGGGCCCGCTGACCTCGATGTTGCCGATCTCGTCGGTGGTGCAGTCGCGCCCGCTGTCGTCGCGCACGCGCAGTTGCACGCCCGGCAGCGCGAAACCGACGGTGCCGCCGCGACGCTCTCCCTGCTCGGGCTTGTACGGGTTGGAGGTGAGCATGGCGGTCTCGCTCATGCCGTAGCGCTCCAGGATGGTGTGGCCCGTGCGCTCGCGCCACTCGTCGAAGGTCTCGATGAGCAGCGGCGCCGAGCCCGCGATGAACAGGCGCATGTTCGCCACCGCCTTGCGCGTGAGGCCGGGTTCCGCCAGCAGCCGCACGTACAGCGTGGGCACGCCCATGAACACGGTGGCCTCGGGCAGCTTCTGCACGATGCGCTTCGGGTCGAACTTGGAAAACCACAGCATCTTGCTGCCGTTGAGCAGCGCGCCGTGCAGCGCCACGAACAGGCCGTGCACATGGAAGATGGGCAGCGCGTGGATCAGCACGTCGCCTTCGGTCCAGCCCCAGTAGTCCTTCAGCACCTCGGCGTTCGACAGCAGGTTGCCGTGCGACAGCATCGCGCCCTTGCTGCGGCCGGTGGTGCCGCTGGTGTACAGGATGGCGGCCATGTCGTTGGCCTTGCGCCGCGCGGGCACGTGCTGGTCGCTGCACAGCGCGGCCACTTCGAGCAGCGTGCCGGTGCGGTCGTCGTCCAGCGTGAAGACATGCTTCGTGCCCGCCGCGGTGGCAATCGGCGCGACCCACGACGCATTGCGGCTGGTGCACACGACCACGGCCGGCTCGGCGTTGCCGATGAAGTACTCGATCTCGGCGCTCTGGTAGGCCGTGTTCAGCGGCAGGAACACATAGCCCGCGCGCAGCGTGGCCAGGTACAGCAGCATGGCCTCGACCGATTTCTCGACCTGCACCGCGATGCGGGCGCCGGGCTCCAGCTTCAGCGCGTCGAGCAGGTTGGCGATCATGGCGCTGGCGCGCTCGATGTCGCGCCACGAATAGAACAGGCCGCTCTCGGTCTCGACGGCAATGCTGTCGAGCTCGGCGGGGAAAGCCGCGCGCAGGGCGGCGAACAGGTTGGCGTTGGCGGTCTTCTTCATCACTTCTTTGAGCGGGTACTTCAGAAATTCGGGGTGCGCTTGGCAAGGAAGGCGGCGATGCCCTCGCGGTGCTCCGCGGAGTCGGCGTAGTCGTAGGCCGTGGCCAGCAGGCCGTGGGACGCGGGGCTGCCGGCATTCAACGCGGCAAGGGGAGAAAGAGCGGCAAGGGCGGCAAAGGTCTTCTTGTGCAGGCGCGCGGTCTGCGGCGCCAGCACCGCGACGCGCTCGGCATGGGCCTGCGCGGCGGCGGGCACCTCGTCGTCGGGCAGCACCTTCAGCAGAAAGCCCGCGTCGTAAAGCCGCTGCGCGCCGTGCACGCCCGCGGCCAGCAGCATGTCGCGCGCGAGCACGTCGCCGATGGCGCCATGCACCAGCGCCGCCTCGCGCGGTGCCATCGGAAAGCCCAGCCTGGCAATGGGCGCGCCGAACCTGGCGGAGGCACCGGCCAGGCGAATGTCGCAGCAGCTCGCCATCTCGACGCCCGCGCCCATGCACGCGCCTTCGATCTGCGCGACCAGCGGCAGCGGGCAGTCGAGCATGGCCTGCAGCGCGGCCCACACCTCGTTCTCGTGGAACTCGCGCAGGCTGGGCTCTTCGAAACGGAACGACGGGTACTCGGAAATGTCGCCGCCCGCGCAGAAGGCACCGCCCTCCCCGCGCACGACAACGCAACGCAGGCCCGCGTCGTCGGTGCGAAAACCGTCGAACACCGCGCGCAGCTCGCGCCACATGGCACGCGTCATGGCGTTCAGCCGCCCCGCGTTGGCCAGCGTGACGAACGCGATGGCGCCTTCGCGGTGCAGGTCGATGCGGCTCGCGAGCGTCATTCGATCTTGGCGCCCGAGGCCTTCACCACCGTGGCCCAGCGCTTGATCTCGGCGCTGACGAAGCTGCCGTAGGCGGGGCCGGTCAGGGTCGGGATCTCGGAGCCGTTCTGCGCCCAGATGTTCTTGATGTCGTCGGCGGCCAGGATCTTCTTCATCTCGTCGATGATCTGCGGCTGCACCTCGGCCGGCGTGCGCCGGGGCGCCCACAGGCCGTACCAGGTGGTCACGGTGTAGTCGGGCAGCCCGACCTCGGCGGCGCAGGGCACGTCGGGGAACGCGGGGTTGCGCTTGGCGCCGGCGACCATCAGCGCCTTGATGCGGCCGCTCTTGATGTACTGGGCCGACGAGCCCAGGCCGTCGAACATCAGGTCGACGTTGCCGGCAATCAGGTCGGCCAGCGCCGGGCCCGCGCCGCGGTACGGAATGTGGGTGATGAAGGTGCCGGTCTGCAGCTTGAAGAGTTCGCCCGCCAGGTGGTGCGAGGTGCCCGCGCCGGCCGAGCCGTAGTTCAGCTTGCCGGGGTTGGACTTGGCTAGTGCGATGAGCTCCTTGATGCTCGTGGCCTGCACGCGCCGCGGGTTGACCACCACCACCTGCGGCACGTTCGCCAGCAGCATGAGCGGGACGAAATCCTTCTCGATGTCGTAGTCCAGCCGCGGGTACACCGACGGCGCGATGGCGTGGTGCACCGCGCCCATGAACAGCGAGTAGCCGTCGGCCGGCGCCTTGGCCGCCACGCTGGCCCCCAGCGTGCCGCCGGCGCCGCCTCGGTTGTCGATGATGAGCGACTGGTTGGTCAGCCGCGAGAACTGCCCCGACAGCGGCCGCGCGAACGCGTCGGTGCCGCCGCCGGCCGGGAACGGCACGACCATGGTCACGGGCTTGGTCGGCCAGCTTTGCTGGGCGCGCGCGGCGCCGCTCAGAACAGCGGCACCGGCGGCGGCCACGCGCAGGACGTCGCGGCGTTGAAAACCTGGGTTCATTTGTCTCATCTCCTGTCGTTGTGGATTTTGCCGCCCCGTGCGGCTCTCTCTGACGCGGCCGCCAGCGTGCTGGTTGTTGTAGTGCACGGCTGCCGGCCTGGCGAACGCCCTCAGCCTTTCTTGAAGTACAGGCTTTCGATGTCCCCCGATACAGCGACCTTGCCGTCGGCCAGCCAGGTGCGGTGTTTGTCCAGGCGCTTGAGGTCGTACAGGTAATTGACCATGAGCCCGTACGACTGCTTGTGCCCCTTGGGCGACGGGTCGCCGGCCCAGTTCAGCCGCTCGACGCGGGCGCCGTTGCCCAGGTGGAAGCGCGCGACCGGGTCGGCCGGCGTGCCGTCGACCAGCGCGCGACCCAGGTACTCGGCCGCGGCCTGCAGCAGCCATTGCCGCAGCGGCGACCTGGCGTCGAGGCTGGTGGCTGCGTCCACCGCCGCGAGCAGGCGCTCGGCGGTCGGCGGCAGCGAGCCGACGAGGCGGCCGATTTCGGCCTCGCGCTTCTCGTCCAGGCGCGGCAGCAGCTCGGCGGCGTTCTTGGCGAGCCAGGTGCGAAAGCCCGGAATCGGCGACAGCGTGGCAAAGGTCTTCAGCCGCGGCAGTTCATCTTGCAGGGTCTCGACCACGCGCTTGATGAGCGAGTCGCCGAAGCTCACGCCGCGCAGGCCGTTCTGCGTGTTGCTGATCGAATAGAAGATGGCGGTGGTGGCCTTGGCCGGCAGCACCGGCACGGCCGCCTCGTCGAGCAGCGGCGTGATGCCGTCGCTGATGCGGTCGACCAGCGCCACCTCCACGAAGATGAGCGGCTCGTTGGGCAGGCGCGGGTGGAAGAAGCCGTAGCAGCGGCGGTCGCTGTCGTCGAGCCGGTTCTTCACGTCGGACCAGCTCTTGATGTCGTGCACCGCCTCGTAGCGAATGAGCTTCTCGATGAGCGACGCGGGCGAGTCCCAGTCGATGCGGCGCAGCTCGAGGAACGCCACGTCGAACCAGGTGGAAAAGAGCTGCTCCAGCTCGGCGTCGAGCGAGAGCAGGCGCTTGTCGGCCTTCAGGTGCGGCAGCAGGTCGGCGCGCAGGTCGACCAGAAAGCGCATGCCCTCGGGTTCGACCGCGAAGCGCTGCAGCAGTCGCATGCGCGGCGACACCAGCGCGCGGCGCAGGCGCAGCTCGGCCTGGCCTTCGTCGGGCGTGCCGACGGCCGACTGGTGCTGGTCGCGCGCGGTCTTGAGCTTTTGCGCGTCGGCGGCAAAGTGCTCGCTCATCAGCGCCCAGTAGTCGCGCCGCTCCTCGGTGGTGGCGGCGCGGTAGGCCTCGGCGATGGCGTGGGCCCGGCGGCCGCCCTCGACCTCGCTCACGCGCGGATCGATCACGGCCTGCAGGTCGGCCAGCACGCGGCGCAGGGCGCGCGGCGACAGCGCTTCGTCGGCCTTGCGCAGGGTGACCAGCAGGCGCTCGGCGGTCGAGCGCGCGCTGGGCTTGGGGGCATTCTTCGGAGCGCTCTTGGCCGCCCCTTCAGGTGCCACGGGCACCTTCGACTTTTCACCGGAACGCAGACGCGCCTGGAACCATTCGGTCGCACTCATCGGGACACCTTCATGTAGAGGGGCGAGCTCACGGCATCACCCTGGATTTTTGCTGGCGCATCACTTCGCGCAGCGCCTCGCGCTGGCGCGTCATGTGCGTGCGCATGGCGGCGTCGGCGCCCTCGCTGTCGCGCGCCTTCAGCGCGGCGAACACGGCCAGGTGCTCCGACAGGCTCTGGTCGAGCCGGCCCGGCGCATGCAGCTGCTGCAGCCGCGCGAGCTTCAATATCTTGCGCAGGTCGCCGATCACCTGGGCCAGCCACTTGTTGTCGGCCAGCTGGATGATGGCCTCGTGAATGATGTGGTTGGTGGCGTAGTAGTCGTTGATGCGCCGCGCCTTGGCATGGCGCACCAGCCGTTCGTGCAGCGCATCGAGCTCGTGCAGCTCGGCGTCGCTGGCGTTGCGCGCGGCCTCGTAGGCGCAGCGCCCTTCGAGCAGCGCGATGACCGGAAAGATCTCGTCGAGGTCGCGCTCGGTCACCTCGTTGACGAAGCAGCCGCGCCGCGGCTCGTGCCGCAGCAGGCCTTCGGCGGTGAGCACCTTAAGCGCTTCGCGCAGCGGCGTGCGCGAGATGGAAAGGCGCTCGCACAGGGCGGCCTCGTCCACGAAGCTGCCGGGCGCCAGGGTGCCGTCGAAGATCTGCTCGCGCAGCGTGGCGGCGACTTCGTCGTGCAGGGAGTTGGGGACCAGGCGCATGGGAGGACTCGTGAGGACTCGTCGGAACGGGCAACGTCAGAATTGGAGCGCGTAATTTCCTGTAATTACGCGTAATTCTGAGCCCGCATCCCATGCGGCGCAAGGGCCGCGCACCCGGTGCGCGGCTGGGATTTACCCTGCGAACTAACGAATCAGGCGCGCGCAGTGCTCGTCTTGGTGGCCGTGCGGCCGAACCAGAACCACAGCGCGATGCCGGCGACGACCATCGGCACGCTGAGCCACTGGCCCTGGCTCAGGCTGAGCGCGCGCAGGCCGAGAAAGTCATCGGGCTCGCGGAAGTACTCGGCCACGAAGCGCAGCACGCCGTACCCGATGAGAAACACCGCGGCCACCTGCCCCTGCTTGCGCTCCTTGCGCGCGTAGAGCCACATCACCGCGAACAGCAGCAGCCCTTCGAGCAGGAACTGGTACACCTGCGACGGGTGGCGCGGCAGCATCGAACCGCTCTGCGGAAACACCATGCCCCATGGCAGGTCGGGGCTGCTGAAGCGGCCCCAGAGCTCGCCGTTGATGAAGTTGCCCACGCGGCCCGCGGCCAGGCCGGTCGGCACGCAGGGGGCGACGAAATCCATCACCTGCCAGAACGGGCGCGCACGCGAATGCGAGAACCACACCATCGCGCCGATCACGCCGAGCAGCCCGCCATGAAAGCTCATGCCGCCCTGCCACACGTAGAGAATTTCGAGCGGGTGCGTCAGGTAGAACTCGGGCTTGTAGAACAGGCAGTAGCCCAGCCGCCCCCCGACGATGACGCCCATCACGCCAAGAAACAGAATGTCCTCGATGTCCTTGCGCTGCCAGGCGCCGGCGCCGACCAGCGAGCGGTACGGCTCGTGGCGCAAGCGGCGCGTGCCGAGAAAATAGAACAGCGCGAAGGCGGCCAGGTAGGTCAGGCCGTACCAGTGAATGGCCACCGGCCCGAGTTGCAGGGCGATGGGGTTGATCTGCGGATACATGAGCATGCGCGGATTGTGCCCCGGCCGCGTGTCGGGACCGGCGCGGGGATATTCAGGCCGAATTCAGGCTGAACTCATGGCCGAACCTGGCGCCCGAAGCGCCACCACAGCAGCCCCGCCACCACGGCCGGCACCGCGAAGATGAGCAGGAAGATCGGCAGCTCCTCGGCCACCGAATAGCCCGCCGTGAGCACGCCCACGGCCATGTTGATGCCCGCGCCGACGAACCACGCCGCAATGAACCACTTCGCCGCCGCGGCCAGCGCCACCTCCGAGCCGTCGCCCACGAAGCGCGCGGCCAGCAGGAAAACCGCCAGCAGCACGAAGCCGCCGCCCATCACCAGAACCGTGTGCATGTCGTTTGCCCTCCTGGGGCGCATCTTGCCGGATCAGCGCGCCGGCGCCCTGGGCTCTTGCCGCCCGCGCTCGCGCACGAAGGCCACGAAGCGCGCGAGCGCCGGGTTGTCTGCATCTTCGGGCCACACCAGGCTGGTCTCGCAGGCCGGCAGCACCGGCGCGCTGCGGTGGCGCGCGGCCGGCGCGAATTCGGCGGCACGCCGGTACACCACGCCTGCGCGCCGGAACTGCGTGACGCTCTCGGGCACCCAGGCCACGCCGATGCCGCCCGAGACGAGGTTGACGATGGTCTGCATCTGGATCGCCTCCTGCCCGAGCAGCGGCGTGCGGCCGGCCGCGTGGTACAGGTCGAAGACAGCGTCGTGCAGCGAGGGCACGATGCGGCGCGGAAACATCACCAGCGGCTCTTTCAGCACGTCGGCCAGCAGCAGCTTTTTCGTGGTCGCCAGCGCGTGCCGCTCGGGCAGCGCGAGCACCAGCGGCTCCTGCGACACCGGCAGCCGCGCGAGCCCCGGCGGCGCGGCGCCGGGCGAATGCAGCATCAGGCCCGCGTCGATCTCGCCACGCGCGAAGGCTTCGAGCTGCACGTCGCCCGTGGCCTCGACCAGCTCGAGCGCCACCTCGGGGCACAGCACGCGAAATTCGCGCACCCAGGCCGGCAGCTGCTCGAAGCCGACCGTCGACACGAAGGCGATGCGCACCCGCCCCACCTGCCCCGCCGCCGCGGCCTGCGCGCGCGCCGGCAGCGCCTGCGCGCGCGCCAGCAGCTCGCGCACGTCGGGCAGCAGCGCCTCGCCGGCCGGGGTGAGCGCCACGCGCCTTCGGGTGCGGTCGAACAGCACCACGCCCAGCGTTTTCTCCAGCTGGGCAATGGCCTGCGTGACCGGCGGCTGGGTCATGTGCAGGCGCAGCGCGGCGCGGCCGAAGTGCAGTTCCTCGGCCACGGCGACGAACTGGCGCCAGGCGCGCAGGTCGATCAGGCTTTCTTTCATATGCCGAGCATATCAATGCACACCCCAAATCGGATTGGAACCAATCAATCAGAAGTCCGATACTTGAGCCCGTCGCGCACCTGCCGCACCGCGGGCGCCGCGATCCCCACACCCCACGACAGAAGAGACACCATGGACACCAAACCGATCCAGATCAACCGCCGCAGCGCCAACATCGTCGAAGGCAAGAGCCGCGCGCCCAACCGCTCCATGTTCTACGCCATGGGCTACGAGGAAAGCGACTTCAAGAAGCCGATGGTCGGCGTCGCCAACGGCCACAGCACCATCACGCCCTGCAACTCGGGCCTGCAGAAGCTGGCCGACGCGGCCATCGCGGGCATCGAGGAAGCCGGCGGCAACGCGCAGGTGTTCGGCACCCCCACCATCTCCGACGGCATGGCCATGGGCACCGAAGGCATGAAGTACTCGCTGGTGAGCCGCGAAGTGATCTCCGACTGCATCGAGACCTGCGTGGGCGGCCAGTGGATGGACGGCGTGCTGGTGGTCGGCGGCTGCGACAAGAACATGCCCGGCGGCCTGATGGGCATGCTGCGCGCCAACGTGCCCGCCATCTACGTGTACGGCGGCACCATCCTGCCGGGCCGCTACAAGGGGCAGGACCTGAACATCGTGAGCGTGTTCGAGGCCGTGGGCCAGAACGCCGCCGGCAACATGAGCGACGAAGACCTGCACGAGATCGAGAAACGCGCCATTCCCGGCACCGGCTCGTGCGGCGGCATGTACACGGCCAACACCATGTCCAGCGCGTTCGAGGCGCTGGGCATCTCGCTGCCCTACTCCTCCACCATGGCCAACCCGCACGACGAGAAGGCCAACTCGGCCAAGGAATCGGCCAAGGTGCTGATCGAGGCCATCAAGAAGGACCTGAAGCCGCGCGACATCGTGACCAAGAAGGCCATCGAGAACGCCGTGGCCGTCATCATGGCCACGGGCGGTTCGACCAACGCGGTGCTGCACTTCCTGGCCATCGCGCACGCGGCCGAGGTCGAATGGTCCATCGACGACTTCGAGCGCATGCGCAAGAAGGTGCCGGTGCTGTGCGACCTGAAGCCCTCGGGCAAGTACCTGGCGGTCGACCTGCACCAGGCAGGCGGCATTCCGCAGGTGATGAAGGTGCTGCTGAAGGCCGGCCTGCTGCACGGCGACTGCATCACCATCTCGGGCCAGACCATCGAGGAAGTGCTGAAGGACGTGCCGGACGTGCCGCGCGCCGACCAGGACGTGATTCGCCCCATCGACAAGCCCATGTACGACGAAGGCCACCTGGCCATCCTGAAGGGCAACCTGTCGCCCGAAGGCGCCGTGGCCAAGATCACCGGCCTGAAGAACCCGGTCATCACCGGCCCGGCGCGCGTGTTCGACGACGAGCAGTCGGCGCTCAAGGCCATCCTGGACGGCAAGATCGTCGCGGGCGACGTGATGGTGCTGCGCTACCTGGGCCCCAAGGGCGGCCCGGGCATGCCGGAAATGCTGGCGCCCACGGGTGCGCTCATCGGCGCGGGGCTGGGCGAGAGCGTGGGCCTGATCACCGATGGCCGCTTCTCCGGCGGCACCTGGGGCATGGTGGTGGGCCACGTGGCGCCCGAAGCCGCGGCCGGCGGCACCATCGCGTTCGTGAACGAGGGCGACTCGATCACCATCGACGCGCACAAGCTGGTGCTCGAACTCAACGTGCCCGAAGCCGAGATCGCCAAGCGCCGCGAAGGCTGGAAGGCGCCGGCACCGCGCTACACGCGCGGCGTGCAGGCCAAGTTCGCGTTCAACGCATCGAGCGCCAGTTCGGGCGCGGTGCTCGACAAGTTCTGATGAGGTGAAGGCCGGGCGGCCTTGCGGTCGCCCGCGCCCGCCCCTGCGCCCGCCCTGCTCCGGCTCCGCGCCCGCCCTGCTCCGTCTCCGTGCCCGCCTGCGCTCAGCGGCGCGGGCCGTTGCTGGGCTTCACGCCCATGTTGGTCTTCTGGCGGTTGATGCGGTCTTGCTTGCGCTGCTCTTCGCGCTCCATGATCCGGCGCTTGGTGTAGCCCGACGAGTCGGCCCAGGCCCACCAGGCGAGCGCCATCGCGAACGGTGACAGCACGATCCACCAGCTCCAGCCGGCGACCATGCCCACTTCGAAATACTTGAGGCCGATACTGAGCAGGCCCAACGCCAGAAACCACATCGCGAATCCCTCCGGGTTGTATTGGCAACGCATCCGGACGCCATGTGCGGCGCTACCTACAATCGCGTTGAGACGAATGTAACTCAGCCTTTAACAAATATTTCCCCATGAAAAGAGTCTTGTTGTCCGCAGCCCTGGGCCTTGGCCTGGTGGTGCTCGCCGCGCCCGCATTCGCCGACCTGGCGCTGGCGACGTCAAAGAACTGCATGAGCTGCCATGCGGTCGAGCGCAAGGTGCTGGGGCCGTCGTTCAAGGACGTGGCCGCCAAGTACAAGGACGACAAGGGCGCGGTAGACACCCTCGCCACCAAGATCATGAAGGGCGGCTCCGGCGTGTGGGGGCCAGTGCCGATGCCGGCGAACAACCAGGTCAGCGAAGCCGACGCCAAGAAGCTCGCCGCCTGGGTGCTGTCGACGAAGTAGCGGGAGCCGGAGGGGCACCTCGCCCCTGCCCCGCCGAGCTCAGGCTTGCGGGTTGATGTCCACCGGCAACGGCCGGCGCTCGATGCGGTCCTCGAGCTGGCCGATGTGCGCTGCCACCGTGTTGTCGGTCTGGTCGGAGCGCAGGCGCACCGCGGTCTCCAGCTGGTCGAGGCGCGCCAGCAGCGCGGTCTGGCGGTCGGCGTTCTGCCCCATGTGCTTGTTTTCCTGCGCCTCGAGAAAGTTGCGCAGCTCGGTGAAGCGAGAGGCCTCGGCCTTGTCGGCAAGGTCGCGCTGGACCTGCATTTCCTTGGTGTGGCGCTTGGTGTCGATGAGCACCGAGCTGTGCAGGTACAGCACGTACACCAGGAAGAACGCGGCCAGCACCACGGTGAGGCCGAGCATGATCAGCCCCAGCGGCGCCGTCACGGTCATGAAGCCCAGCCACACCTCCGAGGGCGCCGACAGCGCGCCCCAGTTCAGCGCGGCGAGCGCCGCGATGAGCAGCACGATGACAAAAAGAAAAGCGGATCTCACGCCCATGGGGGGCCTCCTTCGTAGGGATCGAACACATCGGCAAGGCGCCGCGCGCGTCCGGTAGCGTCCGGGCGCACGGCGTGCCGACCAGTTTTACCCCAGCCGAAGGGCCGCTTCGCCCGCCCGGGGCGAACGGGCGGCCACGTCCTACAGTCGTTCGGACAGCTGGTCGAGGATGGCGGGGTTTTCCAGCGTGGACGTGTCCTGCGTGATCGCCTCGCCCTTGGCGATGCTGCGCAGCAGGCGCCGCATGATCTTGCCGCTGCGCGTCTTGGGCAGGTTGTCGCCGAAGCGGATGTCCTTGGGCTTGGCGATGGGGCCGATTTCTTTCGCCACCCACGCGCGCAGTTCGTTGGCGATCTGCTTGGCCTCTTCGCCGGTCGGGCGGCCGCGCTTGAGCACGACGAAGGCGCACACCGCCTCGCCCGTCACGTCGTCGGGCCGGCCCACCACGGCGGCTTCGGCCACCAGGTCGGTCTTGGACACCAGGGCCGACTCGATTTCCATCGTGCCCAGGCGGTGGCCCGACACGTTCAGCACGTCGTCGATGCGCCCGGTGATGCGGAAGTAGCCGCGGTCCTCGCTGCGCACCGCGCCGTCGCCGGCCAGGTAGATGGTGCCGCCCATCTCTTCAGGGAAGTAGCTCTTCTTGAAGCGCTCGGGGTCGTTCCAGATGGTGCGGATCATCGAGGGCCAGGGCCGCTTGATGACCAGCATGCCGCCCGCGCCGTTGGGCAGGTCCTTGCCCGTCTCGTCGACGATGGCGGCCATGATGCCCGGCAGCGGCAGCGTGCACGAGCCCGGCACCAGCGGCGTGGCGCCCGGCAGCGGCGTGATCACGTGGCCGCCGGTTTCGGTCTGCCAGAAGGTGTCGACGATGGGGCAGCGCTCGCCGCCGATATTGCGGTGGTACCACATCCACGCCTCGGGGTTGATCGGCTCGCCGACCGAACCCAGGATGCGCAGGCTCGTCAGGTCCCAGTTCTTCGGGTGCACCTTCTCGTCGCCCTCGGCCGCCTTGATGAGCGAGCGGATCGCCGTGGGCGCCGTGTAGAACACGCTGACCTTGTGCTTCTCGATCATCTGCCAGAAGCGGCCCGCGTGCGGGAAGGTCGGGATGCCCTCGAACACCACCTGCGTGGCGCCGGCCGCGAGCGGGCCGTAGGCGACGTAGGTGTGGCCGGTGATCCAGCCGATGTCGGCGGTGCACCAGAACACGTCTTCGGGGCGGATGTCGAAGGTCCAGTCCATCGTGAGCTTGGCCCACAGCAGGTAGCCGCCGGTGGCGTGCTGCACGCCCTTGGGCTTGCCGGTGGAGCCCGAGGTGTAGAGGATGAACAGCGGATGCTCGGCGTTCACCGGCACGGGCGCGCACTCGGTGCCCTGGCCCTTCAGCGCTTCGTCGAAGGTCTTGTCGCGGCCTTCCACGCGCGTCCACGCGGTGGGCGTGCGCTCGTACACGAACACGGTCTTGATCGACTCGCAGCCGCCGAGCGCGATGCCGTCGTCCACGATGGCCTTCAGCGGCAGTTCCTTGCCGCCGCGCAGCTGGTAGTTGGCGGTAATGACGGCCACAGCGCCCGCGTCGATGATGCGTTCCTGCAGCGCCTTGGCCGAGAAGCCGCCGAACACAACGCTGTGGGTGGCGCCGATGCGCGCGCAGGCCTGCATGGCGATGACGCCCTCGACCGTCATCGGCATGTAGATGATGACCCGGTCGCCCTTGCGGATGCCCGACGCCTTCAGCGCGTTGGCGAACTGGCTCACGCGCGCGAGCAGTTCCTTGTAGGTGACGTTGGTGACGGTGCCGTCGTCGGCCTCGAAGACGATGGCCGTCTTGTTCTCGACCGGGGTGCCGATGTGCCTGTCGAGGCAGTTGGCGCTGGCGTTGAGCTCGCCGTCGCCGAACCATTCGTAGAACGGTGCCTTGGACTCGTCGAGCGTCTTCGTGAAGGGCTTGGTCCATTGCAGGTTGCCCTGGGCCAGGCGGGTCCAGAAGCCTTCGAAGTCTTGCTCGGCCTCCTTACGCAGGGCGTCGTAGGCGGCCATGCTGGCAATGCGTGCGCCCTGGGTGGCGCGGGCGTCGGGCGGGAACACGCGGTTCTCGACCAGGACGGATTCAATGTTCTTGGATGCGCTGCTCATGTCTCTTGTCTCCTGGATGGATGCGGCCGTAATGTCGGCTGGCCCACTTACGGGTCACTGACGGTCCGATGTTAGTTCGCAGGGTTATCACGAGTGCGACTTGGGGACACCCCTAGAATCTTTCGTCCTCCACCACCGGCCTGCCGATGTCCGCTCCCGACCCTTTCGACCCCAGGAACCCGCCCACCCCCCGGACCTTTCCGATGGGGCCTTTGCCGCGGCTGATCTTTGCGAGCCGCTGGCTGCAACTGCCCCTGTACCTGGGGCTGATCGTGGCGCAGGCCGTGTACGTGGTGCACTTCCTGGTCGAGCTGCTGCACCTGGTCGAGGCCGCCTTCGGCAGCCAGACCGCGCTGCAGGCGCTCATTACCAGCATCGGCTACAAGACCACCGTGCCGGTCGCCTCGCTGAACGAGACGGTGATCATGCTGGTGGTGCTGGCGCTGATCGACGTGGTCATGATCTCCAACCTGCTGATCATGGTGATCGTGGGCGGCTACGAAACCTTCGTGAGCCGCATGAACCTCGAAGGCCACCGCGACCAGCCCGAATGGCTGAGCCACGTGAACGCCTCGGTGCTGAAGGTGAAGCTGGCCACCGCCATCATCGGCATCAGCTCCATCCACCTGCTGAAAACGTTCATCAACGCGGACAACTACACCGACCGCGTGCTGATCGCGCAAACGGTGATCCACATCACCTTCCTGTTCTCGGCCATCGCCATTGCCTACACGGACAAGCTGATGACCGCGAACGCGAGCCAGGGCGGCGCGCCCCACTGACGGCGACAGCCCGCGCGCCTCACACGGCGGCGGTGGCTGCAGCTGCGGCCGCCGCAGCGGCGCACCGGGCGTCCCACGACGGCACGTCGCTGAAGCGCCCGGCCAGAAAGTCGAGCATGGTGCGCAAGGTGGCCGGCATGTGCTTGCGAGATGCGTACACCGCGTACATGCCCACCACCTGCGGCTCGAAATCGTCGAAGAGCCGCACCAGCTCCCCCGCCTGCAGCAAGGGCGCCGCCAGGTAGGTCGGCAGCATCGCCACGCCGGCGCCGGCGCGCGCCAGGTACATCAGGCTGGCCGCGTCGTTGGCCGACACATTGCCCCCCACGGCCACCGAGGCCGGCTCCCCCGTCTCCTTGCGCGTGAAGTTCCACAGGCTGCGCCCGAAGTACGAGTGCGTGAGGCAGTTGCGCTGCGCCAGCTCTTCCACCCGCAGCGGCTGGCCGTGCTCCTTCAGGTACGCCGGAGACGCGCACACCACCGATCGGCAGTCCGTGAGCCGCCGCGCGATGAGGTTCGGGTCGATTTCGGCCGCCACGCGAATGGCCAGGTCGATGCGCTCGTCCACCAGGTTCACCGCGCGGTCGAGCAGCACCAGGTCGACCGCCACGCCCGGGTACAGCCGCACGTAGTCGGCCACCGCGTCGGCCAGCTGCGCCTGCGCGAACGAGGTGCTGGCGGTGATGCGCAACTGCCCGCTCGGGGCCTCGGCCGGGTGCCGCACGGCGGCCTGCATGTCGAGCGCCAGCTCCAGCACCTGGCGGCAGCGCGGCAGCAGCTCTTCGCCGGCGGCGGTGAGGCTCAGGCGGCGCGTGGTGCGGTGGAGCAGCCGCGCGCCGGTCCATTGCTCCAGTTCGGCCACATAGCGCGTCACCACGGGGCGGGACATGTCGAGCTTGTCGGCCGCGGCAGAAAGGCTGCCCGCGTCGACCACGTTCACGAACACCCGCATTGCATTCAGTCGGTCCATTCGAACGATTTTAGAAATAAACAAACGCGCAAATCGAGGTATTTCTTTCGGAATCAGAAACCTAAGATGCGGTTCATTCCATCCACTTTCGTCTTTTTCGACAGGAGTTCCTCATGAGCCACATCGCCATCATCGGTGCCACCGGACGCGCCGGCGGCCGCCTTCTGGAAGAAGCGCTGCGCCGCGGCCACACGGTCACGGCCATCGCGCGCAAGGCCAGCGCCAAGCTGGCCGGGCGCGACAACGTGAAGGCGCTGGACCTCGACGTGCTCGACGCCCCCGCGCTGGAAAAAGCGCTGGCCGGCCACGACGCCGTGTTCAGCGCCGCGCACTTCGCCACCGTGCCGCCCGCGGCCATCATCGAGCCG
Organism: Variovorax sp. RCC_210; assembly: GCF_041355175.1. NCBI lineage: Bacteria > Pseudomonadati > Pseudomonadota > Betaproteobacteria > Burkholderiales > Comamonadaceae > Variovorax > Variovorax sp. RCC_210. Next base: position 765,600 of record NZ_JBFUPJ010000001.1, on the reverse strand, counting down.
GCCAAGCGCGCCGGCGTGAAGCGCCTGCTGGTGGTCGGCGGCGCCGGCAGCCTGTTCGCCGCGCCCGGCCTGAAGGTGATCGACACGCCGAACTTCCCCGACGCCTACCGCGCCGAAGCCTCGGCCGGCGGCGTGTTCCTGGACGCGCTGCGCAACGAGAAGGGCCTCGACTGGACCTTCTTGTCGCCCTCCGCCGAGTTCGTCGACGGCGAGCGCACGGGCAAGTTCCGCCTGGGCAACGACGACCTGCTCGTGAGCGCCGAAGGCCGCAGCTGGATCAGCTTCGAGGACTACGCGATCGCGTTCATCGACGAGCTGGAAAAGCCCGCGCACTCGCGCCAGCGCTACACCATCGGCTACTGAGCGGCCCGCAACGAAAAAGGACCCTCGCGGGTCCTTTTTTTTATTGGGGCTGAACGGGGTTCAACGACCGGTCATGTTCTCCGGCACCACCCACTGGTCGAACTGCTCGGCCGTCAGGTGGCCCGAGGCGATCGCCGCTTCGCGCAGGCTGGTGCCTTCCTTGTGCGCCTTCTTGGCGATATAGGCCGACTTGTCGTAGCCGATGTGCGTGTTCAGCGCGGTTACCAGCATCAGCGAGCGCTGAACCAGCTCCGTGATGCGTTCGCGGTTCGGCTCGATGCCCACGGCGCAGTGGTCGTTGAAGCTCACCATGCCGTCGGCCAGCAGGCGCACGCTCTGCAGGAAGTTGTGCGCCACCATCGGGCGGAACACGTTCAGCTCGAAGTTGCCCGACGCGCCGCCGATGTTGATGGCCACGTCGTTGCCGAACACCTGCGCGGCCAGCATCGTGACGGCCTCGCTCTGGGTCGGGTTGACCTTGCCCGGCATGATCGACGAGCCGGGTTCGTTCTCGGGAATGCTCAGTTCGCCGATGCCGCTGCGCGGGCCGCTGGCGAGCCAGCGCACGTCGTTGGCGATCTTGTTCATGCTGGCGGCCAGCGTCTTCAGCGCGCCGTGGGCGTGCACCAGCGCATCGACGCTGGCCATGGCCTCGAACTTGTTCGGCGCAGTGATGAAGGGCAGGCCCGTGAGCCTGGCCAGCTCGGCCGCCACCTGCTCCGCGTAGCCCTTGGGCGCGTTCAGCCCGGTGCCGACGGCCGTGCCGCCCAGTGCCAGCTCGCTCAGGTGCGGCAGCGCGGCGCGCACGTGCGCTTCGCCATGCGCCAGTTGCGCCACGTAGCCCGAGAACTCCTGGCCCAGCGTGAGGGGCGTGGCGTCTTGCAGGTGGGTGCGGCCGATCTTAACGATGTCGGCGAAGTCCCTGGCCTTCTGGTCGAGCGTGCCGCGCAGCTTGGCAATGGCGGGCAGCAGCTTGTGCGTGATGGCTTCCACGGCGGCCACGTGCATGGCGGTGGGGAACACGTCGTTGCTCGACTGGCTGCGGTTGACGTCGTCGTTCGGGTGCACCAGGCGCCCTTCCCCGCGCTCGCCGCCGAGGATTTCGCTGGCGCGGTTGGCCAGCACCTCGTTGACGTTCATGTTGGTCTGCGTGCCCGAGCCCGTTTGCCACACCACCAGCGGGAACTCGCCCGGGTGCTTGCTGGCGATGACTTCGTCGGCCGCGGCCACGATGGCCTGGGTCTTCTTCTCGTCCTGCAGGCCCAGCGCGTGGTTCACCACGGCCGATGCGCGCTTCACCTGGGCCAGCGCCTTGATGATCTCGCGCGGCTGCTGCTCGCCCGAGATGTCGAAGTTCTGCAGCGAGCGCTGCGTTTGCGCGCCCCACAGCTTGTCGGCCGGCACGTCGATCGGGCCGAAGGTGTCACGCTCGGCGCGGGTCTTGGGGGAAGTCGTCATGGAAAAAAGCTCCGGGGATCATGAAAGGTCGCGCCCGTGCGGACGCGGTGCCGAGTATCGGCCAATACGAGTAGCTCGCATCTGACGGGGCCATTGCCTCTCCGCTGACATGACGATACGCCTTGCGCCTTGACTTTCATCATGCCGAAAAGTTATGATCAAAGGCTTACGACGACCCACAAGTCATGATGATTCTTCATGGCGACGCGGGTCGGTCACCCCTTCACTACTCGCGGATCCCTGAATCCCGTCGCGGTGCAAGGTGCTTTTGCCGCCGGGCCCAGCCCGGCAAACCGGGCGGATTTGTTCTGCCCCCATTGCCACGTCACGCTCATCCAGGCGGCGCCCCTCGACCAGGCCCGTTGACCTGCGAATGAAGCATCCGGCGGGCACTGGCTTCGTCGCCATGTCGTCTTCAGTGCCTGTCGGCAGCCCTCGAGGCTGCCGGGCCATTGCGCGCGTCTGCCGTCGTCATTTACGACGTTCACGACGTTCACGACGTTCACGACGTTCACGACGTTCACGACTTTCACGACGTTCGCGCGCTCCCCGGCAACCCATCGGCTGATGGCGCGGTCGCTGTCGCCCTTTCACTTCGTGAAGAGCGGCGTTCCGTCCACCCTTCAACAAGGAGCCCCCGCATATGGCCAAAGGAATTCTCATCGACCACGTCTTCAAGGTCTTCGGCGACGAGCCGGAGCAAGCCCTGGAGCTGGTCCGGCAAGGTTTTTCAAAGAAAGAAATCCTCGCGCGCACCGGTCAGTCGATCGGCGTGTTCGACGCCACCTTCGAAATCCAGGCTGGAGAAATCTTCGTCATCATGGGTCTCTCGGGCTCCGGCAAGTCCACGCTGGTGCGGCTGTTGAACCGGCTCATCGAGCCCACGGCGGGGCGCATCGTGATCGACGGCGCCGACATCAACGAGCATTCCGACGCCCGGCTGCGCGCCCTGCGCCGCAAGGACATCAGCATGGTGTTCCAGTCGTTCGCGCTGATGCCGCACATGACGGTGCGCGAGAACACCGCCTTCGGCCTCGAACTCTCCGGCACCAGCAAGAAAGACCGCCTGGCGCAGGCCGACAAGGCGCTCGCGCAGGTGGGCCTGGCAGGCTGGGGCGCGAGCTACCCGGACGAGCTTTCGGGCGGCATGCAGCAGCGCGTGGGCCTGGCGCGCGCGCTGGCTTCGGACCCCTCGATCCTGCTGATGGACGAGGCCTTCTCGGCGCTCGACCCGATCATCCGCACCGAGATGCAGTCGGAGCTGCTGCGCCTGCAGCAGGAGCAGCGCCGCACCATCGTCTTTATCTCGCACGACCTGGACGAGGCCATGCGCATCGGAGACCGCATCGCGATCATGAAGGACGGCCAGGTGATCCAGGTCGGCACGCCCGACGAGATCCTGCGCAGCCCCGCCGACGACTACGTGCGCAGCTTCGTGCGCGGCGTGGACGCGGCGGCCGTGTTCAAGGCGGCGGACATCGCGCGCAAGTCGCTCACGGTGGTGTCCGAGCACCCCGAGCGCGGCGCGCGCGCGGCGCTCAAGCTGCTCGAGGACCAGGACCGCGACTTCGCCTACGTGACCAGCCCGACCAAGCGCTTTCTGGGCGTGGTGTCTGCCGACACGCTGCGCGGCGCGCTCGACGGGCATTCAGGCCCGCTGGGCCTTCAGCACGCGTTCCTGGCCGACCTGCCGCGCATCGATGCCGAGGCGCCGGTCGCCGGGCTCATCGGCCAGCTCGCGCAGGCGCCCTGCGCGCTGCCGGTGGTGGCGAACGACGGCCGCTTCTGCGGCGCGATCAGCAAGACGACGCTGCTGAAGTTCCTCGACCGCGAGACGCCGCCCATCGAGCCCGTGTCGCCGCACGCCGCCCCCGCGCTCGCCGCCGAGCCGCACTGAATCACGAAGGACCCTGAACGATGAACGACACCACATTTCCTTCCGAGCTGGCCACGCCCGACCTGGGCGCGCCTGCGTTGAACACGCCTGCATTGAACGCACCCGCCACACCCGACGCCTCTGCCTTCGTCGATCCGTGGCAAGCCATCTCGGCCGCGCCCGACACCTCGGCCACCAGCGCCTGGCTCGACGCGCCGGTCGGCGCCGCGCACCAGCTCGCCGGCCAGGCCGACAGTGCAACCAGCGGCTTCCAGCTGCACCGCCTGTGGGACGGCTCGCTGCCCATCGAGAGCTGGATCAACCAGGGCCTGGGCTGGGTGGTCGAGCACTTCCGCCCCTTCTTCCAGACCGTGCGCCTGCCCATCGACAGCACGCTGAACTGGGTGCAGGGCCTGCTCACCGGCCTGCCCACGCTGGCGATGATCGCCCTCATCGGCCTGTTCGCCTGGCAGTTCGCCGGCCGCGCGCTCGCCATCGGCACCACCGTAGCGCTGCTGCTGGTGGCCATGCTGGGCATCTGGCCCGAGGCCATGGTGACGCTGTCATTGGTGCTGACCTCGCTGGTGTTCTGCATGGTCATCGGCCTGCCGCTGGGCGTGCTGCTGGCCAGCAGCGACCGTGCGCAACGCATCATGCGGCCGGTGCTCGACGCGATGCAGACCACGCCCGCCTTCGTGTACCTGGTGCCGGTGGTGATGCTGTTCGGCATCGGCAACGTGCCGGGCGTGATCGTGACCATCATCTTCGCGCTGGCCCCGTTGGTGCGGCTGACCAACCTGGGCCTGCGCCAGGTGCGCCCCGACCTCATCGAGGCCGCGCGCGCCTATGGCGCCTCGCCCTGGCAGATGCTGGTGAAGGTGCAGCTGCCGCTGGCCATGCCGTCGATCATGGCGGGCATCAACCAGGCGCTGATGCTGTCGCTGTCGATGGTGGTCATCGCCTCGATGATCGCCGTGGGCGGCCTGGGCCAGATGGTGCTGCGCGGCATCGGCCGGCTCGACATGGGCCTGGCCACCGTGGGCGGCCTGGGCATCGTGCTGCTGGCCATCACGCTGGACCGCCTGACGCAGGCCATGGGCAAGTCGCGCCGCAGCGCCGGGCGCCGCTGGTGGCACACGGGGCCGGTCGGTTTCGTGCTGCGCCAGCTGCAGCGCCTGGTGAGCCCGACCTCGAGCCAAGGAGCGCAAGCCGCCCCCGCCCTGTCCACCCAAGCCCATTGAGCATCGAAGGAGGAACCCGACGCATGAAGAAGATCAATGCCATCGCGCGCGGCCTGGTGGCCGCCGGCTTCGTCGCCCTCGGCCTGGCCGCGAACGTGGCCCACGCCGCCAACGAGCTGCCCGGCAAGGGCGTGACCGTGCTGCCGCTGAAGAGCTCGCTCGCCGAAGAGGCGTTCCAGACGCTGCTGGTGATGCGCGGGCTGCAGAAGCTCGGCTACACCGTCGAGCCCATGAAGGACCTGGAGCCCGCCACCGAGCACCTGGCCATCGCCAATGGCGACGCCACCTTCATGACCAACCACTGGAGCCTGCTGCACGCCGACTTCTACAAGAACAGCGGCGGCGACGCCAAGCTGTGGCGCAAGGGCGTGTATTCCGACGGGGCGGTGCAGGGCTACCTGATCGACCGCAAGACGGCCGAGCAATACAACATCACCAACATCGCGCAGCTGAAGGACCCGGCCATCGCAAAACTGTTCGATGCCGACGGCGACGGCAAGGCCGACCTGACGGGCTGCAACCCGGGCTGGGGCTGCGAGCTGGCCATCGAGAACCACCTGGGCGCCTACCAGCTGCGCGACACGGTCACCCACAAGCAGGGCAGCTACGCGGCGCTGATGGCCGACACCATCGCCCGCTTCAAGCAGGACAAGCCGGTGCTGTACTACACCTGGACGCCCTACTGGGTGAGCGCGGTGCTGCGCCCGGGCACGGACGTGGTGTGGCTGCAGGTGCCCTTCTCTTCCTCGCAGGAAGGCGCCGCGGACACGCAGCTGCCCAACGGCAAGAACTACGGCTTCCAGGCCAACCAGGAACAGATCGTCGCCAACCGCGCCTTCGCCGAGAAGAACCCGGCGGCGGCCAGGCTGTTCGAGGTGATGAAGCTGCCCATCTCGGACATCAACGCGCAGAACCTGCGCATGAGCCAGGGCGCGAACACGCAGCAGGACGTGGAGCGCCACACCGACGGGTGGATCCGGGTGCACCAGCAGCTGTTCGACGGCTGGATAGAGCAAGCCCGGGCCGCGGCGCGGTAGGCGCGTCGGCTGAGATAATCGGGGGGCGTTTTCACATTCATAAAAAACTCCCCCCACCATGACGACCACGATCCAGCAGGCCGACCTGATCGAATCGATCAGCGCCGCGCTGCAGTACATCAGCTACTACCACCCCGCCGACTACATCGCCCACCTGGCCAAGGCCTACGAGCGCGAGCAGAGCCCCGCGGCCAAGGACGCCATTGCGCAGATCCTCACCAACAGCAAGATGAGCGCCACGGGCCACCGCCCGATCTGCCAGGACACCGGCATCGTCAACGTGTTCCTCAAGGTGGGCATGGACGTGCGCTGGGGCGGCTTCACCGGCAGCCTGGACGACGCCATCAACGAAGGCGTGCGCCGCGGCTACAACCACCCCGACAACACGCTGCGCGCCTCGGTCGTGGCCGACCCGCAGTTCGACCGCAAGAACACCAAGGACAACACGCCCGCGGTGATCTTCACGGAAATCGTTCCGGGCAACACCGTCGAGGTGACCGTGGCGGCCAAGGGCGGCGGCAGCGAGAACAAGAGCAAGCTGGTCATGCTGAACCCCGGCGACAGCGTGGTCGACTGGGTGCTGAAGACCGTGCCCACCATGGGCGCCGGCTGGTGCCCGCCGGGCATGCTGGGCATCGGCATCGGCGGCACGGCCGAGAAGGCCGCGCTGATGGCCAAGGAAAGCCTGATGGACGACCTCGACATGCACGAGCTGCAGGCCAAGAAGGCCTCGGGCGCGGAGCTGAGCAAGGTCGAGGCGCTGCGCATCGAGCTGTACGAGAAGGTCAACGCCCTGGGCATCGGCGCGCAGGGTCTGGGCGGCCTGGCCACCGTGCTCGACATCAAGATCAAGATGTACCCCACGCATGCGGCCAGCAAGCCGGTCGCGATGATTCCCAACTGCGCGGCCACCCGCCATGCGCACTTCGTGATGGACGGCAGCGGCGCGGTGTACCTCGACCCGCCGTCGCTCGACCTGTGGCCCAACGTCAACTGGGCGCCCGACGAAAAGAAGAGCAAGCGCGTCGACCTCGACAAGCTCACGCCCGCCGAAGTGGCGAGCTGGAAGCCCGGCGACACGCTGCTCTTGAACGGCAAGATGCTCACCGGCCGCGACGCCGCGCACAAGCGCATCCAGGACATGCTGGCCAAGGGCGAGCAGCTGCCGGTAGATTTCACCAACCGCGTCATCTACTACGTCGGCCCGGTCGACCCTGTGGGCGACGAGGCCGTGGGCCCGGCCGGCCCGACCACCGCCACGCGCATGGACGGCTTCACCGAGATGATGCTGGCGCAGACCGGCCTGATCGCGATGATCGGCAAGGCCGAGCGCGGCCCGGTGGCCATCGAGGCCATCAAGAAGCACAAGAGCGCGTACCTCATGGCCGTGGGCGGCGCCGCCTACCTGGTGAGCAAGGCCATCAAGACCGCCAAGGTGGTGGGCTTTGCCGACCTGGGCATGGAAGCCATCTACGAGTTCGACGTGGTCGACATGCCCGTGACGGTGGCTGTCGATGCCGGCGGCACCAGCGCGCACATCACCGGCCCGGCCGAGTGGCAAAAGCGCATCGCCAGCGGCGAGTTCAAGACCATCATGATGGAAGAGGCCTGAGGCCTTGAACCCGATCGGCGTGTTCGACAGCGGCGTGGGCGGGCTCAGCGTGCTGGCCGCGCTGCGCGCCGAGCTGCCCCGCGAGAACTTCGTGTATTTCGCGGACACCGCCTACGCGCCGTACGGCGAGCGCGGTGACGCCTATGTCATCGAGCGCTCGCGCGCGGTGGTCGAGCACCTGGTGCGCGAACACCGCATCAAGGCGCTGGTGGTGGCCTGCAACACGGCGACCACCGCGGCCATCCACCTGCTGCGCGCGGAAAACCCCGCGCTGCCCATCGTGGGGCTGGAGCCCGGGCTGAAGCCGGCGGTGGCAACGAGCCGCACCGGGCACATCTCGGTGATGGCCACGCGCGGCACGCTGGCGAGCGCCAAGTACGCCGCGCTGCGCACCTCCTTCGCCGGTTCGGCGGAAGTGCGCCCGGTGCCCTGCGACGGCCTGGTGAAGGCCATCGAAGGCTTCGACGCCGCGGGCATCGCCGCGCTGTGCGAGCGCTACATGAACGAGGCCGGGCCCTTCGGTGACGGCGCGAACGACGTCGACACCGTGGTGCTCGGCTGCACCCACTACCCGCTCGTGAAGGACGAGCTGCGCAAGCACGCCCCGGCCGCGCTGCGCTTCATCGACACGGGCGTGCCCGTCGCGCAGCACACGCGGCGGCTGCTCGCAGCGGCGGGCCAGCTCGTGCACGACGACCAGCTCGCGCATGACGAACAGGTCGCGGGCATGCTGCGCCTGGAAAGCAGCGGCCAGCTCGCCGTGCTCGAGGTCGCGGCGGCGCGATGGCTCGGGCTGACCGCAAGCGCGACCCCGGCGTCGGCTTGAACCCAACTCCCTTCATGCGCTTTCTTCGCCACGCCGCCCTTCTTCTGTGCCTCTCGGCCGCCGGCCTGAGCCACGCGGCCTGCGAGAGCGGCCTGGCCGAGCGCATGCACGCCAAGCTGCACCCCAACCGCCCGCTCGACGAGCGGCTCGCGGCCTGCAAGATCTGGCCGGCGTTTCCGGGCCGCAGCATCGTCGTGCTGCCGATGCCGCGCGAAACGACCGACCGCGGCGCCAAGGTCTTCGACCTGGAGATCCTGCTGATCCAGCGCCCCGACAACGGCAACACCGAGCGCGACACCGTCATCGGCCGGCTGATGCAGCCCGAAGCGCTCGACGAAGACGCGACCACGTCGATCCAGGACATCCGCATCGACACCTCGCGCTATGTGCTGTCGAGCGAGGCCCGGGCCTTCGGCGTGCGCGTGCGCTACCGCGGCACCAGCGCGCCCGGCAGCCCGCTCGCGAGCGAGACCGTGCGGCTGTACGTGCACCACGGCAAGCAGTTTCGCCAGGTGCTGCAGGAGGTGGAGCTCGACCACGACAACGGCGGCTGGGACGCGACCTGCACCGGCCACTTCGAAAAGCTGCGCACCATGCTCTCGGTGGGCAAGGCCACGAGCAACGGCCTGGCCGACCTGCAGCTGTCGCGCACCCTGGTGCAAAGCCGAGCGCAGCAGGAAGAAGACCAAGGCTGCGTAGAGAAAACGCTGCCCGCCAGGTTCAGCACCGTGGTGCTGCGCTACGACGGCGAACGGTACAAGGTACCGAAGCAATTGCGCCAGCAAACACCCTGAACAGAGCCTGACTTGCGCACGGTCTTTCACGGACCTGTCATGTGCAATCAACAGCATGCGCGGTTTCCTACAGAGAACCACCGCGCACAATGAACCCGCTTCCCAACTCGCTTCCGAACTCGCTTTTTTCGGCCCGCATTCCCTTCAAGCCCATGCTGCTCGCCAGCACCCTCTCCCTGTTGCTCGCCGCTTGCGGCGGCGGCAGTGACGCCGGCAGCATCGGTGGTTTCTTCCCGCCCGTGGCGACCACGCCGCCGGCCGTGCAGCCCGAACCCGAACCCGTCGTTCAGCCCGAGCCCGACCAGCTCGTTTCCAAGGCGCGGTTCACGCCCAATGCCGGCACCACCGAAGGCTCGTCCGACGCATCGACCGCGCTCGCCCTGCCCGACAACTTCATGATCGTCGCGGATGACGAAGCCAACGTGCTGCGCGTGTACCCGCGCGGCGGCGGCGCGGCGGTGAAAGAGTGGAGCTACAAGCTCGAAGGCCCCAAGCTCGCGAAGGAACTCGACCTCGAGGCCGGCACGCGCATCGGCGACACGCTGTACTTCACCGGTTCCAACAGCAACAAGAAGGACGGCGGCGACGCCGCGGCCGACCGCTCGCACCTGTTCGCGGTGAAGGTCACGGGCACCGGCGCGAACACCGCGTTCGACTACTTGGGCCAGTTCTCGCTGCTGGAGGCGCAACTGATCGCCTGGGACGCCGGCAACGGCCACGGCCTGGGCGCCAACCACTTCGGCTTTGCCGTGTCGGCGGCGGCCGGCATCGTGCCCGAGCGCGTGGACGGCTTCTCCATCGAGGGCATGACCAGCTCGCCGGGCGACATCGCCCTGTGGCTGGGCTTTCGGGCGCCGCAGACGGGCGGGCTGGTGCGTGCCAAGGCGCTGATCGTCCCTCTGCAGAACTACGCCGCGCTGATGGCTGGCACCTCCACCCAAGCCAGCTTCGGCGCGCCCATCGAGCTGGAGCTGGGCGGTCGCGGCATCCGCTCCATCGACAAGGGCAGCGACGGCAACTACCTGATCGTGGCCGGTCCGGCGGGCGCCAGCGTGCCCGAGGTCGACCGCAACTTCGCGCTGTTCGCATGGAACGGCAACGCGAACACCGCGCCGGTGGAGCTGTCGAACGACCTCGAGGCGCTGCGCAAGGAAACGGGCGGCAGCTTCGAGTCGACGGTCGAGGTGCCGGGGCCGGTCAAGGCCGGCACCCAGGTGCAGCTGCTGCTGGACAACGGCGACACCAAATGGGACGGCAAGACCGCCTCCAAGGACCTGCCCGCGGCCGAGCAGAAGTTCGACGGCTTCGTGGTCCGCCTCGGCGCACCCTGGGTGGACACCGCCGGCCCGACGCTGAAGAAGACATCGCCGGCGGCAGGCCGCGTGGGCGTGAACCTTGACACCTCGATCACGCTGTCGTTCAACGAAGCCGTGCGCCTGGGCTCGGGCAGCATCGTGCTGCACAAGGCCGACGGCAGCGTGGTCGAGCGCTTTCACACCAACAGCCCGCCCGCGCGCATCCAGGTGGCGTTCAACACGGTGAAGCTGGTGCCGACCGCGAAGCTCGCGATGAGCACGGGCTACTTCCTCACCGTGGAGACCAACGCCGTGATGGACGCGGCCGGCAACGCCTTCGCGGGCATCGCCGATGCCACGCAGCTGAGCTTCACGACCGCAGGCACGCCCACGCCGCTGGTGGCCGGCGACCTGCTCTTCATGGCCGCCAACGCCGAAGCGCCCGACGCCTACGCCTTCGTGCTGCTGAAGGCCGTGAACGGCGGCACGCAGGTGCTGTTCACCGACCGCGACCGCAAGGCGGGCGCGGCCGAGTTCGGCGGCATCACCAATGAAACGGCCTTCTTCTGGACCGCGGACCAGAACCTGCCGGCCGGCACCATCGTGACCATCCAGACCGACGTCACGGGCAACCCGATCGCGGACAAGGGCTTCACGCTGGGCTCTCCGGGTGGCATCGGCAAGTCGGAAACCGTCTACGCCCTCGCGGGCGGCACCATTGCGGGCCTGGGCGACGGCAAGGCGGGAGAGATCACCGCGGTGGGCAACTACCTGGCGAGCATCACGCTGGGTGGCGCGGCGGGCAGCATTCCCGATGCGCTCACCACGGCGGGCACGGCCTTCAGCTTCACGGTGTCGCCGGCCAACCAGACCAACGCGATCTACACCGGCTCGCTCGACCGCTCGGACCTGGCCGCATTCGCTACGCGCGTGAAGAACCCGGACAACTGGACCAAGCGCTATGCGCCGGAGGTCGGCTACCCGCTGACCAACGACAGCCTGTTCGGCGACAAGCTGCCCTGACCGGCGCCTTGCAGGTCTAGGTGCGCAGCGCGGCCTGGCGGCCGCGCTGCATGTCGATGGGCAGCAGCAGCAACAGCCCCGCCACGAACAGCACCGCCGTCGAAAGAATGGCGATGCGCTGGTTGCCGCCGGTCATCCAGGTGATGGCGCCGAAGCTCAGCGGGCCGATGATGCTGGCGAGCCGCGTGGCGAAGGTCCACAGGCCGAAGAACTCCGCAAGCTGCCGCGGCGGCGCCAGGTAGCCGGTCATGGCGCGGCCGGCCGACTGGCTCGAGCCCATCGACAGCCCCGCGATGGCCGCGGCCCACCAGAAGCCGCCCTTGGTGGTCACCAGCGCGGCAATCACGCACACCGCGATCCACGCGACCAGCGTGCCCGCGAGCGAGAGCTTGTGGCCGACGCGGTCCTGCACGTAGCCGAAGCCGAAGGCACCCACCGCCGCCGCGATGTTGAGCACGAAGATCAGCACCATCGTCTCGCTGGCGACGAAGCCGATCACCTGCTCGGCGTAGATGGCCGCCAGCGTGATCGCGACCGCCACGCCGCCCTGGTAGAACACCGTGCAGGCCAGCAGCCACATGAAGTCACGGTAGGCCCGCGCCTGGCGGAAGGTGTCGCGCAGTTGCCGCCAAGCGCCGGCTTCGGCAGCAGTTTCGACGTTGACGCTGGACGTTCGCGGCGTGGCGCGCTCGGGCAGCAGCGCGAAGGTGGCGCACGCGGCGGCGCCGTAGATGGCAGCGGTGATCAGCATCGTGACCGGCACGAAGTGCGCGGCCGGCAGCCCCTTCGATTGCGACCACAGCACATAGGCCAGGCACACGCCCAGCGCCAGCATGCCGCCGACATAGCCGAAGCTCCAGCCCCAGCCACTCACCTTGCCCATGCCGTCGGCCGTGGCCAGCTCGGGCAGGAAGGCGCCCGTGAGCGATTCGCCGTAGGAATAGAAAGCGTTGGAAACGATGACCAGTGCCATCGCCAACGCGACGCCCGACGTGCCGGTGAAGCGCGGCGTGACGGCCAGCGCGGCAGTGGCCAGCACGCAGCCGAGGGTCGCGAAGACCAGCACGCGCTTCTTGGCCGCGTGCTGGTCGGCGCAGGCGCCGATGGCGGGCATCGTGAGCATCACGATGGCATAGGACACGCTGAGCGCCGCGGTCCATGCAAAGGCGGCCCACGGCGCGCCCTTGGCGATGCCACCCACGAAGTAGGCGGCGAACACGGCGGTGATGACGACGGTGGTGTAGCCCGAGTTGGCGAAGTCGTACATCGCCCAGCCGAACACCTCGCGCTTGCGCACGCCAGGGCGCAACGCGGAGGCTGGAAACAGGGCCATGCGGCCTGGTTCTGGAAGAGAGTCGAAGTTCTCAGTGCAGGTGGCGTGGACGGCGACCGCCGCCATGACCACCACCGCTGCCGCCACTGCCGGGGCCACCCGTGCCGCGCGGGCGCTTGCCGATTTCCAGCGAGTTCACCAGGGCGTCGAAACGGTCGCTGAAGAGACGATCGATCTCGGAGACCACGCCACCCAGCTCGGCGCCGTCGAAGTGGCGCTCCATGAGGTTGACGACGTCTTCCACCAGCAGGTCGCGCTGCACCTGCATGATCGCGGCCGGGTTGGGGCCGACGAAGAGCATCAGGAAATCGTCGCGCGATTCTTCGTCGGGGTCGCCCTCTTCCTCGTCGAAATCGGTGTCGTAGAAGGTGACCTCGATGGCCGCGCCGCGGTCCGACAACTCGTTCAGGGCCATGCACATCTCGTCGAGCGCCTGGCGGAAGTCTTCGTCGCCCGGCACGGTCCAGCAGATCTGCAGCGTGTGGTCTTTTTGCTCGAAGCGGATGCCCGGCTCTTCTTCGTAGGTGCTCGTTGCGCCGTCCGCCAGCGACTTGGCGCCGGCATAGGTCCACAGGGGCTTGAGCGCCTCCTGGATCTGGTCGAAGCTCACGTCCGAACGCAACGGCACATCGCCGTGAACGTGGATTTCAAATGGAGCGTTGTAGCGAGGCATCGAGTGCTCCCATGTAAGTTTGGTACCCGGAACGGGGGTCGAACCCGTATGCCCCGATCAAGGAAGCGGCGGATTTTAAGTCCGATGTGTCTACCAATTTCACCATCCGGGCGTCAGGTTGAACATCGACGATAACCCAAACAAAACAAGCCCCGGCAACGTCGGTTGGCGGGGCTTGAAAGTCGGAGTCGAATCTAGTTGAACGAGAAGGTGGAGGCGCGACCCGGAGTCGAACCGGGCTACACGGATTTGCAATCGGAACCAGCCCAATGAAATCAACAGGTTAGCGAGGAGCTACCCAAACCACCTTCTGCGCTGCTTCGAATCCGCTTTGGTCATCGCCGTGCACCCCTCATTATCGCTCAGCCGGCGGCTGAGGATCTTCGACTGGCTCAAGCCACCGCGCGGCCGCGGCGAGCGGCGACAACGCACGCAAGTGAACGTCCTTGGCCAGGTCGGTGGCGAGCTCCTCAAGCTGCTCTGGATCGACCGTGCGCCAATGCATCTTCAGCCGCTTCGCGCAGTAAAAGATCCATATGTCGGTCGGGATCTCGTCGTCATCCATGGACGAATACTACTGTATATTTGTACAGTGGCAATACGGATCCTGTACGAGGTGTTTCGCACCCGCTTTGAAGGAAACAAGCTGCTCTCGCAAGAGGCGGTAAAGCACACACGCGCACTCGGCGACTTGGTCTTTACGGAGCGCGTGCCCGGCCTTCAGCCAGGTCGCGGCATCTGGATTGCAATGCTGCTGCGCGACGACGGCGAGAGCTACGTCATCCCGGTGCTCGACCGCGCGGAGATCCGAAAGATCCGGGGCGGCATCCTGATCAGGGGCACGGAGGTTGTGCCCCGCGGCCGCGGCATGAAGAACATCCGCTCCGACAGGTATCCGCAGACGTGGTGGTGTCGCCCTGTCGCAATCTCAAATAGCGCCTTCGAGCCCGAGGATGGCGGCCCTGACTCGCCTGCTGAGGCCCGTCGCAAAGCTCGAGAGCATGAGCTGGTAAGCACTCCGGAAGCGCTGAAGATTGCCGAGGCGCTGAGTCGCCGGCCAACGCGCAGGATGCCCTACGACCCTGCAACTGCGTCAGGACACTACCTGGGCCATTTTTAAGTCTGCAGGCCTAACATTTTGGCCCGATGCCGCGCTGTCAAAGCAGCGTCACAGCGTCCTGCCGGGGCTGATCAACGCGGGGCATTCCCAAAACGGCACGAGCGAATCGTCGACTGATTTCGATGCCAAACCGGTCGACTGGATAGAAAGCAATGGCGGCCGCAACGGCTGTGACCAGCGTTGCTGCAAACAAAAAAAGCTTACCAAAGATGGTGAGCCAGCCGATTTCGGCCAAAGCCACCGCGGCCCACGATCCAACGCTGCAGATCACCAGAATGTGCACCAGGTACAAGGAAAAGGAGAGCTTGCCCAGCCACTGGGAAAACGGGAGAGACAGCGCGCGCTGCATCGGTGCGTTGATCATCACTGCATAGACCACAGCAGCTGCACTGAAACCTGAGGAGACAGAAGCGTAGGTGTCCGTCCGCTGGCCTGCCCCAAAGAGGCCGGCCGCCAGCAAGATCCACGAGCACCAAAAGCCAAATGTAGAGTTTTTCAGTCGCTGATGAGCCCCCGATTGAACGAAGTGCGCGATGGCGACGCCGAGAGCCATCGCGAGCATGAACGACTTCAGCCACCAGCAGATACCTATGAAGAGGGCGTGGCCCAGGAGGCGAAGCAGAGAACTACGCCCAGCGATCAAGAGGAAGGCGAATATCAGCAACGACCCGATCATCTCAGTCGGCATAGTCCACAGCGATGAGTTGTACCAATACGCGTTGCCGCCAAAGAAGACCACCCAGAGGGAGTAATACAGCATGTCGAACAAGCCGGGATCAAAGGTATAGAAGATGCCAAGCCACCACTCGGTCCCCAACACTTTGGAGGCGGCAGGATTCGCGAACACGTCGAGCAGCATCATGGAAAGCGCGAGTGCGGAAATCGCGAAGATCGGGATCGTCAAACGCGGATAGCGACGCAACGCCATGTCGAAGACTTCGCGCTTGGAACTACCTCGAAAGTTCGCAACACTCAGCACGTAGCCCGAAAGCGCAAAAAATATGTAGACAGCAAACGGGCCGTCCAGGACTAGCAGTTTGAAGGGAGGATGCAGTTCGCCCCAGATCATCAGTGTGATGTGATAAGCGACCACGATCAGCGCGGCCCACCCTCGCAGGCCATCTAGGTATTGTTCTCGCATGCGCGAATGGTAGCGCCATCACCGGAGAGAAAACGACAAAAGGGCCCCCAGCGCAGATGCGCTGGGGGCCCTTGTCAGTGGGGTGCAGTCGTTTGCACGAGGTCGGCGTAACTCACTCCGGTGCCGAGGTCGATGGCGTCATGTTGAGCTGCTCCCGCCACAACCTGATATTCCGCTGCGCACGCAAGGAATAGTCCTCTTGCGTTTTGAGCCGCTCGCCTGCTTGCCTCAAGCTCGCTGGGATAGGCGGCGGCGCCGGGCAACCCACCACTACGGGCGGCGGCGTCAAGCCGTGCGACATCGCGCCGCAGCCCGTCAACATCATCACGATTGCTGCGATCGACAGTGCCTGCAGCCTGCTTGCGCGTTTGGTTTGCATTTTCGAGATCTGCCGCAATGGCAGCCTGCTGGTGTTCAAACTTGCGGAAATTCGCGTTGGCCGTCGACGCGGCCTCCGCGCGAACAGTCTCCTGCTTCGCCACGCTCGCCTGCAGGTCGTGCAGGCCGTTGACGGCGCCGTCGCGCTGGTGGCCAACCCAGCACCCATGAAGCACGGTCGCGGCCACCAGGCAGGCCCAGAGCCAGCCCGGCAGCATGCCCAGAAAGCCTGCGATCGCGCTCACGGGAACCTCGCCTCACCGGAAATGATGGCCGAGCGAGCGTCCATGCCCAGGAAGACCAGGCGGGCCGCCTCGCGCCGGCGCTGCAGCCCCTTGAGCACCTGCCCGCCGGCACGAACCCACTTCGGAAGCTCGGCCGCCGCGCCGGCGAAGTCGCCCACATTCAGCTTGCGAAGGAAGGTCGAAGGCGTGCCATCAGCCAGGAACAGAATGCCGTCGCGACCGCCACCGCCGGGGCCGGTGTTGTAGACCGTCGAAACGATGGCGTCCCACTGTCGCTGGGTCAGCGGCACTAGGACGGCCCGGCGCGTCGGAGGCTCGAAGTCGCGCACCAGGCGCTTGGCATAGCGGCCGTCCGCTTCGGCCTGGCTGATGACCTGGCCGACGCGCACGTCCTCGGTGTCGCCCCAGCCGATCGTCCAGGGCTTTCCGCTCAGATGGCCGAACTGAAGCGGCACGGTCGCGAGGCTGTAGGGATCGACGCGGGCCGCCTGCAGCGCCTTGAACAGCGCCGACGCAGGGTCTGGGTATGCCCGAAGCTTGCAGGCCTCGTAATGGTGGTTAAGCTCGTGGCCATCGGGGCCGGTGAAAAGTTGTTCGTTCATGGTTCTTCGCTGAGTGGTGAGTGATCGGTGGCCACTTCCGGTGGCTTGTCGTTCTTCCAGGCATGCCCGCTCGCCATGAGCATCCAGAGCACGTAGGCCGCCATCAGCAACGACGCATAGCCGGGCCATTCGCCAATCAAGGGGCGGAAGGCGGAAAAGAAAAGAGCGCCGGCGCCGAGCGCGTACTCGGCCTGGACACGCCAGAGCACGGTCTTGCTGTCCATCGCGTTGAGGCGGCAGATGCAAATGACCATGCTCGGGATGCATAGGCAGAAGTTGAGGAACGCGATGAAGTGCTGCAGCTCGTTCATTGCCCGCCGCCTTTCAGCTTGATCAGGATGTCGAGAAGCGCGCCAAGCTTCTGCGCACCGGCGCGGTAAAGCGATGGCCAGTCGTCGCCGATCAGCCCGATCACGAACGCCACAGGCGCAAGCAGCACGCGTTCGGTGAGCTGCGGGTGGTAGCCGGCCAGCACGATGGAAACGACCACAGTGCCGATCGTGGCCACGCCGCACACCCGGAAGTAAAAGAAGACCGCGCTCCGGCGGCTCGACTTGTCGCGGCGGATCAAGGCGAACGAGCCGCCGATCGCGGCGGCCGTCACGATGGCCATGTACGGCCCGACGACGTTCGCCACTTCCGCCGAGAAGAAGAGCGTGGCCAGGAACACGCAGAGCCCGACGATGTCGGTGATGGATGGTTGCGACATGGCGCCCTTCAGGCAAAAGAAAACCCGCCGAGGCGGGTGGGTTGGGAGCGTGATGCGCCTAGAGCTGCGCCGCAGAAATGAACAAGTCGTCGAGCGCCTGGTCATCCAGCTGAAGCAAGGCCGCCAGGTTGGCTAGGAACGGAGATGCCCGGTCCACCGTCGCGGCAAACTCCCACTCGATCTGCGCAGCCTCTTTCTGCGGGCTGGACAACCCGTTGATGGCAGCTGAAACGGCAGCCAGCTTCCCGGCGGACAGAAGCGCAAGGCGCGCCTGGCGCATCGTGACGGACGCCGGCACCAGTGCGGCCTCGAGCGCCGGCGGCGGACCGCTGAAACCCTGCCCCTCGCTCCAGCGATCGCCGATGGCCACCGTCGTGCCTTCGGGGATCGGGACACACGTGGCCACATAGTCGGGGTGATAGCACAGGGAGATAGGGATCTCGTCTCCGGCTTTGACGATGAGCACCGGCTCCGCGTCCCCCTCTGCAGGGCCGAGCAGGTCCACCTCCGCGCGCGGCAGGACGATGATCTCGGCGACAAGGCCCCAGACGATTTGAGCGAAATTCATTTATGCCATCTCCTCGATGATTACGTAACCGTCGCCGCCCGCGCCGCCAGCAGCAGCGGCCAGGCTAGAGCCCAACGTGGCGCCGCTACCGCCACCGCCAAGGCTTGGTGCGGCAGGCCCCGCGCCGTTGTTTTGGGAAGCTGCAGCCGGCGCACCATCGCCGCCCTGCCCGCCACGTGAGCCGATGAATTGGCCAGAGCTGAGCAAGAAGCGGATACCAGCACCGCCGCCAGGCACGCTGCGGATGTTGGCGCCAGTGGGGGCGCTGCTTGGCGACCCGTCGACCACGGACCCGTTGCCCAGCGCGTTGGCTGGCCCGCCTGCACCGCCCGGTCCACCAGGTGCAGTCATGAGCGCGCCCACCGACGATGCCGTGCCCGCCACACCGTTGTTGTTGCCGGCGGCGCCGCCTGCGCCGCCTCGACCAACCGTGATGACCAAGCTTGCGAAGCCGCTGGTATGGATCGCTTCGCCATACGCGCCCCCTGCTCCGCCCTGTGCGGCGGCGACCTGGCTGGCGCCTGTCGCCGCAGCACCGCCGCCGCCGCCGCCGCCGCCCAGGGCGCGCTCCCGAATGGACTTCGTGCCAGCGAGTGCGTTGAACGCGGCGCCGGCGACTGCCGTGAACGCGCCACCGTTCACGCTGACTTGCTGCACGCCGGCCACCCACATGTAGATCGAATAGCGGAGGGAGCGCCCAGTAGCTACAGCGCGGATCGCCTGCAGCAGTTGCGTGAAGTCCGCGCCGTTGAGCGTCAGTCCGGCGGCTTCGATGACGCTGGCCAGCTCCTCCTGCACGTTGTCAAACCAGCTATCTGTCAAGTCCGTCGCAGGGATGCCGCCCACGACGTTGCCGTTGGTAAAGCCATCCTTGCCTGCGCCAAACTTGTTGGCCGACTTGGTGGCTGTATCGATGCGCTTCATGAAATATTCCTCTCGTAAAAATCAAACGCCATAGCCGACGAACAGACGCGTGTGCGCCGGCTTGTGGGCGGCCAGAAGGCACTCCAGGCCAGGATTCCCCCAGCTCGCGAGCGGGTCGTTGCAGCGCGCCACGCAGGTCATGACCTTCACGTTCACGCTGGCCGGCACGTTCACCGTCCAGCCGTACCGCCAGCCGCCCTGGTTGAGCGACGCGTTGCATTTGCTGAACGCACGGAACGGCCGGTATTCCTTGACCGTGGCGCCGGGATAGCCAAGCGCCGCGAGCAGACCAACAAAAAAGGCGACCGATTGGCCGCCTTGGTAGGTGAGTCGCTGCACGACGCGTCGCCGTCGTTCCGCCGTCGACGTGGGCGGATCTAGGCAGGGATCCGGCAGGCCGACCACGCGCTCGAAGTCCACGAGCAGCTCACTGGTCGTTCGCGCGTCGGCCTCCTCGATCAGCTGGTTCAGGCGCGCATGCACCGTCGCCATGGACGCGCCTGCCGGCGGGAACGCGCGCGCGTGGGGCGAGTCGCTGTCGCGTGGCCAGGCAGGCCCCTGCGGCAGCAGCTGCTCGAGCTGGTTCGTGTAATCGTCTGCACTGGCGGTAATCACACCCATGTGATGCTCCCGAAGACGGGCATGTGCCCGATGGCCGGCACGACGTTCGCCGCCGGCGACACCAGCACGTGATCGGTCTCGCCCGCGGCGGTGCTGATGGCTTCGCGGATATGGGACACCAGCAGGGTCACACCTGGCGCTGCCTCGCGGAACAACAGGTCACGCAGTTCCAGCTCCACGGCCGCCTTGACTGCCACAGTCGGCGGCGTCAGCGTGATCTGGAAGTTGAGCGGATCCGCGATCGGGGCCACGACATACACGTCCGCCGTAACCGGCCTCAGCGGATCAATGTGCGCTTGCACCGCGGCGACCTCGACCGCGTCGGGAATCGGCGTGGCGTCGTTGTCCCGCACGAAGCGGACAACGACTGTGCCAGCGCCCTGCTCGAGCGGCGCCACCCACGCGCGAGTAACGCCCGGAACCTCGAGTGCCCACTGGAGGTAGTCGGTCGCGCTGCCGCCATCCGGCGGCGTACGGACTCGCGCAATCAGCCGGGCGCGCAACGAGTCCGGGCTCTCGATGTCTGAGCCGCCAGAGATCTCGCTGGCGATCGCTTGCGTCTGCACGCCTGCGATCGGCGAAACCAAAGACAGCGCCTGGCCGGCCGCGCGATTGCCGGCCGCGCCGGCAACGAGCGCCACGACCGGCGCGGTGCTGCCGATGTTGTCGGCCGTGGTCTGGTACTGCACGCCATCGAAGGCCTGTACGACGCTGCCGGCGGGCACTGCGGCGCCCACAGCAAGCACAAAGGTGGCAACGCCCGTGGCGGCCGCCGCAGGCTTTCGCGGCACCTGCAGCCACATCGACGCCCAACGCTCGAGCGTGTCGTCGTCGCAGCGGTCCCAGATAATCTGCTTCGAGATCCAGTCGGTGTAGCCGTAGAGGCCGTGCATTGCGCCGGCAAACACACGAGCGTAGACCTCGGCGTCGGCGCGGCGCAGCTGCGTCTCGTCGCCCACGCGCGAGAGCATATCGTCGCGCAAGGTCTTGACCAGCGCGGTGAGCTGCGGTCGATTAAATGCCATTGAGGAAACTCCATGCGTCGTTGAATCGAATATCTATTCGCGAGCCATCGCCCCGCACGATCTGGCACCACAGCGAGATCTGCGACAGGCCTTCGCGCTCGGCCTGCACGATCACCTCAGTGGCCACGCCATCGGCGACCAACCAGGCAAGCGCTTCCTGTGCGTATTCACGTGCACGCTGCGCTGTAGTCGCTGTGATGGTCGAGCGCGACAGCAGCCAAAGCCGCGAGCCGGTGCGGTCCCCTGCCGCAGCAGGATATGTGTCACCCCACCAGCCCATGCGCTCGTCGCCGGGCAGCTGGTCATCGGCCCGGGCGCGAGCCCATGTGAAGAGGCTGATGATCACGGCGCGCGTCAGCGGATCGCGAAGTGCGCCGGTGACCGAGATGACATTGCCGTCGATCGACATCGTGAGCGAGCCAGGCGCGCCAGCCAGGTACTGGATCAGCGACGCGAAGTCAGCGGCCCGAGTCACCGCCGCGCCTGCTGTCGGGATGTAGCTGCTGATGCTCGCTGCCTGCTCAATTTGAGCGTTGCAGCAGTACACAACCAGGGGGCTAAAAACTGCCGACGCCAACGTAACCACTGGGTAGTTAACCCCCGTGCCAAGCGCGAGAACCGCCGGCGGGATCGCGGGACGAAATCCGGCGAGAAAGTCAGCACTGTTCGCAGCGGTTATCGGAAAGGTGCCAAGGCCCGATGCACCAGTGAACAAGAACTGAATTTGCTCGCTTCCAACCAGCGGGCGACTCAACTTGATATAGCCCCGGGTTGAATAGCGCGCCCCCAGCGTGACAGGCGCAGTCATCCCAGGCGTACTTCGGTCAGCCCGGCAACCAGCGAATCCCTGCGTCATCGTTTGATCAAACGTGATCGCCGAGCAAGGAAAGCCGTCAACGGTCGTAGCAACGCAAGTGGGCGGCGTGGTGCCCTTCCCAGCCATGTCCGTGCAAGCGCTCCAGGGCAGCAGGTTCGTGCCCTGTTCCTCCACCACAAGCTGCCCCCCTTCGAACCGAGGCTCGTTGACGGAGGCGATGCGCAAGGCGCCGCTGTCATCGAAATAGGTCGCTGTGCTTGCACGACTGAAGCCGGTGATATCGCTCTTCGAGTAGTTGTATCGCCCAGGCCCAATTGGCGTAACGGTCTTGTTCAAATTGCTCATGCACGGTCTCCCTGCAGCGGCCGAGCCGAAGCGTTTTTCATGTATTGGGTATCAGCGTCGTGCCGCCCGTCTCAGGGTGCACGTGGCCGCCGTCGATGCGCCGGCCATCGCTCTTGATCGAAGTCAGCGTGTAGCCGACCGTCCCGCCCTGGTAGGCGAACGTCGTGTTGTTGAAGTTCACATTGCCGCCGGTCATCGTGGCCGTGGCCGCGCCCACACCTCCGGTGACGCCGCCGATGGTCAGCTGCTGGGCCTGCAGGAGTTGCGTGGCCTCCACGCGTGGTGTCTCGAAGCGCACGAAGCTGTCGGCCTTGAAGGTGATCGACGGCGTGTCCTCGAAAAGCATCGGCAGGCCTGCGCCCTTCACCACGATGCCATCACGCGTCAGGTGCACACACTGGCCGAGATCGTCCTGAATGGTGACCTCGCCCTGCTTCAATCCCTTCATACGGTACTTTCGATCCGCGATCACCAGCACGATGCCGTGCGACCGGTCGCCATCAAGGAACATCACTGCGGCCTCGGCGCTGCCCGGATGCGGATGCGATGTGAAGCCATACGGCTCGAAATGCTCAAGCCGGTCCTTGACCTCACCATCGAGCAGCTCGAGCTGAACCGCTTGCATCTTTCCCATGGCATTGACCACCGCGAGCTTGCCCCTGGCCAACATGTTGTTGATGCGGTTGTGGAAGGGCCGCAGGGCATTTCCGAAATCATTCACTGATGACTCCCTTCAGGCCGAGCTTGCCGGCATAGCGATCCTTGACGATCTTCACGTTCTTGCTGTTCTTGCCCTTCTGCTTCTTCTGCGCCGCAGACACGTAGCCGTCGACGGGGCCGACCTTCAGTTCGGTCCGAAGGCCTTGCTCGTCCAACAGGAGACGAACCTCGGCGATCAACATTTCGGTGTCGAACCCGATCAGTCCATCAACGACGCGCACACTCTGGTTTTGCAGCCACAGGTCGCCGCTGTCCTGGCGCCAGCCTGCGACGGTGTAGAGCGTCTCAAGCGCCTTCGCTGCTCGATGCGCGCGCTCAAAAGCTACGCGGTCGCCACACGTGCCCTCGTCGGCCTGCCCAGATTGCTTGAGCACTAACACGCGGCGACGGCCGACACGGTCGTCCGTCACCGCGGCGCTAGTCCCTACGGAGGACGTGACGGCAGATTCGACGTCGTCGCCCTCCTCGTTCTCGTCGGTCTGCTGGCTGGTGATCGAGCGCTGTCCCTTGCAGATGTATTCGCTGAAGACCTTCTTGAAGTCAAGTTCGGCTTCACCGGCGAGGATGTTTCCGCCGAACTCGAGCGCAGTTGTTGCTTTGCCGCCCGAGCCAGCGACGACGAACACAAGCTCGCCCATCGCGTTATCGGTTGCGAGGCAGTGCCGCATACGCAACATGCGGTCGATGCTCTCGAACACCGTCTCACCCTGCTGCACCTGGTGAGCGATCGACGCGCCGGTGTCGACCTCCGCCACAACCTTGACGTCGTAGGGGGCCGCCATGTCAGCCGCAATCTGCTCGAGCTTTTGCCCGCGCCACTGGCCGCCGCTGCCGCCCGAAGCGTTGCCAGGCACGGCACGCGCCGCCGGCGCAGCACCGCCCTTGCCGTCGATGCTCTGCACGCCGAGCTTCTTCCAGCGGTTGCCCTTCGCTGCTTCACCACCGCCACCGCCCTTGCTTCCTTGAATCGGGCAGCAGTCGACCAGGTCGGCGGTCTTGCTTCGGCCGCGCACGCCCACAGTGACGGAGTGCCCGTCATAGCGAATCGGTGTCGCGTCGACGTAGCCAGTCGCGACCCGGTCCGCGCCGATGTACAGCTCGCACGAGTCTCCTGCGCGGATCCGCCGCGGAATGTCTGTTGCACCGGGCCAGCGGTCGGTGACCTCGAGGTCAAAGCTGCGCGCCTGGCGCTCAATACCGCTCTCGATGCGAACGTTCTTCCAGCCGCCGAACTCCACGCCGTTGACGACAAGCCGGACAAGATCAGAAGCGTCGGTCATCGGGAAAGTACCTGCAGGGCAATTGCGGGCACGAAGCCCGGGTGGATTACGTGGTTGCGAGAGGCGACCTCATCGGCGCGGCCAGCGTCCTCGTACTGCTCGTACGCCAGCACCAACGCCGGCGTCGTTTCGTTCGGTGTAACGACGATGAGCCGCGCACCGCCGCTCGAGCGCGCGGTGATGTCAGTCCACACAGCGCGCCGCGCGATCTGCAGCGCCTCATAGCTCGCATCGTCCGCGAGCAGCGACTCGGCGTCGAGCGCCGCGCAAAGCGCGTCACGCATGCGGTGTGCATCCGTTTGCACGGTCGTGTCGGCCACGCTGCTCATGCCCACGGCCTGAGCCAGCAACGCACGGCGCACGAGCCCATTGATAGCGCCGGCGTTGACTACCTGCTGCCGGCGCGCCGACGTCGCACCGAGCGCAGGAAGTGGCGCATTGAGCACGCCGCTGGCGCCGCCGTTCCCCGCCAGCCCGACGATGCCTAAAGCCATATCGCTCAGCGCGCTGGTCCGCGGCACCACGATGGCCGACGTCGCATAGGTCGGGCCCGCGGCAAGGTTGCTGCCAGCGAGAGACGCAACAATGTCGGACAGGTCGAACCAATCCATGACCTGCTGCGCCAGGCCGAGCGGATCCGCGAGGAGCTGCAGCACATTGCCGCTGAGCGCGCCCAACTGGCTCGCCCACCCGGACAGCGCGCTGAAGTTGCCGCCCAATGAAGAAGCAAAGTCGAACGCCGCGCTGAAGTTCGACCGAGCCATGTCGGAGACAAAGTCGGAGAACCCGTCGACTGTGAACGAATCGGAAAAGCTTTCGGCCGCAGCGGTGCACATGGAATCCGCAGCGAGCTGGCTCTGTGTCTGTGTGCTGTCGAGGGCCGACGGGAATTCCAGCTCGCCGGACTCGACGAAGTCGAAGCTGACGGTGGCCTTTCCTAGACCCGAATCGAAGCGAAAGCGCACCGGCGTCTTTTGGCTCACCTGCATGGCGCCAAGCCACGGGTGAACCAGGGTGCCAGGCCCTTCCTCTTCCGCCGCGGCAATCAGCGCGTTCGCCTGCTCGATGTAATCAGCGCCGACGAGGATGGCGTCGACGACGACAGCGCGGGTCGCGCGGCCGAGGTCTTGCGCGTACGGCTGGTCTCGCTGCGGGTATTCATTCACCTGCGTGCGCCGGCCGGCCTCGAAGGTCGAGCCGTCCACGTGGAACGGCACGCCGCGATAGCTGGCCGGCTGCAGGTTCTGAGCGAGATCGTCTGCCATGTTTAGTAGCCCAGGGCTCCTGTGTAGCGGTATCCGACATCAGTGTTCATCGCAACACGGCCGCCGTCGGTCTTGGCCTGCTCGACCCGCATCCCCGGCGGCGCGTCCTTGAAACTGACGTCGAGCCTTCCGTTGAGAGTCGCCTGCGTCGGCGTGTTGAGGTTGAAACTTCCAGAGCCCAGCGAACCAGGCGCGGCAGGCGCTCCAGACGCGCCCAGCGCGGCCGCTGAGGTCGCAGCCGAGGCCTGTGGACCATCGGCCGCGAAAACGCTGCCTACGGCCCCACCGATGCGCTGCGCAACGCTGATGGCCCATGCGAACTTTTGGCCGAGCCAATCGAACAAGGATGTGAACCACGCCTTGAGCGGCTCCCAGTTATCGATGATCGTCTTGCCGATGGCGATGAAGGGGAAGCACCAGAGCACGACGTTCTTCCAGCCCTCGTCCATCCCCTCGAAGAGGCCAGTGAACCAGGTCCGCACCGACTCCCAAGCCGAGACGATCTGTCCTGTCAGGCTCGATCCGAACGACAAGGCGGAGTCCGTGACCGAAGACCACTGCGACGACAGCCACCCCATGAAACTGGAGAACCATCCCTTCAGCGTGTCCCAGTTCTCATAGATTGCCCAGGCCGCGGCCGCGATGCCAAGGATGACGCCGATCGGAGACAGCAGCAGCGCGCGACTGAAGATCAGCACGGCCCGGCCGGCCGCGAGCAGGCTGGTGCCGATCAGCCCGACAAGGGACGCCACCAAGGGGATGCGCAGCGCCAGGCCGCCAAGCGCCAGAGCCATGCGGCCAAACGCGCCAATCACACCGAAGACGGCCAGAATCGTCTGCAGGTTCATGACGACGGCTAGGATGATCAAGGCGTTTTTCAGCCCCCCAACAGCGCTCACCGCACCTGCGATGGAAGACGCTGTCTCGCGGATGCCATTGAACAGCGCGGCCCAATCGATTTGCTTGAGCGAGGTGACCAGCTCCTGGAACACCTTCTTGACTTCGCCGGCAACCAACTTTTTGTTGACAGCCGCCCACTGGATGAATTTTTCGATCAGCGGCGAAAGCACCGGAACGAGTTCCTTCGCGATCGTCATCTGGAAGCCCTTGGTGACGATATCCACGTCCTTGAGCTTGTCGCCGAATTCCTTGGCCCCCGCCAGGTCGTCCGCAGATATGACACCCTTCAGCGTCTTGAACCGGTCAAGGTTCTTTTTGATGCCCTCCGCGCCTTCGTTGAGCAGCGGCAGCAAATCCTGGTACGACTTGCCGAAAGCGGCGGTCCCCATCGTGGCCTGCACGACAGGGTTCTGGTTTTTCTTGAACGCCTCAGCCAGCTCGGGAAGCATGTCGACGCCGTTGCGGATCTGACCGTTCACATCGCGCATCGGGATGTGCAGCGTCTTGAATAGGTCGACCAGGTCAGCATTCTTGCCGCTGACGGCGGCGCCAAGATTCTTGTTCAGCTTGCCCATGGACAGGCTCAGCGCCTCGATAGACGTGTCCGACTGCTCGGCAACGTACTTCATGCGCTGGTACTGCTCCGCGCTCGTGCCCGCCTTCAGCGCGCCCTTGGTGACCTCTTCGCCGAGCTCGGCATAGCCGACGACCGCCTTCTTGATCGCGGCCACGCCGAAGCCAGCGGCAATGGTCGACAGGATGCCGAGCGGCACGCCGAATTTCGACGTAAGGCCGTTGATGCTGGTCCCCACATCGCCCAGGTACTTGCGCGTGGTCTTGGCGACGCCCTGCACGCCCTTGAGCACCGGCGACAGGCGGTCGACGGCGCTCAGGATCGCCTTGAGAGAAAAGTTGTCTGCCATGTCTCGGCCCTATGGGTTTGGAGGCTGCTGGCTCCGCGCGATGCGCTCGGCCTGCAGGTCGTATTGCTCGAAGCGGGAGATCGGCAGCTGTTCCATTGCCATGGGATCCAGTCGCCAGAAATAGGCGACGTCGTGGATCCTGTCGATCAGTTGCTCGACAGTTCGGCGTCGCCCGCCCCGAAAAAACTCAGCACGGCCGCCTGCGCCTTGCTGAAGTCCTGCAGCGTGAGCTGGTGGACGCTCGACATCGGAATGCCGGCCAGGCGCACGATGTACTGGCCGACGACCTTCTGTTGAATGCGAATGCCGGTGTCGCCGTCGCCGACGATGATCAGGAAGGGCTGTCCCAGCTCCATCGTGTCCTTCACCGAAGGCTCACGCATCACCAGTTCGGCGAGGTCCTTGTCATGCGCCTGGATGGACTTGGCCAGGGCGATGGTCACGCCGCTCATTGCCAGCGCCCCCGCATGCCGTTGAACTCGAGCTCGATCTCGCCCTCTTCGCCCTTCGCAGCCGACTCATTCGCCAGGAAGGCGTCCGAGAGCGTGTAGACCTCGCCGTTCGCATACTCGGCGGTGATAGTCATGTCGGTGGCAGCGGAGATCTTTTCCTTCGGGAAGTCCGCGGTGAAGATGGCCGTGAGCTTCACGTACGGCACGACAGTGGTTTCCTTGAAGCCCGCCACGCCCGCAGATGCCACGATGGCCTCGCGCTTGCGGTTGTTGATCGGGCATTCGAGCCCGCCTTTGACTTCGAGCTGTGCGCCGTCGACCTTGACGTAGCACACGCCCGCAACACGATTTCCCATGATGTTTCCTTTCGGGGGTTGGTTCGGTGATCAGGCCAGCTGCGCGGGGTACTGCTGGCGGAACTGGTTGAGCAGCGCGAAGACGCGCAGCTGATTGATGTAGTCCGGAGGGAACAGCACATCGAGCCGGTTGGGATCCGTCGCGTTGCGCTCGACGATCAGGTTGGCGGCGAAGAGCTCGGTGTTCTCGACGAATCCCTCGACCTCCATCGCCTCGTACTCGGCGATCAGCTCGCCGCGAATCACCGCAGGTGTCACGATGGCGGCGCCGGCGGCAAAGCGTGTGCCGTCATTGGCCAGCTTGTGCCGCGGGTACTTCGAGGTGATCACACCCTTCAGGCGGCGCAGCACGTAGGCCGACAGGTGCAGCGTCTCGCTGTCCAGGTAGGAGACATCCGGCTGGCCCCAGGTGTTCTTCAGGTAGGTCGTGATCGCGCGTTCGATGCGCAGCGCACCTGCGACGACATAGCTGGTGGCGACTCCGTAGTTCAGCAGCGACGCGCGCTCGGTGAAGAGGAACTTCTTGCCGGCACGCGGCACCGGCGCGGTCGCCAGGACGCCGGTCTGTGTAGGCCGGGCGCAATCGGCGTTGATGAACACCGCGTTGCGCGCTGCGTACTGCGCAGCGTATTCCCACGACGGCAGCGGGCAATCTGCATCGATACCGGCCACGGTGTGGTGCTGGTCATTGCGCAGGCCGCCGAACGTCACCAGCGCGGCAAGGGTGCCGCGCAGCGCCGAGTAGCAGTGCCCGTAGATCTGGCGGCTCCACGACCAACGACCGGTGGTGTCGTTCAGTTCCTGCTGGAAGGCATCGAGGCTGGCGCTGTCGGTGTACGGGTGAACGATGAAATCGTATTCGTCATCACCCATCGCCGAGATCACCGGCGTCAGCGTCGGGTTCGTGGTGCCACCAGACAGCGTGGCCGGATAGGTCAGTGTGACACCGGCCGGCAGCGCCTCGCCGCCGGCGGCACCGCGGAAGCTGTCGAACAGCGTGATGTCGTTTGCGGTCGCGCCCTTCCACTTCGAGGTGAGCGTGACCACGCCTGCGGCCGCCGCCGCCGAAACAGGCAGATCGGGGTTCGCCGTCACGGCAGCAACGATCGACGCGGCGATGATCGTCGGGGTGTCGTTGAGCAATACCGGGACCTGGATGCGCTGGCCCGCAATGTAGAGATTGATCGCGCCGGAGGCCGTTGCAGTGCCCACCACGGTGAACGTGCCAGTCGACACAACGCCAGCGCCAGCGTCCGCCACCGCGATCGCCCACACCTCGCCATAGTTGTCGTTGTCGCGGTAGGCCTGCAGCATGCGGGCCAGCATGCTGCCGCGGCCGAAAAGCGCGACGGCCTGCGCGACCGAGGCGACGATGTAGGGCACGTTCGGCAGCGCGGTGCCGGCCGCGAGTTTCTGGCCGATGGCCAGGGCGCGGCGCACACCAGTGGCCGAGCCATTGGCCTGGCTGTTGTCCATCTCGGCGTAAAACAGCGGCACGCGCAGCTGCGACGGGATGTTGATGAAGGGTACGGTCATGGTTCTCTCCAGGAATAAAAAAACCCGCTCGTGAGCGGGTTGCGAATTGAGACGGCAGAGCCGCGGCTACTTCTTGCTGGTCGTCGTGGTGGTGGAGACCGGTGCCGTCGGTGTGTCGGCCGGCTTGACTTCGGTGACGTCGCCGTCATCGATGCGGCGCTGCCAGTACGTCGAGGGAATCACTTCGCGGCCGTCGGCAGGCAGAAGGCCGCCGCGCTCGACGTCGGGCACGTCGACACCGGGTTGAGGTTTCAAGAACATGGTTTCGCTCCTATGGGTTGAGGTTGGTGACGTGGGTCTCGAACTCGATGCGCCCATCGGGGCCGGGGTAATGCAAATTCTTGTCGGCGATCGGATCGATCACGTCGACTTTTGTGTGCACCGTGTTGAGCTTGGGCAGCGCATCGAGCATCGACAGCTCCCACCCGTCCTCTGGTCCGATCTGCATCGGCGCGCCGAACTCAAACTGATACCAGAGCTGTGCGCGGTCCAGCTGCTGCAGGCTACCGCCCTCGTAGTGGATGCCGTTGTATTCGAGGGTCGGGCGCCACCCGAGCAGGGCCTTCCACAGCTCCTTGCGCACGAAGTGCAGATTCGTAGCGGGTTGCTGGCCGCGTTCGTCGAGCGAATTGTCCAGGCAGACCACCACCGCGAAACTGTCCGTCAGGTCCATGCGCACCGCATTGAGGGCACCAGGCGGGCCCGGGTTGTCTTCGAGTGGGATCACGTAGCCGCAGGGCATCGGCAGCGCGGTGTTCTCCGAGACCTTCTTAAACTCCGCTGCGCCGGCGAATCGGCCGACGAACGAAGGCGCGAAGGTGCGCAGTTGTTGAATGACGAGGTTGAGGTCCATGGGGTCAGCGTGGTTTCAATGCGCCCTGCAGCGCGGACTGGATGGCGCTCTGGGCGGCAGCGCGGCGGGTGTTGAGCGCAAACTCCATGTAGTTCCCGCGCTTCTCGATGTTTCGCTTGGCAGAGCCGTGAAACAGGAACGCCGGGTAGAACACTTTCATCTCGCTGGTCTTGTACGGCGCCACCTTGGCCCAGAAGCCGCCCGACGACACCTTGACCTTGATCGAGCGCTGAAGCACTCCGGTCTGTCTGCCTGGCATCTCACCCGGGCCCGAGATCGCGCGGCGCGCAACCAGGCGGCGGGCGACCTTGCGGATCTCACCGGCCTGCTGCCGCAACGTTCTCTTGATCGGCTTCTTGTCGAAGTCGATGCGCGAGTGGCCAGCAAAGCCGACCGACACCTGCACTCCGCTGGTCATGGCGCGATCGCCTTGAGCTGCTCGAGGTCCATCAGCACGAAGTCCTTGCGGCCGTTGATGTCGGTCACGCGCCGCACCCGGTACCGAATGCCCTCGTGTTCGACGACATGCCGACCTGTGATCGCCAGTGCGTTGATAGTCGAGCTGCGCCACGTGGCGAGGCGGTGCGTCATGCCTGGCTCGATTTGCTGCGTGCCGTAGAAGAGTGCGCTGCCGGCCGGGTCGATGCGGGCCCACGCATCCTGGCCAGGATCAAACTGCTGGTCAATCGCGAAGCCGCTCGAGGCCGAGTCTGACCACAGCCGGATCTTCACCAGCCGGTCGAGCTCGCCGATGTCTGGATACTTCACAGCGACAGCCTCTCGCGGTGCGCCCACAGCATGTTCTCGAAGGCCTGGTTCTTGTACAGCTGCACATCCGTGTGGGCCTGAGGGTTGCGCACCAGGTCCGCGATTACCAGCAGCATGGCCGCCTTGACCGTGCCGGGTAGCGTCTCGGCGCTCCACCCGCACTTGATGCGGATGACGACCGGCGCCGTCGCGACGAGCTCGAGCGTCCGGTCTTTAAGGGCCGGCAATGGCAGCACCGGCGCGCCCGCTGCGGACACAGTCTGCAGCTCGGTCACGTCGCAAGGCAGCGTGACGCGACCGCACCAGGTGTAGTAGGTGAACTCAAGCACCTGCTCGCCAACCGGCTGGCCCAGGTATTCCTGCGCATAGTCCCTGGCCGCCTCGATCGCGTCCAGGACGTCGGCATCGCGGTCGCTGCCAGTGATCTTGCACTGCAGTTTCCCGCGCGCCAGATCGATGACCGCGGCGGCTTTCGTGATGATCTTGGGGTTCATGGTGTGATCGCTATTGCTTGTGGAAGCGGACAAGATCCGCTTTCACAAGGGCTCGCCCCGGGGCGAGCCGTTGCGGGTCAGGCCGGCGGCTTGTTCTGCTCGAGGCCGAGGGCGTACGTGACGGCGGCCTTGCTGCTGTCTGCAATGCCATCGGACTCGCATTGCTTGACCTGGTCAGCGTCAATCTCGACCACGTCGTTCGCATTGCCGAGCGCGCTGTCGATGAGCAGGCGGACCTTGGTGCGTTTCACCGCCTTCTGCGGCTTGCCGTCTGCATCGGGCGCCAGTTCGACGACCTTGTCAGCGAGCATCTTGTCCGCGACGTCGTCGGGCGCGTCGAACTTGTCGCCTGCCTTGATCTCCAACTGGTTGGAGGCGTATGCGCCCGCGGCGATAGCGGCGAGAGCGATCAAAGATTTCTTCATGCTTGGCTCCTGAGGAAAAGGGAAAAGAGGGCCGTGCACACGCGTGCACGGCCAAGGGCTTCTGCAGAGAAGCTGGCGCTGGCCGATCAGGTGGCCGAGTGTTGGTAGGTCTTGACGGAATTGACGTCCATCAGGTTGCCGCCCGAACGCGACCAGGCCAGGAAGCCGATTTGCCCCTTCGACACGAACGCGCTGTCGTCGAAGCGGAACATGGTCACGTCCATGGCGTCGCGGATCAGGTACTTGTGCAGGTTGCCGAATGCAATCGACTTCACGTTGGCGCCCGCCGCCGGCGCATCGTTGTTGATGTTCACCGGGTAGCCCAGCAGACGGTCGGGCGTCTTGGCAGCCGCGCCCTCGTCGTAGCTCGGCGTCCAGATCGGCCGGCCGGCCGTGTCCTTGATCTTGCGGACAACGCGACGCATGGACTGCGAGAACATCCAGCCCGGCTCCACGTTCGGCATTTCCGGCGTGCTGGGCGGGTTGTCCAGGTAGGCGGCGTCGAGCGAGTCGACCAAGTCGACCAGATCGTCGTAGGTCACCGTGGTCAGCTGCCCGGTTGCGCCGACTTTGCCGACACCGGCGGCCGTGAACAGACCCATGGGCTGGGCTGTGCCGGTGCCCGTGGAGAAGTACACGTTCTGCGCGCGGCCAATGCGGTCGCGCATGCGACGCTGCACCATGGCCACGATGTCGATGCTCGAGTCCTGGATCAACTCGATCGGGATGGTAATGATCTTCGAGCCGAACTTGAAGACATTCAGCGAGCGGGTGCCGAAGGTCGGATCGGCCGACGTGGCCGGGATGTTCTGTGCGACGATCTCGCCGACCTCGGTCGTCCCGTCGCTGGTCGGGTATGCCAGGTCGGCGCCGTTCGCCGTGGTGATCTGGTCAGCGACACGGCGCATGAAGCCGTAGGCCTTCAGCAGGTCGATCAGCGACGTGGCCACCAGCGGCTGCACGGTGAACCCACCTTCCGAGCCGGTGGTCGTGCTCATCGTATTGCGCACCTTCTGCGCGTCTTCCTGCGACATTTCGCGGAAGCTCTTGCGCATGAAGATCTCGAGGCCCTGCTGCAGCTCGGTCTTCTTCGAGCCGGGTTCGTTGCGCGGCGTCTTGCTGAAGTCGTTCTCGGCCGCCTGGTCGAGCACCCGCTGGTTGGCTTCGATCTGCGACTGGACGCGCTCGGCTTCGTCCATGATGGCGTCGAACTTTTCCTTGTCTTCCTTGGTCCAGGTCTTCGAGCCGTTGGCCTCGAGCTGGTTCTTCGCGTCCTTGTTCAGTTGGGAGAGACGCTCCCGGAGTGCTTGCATGCTCATTTCGGATCCTTCTGGGTTGTTGAGCTAAAAAAAAAGCCACCCGGGTGGGTGGCTGTTCGCTGAAGCGAGAGCGTCAGGCGAGCTGTAGGACCCGCAGGCGGCGCTCGGCATGTGCGCGCATGGCTGCGTAGTCCGGTTCGGTGGCAGGCGGCGCAGGGGGCTGCTGCAGCGCCTTCGGTGTCTTGTCGTAGGCCGTCAGGTTCCAGGTCTTTTCCGCCCGGTTGTTGGGGTCCTTGTCGGGGAGCGTGGCAAGCCTGGAAACGAACCCGTGCGTAACGGCCTCGTCCGCGCTGAACCAGGTCTCGCCGTCCATCCAGTCGACGAGCTGGGCCACATCGAGGCCTGTCCGGCGGGCATAGTCGGCAACGATCGATGCGTCCACCTTGTCCAGCAGATCGGCTGTCTTGCGCATTTCGTGCTTGTTGCCCATCGAGAACGTCCAGCCGTTGTGGATCATGTAGAACCCGCCCTCGGTGATCTCGATCTCGTCGGCAGCATCAGCAATGGTGGTTGCGGCGCTGGCCGCAAGCCCGTCGATGTGCGCGATGGTCTTGCCGGCAAACTGCTGCACCGCGGTGCGGATAGCACGACCCTCGAACACGTCGCCGCCCGGGCTATTGATTCGGAGGTGCAGGGTCATGGAAGCGTCGAGCGCGGCGATCGCAGGCGCGACCTGCGCGGCTGCAACGCCCCACCAGGCATCGATCACGTCGTAGATGTAGAGCGTCGCGTCCGCGCTGCCTTCGGCACGCACCAGGTTGAGCGGCTTGCGCTCGGTGGTCGCGTTGTCGCGCATGAGCTGCAGGAATTTTCTGTTCATGGCTTGGTTCCCTCGGTCGGGTTGGTTGGCGCCTTGTCGGGCGGAAAATAAACCTCTGCGGATTTGCCGCCCATCGGCTTGAGGTTCTTCTTCTTGCGAACCTCGTCGATAGACATCCAGCCGGGCCCAGCGCCGGGCCCGCCAATGCCAGCGCGGAAGTACTTCGCCTGGCCGTCGCTGTCGCTTTCGAGCAGCGCGTCGCGGTCGAAACGCATGAAGAACTTCGACGTGCGGAAAAGCTTTCGGTTGAGCTCCTGTTCGATGCGCTGCAGGTGCGTCTCAAGGGTATAGGTCACGAAGGCCCGGCTCATGGCCTCAATGCCGCTGCCCCAGCTCGTGCTCGCACTGGTCTCGCCGATCATGTGGGGCGGCACACCGAACGCCCGCGCGATGTCGATGACCTGGAACTTGCGCGCCTCGAGCAGCTGCGAGTCCTCGGCCGAGAGACTGAGATTGGCGACCTTCATGCCTTCAGTCAGCACGAGCGGCAGCCGGTGGGCGTTCTCGACGCCGCTGTAGCGCGCTGCGAACGATTCGCGCGTGTCGGTCTTGAGCTTGTCCGTCATCTGCTTGTCGGTCGACAGCACGATAGACGGGTGGGCGCCTCCGGCGAAGAAGCGGCCGCTGTATTCGTCCATGGCCATCGCCGTGCCTGCAGCATTGCGAGCGGCCCACTGGATGACGCTCATGCCGCGCAGGCCGTTGAACCCGAAGCCGGGAAAGTGCAGCATGTCGTCCTGGTCGCAACCCCAGGTTCGCACATCGTTGATCGAGTACTCGAGCCTGTCGCTGTCCGCCGTGGTGACGCGCCGCGGGGATACGCCATCCCAGGGCAGCGGAACAAACTCCTTGATCTCCCCCATGCGGTTGCGCCGAATGTAGGTGAAGCCCGACTCGCGCAACAGCATGCTGGCCAGCGTGTGCTCCCAGTGACTGGCGGCCGTGAAGCGCGGCGTCGGCTGCTCGTTGAGCAGCCACCAGAGCGGGGCATTCTCCACCCGCTCGCGCTCGCCCTCGACGCGCTGGTATGTCTCGATCGGAAGGGAAGCCACAGCGCCGGCGATGCGCTGCACGCACGCGAACACCGCGGACACACGCATCGCCGACTCCGGTGTCACCGCAACGCCCGCCGCGGCAGAGTTGACGCCGAACAGCTGCAGCATCGAGGCGTTGTCGCCGCTGATCACCTGCTTGCTATCAGTGACGTCGTTGCGCGGCGCGGCCCGCGTGGCCTCGCGCTCGGCACGCCAGGCATTGAGGATGCTCGAGCCGGGCGAGGCGGCGCGGCTTTGCACCGCGTCCCAAGTTGCGACGGCGTTCATAGTTGGACGATTCCTTGTTGAAGTGTGTTGCTCTCGGCAAGCAGCAACGCGCGGCCGAAGGCGATCAGCATGGCAATGGCGCCGTCGATCTTGTTGTCATCGCGGTCCTTGGTCGGGCTCATGAGCTCGTTGAACTTGCTCTTCAGCACCACCAGGTTCCCGACCATCCACGTCATCACGGGGTTGCCGTCATGCCGCAACTTGCCCTCGAGCACCAGCGTCTCCACCTGCATCAGTACCTGCGTGAAGAACATCGCCTTCTGCTGGATCTCGACCATTGGCAGGCCCTCTTCCACCAGCTTGCCGGCAAAGTACATCGAGAGCGCGGGGTCGAATCCGATCTCCTGCATGTCATGGCGCTTGCAGTCGGCGCGCAGGTCCTCGGCGATCACGTCGAAGTTCGTCAGGTTGCCAGGGTTCACCTTGACAAAGCCCTGCTCGACCCAACCCGGCAGCTGCGCGTTCGGGCTTTCCTGGACGGCAAACTCGTTGTAGTAAAGACGTGTGCACACGTTCCAGATCTCGCCGCGCTGGAAGATCTTCACGTTCGCAGCGAAGTCGGTTTTCTGCGCTAGGTCGAGCCCGCCGTATCCCGGCTCGCCGTCAAACTGCTCCTCGCGCAGCGCGGGTTCGGCGCATGCCGCCCAGGCCTCCATGTCCATCCAGGCCGATCCGGCGTTCGTCCACACGTTCAAGTGCTTGGTGAGGAAGTTGCCGCGCGCGCTGGGCGTCGCCTTGGCCTTCTGGCACGCCGCAATCAGCTTGTCGAGCTTCGCGCTAATGCCGAGGTTTGGATTCGCCTTTCGCCAGACCTTCTGATCTTCCCAGTCGTCGCCCTCGTCGATCGTGAAGATCAAGCCGAACCAGGTCTCGTCGACGTGCGTGCCTTCAAGGACCTTGATCGTGTAGCCGCGCAGCTCGTAGCAGATGCCCGACATGTCCTTGCCGGCCGTCGTGATCGCGCTGATCATCGGTTGCGACCGAGACCCGTCCGCTGACTCGATCACGTCCCAGAGGTCGCGCTTCTTGTGCGCGTGCACTTCATCGACAGCGGCCGAGTGGACGTTCAAGCCGTCCTGCGTCGAGGCCTCGGCGTTGAGCACCTTGAACGTGCTCGCGTTGTGTGCGGCCGTGATGTCGTGCCGGCCCACCGTGACGCCGAACCGGTTCCTGAACTCCTCGTCCTTGAGCACCATCTCGCGAGCGGTGTCGAACACTTCTCGCGCCTGCTCACCCGTAGTCGCGGCGCTGTAGGCCTGGGCGCCCGGCTCGCCGTCCGCGAAGCACAGGTACAGCTGGCGCCCAGCCACGCGCGTGCTCTTCGCGTTC
The DNA here is from genome assembly GCF_041355175.1 of Variovorax sp. RCC_210. Classification (NCBI taxonomy): domain Bacteria; kingdom Pseudomonadati; phylum Pseudomonadota; class Betaproteobacteria; order Burkholderiales; family Comamonadaceae; genus Variovorax; species Variovorax sp. RCC_210. Next base: position 728,812 of record NZ_JBFUPJ010000001.1, on the reverse strand, counting down.
TTTCGGGCGATCTCTTCGTAGCTGCGTCGGAAGCGGCGCAGGCCGGTGTCGACGTGCACCCAAGCGAAGAGGTTGAACTCGATGAAGACCTGCCAGTCCTCCAACTTGATCTTCGCGTACGTGATCTTGCCGTCGACATATATCGGCTTCGCCCACTCGCCCTTGATGTGGCTGAGCAGCTCGATGAACTGGCACTCACGCGAGCCAGCTCGCTCATTGATGACGTACGGAAAATCCTCGTCACCCTGCCGCTCGAGGTCGCGCAGATAACGCTTGCACGCCAGGCGCTCGTACTTGCCCGCGACCTCGATGCCATCGACGACGCGCCGCGCATAGGCCAGCGCGCGCTCAGCATAGCTGGCCATCACTCGAAGTCGGCGAAGCCGGTAGGCTTTGCATTCGGCTCGGCCGCCGATTTCTTGCCCGGTCCACCGTCGCCCTCGAAGAGCTGCAGCTGGGCGCGGATGGCAGTGGTGACGCTGGCCTGCTCAGCCGGACTGAGCCCGAACTTGCCCAGCAGCGAGTGCATCATCTGCCGTTCGCTCTTCAGGACCTGGTAGCGGGGGTGCTGCACGGGCATGCCGCCGGGCGTCGTTGCCTCGAAAGCCTCGGCCGGATCCTTGCCCTGCTCGCGCAACAGCTTCTGCCTGGCGCGCAGCGAGTGGCGCAATTCCTTGACGTCGGCGATGGTCTCGCAGAGGTCCTCGAACAGGTCGCTGTACACGACCGACATCAGGTTGTATCGCAACAGCTCGGGGCCGAGGCGCTTGAACACCTTGCGCGCGCCGACGCTGAGGTCCTTCGGCATCGACGGCATGCCGACCTCAGGTCGAAACGTCGCGTTCAAGTCGATGGCGCGATGGCCTCGATTGCCCTCGAGCAGTTTCAGCTCCGCAGGCTTTGGCGCTGGACCACGCTGACCCATGTTTCTACCCTCGATTCGTTAATGGGGTCTCCCCCGTTGGACACCCCCCCTCCCCCTGAAACCTGCGTGCGCAAAAAACGGGTGGGGCGATCAGTTTCCGGGCCAGGGCTGCAGACTTTTGCCCACCCCCCGCACCACCTTGGTGCACCCCTGCCACCCCCTCAGCGGCCCCGCAGGCGTCCCCTCAGCGCCTCGCCAAGCGACTTGCCCTCGTGGCATGGTGCACAGATGGCCTGCTCGTTTGTGGCGTCGTCTGCACCGCCTTCAGCCAGCGGCGTGCGGTGGTCGCGGATGGTGGCCACCGTGACCAGGCCGAGCCTTTCGCACACCTCACACAAAGGCTGACGCTGGAACAGCGCGGCGCGCATGGCCTGCAGGCGGCGACCGGTGATGCGCTTCGTCGGCGTGCGGGCCTGGCGCCATGCAGCACGCGGATGTTTCTCGCACCGACCCGAACCATCGGTGACCAGGGCGCGACAACCTGGCTTAGTGCAAGGACGCGGTGCAGCGGTTGGCATAGGGGTAGAAGAATGAGCAGAGATCACCAGGCAGGCCGGCCCTGCCCGCTTAGCCGCAGCCGTCAGCAATGCTGCGGCAGCGGACCCTCCCAGTGATCGGAAATGCAAAAACCCGCCGTCGTTGCCGAGGGCGGGTTTCGTTGGATGTGATCAGATGACTGTCACACAGAGTGCCTGAAATCTATCAGAAGTGTCTATGTCGTAAAACTCTTCTTTATCGTGTCGCGCGCGGCCTGCTGCCGCTCACCACGCTCTGCGAACCATGCGGCGAGCAGCCGGTCTGCGACATCGAGCAGCGCATAGACGTTGGCGCGCTCGCACTCCAGTCGTTGGCACGTCCCACTGACGCCGAGCCCGAACGGATACATGCAGTACAGCACCTGGTAGACATGCGGCCGAGAATCCTTCAGCGACTCGATGCCCTCGTGCGTGACGGACGCCTCGATCTCGTCGATGGGAATCTTCGCCTCCCGCTCCGACCCTGGCGCATCGTTGAGGAACGACGCTTGCGCCGAGAAACCCAGGCCATTGCCAGCCATCTGGCAGCGCCAAAGCGCCCAATTGTTGAGCCGCGTCTTGACCCATTCAATCCGCGCCATTGGTCTCCTTCGGCTCGGCCCACATGCACACGAAGCTCATGCCGTACAGCTCGACCAGGCGGGCGATATCGGGCGCGACCTGGACGGTCCAGTATGTGCCGACCTTGAAATCACGCTCACACGCATAGAAGCAGTTCGGTTCCCCCCGAATGCCGCGACGGACGAGGCCGAATGCCCCGCTACCCATTTCTTTCGCCTTCGCCTGGATGGCCTCGTAGGTCTTCGGCATGCGGTCCTTGATGAACGTGAGCCGAGCGTTCACTTCGGCGACGGTCATCGCTTGATCTGAAGTCATGGTGTCCATGTGTCCAAACCTCTCTATAGAAGAAATACGTGAGATCGAGGGGCTGTGCGCGCGCGAGTGCACACGTCTGCACGCCTCTGTGTGGGGGCGCCCGCTTTGCGAATATCGCGATGGACAATGCAGCGGCTGCAACCCCCAATTCGGAGGAAGAAGCAAGCCATAGGGCTCTATGCGAAACCCTGGCCACCGTGGACAGTTGGACACTCAGGTCATAGGCGCGTGCGTCGACTTCCCCGCTACCGCACCGCAGTGAGGGCGCTTGGCCCCCAGCCCTTCGGGCACACCGCTGCCAATCTTGCGTCTGGCGGTGTTTGCGATCCGGCGCGTTTGTTGCGCCGTGACCTGTTGGTCAGAACGGCGCATCGTCGGCGTCTCCATATTCATGGGCCGCCGGCTTCGGTGCCGGCGGCGGCGGAGGAGGCACTGCTGCCCCGTCCTCTGGTTCGTAGGGCGGCCAATCCTTCGGCCTCTCGTAGCCCCACGCACGAACGCCGTTCTGCTGCTTCTTGCAGCGCTCCCAGCCCTCGTGTTCCATCCAGCTGCGAATCTGGCCTTCGAGCGAAGCATTGCTTTTGGCTGCATCGACACCGAGGGCGGCCGTCAACTGCGAGATCGTGACGAAGGTCGTGAGCTCGTTGACGATCGCGCCAATGCCTGTCTGCATGGGCGGCCTGGTCAGGACGTGCAGCAGTTCACTGAGAACGGCCGTTTCAACCAGGCGGCTCTCCTGCATCGGGAAGAACAGCCGTTCCTCCACCGCGATCGCGGGCGTGAATGGCTCGGCCTGCAGGTAGAGCGCGAACGCCTCAGAAAAGAGCCGGTCGCGATTGCGCAAAAGCCACTCGATGTCGATAACGTGCCGCACAGGCACCGGCCAGAATCGCCGGTTGCCAGTGCGGTCCCGCAGGTAGGTGCGTTCGTTCGTCGTGCCGGCCAGCACGCACTGTCGCGCATAGGCCTCGACGACGCGCCCGTAACTCGGCCGGTACCGGTCGACCTTGGCCGAGATGAAGGCCTTGATGATGTTGATCTCGGACTTGCCGAAGTTCGCCAGCTCGGCAATCTCGTAGAGCCATAGGCCCTGCACCTGTTCCTGGCCTTCCTTGCCGCGGCTCACGTCGAAATGCGTGTCGCTGAAGTAGGCCGAGCTCGCGAGCGTCTCCACCATCGTCGACTTGCGCATGCCGCCTGGACCTTCCAGCACCGGGCAATAGTCGAATTTACAGCCCGGCTCCATGATGCGATTCACCATGCCGAGCAGCCAATATCGGCCGACAAGGCACAGGTACTCGAACACCTCCGGCTTGAGCGTCTCCGGCGTTTCGCCAATCACGTACACGAGCCATTTGTCGATCAGCGGCTTCGCGACGGGATCCGGCTCGGGCAGTCCCGTGAGGTACTCCTGCACGGGGTGGAACGGGTTCTCGTGAGCCACGGTCTCGATGGCTTCCATCAATGCCGCCCGGTTGATGCTGGGCAGGCCGTATGTCTTGCTGAGATAGCGGCCCAGAAGCAGGTCGACGGCGCCCGTGATTGGTCCCGCCTTCGCGTGCGACCACGGCCACGGCCGCCGCGCGTCGATGTTGTTGCTCAGCTGGTTGAGGCCGAGCACACCCTTTAGCGCCTCGTCGTTCAACAGCGCCGCGATCACCAGCTTGCGCGAAACCAGCCACCTGCCCTTCTCGGGGTCCCAGTAGGGCTTCAGCCACCACGGCAATTCGCCGTTATCCCCGTCCTCAGCGCCAGCGGGGCTTTTACGCGCGCCATCGTCCGATCCGCCACCACCACCTTCAGCTGCGGCCCCGCTCGCGTCAGGCGGCGCAGCTGCGGGTCCGGCCGCGTGCACTTCGGCCTGCAGGGGCTGAGCCTGGCCGAAGAACGTGAGCACGCGGTCATAGTCCCAGCCGTCCGTGTCGATGGCGTCGTGACAGTCCCAACCGTCAGGCAGCTCGCCAGGCCCGGGAATGGGCAACATCGACACAGTGCAGCCATGAGCATCGCTCAACAGTGTGCCGATACCAAGCATCGCCGCCATGCCAGGCTGCTTCTTCGCCGGCAGGTATGGCATCGAATTGGCCAGGAGCTGCAGCGCGGTCTCACGCACGCGCGCGCGGTCGCTGTCTGCGATCTCCCCGCCGATCTGCTCGAGCTGCTCCATGGCTTGGGCCACCACGGACTTCTGCACCGCCTGTGCAGCCTTTTCGCGCTTGGAGTCGCAGTCTGGCCACAGCAACACCGTGCTGCCCGCAAGCCATTCCCAATGCGCTTTCTTCCAGCCGTTGCATCCACCCGGCCAGCCCACCACGCAGTAAACGCCGGGTGCTCGCGCATCGAGCAGCGTCTGCAGGACCTCGGCCTTAACTTCACCCTCGACGACGATGACCGTCCGACCGCCCGGATGCGCGCCGCCTGGATAAAAGAGCGGGCGTGTGTCGTCCCAGCCGCGCCACTTCCAGGTCATTGAGCCATCGCGCAGACTCGCAGCCCAGGTGTACGGAATCGCGACCTTGCCGCCATCACTGGTTCTGAACCGGACCACGTAGCCGAACAGCTGCCCATCGACCCAGTACATCGCGGTGTGCAGGATGTCTTCTTTTTTCCGGCTGTAGTGCCAGAACGTTGCGGGTGGCGCGTCTGCCGGCGCGGGCATGCGCGTCTCCCACTGCTCCTTCTCTCGCTGCGCAGGCGCTGGCGGCGGAGGTGGCGGGGGCGGTGGTCGCGGCGCGCGCGGCGCTCCTTCCCTCGGTCGTTTCACAATGCCTGCCACGTCGTGCAGATCGTGCTCGTCGGCCAGTTGTATGGCGGCCTCGGCCATCGTTATCCCGTGAATCGCGGCGTAGAGGCCGACTAGGTCGTTGCCTCGATCCTCATCAGAGCCGGCGAAGTCGGCCCAACGCCCGGTCGTGAGGTTGATCGCGCAGCTGTCACCCTCCCCGCCTGAGAGAGAACCACAGATGTACTCGCTGCCACGCACGAGGCCGCCGCGAATCCACTGCGGCACCAGGTCCTTGGCCTGCGACAGAAGCGCATCGCCCAACGCCCGGAAATTGATCGGTGGTAGTGGTGCGCGAGACATCAAACGATCGAAACAGACCAAGTCGCGACCGCTTCACGAAGCGGGCACTTCGTGCCGCTCACCTGTTGCAGCCGTTTTCGCGGGCAGTACTCCGCGACCGGGCGGTTTCGATAGTCGACCTTGCGCTCACGGATCGGCACCAGTACACCAGCGCGCCGCATGTTGTCGACCGTCTTGCGCGCCGCGACGTAGCCCACTTGCGCATGCAGCGCGAGCTCGAGCATGGTCGGCGAGCGGTCAGGAGTCGTCAGCGCCAGGGCTGCGTCGAACAGTGCCTGGCGTACTTCCCCGGCCGGTCTCATTGCGCCGCCCTGAACGCCGCTACCGCTGCCTCGAATGCCGCCGATGCTGCCTCAACCCGGCCGAGCGCGCGGTCCTTGCGTGCTTCAGGCGTCTCAACAAACTTCGAGGCTAGGTAGGCCATCACTGAGCCGATGTCCTTGGTCTCTTTGATGTACGCCTCTAGGTCGTCGCAGTTGAAGCGCTGGGTGTCACCCTCGTTCTGGTTGAGCTTCCGCGACAAGGTCGACGGGCTCAGGTCCATCTTGCCGGCCAGGTTCGCGGCGTTGAGTCGTTGCTCCTGAACGCGGAAGGCTATATAGGCCCGCAAGCTTGAGAACTGCTCGGGCAGAGCAGGGTCGAAAGTGACGGTCAGATTGGGGTGCGCAATGGATGACATTTCAAATTGCCATGTGTTGCCATGTCAAAAACAGGCGAAAAAAAGAGACTGCAGTCATGCGATGCAATCTCAAAAACAAGTCCGCCCGGCGCCCTCGCGCCGAGCAGCCGCTCAAGCTATCCACCCTCCCCTTGAACGGCGGCCCGGTCCGTGGCGTCAAGCGCCTGGGCCAGGTCTTGCAGCTTCAGGACGTCATCTGCAGCTGCAGCTACCGCACCGCCCTCCCATCGCGAGAGCCGCGTTTGCGCGACCCCGGTGCGGCGAGAGATTTCGGACTGCGAGAGGCCGCGGCTTCGCAGCCGCTTAATGATTTCTACCGTCTTGCTCATGGGCGAGATTATGCATGTTTGCGTAACAGCCAACGCAATTTCACATTACTCAATGTTGCATAGTCGATTCATGGACGGCAGGCAACTTTTGAGGGCACTGATGGAAGAGGCGGGCGACAACCCGAACTCTCTGGCTGACAGCCTGAAAAACAGAAGCCTGCAATCGCAGCTCCAGCGATTTCTCGACGGCCGCACGCGGAATCCCCGTTGGTCGACGCTCGAGCCGGTCGCTCGGCACTACGGCGTCAGGGTCGAAGCCTTCCTCGATGACGAAGCAGCTGAGACCGTCGGGCAAGCACGCGGCTTCCTTGGAGCCGCGCCTTCGTCCAGCGTGGACCGTGCCGCATCTTCCGCCCCGGTATCAATTCGGACCGCGCCCCGCCCGCTCACGGTGCGCGAGCTTGTGGTCCAGTTGGGCGCCGCGCTCAGCGCCTACGACCTACCCGCACGCAAGGCTGTCGGCTCTCTCCTGGCCGACATGGCCAATGACCCCAGCGATGCGCCGCTCGCGGCGGACCGGATTGAGCGGCTGCTCGGGGAGCCGGGAAACGAGCAACGGCCAAAATCCTCCAATTCCAAAGGAGGCTAGCTTTCTACGATTCGCACTGCCTGAATCGGTGCCCTGACTAAGTTATGCATTTTTGCTTTGACTTAATCTAGGCACATTTGCATAATCAGCCCCGTCATCAAGACGGAGGCCGAAATGCCCAGAACCCAACCCGCGCCGGCGGTACCCGGCAACCAGCAGCCCCGCCCGGTGCCGCTGACGACCCTACCGAGCCTGCGCCGGCCGCCGCCAGCCAATCGGCCACGTACGCCAAGGCCGATCAACAGCCGCCGCCGTGAGGTGAAGGCGCCCTATCCGGACCTGCCGGAAACGCCGCATAGCAGCGGCGGGCGAGTAACGTCGGCGGAATTCAATCGCGCATGGTTCCTGCGGAGGCTGGCAGGTCACCGCGCCGCTGATCGACTTATCACCGACGCGTACAAGCGCAACGCCGATCTGCCCACCAAACTCTTCCTGATCAGCGCGCAGCGCGACGCAGAGAACGTTTTGGTCGAAGGGTTCAGCGATTGGATGGAGAGCTGCGGCGGGATGGCCGGCCCCGGCTTCAAGCCAGCAATCGGGAGCGCGGCATGAAGCCCGTCCTGCGCCTGAGCACTACCAACGGCACGCGCCCGATCAGCCGCCGCGCCGCCGCCGGCATGCTGCGAGCAGCCCGCATCCTCCAGCACCGTGACACCCGCTACAGCCTGACTTTCGGCCGCCGCGTCGGCATCGTGCGCGGCGAAGGCCCTACCGGCGACTGGCAGCTTGAGCACGCGCGAGGTGCAGCATGAGCAAGCTCCAAGAGTACCGCGACGAATTGCTGGACGCCATCGTCGAGCAACCCTTCGCCGGTCAGAAGACTGCCGTAGTGCGGATGCGCCTTCCCTATGATCGCCAGCCCACGCTGGTGAACGTCTCCCTGGACGCGCTCAGCCCTACGGCTCGGGCTGCGATCGAGGCCGGCCCCTCGAGCGCAGAGTGGGTGGGATCGCTCATCCCGGCTCACGACACCCAGCTCGCGCAGATTCGGCGGCGCAACACGCTCGCGCTCGAGGCCGAGCACATGCTCGCGGTAGTCAAGCGGTTCAAGGACCTCTGTCAGGCCGGCGTGATCGTTAGCAAGACCACCCAGGCCGAGTGCGATCGCATCATCGCAGCGGTCAAAGGGGGTACCTCGTGAGCCGCAGCTCGCAGTACCGGCTTGCCATCCGGGCCGAGGGCAGCACGATCGGAGCATGGTTCGCCGAGGTGGGCACCATGACCGGCGCCAAGCTGCTCGCGACCATGTCGCGGGATGTCGCCGAGCGCTGGCCTGACAGCTTCGAGGCGTTCAAGACAGCGGCCTCGGTCATGTTCGTGCACATGCAGCAGCTGGTCGAGGGCGGCTCGGTCCAGGCGATGCAGGAGCGGCCCGCGCCCCCCAGCGAGATCCGGGCCGGCCAGGACACAGGGAGCGCCTCATGAACACGCGCGCCCTGCCCACCGGCTACACGCCGCCTGTGCCTGTTCGCGGCCGCACGCTTCGTACCTGCAGGGGTCTGCTTATAGGCAGCGCGCTCCCGCCGCGCATGCCCACTTTCAGCGCCGATGCCGAGCTTGTTCAAGAGGCGCTGCTGGACCGCCGCACGGCCGCGCCACGCCCGCTGCTGCAGCGCATTGCCGGTGCCGCCTGGAGGTGGTGCTGATGCGCCCCGATCTGCCGCAAGAGGACGTCGACGCGCTGGTGCGCCGACACGATGAACTGACGCGTGCAACTCGCACGCTCTATCGCCTCGATCCGGATAGAGAGCCAGCTAGCAGCTCGCCGTTCGAGCTGATGGTCGAAGTCGCAAAAGGCCTGTTCACGATGGTTGCGATCGCGACCGTCGCGGTGGTGCTCGTTGCCATCGCCCTTGCCGAGTTACTCCCCGCGCCGATCCCGTAAGCCTCAAAAGCGCGGTGCAAACGTCTGCACGGCGCCGTTCACCACGACCTGATGGCGCACGAGATCCAGCCGCCGTCCAGGCCGTGGCCTTTCACCAAATCACCGAAAGCCACCGTTGGCCAACATCACGATCACCATCATCGACTGTGAGGGCGGGCACGTCAGTGTTCGCACTGACGCCGCTCCCCCAGTTGTCGGCAAAGGCGTCACGCCGGCCCAGGCGCTTGGCATGGAGCTGCTCGGCACATCGTTCAAGCGTGGCGCTGAGGTGCTCTACAGCGCCCAAGACGTCCCGACGATTGCGCTGGCGTTGGATCTGCTCGACGTCGAGGGCTTCGCTCACGCGGTGCCCCGCGAAGTGCGAGAGCGCGCGCGACGCGCTCTCGGCCGCGACAAGATTGACCGCACGCCCACTGATGGCGTCGACATCGACCGCATCCATCGCGTGCGTGGTACCGAGGCAGTAGCAGGCATGCCGAAATGAGCGCGCTCTACCTGCTCCTCAGCACCTTCGGCCTGGTGTTCGCGCTCGGGCTGCAAAGCCAGCTCGTGAACAACGGCCACTTCGCCGGCGCCTTCGTCAACAGCATGGCCATCGGCGCCTGCAACCTGGTGCTGTTCAAGCTCGCACCGAACGCCAGTGGCATGGAGGTTGCCGCCTATCTTGCTGGCGGCCCGTTCGGCATCGTGGCCAGCATGTGGGTATATCGGCGCACGTGCGATGGACAGCGCTTGCTGCAAGACCTGGCGAATCTCGGGCGGTCGATCTTCAGCGGGGGCAGGCCGTGAGCGAGCGGTACACCACGGCACGCATTCCAAGCGCCCGCCCGCTCGGCGCGCCGAGCGTCATGGCAGGCGTCTATACCGGCGCGGAACTCGCAACCCGATCCAGTCGCCCTGGCGCGTACGACGCGATGAAGCTGCCGAGCCTGGTCAACGGTCGCCAGTGCATGCCCAATGCCCCCATGGCGACCGCTACCGAATATGTCGCGGTCGCGCCGGTGCGATGCTTCACGGCGCGCGCTCCAGTGGTCATCTCCGACGCCGAGCATGCAATCACGCAGCCCGAGCCGATCAAGCCGGTTGCCAAGCGCCAGGTCGCGAAGCCCGCACCGCCAGTTCAGCGCTTCCCCGACTATCGCCCTCGCGAGGGCAGCGCGCCCTCCCGCGCGCTGGAGGCGCTGCGCGGCATGCCGCCGCACAGCTATCTGACCCCCGACTGGGCCCAGCGAAACCTCGGCGTCGACCAATCGTGCTTTCACCCGATCTTCAAAACAGCGGTTGAGAAGAAGGCTCTGATGCGGGCGGTCATCGGCCGTCGCGCGGCGCTGGCGTTGCCCGGCTTCGATCCAGACCGCGCGGTGCTGGCCAGCGAACCCGAAACAGCCGTGTCGCCCCCGCTCGACGCCAGCGCGCGCCTAGTCGACGCCCTCCCGGTGAAGGATGCCGGCGGCGAGGCCTCTCCCGAACTGCAGGAGGCGCTGCACGAGCTCAGCCTGCGCGAGGCTGAGGCGCGCGCATGGCAGGCCTACGTCGAGCTCCTGCAGCTGCGCGCGCGGATCTCTCGCGTCGCGCTCGCCCTCCCCTTCCCTCCTCTGACCGAACCCACGCGCCCCACCGGCGCGGCGTGAAAGGAATCCCATGGCAACGAAAGCAAAGGTCGACTGGATCGGCAAACGCGTCCGCATCAACGGCGAGCTGCTGGACCGCATCGGCGATCCGCACCTGCAGGCCGGCAAAGAGGGAACGGTGCTCAGCCGGAACCCCACCGGCAGCCTCGTGGTGGACTGCGAAGGTTCCCCGCTGGTGCTGCATCCCGACGACCTGGTCGTCATCGTCGAGGGCCCACGCGGCGAGGGCATCCACACCGCGGAGTCGAGCAACATTGCGCTGCTCAACGTACGGGAGATTCAGCCCTCGCCCTTCAACCCGCGCACGGAATTCCCTGCGGAGAGCGAAGAAGAGCTTGTTGCCTCGATCCGCGCGGTAGGGGTCATGCAGCCCATCCTCGTGCGCCCCATCACCATGCCGCTCGACCCAGGCGTCATCACCCATTACGAGATCATTTTCGGGCATCGTCGCTTTCGGGCAGCGCAACGCGCTGGCTTGGGCCAGATACCGGCCATGGTGCGCCCGCTCCCCGATAAGCTGAGTGCACAGCTGCAGCAGATCGAGAACCTGCATCGGGAGGATCTGGATGCGATCGACGAGGCCAAGGGCTTCGCGGCCTACATCGCTGAGCACAAGGTCACCAAGGACGAACTCGCCACGCAGATCGGCAAGAGCCGCACACACGTATACAACCGGCTCAAGCTGGCCACGCTGGGTCCGGCCGGCGCCAAGGCTTACCGCGAAGGCAAGATCACCGCGGTGGTGGCCACGCTCATCGCGCGCGTCGACGGCGAGAAGCACCAGGCGAAGGCGCTCGAACTCGCGCTCGAGCACGAAAGCGGCTACGGTGAGAAGCGCTCGTTCCGTCGCATCCGTGAAGATCTGGCCGGCAAGTTCGCGACAGCCCTCAAGGATGCGAAGTGGGCGCTCGACGACGCTGAGCTGGTGCCGCTGGCTGGCGCGTGCACCACGTGCCCGAAGCGCAGCGGCGCCTCCCCAGAGCTTTACAGCGACTTCATCCGCACGGAGAGGAACCACTACGGCTACGGCGACGGCACGCCCAGCGGTGAAAACGTGTGCACGGACATCGACTGCTACGCGGCGAAGAAGACCGCCCACCTCAAGCGCGAGCAGGATGCGCTCGAGGCGAAGGGGAAGACGGTCGTCGCAGGCAACAAGGCACGTGCCGCGATCGATGCGCAGGGCAACTTGAAGGGGGCATTCATTGCCCTGAAGGATGTGAAGGACGCGCTCGGTGAAGCCGCAAAGGTCAAGCAGAAGGGCGCAAAGGCCGCCGCGGTAAACATTGCCGTTGTAACGATCCAAGACCCGCGCACCGGCAAGACGGTGGAGGCCGTCAAGCGCGAGGACCTCAAGGCCGCCGGCGTGAAAGTCAAGGAAACGCCGAAGCAGGCCAGTTGGGAAGAGCAGCAAAAGGCGCGACACGAAGCCCACAAAAAGGAGGAAGTGACGCGCACAGCGCAGCACGGATTGCACCTCCGCATCCTCGAGCAGGTACGTGCCGCGTCCACCGGCGTAGCGCTCGACACATGGTTCCTTCAGCGCGTTGCGCGTTTGGCATTGGAGGGCGTCGAGTACCGGTCGCGCGGGACTTTGTGCGACCTGTACCAGGCGAAGAACAGCGACGGCCTCGCGAAGCGAATCGGATCGATGGCAGATGCGGACCTTCGCAAGCTGCTGATCGACTGCGTGCTGATTGATCAGGTGCACGTGTGGGGGAACAAGCCCGAATCTCTTTTCGTCGCTGCAAAGCACCTCGGCGTGAACGTGGGAGCCATCATCAGCGGGGAGCTGGCCACGCCTCCGGCCGATGAAGCCGCAAATGCAAAAAAATCGACCTCCCCGCCTGCGGCGCAGAGGCTACGCGCGAGCACGGCTGTCGCGAAGAAGCCAGCTCGAGCAGCCCAAGCTGCAGATACAGGCGCGCTGCGCGCGGAAGACGGGGACAAGGACCAGGCGCCTCGCGGCGCAGATGAAGAGGAAGGCGCGGCACTTGCCGCGCGGGGTCTCCACCCACAGTCCGCTTGGCCGTTTCCGAAGGGAGCAGCGCCATGAGCACCCAGCTGCCTGATCTGCCGATTCCTGCCCTGCGCATCCAGGGGAACGACCTTTACAACAGCAAGCAGCTGCTGCAGTACGCGATGGATGCTCTCGCAAAACAAGTCAGCGACGGCGGTCACTGCAAACGCGAGGGTGGCTGTGTCTGTGCCGGCTCGTCCCCCTTCGCGCGCGAACGCTGCGGCTACTGGGAGAAGCAATGAGCCATAGCCGCACTGCCCGCCGACCGCGCCGGACCTCGCTCAATCCGATCTCGCTGGCTAGGAACAACGCGACGCGCCCCACGGCCGTCGACCTGCTGCAGGACGCCGCCCGCTCTCTTCGCGAAGGCGTGGCCACAGAGCACGAGTGGTCGACGGTCGCGCGGGCGATCGTGGTCGCGCAAAGCCTGGAACGCCGTGGCATCGTGCGCGGCCTGGGGGAGCATCTGCACAGCGCCGCCATCGCCCTGCAGGAGATCGGCCGGCGGGCGATGGATGCCGGCGTGTGGAACGCCACGCCGCTGCACCTGCTCGAGCTCGATGTGATCTCGACCGCAATCGAATTGCACGAGCTGCAGCTGCAGCAGATCGGCGCGCATGTGGAAGTCGACCAGGCGCAGGGAGCAATGGCATGACGCAAGGCACCCCATGGAGCGCGATCGCCGACAAATGGACCCGTACGTCCACCGGCGGCGTCCGCAACGTTGGCGAACTCATCAGCGGTGTACAGGTCGACAAGTTCTTCGTGCCGCCGGCGCGACCAGGCGGCAGCGGCCGCTGGTGCGTAGTGCTGCAGGATGGCCGCACCTTCGAGCGGTACGACTGCTATGTCGAATGGTCGCCTCACGGCTGGAATCCGAGTTCCTGCCGGCGCGAAGACGCGGAGCGGCCAGCATGACCCATACCTGCCACGCCGAAGGCTGCAACAAGGCCGTGCCTCCGAAGTTCCTGATGTGCGGCAAGCACTGGGCTATGGTGCCGATGACGCAGCAGCGAGAGATCTGGCGGCAGTACCGTCCAGGCCAAGAGGTCGACAAGCGACCGTCGGCGGAATACTTGCGCGTGATGAAGATCGCCATTGACCTGGTCGCCCGGGCCGAAGGCCAGCAAGGAAGCCTGCTATGAGCGAAGACATCCTCAACAAAGACCAAGTCGCGCAGCTGCTTGATTGCGAGCCGTCGACGGTCGAGGAGAAAGCCCGCAACCACGAGCTGCCCGCGGTGAAGATTGGTCGCAGTTGGCTGTTCCCCCGCCAGGCGCTGATGCAGCGGCTCAACGAGATGGCGCTGGCCAGGCCCGAGACCACTCGGCCGCAGGGAATCATCAAACAGAACACCAAGCGACGCGGCCCGCCCGCACTGCCGCCACTGCCCAACTAGAGCAGGCGGTCCGCAAGGTCCTCGCCTCGCAACGAGGCGTAGCGCAGCATCATCTTGGTGTCGGTCCAACCCATGATCTTGCAGATCTCAATCTCATTGAAGATCCAGCCGCGATCACCCTTTAGCGTCATCCAGCGGCAGCACGCCTCGTGGCGTAGGTCGTGCTCTGTGAAGTTCGGCACCATTGCGTAGGCGAACAAGGATCTGAAGCGTGCCGACAGACGCGACGTGCACGTGGCCAAGTCCGCCGGCGTACCGTCCCAGAACGGGAAAATCAGCCCCGTTCGCCCGTCGCACCATTCGACAAGCTTCGCGCGCAGCTCGCGCTTCAGGGGGACCGCGCGTGGCTTCGCTGCGCCGTGGTGCCCCTTGCTGCCTTCGATCCTCAGCAGCCCGCGGGCAACGTCCAGCTGGTCGACGCGCAGTCGGTACGCCTCACGAAGTCGCAGCCCCGTATCGATGATCAGCGAGAACAGCAGGTCGAAGGCCGAATCGTCGCCCCAAGGGCGTTCCTTGTCGGGCCGCTTCACGCCGGCGAGGGCCGCACGCACCGCAGTCTCGTCGTCTGCCGACATGCGCACGTCGCGTGCAATGTCTCGAACGGACCCGTCAGCGTACTGACTGTACCCGCGGGGCAGCAGCGTCACCACGTTCACGGGCGGCTGCTGGCCTTCTTTGGTCGTGGAGCGGTGGTACCACGCGACCACCTTGGAAAGCGCGCCCACGCGCTTCCTGATCGTTCCTGGCGCCATCTTCTTCTCTCGGGTCTTGTAGCCCTCGATCAGCTGGTTGACCCGTTGGAATGTGATGCCCGACATGCGCACGCCTGGCAACTCGCTGGCCAGCAGCGTGAGCGTTGGCCTCTCCGTCGGCGCCACGCGCGTATTCGGGTCGTTCTCGTAGTTGCGCATGACTTCGAGCAGCAGCGGCGACGTCGGCCCAGGCCCTTGCGTCGCCTCGAGCAGCTCGATCGGCACCACGCCGCGCTCTAGCCAAGCGTCGAGGGTCTTGGCGTAGTTGTTCGCCTCCGCCTCGTCATCGAAGGTGTGAAAGAACGGCTTCTCGAGGAGGTGGTGCTTTACGCGCAGCTGAAACTTGTTGCCGCGCTTCTGGACAGAGGACACATCGGGCTCCAGTAGAAGCGCGGATCGTACTGGCTTTGACGGATAAAACAGTCCGTCGGCGGGTAGCAGATCAACTAATTTTGGGTAGCAACGAACCAAAAACGAGCTGAAACGAGGCCGGAAACAAAAATGCCCCGGAGTGTCCGAGGCATGTAACCTGTTGATTTAACAGGAGAATTGGTGGAGGCGCGACCCGGAGTCGAACCGGGCTACACGGATTTGCAATCCGTTGCATAACCGCTTTGCTATCGCGCCACGCAGAAATACGAAATCGAACTAGCGAAAAAAAGGGAAGCTGGCGCTTCCCTTTTTCAAAACTGGAGCGGGAAAAGAGTCTCGAACTCTCGACCTCAACCTTGGCAAGGTTGCGCTCTACCAACTGAGCTATTCCCGCGTTTCGAGCCTCGAATTATATACCAATATTTCGAGGCTTCTCAAACTTTCTCTATCGATCAGTGCTTCACCGAGCCTTCGGAAGCGGGAGCCCCCGCCCGCTGCTTGGCCAGCTCGGCCACGGCAGCGGCCGATGCGGCCACTTCTTCGTCGGACAGCGGCACAGGCATCTTCTCGAGCGCAATCTCGAGCACCTTGTCGATCCACTTCACCGGCACGATCTCGAGGCCGTTCTTCACGTTCTCGGGAATGTCCTGCAGGTCCTTGGCGTTCTCTTCCGGGATCAGCACGGTCTTGATGCCGCCGCGCAGTGCGGCCAGCAGCTTTTCCTTCAGCCCGCCGATGGCCGTCACCTCGCCGCGCAGCGTGATTTCGCCGGTCATCGCGACGTCGCTGCGCACGGGAATGCCCGTGAGCGCCGACACGAAGGCCGTCGTCATCGCCGCGCCCGCGCTCGGGCCGTCCTTGGGCGTGGCGCCGTCGGGCACGTGGATGTGGATGTCACGCTTCTCGAACACCTCGTCCTTGATGCCCAGGCGGCGCGAGCGGCTGCGCACAACCGTGCGCGCGGCCTCGACCGATTCCTTCATCACGTCGCCCAGCGAACCGGTGCGGCTGATCACGCCCTTGCCGGGCATGGTGACCGCCTCGATCGTCAGCAGGTCGCCGCCAACTTCCGTCCACGCCAGACCGACCACCTGGCCGACCTGGTTCTGCTTTTCCGCGAGGCCGAAGCTGTACTTGCGCACGCCCAGGAACTCGTTGAGGTTGGCACCGTCGACGGTCACCTTCGGTTTCAGTTGCTTGAGCAACAGGCCCTTCACCACCTTGCGGCAGATCTTCGAGAGTTCGCGCTCCAGCGAACGCACGCCGGCTTCACGCGTGTAGTAACGCACGATGTCGCGCACGGCCTCTTCGGTGACGAGCAGCTCTTCTTGCTTGACGCCGTTGTTCGTCATCTGCTTGGGCAGCAGGTACTTGATCGCGATGTTGGTCTTCTCGTCCTCGGTGTAGCCCGAGAGGCGAATGACTTCCATGCGGTCCAGCAGCGCCGGCGGGATGTTCATCGAATTCGAGGTGGCGACGAACATGACGTCGCTCAGGTCGAAGTCGACTTCCACGTAGTGGTCGCCGAAGGTGTGGTTCTGCTCGGGGTCGAGCACTTCGAGCAGCGCGCTCGAAGGATCGCCACGGAAGTCCGTGCCCAGCTTGTCGATTTCGTCGAGCAGGAACAGCGGGTTGCGCGTGCCGATCTTGCTCAGCCCCTGCAGCACCTTGCCCGGCAGCGCGCCGATGTAGGTGCGGCGGTGGCCGCGAATTTCGGCTTCGTCGCGCATGCCGCCCAGCGCCATGCGGGTGTACTTGCGGCCGGTCGCCTTGGCGATCGACTGCCCCAGCGAGGTCTTGCCGACACCCGGCGGGCCCACAAGGCACAGGATGGGTGCCTTCACCTTGTCGACGCGTTGCTGCACCGCGAGATATTCAAGGATGCGGTCCTTGACCTTCTCGAGGCCGTAGTGGTCGGCGTTGAGCACGGCTTCGGCATTGGCCAGGTCGTGCTTGATCTTGGTCTTCTTGCTCCAGGGCAGCGCAATCAGCACGTCGATGTAGTTGCGCACCACGGTCGCTTCGGCCGACATGGGCGACATGAGCTTGAGCTTCTTCAGCTCGCCCTCGGCCTTCTTCAGGCCTTCCTTGGACATCTTGGCGAGCTTGATCTTCTTCTCGATCTCCTCGATGTCCGCGCCCTCTTCGCCTTCGCCGAGCTCCTTCTGGATGGCCTTGACCTGCTCGTTCAAATAGAAGTCGCGCTGGTTCTTTTCCATCTGGCGCTTCACGCGGCCACGGATCTTCTTGTCGACGTTCAGGATGTCGACTTCGCGCTCGAGCTGGCCGAACAGGTTTTCCAGGCGCGCCTTGACGTCGTCGAGGTCGAGCACGGCCTGCTTGTTGTCGAGCTTGAGCGGCAGGTGCGCGGCGATGGTGTCCGCCAGGCGGCCCGGATCGTCGATGCTCGAGATCGAGGTGAGGATCTCGGGCGGGATCTTCTTGTTCAGCTTGACGTACTGGTCGAACTGCTGCATCACCGCGCGGCGCAGCGCCTCGACCTCGGTGCCCTTCTCGCCGCCTTCGGACACCGCCACGGGCGTCACGTTGGCCGAGAAGTGGGTCTCGCCGTCATCGATGCGGTTCACGCGGGCGCGCTGCTGGCCTTCGACCAGCACCTTGACGGTGCCGTCGGGCAGCTTGAGCATCTGCAGGATGGTCGAGACGCAACCGACCTCGAACATGTCCTCGACCGAGGGCTCGTCCTTGGCGGCGGCTTTCTGGGCCACCAGCATGATGCGGCGCTCCGCTTCCATGGCCAGTTCGAGCGCCTTGATGCTCTTGGGGCGACCCACGAACAGCGGGATCACCATGTGGGGAAACACCACGACGTCGCGCAGCGGCAGCAGCGGCAGGTCGAGTGCTTCGGGAGGCAATGGGGTGTGGCCAGACATGCAGATCCTTCGCGTCTTTGGCTTTAGGCCTTTTTCGCCGCTTCGCGGTACACGAGCAGCGGGGGCTTGTTTTCGTCGATGGTCGATTCCTCGACCACCACCTTGTCGACATTGGTCGCGTTCGGCAATTCGAACATGGTGTCGATCAGCGACTGTTCAAGGATCGAACGCAGGCCGCGTGCACCGGTCTTGCGTGCCAGCGCCTTGCGAGCGATCGCCTTGAGCGCCGCGGGGCGAATCTCGAGGTCCACGCCTTCCATCTGCAGCAGCTTGGTGAACTGCTTCACCACGGCGTTCTTGGGCTCGGTCAGGATCTGGACCAGCGCGTCCTCGCTGAGTTCGGCGAGCGACGCAACCACCGGCATCCGGCCCACCAGCTCGGGGATCAGGCCGAACTTGATCAGGTCTTCGGGCTCGACTTCGCGGAACACCTCGGTGATGCTACGTTGCGCCTTGCTCTTCACCGCGGCGCCGAAGCCGATGCCCGAGGCCTCGGTGCGGTTTTCGATGACCTTCTCGAGGCCCGCGAACGCACCACCGCAGATGAACAGGATGTTGGTCGTGTCGATCTGCAGGAAGTCCTGGTTCGGGTGCTTGCGCCCGCCCTGGGGCGGCACGCTGGCCATGGTGCCTTCGATGAGCTTCAGCAGCGCCTGCTGAACGCCCTCGCCCGACACGTCGCGCGTGATCGAGGGGTTGTCGGACTTGCGCGAGATCTTGTCGATTTCGTCGATGTAGACGATGCCGCGCTGGGCGCGCTCGACTTCGTAGTTGCAGCTTTGCAGCAGCTTCTGGATGATGTTCTCGACGTCCTCGCCCACGTAGCCGGCTTCGGTCAGCGTGGTGGCGTCGGCCATCACGAAGGGAACGTCGAGCATGCGCGCCAGCGTTTGCGCCAGCAGCGTCTTGCCCGAGCCCGTGGGGCCGATCAGCAGGATGTTGCTCTTGCTGAGCTCCACGTCCTCGCCTTTGGCCTTTTCCTTGTGGCGCAGGCGCTTGTAGTGGTTGTAGACCGCCACCGACAGCATGCGCTTGGCCGGCTCCTGGCCGATCACGTAGTTGTCGAGGTTGGTCTTGATCTCCAGCGGCGTCGGGAGGTCGCTGCGCGCGTCGCGCGCTTCTTCGCCCGCGGGGAGTTCGTCGCGGATGATCTCGTTGCAGAGGTCGATGCACTCGTCGCAGATGAAGACCGAAGGGCCCGCGATCAGCTTCTTGACCTCATGCTGGCTCTTGCCGCAGAACGAGCAATAAAGCGTTTTTTCGCTGGAAGAGCCTTTTTTTTCGGCCATGGACTTTTGCCTCGTGACAGGGTGTGGACAATGATAACGAAAGAAAAACGGCGTTTCCCGTGTGGAAAACGCCGTTTTTTGCCATTTGGCGCCATCGGCGCCGGGCGATCTCAACCGCGTTGGCGGCCCGTGGCCACCCGGGCGGGTTTAACCGCGCTTGGCCACGACCTGGTCGACCAGCCCGTAGTCCTTGGCTTCGTCGGCGGTCAGGAAGTAGTCGCGCTCGGTGTCCGACTTGACCTTTTCCAGCGGCTGGCCGGTGCGTTCGGCCAGGATGCGGTTCATCTGGTCCTTGGTGCGCAGGATGTCGCGCGCATGGATCTCGATGTCGGTGGCCTGGCCGCGTGCGCCGCCCAGCACCTGGTGGATCATGATCTTCGAGTTGGGCAGCGAGAAGCGCTTGCCCTTTTCGCCGGCCGCCAGCAGGAAGGCGCCCATGCTGGCCGCGAAGCCCAGACACATGGTCGACACGTCGGGCTTGATGAACTGCATGGTGTCGTAGATCGCCATGCCGGCGCTCACGCTGCCGCCCGGGGAGTTGATGTAGAACGAAATGTCCTTGTCCGGGTTTTCGCTCTCGAGGAACAGCAACTGCGCCACCACGAGGTTGGCCGTCTGGTCGTTCACCTCGCCCACCAGGAAGATGATGCGCTCCTTGAGAAGGCGCGAGTAGATGTCATAAGACCGCTCGCCGCGGCCCGATTGCTCGATGACCATCGGAACCATGCCGAGGCCTTGAATTTCGTTTGCGATCATGAATTTTCTCTCCGGAAGATGGGATCGTTCACTGCTTTGTGCACTGTACGCCTGAGTGAAATGGGGCTCGTGCCGCAAAGCACAAGCCCCATTGGCGTCGCGGGCGGCTTGGAGAATCAGCCTTGCTGCTGCGCCATCAGTTCGTCGAACGACACCGACTTCTCGTTGACCTTGGCCTTGCCCAGGACGAAGTCGGTCACGTTGTTCTCGATGACCACGGCCTCGACTTCGGCCAGGCGGTTGTTGTCGCTGAAGTACCAGCGCACCACGTCGGCCGGCTTTTCGTAGCTGGCGGCCAGCTCGTCGATATGGGCCTTGATCTGCTCGGGCTTGGCCTGCAGGTCGTTGGCACGCACCAGCTCGGCGACCACAAGGCCCAGGCGCACGCGGCGCTCGGCTTGCGGGCGGAACACTTCGTCGGGAATCGGTGCCTTGTCGGCGTCCTTGATGCCGCGTTGCTTCAGCTCGGCGCGGGCGCCTTCGACCATGCGGCTGACTTCCGACTGCACGCTGGCGTTCGGCAGGTCAAGCTCGGCGTTGGCGACCAGGGCGTCCATCACGGCGTTCTTGTTGCGCGCCAGCAGGCGAAACTTCACTTCGCGCTCGAGGTTGCGCTTGATGTCGGCGCGCAGGCCTTCCACCGTGGCTTCGGCGATGCCGAGCGACTTGGCGAGCTGTTCGTTGACTTCGGGCAGGTGCGAGGCTTCGATCTTCTTCACGGTGACCAGGAAGTCGGCTTGCTTGCCGGCCACGTCCTTGCCATGGTAGTCAGCGGGGAACGACAGGGGGAAGGTGCGGCTGTCGCCCGACTTCATGCCGCGCACGGCGTCTTCGAATTCCTTGAGCATCTGGCCTTCGCCGACGATGAACTGGAAGTCTTCGGCCTTGCCGCCCTGGAAGGGCTCGCCGTCGATCTTGCCTTCGAAGTCGACGGTCACGCGGTCGTCGTCTTGCGCGACGGCGTCTTGCGCGCGCTGGGCGAAGGTGCGGCGTTGCTTGCGCAGGATGTCCAGCGTCTTGTCGATGGCGTCGTCGCCCACTTCGGCCGAGAGCTTCTCGACTTCAGCGCCAGCCAGGTCGTTGATCTTGACTTCGGGGAACACTTCGAACACCGCGTCGAACGCCAGCTCGCCTTCGGGAGACTCTTCTTTTTCGGTGATGCGGGGCTGGCCGGCCACGCGCAGCTTGGCTTCGTTGGCGGCTTGCGAGAAGGCTTCGCCGACCTTGTCGTTCATGACTTCGTAGTGCACCGAGTAGCCATAGCGCTGGGCCACGACGTTCATCGGCACCTTGCCGGGACGGAAGCCGTCCATCTTGACGGTGCGCGCGAGCTTCTTGAGGCGCGAATCGACTTCGTTCTGGATGGTGCCGACCGGCAGGGTCAGCGTGATCTTGCGTTCGAGCTTCTCGAGAGTTTCAACGGTCACGGTCATGATGTCTTCCTGGTAAGGGGGCTGGTGCGCGGGGCCTGCATCTTTTTTTATCAATACAGATCAAGGACTTACACGCGCTGGCGGGATTTATGCGGAGGCACACGTGTGCCGCCTGCAAAACTGGGCAACCTGCGATTCTAATCTGGCGGAAAAGCGGGTTTTCACGGGGTCTCGCCGTGTCGCCGGCGGCGGTCAGGTTTGGCCAATATTGCGCGCCTAGAGTGGATCCATACCGTCCTGACGCGCAGGACTGCAGAGGAGATTTTTCATGCTTCAGCGACTGTTCACCGCCCTCGCCTTCACCCTCGTCGTGGCATTCGGCATGCCTTCGCTCGCACAGGCGAAGACCGACGCGCCCGCCTCGGGCGATCCCACCATCCAGCAGATCTACGACGCCGCGAACGGCGGCAAGATGGCCGACGCCGACGCGATGATCGCCAAGGTGCTGAAGGACCACCCCAACAGCGCCAAGGCCCATTTCGTGCAGGCGGAGTTGCTTGCCGCCCAAGGCAAGCTCGACGGCGCCCGGAGCGCGCTGGCCAAGGCCAAGGAACTGGCGCCCGACCTCTCGTTCGCCAAGCCCGAAGCGGTCGAACGGTTGACGACCAAGCTCGACTGGCCCACGGCCTCCCCCGCCCGAACCGAGCCGACCCGCGCCAGCACACCCGCAGCCGCACCCGTTCAGACGCAAGCCAGGACCGGCTCCATCCCCTGGCTGCCGATCGCGCTGGTCGGGCTGCTGGCCGTGGGCTACCTCGCTTTCCGCCGCCGGGTAGCCCCGCCCGCCGCCCCGGCGCAGTCGTACGCACCTCAACCAGGCACGTACGGTGCACCCGGCGCACCCGCTGCACCCGTTACGCCCGGCGGCTACCCGAGCTACGGCCCCGGCGGCGGCAGCTGGATGCCCGCAGCGCCTCCCGCGGCCGCGCCAGGCATGGGCGGCCTAGGCTCCGCGCTGGCCACCGGCGCGGCAGTGGGCGTGGGCGCGATCGTGGCGCAAGAGGCCGTGCGCCACTGGATGCACGACCGCTCCGACACCGGCATCAACAACACCACCGAGCGCAACGACGCGTCCCACATCAACGACAGCGGCAACGCCGACATGGGCCGCAGCCTGTGGCCGTCGTCTTCGCCCCAGGAGCCCGAGCGCATCGTGGACAACGACTTCGGCATCACCGACACGAGTTCGTGGGACGACGGGGGCAGCGGCGGCGGCAGCGACAACAACGACTGGTAAGCGCCGCCAACACCGCGCACGCTGCACGTACCGGCCAAAGAAAAAGCCCCCGTCTCTTTCGAAACGGGGGCTTCTTCACTGCGCGATAGAACAGGCTATGTAGCAGAGGGCTGGTGCGCGGGGCCGGACTCGAACCGGCACGTTCTTGCGAACGTCAGGACCTAAACCTGGTGCGTCTACCAATTTCGCCACCCGCGCGATGCCAATCTTTCAGGTGAATGCAAAAGCGGACGGCCCCTTTGCGCCATGAGGTTGCATGGGCCAAAGACCATCCGCTTGAAATCGGTCAGCTTTCAATTTTAAACACTAATCGGGGCCACTTTCGGCGCCGGCGATGCGGGCGACGTCTTTGGTTCGTCCGGTTCACGCTTGACGCGGAACGCCGCCGCGTACATCGCCGGCAAGGCGAGCAGCGTGAGCACCGTCGCCACGATCAGCCCGCCCATGATCGCCACCGCCATCGGGCCCCAGAACACGCTGCGCGACAGCGGAATCATCGCCAGCACGGCAGCCGCCGCGGTCAGCACGATCGGCCTCAGCCGCCGCACGGCGGACTCGACGATCGCGTCCCACGCCGGCACGCCCGCCGCGCGGTCGAGCTCGATCTGGTCGATCAGGATCACCGCGTTGCGCTGGATCATGCCCATCAGCGCGATCACGCCCAGCAGCGCGACGAAGCCGAAGGGCCGGTTCAGCAGCAGCAGCGCACCGGCCACGCCGGCGATGCCCATCGGCCCGGTGATGAACACCAGCAGCGAGCGGCTGAAGCTGTGCAGCTGCAGCATCAGCAAGGTGAACACCAGGAACAGCATGATCGGCACGCCCGCCACGATGGAGGCCGAGCCCTTGCTGCTTTCCTCCGCCGCGCCCGCCACCTCGATGCGGTAGCCGCCCTGCCCGGCCGCGGCCCAGCCGGCTTCCACCTCGCGCAGCTTCGGCAGCAGCTGCGTCGTCACCGTGGCGCCCTGCAGGCCCTCGATGACGTCGCCCTGCACCGTGATGGCGTAGTCGCGGTTTTCGCGCCACATCACGCCCGGCTCCCAGGTGAACACCGGCTTGGCGATCTGCGTGAGCGGAATCGAACGGCCCGAGCTCGTCGGGATGTAGGCGTTGCCGATGTCCGAGATGGCCTGGCGCTCGTCGGGCGCCTGGCGCAGCACGATGTCGATCAGCTGGTCGTTCTCGCGGTACTGGCCCACGGTGGTGCCGCTGAACATCGTCTTCGACGCCTGCGCGATGGCCTGGCTGGTCACGCCCAGCGCGCGCGCCTTGGCCTGGTCGATCTCCAGGCGAATGACCTTCACCGACTCGTTCCAGTTGTCGTTCACGCCGCGCATGTTGGCGTTGTCGCGCAGCACGGCCTTCACCTCGTCGGCATGGCCGCGCAGCAGCGCCGGGTCGGGCCCGATCACGCGGAACTGCACCGGGTAGGCCACCGGCGGCCCGTTGGGCAGCAGCTTGACGCGGCCACGCACCTCGGGGAACTCCTGCGCCAGCAGCTGCGGCAGCTTCAGGCGCAGAGTTTCGCGCACCTTCAGGTCCTTGGCCAGCACGATGAGCTGCGACACGTTGGTCTGCGGGAACACCTGGTCCAGCGGCAGGTAGAAGCGCGGCACGCCCGAGCCGATCCAGGTGCTGACGGTCTTCACGCCCTGTTCCTGCATGAAGCGCTGCTCCACGCGCTTTGCCACCTCTTCGTTGGCCGCGAACGAGGTGCCTTCGGGGAACCAGATGTCCACCAGGATTTCCGGCCGGCTCGAGTCCGGGAAGAACTGCTGCTGCACCTTGCCCATGCCCACGATGCCCAGCGCGAAGATCAGCACCGTGGCGCCGATGGTCGTCCAGCGGTGCGCCACGCACCAGTTCACCGTGCGGCGAAAGGCGTTGTAGAAGGCCGAGTCGAAGAGTTCGTGCGGCGGCGCCTCGGGAGCCGACGGGTCATGCGGCTCCTGCGAAGCCGCGTGCGGCTTCACCTTCAGCAGCAGCGTGCCCAGGTAGGGCACGAAGTACACCGACACGATCCACGACAGCACCAGCGCGATCACCGTCACCGCGAAGATCGCGAAGGTGTACTCGCCCGTCACCGACTTGGCCAGCCCGATGGGCAGGAAACCCGCCGCCGTGATGAGCGTGCCCGTGAGCATCGGCTTGGCTGTCACGTCGTAGGCGTAGGTGGCGGCGCGGGCCTTGTCGTAGCCCTCTTCCATCTTTCGCACCATCATCTCGACCGCGATGATCGCGTCGTCCACCAGCAGGCCGAGCGCGATGATGAGCGAGCCCAGCGATATCTTGTGCAGCCCGATGCCGAAGTAGTTCATGGCCAGGAAGGTCACGGCCAGCACCAGCGGAATGGTGATCGCCACCACCAGCCCCGGCCGCACGTCGATGTACCAGCCGAAGCGCCCGCCCTTGTGCAGCCCGAGCGAGATGATGCTCACCGCCAGCACGATGGCCACGGCCTCGATCAGCACGCCGACGAACTCGTTCACCGAGCTCGCCACCGACACCGGCTGGTCTTGCACCTGCGCCAGCTTCACGCCGGCCGGCAGGCGCTGGTCGATGGTGGCCGTGGTGGCCTTCAGCGCCTTGCCCAGCGCGATGATGTCGCCGCCCTTGGCCATGGACACGCCCAGCGCGATCACTTCCTTGCCCTGGTGGTGCACCTTCACGGCCGGCGGGTCGACGTAGCCGCGGCGAATGTCCGCGATGTCGCCCAGCTTCAGCTGGTTGCCCGAGCTGCCGCGAATGGGCATGTCGCGCAGCTGGTCGACGCTGGTGAACTGGCCCGCCACGCGCACCTGCACCACGTCTTGCGGCGACTGGATGGTGCCCGCGCTCTCGATGGCGTTCTGCGAGCCCAGCTGCGAGAGCACCGCGTTGAAATCGAGCCCCAGCTGCGCCAGGCGCTTCTGCGAGATCTCGATGTAGACCTTCTCGTCCTGCACGCCGAACTGGTCGACCTTGGCCACGTCCTTCACGCGCAGCAGCTGCTGGCGCACGTCGTCGGCCAGCGTCTTGAGCTCGGCGTAGCTGAAGCCTTCGCTCTCCAGCGCGTAGATCACGCCGTACACGTCGCCGAAGTCGTCATTGAAGAACGGGCCCTGCACGCCGGCCGGCAAGGTGGCGCGCATGTCGCCGATCTTCTTGCGCACCGTGTACCAGACGTTGGCCACCTCGGCGGACTTCGACGAGTCCTTGATGTTGAAGATGATCTGCGACTCGCCGGGCTTCGAATAGCTGCGGATCTTGTCGGCGTACGGCGCCTCCTGCAGCGTGCGCTCCAGCTTGTCGGTGACCTGCTCGGCCACCTGCTGCGCCGTGGCGCCGGGCCAGTAGGTGCGCACGACCATCGCGCGAAAGGTGAAAGGCGGGTCTTCGTCCTGGCCGAGCTGGAAGTACGCGAAGGCACCCAGCACCATCAGCACCACCATCAGGTAGCGCGTGAGGGGCGCGTGGTCGAGCGCCCATTTGGAGAGGTTGAAACCGGCGGGCTTGTCGTGGGGGTCTGCTGCGCCGCCGCTCATTTGGAGGCACCCGCTGCGGCCGGAGCGATTTCCTTCTGCGTTGCGGCAACGGCGGAAACGGGCTGCGCCGACTCCTTCGCACCGGCGACGGCGGCGGCATTGGCGGCCGCCGCGGCCGCCTCCTTCGACTGGTAGATGGTGACCTTCTGCCCCGGCGACAGCACATGCACGCCGGCCGCCACGACCATCATGCCGGGCGCGATGCCCGAGGCGATGACGGCTTCATTGCCGTCGGCGGTGGCCACCTGCACCGGCTGCGATCGCACGGTCATGCTCGCCTTGTCGAGCACCCACACGGCCGAGCCCTTGCCTTCCTGGCGCAGCGCGCTGGTCGGCAGCTTCATCACCGCGGTGCTGGCATGGGCCAGCGCCTGCGGGCGGGCATACACCGTGGCGCCCAGCGGCGGCGAGGTGGCCGCGTCGATGGCCACCTTGACCGAGTACGTGCGCGTGACCGCGTCGGCGCTGGCCGCCACTTCGCGCACCTGGCCCTGCAGCTCGCTGCCGCCCGACCAGCCGCGCACGGCGACGGGCGAGCCGGTCTTGATGAGCGTGGCGCGGTCTTCGGGTACCGCGAACACCACGTCGCGCGCGCCGTCCTGCGCAATGCGAACCACCGGCGTGCCGGCCTGCACCACCTGGCCCGGCTCGGCCTCGATGGCGGTGATGACGCCGGCCACGTCGGCCACCAGCGTCGTGTAGTTGGCCTGGTTGCCCTGCGAGGCGAGCTGCGCCTGCGCCTGTTCGAGCTGGGCCTGCGCGGCCTTCCAGGTGGTTTCGCGGCGCTCGAGCTCGGCGCCGCTGATGAAGTTCTGCTGGCGAAGCTCGGCGTAGCGCTTCAGGTCGGCGGCGGCCAGGTCGCGGTTGGTGAGCGCGGCGGCCTGCTGGGCGCGCGCGGCGTCGGCGGCGAGCTTGTAGTCCTGCGGGTCGAGCTGGGCCAGCACTTGGCCGGCCTGCACGCGCTGGCCGAGCTCGGCCTGGCGCCGGGTGATCTTGCCCGCCACGCGAAAGCCCAGGCGGGACTCGACGCGCGCGCGCACCTCGGCCGAGAACTCGGGTTGGGCATCGAAATCGCTGGTGCCCACGGTCACGAACTTGACCGCGCGAACAGGCTCCTCCGCCACGGGTTTCGGCGAACAGCCGGCCAGGACAATGGCGGGAAGCAGCAGCCAGGCGGCGCTGCGGGCACGAGAAAAAACGGCGGAGGCGGTCATGAGACACCCTAGGGAGGACGAACCAGGTCATTACTGACCCACTGGTTAGTAATCTAGGGTAAACGTTAAACACTGTCAATGACCCGCCGGTCACTAGGCGCACGCCCGCGCCTCGAAAACGCGCTGGCGCTAGGTGCGCTGCCCCATCTCCACCAGCCGGTTGTCGGGCAACTCGAAGTAGTCCGACGCCCGCCCCGCGTTGCGCTGCAGCCAGCCGAACAGCGCGCGCCGTATCGGGTTGAGCCCCGGCAGGTTCTCCTCGCCCACCGAGGCGCGCGAGACGAAGTACGAGGTCTTCATCGAGTCGATGGCCAGCGTTTTCTGGTACGCCAGGATGCGGATGAACTCCGGCACGTCGGGCCGCTCCATGAAGCCGTGGCGCGCGGTGACCACCCAGATGCCCTCCATCAGCTGCTCGGCCTCGATGCGGATGCGCGCGTCCACGCGCGGCGTGTCGCAGGGCAGCACGCGCAGCACGATGACCTGCTCGTGCAGCACCTGGTTGTGCTTGAGGTTGTGCAGCAGCGCGTGCGGCACCGCCGTGGCGTCGGGGTTCAGGAACACCGCCGTGCCGCTCACCCGGTGCGGCATGTGCAGCGCCAGCGATTCGATGAAGGGGCGCAGCGGCAGGCTCTCGGCCGCCGCGGCCTCCAGCCCCAGCCGGCGGCCCTTGGCCCAGGTGGTGAAGAGCACCATCACCCCGGCCGCGACGGCCAGCGTGAGCCAGCCACCCTCGGCGACCTTCAGGCTGTTGGCGACCACGAAGGTCAGGTCGACCACCGCGAAGGCGGCCACGCCCACCACCACCGCCACCTTGTTCCAGCGCCACAGCCCCCAGGCCACGATGCCGGCCAGCAGCGTGGTCGTGACCATGGTGATTGACACTGCGATGCCGTACGCCGCCGACAGCGCGCCCGAGCTGCGGAAGCCCAGCACCAGCAGCAGCACGCCCACCATCAGCAGCCAGTTGACGGCTGGCACGTAGATCTGCCCGATGGCCGTGCCCGAGGTCTGGATCACCCGCATGCGCGGCAGGTAGCCCATGCGCATGGCGTGCGCCGTGAGCGAGAACGCGCCCGAGATCACCGCCTGCGACGCGATCACCGTCGCCATGGCGGCCAGCACCACCATCGGCAGCACGCCCCATGACGGAAACAGCCGGAAGAACGGGTTGTCGATGGCCGCCGGGTTGCCCAGCACCAGCGCGCCCTGCCCGAAGTAGTTCAGCACCAGCCCCGGCAGCGCGATGAAGATCCAGGCCAGCCGGATCGGCTTGGCACCGAAATGCCCCATGTCGGCGTACAGCGCCTCGCCGCCCGTGAACGCCAGGAACACCGCGCCCAGCACCGCCAGCGACTGCGCCCGGTGCTCGAACAGGAAGCCCACGGCCCGGCGCGGGTCGAGCGCCGCCAGCACCTGCGGCTGCTGCAAGATCTGCCATAGCCCGGCCGCCGCCAGCACCAGGAACCACAGCAGCATGATCGGCCCGAACACCTTCCCAACCACGCCCGTGCCCTTCTTCTGCACCGCGAACAGCGCCACCAAAATCACCACGGTGATCGGCAGCACCGCGCGCTGCAGCATCGGCGCCTGCACCTCCAGGCCCTCGACCGCCGACAGCACCGAAATGGCCGGCGTGATCAGGCTGTCGCCGTAGAACATGGCCGCGCCCACCAGGCCCAGCATGCCGATCACGTTCCACACCCACGGCTTGGTCTTCGGCCCGGCGACCGCGCTGCGGGCCAGCGCCTGCAGCGCCAGGATGCCGCCTTCGCCGTCGTGGTCGGCGCGCAGCACGAACACCACGTACTTCAGCGTCACCACGAACATCAACCCCCAGAAGATCAGCGACAGCAGCCCCAGCACCGAATCGGGCGAGAACGGAATGCCGTGCTCGGGGTTCATCGTCTCCTTGAAGGCATAGAGCGGCGAGGTGCCGATGTCGCCGAAGACCACGCCCAGGGCCGCGATCATGAGCGTGGGCCCCGCCGGATGTGCCGCCTCGCCGTACGCGGGAACCTGGGACCCTGGGGCCGGAGCGGATGCTTTCATGAAGCGGGAGTTCGTAGTGGCGACGCTGCGAGCATAGTGCGGGGGCATGGCGTGGTGGCGGACAATCGTGGCGTGTCCGCCACTCCCCCCCACCTCGCCGCCCCGCCGGCCCACTACGAGAACTTTCCGGTCGCCTCGTGGCTGTGCCCGCCGCACCTGCGCCCGCCCATCGCCGCGATCTACCACTTCGCGCGCACCGCGGACGACATTGCCGACGAAGGCGATGCCTCCCCCGACGAACGCCTGGCCCAGCTGCGCGCCTACCGTGAAGAACTCGCTGTAGCGGCGCGAGGCGAGGCGACGCCCTCCTCACGCTGGCCCCAGGTGTTCGGCCCGCTCGCCCACAGCATCGCGCAGTACGGGCTGCCCGAAGCCCTGCTGGCCGACCTGCTGAGCGCCTTCATGCAGGACATCGAGAAAACCCGCGACCGCGGCACTTACGCCGACCGCGCCGAGCTGCTCGACTACTGCCGCCGCTCGGCCAACCCCATCGGCCGGTTGCTGCTGCACCTGTACGGCGTGCACGACGCGCAGGCGCTCGCGCAGAGCGACGCCATCTGCAGCGCGTTGCAGCTCATCAATTTCTGGCAGGACCCCAGCGTCGACCTGCCGCGCGGGCGCTTCTACTTTCCGCTGACCGATTGCGGCCGGCGTGGCCTGACGCCCGAGAACTTCAAGGTGTTCGCGCCGCTCTCGCGCGCCGAGCCGCCGCAGGAGGCCATCAACCTGGTTTCGGTGCTGTCGCACTGGGCCCGCGAGCTCATGACCGAGGGCGCGCCGCTGGTGCACCGGCTGCCGGGCCGCATGGGCTGGGAGCTGCGCCTGGTGGTGCAGGGCGGCCTGCGCATCCTCGACAAGATCGACGACCTGGGCTTCGACACCTTCTCGCAGCGCCCCACCATCGGCAAGTTCGACGCGCCCGTCTTGCTCTGGAATGCCCTGCGGATGCGGAGACAATGGCGGCCCATGAAAGCAGCGCCTCCCCGATGACCCCCGAGCAATACGTGCAAGACAAGGCCGCCGCCTCGGGCAGCAGTTTCTACTACGCCTTCCTGTTTCTTCCCAAGCCGAGGCGCGCGGCGATCACGGCGTTCTATGCCTTCTGCCGCGAGGTCGACGACGTGGTCGACGAGGTGACCGACCCCGGCGTGGCCGCCACCAAGCTCGCCTGGTGGCGCACCGAGGTCGCCCAGGCCTTTGCCGGCACCCCGCGCCACCCGGTGATGCAGGCGCTGATGCCGCACGCCGCGGCCTACGGCATCGAGGCGCGCCAGCTGCTCGAAGTGATCGACGGCTGCCAGATGGACCTGGACCAGACCCGCTACCTCGACTTTCCCGGCCTTGCGCGCTACTGCCACCTGGTGGCCGGCGTCGTCGGCGAAGTCGCGGCGCGCATCTTCGGCCAGACCGAGGCGCAGACCACCACCTACGCGCACAAGCTGGGCCTGGCGCTGCAGCTGACAAACATCCTGCGCGACGTGGGCGAAGACGCATTGCGCGGGCGCATCTACCTGCCGGTGAACGAGCTGCAGAAGTTCGACGTGAAGGCGCACGAAATACTGAACCGCGTGCATTCCGAGCGCTTCGTCGCGCTGATGAAGTTCCAGGCCGAGCGCGCGCACGCCGCGTACGACGAAGCCTTGTCCCTGCTCCCCCTGGCCGACCGCCGCGCGCAGAAGCCCGGCCTGATGATGGCCAGCATCTACCGCACGCTGCTGCGCGAGATCGAGCGCGACGACTTCCAGGTGCTGAACCAGCGCGTGAGCCTGACGCCGGTGCGCAAGCTGTGGCTGGCGTGGAAGGTGCAGGCGCTGGGGCGCATATGAACGGCACCCGCGCCTTCTCTTGCCTCGCCGCCCTCCGGGGCAGGGTTGGAGCGACGGCAATCGCGCTCGCCGGGCTCCCGGCCTGACCCGCCGGCCATGAAACTCGCCGTCATCGGCGCCGGCTGGGCCGGCCTCGCCTGCGCCATCGAAGCCACGCGCCTCGGCCATGCCGTCACCCTGTACGAGGCCGCCCCCACGCTTGGCGGCCGCGCCCGGCGCGTCGACCACATGCACGGCATGGCGCTGGACAACGGCCAGCACATCCTCATCGGCGCGTACACCGCCACGCTGAAGCTCATGCGCGACGTCGGCGTCGATGTCGACGCCGTGCTGCTGCGCCTGCCGCTCTCGCTGCGCTTCGCCGATGGCGGCGGGCTCAAGCTGCCGCGCCTGCCCGCGCCGCTCGACCTGCTGGCGGGCATCTTCACGGCGCACGGCTGGACGTGGCGCGACAAGTCGTCGCTGCTGCGCACGGCGGTGGGCTGGCGGCTGGCGGGTTTTCGCTGCGCCGCAGAAACCAGCGTTGCCGACCTGTGCACCGGCCTCTCGCCGCGGGTGATGCGGGAGCTGATCGAGCCGCTGTGCGTCTCGGCGCTGAACACGCCCGTCGGCCAGTCGAGCGGCCAGGTTTTCTTGCGCGTGCTGAACGACGCGCTCTTCAGCGGCAGCGGCGGCGCCGACCTGCTGCTGCCACGCGCCGACCTGGGCGCCCTGCTGCCCGATGCGGCCGTTCGGTGGCTGGCGGCGCATGGCGCGGCCGTGCGCATCGGCCACCGCGTGCGCGCGATCTCGCCCGAGGCGGGTTCATGGCGCGTGGACGAAGAAAGCTTCGACCAGGCCGTGCTGGCCTGCGCACCGTGGGACGCCGCACGGCTGGTCCGCGCGTCAGGCCTGCCGGCCGATGCCTGGTGCGCCACCACCGAAGCGCTGCGCTTCGAAGCCATCGCCACGGTCTACGTGCGCGGCGCCACGCCGCTGGCCGAACCCATGCTCGCGCTGCGCAGCAACCCGGCCACGGCGCCCGCGCAGTTCGCGTTCGACAAGGGACAGCTCTGCGGCCTGCACGGCGTGCTCGCCATGGTCGTCAGCGCCAACGAAACATCGCGCGAGCTGCTGGAAGAACAGGTCATCGCGCAAGCCGCCGAGCAACTGGGCCAGACGACGCTGCAGCTCGTGCAGACCGTGGTCGAGAAGCGCGCCACCTTCGCCTGCACACCCGGGCTGGCGCGCCCGCCCGCCGCCATCGCCCCGGGCCTGCAGGCCTGCGGCGACTACACCGAAGGCCCCTACCCCGCCACGCTCGAAGGCGCGGTGCTCAGCGGGCTGGCCGCCGCCAAGGCATTGACGGCATAAGACGATCTCCATGACCACCGAACTGCGTTACCTGGATTTCGACTACAGCGAAGACACCGAAGGCCACGGCACCTTCGACGCGATGGCCTCGACCCCGCCCGAGAAGTCGCCCAAGGTGCAGGCCGAGATCGCCCGGGTGCTGGCCTGGGCCGAAGCCGCCTTCCCCGGTGCACGCGGTGCCCTCGACGAAGGCGCGGCGTGGGACTTCGACCTGCAGCAAACGCGCGAGGACAACCCGCGCTTCGACACCTTCACGCTCTCGCTGAGCGGCACCGAAGACTTCTGCGCGGCCATGCGCGAGCAGTTCGCGCTGGACTGAAACGGAAAGCGGAAAGCGGAAGGCGACCGGAAGGCGCCCCGAGAACGATCAGGCCGTCTTGTTGCGCAGGCGCAGCAGGCTCAGCCCCAGCAGCACGAACGCACCACCCGACAGCTTGTTGAACAGCCGCGTGCGGCGCGGGTCGGCCAGCTGCTTGCGCAGCAGCCGCGCCAGCAGCACGTAGAACGCATGCGACAGCACCGAGGCGGTCGCGAAGGTGGTCGTCAGCACCACGAACTGCATGGCCAGCGGCGCGTCCTGCGTGAGGAACTGCGGGAACAGCGCCGAGAAGAAAAGAATGCCCTTGGGGTTGGTCAGCGCCACCGTCAGGCCGTGGCCGAACAGGCGCCAGCTCGAACGCGGCGAGCCCGCCACCGACGAGCCCTGCACGTCGGCGAACACGCTGCCCTGGCTGCGCCACTGCTTGACGCCCAGGTAGATCAGGTAGGCCGCGCCCGCCACCTTCAGCACCATGAAGGCATGGGCCGAGGTCGACAGCACCACCCCAAGCCCCGCCATGGCGGCGGCCGACACCATGAACAGCCCCGTCGCGTTGCCCAGCGAACTGATCATGGCGCGGCGCGGGCCGACCGACATCGAGTTCGACACGGCGAGCAGCACCGCGGGGCCGGGCGTGAACGCGACGAGCAGGGTCACGCCGCAGAAGAGGAGCCAGTTGGAGAAGTGCACTTGGGGTTTCCTGCGCGCCGCGGCGCCGCTAGAGAGTGGGGCTGAAACTATAGTCAGCCCGGCGGATCGCCGCAGCGAGCCGCCTCATTAACCCCCAAAAAGCCTCAACCCCAAAGCCGAAGCAACCCATGGTCACCTGCTACCTGCGCTACATCGTCGACGCCTACAAGCTCAAGGAATTCGAGCACTACGGCAAGCTCTGGATTCCGCTGGTCGAGAAGTTCGGCGGCCAGCACCACGGCTACTTCCTGCCCTCGGAAGGCACCAACAACGTGGCGCTGGCGATGTTCACCTTTCCCAGCCTCGCGGCCTACGAGAAGTACCGCGCCGACTCGATGAACGACGCCGACTGCCAGGCCGCGTTCCGCTATGCGGAAGAAACCCGCTGCATCGTGAGCTACGAGCGCAGCTTCTTCCGGCCTGTGTTCAGCTGAGCGCCGCCCAGCAGATCGTTCAGGCGCCCAGCGCCACGCACAGCGCGTGCAGGTTGGGCACGATGAGTTGCGGGCGCGCGTCGTGCGTCCAGGGGCGCTCGTCGCGCACCAGCCATGCGGTCTGCATGCCGGCGTTGAGCGCGCCGACCACGTCCAGCTCCGCGTCGTCGCCCACGTGCAGCACGTCCTTGGGCAGCAGGCCGACCGAGGCGGCCGCGGCCCGGAAGATGGGCGCGTGCGGCTTGCCGCTGCCGAAGGCACGCGCATTGAAGGCGGTGCGAAACCAGCGGCCCACGCCGGTCTTGTGGATGTCGGCGTTGCCGTTGGACACCGCCACCAGCGGATAGCGTTCGCTGAGCCACTTCAGCGCCGGCAGCGCGTCGTCGTACAGGGTCACGCGCTGGCGCTCTTCGAAGAAAGCCTCGAAGGCCGGGTCGGCCAGCGCCGGGTCTTCGCCCGCGCGCCGCAGCGCGGTGCGTATCGATTCACGGCGCAGCGCGCTCAGGTCGTGCGCCAGGTCGGAGCGCTCCTTGGCGGTGGCCTCGCGCAGTTCGCGCAGGATGCCGGGGGTCAGCAGCAGCGACGCCGTCTTGGGCGCCTCGCGCAGCAGCCAGGCCTGCAGCACGCCCTCGGCGCGTTCGATGGTCGGCCAGATCGGCCACAGGGTGTCGTCGAGGTCCAGCGTGATCGCGCTGATGCGTTTCACATCGAGCGGCACGAAGCCCGTCGACGCAGGGGGAGCGAAAGTCATGCCCGAGAATATCGCAATGCCTTTTATCCCCGAGACCGCCCTGCCCGGTAACCCTGCACCAGCGTCTGCACCGACGCCTGCGCCGACACGTGTGCCCGCACCTGCGTTCGCGCAAAGCCCGCGCACCGCCGTGCTCTGGTGCAACCTGGGCTCGCCCGACGCGCCCACCGCCGCGGCCGTGCGCCCCTACCTCGCGGACTTTCTCGGCGACCCGCGCGTGGTCGAGATTCCGCGGGCGATCTGGGCGCTGATCCTGCACGGCATCATCCTGCGCACGCGGCCCGCCAAGTCGGCCGCCAAGTACGCCAGCGTCTGGACGCCCGAGGGCTCGCCGCTGAAAGTCTTCACGCAAAAGCAGGCCACGCTGCTGGCCGGCTGGCTCGGGGAGCGCGGCCACCGCGTGGCGGTGCGCGACGCCATGCGCTACGCCAACCCGTCCATCGCCTCGCGCCTCGATGCATTGCAGGCCGAAGGCGCCACGCGCGTGCTGGTGCTGCAGGCCTACCCGCAGTACTCGGCCACCACCACGGCCAGCGTGATCGACGCGGTGAACGACTGGAGCCGCAAGCAGCGCCGCCTGCCGGAGTTCCGCTTCGTCAACGACTACCACGACGACCCCGCCTACATCGACGCGCTGGCCCAGGGCATCGAGAAGCACTGGAAGACCGAGGGCCGCGGCGAGGTGCTGCTGATGAGCTTCCACGGCATTCCCGCGCGCAACATCGCGCTGGGCGACCCCTACCAGGCGCAGTGCCTGCAGACCGCGCGCCTGCTCGCGGCACGGCTGGGCCTGTCGGCCGCGCAGCACCGCGTGACCTTCCAGTCGCGCTTCGGCCGCGCCAAGTGGCTGGAGCCCTACACCGAGCCCACGCTGCGCGAGCTCGGCGCGTCGGGCGTGAAGCGCGTCGACGTGGTGTGCCCGGGCTTTCCGGCCGACTGCCTGGAGACGCTGGAAGAAATCGCCATGGAAGGCCGAGAGGCCTTCATGCACGCCGGCGGCCAGGCGTTCAGCTACATCCCCTGCCTGAACGACAGCCCGGCATGGATCACTGCGCTCGCGGGCATCGCCGAGCGCAACCTGGCCGGCTGGCCCACGCAGGCGGCGCAATAGACGCGACCTGCGCCCGAATGCATCAGCTGCTTCAGGCACATCAGGTACATCAGGTCGCTGACTTGCGCGCCAGCAACGCCTCGATGGCCGCTTCCATCTCGGCGTACTCCCCTTCGCCGAAATGCTGACGCATCACCTGGCCCTTGCTGTCGACCAGGTAGAACGCCGGCCAGTACTGGTTGTCGTAGGCCTTCCAGGTCGCGAAGCTGTTGTCCTGCGCCACCGGGTAGCGGATGTGGAAGCGCTCGATGGCGTCCTGCACATTGCGCGTGAGCTTCTCGTAGGCGAACTCGGGCGAATGCACGCCCACCACGGTAAAGCCCTGGTCCTTGTACTTCTCGTGCCAGCGCACCACGTGCGGCAGCGTGCGGATGCAGTTGATGCACGAGTAGGTCCAGAAATCGACCAGCACCACCTGCCCGGCCAGCGCCTTCAACGTGAGCGGCTCCGAGTTGAGCCACTTGTCGATGCCGGCGAATTCCGGCGCCTTGCCGTAGTCGCGCAGCCCCGGCGACGCGGCGGCGAATGCGCTGCGCACCGGCCAGCCACCACCGGCGGCCGCGGCGAGCGCGGACGCTCCGGCGGCGAGCCCCGAGAACGCCCTTCTGGACAACATCGTCTTCATGATCGCAACCCCGTTCGTGTCAGACCGACAGCGGTCAGGGCGCGATTGTTGGCGGCGCACGCGGGGCGTGCGCATGTGTCACGGCAATTTGAAGTCTGTCACGGTGCCGTGACTGGGAACGTGATGGCGCCGTGACCCCACCAGCGCCTCAGAACTTGCCCAGGTAATCCAGCTTGCCGATGGGCATGCCCTTGTGGCGCAGCACGTCGTAGGCGGTGGTCACGTGGAAGAAGAAGTTGGGCAGCGCGAACTGCAGCAGGTAGCGCTGCGCGGTGAAGTGCGCCTCGCCGCCGCCGGCCTTGATGACCACGTCGCGTTCCTCCTGGCCGTCGACCTGCGCGCGCTCGACGGTCTTCAGGAAGTCCTGCGTCTTGGCGATGCGCGCCACCAGGTCGTCCCAGGTTTTCTCTTCGTCGGGAAAGCTGGGAGCGGTAAGGCCGGCGATGCGGGCCACGCCCAGCTTCGACGCGTCGCTCGCGCGCTGCACCTGGCCGGCCAGCGTGAGCATGTCGGGCGCCAGCCGTGCATCGACCAGCGTGGCCGTGTCGATGCCGTTGGCCTTGGCGTGCGCCAGGCTCTTGTCGAGCAGGTGGGTCAGTTGGCCGAGTCCGCGGGTGAAGACGGGCACGGACAGGTCGTACAGCGAGATGGACATGGTGTTCGAAGGCCTTGAGGCTCTGGGTGGGTGAGGGTCGGCGCGATTGTCACGCCGCCCTGCCTCAGGCGCCGGCCGCGCGAATAAACCCTTCGATCGGCTGCAGTTGTTCCAGCACGTTCAGCGCCGGCGCGTGTCCGCAGGCAGGCACTTCGATCACCTGCAGCCTGCCGGCGGCACCCGGGCCGCGCCCCTGCATCCGCGCGATCACCTCGGGCAGCACCAGGTCCGACTCGGCGCCGCGCAGGCACAGCACCGGCACCTCGATGGCGTCGTAGTGCGGCCAGATCAGGTAGTCGTTGTCGTGCGCGCTGAACTGCCGAACCATGGCCGGGTCGTAGTGCGGCGTGACGCGGCCGTCGGCCAGGCGGCGCGTGGAGGTCTCGGTCAGCCGGCGCCACTGCGCGTCGCTGAGCCAGCCGTAGGGCTTGTAGACCGTGCGAAAGAAGGCCTCCAGCTCGACCACCGTGTCGAACGCCGGCGGCTGGCCGGCATAGGCGCGGATGCGCTCGATGGCCGGCTGCGCCAGCTCGGGCGCGTTGTCGTTGAGCACCAGGCTCGCGATGCGCGCCTTCATGCGCGGCTCGAACAGGCCCGACGCGCACACCGTGCCGATGGCCCCGCCCATCGACGTGCCGACCCAGTGCACGCGCCCCAGCCGCAGCTCGTCGCACAGCGCATTGGCGATGCGCGCGTAGAACTGCAGCTTGTATTCCTCGTCGGGCAGCGGGCTCCACTGGCTCAGGCCGCGGCCGATGGTGTCGGGGCAAATCACGCGAAAGCCGCGCGCTGCAAAGTGCTGCGCCAGCTCGTCCATGTCGCGCCCGGTGCGCGCCAGGCCATGCCAGGCGATGACCACCGGCGCGTCCTCCGCGCCCCATTCGACCCAGTGGACCTCGCGGCCCGCGAGCTGCGCATAGCGCGACAGTGGCATGTGGTGTTCGCTCATCGCGCGGCCCTTGCTCGCAGTTTGCCGACGATGCCCGTCGGGAAGTAATACACGGACAGCACGAACAGCACGCCCAGCCACAGCAGCCAGCGGTCGGGCGACAGCAGCGCGGCCAGCCATGGCAGGCCGCTGGCGGCCTCGCTGCCCATGCGCAGCAGGTCTTGCAGGTAGCTCTGCGCAATGACGAACAGCACCGCGCCGATGGCCGCGCCGTAGATGGTGCCCATGCCGCCGATCACCACGATCAGCAGCACGTCGATCATGATCTCGAAGCTCAGCGAGGTGTCCGGCCCGTTGTAGCGCAGCCAGATGGCCAGCATGGCGCCGGCCAGCGTGGCGAACAGCGCCGACAGCACGGCCGCCGTGGTGCGGTAGACCACCACGCGGTAGCCGATGGCCTCGGCGCGGAACTCGTTCTCGCGAATGGCCTGCAGCACGCGGCCGAAGGGCGAGTTCACGATGCGCAGCAGCGCCAGCACCAGCACCACGGCCGCCACGAACAGCAGGTAGTAGCACAGCAGCCGGCCGTCGAGCGACACGCCCAGGAACGGCTCTTCGGCGAACTCGAAGCTCGGCGAGATCAGCTCGGGCAGCTTGAAGGTCAGGCCGTCTTCGCCGCCGGTGAAGTCCGACAGCTGCGAGGCCAGCGTCTGGAACGCCGAGGCCACGGCCAGCGTGATCATCGCGAAGAAAATCGCGCGCACCCGCAGCGAGAAGAGGCCAATGGCGAACGAGAGCACCAGCGACACCGCCAGCGACGCACCCAGCCCCACCAGCACAGCGCCCCAGTTCGGGCCCAGCCGCGAGGCCGAGATGGCGATGCCGTAGGCACCGATGCCGAAGAACATCGTGTGCGCGAAGCTCACGATGCCGGTGTAGCCCAGCAGCAGGTCGAAGCTGGCCACCAGCACCACGAACACCAGGATCTTGGCCGCGACGCTGAGCGCCTTCACGCCCGGGAAGATGAACGGCGCGAACGCCAGCGCAATGAACAGCACCACCAGCAGCAGCGCCAGCAGGCGGCTGCGCGGCATGTCGTTGGAGAGAAGTCGTTTCAGGAACATGACGGCTTTCTCCTCAACGGTTCGCCACGGGGTACACGCCCTGCGGGCGCCACAGCAGCACGGCCACCATCAGGAAGATGCTCGCGAACTGCGTGAGCGTGGGCACCAGGAAGCCGATGTAGTTGGTCATCAGCCCCACCAGCAGCGCGCCGATGAGCGCCCCGCCCGTCGAGCCCAGCCCGCCGATGATGATGACGATGAATATCAGCACGTTCACCTGCGCGCCCATCTGCGGCACCAGGTTCTGCTGAAAGAGCCCCCACATCACGCCGCCCAGGCCGGCCAGCGCGCTGCCCACCACGAACACGCCGACAAAGAGCCGGCCGATGCGGTAGCCCAGCGACTCGACCATCTCGCGGTCCTGCACGCCGGCGCGAATGAGCAGGCCGATCTTGGTGCGGCCCAGCGTCCAGGCGAGCACGCCGAACACCACCACGCCGACGGCCACCGCGAGCAGGCGGTACTTGCTGATGGCCGCGTCGCCGATGAGCAGCGAGCCGCGCAGGGCCTCGGGCAGCGGCAGCGGAACCTGCGCCGGCCCCCAGATCACCTTG
The DNA here is from genome assembly GCF_041355175.1 of Variovorax sp. RCC_210. Lineage (NCBI taxonomy): Bacteria > Pseudomonadati > Pseudomonadota > Betaproteobacteria > Burkholderiales > Comamonadaceae > Variovorax > Variovorax sp. RCC_210. Next base: position 689,004 of record NZ_JBFUPJ010000001.1, on the reverse strand, counting down.
ATGAGTTCCTCGCCGATGATCATGCCGCCCATGGTGATGAGGATCTGCTTCAGGTGCTGGCCGTACACCGGCCGCACGATGAAGCGCTCGAACGCCAGGCCCACGGCGCCGGCCACGAGCATTGCGACCAGCATGGCCGGGAACACCGCCACCAGGTTGCGCCACAGCTCGCCCGAACCGGTCCAGTCGCCCATCAGGCCGAGCACGCTGCTGGCCACGAAGGCGCCCAGCGCGATGAACACGCCATGGCCGAAGTTCAGCACGTCCATCAGCCCGAACACCAGCGTGAGGCCCGAGGCGATGATGAAGATGATCATGCCCATGGCCAGGCCCGCCACCGTGAGCGTGAGCCAGGTCGAGAAGGAACCGGTGAGGGGCAGCGCGACCAGGGCGAGCACGGGGGCGAGCAGGAGGGGTTTCCAGTCGAAGTCGAGCTTGGTCATGCGCGCGCCCCCTGCTGGTTTTGCTCCCTCTCCCCTTGCGGGGAGAGGGTTGGGGTGAGGGCCAGCGGCACCCACGCGAGGGCGCGGCCATTGCACAGGCCGCCTGCCCTCACCCTAGCCCTCGCCCGCAAGCGGGAGAGGGAACAAGTCATCGAATACGTCATAGCGCCAGGCCCAGAAGAGATTGCTGCAACTGCGCGTCCTCGGAGAACGCCGCCATCGACCCCGCATGCACCACGCGGCCGTTGTCCATCACCGCGACGGAGTCGCCCAGGCGCTGGGCGAAGTTGATGTTCTGCTCGACCAGCAGGATGGTCACGCCGCTGCGCTTCAGCTCCGCGAAGGCGTCGATCATGTTGTTGATCATCACGGGCGCCAGGCCCTTGCTGGGCTCGTCGATGATGAGCAGCTCGCGCGGCTCCACGATGGCGCGCGACACGGCCAGCATCTGCTTCTGCCCGCCCGACAGCTTGCCCGCCGGGTGGTTCCAGAACTTCTCCACCGCGGGGAACAGCTTGAAGATCCACTTCAGCCGCGTGTCGTCGATCTGCTGCGCGTTCTTGGCGCCGCGCGCGGCCAGCAGCATGTTCTCCTTCACCGTGAGGTCCGAGAAGATGCCCATGTTCTCGGGCACGTAGGCGATGCCCAGGCCGGCGATCTGCGGCGTGTGCTGCGTCGTGATTTCCTTGTCGCCGAAGCGCACCCTGCCCTGCGACGCATGCCACAGGCCCATGATGGTTCGCAGCGTGGTCGTCTTGCCCGCGCCGTTGCGCCCCAGCAGCATGGTGAGCTGCCCGCGCGGCACCGCGAGGTCGACGCCGTGAAGGATGTGGTACGCCCCGATGTGCGTGTGCACGCCCTCGAGGGTCAAGAGGTTGTCGGTGCTCATGCAGCCTCCTTCGCGATGCCCAGGTAGGCCTCCTGCACCACCGGCGAGGCGATCACCTCCGCCGGTTCGCCGTCGGCCACCAGCGTGCCGTTGTGCAGCACGATGATGCGGTCGGCCAGCTCGCGCACCACGTCCATCTTGTGCTCCACCAGCAAAATGGTCTTGGTCTTGTCCTGCTTGAGCTTGCGGATCAGGTCGAGGATGACCGGCGCCTCGGCCGCGTTCATGCCGGCCGTGGGCTCGTCGAACATGAACACCTTCGGCTCCAGCGCCATCAGCAGCGCCACCTCCAGCTTGCGCTGGTCGCCGTGCGGCAGGCTGGCCACCGTGGCGTGCTCGCGCGACTTCAGCGCCACGTCGGCCAGGATCTGGTCGGCCCGCTCGGTCAGCGCCTTGTGGTCGCTCCAGATGCTCCACAGGTTCAGCCCGCGCCGGTGCGCTCCCTCGCGCGTGGCCTGCACGGCCAGGCGCACGTTCTCCAGCACCGTGAGGTTGGGGAACAGGTTGGTCAGCTGAAACGCACGCCCCAGCCCCGCATGCGTGCGCGCGGACGGCGACAGGCCCGACAGCAGCTGCCCGTCGAGCGTGACCGTGCCGGCGCTCGCCTTGAGCTGGCCCGAGATCAGGTTGAAGTAGGTGGTCTTGCCCGCCCCGTTGGGGCCGACGATGGCCGTCAGCGTGCCCGGCGCGAAGGCGCAGCTCACGTTGTTGACGGCCACGTGCCCGCCGAAGCGGATGGTCAGTTCTCGGGTCTCAAGCATCGTTGGTCATGCGAATCAGCAAGTCGATAAAAACAAAAGGTGCGCGGCCTCAGCAGCTGCCGATCACGTAGTAGTTGGGGCCGGTCTGCTTCAGCGTGGTGGTCGCGTAGATGTTCCACAGGCCCATCGACTGGTTCGAGCCGTAGGCGTACGTGAGCCCGTACAGCGCGTAGGCCCGCCCGGCGATGGTGTGCGTGTAGTTGCTCGCGGTGAAGCAGGTGCCTCCACCCCCGCCACCGCTGCCGGCCAGCGTGCTGCCGGTGGCCGCGGCGGACATGGCGCCCTCGGCGTTGCTGGCGTTCAGCGCGGCCACGGTCCAGCTGTAGGTGGTCGACGCGGCCAGGCCGGTGTCGGTGTAGCTGGTGGCGGTGACCGGCGACGCGTTCACCTTGCTGCCGCCGCGGTACACGTTGTAGCCGGTGGCGCCGCTCACGCCGGCCCAGCCGATCACCATGCTGCTGGCGGTCGCGCCCGAGGTGCCCACGCCCACGGGCGCCGGCAGGCCGCTGCCGCCCGATGTGCCGGTGACGCGGTCGATCATGGCCTTCATGGCCGCCATCTGCGGGCCCGACTTCTTCGAGTAGTTGGCGTTGTCGTAGCCCCACCAGTCCCAGCAGCTGTTGGTGGCCGCGGTGCTGGTCTGCGGGTAGACCAGCACGATGTTGTTGGTGTCGGCCCAGCGGTTGTAGCCGGTCTTCTTCACGTACTGGTCGCCCACGTCGGTGTAGTTCTGCTTGCAGCCGTGCAGCACCAGGTGCACGCGGCACGAGGTGGTGGTGCAGGCCTGCGGCACGTAGAGCCAGCCCGTGGCGGCCATGCCGTGGCCGGTGATGAACTCCGACTGGTTGAACTCGGTGAAGGTGCCGCCCAGCGCGCCGTTGTTGCGCGGGTTCAGCGGCCCGTAGAGCTGCGTGAGGATCTCGCCCGCCAGGTCGAGCCCGCAGTTGTTGATGTACGGCGAGGCCGTGGTGCTGCAGGCGCCGCCGTAGTCGTCGGTCACCATGGCGTGGCCCGCGCCCACGTTGTTGCGGTAGACCGTGTTGGCCGCGGGCACGAAGCTCTGGTAGTAGGTCTTCAGGTCGTCCATGACGGCCTGCTTCACCGTGTTGTCGGAGGTGCCCGAGAACAGGTACACCTTGGAGCCGCTCAGGTTCGACACCGGGTCGATCGCGCCGCTGGCGGCCCAGCTGTTAGTGGTGCTCACCAGCGAGGCCACCGGAATGCTCGTGCTGTGCGTCATGCAGCGCCCCGTGGCGTTGAGCACCGAGCCTTCGGCGCAATAGAACGGGCCGCCCGCCACCACGCCGGCACCGCGCTTGAAGGTGGCCGAGTAGGCCACGTGCAGCTGCACCGACATGAAGCCGCCGGCCGACAGGCCCGACACGCTCACCTCCGCCGGGTTGGCGCCCAGCGCCGGCAGCGGCACCGCCGCCGTCGCGGCATGCGCGGCCACCGCCATGGCCGCGGCTGCGGCAAGTCCCTTCCAGTTGAATCTCATCGCTGGCATCGCTGTCTCCTTCTGTTGTGGGTATAGAACGCTTGCTCTGCAGACTGACGAATCGACCGTGGAAACACGCCGCGCACGCGAACGCACATGGGGATGCGAACGCACATGCGGATGCGAACGCTGGCGCTTCGCCCGGCGGCCATCCGGGGCGAAAGGAAAGCGGTGAAAAGAGGCGGCGCCTTCCGTGCGCCGCGGGGTTCAGGTGGCTTGAAGCGCCGTGGTCAGCGCTTGTTCTTGATGGGAATGTCCATCTCTTCGGGCTTGATCTCATGCACCAGTTCAGGCACGCCCCAGGCGAACGCCGGGTCCACCTTGATCTTGAAGTGGTACATCGACTGCATGGCCTGGTGGTCTTCCTTGCGGAAGGTCATCTTGCCCTTGGGCGTGTCGAAGCTCATGCCTTCCATGGTGCTGATGAGCTTGTTGGTGCTGGTGTCGCCGTTGGTCTTCTTCAGCGCCGTCACCACCGCCATCGCGGCCGAGAAACCGCCGGCCGTGAAGAAGTCCGGCGGCGTCTTGAATTCCTTGTAGTGCGCCGACACCATCGCGTCGTTCACCGGGTTCTTCGGAATGCCGAAGTAGTAGTACGCCGCGCCTTCCATGCCCGGCAGGCTCTTGTAGGCGGCCATGGCCGGCAGGATGTTGCCGCCCGTGGCGATCTCGATGTTGTAGCGCTTCAGGTCGAGGTCGACGATCTTGAACGGGTTGCCAGCGCCGGCCCACACGATCCAGAGGATCTTGCGGCCCGGCTGGTCCTTCAGCTTGTCGATCAGGCGCTGCGCGCCGGCGGTGAAGTCGGTGGTGGCGGGCGGCAGGTATTCCTCGTGCACCAGCTTCGCCTTCTTCAGCGCGGCACCGAAGGCCTTCACGCCGTCGCGGCCGAAGGCGTTGTCCTGGGCCAGCGTGGCCACGGTAACGCCGGCCTTGTCGACCGCCACCGCGTTGGAGATCGCGTCCTGGCTCGAATTGCGGCCGGTGCGGAAGATGTACTTGTTCCACTTGTCGCCGGTGATCGAGTCGGCCACGGCGGGCTCGACCAGCAGGATCTTCTTGTACTCCTCGGCCACCGGCAGCATGGCCAGCGCCACGCCCGAGGCGGTCGGGCCGACGGCCAGCGCGGCCTTGTCGTCGGAGTAGGCGGCGGCCAGCAGCGACTTGCCCAGGTCGGGCTTGCCCTGGTCGTCCTTCTCGATGACCACCAGCTTCTTGCCGGCCACGGTCATGGTGCCTTCGGTGGCGTAGTTCAGGCCCATCATGAAACCGGTCTGGGTCTGCTTGCCGTAGGCCTCCAGCGCGCCAGTCTTGCTGTAGATGTGCGCGATGCGAATTTCGTTGGACTGGGCCCAGGCGGGTGCGGCAGCGGCACAGGCGGCGAGTGCGGCCAGGGCGACGAGGTGGCGACGGTTCATTCTTTGTCTCCTGATAAAGGTGACTGAATATTGCACACTTCGTGCCACCCGGTAACCTATTGATAACAAACGCTTCTTCGCTGGAGAGAAGCGCCTTTCGCCTGAATCCAGAACACTTGCCGTGTCTGAATTTCAGTCGACTGTCTATTTATCAGTCAGGGTTTTCGCGGAGGCTTGGCGTTCGGCGATCCACTGCCTGAACTGCCGCTCGGCCTGCAGCCTGAATTCGTTGCGCGCGTGGTTGCAGGCGGCGTGCGCGAGGCGGCGGTGCTTCTGCGAGCGCAGGCCGCCCAGCGTGGCGTCCAGCAGGTGCTCGATGGTCGCGGACTCGGGCCGGCCGTGCGGCTCGTCGAAGTCCATGGGCAGGCCGCACCAGTGGCAGTTGGGCCCGAAGGTGGAGCGCAGGGCCTTCACGCTCACAGGCTTGCGTACTCCAGGATTTCCTGGCCCATCAACGTGCAGTCGTTGCCCGACACGTAGTAGATGAGCCGCATGCGGTAGTCGCCCTTGTAGATGCTGCCCCACACCTCGAGCACCTTGAACTGCTGCTTCTTGTTGGCGGGGTTGCGAATGGGCGCCATCTCCTTCACGTCGGGGCTGATGCGGATGCGGTCGTCCTCGCCGAAGTGGAAGGTCAGCAGCTTCCTGGCGCGGGCGACGGCCTCGCTGGCGCATTGGGGGGCGGCGTTGGCGAAATTGGCGGTGACGCAGAGAACGAGGCAAGCAGCGATGCGGGCAAGGGCCTTCATGGGTCGTCGGGTCTGGGTTGATGTTCAGGGGCGGGAGTATCGCCCGCTGGATGCGGCCGGGCCGATGGGTGTGCAGGCCCTCAGGCGTCCTGGCTCGTCATGCGCTCATACAGCGTCGCGCGCGAAATGCCCAGCAGCCGCGCCGTCGCCAGCTTGTTCCCGCCGTTCGACGCCAGCGCCGCCGCGATCGCCTTGCGCTCCAGCTCGGCCACCTGCTGCGCGAGCGGGCGCAGCAGCGCGGCCTGCTCGTCGGCGTCGTGCGCGCTTTGCAGCGTGGCGGGCAGCTCGATCTGCTCCAGCCCGGCCTCGCGCAGGATGCGCTCGAGTTGCGCGGCGTCGATGCGTTGCGAGTCGCTGCGCATGGTCACCTGCTCCAGCACGTTGCGCAGCTCGCGGATGTTGCCGCGCCAGTGCTGGCCAGCCAGCAGGGCGAGCGCGTCGGGCGTGAGCTCGGGCGGGGCCTCGCCGCTGCGCAGGGCCATGTCCTCGCCCAGCGCCTCGACCAGCGCGGGAATGTCGGCGCGCCGGTCGCGCAGCGGCGGCACGCGCAGCGGCAACACGTTGAGGCGGTAGTACAGGTCTTCGCGAAACTGGCCGCGGCGCACCAGCTCCGGCAGGTCGCGCGAGGTGGCGGCGATCACGCGGGCGTCGAAGGGCACGAGCTTGTTGGAGCCCAGCGGCTCGATCTCGCCCTCCTGCAGCGCGCGCAGCAGCTTGGCCTGCAGGCCCAGCGGCATGTCGCCGATCTCGTCGAGAAACAGGCTGCCGCCGTCGGCCAGCTTGAACTTGCCCTCGCGCCCTCGCCTGTCGGCGCCCGTGAAGGCGCCGGGTGCGAAGCCGAAGAACTCGGCCTCCAGCAGGGTGTCGGGCACGGCCGCGATGTTCACGCTGACGAACTGCCCCTTGGCGCGCGCCGACGACGCATGGATGGCATGCGCCAGCAGCTCCTTGCCCGTGCCGGTCTCGCCCAGCAGCAGCACCGGGCTGGCCGACTGCGCGGCGCGGCGCGCATGGCGCTTCACCTCGACCGCCGCGGGGCTGCTGCCGATGAAGCTCGCAAAGGTGTACTTGGAGCGGCGCTGCCCGTCGGCCGCGTGCTGGTACAGCGGATTGGCCCGCTGGCTCGCGAGCTCGCGGCGCGCGTCGTCGAGGTCGCGCTGCAGCAGCGCGAACTTGCTGATGAGCGGCTGCAGCGTGGTCTCGGGCTGGTCGAACAGCACGATGCCGATGGCGCCGATGACATCGCCCATTCCCCTTTCGGCGCCTTCGCGCTCCTCGCGCAGCGGAATGCGGCTGACCACGAAGGTGCCGGCCTTGTTGGTCAGCAGGTCGATCAATATCGGCTCGCCGGTCTCGAGCACGCGGCGCATCTGGGTGTTGGGGATCACGTCTTCCACCATGTGCCCCATGAACTGGTCGATGGACGAGAAGCCCAGCGCCGGAAGAAAGCGCCGATAGCCCTCGTTCACCCACACGATGCGCCCGCCCCGGTCGACCAGGAACATGCCCTGGCTGATGCTGGAGAACAGGTGGAACATCGAGCGCGCGGCGAGCGCGAGGATGCCCTCTGCATCGAGGGGCAAGGCGGGCGGTGCGGTGGAGGCGGCGGGCATGGCGGGATCGTAGCGCCCTCGCCCGCCGCCAGCGCCCATGACAAACTGCGGCGCTTCCCCTTCTTTTCTTTCAGGCCGCACAGCCCCGCCCTCATGAGCACATCCGAGATCTTCCTGGTCGCCATGCTGATCATCTTCACCGCGCCCTACCTCGTGTGGCGGCTTGGGCGCACCGAGTATTTCGCGCCGCTGGTGGTGGTGCAGATCGTCACGGGCATCGTGCTCGGGCCGGGCGTGCTGGGCGCGGTGTTTCCGGAGTACTACAAGTTCGTCTTCAACGCGCCGGTGATCCAGTCGCTCAACGCCATCGCGCAATGGGCGGTGATGCTGTTCGTGTGGATCGCCGGCATCGAGCTCGACCTGCGCAAGGCCTGGGAGCACCGGCGCGAAAGCGGCGTGACCGCGGGGCTGGCGCTGGGCGTGCCGCTGGTGTTCGGCAGCGTGGCGGCGCTGGGGATGCTGGCTTTTCCGGGCTGGATGGGGGCGAAGGCGCAGACCTGGCAGTTCGTGCTGGGCATCGGCATGTCGTGCGCGGTGACGGCGCTGCCGATCTTGATCCTGTTCATGGAGAAGCTGCAGATCCTGCGCCAGCCCATCGGCCAGCGCATCCTGCGCTACGCGAGCCTGGACGACATCGCGATCTGGGGCGTGCTGGCGCTCATCCTCATGGACTGGGAGCGCGTGGGCAGGCAGCTCGCGTTCCTTGCGCTGTTCGCCGTGGCGAGCGCGGCCTTTCGCTGGGCGATGGTGCGCATTCCCGAAAAAGACCGCTGGTTCCTGGGACTTGTGTGGCTCGCCGCGTGCGGACTGGGGGCGGACTGGTCGGGCCTGCACTACATGGTGGGCGCCTTCATCGCCGGCGCGGTGATGGACGCCGACTGGTTCGACCAGAAGCAGCTCGACGGCCTGCGCCACAACGTGCTGCTGGTGGCGATGCCGGTGTTCTTCCTGAGCACGGGCCTGCGCACCAACTGGGAGGTGGGCGGCGCCGCGGTGTTCGTGGCGGCGGCGGTGCTGCTGGTGGCGTCGGTGGGCGGCAAGCTCATCGGCACGCTGCTGGCCGGGCGCATCCTGCGCTGGCAGCCGGGCGAAGGCGCGCTCATCGGCTGGCTGCTGCAGACCAAGGCGCTGATCATGATCATCTTCGCCAACGTGCTGCTCGACAAGGCGCTCATCACCAACGAGGCCTTCACCGCCTTGCTGCTGATGGCGGTGGCGAGCACCATGCTCACGGTGCCGGTTGTTGCGCCGCGGCTGCAGCGGATGAAAGAGATTGTTTTCCGCGCCAGATAGCGTCGGTGAAGCGTTTGCAGAAAGCGCTTCAGCAAGCCTTAAGTAAATCAATCGTTTGATTTTGTGCGTGGTTTAATGCCACGCATGAAAGCGAGCGATTCCCCCACCCCGGGAACCCCGGCCAGTCCGGCCCCGGGCCTCCAGCCCCCCCGCCGCGCACCGCGCAGCGACGGCGCCGAGGCACGCCACCGGCTGCTGCACACCGCCCTGCGGCTGTTCGCGCGGAAGGGCTTCGCCAAGACCTCCACGCGCGAGATCGCCCGCGAGGCCGAGGTCAACATCTCGGCCATCAGCTACTACTTCGGCGACAAGGAGGGGCTGTACGCCGCCACCTTCTGCGAGCCGATGGGCGGCGACGCCAACGACCTGATGGCCGCCTGCAGCACGCCCGGCCGGTCGCTGGAAGACACGCTGCGCGTGTGCATGGTCACGATGATCGACCCGCTCAAGCAGGGCGAGATCGTGCGGCAATGCATCCAGCTGCACATGCGCGAAATGCTGGAGCCCACCAGCCGCTGGGCCGAGGAGCTCGACCGAGAAATCAAGGGCCCGCACCGCGCCATCGCCGAGCTGCTGTGCCGCCACCTCGGGGTGGAGCGCGCCGACGACGACATCCACCGCCTGACCTTCGCCATCACCGGGCTGTCGATGCAGCTCTACGTGAGCCAGGACTTCATCGAGGCGATTCGCCCGTCGCTGCTGCGCACGCCGCGCGCCATCGACACCTGGGCCGACCGCCTCACGGGCTATGCACTGGCGCTGGTGGAGGCCGAAGCGGCCCGCCGCCGCGCCGAGAGAAAGCTGAAGAAATGAAAAGAAGCCGACTGAAACTGATCGCCACCTTGTTACTGCCCCTGAGCCTGGGCCTGGCGGGCTGCTCGCTGACGCGACCGCCCGCGCAGGTGGCCGCGCCCTTCCCCGCGCAATGGAACGCGCCGCTGCCGCACGGCGGCTCGCTGGCCGTGCTGGCCGACTGGTGGCGCCAGCTGGACGACCCCTTGCTGGTCGAGCTCATCGGCGCCGCCGAAGCCGCGAGCCCCAACGTCGCCAGCGCCGCGGCGCGCGTGGCCGAGGCCCGCTCCACGCGCGTGCAGGCCGGCGCGGCCCTGCTGCCCAGCCTGGACGGCACGGCGTCGGCCAGCCGCGGCACCTCGGGCTTTTCTTCGGGCGCGCCGAGCACGGGGGGCAGCGCAAGCAGTGCCGGGAGCGCCAGCAGCAGCGAGCTGTCGGCCAGCACGCCCGTCACCACGCTGCAGGCCGGCCTGCAATCGAAATGGGAGGTCGACCTGTTCGGCCGCCTGCGCGCCGACCGCGACGCCGCGCAGGCCAAGCAGAACAGCGCCAACGCCAAGTGGCACGACGCCCGCGTGGCGGTGGCCGCCGAAACGGCCAACGCCTACTTCGCCGAGCGCGCCTGCCAGGAGCAGCTGCGCGTGTCGGAGTCCGATGCGCGCTCGCGCTCGGAAACCTCGCGCCTCACCGAGCTGTCGGCCAAGGCCGGCTTCACCGCGCCGGCCGACGCCGCGCTGGCCCGCGCCAGCGCCTCCGACGCCTCGGGCCGCCTGACGCAGCAGCGCGCCACCTGCGCCGTGCAGCGCAAGGCGCTGGTGGCGCTCAGCGGCATCGACGAGCCCACGCTCGCGCAGAAGCTCGCCGCCGCGCCCACGCAGCGCGTGCTGCCGGCCGTGGGCAGCATCGCCAGCGTGCCGGCCGAGGCGATCTCGCAGCGGCCCGACGTGTACGCGGCCGAACTCGGCGTGGCCTCGGCCAGCGCCGACGTGGGCTCCGCCGAGGCCGAGCGCTACCCCAAGCTCACGGTGTCGGGCAACATCGGCCGCTCGCAGATTCGCGTGAGCGGCTTTCGCCAGTCGCTGGAAACCTGGACCGTGGGCCCCGTGTCGCTCACCGTGCCGCTGCTCGACGGCGGCGCGCGCCAGGCCAACACCGACGCGGCCAAGGCGCGCTACACCGAGGCCGTGTCGCTGTACCGCGCCAACGTGCGCCAGGCGGTGCGCGAGGTGGAAGAAGCGCTGGTCAACCTCGACGCCACCGACGCCCGCACCACCGACGCCGACAACGCGGTGAAGAACTACCAGGCCTCCTTCGACGCCACGCAGGCCCGCTACAGCAGCGGCCTTGCCAGCCTGTTCGAGCTGGAGGATTCGCGGCGCACGCTGTTCACCGCGCAGACCGCGCGCGTCTCGCTGCAGCGCGAGCGCACCGAGGCGTGGGTGGCGCTGTACCGCTCGATGGGCGGCGGCTGGAACCGGGCTGTCGATGCGACCGCCGAACTTCCCTCCGCGTCTTCCTCCTCTTCCGAATCGTCCTCAATGACCACCACCCCGGCCGCCAAGGTCGCGACGTCGCCATGAAATCAATGAAGCGTTCCACCCTTGTCATCGCGCTGATCGCGCTCGTCGCCGTGCTTGCGGCGGTCTTCTTCATGACGCGCAAGCCGGCCGACAAGGCGGGCGAAGCCGCGACCGCCGCCAGGACGAAGGACGGCGCCAACGCCCCCAAGCCCGCGCTGACCGTCACCGTCGCCAAGCCCGAAGCCACCGAGCTCATGCTCACGCTCGCGGCCAACGGCAACGTGGCCGCCTGGCAGGAGGCGGTGGTCGGCTCCGAGTCGAACGGGCTGAAGCTGGCCGAAGTGCGCGTGAACGTGGGCGACGTGGTGAAGAAGGGCCAGGTGCTGGCCGTGTTCTCGCCCGAGACGGTGCGCGCCGACATCGCGCAGAGCCGCGCCTCGCTGGCCGAAGCCCGCGCCACCGCGGCCGACGCCGCCGGCAACGCCGCGCGCGCCCGCACGCTGCAGGCCACCGGCGCGCTGAGCCAGCAGCAGATCAACCAGTACCAGACCACCGAGCAGACCGCCAAGGCGCGCGTCGAGGCGGCCGAGGCCGTGCTGGCGGCGCAGGAAGTGCGCGGGCGCAACACGCAGGTGCTGGCGCCCGACGACGGCGTGATCTCCGCGCGCACTGCCACGGTGGGCAGCGTGGTGTCGGCCGGCACCGAGCTGTTCCGGCTGATCCGCCAGGGCCGCCTCGAATGGCGTGCCGAGGTCACCTCGGCCGAGCTGGGCCGCGTCGCGGTCGGCACCACCGCCTTCGTGGTGAGCGCCAGCGGCGCGCAGGTGCGCGGCAAGGTGCGCAGCATCGCGCCCACGGTCGACCCGCAAACGCGCGCGGCGCTGGTGTATGTCGACCTGCCCGCGGTGCAGCAGAACACCGGCATCAAGGCCGGCATGTTCGCGCGCGGCGACTTCGAGCTGGGCCGCAGCACGGCGCCCACCGTGCCGCAGAGCGCCATCGTGCCGCGCGACGGCTTCAACAACGTCTTCGTGCTCAAGCCCGACAACAAGGTGATGCAGCTGAAGGTGCAGGTCGGCCGTCGGCTGAACGACCGCATCGAGATCACCAGCGCGCTGCCCGACGGCGCGCGCGTGGTGGTGCAAGGCGCGGGCTTCCTGAACGACGGCGACTTCGTGCGCGTGGTGGATGCGCCGGCGCCCGCCGCCGCGGCGCAACCCGCAACCTCCACTGCCCCCGCGGCCCAGCCGGCGGCCTCCGCCGCCGCGGCCAAGTAACCCCTTCAAGGACACGCCATGAACGTTTCCGCCTGGTCCATACGCAACCCGATTCCGGCGGTGATGCTGTTCGTGCTGCTCACCTTCGGTGGGTTGCTGTCGTTCAACGCGATGAAGGTGCAGAACTTTCCGGACATCGACCTGCCGACCGTCACGGTCTCGGCGTCGCTGCCCGGCGCCGCACCCTCGCAGCTGGAGACCGACGTCGCGCGCAAGCTCGAGAACTCCATCGCCACCGTGCAGGGCCTGAAGCACATCACCACCAAGGTGCAGGACGGCGCCGCCACCCTCATCGTCGAGTTCCGCCTCGAAAAGCCCGTGCAGGAGGCCGTGGACGACGTGCGCTCCGCGGTGCAGCGCGTGCGCGCCGACCTGCCGGCCGACGTGCGCGACCCGGTGGTCACCAAGCTCGACCTGGCGGGCCAGCCGGTGCTGGCCTTCACCATCGCCTCCTCGCAGATGGACGACGAGGCGCTCAGCTGGTACGTGGACAACGACATCACCAAGAAGCTGCTCGCGCTGCCCGGCGTGGGCGCGGTCAACCGCGTGGGCGGTGCCACGCGCCAGGTGCACGTGGACCTCGACCCGGTCAAGCTGCAGGCGCTGGGCGCCTCGGCCGGCGACATCTCGCGCCAGCTGCGCCAGGTGCAGACCGAGAGCGCGGGCGGCCGCTTCGACCTGGGTGGCAGCGAGCAGCCGGTGCGCACGCTGGCCACGGTGCAATCGGCCGACCAGCTGCGGGACATGCAGATCGCGCTGAGCGACGGCCGGCGTATCCGGCTCGACCAGGTGGCGCGCATCAGCGACACCATCGCCGAGCCGCGCGCGGGCGCGCTGCTCAACGGCAAGCCGGTGGTGGGCTTCGAGGTGGCGCGCAGCCGCGGCGCCAGCGAGGTCGAGGTGGGCCACGCGGTGCAGAAGGCGCTGGCCGACATGCGCGTGCAGCGCCCCGACATCGAACTGACCGAGGCCTTCAACTTCGTCGACCCGGTGGAAGAGGAATACAACGGCTCGCTGCACCTGCTGTACGAAGGCGCCATCCTGGCGGTGATCGTGGTGTGGCTGTTCCTGCGCGACTGGCGCGCCACCTTCGTGTCGGCCGTGGCGCTGCCCATGTCGGTCATTCCGGCCTTCATCGGCATGCACCTGCTGGGCTTCTCGGTGAACGTGATCTCGCTGCTGGCGCTGTCGCTGGTGGTCGGCATATTGGTGGACGACGCCATCGTGGAGGTCGAGAACATCGTGCGCCACCTGCGCATGGGCAAGACGCCGTACCAGGCGGCCATGGAGGCGGCCGACGAGATCGGGCTGGCGGTGATCGCCACCACCTTCACGCTCATCGCGGTGTTCCTGCCCACGGCCTTCATGAGCGGCGTGGCCGGCAAGTTCTTCAAGCAGTTCGGCTGGACGGCGTCGCTCGCCGTGTTCGCCTCGCTGGTGGTGGCGCGGGTGCTCACGCCGATGATGGCGGCCTACATCCTGAAGCCCATCGTCACCAAGGAGGTCGAGCCCGGCTGGCTGCGCTGGTACATGCGCGCGGTGGGCTGGACCACGCACAACCGCTTCAAGACCATGGTGCTGGCCACCCTGTTCTTCTTCGGCTCGCTGGCCATGATTCCGCTGCTGAAGACCGGCTTCATTCCGCCGGACGACAACTCGCAGACGCAGATCTACCTGTCGCTGGCGCCCGGCTCCACGCTGGCGCAGACCACGGCCGCGGCCGAGGAAACGCGCCGCCGCGTGATGCAGATCGCGCACGTGAAGAGCGTGTACACCACGGTGGCCGGCGGCAGCGCGGGCGGCGACCCGTTCGCGAGCTTCGGCACGCCCGAGACGCGCAAGGCCACGCTCACCATCAAGCTCGACCCGCGCGGCGACCGGCCACGCAAGCAGGTGATCGAGAACCAGATCCGCACCGCGCTCGAGACGCTGCCCGGCGTGCGCAGCACGGTGGGCCTGGGCGGCTCGGGCGAGAAGTACATCCTGGCGCTCACCGGCGAAGACCCGGTGGCGCTGGCCACGGCCGCCAGCGCGGTCGAGAAGGACCTGCGCACCGTTCCCGGCCTGGGCAACATCACCTCGACCGCGAGCCTGATCCGCCCCGAGATCGCGGTGCGCCCCGACTTCGCGCGCGCCGCCGACCTGGGCGTGACCAGCTCGGCCATCGCGGAAACGCTGCGCGTGGCCACGCTGGGCGACTACGACCAGTCGCTGGCCAAGCTCAACCTCGCGCAGCGGCAGGTGCCCATCGTGGTGAAGCTGGAAGACTCGGCGCGCCAGGACATCGACCTGCTCGGGCGCCTGTCGGTGCCCAGCGCGCGCGGGCCGGTCATGCTGAACCAGGTGGCCTCGCTCACCATGGAAGGCGGGCCGGCCGTGATCGACCGCTACGACCGTTCGCGCAACGTGAACTTCGAGATCGAGCTGTCGGGCGTGGGCCTGGGCGACGCCAAGGCCGCGGTGACCAAGCTGCCGTCCATCGTCAAGCTGCCGCCGGGCGTGCGCATCGCCGAGGTGGGTGACGCCGAGGTCATGACCGAGCTGTTCGCCAGCTTCGGCCTGGCGATGCTCACGGGCGTGCTGTGCATCTACATCGTGCTGGTGCTGCTGTTCAAGGACTTCCTGCACCCGGTGACCATCCTGTGCGCGTTGCCGCTGGCGCTCGGCGGTGCGTTCGTGGGGCTGCTGATCGGGCAGAAGGCGCTGTCGATGCCTTCGCTCATCGGGCTGATCATGCTCATGGGCATCGCGACCAAGAACTCCATCCTGCTGGTGGAATACGCCATCGTGGCGCGCCGCGACCACGGCATGAGCCGCTGGGACGCGCTGCGCGACGCCTGCCACAAGCGGGCGCGGCCCATCATCATGACCACGCTGGCCATGGGCGCGGGCATGCTGCCCATCGCGGTCGGCTTCGGCGCGGCCGACTCCAGCTTCCGCTCGCCGATGGCGATGGCGGTGATCGGCGGGCTCATCACCTCGACCGTGCTGAGCCTGCTGGTGGTGCCGGCGGTGTTCACGTACATCGACGACATCGAGCACTGGATCAAGCGCACGGTGCGCAAGCTGCGCGGGCAGCCGGCGGACCCGCACCTGGACGACGACCTGGTCGAGGAGCCGCGGCCGGCGGCCTGACCGTCGGTTTGTTCGCTCGCCGCCGCGAGGCAGTGAGCGGAAAGTTCAGGCGAAGGTCGTGTCGAGCCAGTCGCCGATGCGCGCCATCGCCAGCCGCTGGGCGCCCACGTGGCAGTGCGCCCCGGCACCCAGCGTGTCGTCGAGCGCCATGAAGGTCTTGGGGCAGGTCAGGTGCGCATGCAGCATCTCGGGCTGGCCCTTGAAGAACATGTCGTTCGAGGCGGCGCACACCAGCGTCGGGCACTGGATGCGCTCGGCGATGCCGGCGGCCACGTGGTAGTCGAGCAGCGTCGACAGGTAGCCGCGCGCCGTGCCCTTGCCCGTCACCCATGCGCCGTGGCTGAAGGCCCAGCGCGCCTGCGAGTCGTGCGCGGCCATCTGGGCCAGCGCCTTGTCGATGTCGGGCGCCGAGGGCGCGGTGAGAACGCGCCGCGCCACGTCGCGCTGCCCGCCGAACATCGGCAGCGTCTTCAGGCCCATGTCGTAGATGCCGTCGAGCGCCACCAGCGCACGGATGCGCGGCTCGAACGCCGCCGCGCGCGGCGCCAGCACGCCGCCCAGGCTGTTGCCCAGGAGCGCAACGCGGCGCGCATCGACGTCGGGGCGCGCCAGCACATGGTCTAGCACCGGGCCCACCACGTGTTCCCAATCGGGCCGCAGCACCAGGCCTTCGCGGTGCATCGGGCCGGGCTGGCCGGGGCCGTCGAAGCTCAGCACGTTGTAGCCGCGCTCGGCCAGCGCGACGGCGGCGACGTAGTGCATCTCCTCGACCGAGCCGTCGAAGCCGTTGTGCATGACCACAGTGGGCCTGCGCCTGCCCGTTGCCTTGCCCTGCCCCGCCGCGCGGTAGAAGTAGCCCGGCAGGCTGGTGCCTTCGTAGCGGATGCGCACCGGCTCCACGGCCCCGCCCATGAGCCGGGCCGCGGCGCGAAAGCTTTGCACGCTGCGGTCGTAGGCGGACGCGATGCGCGGATCACCCGGGTTGCCGTGTAGGAAGAACTCCGCGCTGCGGTAGTAGTTGGAGGCGCGCAGGAAGGCGTCGCGTGCGCTCACGGCGTGGCCGCCGTCCAGGCTCTTCTGCGCCTCGGCGGCGACGCGGTCGGCGGTGAGCTTCCATTCGTCGTGCCAGCTGTCGTAGTCGCCGCTGCGGATGCGCTGCGCGGTGGCCAGCACTTCGCCGAAGTCGGCGCCGCCGTAGGCGATGTGGCCGAAGGAGCGCAGGGTTTCGAACCAGAAGGTCTCGTCCTGTTCGAAGACGAAGGGCTTCAGCGTGGGGGATGCGGATGCACTCGCGGCCTGCGCGGCGGGTGGGAGCGAACTGCCGGGGGCCTCTTCGGCGGCCCTGGCCCCGAGGGCCAGTGCGCCGGTGGCTGCAAGCAGGGAGCGGGCGAATTGACGGCGTTCCATGGCGTGGTTCCTTTCGTTGGGCCGGTTGCCGAAGACGGGGGTGTCTTCGGCAACGGACTCTAGAAAGGAGCGCCACGCGGCGCAGCCGCGATGCGACGAAACGCCGCCGAGGAGACGCGAGGCGTCGCTTGGCGGGGGTCAGCCGTCAGGCGTCCAGCTGTGCCAGCCGCTTCAGCTTGCGTTCGCTCATGCGCTTGGCCAGGCGCGGCAGCACCAGCACGGCCACCACGATGACCACCAGCGTGATCGACATCGGGCGCTGGAAGAACACCGCGGCGCTGCCCTCGCCGATCGACATGGCGTTGCGCAGCTGCGCTTCGGCCAGCGGGCCCAGGATCATGCCGACCACCACGGGCGCCGTGGGGAAGTCGAAGCGACGCATCACCACGCCCAGCAGGCCGATGGCATACAGCAGGAACAGGTCGAACGCGCTCTGGCGCATGCCGTAGGCGCCCACGGTCGCGAAGATCAGGATGCCGGCGTAGAGCTGGGGCTTCGGAATCTTCAGCAGCTTGACCCACAGGCCCACCATCGGCAGGTTCAGCACCAGCAGCATCACGTTGCCGATGTACAGCGACGCGATCAGCGCCCACACCAGCGCGGCCGAGGTGGTGAACAGCTGCGGGCCCGGCTGGATGCCGTAGTTCTGGAACGCGCCCAGCAGGATGGCGGTGGTGTTTGAGGTCGGAATGCCCAGCGTGAGCAGCGGAATCAGCGCGGCCGTCACCGTGGCGTTGTTGGCGGCCTCGGGGCCGGCCACGCCTTCGATGGCGCCCTGGGTGCCGAACTCGGCCTTGGCGTCCTTGTCCTTGGCGAGCTTCTTTTCCATCGCGTAGCTCAGGAAGGTCGGAATCTCGGTGCCGCCGGCCGGAATGCAGCCGAAGGGCGTGCCGATGGCGGTGCCGCGCAGCCAGGCCGGAATGGAGCGCTTCCAGTCGCGCTTGGTCATGTGCACGCGGCTGAGCTTGTTCTGGCCCTCGACCACCTTGCCCTCGTAGAGCACCGCGTACAGCACCTCGGCCACCGCGAACAGGCCGACCGCGACCAGCACGATCTCGATGCCGTCGAGCAGCTCGGGCACGCCGCCGGTGTAGCGGCCCTGGCCCGAGATCTGGTCGAGGCCGACGCAGCCGGCCGCGAGGCCGACGAACAGCGCCGTCATGCCGCGCAGCGTGCTCTTGCCCAGCACCGCGCTCACCGTGGTGAAGGCCAGCAGCATCAGCAGGAAATACTCGGGCGGCCCGAGCTTGACCGCGAACTCGGCCACGAAAGGCGCGAACAGCGTGACGATGACCGTGGCGATGGTGCCGGCCACGAAGGAGCCGATGGCGGCGGTGGCCAGCGCGGCGCCGGCGCGCCCGCTCTTGGCCATCTTGTTGCCTTCCATCGCGGTCACCATGCTGGCGGTTTCGCCGGGCGTGTTCAGCAGGATGGAGGTGGTCGAGCCGCCGTACATGGCGCCGTAGTAGATGCCCGAGAAGAAGATCATCGAGGCCGTGATGTCGACCTTGCCGGTGATGGGCAGCAGCATGGCCACCGCCACGGCCGGGCCGATGCCGGGCAGCACGCCCACGGCGGTGCCCAGGGCGCAGCCGACCAGGCACCACAGCAGGTTGATGGGGGTGATGGCGGTGGCGAAGCCCGCCATGAGTGCGTTGAAGATTTCCATGTCAGAACCACCCGGTCGAGGTCAGGCCCGGCAGGCTGATGGCCAGGAACTGCGTGAACATCCAGAACACCGGGGCGGAGATGAGCGCGCCGGCAATGAAGTCGGTGGCCCAGGTGCGCGGCGAGTTCACGCCGGCCTGCCCGCTCGCGCGGCGCAGCCCCTGCACGGCCAGCACGTAGCACAGCGTGCAGCTCAGGATGAAGCCGAGCGTGGTGATGAGCGCCGCGTTGAGCAGCAGCCCCGCCGACACCCAGATGAAGCCGGGCCAGTACGCGTGCTCGGCGCCCGAGGGCGCGTCGAGTTCGCGGAAGCCGCCGGTGCGCGCCTCCCACAGGATCCAGGCGCCGCACAGCACGAGCACCACGGACACCAGCCAGGGCAGGAAGTTGGGGCCGACGCCGCCGTAGCCGGCTTCGGAAGAAATGCCGATGGCGCCGAAGGCCAGCGCCAGGCCGGTCAGCAGCACGCCGGCGCCGACCAGGGTCTGCGGCCATGTGACCGCGGGCTGCGGAGCGACCGAGGAGTCTGGAGTTGTCATTTTTTGTCCCGGGTGTGGCGCCGAGTGCGGAGCCGGATTTGAAAACGGCACGCTGTCCGCTCTTGCGAGGACAGCGCGCCGTGGGCGAGCCAGTGGTGCGCGCGGGGCGTCAGACCATGCCGGACTTGGTCATGATCGCGCGCAGGCTGGCGAAGTCGTCGTCGACGAACTTGGCGAAGGCGTCGCCCGAGATCACGGCCGGCGTCCAGTCGTTCTTCTTCAGCGACTCGGCCCACGAAGCGCTCTTCATGGCCGCCAGCACCATGTCGGTCAGCGCCTTGCGCTGCTCGGCCGAGATGCCGGGCGCGCCGTACACGCCGCGCCAGTTGCCGATCTCGACGTCGATGCCCTGCTCCTTCAGCGTGGGCACGTTGATGCCCGGCAGGCGCTGGGCCGAGGTGACGGCGATGGCCTTCATCTTGCCGGCGGCGATGTATTCGGCGAACTCGCTGTAGCCGCTGCCGCCGATGGTGACGTTGCCGCCCAGGATGGCGGCGGTGGCTTCACCGCCTCCGCGGAAGGCCACGTAGTTGATCTTCGAGGGGTCGGCGCCGACCTTCTGCGCGATCATGGCCGCGGCGATGTGCTCGGTGGAGCCGCGCGAGCCGCCACCCCACTTCACGCTGCCCGGGTCTTTCTTGAGCTGCTCGACCACGTCCTTCATGGTCTTGAAGGGCGAGTTCGACGGCAGCACGAACACGTTGTATTCGGTGGTCAGGCGCGCGATGGGCGTGGCCTGCTCGAGCTTGACCGGCGGCTTGCCGGTGATGATGCCGCCCAGCATGACCGAGCCCATGACCATCAGCGCGTTGGCGTCGCCCTTGGAGCCGTTGACGAACTGGGCCAGGCCCAGCGCGCCGGCGGCGCCGCCCTTGTTGTCGTAGGTGACGGTGTCGGCCACCTTGGCGTCGCTCAGGGCCTTGCCCAGCGCGCGGCCGGTGGTGTCCCAGCCACCTCCGGGGTTGGCCGGGATCATCATCTTGACGTTGGCGGCGGCACGGGCCGACAGTGGCAGGGCTCCGGCGGCGGCCAGGGCGGCCAAGGACTTCAGAAAGGTATCGCGACGCATTGTTGTCTCCTGGAAACTGGAAGGAACTTGAAAGGAACCTGACTTGAACCTGAGCGCTATCATGCGCCGCCCCGCTGTCAGTTGGCTGTCCGCCAGACTGGGGAAAACACCGAAGAACGCGTTGCTGCGTACCGCCTTTTCCATCGCCCTGCCCCCCTTATGAAGCTGCTGCTGGTCGAAGACGACCCCTCGATGCAAATCACCCTGCAGCGCACCCTCGGGCGGCGCCGGATCGACGTGCGCATCTGCGGCGACGGCGCCGAGGCCGTGGCGCAGTGGCGCGCCATCGAGCCCGACGTGGTGGCGCTGGACCTGAGCCTGCCCAACCTCGACGGCCTGCAGGTGCTGGCGCAGGCCCGCGCCGAAGGGCTGCGCACCCCCGTGCTGCTGCTGACCGCGCGCGGCACGGTGGGCGACCGCATCGTCGGCCTGAACGCCGGCGCCGACGACTACCTGCCCAAGCCCTTCGACCTCGACGAGCTGGAGGCGCGCATTCGCGCGCTGCGCCGGCGCAGCCATGGCGTCACCGGGCAGGACGCGGGGCTGAACCCGCAGGAGATCGGCGGCCTGCGCTTCGAGCCCGACAACGGCGCCATCTACAACCGCGCCGAGCTGCTAGAGCTCACACCGCGCGAGCTGGCGCTGCTGAAGGCGCTGATGATGAAGCCGGGCCATGCAGTGACCAAGGAGCGCCTGTTCGAGCTGGTGTTCCCGGGCGAGGCCGACGTGCAGTACGAGGCCATCGAGGTGGTGGTGTACCGGCTGCGCAAGAAGCTGGTGGGCACCGGCGCCGTGCTCATGACGATGCGCGGGCTGGGCTACCTGCTGCGCCCCGAGGCGTGAGCGGCCCGGCATGACCCACGTTTCGTCGCTTCGCGCGCGGCTGCTGCTCGGCATCCTCGCGCCGATTGCCGTGTTCATCGTGATCAACAGCGTGAGCCTGTACCGCCAGAGCCTGGCGGCCGCCACCACGGCCTACGACCGCACCCTGCTGGCCTCGGCCAAGACCATCGGCGAGCAGCTCGACGTGGAGGGCTACGACGAGCTGGCGCAGCTGCGCGCCATCGTGCCCTACTCGGCGCTGGAAGCCTTCGAGGCCGACAACCGCAGCCGGCTGTTCTACCGGGTGTCGGCGCTCGATGGCGAAATGGTCTCGGGCTTTGCCGAGCTGCCGTTCTGGCGCGGCCGCATTCCCGACCGCAGCGCCTACGCCGCGCTGGTCGACTTCTACGACGCGCAGTTCCGCAACCAGCCGGTGCGCGTGGCGGTGCTGCTGCAGCCAGTGGCCAGCGCGCGCGGGCGCGGCATGGCGGTGGTGCAGGTGGCCGAGACGCTGGAAATCCGCGAGACGCTGGCGCGCAAGCTGCTGCTGGACACGCTGTGGCGCCAGTTGCTGCTGATGGGCGTGATCGCGCTGGCCACCATCTTCGTGGTGCAGCGCGCAACGCGGCCGGTGCGCGAACTGGGCGAGGCCATCGAGCGGCGCCCGGCCGACGACCTCTCGCCCATCGACGCGCCCGACGCCCCGCGCGAACTGCGCCCACTGATCGACGCCACCACCCAAGTCATGGGCCGGCTGCAGCGGCTGCTGGACCACCAGAAACGCTTCGTGCGCGACAGCGCCCACCAGCTGCGCACGCCGCTGGCGGTGCTGAAGGCGCAGGTGCAGTCGGCACGGCGCGGCGACGTGGCGCCCGAGCAGGCGCTGGGCGAGATCAGCCAGACGGTGGAACGCGCCACCGCGCTGGCCAACCAGATGCTGTCGCTCGCCAAGGTCGAGCAGCTGCGCCAGCAGCCGGAGTCGGTGACGCTGGACCTGGGCGAGGTGGTGCGCAACATCGCGCTCGACCTGTCGCCGCTGGTGGCCGACAAGGCGCTCGATTTCGAGCTGGCCATCGACCAGCCGGTGCGCGTGCAGGCACACCAGTGGATGCTGCAGGAGCTGGCGCGCAACCTGCTGCACAACGCGATCAAGCTGAGCCCGGTGGGCGCGGCGCTGTCGGTGTCGGTGAGGCCCGAGGGCGACGAGGCGGTGCTGACCGTGCGCGACAGCGGGCCGGGCATTTCGCCGGAGCTGCGCCAGCGGCTGTTCGCGCCCTTCTCGGCGGGAAGCGCATCGAGCGGCTCGGGGCTGGGGCTGGCGATCTGCCGGGAGATCGTGCTGGCGCTCGGCGGGCGCATCGCGCTCGAGAACCGGGAAGCCGCGCAAGACGATGCCGCACAGGTCATCGGGCTCGATGCCGTCGTGCGACTGCCCTTGTCGCGGCACAATTCCTGAATTCCACTCCCGGACCTTTATGGAACGTCTGCGCATCGACAAATGGCTCTGGGCCGCCCGCTTCTTCAAGACGCGCTCGCTGGCCGCGGAGGAAATCGGCAAGAACCGCGTGCAGGTGAACGGCGACATCGCCAAGGCCTCGCGCGAGGTCAAGGCCGGCGACACCGTCGCCATGCGCATGGGCCCGCTCACGCGGACCGTGACGGTGCGCGGCGTGAGCGGCCAGCGCGGGCCGGCGCCGGTGGCACAGCAGCTTTACGAGGAAACGCCCGAGAGCCTTGCCGCCCAGGCCGCGTTTCGGGAGCTGCGCCGCTCGGGCACCGAGCCCGCCCTGGCCATCGAGCAGGGCCGCCCCACCAAGCGCGACCGCCGCGACCTCGACGGTGCCGTGCGCCATGCCGAATGGGACAACCGCTGGAGCGCCTCGCTGGACACGGACGACGACGAGCGCTGACTGCAGAACGCTTGCTATGGATCGTCGGTTGCCGATGGCTTAGGCTGTGGGCTTCCTTCGTTCTTCACGGGAGTTCCGCTTCATGGCCAGCTTCAAGAAATACCGCGTCGGCAGCAAGTTCAAGCTGTCACACATCGACCCCGACGACACGCCCTTCTGCGAAGGCGACGAGGCCTCGCAGCGCACCGAGGTCGAGGCGCTGGCCGTCGAGCTCGACGAACTGCAGGACGTGCTGCACGCCGAGGGCCGGCGCAAGCTGCTGCTGGTGCTGCAGGGCATGGACACCAGCGGCAAGGACGGCACCGTGCGCTGGGTGTTCTCGCGCACCTCGCCGCTGGGCGTGCGCGTGACCGCCTTCAAGGCGCCGAACGACGAGGAGCGCGCGCACGACTACCTGTGGCGCTGCCATGCGGCCGTGCCGCGCACCGGCGAGATCATGGTGTGGAACCGCAGCCACTACGAAGACGTGCTGGTGCCGGTGGTCGAAGGCTGGATCGACAAGGCGGAGGCCAAGCGCCGCTATGCGCAGATCAACGACTTCGAGCGTTTGCTCACCGAGACCGGCACCGTGGTGGTGAAGTGCATGCTGCACATCGACAAGGACGAGCAGCGCGAGCGCCTGCAGTCGCGCATCGACACGCCGGGCAAGCAATGGAAGTTCAGCATGGACGACCTCTCGGTGCGCACCAAGTGGAGCGCCTACCAGCAGGCCTACCAGAGCGCGCTGGGCGCCACGTCGACCGACCACGCGCCCTGGCACGTGATACCGGCCAACAGCAAGCGCCACCGCAACGTGATGATCGCGCAGCTATTGGTGAAGACGATGCGGGCCATGAAGCTCAAGCCGCCGGCACCCGACCCGGCGCTGAAGGGGTTGATCATCAAGTGAGCCACGCAGGGCCTGCGCAACGGGCCTTCGTGTCCTGTTTGTAAAGTGCGGCTTCGCCTACGGAGCGGGCCGCGGCAGCTCACTTAAGCTGGACCGCGTACCGATTCAGGTGCACCTGTGCAACCACTCAGAGGACAACTCCAACATGAAAAAAACCATCTTCGTTCTTGCAGCCTGCCTGCTCGCTTCCACCGCCGCCCTCGCCCAGCCGGGCCCGCGCCACGGCCCCGGCCCTGGCTACGACCGCGGCCACCATCGCCCGCACAAGGTGTGGGTGCCGGCGCACCGAGAACACGGTCGCCTGGTGCGCGGCCGCTACGTCTGGCGTTGAGCTGCCTGGCAACTCACAGCATTGAACGCCTGCATGCGGAGGCCTTCTTCTTTCCTGGAAGAAGGCCTCTGACATGCCCCGGCTGCTGAGCCTGCGCGAAGCCGTCGAAACACTGGCGGGCTGCCTCGACGACGAGGACATGTACCGCCGCTTCAGCTGGGTCTACGCCAGCGAAGACCTTCCATTGAACGAAGCCCGTTTCTACCTCTCCAGCGACGAAGAGGAAGAAGACCCCGTGGCAGACGAGCTGGGGCGAGAGATGCCCGAATTTGCCGTCGCCCACAAGCTCACGCACTACCTGGAGGCCGCGACCTTCGTCTCCGTGTTGACGGTGCAGAAGGAGCAGCAGCCGCTGTCGTCGCTCGACGATTTTTCCAAGGCGCTGAAGCACTATCACGAGGAAGACGCTTTCCTCGACCTCGGTCATTTCGCAAGCGACGACTGGACGGCCAGGGCGCCTGTCATCGCGGGCATCTCGCGTGAGCTGTTCGCCGAATACGACCTGTGGCTGGAAGACTGCCCTGCGGATCGCGTGGGCGATGCCGCGCGCGCCACCGCGGCGGTGCGCAAGATCAATGTGGGTGCAGCGCTGGCGCTGTGCCGTCAGCTGCCGGTGTCGCTGGGCACGCGCATCGGCGGACGGGAAAGGGAGCAGGTCGAGGAGCGCTTCTCTGCGCTCTCACTGCCCCTGAAGCGAACGACGCACCGGTCGCTCGCATGGTTGCCGTCGGACGACGGCAACTGAATCGAACTGCAGGAACGGCGCTTCAGGAACGGCGGATGAGCGCCTGCGCAAGCACCCGGCACTTGCCGAATTCGCAGCGCACCGCCCAGGTGCCGCCGTTGTCGCACGGCACGTTGTAGGTTTCGTAGCCCGGGCCCTTGGCCGTGAGTTCAGCGCGCGGCTGCAGGTTGCAGCGGCCGGCCTTGGCCAGCGTTTCGACGTTGTACGTATCGACGCCGGTGCGCCGCGGCTTGGCGATCACGCCGGGGTCGAAGGTGTTGCCGTAGAAGCTGTCGCGCACGTTGGCGTCGAGGTTGTGATACCCGCGTTTGGCCATGCAATGCACGATGGCGATCTGCTGGTGCTCAGCGATCAGGTCGGCGTCGGGGCGGCCGTTCCAGTCGATGATGGCGGCGGTGATGCCGGTGTAGGAAGCCGCGGCCACGATGCCCTGGCCGTGCACCGTGATCAGCCCGAGGCCCAGCGCGCCCCACATGGCGTCGCCGGTTTCGCTGCGCGCGGTGATGCGGTTGGCCGCGGTGCGGCACTCGGCCACGTCGCTGTCGTAGCGCACCTTGTCCACGCCCTGCATGGCGACCATGGGCACATAGGCCGTGCCCCGGCCCGTTCCGGGCTCGGTGGGGGTCGGTGGCGCGCTGGCACAACCGACCAGGGCCATGGCAGCGAACGCAATGCTCAGCAACAGCTTCATGCAATCCCTCGTCTTCTTCGCGATAGTTGCGCGGATTTAACCATACATATAGTTACTCTTGTTCGCACTTGTCGCGGGCGCACGACGGAGCGTGAAAGCCGGCGGGGATACGATCTTCCGCCAAGTCAGAGCCCTCATGTCCAAGAACTTCCACGAAAAGCGCTGTCCTCCACTGTTTGCGATTGCTTTGGCTTTGTTATCTCTGGCCTCGCATGCCGCCGGTGCCGCAGCGCAGTCGCCGCCCGCCGAACTGGCCGGCAGGAACGGCTGCATGGCCTGCCACGGGCTGGTCCACAAACAGGTCGGCCCGGGCTTCGCGCAGATCGCCCAGCGCTACCGCAACGACAGCGAGGCACCGGCGCGCCTGGCCGCGAAGATCCGCAGCGGCAGCGTGGGCACATGGGGCCGGGTCATCATGCCGCGGCAGCCCCAGGTGTCGGAGGTGGAGGCGCGGTCGCTGGCGCAATGGGTGTTGGCGCAGCCTGCCCCGCCGTGAGCCATCGAGGAAAGAGGCCTTTGGCCGGCGTCGGCGCTATTCGTTACAGAATGCGAAAATAGGTTACATCGCCTCAGAGCCGCCCCTGGCGCAACCTATTTCCAGCCTGCGTGAACTACCGACTTGCACCCTTCATCGCCAACGTGGTGCTCGTCCTGTCGATGGCACTGCTGGGCGTCATCGGTGCCTTCTTCGGTGGAACTGCCGGCTTGCGACATGCGGAGTCGGTGCTGCACCTGACGCAGGCCGACTGGCAGGTCGACGACTCGGCCGGGTTCAGCACCCCGCCGCTGAAGCAGGACAGCAGCGCACTGCCCGCGACCTGGAAGCAGGTCGAGCTGCCGCTGGCGTTGCCCATCGCGCTGTTGCGGCAGGCGGAATCCGCCAAGGCTTCCGATTCCGCAGCGACGACGCGCACCACCTGGGTCCGGCTTTCCACGCGCGACCTGCCGCCCTCGCCCGGCCCGCTGGCGCTGTACGGCATTCGCATCAAGACCGACGGCACCATCGCCGTGTACGTCAACGGGCAGCTGGTTCAGCGGGCGCAGCCGTCAGGGCCGCTGTGGAACAGCACCCGCACCCCGCTGTGGGTGCCGTTGGACCACAGCGCCGACAGCACGCCGCCGCGCGAAATCCTGCTGCGCCTCGAGCACACGCAAAGCGCCCAGGTGGCGCTTTCGTCGTTGTGGATCGGCCCCGCCGACGCGCTACGCGGGCGCTACGGCATGCGCCAGTGGCTGCAGCAGGAGCTGCCCGCGATGCTCAGCGCCGCGTTCATGGCGGTGGGCGTGTTCGCGCTGTTCGTGTGGTTCCGGCGCCGCGACGAAACCGGCTACCTGCTGTTCTTCAACCTCTCGGCCACCTCCTTCATGCGAGGGCTGCATTTCTACGTGGCGCAGCCCGTGGCCAACGACTGGTTCGCCTGGCTGACCGTCAACTCGCTGTTCTGGCTGGTGATGGTAGTGCACTTCTTCCTGCGCCAGTTGCACGGGCGCCGGCTGAAGTGGCTGAGCCGCGGCGTGGTGCTGGCCACCGCCGCCATCGGCATCGTGACGATGCCCGGGCTGGACCTGGTGGCGAACACGCCGCAGGTCACGCCGTTGATCTACGCGGTCGCCGCGCTGATGGGCATCGCGGTGTGCCTGGTGGGCGGCGTCAGCGCGTGGCGCCGCTCCAATGAAGGCCGGCTGGTGGCGGTGGGGATCGGCATCTGCGTGCTGCTGGGCATCACCGACTGGCTGCTGCAGAACAACTTCATCAGCCCCGAAGGCTGGTACCTGGGGGCGTACACCAACGCCGTGACCTTCAGCGTGTTCGGCGCGCTGATGTACCGCCGCTACGTGCAGGCCATCGGCGCGGTCGAGCAGCTCAACGCGAGCCTGGCCGAGCGCCTGCGTGCGCGCGAAGCCGAGCTCGAGGCGAGCCACCGCAAGCTGCGCGACATCGAGCGCCTGCAGACCATCAGCGACGAACGCCAGCGCCTGATGCAGGACATGCACGACGGGCTGGGCTCCTCGCTGATCAGCGCAATCCGCTCGGTGGAAGGCGGCGGCATGAGCGACGACAAGGTCTCGCAGATTCTGAAGAGCTGCCTCGACGACCTGAAGCTCACGCTCGATTCGCTGGAGCCGGTCGAGGCCGACCTGCTGCTGCTGCTCGCCACGCTGCGCTACCGGCTCGAGCCGCGACTGGAGGGCACGGGCGTGTCGCTGCGCTGGGAGGTGCAGGAGCTGCCTGCGCTGGCGTGGCTGGATCCGTCGAGTGCGCTGCACATCCTGCGCATCGTGCAGGAGAGCATCTCGAACGTGCTGCGGCACACGCGCGCCACGGAAATTCGCGTGGGCACGTCGATGGCGGGCGCGGGGGTTCAGGTGACGATCGAGGACAACGGACAGGGGTTCGACGTGCAGCGCGCAATGAGCGGCAATGCGCCGATGGCGTCGGGGCGCGGGCTGCAGAACCAGCGGCGACGGGCGCTGGCGATACGAGGCACGGTGAGCTGGGAATCGCGCTCGACGGGAACGAAGTTTGTGCTGTGGCTGCCGCTGGACCGGGACGCGTTGGTGACGTAGCGGTTGCTGTCTCAGTCGGTCGGCAATGCAAAGACAGAAATGAAAAACGGCCCCGTGAGGGGCCGTTTTTTGCTATCTGGCGGAACCGGAGGGATTCGAACCCTCGATGAGGCTCTACACCCCATACTCCCTTAGCAGGGGAGCACCTTCGGCCACTCGGTCACAGTTCCTGAAAGAAGCCACGATTATGCCATTACTTAGGCGCTCGGTTGGTCCAGATCGAAGGCTTTGTGCAGTGCACGCACTGCCAATTCCATATATTTTTCATCGATCACGACCGAGGTCTTGATTTCGCTGGTCGAGATCATCTGGATGTTGATGCCCTCTTCGCTCAGCACGCGGAACATCTTGCTCGCCACGCCCACATGGCTGCGCATGCCGATGCCCACGATGCTGACCTTGCAGATCTTGGTGTCGCCCACGATCTCGGTCGCGCCCAGCGACGGCATCACCTTCGACTGCAGCAGGTCGATCGTCTTCGCGTACTCGTTGCGGTGCACGGTGAAGCTGAAGTCGGTCTTGCCGTCCTTGCTGAGGTTCTGGATGATCACATCGACTTCGATGTTGGCATCCGCCACGGCACCGAGGATGTGGTACGCGATGCCCGGCTTGTCGGGCACGCCCAGCACCGAGATCTTGGCTTCGTCGCGATTGAATGCGATGCCGGATACGACGGCTTGTTCCATGTTTTCGTCTTCCTCGAAAGTGATCAGCGTGCCGGACTTGGCCTCTTCATTGATGTCGATGTCCCACGGCGTGAAGCTCGAAAGCACACGCAGCGGCACCTTGTACTTGCCGGCGAATTCCACCGAGCGGATCTGCAGCACCTTGGAGCCCAGGCTGGCCATCTCGAGCATCTCTTCGAAGCTCACGGTCGAGAGGCGGCGTGCGTCGGGTTCCACGCGTGGATCGGTCGTGTAGACGCCGTCCACGTCGGTATAGATCAGGCATTCATGCGCCTTCATGGCCGCGGCGATGGCCACGGCGGAAGTGTCGCTGCCGCCACGCCCCAGCGTGGTGATGTTGCCTGCGTCGTCCACGCCCTGGAAGCCGGTGATGACCACCACCTTGCCGGCGTTCAGGTCGCCCATGACGCGCGCGTCGTCGATGCTCTCGATGCGGGCCTTGGTGTACGAACTGTCGGTACGCACCGAAACCTGCCAGCCTGCGTAGCTGACCGACTCGACGCCCTCGGCCTGCAGCGCGATGGCCAGCAGCGCCGAAGAGGCCTGTTCGCCGGTGGAGGCGAGCATGTCGAGTTCGCGGCTGTGGGCCACGCCGGGCTTGCTGGGCGCGAGTTCCTTGGCCAGGCCGAGCAGGCGATTGGTTTCGCCGCTCATGGCACTCGGAACCACGATCATCTGGTGGCCTGCGCGTGCCCACTTGGCAACGCGCTTGGCGACATTCTTGATGCGCTCGGTCGAGCCCATCGACGTACCGCCGTATTTGTGAACGATCAATGCCATGGGTGAAATCAGAGAAAGAAAAAGGGCCGCTTGAAAGGCGGCGCCCTGCAAGCTGTCAGAGCGAAGTCTTCGGCGAGGGCGGGGCATTGTACCAATGCAGGAAATCGCCCCGCCGCTCGGCGAAACCGGCCGCCACCTTGAGATGGATCCGGTGGCCCCGCGTGGTGCATGCGCGGAGCTGGTCGAGCAACTGGTCGAGCTGCGCGGCGCTGGGGGCGCAGCTGTGCGAGCGCACCAGCCAATGGCGCAACACGTTGGCCTGCCGGGCGCGCGAAAGCGCCTGCAGCGCGGCGATGCGGGGCGGGTCCCCCACGGCGAGCAGGTCCTGCTCGCCGAGTTCGGACAGCAGTTGCTGGGCCTGCGCGGCATGCCCGGCGCTGCGCGCAAAGGTGGATTGGAACTGCGGAAAAGCCTGCGCCAGCGCGGGCAGCAGCACCGAGCGGATCCGGTTGCGCGTGTAACGCGCGTCGGTGTTGGTCGGGTCTTCGATCCACGGCAGTTCGCGCCCGGCAAGCCATTCGCGCACCTGGGCACCGGGCACAGCCAGCAGGGGCCGGTAGATGTCGAGCCCGTTGCGTTTCGCGTGCGCCGGCATCGCGGCGAGGCCCGGAAGACCCGCTCCGCGCGACAGCGCCAGCAGCAGCGTCTCCACCTGGTCGTCAGCGTGATGGCCCAGCGCCACCGACGTGACAGCGGCACCTGCATTACCAGTGCGCGCCATCTCGGCAAATGCTTCGTAGCGCGCACGGCGCGCAGCGTCTTCAGGGCTATCGCCCGGCGCATGCCGCGCGTCGACACGGTGCACGACCAAAGGCACGCCGAGGCGCTCGCACACCGCGACGCAATGCTGCTCGAAATCATCGGCTGCAGCCTGCAGCCCGTGGTGCACGTGAAAGGCGACCACCTGCCCCGGCCAGCGCGCTGCGCAGGCGGCCAGCAAGGCGGTCGAATCCGCGCCGCCGCTGAAGCCCACCGCCAACGGCCAGTGCGCCGGCTCGAACGCGGCCATGGCGCGTTCGAAGGCGGAGGCCATGGCTGGGGGCGGCCTATCGGCCGTTGTCGGCCTTGGTGTCGTTGAAACGGCCGTAGCTCTGCAGGCGCTCGTAGCGGCGGTCCAGCAGTTCCTTCGGCTTCAGGTCGCTGACCTGGCGGAAGGCGTCGTTCAACGCGCGCTTCAGGAAAGCAGCCATCTGGCGATGGTCGCGGTGCGCGCCACCCACCGGCTCGTTCACGATCTTGTCGACCAGGCCCAGCGCCTTCAGGCGGTGCGCGGTGATGCCCAGGGCATCGGCCGCTTCCTGCGCCTTCTCGCTGGTCTTCCACAGGATGGAAGCGCAGCCTTCGGGGCTGATGACGGAATAGATCGAATACTGCAGCATCACCAGCTGGTCGCCGACCGAGATGGCCAGCGCACCGCCGGAACCGCCCTCGCCGATGATCGTGACGATGATCGGCACCTCGAGCTGCGCCATCTCGAAGATGTTGCGGCCGATGGCTTCCGACTGGCCGCGCTCTTCCGCGTCGATGCCGGGGTACGCGCCAGGCGTGTCCACGAAGGTGAACACCGGCAGCTTGAACTTCTCGGCCGTCTTCATGAGGCGCAATGCCTTGCGGTAGCCCTCGGGCTTGCTCATGCCGAAGTTGCGCGCGGTGCGCTCCTTGGTGTCGCGGCCCTTCTGGTGGCCGAGCACCATGCAGGGCACGCCGTTGAAGCGCGCCAGGCCACCCACGATCGACAGGTCGTCGGAGAAGTGCCGGTCGCCGTGCAGTTCGACGAAATCGGTGAAGATTTCGTTGACGTAGTCCAGCGTGTAGGGCCGCTCCGGATGCCGGGCGATCTTGGTGATCTGCCAGGGCGTCAGGTCGCTGTAGATGTCCTTGGTGAGCTGCTGGCTTTTCTTGCCGAGCTGGTCGATTTCTTCAGAAATGTCGACCGCCGATTCGGTCTGCACATAGCGCAGTTCTTCGATTTTGGTTTCGAGTTCAGCAATGGGCTGCTCGAAGTCGAGGAAGGTTCGTTTCGCCAACGTCTTCTCCTGTTATTCAATACGCGACTGGAACCGGGTCCAGCGATCGCCAAATATACCAAGTCGCCACACTGCAATACGGCGCCCAGGCCACGGCGACATCGCGGGCATCGCTGCGGCTGACCGGGTCGCCCGAAAAGTAGTTGACGCTGATGCCGTTGAGCAGCCCCACGTCGTCCACAGGCAGCACGTTGGGGCGCATCAGGTGGAAGATGAGGAACATCTCGGCCGTCCAGCGGCCAATGCCGCGGATCGCGACCAGTTCCTCGATGATGAGTTCGTCCGCCATGTCCTTCCACGAATCGACGTGGGCCACGCCGGAATCGAAATGAAGGGCCAGGTCGACGAGGTATTCGATCTTGCGCGCCGACAAGCCAGCCGCGCGCATGTCGTCGACCTTGAGCTTGAGCACGTTGGCCGGCGTCAGCTTGCGCGGCAACGCCACGAACTTGTCCCACACCGTTTGCGCGGCCTTCACCGAGATCTGCTGGCCGACCACGCTGCGCGCGAGCGTGGTGAACGCGTCGCCGCGCGACTCGAGGCAGGCGTTGCCGAACTTGGGAATCAACCGCTTCATGACGCGGTCTTTCTTGGCCAGGTGCTTGCAGGCCTCTTCCCAATAGTCCGGCGTGTAGATCTGGACGCTGGATTTCTTGGTGGCGGGCATGGGGTTGGTCGTGCCGTTCACTGCGCGGCCGCCCAGGTCGTGCCGGTGGGCGAGTCCTTGAGCACGATGCCCTGCCCCAGGAGTTCCTGGCGAATGCGATCGGCCTCGGCGAAATTCTTCGCAGCCTTGGCCGCGGCACGTGCATCGATCTGCGCCTGGATGGTGGCCTCGTCGAGCGTGGCGCCCGCGCGCAGGAACGCCTTCGGGTCGTCCTGCAATATTTGCACGCAGGCGCCCAGCGCCTTCAGCAAGCCGGCCTGCTCGGGCGACTTGGTGCGGTTCACTTCACCGGCCAGGTCGAACAGCACGGCCACCGCTTCGGGCGTCGCGAAGTCTTCGTCCATCGCGGCCTTGAAGCGCGCGGCGTAGGGGTCGGCCCAGTCGAGCTTCACGTCGGCCGGCGTGACGAGCTCGAGCGCGGTGTACAGCCGCTTGAGCGAGGCACGCGCGTCGTCGAGGTGCACGTCGCTGTAGTTCAGCGGGCGACGGTAGTGCGCGCGCAGCACGAAGAAACGGATGGTCTCGGCGTCGTACTTCTTGAGCACATCGCGGATCAGGAAGAAGTTGCCCAGGCTCTTGGACATCTTCTCGTTGTCGGTCACGATGAAGCCGTTGTGCATCCAGGTGTTGGCCAGCGGCTTGCCGGTGGCGCCTTCGCTCTGGGCGATTTCGTTCTCGTGGTGCGGGAACTGCAGGTCTTCGCCACCACCGTGGATGTCCAGCGTTTCGCCGAGCAGTTCGCAGGCCATGGCCGAGCACTCGATGTGCCAGCCCGGGCGCCCTGCGCCGAACTCGCTGGCCCACTTCACCTCGTCGGGCTCGCTGGCCTTGGCGCTCTTCCAGAGCACCGGGTCCAGCGGGTCGTCCTTGCCGTCGAGCACGGCCACGCGCTCGCCCGCATGCAGCTCGTCGAGCGACTTGCCGCTGAGCTTGCCGTAGCCGGGAAATTTGCGCACCGCGTAGTTCACGTCGCCGTTGCTCGAGCGATAGGCCAGTCCCTTCTTCTCGAGCGTGCCGATCATCGACAGCATCTGCGGGATGTAGTCGGTGGCGCGCGGCTCGTGCGTGGGGCGTTCGATGCCGAGCGCGTCGGCGTCTTCATGCAGCGCGTCGATCATGCGATCGGTCAGCGCGCGGATGCTCTCGCCGTTTTCGACGGCGCGGCGGATGATCTTGTCGTCGATGTCGGTGATGTTGCGCACGTAGGTCACGGCGTAGCCGCTCACCTTGAGCCAGCGCTGCACCACGTCGAACGCGATCATCGAGCGGGCATGGCCGAGGTGGCAGTAGTCGTAGACCGTCATGCCGCAAACGTACATGCGCACCTGTCCGGGATGCAATGGGGAGAATTCCTCCAATTCACGCGACAGCGTGTTGTAGATGCGCAGACTCATGAGATTCGGAAAGCGTCATTTCGCGCACGTGCGGCACGGGCGACAGACGGTGTTTTTCAGGGGTGACGGGGCTGTGGCGGCAAGGGGTTGGACATGGCCCCTCGGCTACAATCCGGCCAAGTATAAACGGCTGCCGCCGCGCGGCGTCGGGGTGTTCCCCAAGCCCGCATTCCCCCATTTCCAGATCTCCGGATCTCTGCCGAGGCTTCATGAAGCACGCCGCGTTCTCCAGACTCTCCATCGCTTTTGCACTGCCACTGCTGTTCAGCCTGTGGGCACCCGCGGCGTACGCGAACGACTACGACGAGGTCAACCTGCTGCTGCGCCAGGGCAAGCCCGCCGAGGCGCTGGCCAAGGCCGACACCTACATCGCCGGCAAGCCGCGCGACCCGCAGATGCGCTTCCTGCGCGGCGTGATCCTCACTGAGCAGAACAAGCAGGCCGACGCCATCGCCGCGTTCACGCAGCTCACGCAAGACTTCCCCGAGCTTTCCGAGCCCTACAACAACCTGGCCGCGTTGTATGCCTCGCAAAGCAAGTTCGACCAGGCCCGTGCCGCGCTCGAGCAGGCCATCAAGCTCAACCCCAACTACGCCACGGCGCACGAGAACCTCGGCGACGTGTACGCCCGCCTCGCGGCGCAGGAATACGTGCGCGCGCAGCAGTTCGCCAGCACCAACGCCAGCGTTGCGCCCAAGCTCTCGCTGATCCGCCAGATCTTCACGTCGAAGGCCGAGGCCGAAGCCGCCGCCCTGCCCGCCGCGCCCGCGGTCATCCGCAAGCCGGTCGGCCGCACCAGCAAGTAGCCGACATGGCCGCCGTGGGTGCCCGCGGCGGCATCCATGCACGGCCACCGCCCCTCACCTGCACATTCGCACGTTCATACATTCGCACTCGGAGCTTCTCTTGACGATCCACGCCTCCTCCAAGTTCAGCCTGCTCAGCCGCCGCGGCGCCCTCGTGCTGGCCGCCGCGCTCACGTTCGCCGCCACCGGCCACGCACAAACGGCCTCGCCGCGCGTCAAGCTGGCCACCACGGCCGGCGACATCGTCATCGAGCTCGACGCGGCCAAGGCGCCCAAGTCGGTCGAGAACTTCCTGCAGTACGTCAAGGACAAGCACTACGACGGAACGGTGTTCCACCGCGTCATCGACGGCTTCATGATCCAGGGCGGCGGCTTCACGGCCGACATGCAGCAAAAGCCCACGCGCGCCGCCATCCCGCTGGAAGCGAGCAACGGCCTGAAGAACGACAAGTACACCGTTGCCATGGCGCGCACCGGCAACCCGAACTCCGCGACCTCGCAGTTCTTCATCAACGTGAAGAACAACGACTCGCTGAACGCGCCGAACCCCGACGGCTACGGCTACGCCGTGTTCGGCAAGGTCGTGGCCGGCACCGACGTGGTCGACAAGATCCGCGGCGTGGCCACCGGCAACAAGGGCGGCATGCAGAACGTGCCGCTCGAAGCCGTCACCATCAAGTCCGCTTCGCTGCTGGCGAAGTGATCCCTGTTTTCCGAAGAAGGAGTCCCTCATGAGCAACCCCCAAGTCGAACTGCACATCAAGAACTACGGCGTGATCACGCTCGAACTCGACGCTGAAAAAGCGCCGAAGTCGGCCGAAAACTTCGTCTCGTACGTCAAGAAGGGCCACTACGACAACACGGTGTTCCACCGCGTGATCCCTGGCTTCATGGTGCAAGGCGGCGGCTTCGAGCCCGGCATGCAGCAAAAGCCCACGGGCGCCGAAATCGAGAACGAGGCCAACAACGGCCTGAAGAACGACAACTACACCGTGGCCATGGCCCGCACCAGCGCACCCCACTCGGCGACCGCGCAGTTCTTCATCAACGTGTCGAACAACGGCTTCCTGAACCACACCGCCCCTTCGGCCCAGGGCTGGGGCTACGCCGTGTTCGGCAAGGTCATCAACGGCACCGACGTGGTCGACAAGATCAAGGCCGTGAAGACGGGCCGCAAGGGCTTCCACGACGACGTGCCGCTCGAAGACGTGGTGATCGAAAAGGCTGTCGTCATCGCTGAATGACGACCCCGGCGGGTCGGCGTGAAGTTGGCATGGGCCTCGCATGAGCACGGTGGCTAGCCCGGCTTTTCCCGAGCTGGTGGCGCCGCCCGCGTGGCGCACCGTCGACCTCATCTCCGACCTGCACCTGCAGGCCGGCGAGCCCGCCACCTTCGAGGCCTGGCAGGGCTACCTGCAGACCACGCCGGCCGACGCGCTCATCATCCTCGGCGACCTGTTCGAGGTGTGGGTGGGCGACGATGCGGCCGCGCAGCCCGGCTTCGAGGCGCAGTGCGCGGAGCTGCTGCGCCGCACTGCCCAGCGCCTGCCCGTGTTCTTCATGCACGGCAACCGCGATTTCCTCGTCGGCCCCTCGCTGGCGGCGCAAAGCGGCTTCACCCTGCTCGACGACCCGACGGTGCTGGTGCTGCACGGCCAGCGCTGGCTGCTGAGCCATGGCGACATCCTCTGCCTCGAAGACACCGAGTACCTCAAGTTCCGCGCGCAGGTTCGCACGCCTGAATGGCAGGCCGCGTTCCTCGCCAGGCCGCTGGAAGAGCGCCGCGCGCTCGCGCGCTCCATGCGCGTGCAGAGCGAAGACCGCAAGCGCAACCCCTCGACGGTCTGGGCCGATGTCGACAGCGACGCCGCGCGCAACTGGCTGCGCCAGGCCGGCGCCCATGCGCTGGTCCACGGCCACACGCACCGCCCCGCCGACCACGACCTGAGCGATGGCAGTGGCCAAGCGTTGCGTCGCATCGTGCTGAGCGACTGGGACGCCGCGGCGCACCCGCCGCGCGCCCAACTGCTCTGCCTTTCCCCCGCCGGCGCGCAGCGCGTCGACCTGCGCTAGCCGCGCCGCCGCCACCGATGTTCAAGTGGCTGCGCCGGTTGCGCGCCCTGCCCCCGATCCCAGAAGCCGCCTGGCAGGCGGCGCTCAGGCGCTACGCCTTCCTGGGCGCCCTGCCCGAGCCCGACCGCCAGCGCCTTCGCACCCTGACCGCCGAATTCCTGCGCGACAAGGAATTCCACGGCGCCAAGGGCTTCACCATCACCAACGAAGTGGCGCTGGCCATCGCGGCGCAGGCCGTGCTGCCCGTGCTGCACCTGAAGGGCGGCCTGGACTGGTACGACGATTTCGTCGGCATCGTGGTGCACCGCTCCGAAGTGGTGGCGCGGCGCAAGGTGGTCGACGAGGCCCAGGTGGTGCACGAATACGGCGAGGTGGTCGCCGGCGAGGCGATGGACCGCGGCCCCGTCATGCTGAGCTGGGACGACGTGCTCGCGAGCAGCGTGAGCACCGAGCGTGGCTACAACGTCGTCATCCACGAGTTCGCCCACAAGATCGACATGCGCAACGGCGACGCCAACGGCTGCCCGCCCCTGCCGGCCGGCTTCGCGGGAACGCGCAGCGCCCGCGAGGCCCGCGCCGCCTGGACAGGCGTGCTGCAGCGCGCCTACGACGGTTTCCGCGAGAAAACCATCATGGCCGAACGCTTCGGCGCAGAGCCTCCCTGGCTCGATGCCTACGGCGCCACGTCGGTCAGCGAGTTCTTCGCGGTGGCCTGCGAGGCCTACTTCGTGAATCGCCCGAACTTCGCGCGTGACTTCCCGGAAATGCTGCGGATTTTCGATGAATTCTTTCTGCCTAAACGGGCCTGAAGGCTCGCCAGTACTGGCCCTCTAGCTATCAATTAAATAGCTGTTCAACCTTTACGATTGACGGGTTATCAACTCGTTCAAAAAGGTAAACAACATGAGGGATTGGATCTATCAGCTCACGGGCAAGGCGTGGCTGGCACTGGTGATCGGCATCGGCATCCTGGGGTGGGCAGGCTACGCGCAGTTCAAGGCCAGCGCGGACACGCATGGCACCGCCGTCGAAGACCTGGTCGCCAAGAGCGGCACCATCGTCGGCGGCAGCGAAGTCACCGAGACCACCAAGCGCCGCCGCGGCGGCAGCAGCACGCGCCGCTATTTCGTGCTCGATGCCAAGGTGGCCGACGGCAGCACCGAGAAGTGGCGCGTCGACTACGCGGTCGGCCGCAAGAAGCTGGAGCCGCTGATCGACGAAGCCGTCGATGTGCGCCTCGATCCGTCCGACAACAACCTGGTCTACGAAGTGAAGCTCAAGGGCCAGCCCGTGGTGACGTTGGCGGAAGTGCAGCAGATCATGGAGGTCAAGGACAAGGCCGCGGCGTCGAGCGCCACCGACAAGGGCACGCTCATCGTGGGCGCCGTCGCGCTGCTGCTCGGCATCGGCGGGCTGTTCCTGCGGCGCAGGATCGCGGCCGGGCATGCCACCGAACAGGCCGGGGCCGTGCAGACGCCTGTGATCGGCGAGAAGGTTTAAGCCGGTACAGGCTTCTTCGTTTCGAGCTAAAAAAAAGACGCCCCGCGGGGCGTCTTTTTCATGGCCGCTCTCTGCGGCTTACTTGCGCAGCAGCGCCTTCAGCGCGTTCTGCAGGCGGCGTGCGCTGGTGGCGTCGTGCGGCGCAGCCAGCACCTTGCCGGCGTCCTGGCCCCAGGTCTGCACCGGCGCCGGATCGCCGCGCTTGGTCAGCAGCTTCAGTTGCAGCGCGCGGCGCGCGTCGAGTTGCTCGGCAGGCGTCGGCACTTCGGCGGCCATTTCGAGGCGCAGCAGCGCTTCGGCGGCATCGCCGGCAGCAGCCGACGGCGCGGTGCCGATGGCTTGCGACCAGCCGGTGCGCACGGCGGGCGACACCGCGCGGCCCAGTTCCTGCACGCTCGGCAGGCGGCTGGCATCACGCTGCTCCCAGGCGCCCAGCACCTGCGTCAGCGCTTCACCGTGGGCTTGCGCCTGCAGCTTGCGCAGCGCCATGTCGGCGCGCTCGAGCGCCTCGCGCTGTGCGCGGAAGGCGGCGTCGCCAAGGCGGGGGCCGCGATCTTCGAAGCGCGGCGGACGGTCGCCGAAGCGGCCGCCACCCGGCGCGCCGCGATCGCCGCGCGCATCGCCACGAGGCGCACCACGGTCACCACCGGGGCGACCCGGGCCACCGGCACCGGGACGGCCACCATCGCGGCGGTCGCCGAAACGGCCACCGGCACCACGCGCCGCGGGTGCGGGCTCGCCCTTCTTGCTGCTCGGGCGGTCGTCGCCACGCATCGCCACGACGGGCTTGGGCGCGGGCTTCGGCGCTGCGGCCGGTGCTTCGGCGGCGGCAGGCTCGCCGGCGTCGTGCGCTTCGCTGTCGGCGCGGGCCGAGGCATCGGCGCCGTCGGCGGGCGCCACCAGGTCGGCCGAGGCTGCGGGTGCGGCACCGCTGTGGGTGCCGGGCGAGGCTTCCGCGTCGCTCGGGCTCGGGGCCTGCTCGGCGCTTTCACCGAACTCGGCGGCGGCCTGGCCGGGTGCCTCGACTTCGGTCGCGCCGACCGACGGACCGTCGCTCGAAGCAGCGGCCTTCGGTGCCGGTGCCGGAGCCGGCGGGGGTGCTTCACCGCGCAGCGCGCCTTCCAGGCGGGCGATGGCGGCACGGATCTTCTGTGCGTCGCCGCCGGCGTTGGCCGCGTCGAGCGCCTTCGAGGCGTCGAGCACGTAGCGGTCGTGCTCGCTCATGGCGGCCGAGGCCTTCTCGCGCTCGGCGGTCTTGCGGTTGAAGGCTTCGTCGATGGGCGCGCGGAACGCGTCCCACAGCTTCTGTTCATGGCGGCGGTCGAGCGGCACGCCCTGTGCCTCGGCCTGCCAGCGCTGCTGCAGCGCCTTCACTGCATCGATGCGCAGCATGGGCTGGGCGCCGAGTTCGATGGCCTCGGCGATCATGGCCTGGCGGCGTTCGACGCTGGCCTTCTGCGCCGTTTCGAACGGTGCGCGGGCGGCGCCGAAAGCCTCGTTCCACTGCGGTTGCAGTTCAGCGAACACCTTTTCGCCCACATGGCCGGCATCGCGCCAGCGGTCGGCGAACTGGTGCAGCGCGCGGTTGTGCGCCTTCAGGTCGGAGGCACCGGCGTGCTCGGCAGCCCAGGCCTTGACCTCTTCGATCAGCGCCACGCGGTGCGCGCGGTGCTCGGCCGCGTCGGCGCGCACCTTTTCGAGCCAGGCCTCGACGACCTTGTGGGCTTCGTTGCAGGCTTCGTCGAAGCGCTTCCACAGCGCATGGTTCGGAACGCCGCCCTGGTCGGCCTGCTTCCACTGGTCGCGCAGCGCGCGCAGCGTTTCCTGCATCTTGCGGCCGCCGAGGGCCTGGCCTTCGGGGCGCTTGAGCAGGCCTTCGGCCTTGGCGACCAGGTCTTCGCGGACCTTGTCGGCGCTCCAGCGCTGCCAGCCTTCGAGCTCGCCGGCAGCCACCAGCGCGGCATGCACGCGGGCTTCGAGCGCGGCATCGACCAT
This sequence comes from Variovorax sp. RCC_210, assembly GCF_041355175.1. Lineage (NCBI taxonomy): Bacteria > Pseudomonadati > Pseudomonadota > Betaproteobacteria > Burkholderiales > Comamonadaceae > Variovorax > Variovorax sp. RCC_210. The sequence continues at coordinate 649,049 of NZ_JBFUPJ010000001.1, read as the reverse complement.
CTTGCCGTGCTCCTTGAGCACGGCGCGCAGCGCGGCGGCGGCGCCGGCGCTGGCCTTGCCGTGGCCTTCGGCGGTTTCCTGCTCGAGCTTGGCGAGCGCGGCCTGCACCGCGTCTTGCGCGGCGGCACGCACGGCCGGGTCGACCTTGGGAGCGGCCGGGCGCGCGGGCGCGGCGGCGGCCTTGGGGGCGACGACTTCGCCGCGCGCGGCGCGCAGCTCGTCGGCCCACACGGGCACGGGCGGCAGCGGGGCCGCGGCGTCGGCGGCGGCGGCAATGGCCTGGGCCAGCGCGCTATGGAACGAATCCGACACCACCAGCAGTTGCGACTTCGAGGCTTCGAGCTGCGGAGCGAACTTGGCGTCCAGGCTGGTCCAGTTGGCGTCCGAGGTGATCTCGGTGGCCTGCTGCTGCCAATGCGTGACGTCGGCGCGCAGCGATTCTTCCGCGCCCTGGGCGTCCTGCCAGCCCTTGGTGGACAGCACTTCGAAACGCTGCGCCAGCAGCACGGCGGCTTCGCGGTGCACCTGCGCGCGGTGCTGCAGGTCTTCGATGCCCTTCACGCGCTCGGCCAGCCTGGCCTTCAGGCCGGCCAGCGGTTCGCGCGACAGCGGCGCGCCGGCCTTGGCGGCGTCACGCTGCCAGGCCAGTGCGTCGGCGATGTTGAGCTTGGACTGGCCCAGCAGGGCCTCGGCCTTTTGCGCCCATTCGGCGGCAATGGCCTCCTGGCCCTTGGCGCGCTTGAGCTCGTCGAGCTTTTCGCGCAGCAGGCGCGCGGCGCCCTTGTCGCGACCGCTCAGCTCCTTGAAGACCTCCTGCATCTGCTCGGGCGCGGGGTTGCCCGCGAGCCAGTCGCGGATGCGCGCGGAACGCTCGCCGGAGGTTGGCGCGGTGAAGGCGCCGCCGGTGAGCGTGTCGAGGGCTTGAAGATCGTGTGGCTTGGAAGAAGTAGAGGTCACTGCGCGAAATCGTTGTCTTGGTAGAGAAAGCGAAGGCGCCGGCAAAGGCCGGCGCACATCGACATTTTCACCCACTTGCGGTTGGCCGCTGAATTTCGCCCTGGATGAGGGCGAATGCGGGGTTGTGGGCGGGGAGCTTAACGGACTACATATATAGCAAGCCAGAGGAATAGCAAGCCAGAGGAAAAAACCAAGCCCCCTGCTTGTCCGGTCCTCTTCCGCCCTTCGGTTCTGGTCATTTCATCGTCAGGCTGAGTTCCGCGCCCGGCTTCCAGTCGTTGCCGCTGGCCGTGGTGCGCACGGCCCCCAGGAACAACCGCTCGCTCGGCACGTTCTTGGCGAGCAGGTAGTCGCGCACCGCGGCGCCGCGCTCGACGGCCAGTTGCCGCATCGATTCCTCGTCGACCGGCACGCTGGCGAACAGCAGGTTCTCCATGTCCTTCAGCGGCAGCTCCTTCGCCAGCCCCACGAGGTTGCGCGGCTTGGTGATGTCGGCGCGCTTGTACACGGCCGTCAGCAGGTCGGGGTATTCGGCATCGGTGACCGGCGGCACTTCGGTGCCGGTCTGGCCGCCGCGCACCGCCACGCGGCGCTTCTCTGCATAGGTCAGCTGGCGCACGCGCTGGCGCTGGTAGGCGTCGCGCTCCTTGTCCAGGCTGGAGGTGCCGACCACCGTCATCTGCAGCGTGGGCCGGTCGGTCAGGGCCTTGGCGACCTTGTCCAGGCTTTCCTTCGCGACCGGGCTCAGGTCGGAGCCGCCGGGCTCGAAGGTGATGGCGCTCGACTCGCCGCTGCCGCCGCCCAGGCCGCCGGTCAGCAGGCTGAACGGGGCCGTCACGGCCTTGACGATCAGGTTGACCACGGCCTTCCAGATCAGCGGGCCGACGCTGAACTGCGGGTCGTTCAGCGAGCCGCTGAGCGGCAGGTCGACGTCGATCACGCCGTTGCGGTCGGCCAGCAGCGCCACGGCCAGCTTCACCGGCAGGCTGGCGGGCGCACCCGCGACCTCGTCGCCGAACTGCAGCTGGTTGAGCACCAGCTTGTTGGTGGCCGTGAGCTGGCCGTCGGGCGCCACCTTGTAGTTGACGTCCATGCTCATCTTGCCGCGCTCGATGCCGTGGCCGGCGTAGCGCACCGAGTACGGCGACAGCGGCGCCAGGTCGAGGTCGCGCATCTTGGCGGTGATGTCGAGCTCGATGGGCTTGACCAGCGGGTTCAGCTTGCCAGTGATTTCCAGCGCGGCGGTCTGCTGCGCCTTGCCGCGCAGCTCGAGGTCGGCCAGCGCCGGCCGGCCGCCCTCGCCCTTCGGCGGGTTCGACGAAAAGGAGCTGAGCTTGCCGGTCAGCTCGCTCAGGTCGGCCGAGTAGTTGGGCTTGACGAACAGGTCGGTGAAGTCGATCTTGCCGTTCACCAGGCTCATCGGGCCGAAGTTGATGACCGGTGCAAGGCCTGCGTCGGCGGCCGGCGCGGCGGCGGGTGCAGCCTGGGCCGTGGCCACCGGCCTGGCGGGCTCGGGGGCCCCGCCGACCATGGCCTCGGCAGACACCGGCGCACCGCCCGAAGGCCGGGCCGGCGCCGCCCGGGTCGTGGTCGTGGTGCCGCCCGGGCCCTTGCGCGTGGTGGCGTCGCCGGTGGCCGCCGCGGAAGCAGCCGCGGCGTTGCCTTCGGCCTCGCCCTTCTTGGTGAGGCTCAGCAGGTTGAGCCGGCCGGTGGGGTCGACGATCACGCGGGCGAAGAAGTCGGTCAGCGTGGTTTCGCGCACGTCGACGCTGGGCGCCGCGTTGGGCGCCAGGCTGACCTGCAGGCCGCGCAGGCTCAGCGTCTTCCAGCTCAGCAGCTGGTTGGTGTTGCGGTCGAAACCGGGGGACTGGGTGAGCGACACGCTGTTGGCGCGGAAGTCGTCCAGCGCGGTGTCACCGGCCAGCTTGATGCTCATGCCCGCCGGCAGAGTGGCGTAGCGCACGGTGCCGCGGTAGCTCGCGAACGCACGGCGAATGTCGACGTTGAGCGCGTCGGCGTAGTAGGCCTTGAAGGCATGCGCCGGGAACGACGCCACCTCGAGCCGGCCTTCCGCCGCGAGCGGCTTGAGCACGATGTTGCCCTTGTAGTCGAAGCGGCCCGGGTCGGCCGAACGCCCGGCGGAGCCGATGCGCCCCGACACTTGCAATGGCGAGGCAGTGTTGGTGTCCGGCGCGATCTTCTGGGCGTTGAGCTTGAACGCCGTGACCTCGACCGCCACAGGCGTGGCGCTCGCCTTGTCCGAATAGGAAAGGCTGCCGTTGTCCACCGCCAGCGTGCCGATGGTCAGCGCCCACGGCTTGGTGTTGGCGCCGGGCTGCGGCGTTTCGGCGGCGGCGGGCTTGGGCGCGGCGACCTTGGCTTCGGTTTCCCTGGTGCCGCCGCCGGCCGGCGTCTTGAGCCAGCGCTCGAACATCCAGTGCTTTTCGTTGTCGCGCTCGATGCGCACCTTGGGGTTGGTGGCGGTGAACGAGGCCACATTCAATGTGTGCTTCTTCATGTCGGCTTCGGCATCGACCAGCTCGAAGCGCCCGACGCTGGCCAGCGCCGTCTTGGCCTGGGTCAGTGCCAGGCCGTCGGCGGACAGGCGACGCGCCTTGAACTTCAGGTCGGGCTGGGCCCAGGCGATGTCGATCTGCCCGCTCAGCTTGCCGTCGAGCGTGGGCTCCAGGCTTTGCGCCAGGTAAGGGGCCGCCAGCGACAGCGGCAGCGCATCGACCTCGGTCTGCACGTCGGCCACCTTGTCGGTGGCGGTGCCCTTGAACTTGAGCGAGGCGCCGGCCACGGCGGTGCTGCCGCTGAACTGGGCCGGCTTTTCCATCGGCCAGGTGACACCAGTGACGTCGAAACCGAGCGCGGTCACGTCGATGGCCGCCGCGGGGTTGACGGTTTCGTCGCGCCAGCCGACGCGCCCGCCGCTCAGGGCGAGCTTGTCGACCTGAACCTTCAGCACGGGCTTTTCGACCGGCTTGCCGGCGGGTGCGCTGGCGGCTGTAGTGGGCAGCGGCGCGGCCTTTTCGGTCGCGCCGGTCGCGGGGTCGGTCGCCAGCAGGTTGAGCTGGCCGGCCGCGTCGCGCGCCACCGCCAGCTGCGGATTGACCAGCGCAATTTCGCTCAGATGGAACACCGATTCGAGCGGACGCACATCGGCCAGCGCCAGCTTGAGCGACTCGAAGCCCAGCAGGTCGCGGCCGCGCGCGTCGGCCACCTTGGTGGTGTGGGCCTCGACCGTGCCGGTGATCTTCAAGCCGTTGGTGGCGCCGTGTTCGAAAGCGATCTTCAGGTCGGCGTCCAGGCTGCCCGCCTGCAGGCGAACCGGCAGGCCGCCGGGGATGTAGCCCAGGTACGGCACCAGGTCCAGGCCCTTGAACTGCACCTGCGCATCGGTCTTGCGGCTGTCGGCAAAGGGCGTGGTGAAGGCGGCCGAATCGAACTTGCTGCCGTTGAGCACGAAGGCCAGCTTGGGCTCGGTGTTGATGTCGCGCTTGGAGTCGAGGTTGCTCAGGAACGGCACCTTCAGCACGAAGTCGCGCAACTCGTGCTTGCGCTTGACGGTCTGGTCGTCGAAGTCGACCGAGCCGCCGTTGATGGCGATGTTGTAGATGGCGAAGCGCGCGGGCTTGGCGTTCGGGTCGGCCGGCGGACCGGAAGAAAGCTTGGCCAGGATGTCGTCGATGTCGTACTTGCCATCGGCCTGGTGCGTGAGCAGGACGGCCGGCGCATCGATGGTGACGGCGTCGATCACGGGTGCGAGACGCAGGATGGACTGCAGCTCGGCGTCGGCGTAGATGCGTCCGATGGCCAGTTGCGACTTGGCGCCGTCGGCCGTGGCGATGCGCAGGTCGCTCAGCGTGAGTTCGAGCGTCCAGGGCTTGAAATCGATCTTGCCGACGGTCACCTGCCGGCCGAGTTTTTCACTCGCGATCTTCTGGATCTGGCTCTTGGCGATGGGGGGCACCGCCAGCCAGGCGATGACCCAGAACGCCAGCAGAACCAGCACCGCGACGATCCCACGTCGCACCCATTTGTTTTGTTTGATCGAAGCTACGTCCATCGCGGGAGTGTGCCGCAAAGAGGTGCGCGCCAGAAGGAAGAAAGGCTTGTCACCCAGGCGCGCAAACAAGAAAGCCCGGCGACGCGACTGAATGTCTCGTCGTCGGGCTTGATGGCGGGCACAAGACCCATGCCATCGATTCGCGCGACAGGAAGTCGATGGTTCCCACCGTGCTGGCAGCAAGAGATTGCCACCGTGGTTCCTCGGACGCTGAGCCCTTGACTTGCACCTCGGACTGCGGGACCTCGGAAAAACGCCTGAAACCTCAGGCCCGTTCAGATTAGGCGGCGCACCCTCCGATTGCAAACGCGTTTTACAAAGGGATTTCCCCTAAGCAGAAACGCCTCGAAACTGTCACGTTTTTAGGCATTCATTAGCATAAAGATTCAATTCCTTATGCTTGACCGTGTATTAACCCACGCTAGAATCCGCCCTGCTCCGACCGCCCGACGCGGCGGAGCCTCCCCTGAATCCGCTGCCGAATCCCAACCGGCTTGATCAGGTCGCCGCGCTCCCAACCCCCTTCACTCCATGCGCGGAGCCTGATTCGTACCAATCCAAGCGCCGCTGCCTTCATCCCTCGCCCTCACCGGCGTTGCGTTTCGGGTGCCGCACAGAAAGGAAGAGCGATGAACAAGGCGTTCGATGCCACAGCCCGCGGGCTACGGACCTTCGTGTCCGATGTGGCAGACGGCTTTTTTGAGATCACCCACAACGGGTTTGCACTGGTTGGCCTTGCCATCGTGTTCGCGGCCCTCGCCCTCGTGGCGCGGCCCGACCTGCGCAAGACCGGCGAGGAGCAGCTGATGGGCTGGCTGCAATCGCGCAAGCCCGCGCCGGAAGCCACCGACCTGGAGCCGACCGCCATCGAGCGGACCACGGCTGCGAGCCCGAGCGACCTGCCCAAGCAGCAAGCCGCGGTGGCCTACTGGCTGAGCAAGAAATACCGCGTGGCCGCGGAGCCGCTGAGCGTGCTGGTGGCCGAGGCCTACGGCATCGGCAAGCGCACGAAGATCGACCCGACGCTGATCCTCGCGATCATGGCGGTGGAGTCGAGCTTTAACCCGTTCGCCCAGAGCCAGGTCGGCGCGCAGGGCCTGATGCAGGTCATGACCCGCGTGCACGGCGACAAGTACGAAAGCGCGGGCGGCACGCTCACCGCCTTCGACCCGGTGACCAACATGCGCGTGGGCGTCAAGGTGCTGCAGGAATGCATCGCCCGCGCCGGCTCGCTGGAAGGCGGCCTGCGCTACTACGTGGGCGCGGCCAACCTGCAGGACGACGGCGGCTATGCCAGCAAGGTCATCGCCGAGCACGAGCGCCTGCTGCAGGTGGCCAACGGCCGCGCGCCGTCCACCACCACCGTCACGCCGCCGCCTCCGGGCATGCGCGCGCAGCCGCTGCCCGTGGTGGCGCCGGCCAAGCCTGAAGAAGGCGCCGAGCCGGCCAAGGTCGCCCTGCTTTCCTCGGTGTCCTGACATTCTCCTTGCCGGGTTGCCCGCCGGATGCGGTGCGCTACACTCGGCGGGTACGCGACTGGCGATAGGCGCAGCACCCGAACAAGGTGCCACGCGCTGACGTGGAATACCACTGGGAAGCGTGCCGCCTGACCTCAACAGGCGTTCAGCCGTTCGCCTGGGCAGCCCTTGTTTTGGTTGAAGAACAAGGACCTCGTCTTCAAAGGACTGCCATGTACCAACGCAACATCCTGGTCGAACAGACCGATCCCGAAATCTGGGCCGCGATCCAAGCCGAAAACGCGCGCCAGGAACATCACATCGAGCTGATCGCCAGCGAGAACTACGCCTCGCCGGCCGTCATGGCCGCCCAGGGCTCGCAGCTCACCAACAAGTACGCCGAAGGCTACCCGGGCAAGCGCTACTACGGCGGCTGCGAGCACGTCGACGTGGCCGAGCAACTGGCCATCGACCGCGTGAAGCAGATCTTCGGCGCCGATGCCGCCAACGTGCAGCCGCACTGCGGCGCCTCGGCCAACGAAGCCGTCATGCTCGCCTTCCTGAAGCCCGGCGACACCATCATGGGCATGAGCCTGGCCGAAGGCGGTCACCTGACCCACGGCATGCCGCTGAACATGAGCGGCAAGTGGTTCAACGTGGTGAGCTACGGCCTGGACGCCAACGAAGCCATCGACTACGACGCCATGGAACGCAAGGCGCACGAGCACATGCCCAAGCTGATCATCGCGGGCGCCTCGGCCTACTCGCTGCGCATCGATTTCGAGCGCTTCGCCAAGGTGGCCAAGGACGTGGGCGCGATCTTCATGGTCGACATCGCCCACTACGCCGGCCTGGTGGCCGCGGGCGTGTACCCCAACCCCGTGCCGCACGCCGACATCGTCACCTCGACCACGCACAAGAGCCTGCGCGGCCCGCGCGGCGGCATCATCCTGATGAAGTCGCAACACGAGAAGGCGATCAACAGCGCCATCTTCCCCGGCCTGCAAGGCGGCCCGCTGATGCACGTGATCGCCGCCAAGGCCGTCGCGTTCAAGGAAGCCATGACGCCCGAGTTCAAGGCCTACCAGCAACAGGTGGTCAAGAACGCGCAGATCGTTGCCGACACCCTCACCCAGCGCGGCCTGCGCATCGTGAGTGGGCGCACCGAAAGCCACGTGATGCTGGTCGACCTGCGCGCCAAGGGCATCACCGGCAAGGAAGCCGAAGCCGTTCTGGGCGCCGCCCACATGACGATCAACAAGAACGCGATCCCCAACGATCCTGAAAAGCCGATGGTCACCAGCGGCGTGCGCATCGGCACCCCCGCCATGACCACGCGCGGCTTCAAGGACGAAGAGGCCCGCGCCACCGCGAACCTGGTCGCCGACGTGCTCGAGAACCCGCGCGACGCTGCGAACATCGATGCCGTGCGCGCCAAGGTGCACGCGCTGACGAGCCGTTTCCCTGTCTACCGCTGATCGTCCCCAAGACCTGACCGCATGAAATGCCCTTTTTGCGGTCATCTTGAAACGCAGGTCGTCGAGACCCGCGTTTCGGAAGACGCCGACTTCGTTCGCAGGCGCCGCCAGTGCAGCGCCTGCGACAAGCGCTTCACCACCTACGAGCGGCCCGACGTCAATTTTCCTGTCGTCGTGAAGAAGGACGGCAGCCGCGCCGACTTCGACTCCACCAAGGTGCGCGCCTCGATGATGCTGGCGCTGCGCAAGCGGCCGGTGAGCATCGAGCAGATCGACAACGCCCTGCTGCGCATCGAGCAGAAACTGCTGGCCAGCGGGCTGCGCGAAATCGAATCGACCAAGGTCGGCGAACTCGTCATGCGCGAACTCAAGAAGCTCGACAAGGTCGCCTACGTGCGCTTTGCCTCGGTGTACCGCAGCTTCGAGGACGTGGACGAGTTCAGGCAGTTGCTGCGCGACATCTGAGCGCCGGCCGCCGCGGCCTTCTAAGCCTGCGCGTCATCGGTTCCAGCAGAGCTGCACCAGCGCATCCGACGCGCTGGTCTTGTTGCCGGCCAGCTTCACGCCCTGCTGGTTCACCGTGAGCTTTCCGCATTCGTCCATCACCGATCCGCCTTGCGGCACCGCTTGCAAGGTGTACGTGGTTTCACTTCTGTCGGCATAGCTGACGAGGTAGTTGGCGGTGCCCGCGGCCGGCGCGTGGCTCAGTCCGTCAGGCAGCGCGACGCTGGCCGGTGGATAGCGGCCATTGGCGGTCAGGTAACGCTCGCTCCATTGCGCCGCCTGCAGCAGTTGCTGCTTTGCGTCGGCCCGCTTGGCCCGCAGCACATAGCGTGTGTAGCTCGGGTATGCGATGGCGGCGAGGATGGCGATCACCGCCAGCACGATCATCAGTTCGATCAGCGTGAAGCCACGCAGGCGGCCTCGCACGTCGGCCCGTACACCGCCCCGCGCCGCGGCCTGCTGGTTCATGCGTTGTCTCGATGCCATGGGTCAGTCCGTCGAAATGAGGTTGCGCCAGCCGAAGCGGCGCACCGCGTCGGGCCGCGTCGTCGTGTGGCACTCGCCGGCGGCGTTGCAAATCACATCCTTGCCCTTCTGGCGGTCCTGAGGCACGAACACGATGTCGTCCTTGCCCGAGCGGTTGCGAAAGCCGAGAAAGGCGTCCGCCGTCCCAGTGCCGTTGTAGGCGATGCCCTGGGGGGCCGAGCCGCTGAAGAAGTCGACCACCATCGACCAGCCGTCGTCGTCGCTGCCGGCCGTGCAATCGAGCACGTTGCTGCTGGTGCCGGGAACGGTGGCCGCGAACGTGCCGGCGCTGTTGCTCAGCGCCTTGCCCGGGTAGACGATGCGCTCGCCGCCGGCCGGCAATTGAAGGGACCAGCCGCGCCTGGCCTCGGCGCCGGTGTAGCTCACGCTGTGGCGCGAGACGGTGCGGTACTCGGCTGCGTCTCTCTTGACCGGCCGCGTGCCGGCGGTCTGCGCCACCAGGTCGGCCATGGCCGCTGCTCCGGACGTGCCGTTGGCCGGATCCCAGATGCCGTACAGGTAATGAGGGGTCGCGGTGCGCTCGTCGCCGACCGCAAACAGCCGCCCGGTGCCGAACACCACCATGTAGCCGCCTCGCGGATGGCCGACGACGACCGGCGCCGCGGTGATCGGCTGGCTCGCGCCGGCGGCGAACAGGGGAACGCCATCGAAGTTCACCGCAGCCGCAGGTGCAGGTGCGGACGCAGCAGCAACCGGCGCCAGGTTCATCGTGGCTTTCCATCTGCCGCTGTCCGCATTGCTGAGGTCGAACTTCCACATGTTGCCGAGCAGATCGCCCGCGTAGACGAAATCCGGCTTGCCGTCGCCGTTGCGGTCCACGGGCCTCGGGGCCGAGAGCCCGTTGCCTGCAGCGACGCCCGGCGTGGCGGACGTGGGAATCTTCAGCACCTCCCTGTTGCCGTCGAGGTACTGAATCCACAACACCGCCTTTTCGCTCGCGCTGTTGTATCCATTGCCCAGGATCAGCGCCGTGCGGCCGTTGTTGAGTTTTGCCACCTGCACCGCCCGCCCCGAGGCGACGTCGAGCGCGGGTTGCTGAAACTGGTGTCCCAGGTCGCGGTCGGGCAACGCGGTCGTGTCGATCAACACCACGCTGGCGGCGTTCTGCTCGGCGACGGACTCGGGCTTGGTCACGTCGAGCACGAAGTAGCCTTTGCCCCCTGCGCCCAGCGTGCCCACCAGCAAGGACTTCCAGCCTGCCGCCTTCTCGGCAGCCGTGGCCGTGGGGGCCGCTGTGCCGCCCATGTACGCATCGGCCACGAAGGCGCTGCCATCGACGAAGTAGCGGTGCACGTAGGTCCCTTCGCTGAGCCGCTTGAGCATCGGCACTGCCGGCGTGCCGTAGACGCCTTCGGGCACATAGGCGAACGCCTCGTTGCCGGTGCCGGCGTCGAAGGCATGCAGCATGCCGTCGTTGGCGCCTACGTAGACCATCGGCTTGCGCGCGGTCGCGGCAAAAGCGGCGTAGCCATCGTGGGTGAAGCCGCTCTGGGGTTGCCCTGCGTACCAGACGCCGGAGCCCACGATGTCGCCGAGCACGTGGCCGCGCTGGCGCAGTCGCAGGCCGGCCCCCTCGTTGCGCCGGTCGCCTCGCAGGAAGTCGAGCACGGCGTTACCGAACGCGACGCTTTCGGTGTCGGTGCCGGTGCGTCCCTGGAGCGCCGTCTTCTGCGCATCGCTCAGGCGATCCCACCGAAAGGGAATGCCCGAACCGACGGTCGCGGTCGTGGTGGCCGTGGCCGCCGCGGTGCCAGAGAAGCTGAGCACCTTGCGATCGGTGGCGTGTGCCCCCGGCGCCGCCATGCGCCGGTCGAGCAGTTCGCGCGCCGACCAGTCGGGCTCGCCTGCCGGCCTGGCGTTCGCGCCGAACTTGGAGGCAGTGAGCTTGCCCGACCAGTCTGCCGTGTCGTAGCCCGCCTGGTAGACCGCGTTGCCTGTCGACAAGCGGGAACTGTTCGCCGATATCGACGTGAGCGGAATGCTGGTGTTGAACAGGATCTGCGACAGGATGGACTTGAAGGCCGCATTCAGCGCCTGGGAATTGGAAGCGGGCGTGAAAGTGCCACGGCTGTTGAGCGCCGCGTGCCAGAGGTCCATGCGCACTGCGGCGGTATCCGCGGGGTTGCTGTAGAAGTAGCCCAAGTTGGAGCTGTTCCACCCTTGGAAGTCCGTGGCCACCAATGGATTCCTCCAACCGATCGTGCCCTCGACCAGGCCCACATAGCCGCCGCTGTACGTGGGCTGAGCCAGGTTCGTAGACATGGCCGGCGCACCGGACCACGACGAGGCGGCGCCGAAGCCGATGGTGTGGGTGGTCAGGTGCTGCCAGGTGGCCGGGTCGTTCTTGGCGTTCCAGTACTCGGGAACAGTGGCCGTGCCGACCCGTGCCTGGCCTGGCTCGACAACGACCTTCTTGAGGTTGTTCGCGATGCCGGGCTGCAGGTCACTGGCCCAGTAGTGAAAGGCCATGTCGGCCAGCGTCGGACGGTATTCGGCGATCGGCGCCCAGGTGCCAGACGTGCTCTTCCATTTGGCCGGGCTGTTGACGGTGCCCGCGCCGTCCTTGTAGGGCGCCACTGGCGTGTAGACCTCGGCGTCGGGTAAAACGCGGCGCGTTCCGTCCTCGTTGCCGATGTCCGGCATGTTGAGTTGATTCGGCTCCACGTCGAAGCCGAAGAGGTTGTAGTCGCCATCCGTCATGAAGATGTGGAACGACTTGCGGCAGCTCGACTCGGTGGCGTCCTTGACGCCCGGATCGTCCGAGTAAGGGCTGTACTGGCCGGAGGTCTTCATGTATTCGCCGGCGCGGGTCATCATCGCGTGCAGCGGCGTTCCGCCGTCCGCGATCATGGAATCCACCCAGGTCATGAAATTCGCGCGATGCGCCCCGTCGAGCGAACGCATCAGGTTGGCGTTGGCGCGGCCGCCGATGTTGCAGGTGCCAGCCCGATAGCGCCCCGGCGCGGTGTCGCCGAAGAACCCGACGCAGCTGTTCTGGTTGACCTGTACCGCGCCGACATTCATCGCCTGCCAGGCAAGGCGAATCCGGTCATCGGGGATGCTGGCGGTGGAAAAGTTGTCCTTCAACGCGGTCTTCAGTGCCTCCATGCGGTTGGGCGTTCCGGGGGGCGGCGCCTTGTCCCCTTCCGATGCAATCGACGAAAAGGCCATGCTTCCCGAGTTGTCGACCGACACGATCACGTTCGGCGCCGGCTCCTTGACCGCCGCGTTGCGTGGCGTCTGCGCCAACGGGTATTGCGCGGCGTGGCCGACGCTGTGCGCCAGTACCAGGCCGCACGCCATGGCGCTTTTCGACAGCCCGGTGAATGTCATATCTCTTGTTCTTGCCATGTTCAATTCACCTTGGTGACGGGATCAGGATCGAAGGTCACCTGCAGTTCGACCCGCGTGCCGCCCGCGCTCCCCGCGCTCCCCGCACTGCGGGCGCCGGTGGCCACGGCGGTGATGCGGTACAGCGGGTGCTTGCTGTTCGGGCGGTCGATGACCTCGATCCAGTACCTCGCCTTTTCCAGCGCCGGATTCCCGGCGCCGGGTGCGCCGGTGAACGCCCCGTACAGCGCGTGCTTGTCGGCGTACGCCCTCCGGGACCAGAACCGGTAGGCCTCGCTTTCGGAAGCCGCCGCCGCCGAATCGATCGCGGCGAAGTAGCAGATGCCCCGCTCGCAGCTGTTCTCTCCGTTCGCCACGTAGGCCGTGACCCAACCGGTGTCGCGGTCGGGAAAGACGCGGCCTTGCTCGGCCTTGCGGCACGGCGAGACCGCGAGCGCGGAGCAAGGCACGTAGCTCTGCTTCGTGGCGTCGAAGGCCAGCTGCCGGATGTCGCGCTCCGCGTCCAGCAGCGCGGCTTCCGCGGCCTCGAAGGCGCGCTGGTGTTCGCGCTGGTTGCCCGCCACCGACTCGAGCAACTGCGCCATGTGCGCACCACCGACCGCGAGCAGCGCCGAGAGCACCAGCATGAGCATCACGATGAACAGCGAAAAGCCGTGCTGCGCCTTGCGGCGGCGGACATCTGCTAGGGCACGGCGCACGCGAAGCCATTCGTCGCGATTCATGGCGCGCCCAGGTTGTTTCGCAACGCGAACACCGCGGCGTAGACGCGCCGCAACTTTCCGTCGACGCTCGCCCGCTCGGCGCCGTCGCAGTCGGTGTACCTGCCGTGCGGATTGCTCCTCGAACTGCCCGCGAGTTGCAGGCACACGCGCACCGTGCGGACCAGATCGAAATTGGCGACGTCATTGGCGGTCACATAGCGCGCGACATGGTCGCCTCCGGTTGGCGTCCCCACGCCATACATGACATCGAAGCGCTCGACGCCGTCGACGATAGGCTTCGGCGTGTCACCGCCGCTGCCCTTGCATCGGAGAGTTCCCCTCACAACATCGAACTCGCTGGTGATCAGGCGAACGTTGCCCGGATCGGAGGGTGTCGTGGGGACGTATCCCTGGCGCCCGGCGCCTCGTCCTGCCTGCCCCAGGCAATCCGCGAAGTAGTTCGGATTCGGCGCATACCCGATCTTCAGGCTGTCATTGCCGGGGCCCCCAGCGGCTTCCCCGCCTTTGACCGCGAAGAAGGCCCGTTCACCCGCAAGATTCGTGGCCCTGTTCGCGTTGGCGTCGAAGTAGAACAGCGGCTCGGTCGGGTCGATCGGGATGTAGCCGGCCTGCCGGATCTGCTGGCCCAGCAGCCTGAACGCAAATGCAGAAGACTGGTGCAGCGCGTTGACGTCGTCGCCCACCATGGCAACGCTGCGTGTGCCGAGCATGCTGGTGATGGAGGCCAGCACCACCAGCATGCCGACGATCATCGCGACGAGCAATTCGACCAGCGTGAAGCCGGCCTGCCGCAGGCGAAATGCGTGGCCGCGCCTCATGGCTGCGGCACCGCGACGGCGACTTCGAGGCAGGCCTTGCCATCAGGGCAGTTCCAACCCGGGTCCGGCGGAATCGGGTGCGCGACGGCAGGCTCGTCCCACGCGACGTGCACGAACAGCAAGCCGCCGGCCATCGCCTTGCGCTGGATGTTGCTCGCCCCGCCTGGCAGCGCGCTGGCCACCGCGCGCTGCCAGCGGCGCACGTCGTCGGCCGCGAGCTCGGCCGCACTGCAAGTGATCTGGGCGCCCGTGCATGACTTGCTGGAGCCAGCGGAGCCCGCTGGCGTCCAGTCGGCCACGTAGGGTGTTCCGGGCGCGGCGGCCGCCACGGGATTGGCGCGCATGCGATCTGCCATGTCGCCGGCCAGTTGCGCGGCCATGTTCTGGTTGCTCGCGCTCGAACTGTCGGCGAGCACGCGCAACTGGAAACCCGCGAGCGCCAGCAGCCCGAAAGAGAGCACCAGGACCGCCACCATGGCCTCGATCATCGAGACGCCGGCTTGCGCCATGTGCGGGCCATGGGGATGCAGGCGGTGCATCAGGTTGGACATGTGGTGGTCCCCTTGACGAGCTTGGCGCGTCCGCCCAGCGCGATGCACAGCGTGGCAACGTTGGTCGAATTGCTCACGCCCGCGGGTTGGAAGTCAAAGCTGACGAAGCTTGCGGATTGACCCATGGCATCGAATGACAGCGCACCGTGCTTGCTCTTGGTGACCTTTACCCGAGTGTCGGGTTCTTGCCGCCTGAGCGTTTCGACGTCGTCGTCATCGCCGACCACCGTGTCCCAACCGCAACTCCAGTCCTTGCTTGCGCAATTCGTGCGCTGCTGCACCGTCACGGTCTTGCCACGTCGGGCCGCTTCCGAGCGCGCGTGGCTCATGCTCGCCACCAGCGCCGAGGCCATGCCCTCGACGCGGAGCTTTTCGGTCATGCTGCTGAAGCTCGGCAACGCCATCGCCAGCAGGATGGCCATCAACGCGATAACGACCATCAGTTCGACAAGCGTGAAGCCGCCCGGCTTTCCGACGCGGCGCGAGTTCGCCTGCGCGCACGCGCAAAATCCGTGATTCATGTTGTATCGCGCCGGCCTCGCATCTTTGTGCGTCGGCGAGCGCTGCTCCCTGTTTGCAATACCAAAAATTCTATTTCCCGCTGTCCTCCGATATTCGCAATTGCGACAGACGGTTGAATATCAATAGCTCAACGGCTTCAATCTTCAATTGACCTGCAATTAGCTTTCAATTGACCATTCAAATACACCTTGATTAACAAGAAGAAATGGCAAAGACATCTGTGAATTTCATGACCGACGCGCTGAATCTCGCGCGCCAGGCCGGCTACGACACCGACCCGAACCCCCGCGTCGGCTGCGTGCTGGTCGCCCCCGACAACACCGTGATCGGCCAGGGCCACACACAGAAAGTCGGCGGCCCGCACGCCGAAGTCATGGCCTTGCGTGATGCCGCGGCCCAAGGCCATACGGTCGAGGGCGCCACCGCCTACGTCACGCTCGAACCCTGCTCGCACCACGGTCGCACCGGCCCGTGCTGCGACGCGTTGATCGCGGCCGGCGTGCGCCGCGTGGTCGCCTCGCTCGCCGACCCGAACCCGCTGGTCGCGGGCCAGGGCTTCGAGCGGCTGCGCGCGGCGGGTGTCGAGGTCGAGGTCGGCCCCGGCGCGGCCGAAGCGCGCGAGCTGAACCTCGGCTTCTTCAGCCGCATGGTCCGCAAGCAGCCCTGGGTGCGCATGAAGGTGGCGGCGTCGCTCGACGGCAAGACCGGCCTGGCCAACGGCGTGAGCCAGTGGATCACCGCCGAAGCAGCCCGCACCGACGGCCACGCCTGGCGCGCCCGGGCCAGCGCGGTGCTGACCGGCGTCGGCACGGTGCTCGAAGACAACCCGCGGCTGGACGTGCGGCTGGTCGACACGCCACGGCAGCCGCACCTGGTCGTGGTCGACAGCCGGCTGCAGACGCCGCCCGAAGCTCACATATTCATAGCGGGTCGCCAGGTCTGGATCTACGCGGCCCACCAGGACGACGAAAAGGCCGCAGCCCTCGAAGCCCGCGGCGCCACCGTCACCTACCTGCCCAACGCCGAGGGCAAGGTCGACCTGCCGGCGCTGCTGAAAGACCTGGCGGCGCGCGGCGTGAACGAGCTGCATGTCGAGTCGGGCCACAAGCTCAACGGCTCGATGCTGCGCGAAGGCTGCGTCGACGAGCTGCTGGTGTACCTGGCGCCCAAGCTGATCGGCAGCGGGCTCGACATCGCGAGCCACCTCCATGCGGCCGGTCCGCTCACGTCACTCGAGGGCGTCGTGCCGCTGGAATTCAGGTCGGTGGACCTGCTCGGCCCCGACCTGCGCGTGGTGGCCCGGGTCGCGGGAAGGGACGCGTTCTAGCGTTTACCCCGAACACCCCGCGTTCTCTGCGAAAATGCGGGAATGTTTACCGGAATCATCACCGGCGTGGGGCGCATCGCCGCCATTCACGACCTCGGCACCTCCTCCTCCTATGGCAAACGACTCAGCATCGCGGTGCCCGACGGCTACCTCGATGACGTCGGGCTCGGCGACAGCATTGCGCTCAACGGCGCCTGCATGACGGTCACCACGCTCGTCCCCGAGCGACAGCTGTTCACCATCGACATTTCCGCGGAGTCCCTCGACAAGACCGCCGGCCTGACCAACGAAGGCAGCCGCATCAACCTGGAGAAAGCGCTGCGCGCCAGCGACCGGCTGGGCGGGCACATCGTGTCGGGCCACGTGGACGGCATCGGCAGCGTGAGCTTCTTCGAGCCGATCGGTGAAAGCTGGGAGCTGCGCGTGGTCGCCCCGCCGGCGCTGGCCCGCTTCCTGGCCTACAAGGGCTCGATCACCATCAACGGCGTGAGCCTCACGGTCAACAGCGTGAGCGACATTGCCGACGGCGCCGAGGTCAGCATCAACCTGATCCCGCACACCGTCGAAAACACCTCCCTCGGCGCCCTGAACGCGGGCTCGAAGGTCAACCTCGAAATCGATACCGTGGCGCGCTACGTGGAGCGCATGCTCCAGGCCGGCGTGCTGGTGCCCCCCACATCCACGCCCACATCCCCGTATTCCAAGGACACAGCCGAATGAACGCCTCCGTCACGCCGATCGGCGCCCCCCGCGCCGCGCGCGCCCCCGCCCCGATCTCGCCGGTCGAGGAGATCGTGGCCGAGCTCGCCGCGGGCCGCATGGTGATCCTGGTGGACGAGGAAGACCGCGAGAACGAAGGCGACATCGTCGTCGCGGCGGACCACATCACGGCCGAGTCCATCAACTTCATGGCCCGCCATGCCCGCGGCCTGATCTGCCTGACGCTGTCGCGCGAGATGTGCGAGCGGCTGCAGCTGCCGCCCATGGTGCAGCGCAACGGCGCCAAGCACTCGACCGCCTTCACCGTGTCCATCGAGGCCGCCGAAGGCGTCACCACCGGCATCTCGGCCGCCGACCGCGCCCGCACGGTGCAGGCCGCCGTGGCGCCCAACGCCGTGGCCGCCGACCTGGTGCAGCCCGGCCACATCTTCCCGCTGCAGGCAGTGGACGGCGGCGTGCTGATGCGCGCCGGCCATACCGAAGCCGGCTGCGACCTGGCCGCCATGGCCGGCTGCTCGCCCGCCTCGGTGATCTGCGAGGTAATGAACGAAGACGGCACCATGGCCCGCCTGCCCGACCTGCAGATCTTCGCGGCCGAGCACAACCTGAAGATCGGCACCATCGCCGCGCTCATCGAGCACAGGAGCCGCGTGGAGTCGCTGGTCGAGAAGGTCGGCTGCCGCGAAATCCAGACGGCCTGGGGCGCCTTCACGGCCCACGCCTTCGTCGACAAGCCCAGCCGCGGCGTGCACCTGGCGCTGGTGCGCGGCAAGTGGAGCCCCGAAGACACGGTGTCGGTGCGCGTGCACGAACCGCTGTCGGTGCTCGACGCGCTCGAAATCAACCGCTCGCTGCATTCGTGGAGCCTGGACGCCAGCCTGTCGCACATCGCCACCGAGGGCAAGGGCGTGGCCGTGCTGCTGAACTGCGGCGAGACTGCCGGCGAGCTGCTCGCGCAATTCGACGGCACCGCGCGCCCCGCGCAAGCCCCCGAGCGCGGCCGCATGGACCTGCGCAGCTACGGCATCGGCGCGCAGATTCTTCGCGAATGCGGCGTGCACAAGATGAACCTGCTGGGCACGCCGCGCCGCATGCCGAGCATGGCGGCGGGCTACGGGCTCGAGATTGCCGGCTACCTCACGAAAGACTGAACGACCATGCAAGCTGCAAACAAGGGCGAGACCAAGCCGCTCAACGGAAAAGGGCTGCGCATCGGCATCGTGCAGGCGCGCTTCAACGCCGACATCACAGACGCGCTGGCGTCGGCCTGCCTGTCGGAGCTCGAGTCGCTGGGCGTGAGCGCCTCCGACATCCACCACCTGCAGGTGCCCGGCGCGCTCGAAGTGCCCATCGCCCTGCAGGCGCTGGCCGAGCGCGGCGGTTACCACGCGCTGGTGGCGCTGGGCTGCATCATTCGCGGCGAGACCTATCACTTCGAGCTGGTGGCCAACGAATCGGGCGCCAGCGTGAGCCGCGTTTCATTGGACTACAAGCTGCCCATCGCCAACGCGATCATCACCACCGAGAACCTCGAGCAAGCCGTTGCCCGGCAGACCGACAAGGGCCGCGACGCGGCCCGCGTGGCTGTCGAAATGGCGCAACTGCTGGCCACCCTTTCATGACCGAAGACACCTCCAAGCCCCTGAAGCCAGCCGGCACCAAGCCCCGACAGTCGCGCGTCGGCCTCACCAGCACCGGCGCGCGCAAGGCTTCGGCCAAGTCCAACCGCAGCCGCGCGCGCGAGTTCGCGCTGCAGGCGCTCTACCAGCACCTGGTGGGCCACAACGACCCGACCGACATCGACCATTTCACGCGCGACCTCGCCGGCTTCCACAAGGCCGACGCGCTGCACTACGACGCGCTGCTGCACGGCTCCATCGAAGGCGCCGAGCAGCTCGATGCGCTGATCCGCCCGCTGCTCGACCGCAAGTTCGAAGAGATCTCGCCCATCGAGCACGCCGTGATGTGGATCGGCGTGTATGAATTCCAGAACTGCCCCGACGTGCCCTGGCGCGTGGTGCTCAACGAATGCATCGAGCTGGCCAAGGAATTCGGCGGCACCGACGGCCACAAGTACGTGAACGCGGTGTTGAACGGCCTGGCCCCGCAGCTGCGTCCGCTCGAAGTGGAGGCCGACCGGGCTTCGGGGAAAGCGAAGGCATGAGGATCTCGACGCGCGCCCAGCGCATCGAGCCGTTCTACGTGATGGAAGTGGCCAAGGCGGCCGGTGCGCTGGCGCGGGAAGTCGCCCACACCGACCGGCCGATGATCTTCCTGAACATCGGCGAGCCCGACTTCACCGCCCCGCCCCTGGTGCAGGAAGCAGCCGCCCGCGCCGTGCGCGCAGGCGCCACGCAGTACACGCAGGCCACCGGCCTCGACCTCCTGCGCGAACGCATCAGCGCCTGGTACCGCCAGCGCTTCAACGTCGATGTGCCGGCGCGCCGCATCGTGGTCACGGCCGGCGCATCGGCGGCCCTGCAGCTGGCCTGCCTGGCGCTGATCGAATCGGGCGACGAAATCCTCATGCCCGACCCCAGCTACCCGTGCAACCGTCACTTCGTGAGCGCGGCGGACGGCAAGGCCGTGCTGGTGCCCACCACGGCCGAAGAGCGCTTCCAGCTCACGGCCGACAAGGTGAAGGCGGCGTGGACCGACAAGACGCGCGGCGTGCTGCTGGCCTCGCCGTCGAACCCGACGGGCACCTCGATCGCGCCCGCCGAGCTGCGCCGCATCCACGAAGTGGTGTCGCAGCGCGGCGGCATCACGCTGATCGACGAGATCTACCTGGGCCTGTCTTACGACGACGCCTTCGGGCAGACGGCACTGGCCATCGACGACAACGTCATCAGCATCAACAGCTTCAGCAAGTACTTCAACATGACCGGCTGGCGCCTCGGCTGGCTGGTGGTGCCCGAGGCGCTGGTGCCGGTGACCGAGCGCCTGGCGCAGAACCTCTTCATCTGCGCAAGCACGGTGTCGCAGTACGCGGCGCTCGCCTGCTTCGAAGACGCCAGCATCGCGGAATACGAACGCCGTCGCGCAGAGTTCAAGGCGCGCCGCGACTGGTTCATTCCGCAGCTCAACGCGCTGGGCCTGAACGTGCCGGTGATGCCCGACGGCGCCTTCTACGCCTGGGCCGACTGCACCGGCTTTGCCGAAAAGCTCGGCATCGCAGGAAGCTGGGACTTCGCCTTCGAGACCATGAAGCGCGCGCACGTCGCCATCACGCCGGGCCGCGACTTCGGCACGGCCGAGACAGCGAAGTTCGTGCGCTTTTCCACCGCCAGCTCGATGGCGCACCTGCAGGAAGCCATCGAGCGGCTGCGCGTCATGGCGAACCAGGCGGACCAGACGAACCAGGCAGGCCACAAGGCGCAATGAGCTACGCGTTCGCCATCCGCGTCTACTGGGAAGACACCGACGCCGGCGGCATCGTGTTCTACGCCAACTACCTGAAGTTCATGGAGCGCGCCCGCACCGAGTGGCTGCGCTCCCTGGGCATCGAACAGCGCAAGCTGCGCGAGGACACAGGCGGCCAGTTCGTGGTGAGCGAAACCCAGCTCAAGTACCACCGGCCCTCGCGGCTGGACGACGAACTGCTGGTTACAGCCGATCTCCAACAATTGGGCACCGCGTCGTTGATAATCGGTCAGCGCGTGCTATCAAAAACAGAGCAAGAGCGAACAGGGGCCGCGGCACCTGTCTTGCTGTGCGAAGGCACGATCCGCATCGGCTGGGTGGATGCCGCCACACTGCGTCCCGCACGCATACCGAAGCAAGTCACGGGAACCCTCGAGCGCTACAGCGGCTCCATGACACAACCTATCAAGCCATGAACCAAGATCTCTCCATCATCAATCTCCTGCTCCACGCGAGCTTCGTGGTGCAGCTGGTCGTGCTGCTGCTCGTGATCGTCTCGATTGCCAGCTGGGCCGCCATCATCCGCAAATACTTCGCGCTGCGGCGCATGCGCGCGCTGAACGACGACTTCGAGCGCGAGTTCTGGTCGGGCACCAGCCTGAACGAGCTGTTTGCCTCGGCCGCGCAGAACGCCAAGTTCGCCGGCCCCATGGAGCGCATCTTCGCCTCGGGCATGCGCGAGTATCAAAAGCTGCGCGAACGCCATGTGAGCGACGCCCCCACCCTGCTCGACGGTGCCCGCCGCGCCATGCGCGCGAGCTTCCAGCGCGAGCTGGACGCGGCCGAGCAGAACCTGTCGTTCCTGGCCACCGTGGGCTCGGTGTCGCCGTACGTGGGCCTGTTCGGCACGGTCTGGGGGATCATGCATGCCTTCACCGGCCTGGCCGCCCTCACGCAGGTGACGCTGGCCACCGTGGCCCCCGGCATCGCCGAGGCGCTGGTGGCCACGGCCATCGGCCTGTTCGCCGCCATTCCGGCGGTGGTGGGCTACAACCGCTTCGCCCGCGAGATCGACAAGATCGCCATTGCCCTGGAGACCTACATCGAGGAGTTCTCCAACATCCTGCAGCGCAACCTCTCGGCCAACCCGAACGCGGGCGGCGCCGCGTCGTCGGTTTCGCCGGCCAACCGCTGAGCGGAGGCGCAACGCATGCCCGCCGTTTCTTCCCGGGGCCGTGGACGCCGGACGATCAACGAGATCAACATGGTCCCGTTCATCGACGTGATGCTGGTGCTGCTGATCATCTTCATGGTCACCGCGCCGCTCATCACGCCGAGCGTGATCAACCTGCCCACGGTCGACCGCGCCAACAAGCAGCCCGACAAGCCCATCGAGATCGTCATCAAGAGCGACGACGAGGTGCAGATCAAGAAGGACCCGTCCACCGGCACCGGCGGCACGTCGATCCCCATGACGCAGATCGGCGCCGCGGCCAAGCAGGCCCAGGGCGGCGACAACGACCGCCCGGTGGTCATCAGCGCCGACAAGTCGGTGAAGTACGAGACCGTCGTGAAGGCCATGAACCAGCTCAAGCGCAGCGGCGTGGAGCGCGTGGGCCTGTCGGTGACGACCACGGGCGGCAAATAAGGCATGTCGCTCGCACTGGATCGCCCCGAGTTCGCGCCGCCGCCGCAGCGCGGCACGCCGCGTGCCGTCGTGCTGGCCCTCATCGCGCACGGCTTGCTGATTGCCGCGCTCACCTGGGGCGTGCGCTGGAAGAGCGAGGCCGACGAAGGCGCCGTCGATGCGGAGTTGTGGTCGTCCACGGTGCAGCAGGCCGCGCCGCGGCTGCAGGCACCGCAGGCGCCTACCCCCGTTCCCACCCCGCCGCCGCCCGTGCCCGCACCCGTGCCGCCCACACCGGCGCCCACGCCCGCGCCGCCGCCTCCACCGCCGCCCCCGGTGGCGAAGGCGCCAGAGCCCGCGCCCGCACCGAAGGCCCCTGACATCGCCCTGGAGCGTGAGAAGAAGCTCAAGGAGCAGAAGGAACAGAAAGAGCGCGAGCTCGAAAAGCAGCAACAGCAAAAGAAGAAAGAGCTCGAGGCCAGGCAGCGCGCCGAGGACGAGGCCGAGAAAAAGCAGGCCCAGCTGAAAGAGCAACAGAAGGAGCAGCAGAAGAAGCTCGCCGACCAGAAGAAGCAACAAGAGGCCGAGGCCAAGCAGGCTGAAGCGAAGAAAGCTGCGGACGCAAAGCAGGCCGAAGCCAAGAAGGCCGAGGCCGCTACCAAGCAGGCTGCTGCCGACCGCGCCGCCACGCTCAAGCGCATGCAGGGCATGGCGGGGGCGAGCGGTGCAGACGACTCAAAGGGCAACGCATTGCGCTCCTCCGGCCCCTCAGGGGGATATGGCGCCAAGGTAAACGGAGCGGTTCGCCCTAACGTCGTGTACCCCGATGCGGAACTTGTTAGCGGGAACCCAGGCGCTGAATTTGATGTTCGTTTGGCGCCCGATGGCACCATCGTCGGGACACCCACCCTGACCAAGTCCAGCGGCTTGCCGACCTGGGACGAAGCTGCACTGCGTGCATTGCAGAAGACAGAAAAGCTGCCGCGCGACATCGATGGCACAGTGCCTCCTCGCTTGATCATCACGCTGCGTCCCAAGCGCTGATTTTCGCGCGTGCCTAACGCGCAGCTAAGAAAACGGCCCCGTTCCGGGTGACTTGCACGTCACCCGGAACTCGATAATCGGGGCTCATGAATCCCACCGGCCGCATCCGCTACGGCAGCAGTCCACTGCTCGCCAGCCCCACCCCCGTGTGGCGCAGCAAGTTCATCGTGGCCAGCATCGCCTTCGGCTTCACGCTGCTGGCGGCCCGCGCGGCCTACGTGCAGATCTTCAACAACGACTTCTTCCAGCACCAGGGCGAGGTGCGCTACCAGCGCACGCTGGAGCTGCCGGCCAACCGCGGGCGCATCCTCGACCGCAACGGGTTGATCCTGGCGTCGGACATGCCCGCGCCCAGCATCTGGGCCATTCCGGAAGACATCGAGCGCGACGACCCGGCCACGCAAGACAAGCTCAGGCAGGCCGCCAAGCTGCTCGGCATGCCGCTGAAGGACATCGACAAGAAGCTCGAGGACGAGGACAAGAGCTTTGTGTGGCTCAAGCGCCAGGTCGACGAGCCCGTCGCCAAGCAGGTGGCCGCGCTCGGCATCAAGGGCGTGTACCTGCGGCGCGACTACCGGCGCCAGTACCCCGAGGGCGAGGCCGCGGCCCACCTGGCCGGCTTCACCAACGTGGAAGACATCGGCCAGGAAGGCGTGGAGCTGGCCTTCAACAAGGAGCTGGCCGGCAAGTCGGGCTCGCGCCATGTGCTGAAAGACCGGCTGGGCCACATCGTGGAAGACACCGAGGACCAGGTGCCGCCCACCCCGGGCCACGACATCCAGCTGAGCATCGACGACCGCGTGCAGTTCGTGGCCTACGAGAAGATCCGCGACGCCGTGGTCGCCAACAAGGCGCGCGCGGGCAGCGTGGTGGTGGTCGATGCGCAGACGGGCGAGCTGCTGGCCATGGCCAACTACCCGAGCTACGACCCCAACGACCGCCACGCCCTCACCGGCGAGCAGCTGCGCAACCGCGCCATGACCGACGTGTTCGAGCCCGGCTCGACCATGAAGCCCATCACCGTGGCCACCGCGCTGCAGCTGGGCCGCGTCACGCCCAACACCATCATCGACACCAACCCGGGGCGCATCACCGTGTCGGGCGCGACCATCCACGACGACGAGAACTTCGGCGTGCTCACGGTGCAGGGCGTGATCCAGAAGTCGAGCAACGTGGGCGCCACCAAGATCTCGCAGCGCATGTCGGCGCAGGAAATGTGGAACTCGCTCACCGCCGTGGGCATCGGCCAGAAGCCGCAGACGCCGTTCCCGGGCGCGGTCACCGGGCGGCTGCGGCCGTGGAAATCGTGGCGGCCGATCGAGCAGGCCACCATGTCGTACGGCTACGGGCTGTCGGCCTCGCTGTTCCAGATCGCGCACGCGTACACCGCCTTCGCGCACGACGGCGAGGTGATTCCGGTGAGCCTGCTGAAGAACACCGGCGAGGAGCCTGCCGGCATGCGGGTGTTCTCGCCGCTGGTGGCCAGCGAGGTGCGCCAGATGATGCACCTGGCCGCCGCGCCCGGCGGTACCGCGCCGCTGGCGCAGACGCAGGGCTACTCGGTGGGCGGCAAGACCGGCACGGCGCACAAGCAGGTCGGCAAGGGCTACGCGAGCAACAAGTACCGCGCCTGGTACACGGGCATGTCGCCCATCGACAAGCCGCGCATCATCGTCGCGGTGATGGTCGACGAGCCCGGCGCGGGCAAGTACTTCGGCGGCCTGGTGGCCGCGCCGGTGTTCAGCCAGGTGGTGCAGCAGACGCTGCGCATCCTGAACGTGGTGCCGGACCTGGCGGTGGCGCCGATGGCGCATTGAGGCTGTCGCCCTGAGCCTGCGCATCTGACCGGCTCCGGCCTGGCGCTGTCAGTCGAAAGTGGCTGGAATGCACACGCGTGGATAGAATGCGAACTATTCTCATCTTCTCGCATTCCGCCGCAGCCCCGTGTCAGCACTCCCGCTTCCGTCCGAGCCGGCATCCATCGATGCGATCTACCGCGAACACCACGGCTGGCTGCTAGGCTGGTTCCGCCGCCGGCTGGGTGGTGCGTCGTGCGCGGCCGACCTGGCCCACGACACCTTCGTGCGGCTCATGGTCTCGCGCGATTCGCCGATGCTGAAAGAGCCCCGCGCGTTCCTGCGCACGCTGGCGCACGGCGTGGTGGTGAACCACTGGCGCCGCCTGGACATCGAGCGGGCCTGGCTCGAAGCGGTGGCCGTGCTGCCCGAGCCGCTCGCGCCCTCCCCCGAAGAACGCCTGCTGGCGCTCGAGACGCTGTGCCGCATCGACGCCATGCTCGACCGCCTCAACCCCAAGGCGCGCACCGCCTTCCTGCTGTCGCAGCTCGACGGGCTGGGCTACGCCGAGATCGCCGCGCAGCTGAAGGTGTCGCAGCGCATGGTCAAGAAATACATGGCGCAGGCCATGCTGCAATGCCTGCTGCTGACGAATTCATGAGGGGCCTGGCCCTCCCCGCCGCCGAGGCCACGCAGCTGCCGGCCTTCGAAGACCTGCAGCAAGCCGCCGAATGGTTCGCCGTGCTGCAGGCCGGCGCCGTGAGCGAGGCCGACCGCCGGCGCTGGCAGTCGTGGCTCGATGCCGGTCCGCGCCAGCGCGCGGCATGGCGTCGCGTGGAAAGCATCTCGGGCGAGTTCAGCGGCCTTGCCGGCGTGGCCAGCCTGCCGGCGCGCCGGGTGCTCGAGCGCGGCGGCGCCGCCGCCAACCGCCGGCGCTCCGTGCTGCGCGCCCTGGCGCTGGTGCCTGTCGCGGGCCTCACGGGCTGGCTGGCTTCGCGCCACGTGCCCTGGCACGGCTGGGTGGCCGCGCACCGCACGGAGACCGGCGAGCGCCGCGAAATCGTGCTGGCCGACGGCAGCCGGTTGTGGCTCAACACCGGCACCGCGCTCGACGTCGATTTCTCGCCCCGCCTGCGCCGCATCGTGCTCTACAAGGGCGAGGTGCTGGTCACGAGCGGCCCGGACGATGCCAACCCCTCGAGCAGCCATCGCCCGCTCGTCGTCGACGTGCCCCAGGGCCGGCTGACCGCGCTGGGCACGCGCTTTGCCGTGCGCCATGAAGACGATGACGCAGTGCGCCTCGCTGTGCTGGAAGGCGCCATCGAGTCGCGTCCCGCCAGCGGCGATTCGCTCACGCTGGTGGCCGGCCAGCAGACGCGCCTTTTCTCCGACCACGTCGAGCCGCCCGAACCCGCGGCGGGCTACGGCGACGACTGGACCCGCGGCATGCTCGTGGCCGACGGCATGCGGCTGGGCGACTTCATCGCCGAGCTGGGCCGCTACCGCACCGGCTACCTGGGCTGCGCGCCCGAGGTGGCCGACCTGCGGCTCGTGGGTGCCTATCCCCTGGCCGACACCGAGCGCATTCTGTCGGCGCTGCAGGCCACGCTGCCGGTGCGCGTGCGCCGGCCACTGCCGTGGTGGACGGTGGTCGAGGCGAAGCCGCACGCGGCTGCACGCTGATTCGAAAAAAATTTCTGAAAAACCCAGGCGCGCAGGTTCCCTTTTCGCGGCGTCGGTTGGCAACACAGGTACCAACCCTTTCTTCTTGCCCGAAAGCCGCCATGCCCGCGCCCCTGCCGAACCGTTCTCCTTCCAGCCTTTTCAGCCCTTCCAGCCCTGCCCGCCTCCGCCCGCGCACCACGCGCCAGCTCGCGCGCGCCCTGCGCGGCGCCATGGCCGTGCTCCCCGTGGCCGCCGCGGTGCAGGCGCTGCCCGCCATGGCCCAGGCGCAAGCCCAGGCCCAGGCGCAAGCCCAGACGCAAGCCCAGGCCACCGCCCGCGACTACGCCATTCCCGCCGGCCCGCTCGGCACGGTGCTGAGCCAGTTCGCCAGCCAGGCCGGCATCCTGCTGTCGAGCGACGCCGCATTGACCTCGGGCCTGAACGGCTCCGGCATTCGCGGCCGCTTCACCGTCGACGAGGGCTTTGCCGTCGCGCTGGCCGGCACCGGTTTGCAGGCCGTGCGTGGCGCGGGCAACGTCTATGCGCTGCAGCGCGGCGCCACCTCCGAGACCCTGTCCGAAGTGCGCGTGACGGGCCAGCGCGCGGGCTCGCTCGCGCCGGTCACCGTCACCGCCAGCGCCGAGGAAGAAAGCGGCAAGGGCCCCGGCAAGGGCTTTGTCGCTCAGCGCAGCACCGGCGGCACCAAGACCGACACCCCGCTGCTGGAAACGCCGCAGTCCGTGTCGGTGGTCACGCGCGACCAGATGGACTCGCAGGGCGCCACCACGCTGGTCGAAAGCCTGCGCTACACGCCCGGCATCGTCGCGCAGTACGGCAACACCGACCTGCGGCTGGACTGGCTCACGCTGCGCGGCTTCACGCCGCCGGCGCGCTACCTCGACAACCTGCGCCTGCCCTTCGGCGCGCGCGGCTACTCGCAGCCGCGCATCGAGCCCTGGGGGCTGGAACGGGTCGAGGTGGTGAAGGGCCCGTCGTCGGTGCTCTACGGCCAGTCGACGCCCGGTGGCCTGGTGAACATGGTCAGCAAGCGCCCGACGCTGGAAACCGTGCGACAGGTCGAGGTGCAGCTCGGCAGCCACAACCGCCGCCAGACCGCCTTCGACTTCGGCGGCGCGATCGACGACGAGGGCGTGTGGAGCTACCGCCTGGTCGGCCTGCACCGCGAGGCCGACACGTCGTACGACTACGTGTCGGAGAAGAAGAGCTACTTCGCGCCCTCGCTCACCTTCCGCCCCTCCGACGCCACCCGCATCACGCTGCTGGCCCACTGGCAGACGCTCGACTCCCCCGGCGGCGGCGGCGCGCCCGCGCTGCCTTCGGCAGGCACGCTGGACACCAGCCGCTACGCCGCGCTGCCCACGCGCGCCTTCGTCGGCGAGCCGGGCTACGACCGCTTCAACAACCGCCAGCACTTCGTCGGCTACGAGGCCGAGCACAAGCTGGACGACACCTTCACGCTGCGCCAGAACCTGCGCTACGGCAAGGTCGATGCGTACACGCAGCGCGTGCAGGCCTTCTGCCTGGCGGCATGCAACCCCTCGTCGCTGCTGCGCTATGCGTGGGCCTTTCCCGAGACCGCGAAGCTGCTCACGGTCGACACCCAGGTGCAGGCCGATTTCCACACCGGCCCCGTGCGCCACACGGCATTGGTGGGCGTGGACTACTCCGACGAGAAGTCGGCGTTCGACGAGACCAACCTGCGCATCATCACCACGCCCTTCAACGCCTACCTGCCGGTGTACGGGCGCGACAGCGGCCAGGTGCCCTCGGTGGCCACGCACATCGACCAGCAGCGCCGCCAGACCGGCTTCTACCTGCAGGACCAGATGCACTGGGACCGCTGGAGCCTGGTGCTCGCCGGGCGCACCGACCGCGCCATCACCGACACCCGCACGCTGACCATGGCGCCGCTGCGCCTGGCCAACGCCGACCAGCGCGACGGCAAGTTCACCGGCCGCGCCGCGCTGATGTACAGCTTCGACAACGGCGTGGTGCCGTACGTGAGCTACTCCACCTCGTTCCAGCCCGCCGCCGGAACCGACCGGCAGGGCAACGTGTTCCAGCCGACCACCGGCAGGCAGACCGAGGTCGGCGTGAAGTACCAGCCGGTGGGCTCCAGGGCGCTGCTGACCGCGGCCGCCTACGAGCTCACGCAGCAGAACGTGCTCACGCCCGACCCGCTGAGCCGCGCCTTCAGCGAGCAGACCGGCGAGGTGCGCGTGCGCGGCCTCGAGCTCGAAGCGCGCGGCCAGGTGCTCAGGGGCCTGGACGCCATCGCCTCCTACGCCTACACCGACAGCCGCGTGACGCGCGCCAACCCGAACGCGGCGGGCGTCAGCATCCGCGGCAACCGCTTCGCGTACGTGCCGCAGCGCCAGGCCGCCTTCTGGCTGGAGTACGCCTTCCAGAACGAGGCGCTGGCCGGCCTCACGGTGGGCGGCGGCGTGCGCCACACCAGCGCCACCTACGGCGACAACGCGAACCTGTTTCGCATTCCGGGCGTGACGCTGTTCGACGCCGCCGTGCGCTGGGACCTGGGCCGGCAGTCGCCCGCGCTGAAGGGCGTGCGGCTCGCGCTGAACGTGGCCAACGTGTCCGACAAGACCTATGTGGCCACCTGCCTGTCGTCCACCGGCTGCTACTACGGGGAGCGGCGCAGCGTGTACTTCACGGCGGGCTACAGCTGGTAGGGACGAGGCACCTGGAGTGACTTGGCGAGTCATTCGGCAGGCGCTCGGCAGGGCGTGCGCCCGCTCGCGGGGGCCGCTCGTTTAGGATCGTCGGCCACCCACCGACAACGGCGCTCCCGACATGGTCGACACCTCCCTTGCCACCGACGCCACCCCTGCCGTCCGCCTCGAAGACCTGACCCCGCTGCCCTACCAGCAGGCCCTGGCCGCGCACCTGCAGGCACAGGAGCCCGAGGTCTGGCAATGGGCCGCCTCCGCGCAGGCGCGCGAGCAGCACGCCGCGGCGGTGCGCACCGAGCTGCTGCGCAACTCTTATCGGCTCGACGCAGCCGCGCACCCCGACCTGCACGCCCATGCGCAGCTCGCGGCGCAGCGCCTGGGGGTCACCGCGGGCATCACGCTGTACCAGGCCGGCGACGGCGCGATGAACGCGGCCATCCATTGCGTGCCGGGCGAGGCGCACATCGTGCTCTCGGGCCCCTTGCTGGAGCGGCTCCAGGGCCCCGAGCTGCAGGCCGTGCTCGGCCACGAACTGGCGCACTACCTGCTGTGGGCGATCGACGGCGGCAAGTACCACGTGGTCGACCGCCTGCTGCACGCCACCGCGAGCGACCCGCGCGCCGACGCCAGCCACCTGCAGGCGGCGCGGCGCTTCGCCCTCTACACCGAGGCCTTCGCCGACCGCGGCGCCTGCGTGGCCTGCGGCGCGCTGGAGCCCGCGGTGAGCGCGCTCATCAAGATCGAGACCGGGCTTACGCAGGTCAACGTGGCGAGCTACCTGGCGCAGGCCGAGGAGATCTGCGTCGACCCGACCGCCCGCAACACGCAGACCCGCGGCACCAGCCACCCCGAGGTGTTCGTGCGCGCCCGCGCCCTGCGCCTGTGGACCGAGCGCCAGCACGACGCGCAGGACTGGCTCGCCACCGCGCTCGAAGGCCCGCTGGCGCTGGACACGCTCGACATGCTCGGCCAGCAGCGCGTGAGCGCCGTCACGCGCGCCACCATCGCGCAGTTGCTGCAGCGGCCCTTCCTGCAGTCGGAACCGCTGCTGGCGCATGCGCGCCGCTTCTTCCCCGACTTCGCGCCGGCCCGATCTCCCACGTCGCTCACCTCTCCTGTGCCGGCGCTGCCGCCACCCGAGCCCGTGCCCGCCGGCCTGCACGACTACCTGGCCAGCGTGCTGGTCGACTTCGTCGCGGCCGACCCCGAGCTCGACGACCTTGCGCTCGCCGCCGCGCTCGGCCTGGCCGATGCCCTGGGCTGCGCCGAGCCTTTCGAGCAGCGCGTGCTCAAGGACCTGCGCTTTCCCAAGCGCAGCCTCGCACGCGTGAAGCGCGACGCCGCCGCCCTGCTCGACAAGGCTGCCACCGAACACACCAAGGCCGCCGCCGCATGACCAACGTCACCCCCAACGTCACCCACAACGTCACAGCCACCGCCACCGCTCCCCTGCTGCAGCTGCTGGACACCGCCGACGTCCACGGCGGCCTGCAGACCGACGACGTGCTCAAGCTCGTGCTGCCGCTGCTGCGCGAGGTCTCCGCATTGCACGAGCAAGGCAAGGTCGCCGCGCTCGGCAATGTCTTCGCGTACCGCGTGACCGAGGCGCCCGCAGCACCGGCACTCGCCCTTGCCGACCCCGAAGGCGCCGAGCCGCGCCGCCACCCCGAGGCCATCGCGCCGCTGGAGCAACCCGTCGCCTCCGTGCTGCGCGTGGTGGGCGAGCAGCGCGTGACCATCGACGCCGATGCGAGCGTCGCGGTCGAGAACCTCGCGGTGATGGCAGACGCCACGCCCGACACCGTGCCCACGCGCCCCGTCTACCTGCCCGGCTACACCGCGTGGGAGCTGCGCCTGGGCCACCACGACGCGCTCGGCGACATCCTGTGCCTGGGCCAGGTGCTGGCCAGCCTGTCGTGCGGGCTGGACTTCACGCTCGGCGACGAACTCGCCCGCTTCGCCGCGCACCGCGGCAACCTGTTCGAGCTGAACCGCCGCCTGCACCCGGTGGTGGCCGCCGTGGTCTTCGAGATGACCGCGCTCGACCGCCACGAGCGCGCGCGCGACCTGCCCTCGGTGATCCGCCGGCTCGAAACCTACCGCGACCAGCCGCTGGACCTGAACTTCGGCCTGGGCTTGGGTATCGGGCACGTCGCCCCCGCGAAGGACGGCGCCAGCCAGCGCCGCCAGGCCATCCAGCTGCACCTGCGCGACCGGCTGTTCGACCTGTCGCGCCGCAACCGCCTGCTGTACTTCAAGCCGACGCAGGCGCACGTGAACCTCACCATCGCCAGCGTGCCGCTGGTGGTGGACATGCACAGCATCCGCGTCGACCAGCTCTGCGTGTGGGACGGCCGCTTTGCCGCCGACATCGCCAGCTGCGACCCGGTGCCGCTCGCGCGCTGGCTGCGCTTCGAAGACCAGCCCTACCTGCCGGGCGCACTCGACCGCATCCTTCAGGAAGCGCGGCGCGACCGGGCCGAATACGGCCTGTCGCAGCTGTCGCTGGTCATCGCGTTCCTGCGCTGGCACAACCTGAAGGAAGGCGCGCCCGGCGGGCCCGAGCAGGCCGAGCGCATCGCTTCGCCGCTGCTGATGCTGCCGGTCGAGCTCACGCGCAAGAAGGGCGTGCGCGACCAGTACCTGCTCGAAGCCGCCACCAGCGAGGCACAGGTCAACCCCACGTTGCGCCACCACCTGCGCCAGCTGTACGGCATCGTGCTGCCCGAGACGGTGGACCTGCGCGAGACCCCCATCGAGCAGTTCCATGCGCAGATCGCGGCGCAGATCGCGCAGAGCGAACCGGGCGTGCAGTTGCGGCTGGTGAAGCAGCCCGAGATCGCGGTCATTCACCAACGCGCGCGCCAGCGGCTGGAGCAGTTCAAGCGCCGCACGCGAGTGCGCACGCCGTCCGCCGTGCCGGTGGCCGCGCAGGACTTCAGCTACGCGCAGGACGACTTCCGCCCGCTCGGGCTGCAGCTCTTTCATGCGCGCGTGCGCCCGGTGCCCTTGCCGCTGCGCGACGCCGTCGGCGCGCCGCCGCAACCGCGCGCGCCGCAAATGACGGGCACCGCGACCGCGGAAGAAACCGAGCGCACCACGCTCGCGCTGCGCGAGAGCAGCGGCAACCCCTACCAGTGGGACATCGACCTCACCGCCGTGACGCTGGGCAACTTCAACCACCGCAAGATGTCGCTGGTGCGCGACTACTCGGGCCTGGCCGAAAGCGAACTCGCGAGCGAGGCCTTCGACCGCGTGTTCTCGCTGCAGCCGCGCCAGGTCGATGCCGAGGCGCCCCCCGCGCTGCCGCTGGCCGCGCAGTGGCCGGTGGTGCAGGGAGACGCCACGCAAACGGCCGCCGTGGCGCTGGCGCGCACGGGCACCAGCTACATCATCCAGGGGCCGCCGGGCACGGGCAAGTCGCAGACCATCACCAACCTGATTGCCGACTACGTGGGCCGCGGCCAGCGCGTGCTGTTCGTCTGCGAGAAGCGCGCCGCCATCGACGTGGTGTTCCACCGCCTGCGCCAGCAGGGGCTGGACGAGCTGTGCTGCATGATCCACGACTCGCAGGGCGACAAGAAGTCCTTCATGCAGAACCTGCGCAAGACCTACGAGCAATGGCTGGAAGCGCCCGAAGCGCTGACGCAGGAATCGGCCGAGCGCACCCGGGTGCTCGATGCCATGGCGCTCGACCTGCAGGCGCTGGAGCGCTTCGACGCCGCCATGCGCGACGTGCCCGCGCACATCGCGGTCACGCTGCGCGAACTGGTCGCGCGGCTCATTGCGCTGAAGGCGCACGACCCCGCGCTCACGCCGCTGCAGGCCGAGGCGCTGCCCACCTATTCAGCCTGGCGCCAGCATGCGGAGCTGGTGTCGCGGCTGCATCTGGCCGTGACCGAAAGCCTGGGCGCGCCCAGCCTCGCGCAGCATGTGTTCGCGCAGCTTGCGCCTGCGCTGCTGAAGCAGGAGAAGCCGCTTGCGCGGCTGGTCGAGCTGAGCGAACGCGCCACCGAGCTGAGTGGTGTTTGCCGCGACGCGCTGGCCGATGCATGGCCGCCGCTGGCCGGCGACAAGGTGCTGTGGCGCGACGCACTGGCCGTGGTGGCCGACGCGCGCCGCGTCGCCTCGCTGGCGGCACGCGGCCAGCTGGCCCTGCTCGACGGCACGCACCCGAGCAGCGTGGCGCTCGGCAATGCACTGGCGCAACGCCGCAGCCTGCAGCAGGCGCTGGACGACACGCTGCAGCGCACCGCCCACTGGCGCGACAAGCTCTCGCCCGGCGACACCGAGGCCGGCCTCGCGCAGGCCCGCGCGCAGCAAGGCTCGCTGCTGCGCTGGCTGCAGCCGTCGTGGTGGCGCCTGTCGGGCGAGCTCAAGCGCCGCTACGACTTCGCGGCGCATGCCGTGCGCCCGCAGCCCAGCCAGCTGCTGGAAGACCTGCTGGCCGAGCACAGCGCCCGCGCCGCGCTGCAGAAGCAGGCCGCGCAGATCGAGGCCGACTACGGCTGCACCGACGCCGAGGCCTTCGCGCAGCAACTGCAGGCGATGCGCCACGCAGACGACAGCACCAGCCTGCGCGCCGGGTTCCAGGTGCACCTGCGCACCGACGCCACGGGCGCTGCCGGCAAGACCGTCGAGAAGCTCGCCGCGGCCGGCGCGCGCACCGACACGCTCGACGCCCTGTGGCACCAGCTGCTGCACGACGCCGGCGCGCAGCCCTTGAACGCCCTCGAGGCCCTGGCGCGTACGCTGCGCGACCAGGCAGACGCCCTGCCCTCCGTGCTGGTGCCGCTGCAGGAACTGGCCGATGCCGACGCCGCCGTTTCCACCGCGCTGCGCACCCTGGCGCTGCCGCCCGACGCCATCGAGTTCGCCGTGGCGCGCGAAGGGCTGGAGCGCGTGTACCGCGCCGAGCGCTGGCTGCCGCGCTTCGACGGCGCCGTGCTCGCGCGCCATGCGCAGCGCCTGGGCGACGCCGAGCGCCTGCTGCTGGCGCACAACGCACGCACGCTGGCCGCCGCGGTGCGCCAGCGCTTTCGCGACCATGTGCAGAAAAGCGCCCTGCCCGCCAGCCAGCTCGACGCCGACGGCAAGCTCTTCAAGAAGAGCTACAACGCCGGGCGCCGCGAGCTGGAGCACGAGTTCGGCAAGACCATGCGCTACAAGGCGATTCGCGAACTGGCCAGCGGCGACACCGGCCGCGTGGTGCGCGACATGAAACCCATCTGGCTCATGAGCCCGCTGTCGGTGTCCGACACGCTGCCGCTGGCGGCCGACCTGTTCGACGTGGTCATCTTCGACGAGGCCAGCCAGATTCCCGTGGAAGAAGCCGTGCCCGCGCTGTACCGCGCGCCGCAGATCATCGTGGTGGGCGACGAGATGCAGCTGCCGCCGACCAGCTTCTTCTCGTCGAGCCGCGACGCGGAAGACGACACGATCTCCGTGAGCGGAGACGATAGCGAGGACAGCGAGGACAGCGAAAGCGGCGAACGGGGCGACCGCATCGCCGTGGTGCTCGACGCCGACAGCCTGCTCAACCAGGGCGCGCGCAACCTGCCGGCCACGCTGCTCGCCTGGCACTACCGCAGCCGCTACGAGTCGCTCATCGGCTTCTCGAACGCGGCCTTCTACGCGGGCAACCTGTACACCATTCCGGACCGCAGCCTGCCCGCGCCCGAGCGCGGCGAGATCGTGGTGCAGTCGCGCAACCCGACCGACGAATCGGTGAAGGCGCATGCCGACGCGCTGCTCTCGCGCGCCATCAGCTTCCACCGCGTGAGCGACGCGGTGTACGAGAACCGCGTGAACGACGGCGAGGCGCGCCACATCGCACAGCTGGTGCGCGAGCTGCTGAAGCGCGAGACCGGGCGCAGCCTGGGCATCGTGGCTTTCTCCGAAGCGCAGCAAGGCGAGATCGAGGACGAGCTGAACGCGCTCGGCGCCACCGACCCCGACTTCGCGGCCCGCCTCGAGGCCGAGTACGTGCGCGAGGAAGACGACCAGTTCTGCGGCCTCTTCATCAAGAACCTGGAGAACGTGCAGGGCGACGAGCGCGACATCATCATCCTGAGCATCTGCTACGGCCACAACCCCGAAGGCCGCATGCTGATGAACTTCGGCCCCATCAACCAGCGCGGCGGCGAGAAGCGGCTGAACGTGATCTTCAGCCGCGCCAGGCACCACATGGCGGTGGTCTCGACCATTCGCCACGAGGCGATCACCAACGACCACAACGAGGGCGCGGCGGCGCTGAAGAACTTCCTGCGCTACGCGGAGTGCCTGTCGCGCGGCGACGCCGAGACGGCGCGGCGCGTGCTCGAGGGCATGAACCCGCTCACGCGCGGCGCGGGCACGGCGGCAGGTCGGTCGCGTCATGCGCACGCTGACGACGTCGCGTCGCAGATCGCGCAGGCACTGCGCGCGCGCGGCCACGCGGTGGACGAACAGGTGGGCCAGTCGCGCTTTCGCTGCGACCTGGCGGTGCGCGTGGAGGGCAACGGCCACTATGCGCTGGGCGTGCTGGTGGACACCGCCACCCACTACGAGAACCGCAACGTGCTGGAGCGCTACGTGTCGCGCCCGCGCATCCTGGACGCCTTCGGCTGGCAGGTGATGCAGGTGCTGGCCAAGGACTGGCTGCATGCGCCTGAAGCGGTGCTCGAGCAGATCGAGCAGGCGCTCAAGAAGGCGCTCTGAAAACGAAAGGCCGGCGTCAGCGGACGACGCTGAGCCGCTTCACGTCGAGCTCGGCCTTGCCCACGAGGTCCTTGTCGAACTCGCCCGAGACCTCGACGCGCACCTTGTCGTCGATCTTCACGCCGGGCGGAAAGTGCTTGGCGTCGATCTCCACCTTCATGCGGCCGGTGTCGTCGGCAAAGGTGTAGTGCTCGCCGCCGTCGTGCGAGACGATGAAGCCGCGCAGCGTGGCGTGCTGGTCGTCCTTGCCGGTGTCCAGCAGCTGCTTGACGGTCATGGCGGGCACCGAGCTGGGGCCGACGTACTGGGCCGAGGCCGCGAGCGGCAGGGCCAGCACCGTGGCCAGGCCCAGCGCGCAAACGAGTGACGGTTTTTTCTTCATGGCGAGTTCCTCCTTGAACTGCAGGGGTTGCAATGCGGGAGGAATCGTAGCCAGCGCCCCAATGGGCCCACGCCGGCGAAGCACATGGGAAGTACTTGGGAGGTACTCGGGAAGTACCCGGGCCCGATCAGTCGTAGACGATCAGCGCCTTGCCCGCTTCCGCCTGCGCGGTCCAGCTGGCCAGCGCCGCGTCGGTCGGGAAGAACTTGGCGCGCTCGCCCAGTTGCAGCTCGACCTGCGCACCCGCGCGCGCCATCGACAGGCGCACCGGCAGGCCCTGCACCAGGTCGCCCACCTCGGTCTGCTCGGTGCGCGGCGGAAAGGCCTTCAGCAGCCGCGCGATGTCGGGCGCCTTGCCGTTCACTGCCACGCGCAGGAACTTGCCGAAGCGGCAGCGCGCCGTGGCCAGGTCCCACACCTGCTGCACCTGGAAGCGCGCCTCGAAGCCGCCGCGCGCGGGCTGCAGCCGGCCGCTGACGATGACCAGCTCGTCGTCCTTCAGCGTGTTGCGGTTGGCGTTGATGAGCGCCTCGTCGGCGGTGGCGTCGATGGACTCCGACTTGTCGTCGAGCTTGAAGATCGCCAGCCGGCCGCGCTGGCCGTTGATGACGCGAAAGTCGCTCACGATGCCCGCGATGACCTGCTGGTCGCGGCTGTCGAGCAGGTCGCCGATTTCGCGCTTGCAGAAGCGGCGCACCTCGTGCGACACCTCGTCGAACAGGTGGCCCGACAGGTAGAAGCCCACGGCCGTCTTCTCGAGCGTGAGCCGCTCCTTCACGCCCCAGGGCGTGGCGTCGACCAGGTCGGGTTCGGCGGTGGCCGAGCCGTGCTCGGCGTCGCCGAAGATGTCGACCTGCGCGGCATTGGCCGCGGTGGCGTTGGCGAACTCGAAGGCGCGGTCGACCGAGGCGATCAGCGAGGCGCGGTTCTGCTGGATGGCGTCGAACGCGCCGGCCTTGATCAGCGCCTCGACCGTGCGCTTGTTGATGCGCTGGCGGTCGATGCGCACGCAGAAGTCGAACAGGCTCTTGAACGGGCCGCCCTCTTCGCGCGCGCGCACCACGGCTTCCACCGCGAGCTGGCCCGTGCCCTTCACGGCGCCCAGGCCGTAGCGGATCACCTTGTCGGTGACGGGCTCGAAACGGTAGTTGCCACGGTTGACGTCCGGCGGCTCGAAGGTGATGCCGAAGTTTTTCTGGGCGTCTTCGAACAGCAGCTTCAGCTTGTCCGTGTCGTCCATTTCCACGGTCATGTTGGCGCAGAAGAACTCGGCCGTGTAGTGGACCTTGAGCCAGCCCGTGTGGTACGCCAGCAGCGAGTACGCGGCGGCGTGCGACTTGTTGAAGCCGTAGCCCGCGAACTTCTCCATCAAGTCGAAGATCTCGTCGGCCTTGTCCTGCGGAATGCCGTGCGTGGCCAGTGCGCCCGCGCGGAATTTCTCGCGGTGCTCGGCCATTTCCTCGAGCTTTTTCTTGCCCATGGCGCGGCGCAGCAAGTCGGCGCCGCCGAGCGAGTAGCCGCCCAGGATCTGCGCGGTCTGCATCACCTGCTCCTGGTAGACCATGATCCCGTAGGTCTCGGAGAGCATCTCGGCCACGGCCGGGTGCGGGTACTCCACGTCTTCGCGGCCGTGCTTGCGCGCCACGAAGCTGGGAATCAGGTCCATCGGGCCGGGGCGGTACAGCGCGTTCAGCGCGATCAGGTCTTCCAGCCGCGTGGGGCGCGCGTCTTTCAGCATGCCCTGCATGCCGCGGGATTCGAACTGGAACACGGCCTCGGTCTTGCCGTCGGAGAACAGGCGGTAGGTGGCCGCGTCCTTCAGCGGAATGTTCTCGAAGGCGAAGTTCTCCTGGCCCTTGTGGCGCTTCATGATGAACTCGCGCGCAATCTCCAGGATCGTGAGCGTGGCCAGGCCCAGAAAGTCGAACTTCACCAGGCCGATGGCCTCCACGTCGTCCTTGTCGTACTGGCTCACGGCCGATTCGCTGCCGGGCTGCTGGTACAGCGGGCAGAAGTCGGTGAGCTTGCCCGGCGCAATGAGCACGCCCCCGGCGTGCATGCCGATGTTGCGGGTCATGCCTTCGAGCTTTTGCGCGAGCTCGACCAGCATGCGCACTTCTTCTTCCTTCTCGATGCGCTCCGCGAGCTGCGGCTCCATCTCGATGGCGTAGTTGTTCTTGTCGCCCTCGATCTTCTTCTCGGGCGGGTACTGCAGCGTGACCGACATGCCGGGCTTGTTCGGAATCAGCTTGCTGATGCCGTCGCAGAACATGTAGCTCATGTCCAGCACGCGGCCCACGTCGCGGATGGCCGCGCGCGCGGCCATGGTGCCGAAGGTGGCGATCTGGCTCACGGCGTTGCGGCCGTACTTGTCCTTCACGTAGTCGATCACGCGGTCGCGGTTGCCCTGGCAGAAGTCGATGTCGAAGTCGGGCATCGAGACGCGTTCGGGGTTCAGGAAACGCTCGAACAGCAGCTTGTATTCGAGCGGGTCCAGGTCGGTGATCTTCAGCGCGTAGGCCACCAGCGAGCCAGCACCCGAGCCCCGGCCCGGGCCCACCGGGCAGCCGTTTTCCTTGGCCCACTTGATGAAGTCGCCCACGATCAGGAAGTAGCCCGGGAACCCCATGTTCAGGATGGTGTTGATCTCGAACTCGAGCCGCTCCACGTAGCGCGGCCGTTCGGCGTCGCGCTTGGCCGCGTCGGGGTACAGGTGCGCCAGGCGCACCTCGAGGCCCTCGAACGACTCCTGGCGGAAGAAGTCGCCGATCGGCATGCGCACGCCTTCGGCGATGAAGGGCGTCGGAAAGTCGGGCAGTTGCGGCTTGCCCAGAACCAGCGTGAGGTTGCAGCGCTTGGCGATCTCGACCGTGTTGGCCAGCGCGCTAGGCACGTCGGCGAACAGCGCCTGCATCTCGGCGGTCGACTTGAAGTACTGCTCGTCGGTGAACCTGCGCACGCGGCGCGGGTTGCCGAGAATCTCGCCCTCGGAAATGCACACGCGCGCCTCGTGCGCCTCGTAGTCTTCGCGGGCGGCGAACTGCACCGGGTGCGTGGCGACCACCGGCAGCTTCAGGCGGGCCGCGAGCTTCACGGCGGCAATGACGTGCGGCTCGTCTTCAGGACGGCCGGCGCGTTGCAGCTCGATGTAGAAGCGGTGCGGGAACATGCCGGCCAGGCGCAGCGCCAGTTCGGCCGCGCGTTCGTCCTGGCCCTGCAGCAAGGGCTGGCCCAGCGGCCCGGCCTGCGCGCCCGACAAGGCGATCATGCCGCCCGAGAGTTCCTCGAGCCAGTCGAGCTTGCAGGCCGCCTGCGACTGGCCCCGGCTCACGTTCTGCGTCCAGGCGCGCGCCAGCAGCTCGGACAGGTTCAGGTAGCCCTCGGTGCTTTGCACCAGCAGCACGATGCGGGTCAGCGCGCCGGGCTCCTTGCCCAGGCCGTCCACGAACACTTCGGCGCCGATGACGGGCTTGACGCCCTTGCCGCGCCCCTGCTTGTAGAACTTGAGCGCCCCGAACAGGTTGTTCAGGTCGGTGATGGCCAGCGCGGGCTGGTTGTCGGAGGCGGCGGCCTTGACGGCTTCGTCGATGCGGTTGGTACCGTCGACGACGGAAAACTCGGTGTGAAGGCGCAGGTGAACAAACATGGCCTCATTGTAGAAAGCACCGCCTCCACCATGTGGGTTGACGATCGAAACTTCAGCCCCCCGGCTTGCCGCTTCGTGTGCTTCGCCACCCCCCAAGGGGGAGGCTCGGCGGCTTGGGGCGGCCCGGCGCCGCCTAGAATCGCCCCCCGTGCAAGAGATTTTGAATATCGCTGCCTACAAGTTCGTAGGCATAGACGACAGCCCCGTGCTGCGTGAAGACCTGCGCGCCCGCGCCCAGGCCCTGGACCTCATGGGCACCATCCTGCTGGCGCCCGAGGGAATCAACCTGTTCCTGGCCGGCTCGGCCGACGGCGTTCGGGCCTTTCTGGCCCATTTGCGCGCCGATGCGCGCTTTGCCGACCTGGAAGCCAAGGAAAGCTGGTCGGCCACGCAGCCGTTTCGCCGCATGCTGGTGAAGCTCAAGCGCGAGATCATCCGCATGGACCACCCCGCCATCCAGCCCGCCGCCGGCCGCGCGCCCGGCGTGGACGCGCCCACGCTCAAGCGCTGGCTCGACCAGGGCCACGACGACGAGGGCCGCGAAATTGCGCTGCTGGACACGCGCAACGACTTCGAGGTCGACGAAGGCAGCTTCGACGGCGCCATCGACTGGCGCATCACCAAGTTCACCGAATTCCCGCCCGCGCTCAAGGCGCACCGCGCCGACTTCGCGGGCAAGACGGTGGTGAGCTTCTGCACCGGCGGCATCCGCTGCGAAAAAGCCGCCATCCTGATGCGCGAAGAAGGCGTGGAAAACGTGCTGCAGCTCGAAGGCGGCATCCTGAAATACTTCGAACAGGTCGGCGGCGCGCACTACCACGGCGACTGCTTCGTGTTCGACGGCCGGCGCGCCCTGGCGCCCGACCTGAGCGCGCGCGCGGCCGATGCCAGCGCGCGTGCCGCGGAAGACACCGAACTCACCCTCGGCCTGAAGAAATAACCGGCAGCCTCCCATGCGCATCCTCCTGGTGGAAGACGAACTGGACATGGCCTCGTGGCTGATCCGGGCGTTGACCCAGAGCGGCTTCGTGGCCGACCACGCGCCCGACGCGCGCACCGCCGAGGCCTTCATGGCCGGCACCGAATACGACGCCATCGTGCTCGACCTGCGCCTGCCCGACAAGCACGGACTGAGCGTGCTGGCCGACATGCGCAACGCCGACGACCGCACGCCGGTGCTGATCCTCACCGCGCAGGGCGCGCTGCAGGACCGGGTGCGCGGGCTGAACCTGGGCGCCGACGATTTCCTGACCAAGCCCTTCGAGCTGGTCGAGCTGGAGGCGCGCCTGTCGGCGCTGGTGCGGCGCAGCCGCGGCAAGCAGCACCCGCGCCTGCAGTGCGCCTCGCTCTCGTACGACAGCGAAAGCCACGCCTTCACGCTGCGCGGCACGCTGCTGTCGCTCACGCCGCGCGAGCAGGCCGCGCTCACCGCGCTGCTCATGCGCAGCGGCTCGCCGGTGGGCAAGTCGCAGCTGTTCGCCAAGGTGTTCACCAACGACAGCACCGCGGGGCCCGACGCCATCGAGGTGGTGCTGCACCGGCTGCGGCGCAAGCTGGCCGACAGCGACGTGCGCATCGTGACCGTGCGCGGCCTGGGCTACATGCTCGAGAGCATTGCCGATGGATCTTCAGCGCCCGCCGCCGACCTCGCCGACACCGACTGAGGCCTCGGTGCCTGGCGTGGCCGCCACGGCGGCCGAACCCCAGCGCTTCGGCATCCGCGCGCGCCTGCTCGCGCTGTTGCTGCCGGGCATGGTCGCGCTGCTGGCGCTGGACAGCTGGAACGACTACCGCGCCCTCACGGACTCGCTGGTGGTCGCCTACGACCAGAGCCTGCTGGAGCCCGTGCAGGCTCTGGCCAACGGCATCGTGGTGGCCAGCGACGGCAGCGTGCGGGTGCAGGAGCCGTTCTCGATCCAGGCGATGTTCGAGTCCACGCACTTGCGCTACAAGTACCTGCACGTGGGCGTGCAGCGCATTCCCAAGGGCGAGACGCTGGACGTGAATTCGCCCGAGACCACGCTGATGGGCGTGCCCGGCCTGCCCCGCCCGCCCGAGCCGCTGCGAGCAGCCCAACCCGACGGCACGCCGGTGTTCTACGACGCGGTGCACGAGCAGCACCCGGTGCGCGTGGCCGCGCTGCGCCAGACGGTGTTCGACAACGTGCACCCCGGCGTGTCGTACAGCGTGCTCATCCAGGCCGCCGAAGGCACCGGCCCGCGCACCGAGGCGCAGGCCGAGTCGCTGCGCCAGGAGCTGCTGCGCGACACGCGCATGGTGCTCGTGATGGCGCTGCTGGTGTGGCTGGGCGTGGCCTGGACGCTGCGCCCGCTGGACCGCCTGCGCCGCTCGCTGCGCGAGCGCTCGCGCGACGACCTGAAGCCGCTGGACGCCGGCGGCGTGCCGCAGGAGGTGGCGCCGCTGGTCGATGCGGTGAACCACCACATCGCGAGCCACCGGCGCATGGTGGCCGAGCAGTCGCAGTTCCTGGCCGATGCCTCGCACCAGCTGCGCACGCCGCTGAGCATCCTGTCGATCCAGGCCGGCTACGCGGTGCGCGAGACCGACCCTGCGCGCATGCGTGAGTCGCTGCACGCCATCGTGGCGCAGCTGTCGCGCACGCGCCGGCTGAGCGAGCAGCTGCTCGCGCTGGCCCACGCCACCACCGAGGACGAGGTGGCGCCCGCCGCGCCCGCGGTGGTCGACCTGAACGCCATTGCGCGCGGCGTGGTGCTGCAGTACCTGCCGCTGGCGCACGAGAACGACCAGGACCTGGGCTGGGTCGACGCGCGCGGCCTCGCGGACGAAGGCGGCGGCGAAGGCCATGACGACGACGATGCGCTCGTGCTGCCAGTGAAGGCCAACGCCGCCGAGCTGCACGAGGTGCTCGCCAACCTCGTGCACAACGCCATCAAGTACACGCCGCGCGGCGGCAACATCACGGTGACCGTGCGGCGCGATGGCGCGCAGGCGCTGGCCGAGGTGTGCGACAGCGGCCCGGGCATTCCGCCCGAGCGACGCGAGAGCGTGTTCGAGCGCTTTCACCGCGACCCCGCCACGGGCAACGGTTCCGCGCAGGGCGCGGGCCTGGGCCTGACCATCGCGCGCGGCTATGCGCGGCGCAATGCGGGCGACATCGCGCTCGACAGCGCGGGCACGCCGGAGCGTGCGAACGGCGGCGGTTTGCGCGCCACGTTGCGATTGCCCTTGCACGTCGCGTAAGCCGACCACCGCTGCGCTCCGCTCGAGCGACATCGCAGCCCCGTTTTTGCAAGGGTTTCACCGGATACGCCGGTACGTGATTACACGTATTTTGAAGCCGCGCAGGGCCTTTGCGACGGGTCCGAAAGGGGATTGAAAGCCTCGATTCCTAGACTCCGCTCCTTCCCAACGAAGGAGACTTATGCAGCACCCGCACGGTGAAGATCCGGCCTCGCACGCGCTTCGGCCCGCATCGAAATTCAAGAAAGACTACTACGGCGGCGCGCTGCTGATCGTCGTCGGCCTGGCCGCCGTCTATGCCGGCATCGGCTACCGCGTCGGCGAGCTCGCGCACATGGGACCGGGCTTCTTCCCGGTCGCGCTCGGTGCGCTGCTGGCGCTCACGGGACTGCTCATCGCGGTCTCGGCGCGCGGCGACAAGAGCGACGAAGGCGCGAGCGAAGAAGCCGCTTCGCACGGCCATCCGGGCGGCATGCCCGACATTCGCGGCGGCGTCTGCATCATCCTGGGCATCCTGGCGTTCCTGCTGTTCGGCGAGTACGGCGGCCTGCTGCCCGCGACCTTCGCGATCGTGTTCATCTCGGCGCTCGGCGACCGCGACAACACGCTGACCGAAGCGCTGCTTCTGTCCCTTGCGATGTGCTTCATCGCGGTGGTCGTCTTCTGGTGGGCGCTCAAGTTGCAGCTCCCCCTGTTCCAGTGGGGAGGCTGAAATCATGATCGGTCAATCGCTACACGACCTGTGGTTCGGCTTCGGCGTGGCCTTCCAGGGCTCGAACCTGATGTGGTCCTTCTTCGGCGTGCTGGTAGGCAACCTGATC
This sequence comes from Variovorax sp. RCC_210, assembly GCF_041355175.1. Taxonomy (NCBI): domain Bacteria; kingdom Pseudomonadati; phylum Pseudomonadota; class Betaproteobacteria; order Burkholderiales; family Comamonadaceae; genus Variovorax; species Variovorax sp. RCC_210. The sequence goes on along the minus strand of NZ_JBFUPJ010000001.1, from coordinate 605,048 downwards.
GGCGTGCTGCCGGGCATGGGCGCGCTGCAGGCCATCTCCATCCTGCTGCCGCTCACCTACGTGATGCACCCGGTGCCCGCCATCCTGATGCTGGCCGGCATCTTCTACGGCTCGCAGTACGGCGGTGCCATCGGCGCCATCCTGATGAACATGCCCTCGCACCCGCCGCATGCGGTCACCTGCCTGGACGGGTACCCCATGACCAAGCAGGGCAAGGGCGGGGTCGCGCTGGGCATCACGATGATCGCGTCGTTCTTCGCGGCGTCGTTCGGCATCATCGTGATGATCTTCGCCTCGCCGCTGCTGGTGCAGATCGCGTTCAAGTTCGGCCCGACCGAGATCTTCTCGATCATGATGCTGGGCCTGCTGGCCGGCTCCACCATGTCGCGCGGCTCGCCGCTCAAGGGCGTGGCCATGACGATCTTCGGCCTGCTGTGCGGCGTGGTCGGCACCGACGTGAACAGCGGCAGCTTCCGCTTCGCGTTCGGCCTGCCTGAACTCAGCGACGGCCTGGAGCTGGTGGCGATCTCGATGGGCCTGTTCGGCGTGGCCGACTTCCTGCTCAACGTGAACCGCATGAAGGCCATCGGCGACACCGGCACGCTCAAGCTGAGCGACATGCGCCCGAGCAAGGAAGAGCTCAAGCGCGCCTTCCCCGCCATGATCCGCGGCACGCTGGTGGGCACGGTGTTCGGCGCGATGCCGGGCACGGGCCCGACCATCACGACCTTCATCGCCTACGCGGTGGAACGCAAGATCTCCAAGACGCCGAACAAGTTCGGCACCGGCATGATCGAAGGCGTGGCGGGCCCCGAGGCAGCGGCCCACTCGAAGACGCAGGTCGACTTCATTCCCACGATGAGCCTGGGCATTCCCGGCGACGCGGTGATGGCGCTGATTTTGGGTGCGCTGCTGATCCAGGGCATCCAGCCCGGCCCGCAGCTCATCACCGAGCATCCGGACATCTTCTGGGGCCTGATCGCCTCGTTCTGGATCGGCAACGTGATCCTGGTGGTGCTGAACGTGCCGCTGATCGGCGTGTGGGTCAAGCTGCTGAAGGTGCCCTACAAGTACCTGTTCCCGGCCGCGATGTTCTTCATTGCCACCGGCGTGTACAGCACGCAGAACAGCCTGTTCCAGATCTGGGAAGTGCTGGTGTTCGGCATCGTCGGCGCCTTGCTGATGTCGCTGGAGTTCTCGGTCGCACCCATCCTGCTGGGCTTCGTGCTCGGGCCGATGGTGGAAGAGAACTTCCGCCGCGCCCTGCTGCTGTCGCGCGGCGACATGTCGGTGTTCGTCACCCGCCCGATCAGCGGCACCTTCATCGGCCTGTGCGTGCTGCTGCTGGCCGGCGTGGGCTTCTCGGCCTGGCGTGCCCGTGGCGGCCGCAAGGCGGTCGTCGAGCTGCCGAAGGCACCCGCGGGTGCGTCGCCGTCGGAGACCGTGGCCATCGGCAACGAGTGATGCGCTGACAGGGCATGGCGCGCCGCTGCGGGCGCCATGCCAAAAGAAAAAAGGCCCGATGCATCGAATGCATCGGGCCTTTTTCGTTCGCGCGAAATCGGAAATTTCAGACCGGCGTGGTGCCCGTGTCCGGCTCGCGCACGCCGAAGGGCTTGCCCGGCAGCGGAATGAACTCGGTCTCGCCGGGCACGTGGCCCATGCGCTGGGCGGCCCAGTCGGCGCCGGCCTCGAGGATGCGCTCGCGCCGGCTGGAAACGAAGTTCCAGGTGATGTAGCGCGGGCCGTCCAGCGGCTCCCCGCCGATGACCATCAGCCGCGCGGCAGCGGCCGACGTGAGCACCGCGCCCTGCCCGTCGGGCAGCACGGCCATGGTGTGCGCTGGCACCGGCTCGCCGTTCACGGCGATGTCGGCATCGACCGCGTAGACGGCCAGCTCGGGCGCCAGCGCAGGCAACTCGAAGCGACCGCCGGGCGGCAGCGCGATGTCGAGGTACACGGTCTGCGACAGCGTCTTCACCGGCGAGCGCGCGCCGAAGGCCTCGCCCACCAGCACGCGCACGTCGACGCCCTGCTCCACCAGCTCGGGAATGGCATCGGCCGGCGTGTGCTCGAAGCTGGGCTCCGCTTCTTCATGCGCCTGCGGCAGCGCGGCCCACAGCTGCAGGCCGTGGTTTACGTAGGTGTCGGCCTTCAGGCGCTCGGGCTTGCGCTCGGAGTGCACGATGCCGCGGCCCGCCGTCATCCAGTTGATGGCGCCGGGCAAGATTTCCTGCACGCTGCCCAGGCTGTCGCGATGCATCATCGCGCCCTTGAACAGGTAGGTGACGGTGGAGAGGCCGATGTGCGGGTGCGGCCGCACGTCGTGCTCGCCGCCCGGCTCTTCCGTGGCCGGGCCGAAGTGATCGAAGAACACGAAGGGGCCGACCGAGCGGCGCTGCGCCGCGGGCAGCAGGCGCCGCACCTTGAAGCCCCCGCCCAGGTCCTTGTCGTGCGGGGTGAGCAACTGGGTGTCGTGGGTGGGGTCGGTCATCGTGTTCTCCGTGGCGGGTCTTTGGAATCAGCTGCGCGATCTTGCCACCGTGGCAATGCGTTCGCCGAACGCGCGGGCCGTGTCGAGGTCGCCCTTGGGGATCTCGGCCGGGCTCGCGTCCGACGGCGACTGCGTGAGCAGGCCACCGTAGCCGCCCACGTAGTTCGTCGAGTCGCGCGTGGCCGCCTTGTTGTTGGTCGGCAGGATGCCCATGCTGACCCAGATGCCGCTGTGCTGCATGGCCAGCGTCCACAGGTAGCCCATGGTGGTGACCTTGTCGCCGTTCATGGTCGCGCTGTTGGTGAAGCCGGCAAAGAGCTTGTCCTTCCAGCCCTGCGTGTACCAGACCTTCGACGACGCATCGGCGAACTTCTTGAACTGCCAGCTCACGCCGCCCATGTAGGTGGGCGAGCCGAACACGATCATGTCGGCCGCGCCCAGCAGCTCCCAGCCGCCTTCGGGCAGGTTGCCGTCGGCGTCGATGGCGAGCAGCTGCGCGCCCGCGCTGTCCGCCACGGCTTGCGCCACGCGTTGGGTGTGGCCGTAGCCGGAGTGGAAGACGACGACGATGTTTGCCATGGTGAAGAGCTCCTGGGTCAGTGGGTCGATGGGAGGATGGGTCTGTGGGTCAGCGGTCGGTCAGCGCTTGTCGATGCTGAAGCGGCCGGGGCCGAAGGCGGCGAAGGAAAGCAGTCCGCCGGCGATGGCCATGTTCTTGAAGAACTGGATATTTTGCGTCGCGTCGGCCCAGAACTTGTGGAAGAACAGCGCCGTCGCCACCGTGAAGATCGCCATGATGAGCGCGGTCCAGCGCGTCTTGAAGCCGACCAGCAACGCAATGCCCAGGCCCAGTTCCACGACGATCGCGATCGCCGCGGCCACTTCGGGCAGCGGCAGGCCGGCCACCTTGGTGATGTAGCCGACGGTGCCCGCGAAGCCCATCAGCTTGCCGAAGCCGGCGGGAATGAACAGCGTGCCGATCAGGATGCGGCCGACCAGTGCCAGGGTGTCCTGGGCGGCGGAAAGCGCGGGGGTGGTGTTGTTGGTTGCCATGATTGAAAACTCCTCGGTTGTTGAAATGAAAAAAGCGGACAGGGGAACAGGAAAGAAGCCAGGTGCGCGCGGCACCCGGCAGGGGAAACATCAGGCGGCCAGGTCGAACACCAGCACTTCGGCGTCCTTGCCGCCGGCCAGCGCCAGCTGCGACTCGCCTTCGAGCATCGCGGCGTCGCCGCCCACGAGCTTCTGGCCGTTCACTTCGAGCTCGCCGCGCACCAGGTGCACGTAGCTCTTGCGCGCCGGGTCGAGCGCCAGGCTGGCCTTTTCCTCGCCGTCGAGCAGGCCGGCGTACAGGCGGGCGTCGGCGTTCACCGTCACCGAGCCGTCGCTGCCGTCGGGCGAGGCCACCAGGCGCAGCTTGCCGCGCTTCTCGGCGTCGCTGAACTGCTTTTGCTCGTAGCCGGGGGCAATGCCGCGCACGTTCGGCTGGATCCAGATCTGCAGGAAGTGCGTGGTCTCGTCGGCCTTGTGGTTGAACTCGCTGTGCATCACGCCGCGCCCCGCGCTCATGCGCTGCACGTCGCCCGGCGGAATGCTTTCCACATTGCCCATGCTGTCCTTGTGGGCCAGTTCGCCCGACAGCACGTAGCTGATGATTTCCATGTCCTTGTGGCCGTGGGTGCCGAAGCCGGCGCCCGCCGCCACGCGGTCTTCGTTGATCACCCGCAGGTTGCCGAAGCCCATGTGGGCCGGGTCGTAGTAACCAGCGAACGAAAAGCTGTGGAACGAGCGCAGCCAGCCATGGTCGGCATAACCGCGTTCCTGTGATTTACGGACTTGCAACATCGTGAACTCCTTGGTGGCCCTGCCCCTGGGGGGGCGCGTCGGGCCTTCGTCGTATGCCGCGCCGGATGCGCAGCGGATGTAAAGAACTTTAGGTCTGCGCCCCCTTCTGAAAGACGCCGCACTTTGATGGCACCATTCAAATAATTTGATCAATGGAGCCGCCATGCCCAGCCCACGCGACGTGCTGACCCCCGACGCCCTCTCGATGCTGCAGACCGTGGCCGCCACCGGCAGCTTTGCCGCCGCCGCCCGCGCGCTCGACCTGGTGCCCAGCGCGCTGAGCTACCGGGTGCGCCAGATAGAAGACGCGCTCGACGTGCTGCTGTTCGACCGCAGCACCCGCCAGGCCAAGGTGACCGAGGCCGGCGCCGAGCTGCTGCGCGAGGCCGACCGCCTGCTGGCCGAAATCGACGCCGTGGCGAACCGCGTGAAGCGCGTGGCCACCGGCTGGGAGCCGATGCTGACCATCGCGGTGGACAGCGTCATCGCGCGCGACCCGCTGCTCGACCTGGCCACCGCCTTCTTCGCGCTGGAGCCGCCCACGCGCCTGAAGCTGCGCGACGAGACGCTGCTGGGCACCATCGAGGCGCTGACCACCGGCGAGGCCGACCTGGCCATCGGCGCGGTGCTCGATGCGGCGGGCCTGGCCTTCACGGCCACGGGCATCCGCAGCCGGCTGATCGGCGAGCTGCGCTTCGTGTACGCGGTGGCACCGCACCACCCGCTCGCGCGCCTGCCGCAGCCGCTGAGCGACACGGTGCTGCGCCAGTACCGCGCGGTGGCCGCCGCCGACTCGGCCCGCCACGGCACGCCGATGACAGTGAACCTCATGGGCGGACAGGACGTGCTCACGGTGCCCAGCATGCAGGCCAAGATCGCCGCGCAGCTGCACGGGCTGGGCGGCGGCTTTCTGCCGGAGCCGATGGCGCGGCCGTACATCGAGGCCGGCCACCTGGTGGAGCTGAAGACCGAGCGGCAACCGCCGATGGGCACCATGCATTGCGTATGGCGCGCGCGCAGCAAGGGCAAGCCGGGGCGCGCGCTCGAATGGTGGCTGGCGCAGTTCGAGCATGAAGCCACGCGGCGCGCGCTGCTGGAGCGGCACCGGGGTCGATGAGGATGACGCACATTCGGCACCGCCGCGCTAGGGGTGTGCCCTCAGGCGAAGCCCCTGCCCGACCGATGTAGAGTGCAGACACATCCAACCGCATTCCCTCCAGAAGAAAAGAGTCCGTCATGAGCACTCGCGCCAAAGCCAAAACGGAAAAGTCGGCCAAGCCGGCTGACCGCCACCGAACCTCTTCCACAGCTTCCACCCCACGCCACTTCGCCGTCGTCGGCGCCGGCATCGCGGGCGTGGCCTGCGCCCGCACGCTGGTGCAGGCCGGCCACAAGGTCACGCTGTTCGAACGCGAGAGCGCCGCCGGCGGACGCATGGCGAGCGTGGACACCGCCTTCGGCAAGTTCGACAGCGGCGCGCAGTACTTCACCGTGCGCGACCCGCGCTTCGCGCTGGCGCTGGAAGCCACGCCCGGCCTGTGCAAGCGCTGGAGCGCCAACCTCGTGCGCGTGCTCGACGCCCACGGCCGCGTGGCCGAGGCCGCCCTGCCTTCGCTCGAGCCGCACTGGGTGGCCCAGCCCGGCATGGATGCGCTGGTGGCCCACTGGGCGTCCCCGCTGGGTGCCAGCCTGGTCACCGGCACGCAGGTGACGCAGATCGAGCCCGATGCGCTCGCCCCCCAACGCTGGCAACTGCGCACCGCGGGCGCCGAAGAATCGCAGCATGTGTACTCCGGCTTCGACGCCGTGCTGCTCGCCGTGCCGCCGTCGCGCACCCGCGCGCTGCTGGGCGACGGCAAGCTGTCGGCCACGCTCAGCCGCAAGGTGGAGCCCGTGCGCATCGCCCCCTGCTGGACGCTGATGGTCGCCTACCCGCAGGCCAACCAGCCCACCATGTCGCACCTGGGCCCGCAATGGAATGCGGCGCGCAGCACCCACCACCGCGTGGCGTGGCTGGCGCGCGAGTCGTCCAAGCCGGGCCGCGAGCCCATCGAACGCTGGACGCTGCAGGCCAGCGCCGCCTGGTCGCAGGAACACCTGCGCGACGCGCCCTCGCGCATCGAGGCCAAGCTGCTGCGCGCGTTCGCTGAAATCACCGGCATCCACGCCACGCCCGCGCACGCCCAGGCGCTGTGCTGGAGCGAAGCGCAAACGCAGGTGCCGCTGGGCACCACCCACCTGTGGGACGCCAAGGCGCGCATCGGCGTGGCGGGCGACTGGTGCACCGGCCACCGCGTGGAAGACGCGTTTCTCTCGGGGCTGTCGCTGGCGCTTGCCGTGATCTGACTGCGCGATGGGGGAGACCGGCCGTTTCGCGCCCTCGCCCACCGGGCCGCTGCACGCGGGCTCGCTGGTCGCCGCGCTGGCCAGCTGGCTCGACGTGCGCGCCCGCGGCCCGCGGGCGCGCTGGCTGGTTCGCATCGAAGACGCCGACACCGAGCGCTGCCTGCCCGGCATGGGCGAGCACATCCTCCGGCAACTGGCCGCCTGCGGCCTGCTGCCCGATGAAGCACCGGTGTGGCAAACGCAGCGCACCGCGCGCTACGAGGCCGCGCTGGCCGCCCTGCAGGCGCGCGGGCTGGCCTACCCCTGCGGCTGCTCGCGCAAGGACATTGCCGAGGCCCTGGCACGGCTCGGCCAGACGCCCGAACGCCACGGCGAGCGCGTGTACCCCGGCACCTGCCGAGACGGCCTGCACGGCAAGCCCGCGCGGGCCTGGCGCTTTGCGACGTTCAAGCTCGATGCCGCTGATGCCGTCCACGCCGTTGATGCCGTCCATGCCGACGTGCACTGGACCGACCGCCGCCTGGGCCCGCAACGACAAGACGTGCAGCACGAGGTCGGCGACTTCGTGCTGCGCCGCGCCGACGGCCCGTGGGCCTACCAGCTCGCGGTGGTGGTCGACGACGCCGAACAGGGCGTGAGCGACGTGGTGCGCGGCGAAGACCTGGCCGACAACACCGCGCGCCAGGTGCTGCTGCAGCGCGCGCTGGGCTTTCCTACGCCCAGCTATCTGCACACGCCGCTGGTGCGCGGCGCCGACGGCGACAAGCTGTCGAAGCAAAATGACGCCGCGGCGATCGACACCGGCACGCCCGAGGAAGCGCTGAAGGCCCTGGACCGCGCGGCGCAGGTGCTGGGCCTCTCGCCTACCTCATCCACCACAGCCAGCGATCGCGCCGCCGCACTGGCCGCCTGGGTGCCCGAATGGCGCGCTCTCTACAATTCGCGGCCCTCATGAACATTCCCGACACCGTGTCCCACGCCCCCCAGAACAGCCACGACCACAGCGAAGACCATGGCGACGGCCACGCTGGCGACGTGCCCGCCCCCGACAACGGCGATGCCGGCGACAGCAGCCCCGACGCGTCCAAGCTGCACCCGCTGCACCGCCGTCTGAAGAGCTTCGTGAAGCGCGCCGGCCGCACCACCGACGGCCAGGCACGCGCCTTCGCCGAGCTGGGCCCGCTGTTTCTGCTGCCCTACACGCCCGAGCCGCTCGACCTGACGGCGGCCTTCGGCGGACGTGAAGCGCCCACGGTGCTGGAAATCGGCTTCGGCATGGGCGAGGCCACCGCGCACATCGCCACGGTGCGGCCCGACACCAACTTCCTGTGCTGCGAGGTGCACGAGCCCGGCGTGGGCGCGCTGCTGAAGCGCATCGGCGAGCAGTCGATTTCGAACATCCGCATCTGCGCGCACGACGCGGTCGACGTGCTCGACCACATGCTGCAGGCCGGCACCCTGGCCGGCGTGCACGTCTTCTTTCCCGACCCGTGGCACAAGAAGCGCCACAACAAGCGCCGGCTGATCCAGCCCGAGTTCGTGACCAAGCTGGCGCAGCACCTGCGCCCCGGCGGCTACATCCACTGCGCGACCGACTGGCAGCCCTACGCCGAGCAGATGCTCGAGGTGCTGGCCGCCGAGCCGCTGCTGCGCAACACGGCCGAGGCCTACGCGCCCAAGCCCGAGTACCGCCCGCTCACCAAGTTCGAGAACCGCGGCATCAAGCTGGGGCACGGCGTGTGGGACCTGGTGTTCGAGCGCACCGCCTGACCCACCCTGACCCACCCTGCTTTGAAGCGCCGCGAGCCGCTCAGTCCTCCTGCAGGAATCTGAACGGCACGCGCATCCGCTGGCGCACCACGCGGCCGGCGGCGTCGCGGGCCGGGTCGTAACGCCACTGCGGCAGCACCGCCTTCACCTCCCTGGTGAACATCGGGTGCGACGACGATTCGATGCGCACGTCTTCCGGCTGCCCCTGCGCGCCGAGGGTGAAGCTCACCACGACGGTGCCGCCCAGTCCCGTTTTGGCGAGGTCGGGCGGATACCGCGGCACGGGCCTGCGCTGCGGAACGGGCTGGGTGACCGCTTCGGATGAGGCCTCCGAAGGTGCCGGCGCCGGCACGGCGGGCGCTTCGGCCGCCGGCATGCGAATCGTCGGCGCCACGGCCTCCTGCTGCTGAACGGGCGGCTGCGCGACCTCCAGCGTCTTCGTCGCCGGCACCGGTGCCGTGCAACCGGCCACCGCAACGGCCAGTGCGATGGCCACCGCGACGGCCACCGCGATGGCGAGCGCCGACCCCACCCCCTCGCAACACCATCTGTTTGTATTTGTGAACTGCATGGCGCCGATTCTGTGACAGCGCGTTTTCCTCGCCTTTCGCTTTGGCCTCGAAATTGCTACACTTTTTTACTACTGTTTAAGAAAGTGTCCAATGAGCACATCGCGCAGGGAATGGTTGGCGAAGGCCTTCGGAGCGACGCTGCTGGGAAGCGGCATCGGCGGTATTTCACTTTCGGCGACGGCCCAGGCCACCCGCGCCGCCGCTGCCGGCGCGCCGCGCGTGGTGCTGCTGGGCCAGTCGGTGCCGCTCACGGGCAGCGCCAGTGAAATCGGCAGCGCCTTCGCCGCCGGCAGCCGGCTCGCGGTGACCGACTTCAACGAACGCAACGCCGCCACCGGCCTGCAGCTGAAGCTGCTGCAGCTCGACGACGGCTACGACGCCGCCCGCGCCACCGCCAACGCGCGCACGCTGCTGGGCGCCAACAAGGCCGACATGCTGTTCGGCTTTGTCGGCACGGCCAGCAGCGAGGCCGGCGCCAACGTCGCCACGCAGCAGGGCAGCCTGCTGTTCGCGCCCTTCGCGGCGTCGGACAACCTGCGCGGCGCCGACCACCCCAACGTGTTCCATGTGCGCCCCGGCATGATCGACGAGGCCCTCAAGATCGTGCGCCAGTGCGCCACCGTGGGGCAGACCCGCGTGGCCCTGGTGGGCGACGACGACGCCATGGGCCGCGCCGGCCTGGCCGCTGTGGAGCAGGCCATCGCCGAGCTGAAGCTGCCCGCGCTGGTCGCCACCGCGCTGGTGCCGCCCAACGGCGACAAGCTGGACGCCGCGTTGAAGGGCGTGCAGCAGAAGTCGCCGCAGGCCATCGTGCTGGTGTCGCTGTCGGGCACCACGGCCAACGCCATCCGCACGCTGCGCAAGAACGGCTACACGGGCAACTTCATGGCCTTTTCCATCGTCGGCATCGACCCGCTCTACGCCACGCTGGGCAAGGACATCGGCGGCATCGTCATCTCGCAGGTGGTGCCCTCGCCCCGGCCCTCGGCCATTCCCATCGTCAAGGAGTACCTGGCCGCGGTGGACACCTCCGACCAGACCGCGTCGTACGAAGGGCTCGAAGGCTTCATCGCGGCCAAGGCGGCCGGCGAGGCGGTGCGCCGCGCGGGCCGCGGCTTCAACACCGCGACCCTGCAGCGCACGATGACCGCCATGACCGACTACGACGTCGGCGGCTTCCGCATCAACCTGCGCCCGGGGCTGCGCGACAACGTGCGGCGCATCGACCTGATCAGCATCTCGGCCGACGGGCGCGTGCTGCGATAGGTCCGGTTCGGCGTCTGTTCGGGGCCTGTTCAGGCCCTGCCCAGGTGCAGCTCAGGCCCCGCTCTCGACCAGCAGCTCGGTGAAGCGCTGCTGCACGTACAGCGCCGTCGCGCCCGGCTGCCGCCCCTGCAGCCACAGCATGCGCACCGACAGCCTCGGCAGCGCCAGCGACGGGCAAGGCACTTCGCGCAGCGCCTTGCGGTAGCCCTCGTAGTGCGCGATGTTCACCGGCAGCACCGCCCACCCGAGGTTGTCCGCCACCATCTCGGCGGTGGTGTAGAAGCTGTCGGAGCGCCACACGCGGGGGCTGTAGGCCACCTCGTGCACGTCGTCCGCATGCATCAGCAGCTGGCGGTGCCGCGCCAGGTCCTTGCGGCGCACGGTGCGGCCATCGGCCAGCGGATGGTCCACCGCCACGAACACGCCCTGCGGCACCGTACCGATGTGGCGCTGGTCGAAGCAGGCGCGCGCCGGCCCGCGGTCGATGTGAAAGGCCACGCTCGCGCGCTCCTGCTCCACGTAGTCCGCCACCTCGGTGGCCGTGCCGTTGAGCAGCGTGAGCTCCAAGCTGGGGAATTTCGCAGAAAGCTCGCGCATCAGTGTTGCGATGGCGGTGTACGGCAAGGCTTCGTCGAGCGCCAGCGACAGCGCCGCCTCGCTGCCCGCGTTCAGGTCGCGCGCACGCTGGTCGAGCTGCTCGGCCTGCCGCAGCAGCTCGCGCGCCTCCAGCAGCAGCACCTGCCCCGCTGCCGACAACTGCGCGTTGCGGCGCGAGCGGTCGAACAGCGCCACGCCCAGGTCCACCTCCAGCAGGCCGATGGCGGTGCTCACGGCCGACTGGGCCTTGCCCAGGTGGCGCGCCGCGGCGGAGAACGAGCCGCAGTCGGCGGTGGTCACGAACTGGCGGAGCTGGTCGACTGTCCATTCCATGTGGGGCCCTTTCTCTCTCTTGTCATCAATTATTCAGATGGATTTCATCTTTATTCATCCATTTTAATGGCGCAACATGGCGCCATGTCCATTACCCGCAATCCACTCATCCTCGCCACTCCCGCCGCATCCTTCGACATCACCTGGTGCCACGACCCTGCCCAGGCGCAGGCCATCGTCGATCTGTTCCTGCGACAGCTCAGCCCCCGCTACATCTCGCACGGCGAACTGCAGGGGCCACGCGCCGTCGCCCCCGGCGAATGGTGCGGCGACCTGCCCGAGGTGCTGCTGGCCCAGGTGCGCAACGCCCTCGCCCAGCCGGCGCACGGCGCAACCCAGCTCATCGCGACCGCGCACAGCGCCGGTTCGCTCGCCGGCATCGCTTTCGTTTCCATCGACGAAGCTCAGGTGGCCGCGCGCGCCTTCGCCACGCTCGACGACCTTGTCGTCGATGCGCCCTTCCAGCGCCACGGCACCGGCCGCGCGCTGTTCGACTGGGTCTGCGCCGAGCTGCGCCTGCGCGGCATTGCGCGGCTCTTTCTCGAAAGCGGCATCGACAACCAGCACGCGCATCGCTTCTTCGAGGCACGCGGCTGCACGCCCGTGTCCGTCACGATGCTCAAGGAACTGGAGCGCTGAGCCATGACGAACCCGACAAGAAAGTGGCTCACGCTGGCCATCGTTTCCATGGCGCTGCTGCTCATCGTGGTCGACATGACGGTGCTCTACACGGCGCTCCCCACGCTCGTGCACGACCTGGGTGCATCGGCCTCGACGAAGCTGTGGATCGTCAATGCCTACACCGTGGTGGTCTCCGGCTTTCTGCTGGGCATGGGCGCGCTGGGCGACCGGCTGGGCTACCGGCGCATGTTCGTCGCGGGGCTGGCCGTGTTCGGCGTGGCGTCGCTGTGCGCGGCCTATGCGCCCAGCGCGGGCGTGCTCATCGCGGCGCGCGCGCTGCTGGGCGTGGGCGCCTCAATGATGATGCCGGCCACGCTGGCCATCATTCGCCTGACCTTCGCCGACGAGCGCGAGCGCGCCGTGGCCATCGGCGTGTGGGCCTCGGTGGCCTCCGGCGGTGCCGCGCTGGGGCCGGTGGTCGGCGGCGTGCTGCTGGAGTACTTCTGGTGGGGGTCGGTGTTTCTCATCAACGTGCCGGTGGTGGTGGCGGCGCTGGTGCTCACGCTGTGGCTCATTCCGGCGCACCGCAAGGGCGCCGACGCACCGCGCCGGCCCTGGGACTTCGTCGGCTCGTTGCAGGCGCTGGCGGCGCTGGTCTGCCTGGTGCTGACCATCAAGGAATTCGCCAAGGCCTCGCCCTCGTTGGCCATGGCCGCGGCCACCGGCGTGCTGGCGTTGATCGCCATGGTGCTGTTCGTGCGGCGCCAGCGGCGCAGCGCGGCGCCGCTGGTGGACTTTCGCTTGTTCCGCAACCCGTACTTCTCGGGCGGCGTGATCGCGGCCATCGTCGCATCGGTGGCGCTCATCGGCGTCGAGCTGGTGTTCAGCCAGCGGCTGCAGCTGGTGGCCGGCTTCACGCCGCTGCAGGCGGGCCTGGCGATCCTGCCGATTCCGCTGGCCGCGTTCGTGGCGGGGCCGTTGGCGGGCCTGCTGCTGGCGCGCACCGGGTCGCGCCCGATCATCCTGGCGGGCCTGCTCACCACCGCGCTGGCGCTGTGCGCGCTGGCATCGAATGCCGACGTGCAAGGCCTGGGCAAGCTGGCCGTGCTCGTGCTGCTGGGGCTGGGCGTGGGCGCCACCATCACGGCGGCGTCCAACGCGGTGATGAACAACGCGCCGCTGGAGAACGCGGGCATGGCCGCCTCCATCGAGGAGGTGTCGTACGAGCTGGGCGGCGTGCTGGGTGTGTCGCTGCTCGGCAGCGTGCTCTCGTGGCGCTACACGGCCGCGCTGGCCATTCCCGACGGGCTGGGCGCGCCCGCGTCCGCCAGCGACGGCATCGACGCGGCGCTGCTCGCGGCGGAGTCGATGCCGGCGCACGCGGCAACGCAGCTCGTCGCGCTCGCGCACACGGCGTTCGACCAGGCGTTCTTCGCCGTGATGGTGGTGGCCGTGCTGATCGTCGTGGCCGCGGCATGTGCCGTGGTGGCGCTGGGGTGGCGAGCCCGGCCGCGGCCGTCGGCGGCCGAAGGCTGCGCGTGACGACGCACCCCGAGCGGCGCGACGCGACCTAGGCCTGGGCGGCCTTCGCGTCGAATGCGCGCCGCGCGCGCTCGACTTCCTCGAGGTTGTCCGACGCCCACACCCACACGCCGCAGAACGCGCCGCCCAGGCTCAGGCCGAGCGGCGTCAGTTCGTATTCGACCCGCGGCGGCACCACCGGAAAAATGGTGCGCGTGACCAGCCCGTCGCGCTCCATCTGGCGCAGCGTCTGCGTGAGCATCTTCTGGCTCACGCCGGTCACTTTTTCGGCGAGGCGGCTGAAACGCAATGGCGCGTCTTCGGTCAGCACCTCGAGCGTCAGCATCGTCCACTTGTCGGCCACGCGATCGATCAGGTCATGCGCCAGCATGGTCAGGCGCGGGTCGATCGGGCCAGCGGGGCGCTTCACGGCGTAAGACCTGGCGCGGGAGATTTCCTCCTTGGTGAAACGCGATTTGACAGATGAAGACGTAGTCGGCGCAGCTTTCATTTCACACTCTCTTTTGGGTGGGTATCAAACTTTCCGGTGCCTTCTGTTCAACGGAGAGCATTAATTCTAGGATGCAGCCATCCCCCTCCACCAGCGTCCACCAGCGATACACACCATGCAACTGCGTCAACGAACCATCCTCATCACCGGCGGCACGAGCGGCATCGGCTTCGAGCTGGCGCGCCAGCTGCTGGCCCGCGGCAACACAGTCATCATCACCAGCCGCGACGCCGCCCGGCTCGCCCAGGCGCAGCAGCGCCTTCCCGGTTTGCACGGCTTCGTGAGCGACGTTGCAGACCCTGCCTCCATCGCGGCGCTCTGCGCGAGCGTGACGGCACGCTTCCCCACGCTGGACGTGCTCGTGAACAACGCCGGCATCATGCGCAAGCTGGTTCTCAACGAGGCGCGCCGGCTCGAAGACGTGACGCGCGAGCTCGACGTGAACGTGCGCGGGCCCATGCAGATGGTGCAGCAGTTCCTGCCGCACCTGAGCGCGCAGCCCGCGTCGGCCATCGTCAACGTGTCGTCCGGACTGGCCTTCGTGCCGCTGGCGATATCGCCCATCTACAGCGCCGCCAAGTCGGCCCTGCACGCCTACACGCGGGCATTGCGCATGCAGTTGTCGGGCGGCACGGTGAGCGTCTTCGAGATCGCGCCGCCGGGCGTGGAAACGCCGCTGCTGCGCGGCGAGTTTGAAGCCGAGATGCAAGGCACCAAGGGCATGCCGGTGGCGCAGCTGGCGCGGCGCGCCATCGAAGGCATCGAGCGCGGACAGACGGAGATTCGCCCCGGCCTGGCCAACGTGCTGATGCTGATGAGCCGCCTCGCGCCCGAGTTCATGTTCCGGCAGATGGGGCGGATGATGAAGCCCAAGGCGGCCGCGCCCGCATCGGCGTAAGCAACATGGCACGGGCCACGCCACGCGCCTACCCCGTGCTCACCAGCGCCTGCAGCGCATCGAGCGACAGCAGCTCGATGCGCCCGTAGCCCAGCGAGATCACGCCCTCGCTCGCCAGCGCGTTGAGCTCCTTCGACAGCGTTTGCCGCGTCACGCCGAGCATCATCGCCAGCGCCTCCTGCGACAGCTTCACCACATGCCGCAGCAGCACCGACTGCGTGGCGTCGCCGCGCGCCAGCACCAGCAGCCGATGCGCCACCCGCGCGCGCAGGCTGCGCAGCGTCGCGTCCTCGGTGAGGCCGTAGAGCATGCGCACGCGCGCGGCCAGCATCGCGGCCATGGCGTTGGAGAAGACCACGTCGCGCATCTGCCGCGCAAAGGCCTCGGGCGGCACCACCAGCAGGTCGAGCGCCTCCAGCGCGGTGGCGTCGTGGGTGCGCGGCGAGCCGTCGATGAGCGTGATCTCGCCGAACCAGATGCCCGGCTCCAGCATGGCGAGGATGGCCTCGCGCCCGTCCTGGCGCAGCGACGAGATCTTGATGGTGCCCGCCACCAGCCCATAGAAGCCGCCGCCGGCCGCCTCGATCGAATCGCCCTGGCGGAACACCATGGCGCCGCGGCGCACGTGGATGAGCTCGGCCGACGCCACCAGCGCGTCGCGCTGCGCGCGCGGCATGCTGGTGAACCAGGGGTTGCGTTCCAGCGCGGCGCGGTGCGGGGCCGAGAGCCGTGGCTTCGGGGAAGCAGGAGCAGAAGAAGGTGGGGAAGAAGGCATGTCGAAGCGTGCGCCGTCTCCCTGGCGACAGGGGTTAACGAGCACCCTGCATTGTCAAATTTTTGACAGTTGAGCGTCAAGCCGGGGTCTACAGTGACCGGCACCCCACGACACACAAGAACGGAGCCCCTCCCGATGAACGCACGCGCAAGTTTCAAGAGCATGCAGGAAAGCACCCGCGAAGACTGGCAACTGATCGGCGGCGAATTCATGCAGTTCACCACCGGGCTGCCCGCGCGCGTGATCAAGCACCTGCAGATCCTGGAGGGCGACTACGGCGGCTTTCCGGTCGACCGCTACACCCACTCGCTGCAGACCGCCACGCGCGCGCTGCGCGACGGCCGCGACGAGGAGTACGTGGTGTGCGCGCTGCTGCACGACATCGGCGACACGCTGGGCAGCTTCAACCACCCCGACATCGCCGCGGCCATCCTCAAGCCCTTCGTGAGCGAGGCCAACCACTGGATGGTGCAGAACCACGGCATCTTCCAGGGCCACTACTTCTTTCACCACATCGGCCTGAACCGCGACATGCGCGACAACTTCAGGGACCACCCGCACTACGAGCGCACGGCCGAGTTCTGCGCGCTCTACGACAACCCCGCCTTCGACCCGCAGGCCGAGACGCTGCCGATCGCGGAGTTCGAACCCATGCTGCGCCGCGTGATGGCGCAGCCCAAACAGAGCATCTACAAGGCCGCGCTCTCCGAACCCGCCGCGGCCTGAGACCCACCACGAAGGACATCCCCGACATGAACGCTTTTTCCCAACCCGAAATCCAGAAGCTCGTCTCCGCCGAAGAGTGGCAGCTTCGCGTCGACCTTGCCGCCTGCTACCGCCTGGTGGCGCTGTACGGCTGGAGCGACCTGGTGTTCACCCACATCAGCGCGCGCGTGCCGGGCCCCGAGCACCACTTCCTGATCAACCCGTACGGGCTGATGTTCGACGAGATCACCGCCTCCAGCCTGGTGAAGGTCGACCAGCAGTGCAACAAGGTCATCGACTCGCCCTACCCCGTGAACCCCGCGGGCTTCGTGATCCACAGCGCGGTGCATGCCGCGCGCGAAGACATCCAGTGCGTGCTGCACACGCACACCAAGGCCGGCATCGCCGTGAGCGCGCAGAAGAACGGCGTGCTGCCCATCAGCCAGCAGTCGACCTTCGTGCTGGCCTCGCTGGCGTACCACGACTACGAAGGCGTGGCCTTCCGCGACGACGAGAAGCCGCGCCTGCAGGCCGACATGGGCCACGCCAACTTCCTCATGCTGCGCAACCACGGCCTGCTGACCTGCGGCAAGACCATCGCCGACGCCTTCCTGTCGATGTACACCTTCGAGAACACCTGCCAGATCCAGATCGCGGCGCAGTCCGGCGGCAGCGAGCTCACGCACGTGAACCCGAAGATCGTCGAGGGCGTGGGCCAGGCCATGAAGGTGCAGACCGGCGGCCTGGGCGGCAGCTTCGTGTGGCCGTCGTTGATCCGCAAGCTCGACCGCGTGGACGACAGCTACAAGCAGTAAGCGCCGCCCGTTTTTTCGATGGCTGCCGGTGCCTGCGCGACGGGTGCCGGCGGCTATTTTTTTGGGGCGATTCGCTTTCGGCCCAAAATGATGCGCCATGAGCGTTCGAAACCTTGGCTTCGCCGGCCTGATTGCGCTGGCCTCCGTCTCCTTCTCCCCCACCCTTCCCGCCGCCGAAAAAGCCCCTGCCGGGGCACCGGTGCAGGCTTTGCCACCTGTGCTCCCGTTGGCGGCCGGCGTGCGCAGCGAGGCCGACATCGACGCGCTCATCGCCCGCATGACCGTGCAGGAAAAGGCCGGCCAGCTCAGCCTCTACGGCCCCGCCGACATCGACACCCCCAACAACCCGCAGGCCGGCTGGCGCAATGCCCAGCAGGAAACGCAGGACGTGCGCACCGGCCGCCTCACGGGCCTCTTCAACAACGCCGGCCTGGAGGGCAAGCGCCGGCTGCAGCAGATCGCGGTGAAGGAGTCGCGCCTGGGCATTCCGCTGATCTTCGGCGCCGACGTGATCCACGGTTTTCGCACCATGTTCCCGATGCCGCTGGCCGAGGCCTCCAGCTGGGAGCCCGCGCTGGCCGAACGCACCGCGCGCGCGGCGGCGGTCGAGGCCACGGCCGACGGCTTCAGATGGACTTTCGCGCCCATGGTCGACATCGCGCGCGACGCGCGCTGGGGCCGCGGCCTCGAAGGCGTGGGCGAAGACGTGTACCTGGCGCGGCAGTTCGCCGCGGCGCGCGTGCGCGGCTTCCAGGGGCCCGACCTCGCGCGGCCCGATGCCATGCTGGCCACGCCCAAGCACTTCGCGGCCTATGGCGCGGCCGAGGGCGGGCTGGACTACAACGTGAGCGACATCTCGGAGCGCACGCTGCGCGAGGTGTACCTGCCGCCGTTTCGCGCCGCGCTGGACGCGGGGGCGCTGTCGATCATGAGCGCGTTCAACGAGATCGGCGGCGTGCCCTCCACCGCCAACCCCGCGCTGCTCACCGGCGTGCTGCGCGACGAGTGGAAGTTCCAGGGCTTCGTGGTCTCCGACTACACCGCCGACGAAGAGCTGGTGGAGCACGGCTACGCCGCCAACCCGCGCGAGGCCGCCAAGCAGGCCTTCATGGCCGGCACCGACGTGAGCATGCAAAGCGGCCTGTACATGCGCTACCTGCCCGACCTGGTGGCCTCGGGCGAGGTGCCGGTGTCGCGGCTCGACGAGGCCGTGCGCCGCGTGCTGCGCGTGAAGATGAAGCTGGGCCTGTTCGACGACCCCATGCACGGGCTGGACGGCCCGCCCGCCGCGCAACGCGCGGAGAACCCCGCCTTCATCGAACTGGCCCGCGAGAGCGCGCGCCGCTCCATCGTCATGCTGAAGAACGAGCGCATGCTGCTTCCGCTGCCCAAGGCCGGCACCAGGATCGCGCTGGTCGGCCCCTTCGCCGAAGGCACCATCGACCTGATGGGCGCCTGGAGCCTGTTCCCGGGACAGTCGGCGCCGGTGGGCATCGACCAGGGCCTGCGCGCCGCGCTGGGCCCGGGCTCGTCAGTGAACGTGGTGCGCGGCTCGGGCATCGAGAGCGCGCTGCCCGGCGGCATCGACGCGGCCGTGGCCGCCGCGCGCGACGCCGACGTGGTGCTGCTGGCCGTCGGCGAGAGCCAGAAGATGTCGGGCGAGGCCCGCTCGCGCAGCGACATCGGCCTGCCGCAGGCGCAGCAGGACCTGGCCGAGGCCGTGGCCGCCACCGGCAAGCCGGTGGTGGTGCTGCTGAGCAACGGCCGCGCCATGGCGCTGAAGGGCGCGGTGCGCAATGCGCGCGCCGTCCTGGTCACGTGGTTCCTCGGCGTGCAGACGGGCAACGCCATTGCCGACGTGCTGTTCGGCGACTTCAACCCCTCGGGCCGCCTGCCCGTGAGTTTTCCGCAGGCCGCCGGCCAGGTGCCCTACTACTACGGCCACAAGCGCACCGGCCGCCCCACGCCCGAGAACGCACCCGACACCGCCTTCAAGGCGCGCTTCATCGACACGACCAACGAGGCGCTCTACCCCTTCGGCTTCGGCCTGGGCTACGCGCCCGTGCGCTACGACAGCGTGGAGCTGAGCCAGGAGCGCATGACCCTGTCGGACACGCTGCGCGTGCGCGCCACCGTGACCAACACCGGCCAGCGCGAGGCCGACGAAGTGGTGCAGCTCTACATTGCCGAGCGCGCCGCCAGCGTGACGCGCCCGGTGCGCGAGCTGAAGGGCTTTCGCAAGATCAGCATCGCGCCGGGCGCCTCGCAGCAGGTGGAGTTCACGCTCACGGCCGACGACCTGAAGTTCATCGGCCGCGACATGAAGCCCGTGGTCGAGCCCGGGGAGTTCGACCTGTGGGTGGCGCCTTCGGCCGCGGGCGGCATCCGCAAGCGCTTCGTGCTGACGCGCGATTGAGCTGCGGCCTGGCCGCGACTGAAGCGCAAGCCCCTCAGTCGAACACGCCCGTCAGCGCCACCCGCGTCACCACGCCCGAGCTGTTCGCGCCCACGCCCAGCGTGACGCTGTAGCGCCCGTCCTGCGTGGTGTGGCGAATGGAGCCGCCCAGCGCGCTTTCGCTGCGGTAGTTGCCCAGGCCCACCGCATAGCTCAGCTTGCCGGGCACCATCGGCGCGGCTTCCATGGCGGCCACGCTGGCGATGCCGGCGTAGGCGCGGCGTGCGTTGTCGTCGATCTGCCCCTGCAGGCGGGCCGCCGTCGCGTCGGTGTAGGCCTTGCCCAGCGGCAGGCCCTGCGCGGCGATGGTGTCGGTGTAGGCATTGGCCGAGGCCACGCCGTCTTTCACCATGCCCTGCACCTGGCCGACGTTGGTGGCGTCGGTGGCCGCGCTGCCGGGCGCCACGCCCGTGAGCTGCCGGTTGCCCAGCGCCACCTCGCCCACCGACGACTGCACGCCCGCCAGCCCGATGGCCGTGTACGCCGCCTGCGCACCGCGCGTGGTCGTGCTGCCCGCGCCCAGCGCCACGCTGTTCTCGTGGCTGGCCGTGGCGTTGCTGCCCAGCGCAATGGCGTTGTCGGCGCTGGCGCGCGACGACGCGCCAAGCGAAATGCCCTGGCTCGCGTTCACGTACACGCCCGCGTCGTTGCCGATGGCGATGTTGCCGTTGCCGCTCACGTGCTGGCCGGCGCCGTTGCCCTGCGCCAGGTTGCCGTTGCCCACCACGCCCTGGCCGGCCGCGTTGCCGAACGACAGGTTCTGGCTGCCCTGCACGCCGCCGCCCGCGGCCTGGCCGGTCGCGACGTTGTTGTTGCCCGAGACCTGCGCGCCGGCCTGCATGCCGCTGGCCTGGTTGCCCGAGCCCGTCACGCCCGCGCCGGCGCCCTGGCCGGAGGCGATGTTGTTGCTGCCGTTCACGTTGCCGCCCGCGCCGTTGCCGTAGGCCTGGTTGGCGTTGCCCGTCACGTTGCTGCCGGCGCTGGTGCCGTAGGCCTCGTTGTCGGAGCCGCTCACGTGCTGGCCCGCGTTGCTGCCGGTGGCGTCGTTGCGGTTGCCGGTGACGAACTGGCCGGCCGCGTAGCCGGTGGAGTTGTTGTAGTCGCCGGTCACGTTCTCGCCCGCGCTGCGGCCCATGGTCTGGTTCCAGCCGCCGACCACGTTGGTGCCCGCGTAGTAGCCGATCGCCTGGTTGGCGTTCTTGCCCGACACGTTGGTGCCCGCGCCCTCGCCGATGGCCAGGTTCCAGTTGGTGCTGACGTTGTTTCCCGCGCCGTTGCCCAGGCTCACGTTGCTGCTGCCGGTGACGGTCATGCCGGCGTTGGTGCCCATCGCGTTGTTGTCGGAGCCGGTCACGCCGCTGCCGGCGTGAAAGCCCATGGCGTTGTTGTGATCGCCGGTGACGTTGTCTCCCGCGCTGCGGCCGATGGCCTGGTTCCAGCCGCCCTTGACGTTGTCGCCGGCCTGGAAGCCGATGGCCTGGTTGGCGTTGCCGCCGCTCACGCCCACGCCCGCACCGTCGCCGATGGCGAGGTTGAAATTGGTGCTCACGTTGTTGCCGGTGCCGGCGCCCAGCGCCTGGTTGTTGGTGCCGGTGACGCCGGTGCTGCCGGTGCCCGTGCCGATGCCGAGGTTCGACTTGGCCGGGTCCCAGGTGGTGGTCTGGGCCTGTACCAGCCCGCTGCCCGAGCCGAGCGCGACGGCCAGCCCGAGCAGGGCTGCGCCGCGCGTGGCGCGCTTGTTGTGCTTCATGGTGTCTGTGCGGGTGAAGGTGGCGGTGCTCAGCCCTTCAGGTGCAGCGCCATCGCGGGGTCGCTCACGCCGGGCTTGCCGGTTTCCACGCGGCCCGAGAAGCGGCGTTCGAAGTTGGCGCCGCTCACGGTGAAGTCGTACCAGTGGCCGCTGTCGTCCAGGTTCCAGTGCAGCGTGCCGGTGCCGCCCGCCGCCACCTCCAGCGACCAGGGGCCGTCGCCGCGGTAGGCGTTGGAGGTGACCGTGACAGTGCCCGCCGCCGTGCCGATGTTGTGCACCTTCAGGTAGACCTGGCCGGTGGCCGGCTCGTAGCAGACCTGCGCCTCGGGCTTGAAGGCCGCGGCGTCGGCCGCGAGCGCATCGCCCTTGAAGGTGCGCACGAAACCGTTGCTGCTGTACACCCACAGCTCGTACTTGCCGCTGTCGGTGGCGCCGGTGTTCCAGTAGTCCGAGAGCTGCTTGCCGGCTTCCACCGTGTAGCGGCGCGGAATGAGGTCGAGGTGCAGCTTGTCGTACACATGGAACACGGCGCCCTGCGTGCCGGTGTTCGAGAAGATCAGCTGCAGCATGCCGCGCGCCTCGACGCGCGCGCTGGTGTGCAGCTCGTAGGGCAGCGCGCGAGAAAAGCGCGTGCCGGTCTCCTGAAACAGCGGCTGCGGCGTGGTGGGCGCGGTGGTGACCGGGGCCGTGGGCAGCAGCTTTTGCGCCGCGTTGATCGCGGGGAAGTTGCTGGTGTCGGGCAGCTTGGGCACCACCGGGTCGTTGGGGCTCACGAAGTCGAAGCACGAGGTCAGGTCGCCGCACACCGCGCGGTGCCACGGGCTGATGGCGTCCACCGTGATGCCGAAGCGCTGCTCCAGGAAGCGGCCCAGCGAGGTGTGGTCGAACACCTGCGAATTGACCCAGCCGCCCTTGCTCCAAGGAGACACCACGTACATCGGCACGCGCGAGCTCAGGCCCCAGGGGCGCACCTTGCTGCTGGTGGTGTCGGCCGCGTTCAGGTAGCTGCCCACCGAGGCGTCGAAGTACTCGCCGTCCAGCGGCACGGTCGATTTGCCCATCAGCGTGCCGCTGGCGTCGTACGAAGGCACCGCGGGCATCGCCAGGTGGTCGAAGAAGCCGTCGTTCTCGTCGAAGGTGACGAACAGCGCGGTCTTGCTCCACACCGTGGGGTTGGACGTGAGCGCGGCCAGCACGTCGGAGATGAAGTCGGCCGCGCCGGCCACGCCTTCGCTGCTGCCCGGGTGCTCGGCCAGCGCCTGCGTGGGCAGCACCCACGAGACCTGCGGCAGCGTGTCGTTCATGACGTCCTGCTTGAGCTGCGCCAGGAAGTTGACGGCGCCGTCGGCCGCCGCCGGGCCGCCCGTGAGGCCGTGCTCGTAGTTGGGCGAGCCGGGCTGCGCGGTGCGGAAGCTCTCGAAGGCCAGGCAGCCGTTCATGGCGCCCGTCCAGTTGTTGTTCATGTTCTGGTAGATGTGCCAGCTGATGCCGGCCTTCTGCAGCACGTCGGGCAGGGTGTCCCACTTGAACGAGTTGTTGACGTACTTGTAGTTGTACGCGCCCGTGCCCGGGTCTTTCTGGCCGGTGCCGTCGGCCTGCTGCGCGCGGCCCGCGACCCAGCTCGACGGGCTGGGCCAGCAGCGCGAGTTGACGGGCTCCGAGTCGGTGTCGGTGCTGTTGATGCCCTTCTTGCGCAGCTCCGGGTTGAAGTTGGAGCCCGACCAGAACACGATGCGGTTCGGGTCGGTGCCGGTGAGGATGGAGCAGTGGTAGCCGTCGCACAGCGTGAAGGCGTCGGCCAGCGCGAACTGGAACGGAATGTCGTCGCGCAGGTAGAAGCCCATGGTCGCCTGGTTCTTGAACTGGATCCAGCGGTCCATCTTCCCCTGGTTCCATGCGCCCTGCATGTCGGGAAAGTTGTGCGGCGTGCCCGAGCCGATCAGCGCGTTGCCCACGCGCGAGTCGCGCCGGAAGGGCTGGATGTCGGGGCCGCCCACGACGGAGTTGGGCTGGTAGTACACCGGCTTGCCGCTGGCCAGCGGAATCGGAAAGCGGTCGCCGAAGCCGCGCACGCCGCGCAGCGTGCCGAAGTAGTGGTCGAAGCTGCGGTTCTCCTGCATGAGGATGACGATGTGCTTCACGTCCTTGATGGTGCCGGTGTCGACCGCGGCCTCGACGGCCAGCGCCTTGCGGATCGATGGCGGCAGCAGCGTGAGGGCCGAGGCCGCGCCGACGGCGCCGGCCGACTTGCGGAAGAAATCGCGACGGTTGGTGGTGTTCATGGGGAGTCTTTCAACGCGGGCAAAAACAAAAAATGGGAGGCAGGTCGATGGATGAAGGCGAACGGCTCAGCGCGCAGTTCAGGGCGCGCACTTCAGGGCCGGCGCGGCCGGCTGGTCGGGCTGCTGCGGTGTGGTGGTCGGCGGCGTGGTGCCGGCGGGCGGCAGCACCGGCACACCGCCACCACCCCCGCCGCCGCCACAGGCGGCCAGGCTCAGGCACAGCAGGAGACCGGCCGCGGCCGAAGCGACGAAGCCATGGCGGGAGGCACGTGGAGTCATGACAATTTCCTTTGATCGAAGAGGGGACGTGGGACGAACGACGGGCAAGGCGGGGCCGAGCAGCCCCCTGGGGGTTGCACCGGCGTGAAGAAATTCAGGGGTGTGGTGCGCTATGGCCCACGGCGACCGTGGGCGCTTTCGGCGCGCGAGGACGTCAGGGCTCAGGCATAGCGGCTGCGCAGGCGCGCTGCGAGGCGGTCGAGCACCAGCACGGTGAGAAAGATGGCGATGAGGATGGTGCCGACGTGCGCGTAGTTGTACATGTCGTAGCGGCCCTTCAGCTCCTGCCCGATGCCGCCCGCGCCCACCAGCCCCACCACCGTGGCCATGCGCACGTTGCGGTCGAGCACGTACAGCGTGTAGGCGATGAACTGCGGCATCACCTGCGGCAGCACCGCGAAGCGCATCACCTTCAACCTGTTCGCGCCAATGGCGCGCAGTGCCTCCTGCGGCTTGTCGTCGGCGGTCTCGATGTCTTCCGCGTAGAACTTGCCCAGGAAGCCCGCCGAGTGCAGCGCCAGCGCCAGCACGCCGGCGATGGGACCGAAGCCGTAGGCCAGCACCAGGAACAGCGCGCTCACCAGCTCGGGCACCGCGCGGCACAGGCCGACCACGCTGCGCGCCAGCGTGTACACGACGCGGTTGGGCGTGTAGTTCTTCGCGCTGCACCAGGCCAGCGGCGCGCTCAGCACGATGGCCAGCAGCGTGGCCCAGATGGCGATCTCGAAGGTTTCCAGCATCTTCACCGCCACGTGCCAGAGGTAGCCGAAGGGCTCCACCAGCTCTTCGCGGGTGTCGATGCGTTCTTCCATCTGCAGCGTCTGCGGGTTGAGCTTGGGCTCGCGCGTTTCCACCGTTTCCACATGCGAGAACCAGGGCAGCCGGTTGCGGTCGAAGCCCTCGACGCGTGCGACCTCGGTGCGCTCCGAGACCTGCGGCGGAAACAGCGAGCGCGCGATGGTGCTCAGCCCCGACAGCACCTGCGACTGCTCGCGCAGGCCGACCGCCGCGAGCACGCCTTCGCCGGTGAGCGACAGCATGCGGCCCATTTCCACGCGCTGGCCGGCGAAGTAGCCGAGCACCAGCACGAGCAGCAGCACGGCGAGGCTGCGCGCGCCGTAGGGGCGCGGCAGGTTCCAGGCGGATGCGGGGCGGTTCATTGCGCGAGCTCCAGCGCGCCGGCGTGCAGCGGGAGCGCGGCCTCGGGTTCCGCAGCATGGTCGCCGGACCGCACCGCAGGTACGGGCACGGGCACCGCCACGGGCTCGCGTCCATAGATCGCATCGAACACCTGCGGATCGAAGGCACCCGGTGCCCCGTCGAACACCACCGCGCCGTGGCGCAGCGCGACGATGCGGTCGGCGAACTCGCAGGCCAGCTCGATCTGGTGCAGGCTGCACAGCACCGTGGTGCCGCGCTCGCGCGCCTGCGTGCGCAGCAGCGAGAGCACGTCGTGGCTGGTCTGCGGGTCGAGGCTGGCCACGGGCTCGTCGGCCAGCACCAGCGGCGGCTCGAGCATGAAGGCGCGCGCAATGCCCACGCGCTGCTGCTGCCCGCCCGAAAGCTCGCTCACGCGGCGCAGCAGGTGCTGCTCCTGCAGGCCCACCGATTCGACGAGCTCGCAGGCCTTGCGGCGCGCTTCGTCGGTGAACAACCCCAGCAGCGCGCGCCAGGTCGGCATGGCCGGCAGCGCACCGGCGAGCACGTTGTCGGCCACCGACGAACGCGTGACCAGGTTGAACTGCTGGTGGATCATGCCGATGCGCGGGCGGATGCGGGCCAGCGAATCGGCCGCGATGCGCACGCCCTCGACCTGCACCGTGCCGCGCGTGGGCTTCACCAGCCCGTTGGCCATGCGCAGCAGCGTCGACTTGCCCGCGCCCGAAGAGCCCAGCACCACGCAGAACTGCCCCGCGGGCACCTGCAGCGAGACGTCGCCGAGCGCCTGCGTGCCGTCGGCATAGCGCATGGCGACCGATTCGAAATTCAGCATGGCGTGCCCTGCCCGCTCAGCGCTGCGCGGCCTTGGCCAGGATGCGGCCCTTGAGCTCGTCGGTGAGCAGGCCCAGCTTCTCGGCCGCCACGTTGAACTCGTCTTCGGAGAATTTGGTGTCGTAGCCGTCGATCTTGCCGCCGCCGTAGCCGCGGATCATGTCGGGCGTGATGCCGGGGGCCTTGTTCACGGTCTGGAAGGCGTCCTTCAGCTTCGCCTTCAGCGGCTCGGGCAGCTTCGAGTTGAGCGCGAGCGGCGGGTACGGAATGGCCATGCTCCTGGCAATGACCTTCACCGTCTTCGGATCGACCGCGCCCTGCTTCACCGCCTTCTCGTAGGAGTCGAACGACAGCGAGGCCACGTCGACCTGGTCCTGCACCAGCGCGGCCAGGCTGCTGGCGTGGCTGCCGGTCATGCGAATGGCCGACAGGTCGCGCGCCGGGTCCATGCCCGCGTCCATCAGCATCGCGACCTGGAAGGTGAAGCTCGACGCCGAGTTGACGTCGCCGAAGGCCACGCGCTTGCCCTTCACGTCGTTGATGCCCGCAATGGGCGCGGAGGCCTTGGCGAACATGCCGGCGTAGTACACCGAGGCGCCCTTCTCCACGCCCACGGCCAGCAGCTGCGCGCAGCCGCGCTTGTGGGCCTGCACGTAGGCCACCGGACCGAAGAAGGCGATGTCCGCGAGCTGGTTGCACATGCCCTCGACCACGGCCCCGTAGGACTGGCCCACCTTCAGGTCGAAGTTCAGGCCCGTGGTGCGCGTGATGGCGTTGAACACCGGCGCGTAGTCGGCCTTGGTGCCCGACTCGGTGCCGCCATCGGCGGGAATCAGCAGCACGCGCAGCGGGTGCGCGGGCGAGCCGTCGGCCACGGACTGGGCCTGCGCCGGCAGGGAGAGCGCGGCGGTCAGCGAGACGGCGGCGGAGGCAAGGGCCAGGAGCTTTTTCATGGTGCGTTTCTTTCGTTTCGGGGGCTGGGTTCGGTAGCCGATGCCTGGAACTTTAGAAAACGAAGATGACAAGCAAATGAAATTTGCTCACTCCAAATTCAATAAACCACTGAGCAATGTTCAATACAATCCGCCGCCATGAGCACGAACCCCCTTACACCCGGGACCACCGCAGGCCATGACATCCGAGGCAGCGTGGTCACCCATGCCCGCCTGGCGCGGGCCCGCCACCTGCTGGTCGACCTCGACGGCACGCTGGTGCGCCAGCAGGAGCCCATTGCGGGCGCGGCCGAATTGCTGGCGCATTTCGACGGGCGCTACGCCATCGTGTCGAACAACTCCACGCACACCGCGCCGGGCCTGGCGCAACGCCTGCGCCGGCTCGGGCTGCGCGTGCCGCCCGAGCGCATCGTGCTGGCCGGCGAACTGGCGGTGCGGCAACTGGCGCGCGAGCACCCCGGCGCGCGCGTGCTGCTGGCCGCGAGCCCGGCACTGCAGCGCTTCGCGCGCTCGCTGGGCTGCCAGCAGGTGCAGGCCGGCGCCGACTTCGTGCTGCTCGCACTCGACATGCAGTTCAGCCACGCGCGGCTCGCGCTGGTGGTGAACGAGCTGCTGCGCGGCGCGCGCCTGGTCGTGAGCAACGCCGACGCCACGCACCCCGGCCCGCAGGGCCGCGTGGTGCCCGAGACCGGCGCGCTGCTCGCGGCCGTGGTGGCGGCCAGCGGCGTGCAGCCCTGGCGCGTGGTCGGCAAGCCCGCGCCGCTGCTGTTCGAGGAAGGCCTGCGCTGCCTGGGGGCGCGCGCCGAAGACACCGTGGTGGTCGGCGACAACCCGCTCACCGACGCCGAGGGCGCCGCGCGGCTGGGCATGACCTGCGTGCTGGTCGGCACGGCCAGCGGCGCGGTCGCGCCTTCGGTGGCGGGGCTGTTCGCCATGCCGGCGGGAAAGCCGGAGGCGGAAAGGCCGGAGGCGGAAAAGCCGGAGGCGGTCGAGGCGCCGCCCCACTACCGCTTCAGTCCCGCTTCAGTACCGCTTGAGCGATAGCACGTCGAAGGTCTGGCGCAGCGTGCGCACCGAGGCGTCGTAGTCCGACAGCGCCAGGCAGGCGATGAGCACGTCGATGATGGCCAGCTGCGCGAGCCGGCTGGTCATCGCCTCGGTGCGAAAGTTGGTTTCGCGCGCCATGGTGAAGAGCAGCACGTCGGCATAGGCCTGGATAGGCGACTTGCCGAAGTTGGTGATGCACACCGTCGACGCGCCCGCCTCCTTCGCCAGCCGCGTGGCCGTCACCGTCTCGTGCGAGCTGCCCGAATGCGAAATGGTGAGCACCGCCGTCTTCGCGTCGGTGAGCGATGCGCTGATGGCCTGCACGTGCGAGTCGACCGCCAGCTTCACGTTCAGGCCGATGCGCAGCATGCGGTAGTGCGCGTCCTCGGCGATGGTGGCCGAGCTGCCGATGCCGTAGATCTCGATGCGCTCGGCCTTGCGAAACAGCTTCACCGCGCGCTCCATCGCCTTGGCGTCGAGCGTGGCCTCCGTGTCGTGCAGGGTCTGCACGTTGCTGTTGAAGATCTTGCGGATCACCGCGGTGGCGTTGTCCTGCGGGTCGAGGTCTTCATGAATGAACTGCACCGGGCGCACCAGCTCCTGCGCCAGCGCGATCTTGATCTGCTGGAAGCCGGTGGCGCCCAGGTTCTTGCACAGGCCCACGATGCTGCCTTCGCTGGAGCCCGTGCGCTCGGCCACTTCGCTGACCGACATGTGCACCACCTCGCGCGGGTTCTTCACGATGAAGTCCGCGATGCGCTGGCCCACCGGGCCCAGCGAGGACCACAGGGCCTGGATGCGCGCGAGCACGGCGGACACCTGCACGTCGGGTCCGTCGGGCGATGCCGGGAAAGCGGTGGGGTAAGGAGCGGCGGCGGTCGCCGATGCCGCCGAATTCTTGCTGCCGACGGCAGCTGCCTTGCCGCTGGAAGATGCGGGAGTGCCGGGGGTGCTGTTGCGCTTCATGGGCCGCGAGCTTACCCGCCCTCGATGGCGGTTTCGTGCACCGCGGCGCACCCTGCCGCGGCGCCCTCGCGGCCGCTCTCGTGCCGCTCTCGTGCCGCTCTCGCGCGCAGCCCGCCTATTCGCCGCTGTTGCTTGCCGGCAGGCTTCCCGATGCCACAGGCGCCTGCACCTGCGACTCCAGCACCTCGGTCGGATGCATGCTGTTGTTCGCGCGAACCGCTTCGGCCTGCACCTGCGCGCGGTCCAGCCCCGAGACCGGCGTGGCCACTTGCGACTCGAGCACCTCGGTCGAATGCATGCTGTTGTTCGCGCGCATGGCGTCGGCGGCCACCGCGTCGCGCGACATCGTCGAATGCGAGGCCTGCGGATAGTCGGGGTCGGCGAAGCCGTTGGCATGCGCGAACGACGCGAGCACCAGCGCCGGCACGGCGGCGATGCACAGGGTTGCGGTACGGACTCTCATGGTTGTCTCCTTGAGTGATGACGGTGTTTTCACTCTAGGACGCCGCTCTTACCGGCCCGTGAGAGGCAGCTTAGGCACGGGTGACGATTGCATTACGCGCGCGTGACGGAACGCTTAGCCGAGCGTGAGCGGGCCAGAGTGTTGGGCCAGGGCGCATACTGGCCCACCTTTGCAGCACTGGGGCCTCGCACGCGAGACCCCGCACCCCTTCGATGCCGGGCTATCTACTCAAGCTGGAGCGCATCGCCATCGCGGGTGCCGACGACCTCGTCATTCGCTCGCTGCTCGACCGCCAGCAGTTCTCCGACCCCCTGGGCATGGCCGCCGCGCAGGGCATCTCTTCCGCGTCGTGGCCCATGTTCGGGCTGCTGTGGCCCTCGGGCGCGCAACTGGCCGCGCGCATGGCCGCGCACCCGGTGGTGCGCGGGGCGCGCGTGCTCGAGATCGGCTGCGGCCTGGGGCTGGCCAGCCTGGTGGGCCACCGCCGCGGCAACGACATGACAGCCAGCGACTGCCACCCGCTCGCGGCCGGCTTCCTGCTGGAGAACCTGCGCCTGAACGCGCTGCCGCCCATGAAGTACCGCCGCGGCCACTGGGGCATGCGCGAGACCGGCGCCGACGGCGACGTGCATGGCCTGTTCGACCTCGTGATCGGCAGCGACCTGCTGTACGAGCGCGACGCCAAGGGCCTGCTCGCCGCCTTCATCGGCCGCCACACCAGCCCCGCCGCCGAGGTGTGGATCGTCGACCCCGACCGCGGCAACCGCCCCGCCTTCAACCGCCAGATGGCCGACGAGGGCTTCGGCATGTGCGAGGAGCGGCTGGACCAGCTGGCGAGCGTGAGCCAGGCGGCGTACCGGGGACGGTTGCTGACGTACCGGCGGGTCGAGGGCTGAGAGGTCGAGGACCGAGGGGTCGAGGGCTGAAGCGTCGAGCGGTCGAGGGTGCCCTATATTCCGCGAGGTTCAGCCATGCCGGACCCTCAACGAAAGCACGCATGACCCTCGCCCCGCTCCCCCTCCCCTTGCTCGTCGACCACACGTTCGACCTCGTCTCCGACACCCTCGTCAACATCTACCACTTCAACGCCGCTGGCCGCGTGACCGCCATCCTCGGCGAGAAGAACGGCCCCGTGGCGGCGCCGCTGCTCGACTACCGCGTGGTGTCCGAAGACAGCGTCGAGATCCTGCATGGCAACGAACGCATCGAGCGGTGGAGCCGCATCCGCATCGAAGACGGCCTGCTCCATGTGGAGCGCGACGGCCAGCCGCAGACCTTCGCCATGACGAAGCCCGAGCAATGAAGGTCGAACGCATCGTTGCCAACATCGCGGCACCCGATCCGGCACGCGCCGCCGTGTTCTACAAGGACGTGCTCGGCCTCGACCTGCTGATGGACCATGGCTGGATCCTGACCTATGGCTCGCAGGCGGACATGACGGTGCAGCTCAGCATCGCGTCCGAAGGCGGCTCGGGCACGCCGGTGCCCGACCTGTCCATCGAAGTCGACGACGTGGACACTGCTTTGGCGCGGATGAAAGCGGCGGGCTTCGCGATCGAATACGGCCCCGTCGACGAGCCATGGGGCGTGCGCCGCTTCTACGTGCGCGATCCGTTCGGCAAGCTGGTCAACATCCTCGCGCACGCCTGAAGCGAGCCGCACGCCCGCTTTGCGGCGGGCCTCAGTCGAGCCCGTGGAACACGCTGTCGTCCGGCCCGATGTGCGAAGGTGGCGTCCACGCGGCGTCGCGCATCGAGCGGCTCACCAGCTTGTCCACGCCCAGCAGCGTGGCGAAGATGGCCATGCGCACCGGAATGCCGTTGTCGGTCTGGCGAAAGATGGCCAGGCGCGGGTCGTTGTTCAGGTCCACGCTCAGGTCGTGCGAACCGGGGCGGCCGTCGCGCGGCAGCGGGTGCATTACCACCACCTCGGGCTTGCAAGCCGACTCGACCAGCGCAAGGTTCACCTCGAAGGCGTTGTCGAAACCCTCGAGCACCTCGTCGTGCGCGAAGCGCTCCTTCTGGATGCGCGTGGCGTAGATGATGTCGGCGCCCGCCAGCGCCTTCGCCGGCGTGGCGGCCACCTCGACCACGTGCCCGTTGCGGCTCACGGCCTCGACGATTTCCGCGGGCATGGCCAGCGAAGGCGGCGAGACGAGCGTGAACTTCAGCCCCTTGTACAGCGCCAGCAGCTTGATGAGCGAATGCACCGTGCGCCCGTACTTCAGGTCTCCCACCATCGCGATGTGCGCGCCGTCGACCAGCTTGCCCAGGCGCGAGAACTCGCGCTGGATGGTGTACAGGTCGAGCAGCGCCTGGCTCGGGTGCTCGCCCGGCCCGTCGCCGCCGTTGATGACCGGCACGTTGGTGGCGCGCGCGAACTCGGCCACCGAGCCCTGCTCGGGGTGCCGCACCACCATCGCATCGACATAGCCGCTGATGACGCGGCTGGTGTCGTAGATCGACTCGCCCTTGGCCATAGACGAGAAGGTGAAGCCCGTGGTGTCGCACACCGAGCCGCCCAGCCGGCAGAAGGCCGCGCCGAAGCTCACGCGGGTGCGCGTGCTGGCCTCGAAGAACAGGTTGGCCAGCACGGCGCCCTCGAGCACGCGGCTCACCTTGCGGCGCCGGGCAATGGGCTGCATCACGTCGGCCAGCTGGAACAGCTCGTCGATGGCGTCGCGGTTGAACTGGCTGACCGACAGCAGGTGGTGCGAGCCGTCCACCGCCGTGGCCTTGCGCAAGGCGCCTTCATGTGCGCTCTGCGTATATTCGCCGCGCAAACCGTCGGACGCCATGATTTCGCTGACAAAGCGCCGCGCCACTTCGGGCATGGCCCGGAATTCGTTCGATTCGTCGGGCAGCAGCCAGGCGTCCAGCGCTCTCCTTCGGCTGCCGATGCGTTCCGCGAAGGCGTCGCGCGTCATGTTGAGTTGACGCATCGCGTCGCGGAGTAGCACCTGTTGCGGCATGTTCATGGGCGGCGAATATATACTCAATGCGTATATTTTGAAAGCGCCGACGAAAAAAGCTGCTTCCCTTCGGAGCGCAGCAGCGTCACCAGTCGGCGCGCCGCGGGCGACAGGTAGCCCTCTTTCCGGTAGGTAACGCCCAGGTGGCGGCGCAGCGTGGTCGCCTTCAGCGGCACCTCGCGCAGCGTGCCCTCGCGCCCGGCCGCGCCCAGCGTGTGGCGCGACAGAAAGCTCAGCATGTCGCTGCGCGAAATGAGCCGCGGCAGCAGCGGAATCGAGTTGGCGTTGACCTGCACCGTGGGCAGCGGCAGCCCGCGCGACTGGAAGGCCGCGTCCAGCCACTGGCGGCTGGGAATCGGGTCGGCCGGCAGCACCCATCGCCACTGCAGCAGCGCCTGCATGCTGATCTTCGGCATGTCGAACACCGGGTGCTGCGGGCTCGCGGCCACCACCACCACGTCTTCGACGATGGAGTGCGTGACAAAGGCCGGGTCGTGCTCGGGCATGAGGCCGATCAGCAGGTCGATGGCGCCTTCGCGCAGCCGCTCGCGCAGCGCCATGCTGGGCGCCACGGTGATGTCGATGCGCGTGTCGCCCGCCTCGGCCAGCAGCAGGTTGCACACCTCGGGCAGCACATGGTCGGCCGCGATGGGGCCGCTGCCGATGCGCACATGGCCCGCGTTGCCCTTGGCGAAATCGCTCACCTCGCGCAGCGCCTCCTCGGTGGCGCCGCGCAGCAGCCGCGCCCGCGCCAGCAGCACCTCGCCCACCGCCGTGAGCTGGATGCCGCGCCCCTTGCGCTCGAACAGCGCGCTGCCGAAGGCCTCTTCGAGCCGCTGCACGGCCTTGGTGAGCGCCGGCTGCGTGCGGCCCAGCTTGTCGGCGGCCTGGCCCAGGTGGCCGGTATCGGCCACCACCTCGAAGTACTTCAGGTCGCGCAGCTGGATGTCCATTCATAGCTCCGAGGAATCTTTAGATGAACATTATCGATTGGACGGAATGAATGGCACTTTCCACAATCCGCCTCACATCGAAGACCGAACCTTCAGGAGACACATGAAACCCACCGTCCTGGTGACGGCGCCGCGGCTCGCCAAAGCCGGCGCCGACCTGCTCGCCGAAGCCGGCGCGCGCGTCATCTACCTCGCGAACCCCGACAGCGCCGAGAGCACCGCAGAAGTCGAGCAGCTCATGGCCCGCGAGCCCATCGACGCGGTCATCTCGCGCACCGTGCAGCTGTCGGCCAGGGCCATCGCCGCGTGCCCCACGCTCAAGGTCATTTCCAAGCACGGCGTGGGCGTGAGCAACATCGACGTCGACGCGGCCACGGCGCGCGGCATTCCGGTGTACGTCACGCCCGGCGCCAACGCACAGTCGGTCGCGGAGATGACGCTGGGCCTGATGCTCGCCGCCGCCCGCCGCATCGGCTGGATGGACCGCGAACTGCACGAAGGCCGCTGGTCGCGCGCGCAAGACGGCGTGGAGCTGCAAGGCAAGACGCTGGGCCTGATCGGCTTCGGACAGATCGGCCAGCGCGTTGCCCGCGTGGGCCTGGCGCTGGGCATGCAGGTGGTCGCATTCGATCCCGCCCTGCACTCCACCACCGGCGATGGCGTTTCGCCCGTGGCCGGCGTGCGCCTGCTGCCCTCGGTCGATGCGCTGCTGCCGCTCGCCGACGTGCTGAGCCTGCACGTGCCGCTGAACAGCCACACGCGCCAGATGCTGGGCGCTGCGCAGTTCGCGGCGCTGCCGCGCGGCGCGATCGTGGTCAACACGGCGCGCGGCGAAGTCATCGACGAGCCCGCGCTCGTTGCCGCGCTGCAAAGCGGCCACCTGTACGCCGCCGGCCTCGACACGATGGCCGACGAACCCCTTCCCGCGCACAGCCCGCTGGCCGCGCTGCCCAACGTGGTGCTCACGCCGCACGTGGGCGGCTCCACGCCCGCCGCGCTCGCGGGCATGGCCAGCGGCGCCGCGCGCAACGTGCTCGGCTGGCTGCAAGGGCAACCGGCAGACGCTTCCGCCTGCGTGAACCCGCAGGTTCTTTCTTCTCACGCAACCGTTCACGGAGTCACCGCATGACCACGCCCCTTCAATGGCCGCCCGGCTACCGCATCAACCCGCGCGCCGCCGGCCCCGACGCCGCCGTGGTCGACGCCTTCAAGACGATGCCCGTGGCCGCCATCGGCGACGCGATGAGCCGCAACATCGGCACCGTCGGCCTGCGCCAGTACCACGCGCGGCTGGACACGGTGCTGTGCGGCCCGGCGGTCACGGTGCGCGTGCGCCCCGGCGACAACCTGATGATCCACAAGGCGCTGATGATGGTCGAGCCGGGCGACGTGCTCGTCATCGACGGCGGCGGCGACCTCACGCAGGCGCTGGTCGGCGGGCTGATGCGCACCACCTGCATCGCGCGCAGGCTGGGCGGCCTGGTCATCGACGGCGCGGTGCGCGACCTGTGCGAATGGGCCGAAGAAGGCATGCCCATCTTCGCGCGCGGCCACACCCACCGCGGCCCCAGCAAGGACGGCCCGGGCGAGGTGAACGTGCCCGTGTCGTGCGCGGGCCTGGTCGTGCTGCCGGGCGACCTGGTGGTGGGCGACGCCGACGGCGTCATCGCCGTGCCGGCCGCCGAGGCGGCCAGCGTGCTCGAGAAGACGCGCGCGCACCTCGCCAAGGAAGAAAAGATCCGCGAGACCAACCGCGCCGGCACCGCCGACCCCGAGCGCTTCGACGCCGTGCTGCGCGCCAAGGGCCTGCCGGTCTGACCCGGCGGCGCCCCCCGAACCCGACAAGAACCCCAAGGAGACAAGACATGAACCGCAGAGACTTCCTGCAGGCCACCTCCCTCGCCTCGCTCGCCGCGCTGGCGCAGGCCGCCGGCGTGGCGCACGCACAAGGTGGCTGGCCGCAGAAACCCGTGCGCCTAGTGGTGCCCTTCACCCCCGGCGGCGGCACCGACGCCACCTCGCGCCTGATCGCCGAGCGCCTCACCGTGCTGGAGCACTGGACCGTCATCATCGACAACAAGCCCGGTGCCGCCGGCAACATCGGGCTGGACGCCGTGGCCAAGGCCACGCCCGACGGCTACACGCTGGGCATGGGGCAGACCTCGAACCTCACCATCAACCCGTGGCTGTACCCGAAGATGCCCTTCGAGGCGCTGAAAGACTTCACGCCCATCGCCGAAGTGGCCGCGCAGCCCGTGGTGCTTTCGGTGCGCGCGGACTCGCCGATGCGCACGCTGGCCGACTTCATCGCCGCGGCCAAGGCCAAGCCGGGCGAGTTCAGCATCGCGCAGGCCGGCAACGGCACGGTCGGCCACCTGGCCGGCGAAATGCTCGCGCGCCGCGCGGGCATCAAGGTGCTGCAGGTGCCGTACAAGGGCGCGGGCCCGGCCATGACCGACCTGCTCGGCGGGCAGATCGGCCTGTACTTCGGCAGCAGCGTGTCGGTGATGCCGCAGCTCACGGGCGGCAAGGTGCGCGCGCTGGCCGTGACCTCGGCGCAGCGCCTGCCCGCGCTGCCCAACGTGCCGACCGTGGCCGAGCAGGGCTTCCCGGGGTTCGAGGCGACGACATGGGTCGGCCTGGTCGGGCCGGCGGGGTTGCCTGCCGACGTGGTCGCGCGCATCAACGCCGCGGTGGTGAAGGTGGTGGCGCGCAAGGATGTGCAGGACAAGCTCGCGCTGGAAGGCAGCGTGCCCGCCACCGGCACGCCGCAGCAGTTCGACGCCTACATCCGCGCGGAGCACGCCAAGTGGGGCGCGCTGATTCGCGAAGCCAACGTCAAGCTGGACTGAAGCGCATGGACAGGATCGATTGCGTCGTCATCGGCGCCGGCGTGGTGGGGCTGTCGGTCGCGCGCTCGCTCGCCATGGCGGGGCGCGAGGTGGTGCTGCTCGAGGCCGAGAACGCCATCGGCACGCAGACCAGCGCGCGCAACTCCGAAGTGATCCACGCGGGCATCTCGTACGCGCCCGGCTCGCTGAAGGGCCGGCTGTGCGTGGCGGGCAAGGTCGCGCTGTATGCGTACTGCGCCGAGCGCGGCATCGGCCACCAGCGCATCGGCAAGCTGATCGTCGCGGTGCAGGAAGCCGAGCTGCCCGAGCTCGACAAGTACGTGAAGCTGGGCGCGGCGCATGGGGTGACCGACCTGCGCATCATCGGCGCGGCCGAGGCGCGCGACATGGAGCCCGAAGTGGCCTGCGTGGGCGCGCTGCATTCGCCATCGACCGGCATCGTCGACAGCCATGGGCTGATGCTGTCGTACCTGGGCGATGCCGAGCGCGCGGGTGCTTCGCTGGCGCTGCAGAGCCGCGTGCTGGCGGCGCGGCCCACCGCGGACGGCATCGTGCTCGACGTGGGCGGTGCCGAAGAAACGAGCGTGCTGTGCAACACGGTCGTGAACGCGGCCGGGCTGGGCGCGCAGCAAATCGCGTCGCGCATCGAAGGCATGCCGGCCGGGCATGTCCCGCCGCTGTACTACGCGATAGGCCACTACTTTTCGCTGGCGCGCAAATCGCCGTTTCGCCACCTCGTGTACCCGACGGGGCGCGAAGGCGCCCTGCGCGCGCACGTGACGCTCGACCTGGGCGGCCAATGCAAGTTCGGCCCCGACCTGAGCTGGCGCGATGGCATCGACTACAGCTTCGACCCGTCGCGCGAGGCGGCTTTCTACCAATCGGTGCGCCGCTACTACCCCGGCCTGCGGGACGGCGAACTGCAGCCGGGCTACACCGGCATCCGGCCGCGGCTCGCGGGGCCGGGCTCGTCGATGCACAACACGGCGACGGACTTCGTCATCCAGACGCCGCAGGTGCACGGCATCGCGGGGCTGGTGAACCTGTTCGGCATCGAGTCGCCGGGGCTCACCGCATCGCTTGCCCTGGGCGCGCATGTGGCACAGCTCGTGTCGAACATGCAGGCGTAAAAAAACGGGCCTTCGCGGTTGCGCAGGGCCCGTTCTTCATGCAGCCGGCGTGCCACGCATCAAGCGTCGCGCATCGGCTTGCCGGTGTGGCTTACAGGCCAGCTTGGCGCGTGAACGACACGCTGGGCTTCTTGTAGGCTTGCGGCACTTCGTCGCGGTAGAAAGCGCGGCGGTCGAGGCTGGCGAGCGGGTCGTGGGCCTTGGCAACGGCTTCGGCTTGCACGGTCGCGCGGTTGGCGGTCGACGTGAAGGCTTGGGCACCGGCGCCGGAGGCATCGCTGTACTCGTTGCCGGCGCGGGCGGCGGCAGCGGCTTGCGGTGCGACTTCGGAGCGCGACACGGAAGAGTTCACGACGTGCACGCCGTCGTAGGTTTCTGCATGGGCTCCGGCGGCAGCCAGGAGCGAGAGAGCAGCAGCGGCGAGGATCTTCGAGGCATTCATTTCAATCTCCTTCAGGTGTTTGGTTGGTGAGGAGAAGTTTGATCCTGAAGACCCCGAATAAACCGCCGCAAAAGGAACCGCGGCGTTCACGGTATTGAAACAATGCCGCCCTTGAAATTCGCATGGTCAATAGGGATTGCCCCAGCATGTCCCTGTGAAACAGCTGGGGCGAGAACGAGCGAAACGAAGGTTTCTGAAACGACTGAAAACAGTTCGCTCAGAAATGACACAAGTTCAGTGGCTGATCATCCAAGGCCGCCTCGACGGCGCCGACTTCGCGCCGCTGGGCGCGGTCACCGTCGCGCCGCGTTTCGATGAAGACCCGCAGCACCCGCACCCCGCCGGGTGCTTGAACCGCGCGTAGTCCCGCGAGCTGCCCGGCTCGTGCCGCGCGCGCTCGTTCGTTTCCATGGCGCGGCGCGTGCCCGAGGCCATCAGCGCCAGCCGCGGCGCCGCGGACAGCACGCGCGGCGAGGCGCATCCGCAATCGGGGCAGGCGGCGGGCTCGTCGCGCAGGCCCGAAGGTCGCAGCGCCTCGAAGCCGCCGCACTGCGCGCAGGCGTAGTCGTAGGTGGGCATGGCGCGTGCCGCCTTCAGCGCAGGTCGGGCGACAGCGGCATGTCGACGCTGCCGTCGAGCATCTTCACCGGGCCCAGCGCGTTGGGGTTGA
Source organism: Variovorax sp. RCC_210 (assembly GCF_041355175.1). Classification (NCBI taxonomy): domain Bacteria; kingdom Pseudomonadati; phylum Pseudomonadota; class Betaproteobacteria; order Burkholderiales; family Comamonadaceae; genus Variovorax; species Variovorax sp. RCC_210. The sequence continues at coordinate 566,774 of NZ_JBFUPJ010000001.1, read as the reverse complement.
TGTCGAAGTCGAAGATGCCCGTGGGCAGCCACAGCGTGGCGCACGAGTTGGGCACGTCGACCACGCCGCTGATGTGGCCCTGCACAGGCGCGGTGCCCAAAATGGAATAGGCCTGCGCGCCCGAGTAGCCGAACTTCTTCAGGTACTCGATGGCGTTCAGGCAGGCCTGGCGGTAGGCCACGTTCACGTCGAGGTAGTGCTGCTTGCCGCTCTCGTCGACCGAAATGCCTTCGAAGATGAGGTAGTCGTTGTACTGCGGCGTGATGGGGCTGGGCTTGAAGATGGGGTTCTTGATGCCGTACTTGGCCATGCCGCCCTTGATGAGCGTGACCTTCATGTGCACCCAGCCCGCCATCTCGATGGCGCCGCAGAAGGTGATTTCGCCGTCGCCCTGGCTGAAGTGCAGGTCGCCCACGCTCAGGCCCGCGCCATCGACGTACACCGGAAAGAAAACTTTCGAGCCGCGCGACAGGTCCTTGATGTCGCAGTTGCCGCCGTGCTCGCGCGGCGGCACGGTGCGCGCGCCCTCGGCCGCGGCCTTGGCACTCGCATCGCCCGTCATCTTGCCCATGTGCGCGGTGCCGGCGAAAGGCGGGTTGGCCAGGCCGGGCACGCGGTCCGGGTCGGTGGCGATGAGCTTGCCTTCGCGCTCGTTCCACATGTCGAGCATGGGCTTGTCGGGCAGGCAGCCGATGAGGCCGGGGTGGATCAGCCCCGCGAAGTTCACGCGCGGAATGTGGCGCGAGCTGGTGAACATGCCCTTGAAGTCCCAGATCGATTTCTGCGCTTCGGGAAAGTGGTCGGTGAGGAAGCCGCCGCCGTTCTGTTTCGAGAAAAATCCGTTGAAGCCCCACAGGCTGTCCTGCTTGGCGCCGATGTCGAGCAGGTCGACCACCAGCAGGTCGCCCGGCTCCGCGCCCTTCACGCCCACGGGGCCCGACAGGTAGTGCACGGTGCTCAGGTCGATGTCGCGCACGTCGTCGGCACTGTCGTTGTTCTTGATGAAGCCGCCGGTCCAGTCGAAGGTCTCGAGAATGAAATCGTCACCGGGGTTGACCCAGCAGGCCATCGGAATGTCGGGGTGCCAGCGGTTGTGGATGTTCTCGTTCTCGGTGGGTGGCTTGGTCAGGTCGACCTTGATCAGCGTGTCCGTCATGTGCAGTGGCTCCTGGTGGGTGGTGGTTAAACGGAGAGATAGGCCTTGATGTGGTCCACATCGGTCTTGTCGCGCGCGGTCTCGTGCACGAGCCGCCCGCCTTCGATGACGAACAGCCGGTCGGCCACGTCCATCGCGAAGCTCAGCACCTGCTCGGACACGACGATGGTGATGCCGCGCAGCTTGCGGATCTCGTTCAGCGCCTTGGCGATGTCCTTGATGATCGAAGGCTGGATACCCTCGGTGGGCTCGTCGAGCAGCAGCACCTTGGGGTCCGTGACGAGCGCGCGTGCAATGGCGAGCTGCTGCTGTTGCCCGCCGGAAAGGTTGCCGCCCTTGCGGCCCTTCATGTCCCACAGCACGGGGAACAGCGCGTAGATTTCTTCGGGGATGCGGCGCGTCTTGGAGTTCTCCAGGCCGGTCTGGATGTTCTCTTCCACTGTCAGCGTCGGGAAAATCATCCGGCCCTGCGGCACGTAGGCGATGCCCTTGGCCACGCGCCTGAAGCTCTCGTCGCGCGACACGTCCTGCCCCGCCACCTCGATGCGCCCGCTCTTCAGCGGCAGGATGCCCATGAGGCTCTTGAACAGCGTGGTCTTGCCCATGCCGTTGCGGCCCATGATGGCGATGGTCTCGTTGGCCTGGCCTTCGAACGAGAGGCCGTGCAGGGCCTCGCTCTGGCCGTAGGCTACGTGCAGGTCTTCTACCTTCAGCATGGTGTTGCTCATCTTCATGGCTCCTGTATGCGTTCTTGATGCTCTTATTCAGGGCGTTTGATCTGCGCTCAACGACTGCACTGCCCAACGATCACGACGGCGGGGTATCCGCGTCGTTCAATGCCCCAGGTAGACATCGATGACCTTGGGATCCGCCTGCACCTTCTCCATCGGCCCTTCGGCGAGGATCTTTCCCTGGTGCATCACGGTGACCTTGTGCGCGATCTGCTTCACGAACGCCATGTCGTGCTCGATGACGATCACCGCGCGGTTCTGGCAGATGCGCTTGAGCAGGTCGGCGGTGAGTTCGCGTTCGCGCGCGCTCATGCCGGCAATGGGCTCGTCGAGCATCAGCAGCTCGGGCTCCTGCATCAGCAGCATGCCGATCTCCAGCCACTGTTTCTGTCCATGGCTCAGCAGGCCGGCCTCGGTGTCGAGGCGGTCGGCCAGGCCGATCTCCACGGCAATGGCCTGTACCTTGGCCTTGACCTCGTCGTCGCACTTGAACGCCAACGCACCGAACACCGAGCGGCCCTTGGGGAAGGACACCTCCAGGTTCTGGAACACGCTGAGGTTCTCGTAGATCGACGGTGTCTGGAACTTGCGGCCGATGCCCAGCCGCACGCGCTTGTGCTCGGCCATCTTCGTGAGCTCGGTGTTCTTGAACTTGATGCTGCCGGCGCTCGCGCGGGTCTTGCCGCAGATGAGGTCGAGCAGCGTGGTCTTGCCCGCGCCGTTGGGGCCGATGATGACGCGCAGCTCGTTGCGGTCGATGTACAGCGTGAGGTCGTCGATGGCCTTGAAACCGTCGAAGGACACGGTGAGGTCTTCGACAGCGAGCGCGAAGTCTGTGTTGCTCACGGGGTGTGGCTCCGGGTCAGGCGCGCTGGCTGCCGACACCGTCGGGCAGTTCATGCAGCGCGGGTTCGGGTGGCTGTGTCGCCGGTGGCGCAACCGGTGCCGTGGTGGCCGGCGGCTTCACCGCCGCATCGCGCAACGCCTGCCGGCGCGACTTCCACCATGGGCGGATCTTTTCTTCCCACACACCGGCCAGCCCCATCGGAAAGGCCATGGTCACGCCGATGAACAGGCCGGCCATCAAGAACAGCCACAGGTCCGGGAAGCTCTCGGAGAACAGCGTCTTGCCCGCGTTGACCAGCAGCGCGCCGTACACCGCGCCCACCAGGCTCATGCGGCCGCCGACGGCGCAGAAGATCACCATCTCGATGGAGGGCACGATGCCCACGAAGCTCGGCGACATGAAGCCCACCTGCAACGCGAACATCGCGCCGCCGATGCCCGAGAGCCCGGCCGCCAGGCAGAAGGTGAACACCTTGAAGTTGGACACGTCGTAGCCCGAGAAGCGCACGCGGTCTTCCTTGTCGCGCATGGCCAGCAGCAGCGTGCCCAGCTTGCTGGTCTGCACCCAGCGGCACAGCAGGATGCTCGCCACCAGCAGGCCCACGCACACGTAGTACAGGACGTACTTGGCGCTGTCGGTGCGGGTGTCCCAGCCCAGCAGCGTCTTCAGGTCGGTCATGCCGTTCACGCCGCCGGTGTAGCCCTGCTGGCCGATGATGAGCACGGTGCAGATCAGCGCCACGGCCTGCGTGATGATCGCGAAATACACGCCGCCAACGCGCCGCTTGAACATCGCGAAGCTCACGAGCCAGGCCAGCGCCATCGGTGCCAGCACCACCAGCGCCAGGCTCAGCGGCAGGCTCTTGAAGGGCAACCACAGCGCGGGCAGCTCGGTGATCTGGTTCCAGTCCATGAAGTCCGGAATGCCGGGCGTGGTCTGGATCTTGGTCGACACCGGGTCGGAGGCCTCGAGCTTGAGAAACATCGCCATCGCATAGCCGCCGATGCCGAAGAACACGCCCTGCCCCAGGCTCAGCACGCCGCCGTAGCCCCACACCATGACGAGCCCCACGGCCACGAACGCATAGGTGAGGTACTTGCCCACGAGGTTGAGGCGAAAGATGTCGAGCGACAGCGGCAACACCACCGCCAGCAGCAGCACCAGGAGCAGCAGGCTGCCGAGCTGGTAACGCTGGATCGAGGCCTTGATGAAATTCATCGGAACGTTCTCCTGGAATCAATCGGGTTCATCAACGGCGCACCTTCACGGCGAACAGGCCTTGGGGCCGCATCATCAGGATCAGCACGATCAGCGACAGCGTCAGCACCTTGGCCATCGAGCCGGTCATGAAGAACTCCGAGATCGACTGCGTCTGCGCGATGCCGAAGGCCGAGACCACGGTGCCGAACAGGCTGGCCGCGCCGCCGAAGGTGACGACCAGGAAGGCGTCGACGATGTACAGCGAGCCCGAGGTGGGCCCGGTCGAGCCGATGGTGGTGAAGGCCGCGCCGGCCACGCCGGCGATGCCGCAGCCGATGGCGAACGTCAGGCGGTCGGTCTTCATGGTGTCGATGCCGGTGGCATTGGCCATGGTGCGGTTGGCCACGGTGGCGCGCACGCGCAGGCCCCAGCGGCTCTTGTGCAGCGCGATGAGCACGCCGCTAGTCACCAGCGCGGTGAGCACCAGCACGAACAGGCCGTTGATGGGAATGTCGAGCCCCTCGTGCGGCGTCCACGAGCCCATGAGCCACTCGGGCAGCGTGGGGCTCACCTCTTTCGGGCCGATGAAGGTGCGAAAGACCTGCTGCAGCCCCAGGCTCACGCCCCAGGTGGCGAGCAGCGTGTCGAGCGGGCGCTTGTAGAGGTGGCGAATCAGCACCCACTCCACGATCCAGCCCGTGATGAAGGCGAACACGAAGGCCAGCGCGATGGCGATCGGAAAGTAGTACGGCATGAACGCTGGCGCCAGGCTTTCGGTGACGCGCGCGGCCAGGTAGATCGAGTAGGCGCCGATGGTCATGAACTCGCCATGCGCCATGTTGATGACGCCCATCTGGCCGAAGATGATCGCCAGGCCCAGCCCCATGAGCAGCAGCACCGCGAAGAGGCTCAGCCCCGCGAAGCCCTGCATGAGGCCGATGTTCATCATGTCCGACAGAGTCATGGCAAGGTGTTCCGGTGTTTGGGGGTATTGGCTCCTTCCCCCTCTGGGGGAAGGCTGGGATGGGGGCACAGCGGCGCTGGCAAGCGCAAGGCCTTATCAACCGCTGCTTGCCCCCACCCCTGCCCTCCCCCAGAGGGGGAGGGAGCAAGTCAGGGAGAAATGCAGCGCTTACTGGTAGCCCTTCGGAAACGGGTCCGGCTTGATCAGCTCCGCCGACTCCGCCACCACCTTGAACGTGCCGTCCAGCTGCCCCTGCCCGATGCGCGCCTTGCTCCACAGGTGGTGGTTCGCGTCCAGCTTCACGTAGCCTTCGGGCGCCGTCTTCAGCTCGATGCCGGGCGATCCGGCAACCACCTTGTCCACGTCGAAGCTGCCCGCCTTCTCCACCGCCGCCTTCCACAGCCACGGCCCCAGGTAGCCGGCCTGCGTGACGTCGCCGATCACCGCGTCCTTGCCGTACTTGGCCTTGAAAGCCGAGACGAACTTCTTGTTGTTCTCGTTGTCCAGCGACTGGAAGTACTTCATCGACGAATAGAAGCCCGCGAAATTCTCGCCGCCCACGCCGGTCATCTCGTCCTCGGTCACGGCCAGCGTCAGCAGGAACTGCTTGTCGCCGGTGATGCCTGCGGCCTTCAGCTGCTTGTAGAAGGCCACGTTCGAGCCGCCCACCACCGCCGCGAAGATGCAGTCGGGCTTGGCCACCTTGATCTTGTTGATGAGCGAGTTGAAGTTGGTGTGGCCCAGCGGGTAGTACTCCTCGCCCTTGACCGAGCCCTTCTGGAAGTTCTCGATGTGCTTGCGCGCGATCTTCATGGAGGTGCGCGGCCAGATGTAGTCGGAGCCCACCAGGAAGAAGGTCTTGGCCTTCTTCTCCTTCGCGCCCCAGTCCAGGCCCCAGATGATCTGCTGCGTGGCTTCCTGCCCGGTGTAGATCACGTTCTTGCTCTGCTCCAGGCCTTCGTAGAAGGTGGGGTAGTACAGCAGGCCGTTCTCTTTTTCGAACACCGGCAGCACGGCCTTGCGCGAGGCGCTGGTCCAGCAGCCGAACACCGCGGCGCAGTGGTCGTTCACGAGCAGCTTCTTCGACTTCTCGGCGAAGGTGGGCCAGTCGGAGGCGCCGTCTTCCTTGATGACCTTGATCTTGCGGCCCAGCACGCCGCCCATGGCGTTGATCTGGTCGATGGCCAGTTGCTCGGCCTGGATGGAGCCGGTTTCCGAGATGGCCATGGTGCCGGTGGACGAATGCAGCTGCCCCACGGTGACCTCGGTGTCGGTCACCGCGAGCTTGGTGGTGTTGACCTTGGCGGTGGGGAACTGCCCCTGGCCGAAGCTCAGGCCGCTCAGGCCCATCACGGGCAGCGCGGCGGCGCCCTGCAGCAGGCGGCGTCGGCGCAAGGCCAGGGCATCGAGAGAAGTATCGGAATCACGCGACATCAGGAAACTCCAGCAGGTTGAGGAACGGGGATGAATGAAAACGAGCGATAGAGAGGCCGAGGAGCCAAGGAGCCAAGGAGCCAAAGAGGCGGCGCACCATCGAAGTGCACCGGCCGGCGCCTCGAGCACCATGGCTGGCACTTTAGAAATCGGCCGCGTGTTCGCGAATACGTCATTCAACGTAGCGGCGTGCGCACGCCCTGCCCGCAGACTCGCGGGCCAGACCACGAGGTCGATGGCCATGGAATGGACGCAGGGAGCGCTTCTTGCTGTGTCCGCATCCATGCCACCGCCGCCGCGAGAACCCACCATGCAACCCGCTTCCGTCTCCGTGTCCGGACAGAAGATCTTTCGCATCCGCCGCGACTACAACGCCTGGGTCGCGAACGAGACGCTGGAGGACTACGCGCTGCGCTACACGCCGCGCAGCTTTCGCAAGTGGTCGGAGTTCCGCGTGGCCAACGCGGCCTTCGGCGCCACCTCGTTCCTGGCGCTGGAGGCCATCGGCGGGGCGATCGCGCTGAGCTACGGCTTCTCCAACGCGCTGTGGGCCATCCTGGTGGTGGGGCTCATCACCTTTCTGACCGGCCTGCCGATTTCGTACTACGCCGCGCGCCACGGCGTGGACATGGACCTGCTCACCCGCGGCGCGGGCTTCGGCTACCTGGGCTCCACGCTCACCTCGCTGATCTACGCGAGCTTCACCTTCATCTTCTTCGCGCTGGAGGCGGCCATTCTTTCGCTGGCGCTGCAGATGTACCTCGACTGGCCGCTGTGGCTGCTGTACCTGGTGTCGTCCATCGTGATCATTCCGCTCGTGGCGCGCGGCATCACGCTCATATCGGGCCTGCATCTGTGGACGCAGCCTATCTGGATCGTGCTGTTCGTCTGCCCCTTCATCGCGGTGCTGGTGAAAAAGCCCGAGCTGTACGCCGACTTCACCGGCCTCGTGGGCCGCACGTCGGACAGCAGCGGCTTCGACCCGCTCATGTTCGGCGCCGCCGCCACGGTGGCCTTCTCGCTGGTGGTGCAGATCGGGGAGCAGGTCGACTACCTGCGCTTCCTGCCCGAGAAAACCGCCGCCAACCGCGGCCGCTGGTGGGCCGCGGTGCTCATTGCCGGGCCGGGCTGGATCGTGCCGGGCATGCTGAAGATGATGGGCGGCGCCTTTCTCGCCTTTTTGGCGCTGCAGCACGAGATACCGGCCAACCACGCGGTCGAGCCCACGCAGATGTACCTCACGGGCTTCTCGTACGTGCTGCGCGACCCGGCCTGGGTGCTGGGCATCACGGTGCTGTTCGTGGTGGTCTCGCAGATGAAGATCAACCTGACCAACGCCTACGCGGGCTCGCTGGCGTGGTCGAACTTTTTCGCGCGGCTCACGCACAGCCATCCGGGGCGCGTGGTGTGGCTGGTGTTCAACGTGGCCATCGCCATACTGCTGATGGCGCTGGGCGTGTTCGCCGCGCTGGAGCACGTGCTGGGCGTGTACAGCAACATCGCCATCGCATGGGTGGGCGCGCTGGTGGCCGACCTGGTCATCAACAAGCCGCTGGGCTGGAGCCCGAAGACCATCGAGTTCAAGCGCGCGCACCTGTACGACATCAACCCCGTCGGGCTGGTTGCCATGCTGGTGGCCGCGGCGCTGGCCATGCTGGCGTACTCGGGCGCGCTGGGCCAGTGGGCCAAGGCCTTCTCGCCCTTCATCGCGCTGGCCACGGCCATGGCGGTGTCGCCGCTGCTGGCATGGCGCACGCGCGGGCGCTACTACCTGGCGCGCACCGACATCGACCGCTGGGCGCCGGGCCAGAGCGTGAAGTGCTCGGTGTGCGACAACAGCTTCGAGTCCGAGGACATGGCCCACTGCCCGGCCTACAGCGCGCCCATCTGCTCGCTGTGCTGCACGCTGGAGTCGCGCTGCCACGACCGCTGCAAGACCGACTCGCGCGCGGCCGAGCAGATGAGCGGCTGGCTGCAGGCCATGCTGCCGCCGGCGCTGTCGGCCAGGCTCAACTTCAGGGTGGCGCACTACCTGCTGGTGGCGGCCTCGCTCATCGCGCTGCTGGCCACGGTGGTGGGCGTGGTGTACGCGCAGGAGGCACTGGCCGGCACCAGCGACGCGGTGATGGCCACGGCCTTCCTGAAGGTGTTCGCGCTGCTGTCGGTGGTGGCCGCGGTGGCCGCCTGGTGGGTGGTGCTGGGCAGCGAAAGCCGCCAGATGGCGCAGGAAGAATCGAACCGCCACAACAACCTGCTCGCGCTCGAAATCGAGGCGCACCGCCGCACCGACGCGGCCCTGCAGACCGCCAAGGAAGCCGCCGAGGCCGCCAACCAGGCCAAGACGCGCTACGTGGCCGGCATGACGCACGAGCTGCGCACGCCGCTCAACAGCATCCTGGGCTACTCGCAGATTCTCTTGAAGGGCGACGCCGCCGCGCCGCCGCGCGAGGCGGTGCAGACCATTCACCGCAGCGGCGAGCACATGCTGGGGCTGATCGACGGGCTGCTCGACCTGGCGCGCATCGAGGCCGGCCGGCTGCAGCTGGAGCCCGCGCCGCTGGCGCTGCCGGCCTTTCTGGACCAGCTGGTGCACATGGTGCGCCCGCAGGCCGAGAACAAGGGCCTGGCCTTCGTCTACACCCATGCGGGCCGGCTGCCGCCGTGGGTGCATGCCGACGCCAAGTGGCTGCGGCAGGTGCTCATCAACCTGCTGACGAACGCGGTGCGCTTCACCGACAGCGGCAGCGTCACGCTGCATGTGGACGCGCGGCGCGAGGTGCTGCGCTTCGACGTGGTCGACACCGGCATCGGCGTGGCGCCGCAAGACCACCAGCGCATCTTCCTGCCCTTCGAGCGCGGGGCCGCGGGCCGCCGGCGCGGCGAGCCGGGCACGGGGCTGGGCCTGACCATCACCGGGCTGCTCACGTCGCTGATGGGCGGCGAGCTGAAGCTGGCCAGCACCTCGTCGCAGGGCAGCACTTTCAGCGTGCGCGTGTACCTGCGCGCGGTGGCCGACCCCGGCCCGCAGGCCAAGGGACCCAACTTCAGGCAGCCCGTGTCGGGCTACGTCGGCGCGCGGCGCACGCTGCTGGTGGTCGACGACCAGCCCGTGCAGCGCCAGATGCTGGCCGGCATGCTGGCACCGCTGGGCTTCGCGGTGCGCGAGGCCGCCAGCGGCACCGAGTGCCTGGACAGCCTGCGCGAAGAGCTGCCCTCGGCCATCCTGCTCGACCTGACCATGGACGACATGGACGGCTGGCAGACCGCCGCGTCGGTGCGGGCCTCGGGCTTCGCGGACATTCCCATCGTCATCGTCTCGGCCAACATGTTCGAGAACCAGCCCGAGCGCCTGCTGGCCGCGGGCTGCCAGGCCTTCGTGGGCAAGCCGGTGATCGAGTCGGAGCTGATCGCCACGCTGGAGCGGCACCTCGGGCTCGAATGGCTCTCGGCCGCCGACGCGCTGCCGCCCGCCACCGACGAGGCCGCACCGCGGCGCCCCGCGTCGCTCGCGCTGCCGGAAGACGACCGCGCCGAACTCATGCGCCTGGTGCAGATGGGCCATGTGCGCGGCCTGCACACCGCGCTCGACCGGCTGGCCGCCGCATCGCCCGGCGCGGCGGCCACCTGCACCTGGCTGCGCGGCATGGTCACGCGCTTCGAGCTCGACAACCTTCGCAACGCACTGGCTGAAGATGCAGACACCCTCGCCCCCTGAATCCCCTGGATCTCCTGTTTCCCCCGGTTCTCTCGATGCGGCCGCCCGCCCCGAGGCCGAACGGCCCGTGGTGCTGGTGGTCGACGACGCCCCCAGCAGCCTGGGCATGCTGTGCGACACGCTGGAGGCCAGCGGCTACACCGTGCTGGTGGCCGCCGACGGCGAGGCCGCGCTGCAGCGGCTGGAGCTGGTGGTGCCCGACGCGATATTGCTCGACGGCCTGATGCCCGGGCTCTCGGGCTTCGAGACCTGCAGGCGCATCAAGGCCAACCCGGCGCTGGCGCACATTCCGGTGCTGTTCATGACGGGGCTGTCCGAAACCGCGCACGTGGTCGAGGGCTTCGAATGCGGCGGCGTCGACTACGTGGTGAAGCCCATTCGCGCGCAGGAGGTGCTGGCGCGGCTGCACACCCATGCGCGCAACGCCCGCATCACGCGCATGGCACGCGACGCGGTCGACGTGGCCGGCATGGGCGTGGTGTTCGTCGACACGCGCGGGCGCATCGCCTGGCGCTCGCCGCAGGCCGCGCTGTGGCTGCATGCGCTCGAAGACCCGGTGGCGCCGGGGTTGCTGCCCGCGTCCATCGAACCGGCGCTGGCGGCGGGCGCGTCGATGGCCATCGGCACCGCCACGGGCATGCGGCTGTCGGTGCGCAACCTGGGCGCGGCGGCGCTGGGCGAGACGATGCTGCTGTTCGCGCTGCAGCGCGACGGCGGCGCCGGCACCACGTCGGCGCGGCTGGCCGATGCCGCGCTGACCCCGCGCGAGACCGAGGTGCTCTCCTGGCTCGCCAAGGGCAAGACCAACCGCGACATCGGCGAGATCCTGGGCACCAGCCCGCGCACGGTGAACAAGCACCTGGAGCACATCTTCGAGAAGCTGGGCGTGGAGACGCGCGCCGCGGCGGCGGCGCTGGCGAGCGGGCAGCTGGCGTGAGGTGCCCTGGGCACTTGGAGTGAAGTGCCGCGGGCAAGACGCCGTCCTTTCCCCCTTCCTGCTGCGTGGGCGTGTAAACAGAATGTGAGCTGCCCTCGCCGATAGACTGCCCCGGCCTTTTTTCCAGGGAGTCCTTCATGCACATTGCGCACAGACGCATCTTCTGCTCGGCCGCGTTGTGGGCCGCCGGCCTCGGCACATCCTTCGCGGCCGAGCCCACTGCAACACCCATCCCCCTCCACGCCTTCGCCGAGCTGCCCGCCATCGAGCAGCCCCAGCTCTCGCCCGACGGCCGCGGCGCGGTGATGGTGCAGACCATCGACGGCAAGGGCTACGTGGTGGTCAGCGGCTTCGGCGAGAAGCCTCGGATCGTGCTGAAGTCCGACGGCGACAAATACACCATCGGCATGGTGCGCTGGGCCGGCAGTCGGCGCGTGCTGGTGGGCGCGCGGTTCCAGGAAGACCGGCGCGGGGTTCGCACCTTCGAGTCGCGGCTGATCGCCGTCGACCGCGACGGCGGCAACCTGAAGGGCGACTTGACGCTGGGCATCCAGCAGGGCAACGCCTTCGAGCGGGCGCGGCGTGTTCCGCAGTTTCAGGACCGCATCGTCGGCGCGCTGCCCAACGAGCCGGAGACGGTTCTCATCGCCCTCGACGCGAGCGCACCCGGGCAGCCCGACGTGTACCGGCTTGACACGCGCACCGGCCGTTCGCGCCTGGTGCAGCGCAACCTGGGCGGCATCCGCCAGTGGATGGCCGATGCACAGGGCGAGGTGCGCCTGGGCTACGGCGTGACGCGCACAGTGCTGCGCGTGATGGTCAGGCCGCCCGCCGCGCCTGCCGAAAACAAAAGCGAAAACAAGGACGAAATCGGCTCGGGCTCCGGCAGCTGGCGCCCCCTCATGAGCTACGAAGGCACCGACCCCGCCGAAGCGCGGCGGCTGGCGCTGAAGCCGCTGGGCTTCGACGCCGACCCGCGCTTTCTCTACGCGCTGGCCCCGGTCGACGGCCGCGACGCGCTCGTGCGCATCGACCTGCAAGACCCGGCCTTTCCGCGCGAGACCCTGCTGGCCGATGCGCGTTTCGACGTGCGCGGCGAGTTGCTGCGCGAGCCGCGGACGCGGCGCGTCGTCGGCTTCGACTACCGCACCGACGTGTCGCGCGTCGTGTACTGGAACGACGCGGCCCGCCAGCGGCAGGACGCACTGGACCGCGCCTTGCCCCAGCGCGGCAACCGCATCGTGAGCGACGACGACGCCGGGCAGCAAAGCATCGTGCTGTCGGTCGCGGGCTCGCGGCCTCCGCAGTACTTCACGATGAACTGGACGAACCGGCAGCTTGTGCGCCTGGCCGACACGCACCCCAGCCTCGAGGGCCTGCCGCTGTCCACGCCGAAGCGCATCGCACTGACCAGCCGCGACGGGCTGGCGCTGGAGGGCTACCTGACACTACCGCCCGCACGCGAAGCAAATGCCAAAGATCAGGACAAGGCAGTGCCCTTGCCCACCGTGCTGCTGCCCCACGGTGGCCCCGCGTCTGCCGACACCGGCCGCTACGACTACTGGGCGCAATTCCTGGCAAGTCGCGGCTGGGCCGTGCTGCAGCTCAACTTCCGCGGCTCCATCGGCTACGGGCAAGACTTTCGCGAGGCCGGCCGCAAGCGCTGGGGCCTGGAGATGCAGGACGACCTGGCCGACGGCCTGCGCTGGCTGGTCAACCAAGGCATTGCCGACGCTCGGCGCGTGTGCATCGTGGGCGGAAGCTACGGCGGCTATGCCGCGCTGATGGGCGCGGTGAAAGACCCCGCGCTGTACCGCTGCGTCGTCAGCTTCGCTGGCCCCAGCGACCTGCGCGACCTGCTGAGCTTTTCGCAGCGCTTCATGGACTACGAACTCGGCGCCGAGGCGCAGATCGGCACCTGGTGGGGCGACCGCGACAAGCTGCGCCAGACTTCTCCCGCCCTGCGCGCGGGCGAGATCAAGGTGCCGGTGCTGCTCGTTCACGGCGCGCAGGACGCGGTGGTGCCGGTCGAGCAGTCGCGCGACATGGCCGAGGCTCTGAAGAAGGCCGGCCACTCCAACACCCGCTACGTGGAGTTGCCGCTGGGCGACCACACGCTCAGCCGGGAGGAAGACCGCGTGCGCGTGCTGACGGAACTGGAGACCTTCCTGAAGAAGAACCTCGACGAGAACACCGACGCGCAGGCAACGCGCGGTATGTAACCCCTACGGGGTAACCGCCACCACCGCACATGGTTTTACGTCTTGAATACTTTGGTTGCCATCAGAATGAACGGGCCACCGGAGACATACAACATGCTGTCCAGCCTTCTGCAGTTCCCGCCGCGTGAAAGCGCGTACCGGCGCAAGTTCCTGAGCAACACGGACGAGAACCTCTTCATGGGGTCCTTCGACAGCTTCGCGGCGGCCGAGGCCGGTGCGCCGCCCAGCAAGGCCGTGGGCTACGCCAACGCCGACGCGGGCGAGCTCTACAGCCCGCAGATCTATTTCTACGACTACCCGGGCCTGTTCTGGCTGGGCCGCTCCATCGACGCGGGCATGACGCGCATCTTCGACCTGGGCGGGCACGTGGGCATCAAGTACTACGCGTTCCGGCGCGTGCTGACCTACCCCGACACACTGCGCTGGACCGTGTGCGACGTGCCCGGCGTGGTCGAGGCCGGCCGCGCGATGGCGGTGAAGCGCGAGGCCACCGGGCAGCTCGACTTCACCACCGACTACCGCGACGCAACCGGCTGCGACGTGCTGTACGCCTCGGGCAGCCTGCAGTACCTGCCCACGCGCATGGACGCGATCCTGTCGTCGCTGCCGGTGAAGCCGCGTCGCATCGTCATGAACACCACGGCCGTGCACCCCGAGCGCACCATCTTCACGCTCAACAGCATCGGCGTGGCCGTGTGCCCCTACCGCATCCAGCACCATGACGAGCTGCTGGCCGACCTCGCGCGCTCGGGCTACAAGAAGCGCGACGTGTGGCGTAACGAGGGCAAGCCCATCGAGGTGCCCTTCGTGGACGGCGGCGACAAGCCCTACTACGCGGGCTGCTGCTTCGACCTGGCGTCTTGAGCCCTTGAAGGCCCTTGAGGCCCCATCCGCCTGCGCGGCGCGAACTCAGGGAATGACTGCCGGCAGGTTCTGGTCGGCGATGTGCCGCTGCTCGGGCGTCATGGTCTCGTAGAGCGCACTCAGCGCATCGCCCACCGCCTGCATGCGCCGCGTGCGGTCCTGCGCCTGCGCCACGCGCTGCTGCACGAACTGCACGGCCGTCTGGTCGTCCGCCGGGGGCGCGCTGGCCATGCCGCCGTGGCCGACCGTGTCCCACACCGCATCGGCGAAGCGGTCCCACGCCGCGGACTGCGCGGGCTCGATCATCAGTTGCAGCCGCAGGTCGTAGAGCTTGTCGCGCACCTTGCCGGCGGCGGTGGCGGGCGTGGAGAGGTTGTCGCCGCGCGGGCTGGCAGAAGTGTCGGGCCGCGCGCCGCGCCGTCCACCACCCATGCCGCCCATGCCACCGCCACCACCACCGAATTGCGCAAAGCTGTAGCCGCTCACGGCAAGCAGTGCCGCGGCGAGCGCGAAGCGTGGCAAGGGGTGTTTCATCATGCTGGGTCCTTCAGATGGAATGGCCGCAGGGGGCCGGCATGCATTTCAGGCGCGCAGCCTGAACAGCGCGTTGCGCGTGGGTAAACACGGCGTAAAGCAAACAGGCTTTACATGCACCGGCTGTGCCGGGTGGGTACTAACCCCGAGCTTCCTGAGGGCTGAATGACAGCCCCGGCTTCCAGAATGGCGCTTTCCGCTGGAGACATGCACCGATGAAGCACCCGATCACCCTGGCCACCTTGAGCACCCTGACGCGCCGCGCCGCGCTCCCCCTTCTCGCCGCCCTCGCCCTCGCTGGCTGCACGGGCGTCGGCAGCCCCGGCACGCCCCCGCCTGACAAGGCCGACATCCACGTCATGACCTCCGGCGGCTTCACCGCCGCCTACAACGACCTGCGCCCCGGGTTCGAGCGCAGCAGCGGGCGCAGCGTGAAGACGGCCTACGGCGCCTCCATGGGCAATGCCGACGATTCCATTCCCAGCCGGCTCGCGCGCAACGAGCCCGCCGACGTGGTGATCCTCGCGCGCCCCGCGCTCGACGCGCTGGTGGCACAGGGCAAGGTGCTGCCCGGCAGCCAGGTCGACCTGGTGCGTTCGGCCATCGGCTTCGCGGTGCGCAAGGGCGCGCCGCGGCCAGACATCAGCACCGTGGCCGCGCTGAAGCGCACGCTGCTCGCGGCGCCGTCCATCGCCTACTCGGCCAGCGCCAGCGGCACCTACTACGAGACCGAGCTGCTGAAGACGCTGGGCATCGAAGACCAGGTGAAACCGAAGAGCAAGCGCATCCTGAGCGAGCGCGTGGGCACCGTGGTGGCGCGCGGCGACGCGGCGCTGGGCCTGCAGCAGGTGAGCGAGCTGTTGCCTGTCGCGGGCATCGACTACATCGGCCCGCTGCCCGCCGAGGTGCAGCGCGTGACGGTGTTCTCCGCCGGCGTGGCCACCGCGTCGAAGCAGCCCGATGCCGCGCGGCAGCTGATTCGCTACCTCAACTCGCCCGCCGCGGCGCCCACCATCGCGAAGACCGGGCTGGAGCCGCTCACGGCGCGCTGAACCTGCTGTAGTGGATCAGGCACCGGCCAGATACCACCAAGACCCCGAACGCCGCCCCTCACAGCGTCCACCCGCCCTGCCGAAAGAACGCCACCAGCGCATCGCCCACCTTGGCCGGCTGGTCGCATTCGAGCAGGTGGCCCGCGTCGGTCACCAGCTCCACCTGCACATGCGGCGCCTGCGCCTGCACGCGCGACCAGGCATGCATGGGGTCGTACAGCGCCTCGTCGCCGCCGAGCATCAGCAGCGTGTGGCGCGGCAGCACGCGCAGGTCGGCGTCGCTCATGCGCCCGGGCGGCTGCGGATGGCCGCGCTGGCAGCGGGCGCGCACCAGCGCGTCGTCCAGCACCCAGGCCGGCGCGGGTGGTGCCGCCGGCGAGCTCAGCAGGCTGCGCAGCCCGCGCACCGTGCGCTCGCTCGGGAACATCGCCGCCATGCCCGCGCGCCACGCATGGCCCGCACGCTGCGACGCGAGGTTGGGCGGCGCCAGCAGCGCCAGCCGGGCGGCGCGGCGCGAGGTCTGGCGCAGGTAGGCCGCCGCGAGCCAGCCGCCGAACGAGGCGCCGCACAGCCCCACCTTCGGGCGGCCGATGCCGACGAGCACGTCGTCCAGCCAGTTGCAGTACGCGTCTTCCGACGAGGGCCGGCGCCCCTCGGTGCGACCCGCGTCGCCGATGACATCGACCGCGTACACCTGCAGCGCCTGCGACAGCCGCTCGACCAGGTGGATCCACGCCGTGGCGTTGCCGCCCCCGCCGTGCAGCAGCACCACGGGCGGCGCATAGGCCGGGCCCGAGGCCAGCACGTGGGCGCGGCCGTAGCGCGTTTCCACATAACTGCTGCGGTAAGGCACCGGCCAGCGCGCGAGCATGCGGGCGTAAGCGTCGAGCAGCGCCGACCGGGCTTCGGGCGAGCGGAAGTGCCCGACCTGCCGGGACGGCCCGGTGAAAAGACGTGGGCATGCGTCGAAGAGCTTCATCGGCTTGGCGCGGGTTCATGGGTGTTGAGGAACACCGCATGGTGAAGCGCCAGCATGAAGACCTGCTGAAAATCCGGCGGCTCGCAGCCGCCGTTTCTTCGGGATTCCTTCAGCTTCGGGTGCTAGATGCCGCGCTTCGCGCGGCCCCCGGCTACCGGCTCTCGATGAGCTGCTTCACCCGCCGCGCCAGCACGTCCATCTCGAAGGGCTTGGTCATCACGTGCATGCCGGGGTCGAGGTGGCCGTGGCTGAGCACCGCGTTCTCGGCATAGCCGGTGATGAACAGCACCTTCAGCCCCGGTCGCGCAGTGCGCGCCGCGTCGGCCACCTGGCGCCCGTTCATGCCGCCGGGCAGGCCCACGTCGCTCACCAGCAGGTCGATGCGCTGGCGCGGCGCCTGCAGGATGCGCAGCGCCTCGGCGCCGTCGCCGGCCTCCAGCGTGGCGTAGCCCAGCCCCTGCATCACCTCCACGATGATCATGCGCAGCGCCGGCTCGTCGTCGACCACCAGCACGGTGTCGCCCTGGTCGGCGCGCGGCGCCAGCGACGCCTCGGCGGGCGCGGAGGCCACCTCTTCCTGCCGGTCGTGGCGCGGCAGGTAGATGCTCACCGACGTGCCGGTGCCCACCTCGGAGTAGATGCGCACCTGCCCGCCCGACTGCTTGGCGAAGCCGTAGATCATCGACAGCCCCAGCCCCGTGCCCATGCCGATGGGCTTGGTGGTGAAGAAGGGGTCGAAGGCGCGCGCCACCACTTCGGGCGGCATGCCCACGCCGTTGTCGCTCACGGTGAGCGACACGTACTGCCCCATCGGCAGGTCGCGCCCGCGCGCGGTGCGCGCGTCGATCCAGCGGTTGGCGGTTTCCACCACCAGCTTGCCGCCCTCGGGCATGGCGTCGCGCGCGTTGATGCACAGGTTGAGCAGCGCGTTCTCCAGCTGCCCGGGGTCGGCGTGCACGTTCCACAGCCCGACCGCGGCCACGTTCTCCAGCTCGATGTGCGGGCCCAGCGTGCGGCGCAGCAGCTCTTCCATGTCGCTCACCAGCCGGTTGGCGTTGATGGGCTTGGGCTCCAGCGTCTGGCGGCGCGAGAAGGCCAGCAGCCGGTGCGTGAGCGCGGCCGCGCGCTTCACCGCGCCCTGCGCCACGCCGATGTAGCGCTCCATGTCGGCCGGCTTGCCCTCCAGCCCGCGCCGGTGCATCAGCTCCAGGCTGCCGCTGATGGCGGCCAGCAGGTTGTTGAAGTCGTGCGCCAGGCCGCCCGTGAGCTGGCCCACGGCTTCGAGCTTCTGGCTCTGGCGCAGCTGCTCGCGCGCGTCGTCCAGCTCGGCCTCGCGCTCCTTCTGCTCGGTGATGTCGCGCGCGGCCGTGTACATCAGGCCGTTGTCGGGCACCGCCGTCCACGAGAGCCAGCGGTAGCTGCCGTCCTTGGTGCGGTAGCGGTTCTCGAAGCCCGTGGTGCGCGCGCCCGCCAGCAGGCGCGCCAGCTCGGCCTCGGTGCCCGCCACGTCGTCGGCATGCACCAGGCCGCGAAACGGCATGGCGCGGATCTCTTCCGCGCTCCAGCCCAGCACGGCCTCCCAGGCCGGGTTCACGCTGACGAAGAAGCCGTCGAGGTTGGCCACGCCCAGCAGGTCCTGGCTCAGCGCCCAGGTGCGGTCGCGCTCGTAGGTGCGGGCCTCGACCTGCAGCTCCAGCGAATCGGCCAGCGCCCGCAGCTCGATCTGCGCCTCGCGCCGCGACACGGCCGAGCGCACGCGCTCGCCCACTTCGCGCATGAAGTCGATCTCGTCCTTCGACCAGGGGCGCTCCTGCCCGTGGTTGAGGTACAGCAGGCCGACCAGCCCGCCGCGCTCGGTGAGCGGCATGTTGACGGCCGCGCGCGCGGTGATGGCCACCAGCGCGTCGGCGTTGTCGCGCGTGCGCTCGTCCACATGGGCATCGGCGAAGACCACGGTCACGCCGCGCTTCAGGTCCTCGATGTAGCTGCCGTAGTCGCGAAAGCGAAGCATGCCCGCCAGGCTGGACACGCCGGGCGCGGTCCAGTCGCGCTCGATGGCGATGGTTTCGGCGTCGGTGTCCACCAGCCCGTAGCCGGCGCGGTCGACGTTCAGCCGGCGCCCCAGCATCTCGGAAGCGACGTAGGCAATTTCGCCGGGGTCGTCGATGTCGCGGATGCGGTCGGCCAGCTCCATCAGCGCCAGGCGGCGCGACTCGGCCTCCAGGATGGCGGCGTTGGCCGCCAGCAGCCGCTGCTCGGCGAGCGCCTTGGCGTTGCGCTCGGCCGTTTCCTTCAGCGCGCGCTCCACCACCACCGGCAGGCGCGCCAGGCGGCCCTTGCTCACGTAGTCGGTGGCGCCGCTTTTCAGCAGCTCCGCCGCGTTGTCTTCGCCGATGACGCCCGAGACGAAGATGAAGGGCGTCTGCGGCGCCATCTGCCGTGCCAGCTCCAGCGCGTGCGCGCCCGAGAAGCCCGGCAATTCGAAGTCGGACAGGATGAGCGCGTAGCCGCTGCCCAGCCCGTCTTTCGGCAATTCTTTCTGCCCGTCTTCCAGCGCCTGCACGAAGCCCGGCTCGTCGCGCACCACCCGCGTGCGGGCGGTGGGCAAGGCATGCGACAGCGCCTCGGTCAGCAGCTCGACGTCGAAGCGGGAGTCTTCCAGGATGAGCACGTTCGGCGCGGCGGCCACGGGCAAGCCCGGGTGAGCCGCCGCGGAAACATCTGCGAGCTGTGTCGCGGCGGGGGGCGCCAAGGCAAGAGGTGTCGCGGCTGAAACGCCGCCCTGGCTACTCATGCTTGCGCGCTGCCTTCAACGAGCCTGGCGGCGGCTCGTTCAGCACCGCCCAGAACACACCGAGCTCGGCAATGGCCGAGACGAAACGGTCGAAAGCCACCGGCTTCACCACGTAGGCGTTCACGCCCAGCTCGTAGCTCTGCAGCACGTCCGACTCTTCCTGCGACGACGTGAGCATCACCACCGGAATGCTGCGCAGCGACGCGTTGCGGCGCACTTCTTCCAGCACCTCCAGGCCCGTGACCTTGGGCAGCTTCAGGTCGAGCAGGATCACGGCCGGGTTGCCCTCGTCGCGGTCGGCGTGCTCGCCCTGGCGCAGCAGGTACTCGAGCGCCTGCGCGCCGTCGCGCAGCACCACCACGTCGTTGGCGAGCTGGCTGCGTTCCAGCGCGATCAGGGTGAGTTCGAGGTCGCGCTTGTCGTCTTCGACGAGCAGGATCGGCTTAAGCATGTCCTTCTCCGTTCGCGGCCGGCGATTGCGCCGATGCCGTCTTTTCAATGGTTTCCTGGGGAACGAGTGGCAGCACGAAGCCGAAGCTCGCACCGACGTTCACCTCCCCCTGGGCCTGGACCGTGCCGCCATGGCGCTCCACGATCCGCTTCACACTGGCCAGGCCGATGCCCGTGCCTTCGAAATCTTCGGCCTGGTGCAGGCGCTGGAACACGCCGAACAGCTTGTCGACGTACTTCATCTGGAAGCCCACGCCGTTGTCCTGCACCTCCAGCCCCTCGCCCAGCTCGTTGCGCACCGCGCGCACCGCGATGCGTGCCGGGCTGCGCGTGCGCGAGTACTTGACCGCGTTCGCCAGCAGGTTGCGCACCGCCACCTGCAGCAGCAGCGGGTCGGCGTAAAGCGTGGGCAGGTCGGGCTCCACCTGCCATTCGATGTTGCGCTGCGGCTCCAGCCGCCGCAGTTCGCGCACCAGCCCTTCGACCAGCGAGGCCGTGTCGACCGGGCGCTGCTTGAGCGCGGAGCGGCCCATGCGCGAAAAGTCGAGCAGCGCATCGACCATCTGCCCCGCGAACGCGGCCGCGTCCTTCACGTGCGCCAGGTAGCGGTGGGCCCGCTCGCTGAGCTGCTTGCCTTCGGTCTGCGCCACCAGGTCCACGTAGCCCGCGATGTGGCGCATGGGCGCGCGCAGGTCGTGCGACACCGTGTACGAAAACGCCTCCAGCTCCTTGTTGACGCGGCCCAGCTCGGTGGCCACCGCGGCCAGTTCCTCGGCCCGGCGCAGCACCACGCCGATCAGCGCCTGGCGCAGCTCGCCGGCGGCGCCGGTCTCGGCCGGCGTCCACGCGCGCGAATGCCCGCGGATGTTCTCGACCCAGCTCTGGAAGCTCAGGCGCGGGTGAATGCGCCCGCCCTCGCCGCCCATGGGCTTGTGCGGGTCGCCCGCCCAGCGCACCGTGCGCACGATTTCCGGGCGGAACCAGAGGATGAGGTGGCGGTGCACCTGCGAAATGGAAATGGCCAGCACGCCCGCCGCGCGGTCGTGAAAGGCCTGGGCCGGCGCAAAGTGCGTGGCCAGCGCGTCGCTTTCGTACACGTCCACGCCCAGCCCCGCGATCCAGCCGGCCAGCTCCTGCACCTGCGCGCGCTCGGGCACGTCGCCCACCGACCAGACCTCGTCGTCGAGCACCACGGCGGCGCCGGTGGCGCGCATCACGCGCAGCATCAGGGAGGCCTCGGAGACCAGGTGCTGCAAGGTGGCGTCGCTCTCGGCCAGGTGCGACACGATCTGCAGCGTGAGCTGGCGCAGCGCCAGCCGCTCGGCCACCTCGCCGTTGGTTTCCTTCGACTGGATCTGCAACGACAGCAGCTGGCCCAGGTGCTCGCAGGCCAGCCGCGTGCCGGTGTCGAGAAAGCGCGGCGCATGGTCGTGGCACGACACCAGCCCCCAGAGCCGGCCGTCGACCACGATCGACACCGACATGGACGCCAGCGTGCCCATGTTGCGCATGTACTCGAGGTGAATGGGCGACACGCTGCGCAGCTGCGCCTGCGACAGGTCGATGTCGGCCGCGGTGAGCGACGCGTCGTTCGCGCGCAGCCGCACCGGCCGGTAGTTGGCGTCGGCAATCAGGCGGAAGTGGTTCACCAGGTACAGCGCGCGCGCCTGCTGCGGAATGTCGGCCGCCGGAAAGTGGTGGCCGACGTAGCTGTCGTAGCCCGGCTCGGCCTCCTCGGCCAGCACCTCGCCGTGGCCCTCGGGGTCGAAGCGGTAGACCAGGCAGCGGCCGAAGCCGGTGAGCCGCTTCATCTCGCGCGCGGCCAGGGCGGCGAGCTCGGGCACGGTGTCCGCGCCCTGCAGTTGCGGCAGGAAGATGCGGCCCAGCGAATAGATCGGTGCCTCGTTGCCGCCCGTGGGCGAGGCCGGCTCGAACTCGACGATCAGGTGCCGATCGCTGCGGTGCACGGCGGCATCGAAAACCTCGCCGATTTCACCGCGCGCGCCCAGCCTGACGGCGCCCAGCGACACCGGGGAACCGCCCGCGTGGCTCGCCTGCACGGCAGGCAGGCTGGCCAGCGACAGGCCGTGCAGAGCGTCTTGCGCGGAAGCGAGCTGGGCGTCGGGCCAGTTCTCGCTCCACGCGACCAACGCGAGCGACTCCGGCTGCAGCACCAGCAGGCGGCCGTGCGGCTGGATCGAGCCGGGCACGCGAATGGGCTCCACGTCGCAGGAGGAAAGCTCCACCCGCAAGGGCTCGATGGCGCGGGATTCAGCGATGAACGTAGTGGGCATGGACACGGTGATCAAAGGGTGCGATCAATGGCGCGGTGAAGCACGCTCGGGTTCTTCTGAAAGCAGGTCGAAACGATCATGCCAGCGGCCTCGCGAGCGCTTCGTCGGCGCTTTCCTACAGTCATGCAGGCTGGCGCCCCGCCAGGCCGAAGCGCGGCAGCAGCGCCTCGAAACCGGCCACCGCACCGCGCTGCGCCGCGGCCACCGCGGCGGGGTCGCGCAACACCGCGGCCAGCTGGGCCACGAACTCTTTCCATTGCGCGGCCAGGCCTTCGGGCGCATCGACCGGCTGGAAGTAGCGCATCGGGTGCGGCGCCAGCCGCGGGCCCAGGCGCTTGAACATCGACGCGCCCCCCAGCTGCGAGCCTTCGAGCACGTAGGCCAGGCCCCAGGCGAAGGCGGCGTCGCGGGCCTTGCCGGCCCAGGGGTCGGCGCCGGTGTCGGAGCCCTGGCGGGTGCCAGGCGTTGCGGCCGGTGGCGCGGCGCCCGCGTCTTCCAGGTCGAGCGCGAGCGCCGCCAGGCGGCGTTCGGTGCGATGGGCCACGCGGCCCAGGCCCGCATCGCCCGAGGCGGCCAGCGCGTGGCGCACCGATTCGAGCCAGGGGCGCAGCGCGCGCAGGTGGGCGGCGTAGTCGGCCAGGGAAGCGTCTTCGCGGGCGATGGGCAACTGGCTGTCGAGTGCTTCGTGCAGCGCGTGGGTGGCGGTGCGCAGGGGGCGCAGCACCTCGGCGACGGAAGGAGCCGAAGGAGCCGAAGGGGCGGAGGGCACGGAGGGGCTGGCAGGCGTGGTGCTCATGGTTCCACCGCCTCCAGGGGTTCGCCGCCGCGCGACCTGCCTTCGCGCCCCTCGGCTTCCAGGCCGGCGCACAGCGCGAAGAAGCCGTCGAGGTCGGCGGCCTTGTCGAACACCGCGTCCGCGCCCAGCTCGCGCGCCCAGTCGGCAATCTCGCCGGTGGCGTAGTTGGTCAGCACCACCACGCGCTGGCCGGGGCGGCACTTGCCGCAGCGCTTGACGATGCCCAGGCCCGAGCCTTCCTGCAGGAACAGGTCGACCACCAGCAGGTCCCAGGCGCCGGGGTTGGCGTCGAGCCAGGCGACCGCTTCCGCCTCGGTGGTGGCGGTGCCGATCAGGTGAACGTCGACCTCGTCCTCCATGGCGGCGATCAGGTGGTGGCGGATATGAGGGTTGTCTTCGACGAGAAAAGTGGAAAGCGGCACGGCAGAAGGCGGGTTCTTTTTGCGGATGCAGCGAGCCTACGCGAACCCGGCGCACGGCCGGTGAGCGCGCTTCCCTACATGCGGTAGGAAATGAGGAAGGAAATACGCAGCTCATCGGGGCCCCCGTAAACTGGCGCGCCCTCCCCTTTGTCACCTTGCCAGCGCCCTGCGCCAACGCCATGACACAGCCTTCATCGACTCCGGTTTCCCCCGCCCTCGTCTCAGCCTTCGCCCCCGGCGGCACCCTGCGCGCCTCCATCAACCTGGGCAACCCCATCCTGGCCAACAAGGACGCCGCCACCGGCGAACCCGTGGGCGTGTCGATCGACCTGGCGCGCGAATTCGCGCGGCGCCTGGGCGTGGGCGTGGAACTGGTGGTGTTCGAGAAAGCCGCCGCCTCGGTCGACGCGGTGAAGAACGAGCAGGCCGACATCGGCTTCTTCGCCATCGACCCGGCACGCAGCGAGGGGCTGCGCTTCACTGCGCCGTACGTGCTCATCGAGGGCAGCTACCTGGTGCCCGAGGCGTCCGCGCTCACGGACAACGCACAGGTCGACGCGCAGGGCCACCGCATCTCGGTCGGCGCCGGCAGCGCCTACGACCTGTACCTGACACGCGAGATCAAGTACGCCGACATCGTGCGGCTGCAAGGCGCCGGCCCGGCGCTCGCGGCCCTGCGTTCGGGCGAGGTCGAGGTGGCCGCCGGCATCCGCCAGATGCTCGAAGGCGAAGCGCGCCGCGCGCCCGGCGTGCGCGTGCTGGCGGGGCGTTTCATGGTCATCCAGCAGGCCATGGGCACGCCGGCCAGCCGGGGCGCCGAGGCGCAGGCGCTGCTTGCCGCGTTCGTCGAGGAGATGAAGGCCAGCGGCTTCGTGGCGGATGCGCTGAAGCGCCACCGCATCGAGGGCGCGGGCGTGGCGCCGGCGGCCTGAGCCTGTAGCGCGGGCCCTGCGTCGTCAGGCTTTCAAGCCGTCAGGCCAGGTGCCCGTCGTACCCGGCCGGCGAATAGATCACCACCAGCGCCGTCGCCGGCCCCGACAGCGCATGCCCGCGGTGCGGAATCCGCGAATCGAAATGCAGCGTGTCGCCGGGTTCTAGGATGAACTTGTCCACCCCCACCTGCCACTCCACGCGCCCGGTCAGCACGTGCATCATTTCTTCGCCCTCGTGCTCGAAGAACACGAACTTGTCGACCTTGTCCGGAAAGGTGAACAGAAACGGCTGCAGCGCGCGGCCGGTGGTGGCGTCGGTGAGCGACAGGTAGTCGTAGCCGAAGGCGCTGCCGCCCATGACGGTCGGGCGCTTGTCCGCACGCTTGACGAGGCTCGCGCCGCGCCACGACTGCTGGGCTTTCTGGGCCTGGCTGGCCGACGCGTTGTCCGACAGCAAACTCGCGGCCTCGATGCCCAGCACGCTCGCGATTCGCGCCAGCGAGCCGATGGGCGGCACCTTCTTGCCGTTCTCGATGCGCGACAGGTAGGCCTTGCCGAAACCGGCCTGCTCGGCCAGCGCCGCAAGCGTCAGGCCCGCCTCGAGCCGGCGCTGCTTGAGCCGCACGCCCAGCTCCACATGGGCCGGTATCTCGGCGGGGGCAGCGGGTTGCGCTGCGCGTCTTGTCTTTCTTGCGGGTTTCTTTGTGGCGACCATGTGCCGTCATTTTACGGACCATGTTTCCCCCGCCCGCGCTCTTCAGGCCGCGAGTTGCCTGCGCTTGCACCACGGCGCCGACAAGTCGCAGTGCCGCGCCGCTCAGCGCTTGCCTGCCTCGAAGCCCGCGGCGTTGAAGAAGATGTTGGGCTTGCGGTAGATCGCCAGGATGGTGCAGCCCTCGTCCGAGCGCGTCTCGTGCAGCGAGCCCGGCTGGCGCCACACGAACTGGCCGGCGCGGCAGATGCCGTCGTGGTCGGAGAACGAGCCTTCGAGCACCCAGCTCTGCTCGATCTCGGGGTGCTTGTGAAACGGCAGCACCGCGCCGGGCTCCCACTTCAGCAGCACCGTCATCTCGCCGATGTCGTCGTTGCGATAGAGCACCTTCATCTGGATCTTGGGAAACTGCGAGGGTTGCCACTCCAGCTTGTCAGGGTCGATGTAGACGGAGCCGCCGACGGTGGCTTGCAGCTTGCCGGAGAGGCGTTCCTTGAAAACGGTGGACATGTGTGAGCTCCTGGTTTCTGTTGGGATTGAAGACGGGACTAAGGGTCGGGTTGAAAAGATTCTAGACATTAGTTGTCCATTGGACAACCTACACACTACTCATGGACGGCAGCCATGGAAGCGAAGCGCCGGCTGTTGGCGGCGCGCGCCGCGCCGTACTCCATGATTCGCGCCACCTCGTCCACGGCCTGCTTGCCGAAGCGCTTCTCCAGCAGGTACAGCAAGGCATCGATGCACAGGGTCACGCCGCCACCCGTCACCACGCGGCCGTTGTCGACGACCAGCGCGGCCTCGCTGCGAATGGCCGGGTAACGCTGGCGCATTTCGTCGAGCGGCGACGGCTCGGGCGGCACCACCTCGAACTTGGTGGTGGCGCGCAGCCCGTCGAGCACGCCGGCTTCCGCGAGGATCATCGCGCCCGTGCACACGGAACACACCAGCGCATCGGCCGCCACGCGCCGCACGAACGCCAGCACGCGCGCATCGTTCGCGGCCGCGCGCCAGCCCGGGCCACCAGGCACCAGCAGCACGTCGACCTTCGAGACTTCGTCGAAGCTCTTGCTCGGCAGCACCTCGAGGCCGTTGGCGAGCGACACCGGCGCCCTGTCGAAAGACACCGTCTCGTAAGACAGCCCGGGAATCACGCGCCGGGCCATCGACATCACGCCGATGGCGGCCAGGTCCACGGGCTCTATGCCCTCGTAAAGCAGAAAAGTCATGTGCACGTCGGTGTTCCTTCCTTGTCGATGCAGGTGGGGGTTCGCAGGCTCGGGCCTGCAGGTTCAGGCCTGGAGAATCAGGCGGTCGCGCTTGGCCTTGTCGAAGGCGTGCGCGTCCGCATCGGGCAACGGCTGCGTGTCGGTGGCAAGCGGCCACTCGGTCGCAAGCCGCGCATTGAGTTCGCGCCACGCGCGCTGGTCTTGCGGCAGGTCGGCCGCGGCGACGATGGCGTTCACCGGGCACACCATTTCGCAGAGGCCGCAGTTGGCGCAGGCGCGCGGATCGATGACCACGAAGTTCGGCCCTTCATGGAAAGCGTTCTGCGGGCACACCGACACGCACTCGCCGTAGCGGCAAGCGATGCACGATTCGGTGACGACGAAGGTCATGCGAGCTCCCGTGGTGCGTGGGTCAGAGTTCGCTCACGGACCGGTCGCGGGTCTCGTGCGCGAAGAAGGCTGCCACCAGCGTGACGAGCGCCACGCCGATCAGCATGACCGACACGCCCGCCGTGCCGCCCAGCTTGCTCACCAGCACGGTCGCGAGGATGGGCGCCAGCCCGCCCCCGATGGCCGCGGACACCTGGAAACCGAACGACGCGCCGGTGTAGCGCACCCGCGCACCGAAGAGCTCGGGAAAGTAGGTGGCCTCGGGACCGAACATGAGGCCGTGGCCGAAGCTCAGCGCCACGGCGGTCGCGGCGATGATGACCCACGGATCGCGCGTGTCCATCAGCCAGAACAGCGGGAACGCGAAGGCGATGGTGAAGAGCGTGCCCGCGAAGTAGAAGGGGCGCCGCCCGATGACGTCCGAGAGCCAGCCGAACAGCGGAATGGTCACCACCTCGATGGCCGCGGCCACCATGATCGCGTTGAGCATCATGCCCTTGGGCAACCCGAGGTTCTTGGTGGCGTAGACCACCATGAACACCGTGAGCATGTAGACCCACGACACCTCGCAGATCTTGAGCCCCACCGCGACAAGGAAGTTCTTCGGGTCGCGGTACACGGCTTCGGCGAACGGGTTCTTCGCAATCTCTTTCTTGGCCTTCATCTCCAGGAACACCGGCGACTCCGACACCCGCGTGCGAATGAAGGTGCCCACCGCCACCAGCACGATGCTCAGCAGGAAGGGCACGCGCCAGCCCCACGAAAGAAAGTCTTCCTCGGGCAGCCTGGAGACCAGCGAATACACGCCCGCCGACAGGATGAGCCCGATGGGGAAGCCCACCTGCACCAGGCTGCCGCACAGCCCACGCCGGTGCCTGGGCGCGTGCTCCAGCACCATCAGCGCGGCGCCGCCCCACTCGCCTCCGAGCCCGATGCCCTGGATGATGCGCAGCGCGACCAGCAGCACCGGCGCCCAGATGCCGATCTGCTGGTACGTGGGCAGCAGGCCGATGGCGAAGGTGCCGAAGCCCATGATGACCAGCGTGAGCAGCAGCATCGACTTGCGGCCCAGCCGGTCGCCGAAGTAGCCGAAGACCGCGCCGCCGAAGGGCCGCGCGAAGAAGCCCACGGCCGCGCTGCCCAATGCGGCGAGCGTGCCCATCAATGGGTCGTCCACGGGGAAGAAGAGCTTGTTGAACACCAGCGCGGCCGCGGTGCCGTAGATCAGGAAGTCGTACCACTCGATGATGGTGCCGACCGAGCTTGCGAACACGACACGGCCGACCTCGGAGCTGTCGGCCGCGGGTGCGGCCGGCGGCGCCATCTGCGCGAGCGCGGGACTGACGGGGTGATTCATGGTTTCTCTC
This sequence comes from Variovorax sp. RCC_210, assembly GCF_041355175.1. Lineage (NCBI taxonomy): Bacteria > Pseudomonadati > Pseudomonadota > Betaproteobacteria > Burkholderiales > Comamonadaceae > Variovorax > Variovorax sp. RCC_210. The sequence goes on along the minus strand of NZ_JBFUPJ010000001.1, from coordinate 538,753 downwards.
CAGTAAGGGAGCACAGCGGGGTGTTGCCGGGATGGTAGTTTTGTTTCCTATTGGGAAACTTATCGCTTACCCTGATGACGCCGGGTGCACCACCCTGCTGCAGCCGGCGGCTCCCAAAGCGCACCAAACACCGGGTGTTGCCCAGTTGTGGTGAATAAGTTTCCCAATGGACTACTCCATTGCAAGCCGCATGCCAGCAACCGGACACGCTGGCGCCGACGTCGCCGCGACGCCGACCCTTGTAAGAAGAGATGTGGAAAGAGGTGGAAAAAGAAACGCGCCCCGCGGCTTGCAGCCGCGGGGCGCGCACAGAACCCGTCAGCGCTTGCCGCGCGTCAGAGCTTGAAGGCTTCCACCGGCCCCTGCGAATAGACCAGGAAATAGCCCGTTTCGGTCTTGAAGCTGTTCTTCCGCCAGCCCGGCGCCACCTTGAAGATGGCCAGCTGCTCGCTGGACACGCCGACGAAGGCGGTCTCGGCGCTGTCGGTGGTGATCCTGCGCCAGCGCTCGCGCGTGACCGGCAGCAGTTGCATCTTGGGCTCGCTCCACTCGGGCGTGCGCACTTTGTCGCGCATCACGTAGCGATCGCCCTGCCGCTCGATCTTCACGAGCTCCTTGAGCGCGCCGCCCTGCTTCACGGCGTACACGCCGACCAGTTGCGCCTCCGGTTCGCCGGGCGCGCCGCAACCGGCCATGGATGCGGCGGCGACCGCAACCGCCACTGCCAGCCATCTGAATGAAGTGTTCATGGATGAATCCTCTGGTTCGTCGATGGAGGGGCCTTGGCCTTCAGCGCTTCTCGTTGTCACGCAGCTTCAGGCTGCCCTGGAAGCGCAGCGCGTGCGGGTACTCCTCCTTCTGCGCGCCCGCGTCCACCGCCACGCGCTGCTGCTCGCTGGCCTGGGTTTTCGCCAGCAGCGGCGCCGGCAGGTTCACCACGCCCTTGATCTGGTCGTACTGCGCCTGCGTGATGCGGCCCACCGCCAGCAGCCGCGAGGCGTCGCGCTCGATGTTCAGCAGCAGCGGCTTGTTGGCCGCCAGGCTCTGCGCCTTGGCCAGCAGCGCGCTCCACGAGGGCGCGCTGTAGTTGCTCACGTAGTAGTCCTGCCCGGTCGGCCCGGCCAGCACCGCGGTGCAGCCCGGCAGCTCCAGCTGCGTGGTGTTGGTGTTCATCACGAAGGTCTTGCGCTGCTCCATCGCGTCGCCGTAGGCCAGCGTCACGGGAATGGCCCAGGTCGAGGCCGGGAACTGGTTCTGGTTGGGAAAGGCCTCCTGCGCGATGTTCACGAAGGTGCGGTCGCCCGCGCACTGCGCGTCCACCGTGAGCAGCGGAATGCCGGTCTGGCGGATGAAGCTGTCGCCGATCTCGCTCACCTTCTTGCCGCCGCTGGCCTTCTCCAGCGAGGTCCACAGCCGCGTGGGCGTCACGTTGCCGAAGGCATAGTCCTTCAGGTAGATCTGCAGGCCCTTCTGCATCGCCTCTTCGCCGATGTAGTTCTGGATGGTCTCCAGCACATGGCTGCCCTTGTTGTAGACAAAGATCGACGGGCTGATGAAGCCGAAGGAGCCCGCGTCGTTCAGGTTGCGCTGCACCGGCACGGCCGTGCTGCGCAGGTCGGCCGTGATCACGCTGTGCTTGTCGAGCACGAAGTCGGAAAAGCTGTAGTACTCGGGGTGGAACTTGATGGTGGTGCGCCTTTCGAACCAGCGCGCGAACGACTCGTTGAGCCACACGTTGTCCCACCAGTCGAGCGTGACCAGGTCCCCGAACCACTGGTGCGCGATTTCGTGCGTGACCACCGTCACCGAGTACAGCGTGGGCTTGTCGCCCGGCTTGGTGAGCACCGCGTCGGCAAACTCGAAGATCGCGCCCCAGTTCTCCATGCCGCCGAAGCCGGTGTTGGGCTTGTTGTCGTAGCTGTCGTTCGCGGCGATGGTGTCGAACTTCTTGATCGGCAGCGGGATGCCCGTGTACTTGTAGTAATAGTCCATGGCCACCTTGGTCCACTCCATCGGAAAGGTGGCCCAGGTGGAGCGGCCCGGCGGCGTGAACCAGCGCAGCGGAATGTCGCTGCCGTCCAGCGGGTTCTTGAAGTTGTCGGGCAGCACGTCGAACTTGCCACCGCCGAAGAAGGTGAGGTACATGGGCATCACCGGCGTCTTCTCGAACGACACCTGCTGGTAGCCGTCGGGCAGCTTCACCGCCGACAGCTGCGCGCCGTTGGACACCGTTTTCCAGTCGCCCGGCACCTCGGCCGAAATCTCGAAGGTGTGGCGAAACGCCGGCTCGTCCCACCCCGGGAACCACTGGCGCGCGTAGTTGGTTTCGCCCTGCGTCACGATGGCGTCGCTGCTCACGCCTTCGGGCGTGGACAGGCCCACCTTGAAGATGCCCGTGGCGGCCGAGCAGAACGGGTTGCGCGCCACTTCGGCGGGCGGGCAGTATTCCGCGTCGGAGAACTGGATCTTGCCGTCCCACTCCATGTGCAGCAGGTACTTGCCCTTGGCGATCTGGCCGTCGTTCAGCCGCAGCTGCACGAAGTCGCCCAGCGTCTGCGGCGTGGGAATGAGCGCGATCGCTTCTCCGGGGTTCGACACCTTGCGCAGCGTGGTGCGGCCCTTGGCAAAGTTGAGGTTGTGCGCGGCCACCACGATGGCGTCGACCGGCTTGAGCACTTCGATTTCGACGTCGCCGCGGCCGGTGAAGGTCTTCAGCGCGGCATCGGGGCGGAACCACAGCTTGTAGTTGCTGGGCCAGACGGTGTCGGGCAGCTCGATGGGCTTGGCCGAACGGTCCACAGCAGCCACTGCGGCGTCCGCCACATTGGCCACGGCGGGCACGCCATCGTCCGGCGACTTCCTGGTGCTGTCGGACGACGGCGCCGTGGCCACCGCATCGGACGGTGCCGAAAGGCCCACGCCCGTGCCGCCGAGCGACGCGCCACCGCCGCTGTCTCCACCGCCGCCGCATGCCGTCAGCACGGCAAGGGCCACCGCGGTGATGGCAACATGGTGGAAGACTGCATGCTTGAAGCCAACAGGTGCACTGAGTTTTTTCATGATCGCCTCTGGGTACTCTGGGTAAGAAGAAACATGCGCCGCCCCGCATGCACCAGCGGATAGCCGGCGATGCGCAAGGCGCGCGGTGATGAAATGAACAGCTGAAAAATGCGGGCGACAGGGCGTCCTCCCGGCGAACACGAGGTTCGTCAGGACAGCGCGGTCGCAGCCGGTTTCACCGCCTTGAAAACAGGCGGTCCCAGGATGCGCGGGGCGAGCCGCTCCATACCCGTCGACATGCGGGGTTCGAAGAAAAAGCGGTGGCGTGGGGGTGCGGAGCGCTGCGCGGGCTCAGTGCCCGTGAAGCGGTTCGGTGCGTCGCAACCGTGCGGCTGCGGCACCTTCGGAACGCGCGATGAAGGTGATGTTCATCGCGACCATGGCAAGACTTTCTGCGGCTCTTCTCGTTGGTTTCACGCGCATTCCCTCGTCCATTGAAGTGCGCCAGTTTTAGCTGAACGAACAAGTCGGCTCAATGAATCGCGGAACTTTTCTCTCTCCAAATGTTCGCGCGCCATAGCCCGAATGGCGTCATGGCACGCGATGCATGCCCGGCGGTATGAAGATGGTTCTAGCGCCGAAACACCTGCTCACGCAGATGACGGAAACCGGTGGTGCGCGCTGTGACCGCGCGGCCACAGTACGAAGGTACAAGCCTTCGAAATGGCTATGAAAGCTGTGAACCTGAGACTGCTTCGACACTGCGCGCGCGGTCGCGCCACCACAGAAGCAAGCCGCACCCGAACACCACCACCTGCGTGCCGATGAGCAGCGCGAAGCCCGCGAAGAAGCCCGAAGCGGAGGCCGCCGATGACACAGCCGAACCGGCCGACGCCGATGCTGCCGACCCGTGCGACACCGCCGCGATCACCCCGCCCATCAGCACCGGCATGAAGCCCGCCACCAGGCTGCCCGCGCCGTTGGTCACGCCGAAGGCGCTGGCCGTGTGCTCGGGCCGCGAGCAGTACTGCACCGTGCTCGGAATGGCCGGGCTCTGCAGCCCCCAGAAGAAGTTGGCCGCCACCAGGCAGCAGGCGGCGGCATAGGGGTCGCGCGCGTTGATGGCCATGAGCACCGACAGCGCCACGCCCGCGCTCGCGCCCATGAAGATGAAGGGCACGCGCTCGCGGCCCACCTTGTCGATGAGCACGCCGCCCACGAACACCGCGAGCACGGTGGCGTACTGCGGCAGCGAGGCCAGCCAGCCCATCTCGCGCAGCGAGAAACCGCGCGCCTCGCGCAGGTAGGTCGGCAGCCAGTTGCTGCTGCCCCACAGGTAGGCCAGCGCGGCCGAGGTCAGCAGCGTGATGAGGAACAGGTGCCGCGTGTGCAGCGCGCCGCGCACGATGCCGCCCACGCGCGCCATCGCCTCGCCGAACGACGACGGCTTCGCGCCGTCGGCATGGGCGGGCGGCATGCGCACGAAGGCCAGCACCAGCGGAATGCCCAGCGCGATGTTCATCACGCCCAGCACGTGGAAGGAGGTGTCCCACGCGAACTGCGTGAGCAGGTAGCCCACCAGCGGATACCCCACCGCCAGCCCCAGCCCCGTGCCCATGTTCACGAAGGCGTTGGGCTTGCCGTTCTCGTCGTTGCGAAAGTGCGCCTTGATGTACGCCGAGGCCAGCGAAAACAGCGGCCCCTCCGACACGCCCAGCAGGATGCGCGAGGCCAGCAGCAGCCCGTAGCTGTGGAACAGCGGCGAGGCCCATGTCACGACGCCCCACAGCACCAGCCCGTACACCAGGCTGCGCCGCACCCCGAACAACGCCGAGCAGAACGGCGTGAGCACGAAGGCCGACACGCCGTAGCCCAGCATGAACGCCGTCGCCAGGAAGCCCTGGCGCACGCGGTCGCTCGCGGCGATGCCGACGTGGTCGAGAAAGGCCTTATCGGTGATGAGCACCGCGATGTTGATGCGGTCCACATAGGAGATCGCGACGATCACGAACAGTGTGATCACGCCGTACCAACGAAGGTTCTTGCTGTTGCTGCTCTGCATGGTCTTTGCTGCCGGTGTGGGTGTGCGCGCGCGGCGCCTAGAACATGTGGCGCATGCCGAACTCGGCACCGCTGGACGCGCGGTTCGGCGCGGTGATGGCGCCCGAAAGCGCCGCGGTCGCCCCGTTGCTGTTGCTGATGCGCGCGAGGGTGGCGTACACCGCCGTGCGCTTCGACAGGTTGTGCACGTAGCCGATGGCCAGCTTCGACGACGTGGGCTTCAGCAGCGCGCCTGCCGGCTCCAGCCGGTAGCGCGCGTAAGACGCCTTGATCTCGCCCGGCCCGATGGGCAGCTGCAGGCCGATGAGCGCGCCCTTCGCGTCGGTGCTGCCCTTCGACTCCTTGTACAGCTCGCTCGTGAGCTTGAGGTTCATCAGCGAGGGGCCGAAGGTGTAGGCCGCGCCCAGGTTGGTCACGCGCAGGTCGCCGCTCGCGTAGCGCGTGCGGCCGGTGGCCAGCGCGATGTTGATGCCGCCGCTCTGGTAGCCCAGGCGTGCGCCGGTGTGGTCTCCGTCGTGCCGGTTCGACACCAGGGTGTTCGGCAGCACCGAACTGGAGTCGTTCTCGCCCATGGCGTACATCACCTGCCCGTAGAAGCCGCCGAGGCTGGCCGGCAGCAGGTAGCCCACGCTGTTCGATGCGCGCGTGCCGGTCGGTGCGACCAGGCCGCCCAGGCCCGAGAAGTACAGCTGGTTGGCGCCGATGCCGCTGCCCGTGCCGAAGGGGTCGAAGATGGCCGTGTTCCAGAAGGCCGGCACGTAGTCGCGCCCCAGCCGCAGCTCTCCGAACTCGCCCGCCAGGCTCACGGTGGAGCGGCGGTTGAAGCTCAGCACGCCGGACGTGCCGTTGCCGCTGGCCTGGTTGTTGGAGTTCGACGGAAAGCCCTGCGCGCTGTCGTTCTGCAGGCCCATCTCCAGCCAGAAGTTGGCCGAGTAGCCGCCACCCAGGTCTTCGGTGCCACGAAAGCCCAGGCGGCTGAACATGTTGCCGCTGTTGCTCAGCTGCGTCTTGTGCGCCGAGCCGTTGCCGCTGCCCTGCGTGTAGGTGACGGCGGCGTCGACCACGCCGAAGAGCGTGAGGGAAGATTGGGCCAGCGCTCCGCCAGCCGCGCTGGCCGAAGCCAGCGCGAGTACGAGTTTTTTCATTGAAGTTCGAGAGGTAGTTGTCTCTGGCCGCAGGCCTCAGATGTCCAGCACCAGCCGCTCGCCCTTGCAGCGAGACACGCAGATCATCATGGTCTTGTTCGATGCACGCTCGATCTTGGTGAGGATGCCGTCGTGGTGCTCGACCTCCCCTTCGAGCACCGCTGTTTCACAGGCGCCGCACACGCCTTCCTTGCAGCTGTGGTCGGGGTTGAGCCCGGCGTCGATCAGGCTGTCGAGAATCGACTTGCCCGCCGGCACCTCGACGCTCTTGCCGCTCTTCGCGCACTCGACCACGCAGCCTTGCGTGGCGCTCGGCGCTTCGACCTGCACGGCCGCGAAGCGCTCGATGTGGGCGTTGGCATAGCCCAGTTGCTCGCAGCTCTTCTCGAAGGCATCGAGCATCGGCGTGGGGCCGCAGCAGTAGTAATGGCTGTCGGCGCCCTTGCCGGCCAGCAGCGCGGCGAGTTGCGGCGGCGCGCCGCGCTCGTCGTCGAAGTGCCAGGTGAGCTGCACCTGCCTGTCTTTCGCCAGCGCCTCGATGGCTTCGCAGAAGGCCGCCTCCTTGCGGGTGCGCGCGCAGTACACCAGCTCCACCGGCTGGCCGATGGCCACCAGCCGCTGCAGCATGCTCCAGATGGGCGTCACGCCGATGCCGCCGGACACCAGCACCGAGCGCTCGGCGCCCTCCTGCAACTTGAAGTTGTTGCGCGGCGCGGAGATGGGCAGCGTCATGCCCACGCGCAGCTGCTGGTGCACGTAGCGCGAGCCGCCGCGGCTCTTGCGGTCGTTCAGCACGCCCACCACGTAGCGCTGGCGGTCGCTCGCGGGGTTGCACAGCGAATAGCTGCGCACCAGGCCGTTGGGCAGGTGCAGGTCGATGTGGGAGCCGGCCTCGAAGGCGGGAAAGTCCACGGCCGGCGTGGCCGGCCGAAACTCGACGCTCACGATGCCGTCGGCCTCGTAGCGCATGGTGTGCACGAGGGCGTTGAGCGTGGGGGAAGACATGGCTGCGCTCGCTCCCCGCTCAGGCCGTGGCCGCTTCGGCCGTGTTCGACGATGCTGATTCGGCCAGCTGCGCCACCGCCAGGTTGCGCATGTGGCGCCGCAGCCGCACGATGCCCAGGTCGTGCTGGTACAGGTTCTCGTGCTGGTTGGCGTCGGCCTCCATTTCCTCGAGCATCACGCGGTCTTGCTCCAGCACGTGCCAGTGGCGCGCCTCGAGCCGGTTCTTGTACAGGAAGCGCCAGGTGTCGCGCTGCCAGTCGTTGGGCAGCTTGCGCACGCGCCAGAAGAAGGTGGCCGTCATGCCCTTCACGATGGGCGAGAACGCACCCACGATGATGAAGTTGCCGCCGGGGCCGCCGGTCTTGGGGTACGGGATTTCGAGGCGCATCCAGTGGATGCCGGTGTCGGCCCACTCGGTCCAGTCGAAGTTGACGTTGCGCTGGCCTTCCTTCTCGAACACGAAGCCGGTGTCGGTGGCGCGAATGCCGAACCTGGCGCTCGAGTCGCCCTCGGCCATCGAGTGCGACTGCTTGTGCAGGTACGTGCCGTGCATCGGGTCCATCACGTTGTCGAGCACGTAGCGGTAGTCGCCCTTCCACTCGGTGTAGCAGAGGAAGGCGCCGTACTCGGCGTCGTCCGTCAGCTGCTCGGGCAGCACCAGCGGCGGCGGCACGTCCACCGGCTCCTTCGCGTTGTAGAGAAACACGGCGCCCGCGCGTTCCTGCACATGAAAGTGCCGCGTGGCCTGGGAGCCTTCGAGCTTGCAGCCGGGGCTGCCGGGCACGCGGGTGACCACGCCGTCGTGCCGCACTTCCACGCCGTGGTACGGGCACGAGAGCCGGTCGCCCAGGATCACGCCCTGCGACAGCGGCGCGCCGCGGTGCGGGCAGCGGTCTTCCAGCGCGTGCAGCACGCCCTCGCCGTCGCGCCACAGCGCGATCTTGCGGCCGAGGCGGCGCAGGGAAACGGGGTTCTCCTTGATGAAGTGCGAGGGGCAGATCGGATACCAGAGATCCTTCAGGCCGATCTCGAGCAGGTGGTCGACCGGGTCTGCATGCGCGGCCGCGGCGGGGTGGATGGCGATGGTCATGGGGGTTCCTCTCAGGCGGCCAGCGCGGCCATTTCCTTGCGGTACAGCGCCTCGGTCCAGGGCTGGCCGCCGGGCGTGGCCAGGCCGCTGTCGTTCAGGCGCTGCACCAGGCCGGGCAGGTCGTGGATGCCGTCGGCGAAGGCGCGTTCGATCACGTCGCCCAGCAGGTCTTCGTAGGTGGTCGCGGGGCGCTGGCGCGCCTGGTGCGGTTGCAGGTAGCGGTCTTGTTGCATCGGGGGCCTCCGTGGGGTGAGGGGGAAATGAATCGGTGCTCAGGCGGGCGCCGCGGCCGCATGGGCAGGCGCGCCCAGTGAACCCAGTGGGGCGCTCCAGGCGTCGTAGCCGTAGACCCAGTCGGCGTTGCCGCCTTCGCGCAGCCAGTTGTTGCCGCGCGAGCCGAGCTGCACCTGGCTGGCGCGTTCGATGCGGGCGCGCTCGAAGCCTTTCAGCGCGGCGGGCACGTCGGCCATGGCCACGCCCTCGAGGTGGCGCGCGAGCACCACCGCGTCTTCGATGGCCATGCCCGCGCCCTGCGCCATGAAGGGCAGCATCGGGTGCGCCGCGTCGCCCAGCAGCGCCATGCGGCCCTGTGTCCAGGCGGGCATGGGGTCGCGTTCGTACAGCGCGGTCTTCAGTACCGTGTCGCAGGCGTCGAGCAAGGCGCGCGCCTCGGGGTGGTAGGCCACGTACTGCTCGCGCAACTCGTCAACGCTGCCGGGCGCGGTCCACGACTCCAGGTGCCAGGTGTCTTGCGGCGTGGTCGCGAAGATGAAGATGTCCCTGCCCCGGTTCAGCGGGAAGGTGACGATCTGGCTTTGCGGGTTGGGGCCCCACCACTTGGTGAAGGCGCCCAGGTTGGGCACGCCGGCCACGCGCTCGGCCGGCACCACGGCGCGGTACGCCACGATGCCGGTGAAGCGCGGGCTCTCGGCGCCGAACATGGCGGTGCGCACGCACGAGTGGATGCCGTCGGCGCCGATCAGCGCGCCGACGCAGGCAGTGCTGCCGTCGGTGAAGTCCACGGTCACGCCCTGCGAGTCCGGTGTGATCTTCTCGGCGCGCTTACCGAGCGCGACCTGCTCCGCCGGGAACATGTCGGCCAGCGCGGCCAGCAGGTCGGCGCGGTGGATGGTGAGCTGCGGCGCGCCGTAGCGCTGCTCGGCCGAGTCGGCCATTTCGAGCCGCGAGGTTTCCTCGCCCGTGTCGTAGGTGCGGCTGATGCGGTGCGACGGGCGCGCCGCCGTCACGCGGGCCGCCTCGCCCACGCCCAGGCCGTCGAGCGCGCGCACGGCGTTCGGCGTGAGGTTGATGTCCGCGCCCACGCGGGCGAACTGCTTCGCCTGCTCGAACACGACCACGTCGTGCCCCGCGCGCTTCAGCGCAATGGCGGCCACCAGGCCCCCGATGCCGGCACCGACGATGCCGATGGTGGATTCGCTTGTCTTCATGGCGCGGTCCTTACTCGGCAACGATGTTGCGGGCCTTGATGATCCTGGCCCACACGGCCGTCTCATCGCGGATGTAGCTGGCGAACTCGGCCGGCTTCATGGCCGCGTCGGTCATGCCCTGCAGCTTCAGGCGCTCGCGCACCTCGGGCTGCGCGAGCATCTCGGCGGCATCTTTCGCGAGCTGCTCGACCACCGCGGGCGGCGTGCCCCTGGGCGCCATCAGCCCGTACCACGAGGTGACGGACACGCCCTGGATGCCCTGCTCCGCCAGCGTGGGAATGTCGGGCGCCGCGGCGCTGCGATGGGCCTCGGTGATGCCGATGGCCACCAGCTTGCCCTGCTTCAGGAACGGCAGCGTCGCCGGCAGGTTGCTGAACATGAGCGGCACCGAGCCGCCCAGCACGTCGTTGAGCGCGGGCGCCGTGCCCTTGTAGGGCACGTGCAGCATGTCGATGCCGGCCTGCTGCTTGAAGAGCTCGCCCGCCAGGTGCAGGCCGCTGCCCACGCCGGGCGAGGCGTACGACAGCGTGTTGGGCCTGGCCTTGGCCTGCGCCACCAGTTCCTTCGCGTTCCTGATGCCCGACGAGGGCGAGGCCACCAGCACGTTGGGGGCCTTGGCCAGCATGGTGATGGGCACGAAGTCTTTCGCCATGTCGAACGGAAACGCGGGCATCAGCGTCGGGTTGATGGTGACGTTGCCCGCCGGAATCACCAGCAGCGTGTGGCCGTCGCCCTTGGCGCGCTTGACCTTCTCCATGCCGATGTTGCCGGCCGCGCCGACCTGGTTGTCGACCACGGCGGCCTGGCCGTAGCGCTTGGCCAGGCCGTCGGACAGCACGCGGGCCAGCGTGTCGACCGGGCCGCCGGGCGGGAACGGCGAGATGAGGGTGAAGCGCTCGCTGGCGAGCTGCTTCTGCGCATCGGTCTTCTGTTGCGCGTGCGCGGGGGCGGCCGCGGTGAATGCAGTCAGTGCGGCGAACAGGACGGAAAGGTGGAATCGTCGTTGCATGGTGGTCGGGTGGCTGGGGTCTGCGGTCATTTCTTCTCGGTCAGGAAAGCGCCTTTGGGGCCTTCCGCGTTCTTCTGGCGGCGCGTGTGGCCGTCGAGGCCGCCGTCGACGGCCCACTCGGCGAACACGGTGGGGCCGGGCTCGAACTCGCGCGGCTGCCAGTCGGCGGTGAGCTGGTCTTCGTCGGCGTAGTACTCGATGAGGCCGCCGGCCGGGTTCTTGAAGTACCAGAAGTACGCGGACGACACCGGGTGGCGCCCCGGGCCCAGTTGCGTCTCCCAGCCGCGCCGCGAAAAGTGCAGGCCGCCGCCGAACACCTCGTGGATGTCGCGCACCGTGAAGGCCACGTGGTTGAGCCCGCGCTTGCCCGAGGGAATCTGCAGCAGGAACAGGTCGTGGTGGCCGCCTTCGGGCGCGCAGCGCATGAAGGCGCCGCGGTTGGGGTAGCTGTCGGAGGCGACGAAGCCGAAGCGCTGTGCGTAGAACGCGCTGGTGGCCTTCACGTCGCTCACGAAGAACACCACGTGGCCCACTTCGATGGGCGTGGCGCGCTCGTAGACCGGTGCGGCCTGGTTGATGCGCGGCTTGGCGTTCCAGGTGTTCATGGCGCCGCAATCCACTTGCACCGCGTGCTTGCGGCTGACCTGCAGGCGCACGGCCAGCCCGTTGGGGTCGATGCAGCCGATGCGGCGCGCGCCGTCGACGGTGGTGTCGAAGAAGGCCGGCTCTTGCGCGATGGCGGCGGCGTAGCGGTCGAGGTCGGCCTCGCCCTGCACGCCCCACACCACCTCGCGCAAGGTCGGGCCCTCTTCCATCGCGGGCGGCAGCCCCTGCTTGTTCGACGCCGCGACGACGACCTTGCAGCCGTTGAGGCACTCGAACACGAGTTCGTCGGGCGCCTGCGCCTTCAGTGCGAGGCCCCAGTCCTCGAAGAACTGGCGGCATGCGGGCAGGTCGTCCGCGCCGTAGGTGATCTGGTCGATGCCAAGTACGCTCATGGTGTGTCTTGCCTTTCAGTTCGCCCAAGGCAGGGGCTGCTCGTTGGTGCCCCAGTACATGCTCTTCTGCTCCATGTACTGGAAGATGCCTTCGCGGCCCTTCTCGCGGCCCAGGCCGCTGTCGCGCCAGCCGCCGAAAGGCGTGGACACCGAAAACTGCTTGTAGGTGTTGACCCATACGGTGCCGGCCTGCACCGCGCGGCCCAGCTTCCAGGCGCGCTTGAAGTCGCGGCTCCACACGCCGGCCGCGAGCGCGTACACGCTGTCGTTGGCCTGGGCGATGAGTTCGTCTTCGCTGTCGAAGGGCATCGCGACCAGTACGGGGCCGAAGATTTCTTCCTGCGTGGTGCGCGCGCTGTTGCCCAGGCCTTCGATGATGGTCGGCTTGTAGAAGTAGCCGTGGTCATAGCCGGCGCCATGCGGGCGTACGCCGCCCGTGCGAATCCTGCCGCCTTCGGACACGCCGAGCTCCACGTAGCGCTCGATGCCCTCGCGGTGCTTCGCGGTGATGAGCGGGCCCATCTGCGTGCGTTCCGAGGCCGGGTCGCCCACGCGCAGCGCGTTGGCGCCTTCGGACAGGCGCGTGAGAAATTCGTCGTAGATGCCGCGCGCCACGAACAGGCGCGAACCCGCGATGCACGACTCGCCCGACGAACTGAAGATGCCGTACAGCACGCCGTTCACCGCATGGTCGAGGTCGGCGTCTTCCAGCACCATGGTCGGTGACTTGCCGCCCAGCTCCAGCGACACCGGCATCATCTTGTCGGCCGCGATGTGCGCGATGTGCTTGCCGGTGGTGGTGCCGCCGGTGAACGACACGCGCTTGACCAGCGGGTGCTTGGTGATGGCGTCGCCAATCACCGAGCCCCGGCCCGGCAGCACGCTCACGATGCCCTTGGGCACGCCGGCCAGCTCGCAGATGCGGGCCAGCTCCAGCGCCATCAGAGGCGTGACTTCGGCCGGCTTCACGACCACCGCGTTGCCCGCGGCCAGCGCAGGCGCGAGCTTTTGCGCCTCGCTGGCAATGGGCGAGTTCCACGGCGTGATGGCCGCGACCACGCCCATGGGCTCGTGCACGCTCAGGGTGACGAAAGCGCCGCGCGAGGGCGTGATGGTTTCTTCGAGCGTTTCCAGCGCGGCGGCAAAGAACTGGAAGGTGCCCGCGGCGCTGGCCACCAGGTTGCGGGTTTCGGTGATGGGCTTGCCGTTGTCCAGGCGCTGCTTCTGCGCCAGCGACTCGCCCTCTTCGCGAATGATCTGCGCCACGCGGTGCAGCACGGCGGCGCGCTCGTGCGGCAGGCGCTGTGCCCAGCCGCTGGTGCGAAAGGCGTGGTCGGCGCGGGTGATGGCCTCTTCCACGTCGGCGAGGCTCGCGGCCTTCAGGCGCGCGATGGGCTCGCCGGTGGCGGGGTACAGGCTTTCGTAGACGTCGCCGCCGCCCAGGCGCCATTCACCGGCGATGCAGATCGGAAGGAGTTCGGAAGAAATCATGGGGTCACTCGAAGGCTCAGATGGCAAGGGGCGCCACGCGGTTGCGCAGCGCGCGCACGGCGCTGTACACGGTGAGCGCGGAGGTCTTGGGGTTGGCCGCGAGCGGCTTGTTGCGCATGGTCAGCTCGAAGCTGCCGAACGCGCCCTCGGCTTCGACCGTGTGCACGTTCTCGGTGGCGGCGGGGTCGGCAATGAGGCGCACGAGCGTGCGGTCGAGCCCCAGCCCCGCGAGCGACACGGTGGCCGCCACGTTGGCGTTCTTCGGGTACAGCAGGGCCGCTTCGCGCGCGCTGCCTTCGAAGATGATGGCTGGCTGCGCCAGCGCATCGAGGTCGCGGCCCTGCTCGGCCGGCGTGCCCTTCCATGCCTGCGGCGGCTTGCGTCCGGTGTAGCGCACGCTGTCGAGGCCGCCGACGCGCGCGGCGGCCAGCGCGTCGATGGCGCCGATGGCTCCCGCAATCAGCTGCACCTGCGTGCGGCCCGCGACGGCGGCGGCCTCGAGCTGCTCGGCGAAGCCGGCGGCCGACAGCGCACCGACCGACGCCACGACGCAGGGCGTGCCGCGCGCGAGCGCGGGCAGCACATGCTGCTCGATGGCGGCATGCCCCGCGGTCTCGACCACCAGGTCGATGCCGCTGGCCGGCACGCTGCTGGCCACCTGCACGCCGGGTGCGAGCTGCCGCAGGGCGTCTTGCGCCGCGGCCACGCCCTCGGCGGGCACGACGACGGCGACCACCTGCAGCGCGGCGTCGCCCCGCAGCAGTTCGAGCACCGAGGTGCCGATGGCACCGCAGCCGATGAGAGCAATGCGCAGCACGTTCACTTGCCTCACTCCACCGAAGCGGCGGCGGCCTTGCCGAGCGCCGGAATCTGCGTGACGGTGTTGGTCGGCGGACCGGCGAAGGCGCTCTTGAAATCGCCGATGGAGAGCATGTCGATCTCCAGCAGGAACGGGCCCTTCTGCGCCAGCGCCTCGCCCAGCCTGGCCTTCAGCTCGTCGATGCGCTGCACGCGGGTGTGCGGCAGCTGCAGCGACTTGCACAGCAGCGCGTAGTCGGGCGTGTGCAGGTCGGCGTAGCAGCGGCGCCCGCCGTACTGCGCGTCCTGGATGTTCTTGATGACGCCGTAGCCCTTGTCGTTCATGAGCACGATGACCATGTCCGCCTTTTCCTGCACGGCGGTGGCGAGCTCGCCCAGGTTCAGGATGAAGCCGCCGTCGCCGGCCAGGCAGAAGGTCTTGCGGCCCGATGCGGTTTCCGCCGCTCCCACGGCCGCGCCGATGGCCATCGGCATGCCCTGCCCGATGCCGCCGCCCGTGGCGTGCACGCCCGCGCTGGGCGAGAAGATGCGCAGCTCGCGGTTGCCCCAGGTGCTGTTCGACACGGTCACGTCGCGCACCCAGTTGAAGTTGCGCCCGGCCGCCGCTTGCAGCGCCTTCACCAGCTCGGCGTAAGGGCCCAGGCCATCGGTGAGCGAGGCCACCGCCTGCGCGTGCGCAGCGCGCAGCTCGGTGAGCAGCGCGGGGTCGGCCTGGTAGTTCGCGGCTTCGAGGCGGTCGGCCAGGCCGTCGAGGGCCAGCGCCGAATCGCCGCAGACGAACTGCTCGGTGGCATAGCCGCGGCCTTCGGCGGCGGCGTCGGCGTCGATGCGCAGCAGCGGGCGCGGCAGCTTCAGCTCGTACTTCAGCGTTTCGTTGCCGCGCAGGCGCGAGCCGACCACCAGCATCGCGTCGCAGCGCTGGTAGAGCGCCTCGACCGGCTTGTGGATGTTGTACGAGCCGAGCGAACCGGCGTCGTCCTCGGGCACCGTGCCGCGGCCCTGCGTGGTCGTGACCACGCCGAAGCCCAGCTTCTGCAGGCGGCGGATGGCCGCGCCTGCATGGCGCGCGCCGCCGCCGACCCACAGCATCGGGCGCCTGGCCGCGGCCAGGCGCGTGGCCAGCGCATCGAGCGCCGCCTTCGACGGCATGGGCAGCTCGATGGGCAGGGGCGACAGGTCGGCCGGCATCGTGGTCAGCGCGGACTGGATGTCGATCGGAATCTCGACGCTCACCGGGCCGGTCGGCGCCGTCATGGCGAGCTGCACGGCGCGCTTGAGCGTGCCCAGCACCGTTTCCACGCTGCGCACGCGCAGGGCCGCCTTGGACACGGCCTTGAGCATCGTGAGCTGGTCGGGCGCCTCGTGGATGTAAGACATGCCCTTGTCGAGGTACGGCGTCTCGATCTGCCCCGTGATGTGCAGCAGCGGCGCGCCGGCCGTCAGCGCTTCGACCAGGCTGCCGGCGATGTTGCCGGCGGCCGGGCCGGTGCTGGTGAGGCACACGCCCAGGCTGGCGGTGGAGCGCGCATAGGCGTCGGCCATGTTGCCCGCGCCGGCCTCGCCGCGCGCCGGCACGAAGCGCACGGCGCCGCGCTGCGCGAAGGCATCGAGGATGGGCATGTTGTGGATCGAGATCACCCCGAAGGCGGCCTTGACGCCGCACTGCTCGAGAAAGGCGGCGACGACGGCGCCGACGGTGACTGTGTTGTTGTTCGTGGGGTTATGCATGGCGCGAAAGGCCTCCAGAGATGTCGATGTGGCTGCCCGTCGTGTACGACGCGAGCGGTGAAGCAAGGAAAAGGATCGCGCGCGCGGCTTCGCCCGGAAGCCCCAGCCGACCCAGCGGGATGTGCTTGTTCCTGGCGAGCTGGCCGCTCCAGGCGGCCCAGTCTTGCGACTTGTCTTCGCGCGCCTCGAAACGGCGGCGCCACTGGCCCGACTCGACCAGCCCGATCAGGATGCCGTTCACGCGCACGCCCTGCGGCGCGAACTCGGTGGCCATGGAGCGCACCAGGTTCAGCAGGCCGGCGCGCGCGGCCGAGGTGGCGACCATGTGCGGCTCCGGCTGGCGCGCCAGCAGCGAGTTGGCGCAGACGATGGACGCATCGCCCAGCGCCGTGCGCTGCGAAGCCAGTTGCGGCAGGAAGGCGCGCGTGGGGTTGATCACCGAGAAGAACTTCAGGTTGAGCTCTTCGGTCCAGGCCGCGTCGTCGGTGTCGGCGAAGGTGGAGACACGGCCCTGCCCCGCGTTGTTGACGAGCATGGCGGCCGGGCCGAGCGCGGCCTCGCTGGCGGCGGCAAAGGCGCGCACCGAGCCGGCGTCGAGCACATCGCAGGGCTGCGCGAACAGCCTGGCTTTCGGGTGCTGCCTGCGCAGGCCGGCCACGGCGGCATCGAGCCGCCCGGCATTGCGACCGCACAGCGCCACGGACGCGCCGCAGCCGAGCAGCAGCTCGACGGTGGCCAGGCCGATGCCCGAGGAGCCGCCCGTGACCACAGCCACGCGGCCCGCCAGTGCGTTGGCGGCGAAGAAGGAAGAAGGCGCGGGGGAAGTCATGTCGTGTCGTGTCGTATCGTTCAGGCCGAACGCAGCGGCACCACCTTGGCGGTGCGCGCGGGCGAGTAATTGAGCAGGCCCGATATCTCGTCGGCGGTGCCGCGCACGCGCTGCACCATCTCGTCGATGCGGCTTTCTTCGATGTGGCTCGCGGTAACGGTGGCGCCCAGCGCCGCCACGATGTGGCCGCTGTGGTCGCGCACGGGGGCGGCCACGCTGGAGATGTTCGATTCGAAGAAGCCCTCGCCCAGCACATAGCCGCGCTGGCGGTCGGCCTGCACCATGTCGAACAGCTCGTTCACGGTCTTGGGCGTGCTCGGCGAAAAGGTTTCCAGCTTGTCTTCGGGGTACAGCGCGCGCAGCTGCGGCAGCGTGAGGTCTTCGAGCAGGATGCGCCCGAGCACCGTGGCGTGGGCCGGCAGCCGCGTGCCCACGCTGACCGAGCTGGCGAAGGGCGTGGGCGGCGCCACCTTGGCCACGTACACGATGGAGCGGCCGTCGCGCACCACCAGGTTGCAGGGCGTGCGCAGCTCGTCGCTCAGCCGGTTGAGCAGCGGCGTGCCCAGCTGCGTGAGCTCCAGCGAGGCCAGGTACTCGAAGCCCAGGCGCAGCACGGCCATGCCCAGGCGGTAGTCGCGCCCGCCCTCGGTGCGCTCCAGGAAGCCCATGTTCTCCAGCGTGGTGAGCAGGCGGAACACGGTGGAGCGCGGCAGGTCGAAGCGGCGCGCCAGCTCGGGCGCGGAGAGCGTGCGGTTCTCGCGGCTGAACTCGCACAGCACGCGCAGGCCGCGCTCCAGCGCGGGCACGTTGTAGCGGTCGGCGCCCTCTTCCATCACTTCGCCGTCGTTGTTGTTGGCCATGCCTGTGGTTTCCTTGGATGTCTTGTGTTCGTTGCGGACTCAGCCGGCGAGCGATTCGCGCAGCAGCGTGGCGACGGCCTGCGGTTGTTCCACATAGCCGGCGTGGCCCGCATCGTCCACCAATTCGAGCGGCACGCCGCACTGGCGCGCCACCGTTTCGCAGGCGGCCGGCGGCGTCACCGCGTCGAGCGCGCCGCAGGCCACGCGCACCGGCATGGGCGGCGGCAGGTCGGCCAGCAGGTCGGCGTTGCACAGCAGCTCGACGGCCTGGCGGTAGCCGCGGTCGTTCAGCCGGGCCATGTTCCAGCGCACCCACTGGCGGGCGTGTTCGCTGGCCTTCTCGGACACGAGCCGGCCGGCGCGGCTGGCGGCCATGCCGGCAATGCCGAGTTCGTCGAGCGTGGCCAGGCGCTCGGCGCGGACCTTGGCGCGCGCTTCGGCACGCGCCGGTGCGCCGTAGCCGATGGCGGGGCTGACGAGCACCAGCCGGCGAATGCGTGCGCTGGTTCGTGCATCCGTGCGCGCGGCCGATGCCGCCACGATGGCGCCCAGCGAATGGCCGGCCAGCACGCACGAGTCGATGCCGAGCGCGTCGAGCAAGGCGCCCAGCCGCGCGGCGTAGTCGGCGGCGGCGGGGGCATCGGCATCGAGCGGTGTCGATTCGCCGTAGCCCGGCGCATCCCATGCGATGAAGCGCGCCTGCGACGCGAGCAGCGCCGCGGTGTCGATCCACGAGGCCGCGCCGGAGCCGATGCCGTGCAGGCACACGACCACCGGTCCCTTGCCGCATTCGCGCACCGACACCACGGCACCGCCGCCGACCGCGACGTTGCGGGCGGGAAAGCGGGCGTCGAGCCGCGCCAGCTCGGAAGCCGGCAGGGTCTGCGCGTCGAATGCGTTCGGTGCGGCGATGTTGCTCATGGCCGTTCTCAGCGCTTGATCTTCGCCAGCGGATGGTCGGCCGGGTACGTCGGCGTCACGGGCTTCTTCGCGCCGAGCATCACGCACATCAGCGCGTCTTCGTCGCCGATGTTGATCTCTTCGCGGTACACGCCGGGCGGCACGGAGATGAGGTCGCGGTCGGTCATGACGGTCTCGAAGCGCTCGCCGTCTTTCTCGATGACGACCTTGAGCTTGCCGCGGATCAGGAAGAACACCTCTTCCACGTCGGTGTGCAGGTGCGGCGGGCCTTCGTGGCCGGCCGGGATCACCATGGTGGAGAAGGTGAAGTGCTCGGCGGGCACGGTGTTGACGTCCTTGGCCACGCCGGTGCCGCCGGTGCCCACGTAGCGCATCTGCGCGCGGCGGAACTTGGGGTCGAAGTCGGCCTGGAACTTCAGCGCGTCCCAGTCGTACTTGCGGGTCTCGTAGCGCGCGATGCGGCTGTTCATCCACTCCGCGAGGCTGCTGCCTTCGGGCTGCGCCAGGGTGGTGGCGGGTGCATCGCTGATCTTCTGTTGCTCGGACAAATCGCTCATGGGGTTCACTCCTTGGTCGGAAAAAATTCGGGGGGCGGCCTCAGTGCATCGCGAAGCCGCCGTTCACGGCCAGCAACTGGCCCGTGACGAAGCGCGACAGGCCGGACAGCAGGAACAGCGTGGCGCCGCACACGTCGGCGGCCTGCTGCTCGCGCGGAATGGCGCGGCCTTCGAGGTATTTCTGGTGGCGTGCCATGGGCACGTATTCGGTGGCCTCGACCAGCGTGAGGCCGGGCGCCACCGCGTTGACGGTGATGCTGTCGCCGCCCCATTCGCGCGCCAGCGAGCGCGTCATGGCAATGACGGCGCCCTTGCTCGACGCGTAGGCCAGCAGGTTGGGCGCGCCCCACAGCGCCGTGTCGGACGCCAGGTTGACGATGGCGCCGCGGCCGCTTTTAGCGAGCGCGGCGCGGCAGGCGCGGCCCATGAGCCAGCTGCCGCGCACGTTGACGTTCATCACGCGGTCCCACATGTCGACCTCGAGCTGGTGCGCGTCGCGCCCGCCGGAGTTGGTGATGGCGGCGTTGTTGACGAGGCCGTCGAGCCCGCCGAGCAGGCGAACGGCTTCGTCGGCGCAGGCCACGATGGCGTCGGGGTTCGACAGGTCGACCTGCAGCGCATGCGCCGTGCGGCCCGCGTCGCGCAGCGCCTTCGCCTCGGTCTGGGCCAGGTCGCCGAGGATGTCGGCCAGCACCACGCTGGCGCCCGCCGCGGCGATGCACTGCGCAAAGGCCAGCCCCAGTCCGCGCGCGCCGCCGGTGACGAGCACGCGGCGGCCGGCCAGCAGGTTGGCGGGCAGTTCGGCCAGCAGCGCCTGCAGGCTCGATGCGTCGGGAATGGCTTTGGGTTCGGTCATGGGGTCTCTGCGGGGGGCTGTTCGTAACGTTCAGTCGGCCTGGATGCCGAGCTCCTTGATGACCTTGCCGAAGCGCGCGTAGTCGGCGGCGTTGGTCTTGGCGAGCACGTCGGCGCTGCCGCCCACGGGCGTGGTGCCGAGCACGGCCATGCGCGCGACGATGTCGGGCATCTTCAGGATCTCGTTAAAGTGGCCGTTGAGCGTCTTCACGATCTCGGGCGAAAGGTTGCGCGGGCCCCAGAGGCCGTTCCAGGCCGTGACCTCGACGCCGCCGTAGCCCTGCTCCGCCAGCGTGGGCACGTTGGGCGCGAGCGGCGAGCGCTGGGCCGAGGCCACCGCCAGCGGGCGCAGCTTGGCGTTGGCGAAGTACGGCGCCACCGGCCCGAACGTGATGAAGGTGACGGGCACGTGCCCGCCGAGCACGTCGTTGACGGCCGGGGCCACGCCCTTGTAGGGCACGTGCGCCAGGCTGGCGCCCGAGGCGCGCGCGAACATCTCGCCCAGGATGTGCATCGGCGAACCGCTGCCGGGGCTGGCGTAGCTGAGCGTCTTGCCGTTCGTTGCGGCGGCCACGACGTCTTTGGCGCTCGCCAGGTTGCTGCCGCCGCCGGCCACCAGGAACAGCGGCTGGCTGCCGGTCTGCACGATGGGCGTGAAGCCGTTGAGCACGTCGTAGCCCGAGGAGCCGTTGGTCTTCAGCACCAGCTGCGCGATGGAAAAAGTGCTGGGCGCGAGCAGCAGCGTGTAGCCGTCGGGCGCGGCCTTGGACACGAAGGCACTGCCGATGATGCCGCTGGCGCCCGGGCGGTTGTCGACCACCACCGGCTGGCCGACGCGCGTGGCGAGCTTTTCGGCGAAGAGCCGCGCCAGCGCATCGGTGTCGCCGCCGGCCGGATACGCGACGACGAGCGTGATCGGCTTCGACGGATAGCTGTCGGCCCAGGCGAGTCCCCAGGAGCAGGCGGCGACCAAGGACAGGGCGGCAGCGACGGCGTGGCGGCGGGTGTGTTTCATCGGGTCCGTGGGGTCGGAAGGGTTTTCGGTCTGTTTCTCTAATGAAACAACGATTTATTAATGGAACGCCACGAAGAATACCGACGAAGACAACTTCGTGACTAGGTAGAAACCCTGTATGTCGTAACCCAAAGAAAACAGGGCGGCCTTTTGGGGGCCGCCCTGCGTTGCTGGTGCTGTCGAGTGGTGTTGCGCGCTCGCGCCTTCAACCGCCGTAGCGCGCCACGGTGAGGCCTTCCATGTCGATGTCGGGCGCCCTGCCCGAGAGCAGGTCGGCCATCACGCGGCCGGTGCCGGCCGCCATGGTCCAGCCGAGCGTGCCGTGGCCGGTGCTCAGCATCAGGTTGGGAATGCGGGTGGCACCGATGACGGGCGTGCCGTCGGGCGTCATCGGGCGCAGGCCGGTCCAGAAGGAGGCGTCACGCACGTTGCCGCCGCGCGGAAACAGGTCGGTGACCACGTGCTCCAGCGTGTCGCGGCGGCCGGCGTCCAGCCGCAGGTCGAAGCCCGAGAGCTGCGCCGTGCCACCCACGCGTATGCGGTCGCCCAGGCGCGTGACCGCGACCTTGAAGGTCTCGTCCATCACGGTCGATTCGGGCGCGCCACCGGCGTCGGTGATGGGCACGGTGATGGAGAAGCCCTTCACCGGATACACCGGCAGGTCGATGCCCAGCGGCGCGACCAGCGCGGGCGAATAGCTGCCGAGCGCGACCACGTAGCGCTCGGCGGTGAAGCTGCCGGCGTCGGTGCGCACGGCGGTCACGCCCTTGCTCGCATCGCTTGCGTCGTGCTCGATGGCCTGGATGTTCACGCCGAACCTGAAGCGCACGCCCTCGGCCTCGGCCAGCCTGGCCAGCGCCTGCGTGAACTTGAAGCAGTCGCCCGTCTCGTCGCCCGGCAGGCGCAGGCCGCCGACAAACTTGTGCTTCACCGCCGCCAGCGCGGGCTCGTACTGCACGCAGCCTTCGCGGTCGAGCAGCTGGTAGGGCACGCCTGATGCTTTCAGCACCTCCACGTCTTTCGCCGTGCCGTCGAGCTGCTGCTGCGTGCGAAAGAGCTGCAGCGTGCCCTGCATGCGCTCGTCGTATGCGATGCCGGTGTCGGCGCGCAGGGCGATCATGCAATCGCGGCTGTACTCGGCCAGGCGCACCATGCGGCCCTTGTTGAGCTCGTAGCGCGCCTGCGTGCAGTTGCGCAGCATCGACAGGCCCCAGCGCCACATGGCCGGGTCGAGCATGGGCTTGATGACCAACGGGCTGTGCCGCATGAGCAGCCACTTGACGGCCTTGACCGGCACGCCGGGCCCGGCCCACGGCGCCGAGTAGCCCGGCGACACCTCGCCCGCGTTGCCGAAGCTGGTTTCGAGCGCGGGCGCGGGCTGGCGCTCCAGCACCGTCACCTCGTGCCCGGCGCGCGCCAGGTAGTAAGCCACCGAGGTGCCGATGACACCGCTGCCGAGAATCAGGACCTGCATGAAAAGTACCCTTTCGAAGCCGCCATCCAACGCGATGGCGCCGAGGGTACAGGGCCGGGCGCTAGAGGCCCAGCGCGTCCTGCAATTGCCGTGCCGTCCAGCGCTTGGGCTGTTGCGGCCAGGCCTCGAGCAGCGACACCATGCGCGCGTTGCGCGGCGCGCTCAGGCCGTGCTCTTGCGCGAGGCGCACGACCTCGCCGCTGAGCGAATCGATTTCGGTGCGCCGGCCCAGCGCCAGGTCGTCGGCCATGCTGGAGCGCGCCTTGGCGTCGATGCGCAGCATGCGCGCCGCGACGATGCGAAAGAGCCAGTCGGGCAGCCGCAGCAGGCCCGACAGCCGGTGCGCCGGCACCGCCGCCACCTGCGCGGGCGCGATGCCCGCCACGTTGAGGATGCTCAGCGCCTCGTCGATCAGCGACGCGAAACAGCGGCGGTAACCGCGCTGCATGAGCTCTTCGCGCAGCGGCAGGCCCGACAGCGCATTCACCGGGTTGTTCAGGTTGAGCATCAGCTTGCCCCACTGCACGGGCAGCAGGTTGGGATGCAGGTCGATGGGAACGCCCGCCCGCTCGAACACGGCGAGCCACGGGCGCAATGCCGCGTCGTCTTCGGCGGCCAGGCGCCCGGGGGTGCCGCGGTGGAAGGCACCGGGGCCGATCTCGGCCACGTTGTAGGGGACCATGCCGGCGCGCACGTTGAGCGAGGGGCCGGTCTGCGAGGCCGAGGCGCAGTTGGACACGCCGTTCTGCAGCGACACCACCGTGGTGCCCGCGGGCAGCGCGAAGGCCAGCTCGCCCGCGGCCTCGGCGGTGGCGCCGCTCTTCACGCACAACAGCACCAGCTCGGGCCGCGCGCCGACGGGCACCTGCTCGCTGAGCTGCAGCGTGGCCGCGGGCAGCTTGCGCGTGGCGCCGTCCATGTCGGTGAGCGTCATGCCGTGCGTGGCGAGCTTGTCGAGCACGCGCGGGCGGCCGACGAAGGTCACGGGCACGCCGGCGGCCGCCAGGCTGCCGCCGATGAAGCAACCGATGGTGCCGGCCCCCATCACGAGCACTTCACCGGGGATGTCTTCTTGCATGAAGTGCGTGTGTCCGGTGGAGCGCTGGTGAGGCCGGTGCGAGACGTGGGGTGTGGGGTCAGGCGCGTTCGGTGACCCAGGCCTGCACCGAGGCCAGCGCGGCCGCGAGGCCCGCCGCGTTGGTGCCGCCGGCCATGGCCATGTCGGCCTTGCCGCCGCCCTTGCCGCCGACCTGCTGGGCCACGAAGTTGACCAGCTCGCCGGCCTTGACCTTGCCCGTGCTGTCGGCCGTGACGCCGGCCGCGATCTGCACCTTGTCGCCGTCGGCCGCGGCCAGCACGATGACGGCGGTCTTCAGCTTGTCCTTGAGCTTGTCCATGGTGTCGCGCAGGGTCTTGGAGTCGGCGCCGTCGAGCTTGGCGACCAGCACCTTCAGGCCCTTGACGTCCACCGCCTGCGAGACGAGCTCGTCGCCCTTCGACGATGCGAGCTTGCCCTTGAGCGCACCCACCTCGCGCTCCAGCGCCCTCACCTGGTCGAGCACCTGCGTCAGCCGGCCCTGCAGCTCGGCGGCCGGCGTGCGCAGCGTGGCGGCCACGCTCTGCACGGTCGACTCCAGGTCCTGCAGGTAAGACAGCGCATTGGCGCCGGTCACGGCTTCGATGCGGCGCACGCCGGCGGCCACGCCGCCTTCGCTCACGATCTTGAACAGGCCGATGTCGCCAGTGCGGCCCACGTGGGTGCCGCCGCACAGCTCGCGGCTCGTGCCGATGTCGAGCACGCGCACAGTCTCGCCGTATTTCTCGCCGAACAGCATCATGGCGCCGGTCTTCTGGGCCGATTCCATGTCCATCACGCGGGCCTGCGTGGGCGCGTTGGCCAGCACCTCGGCGTTCACGCGCTTCTCGATCTCCAGGATCTGCTCGCGCGTGACGGCGGCGTTGTGCGCGAAGTCGAAGCGCGTCTTGTCGGCATCGACCAGCGAGCCCTTCTGCTGCACGTGGTCGCCCAGCACTTCGCGCAGGGCCTTGTGCATCAGGTGCGTGACCGAGTGGTTGCGCATGGTCGCGTTGCGGCGTTCGATGTCGACGGCGGCCTTCACCGCGTCGCCCACCTTCAGCGTGCCTTGCGTCTGCGTGCCGTGGTGGCCGAACACGTCGGCCTTGATCTTCTGCGTGTCTTCCACGCCGAACTGCACGCCTTCGGCCACGAGCACGCCCTGGTCGCCGACCTGGCCGCCGCTCTCGGAATAGAAGGGCGTGGTGTCGAGCACCACGATGCCGGGCTGGCCTTCCTTCAGTTCGTTCACCGCAGCGCCTTCGAAGTACAGCGCCACGACCTTGGCGTTTTCCTCGAGGTGTTCGTAGCCGGTGAAGGTGTTGCCCGCGCCGGCGTATTCGACGTTACGGTCCATCTTGAACTTGCCGGCCGCGCGGCCCGCGGCCTTCTGCTTTTCCATGGCGGCATTGAAGCCGGCCTCGTCCACGCTCACGCCGCGCTCGCGGCACACGTCGGCCGACAGGTCGAGCGGAAAGCCGTAGGTGTCGTGCAGCTTGAAGGCCACTTCGCCGGGCAGCGTCCTGGCGTCGCCGGCCAGTGCCGCGTCGAGGATTTCCATGCCGTTGGCCAGCGTTTCGAAGAAGCGTTCTTCCTCGGCCTTCAGCGTGTCGGTGATGCGCTTCTCGTCGGCCATGAGCTTGGGGTACGCATCGCCCATGAGCTTCACGAGGTCGGGCACCAGCTTGTGGAAGAAGGGCTTCTTCTGGCCCAGCTTGTAGCCGTGGCGGATGGCGCGGCGAATGATGCGGCGCTGCACGTAGCCGCGGCCTTCGTTCGACGGAATGACGCCGTCGGCCACCAGGAACGAGGTGGCACGGATGTGGTCGGCAATCACGCGCAGGGAGTTGTTGCCCAGGTCTTTTTCGCCGGTTTCACGCGCGGCTGCCTTGATGAGCGCGTCGAAGATGTCGATCTCGTAGTTGCTGTGCACGTGCTGCAGGATTGCGGCCAGCCGCTCCAGGCCCATGCCCGTGTCGACGCAGGGCGCGGGCAGCTTCTTGACCGAGCCGTCGGGCTGCATGTCGAACTGCATGAACACGTTGTTCCAGATCTCGATGTAGCGGTCGCCGTCTTCGTCGGGGCTGCCGGGCGGGCCGCCGGGGATCTCGGGGCCGTGGTCGAAGAAGATCTCGGAGCACGGGCCGCACGGGCCGGTGTCGGCCATCATCCAGAAGTTGTCGGACATGTAGCGTCCGCCCTTGTTGTCCCCGATGCGCACCACGCGCTCGGGCGGCAGGCCGATTTCCTTGGTCCAGATGTCGTAGGCCTCGTCGTCCTCGATGTAGACGGTGGCCCAGAGCTTTTCGGCCGGCAGCTTGTAGACCTCGGTGAGCAGCTCGAAGGCCCACTTCAGCGATTCGCGCTTGAAGTAGTCACCGAAGCTCCAGTTGCCCAGCATCTCGAAGAAGGTGTGGTGGCGCGCGGTGTAGCCCACGTTCTCCAGGTCGTTGTGCTTGCCGCCGGCGCGCAGGCAGGCCTGGACCGAGGCGGCGCGAACGTAGTTGCGCTTGTCTTCGCCCAGGAACACGTCTTTGAACTGGACCATGCCCGAGTTGGTGAACATCAGCGTCGGGTCGTTGCCCGGCACCAGCGAACTCGAGGGCACCACCGTGTGGCCCTTGGAAGCGAAGAAATCGAGAAAGGTCTTGCGGATGTCCGCGACCGTGAATGTGGGCTGGCTCATCTTTGGATTCGTCTTCTGTCGAGGGCGGCGCGGCGATGGCGACCCTGTGTCGAACCCACTGCGGCGAACCGGCCTAACTGCTTGATTTGCTTGAACAAACGATTATAGGTTTGGCCATGACACCCGCGCCGCCCCAAGGCAAACTGCAGGCTGCGGGCGCCGCGGCTAATATGTGACCCGGCGCAAAAAACGAGAACCAAATACGGTCGGCGCCATCCGTACTTGTACGGACACAAAAGATCAAGGAGTTCGCATGGCAAGCCAAGAGGCGGAACAACACTGGCAGATCGAAGACCTCGATTTCTCGCGCATCGCGCTCGACAAGGTCCGCCCTGACGAGAACCTCTTCTACCTGGTGACGTCCGCCTCTTTCATCGAAAGCGGCTCCGACCTCTACACCCAGAACCTGGTCGACTACTTCAAGGGCGACGACGAAGTCACCGACTGGCTGTCCAACCACTGGGAACTCGAGGAACTGCAGCACGGCAAGGCCCTTCGCGCCTACGTGCGCCACGTGTGGCCCGAGTTCGAATGGGACACCGCCTACCAGGGCTTTCTCGAGGAGTACGCCACCTACTGCAAGGTCGAGCTGCTGGGCCCGACCCGCGCCCTGGAAATGACCGCGCGCTGCGTGGTCGAGACCGGCACCGCCACCTACTACCGCGCCATGGCGCGCAGCACCGACGAGCCGGTGCTGCAAGACCTGGCCACCCGCATCGCGACCGACGAGGTCAGCCACTACAAGCACTTCTACCGCTTCTTTCGCCGCTACCGCGAGCAGGAGCGCCTGAGCCGCTTTCGCGTCTTCGGCACCATCGGGCGGCGCACGCTGGAGCTGAAGAGCGAAGACGCCGACTGCGCGATCCGCCACGTGGTGAAGGCGCGCTCGCCCGAGCGAGCCACCGACACCGCCTATGTGCAGGCGCTGAGCGCGCGCATGAACAGCACCATCCGCACCAACCTGAGCGCCGCCACCACGCTGAAGATGCTGATGCGGCCGCTGGAATTGCCGGCGAAGGTGCAGACGGTGATCCAGTACCCGATCCGGCAGTTCATGCAGCACGTGTTCCTGCGCTGAAACCGGTCGCCGCACGGTCTCGAACGGTCTCGGACGGGTGCTGCGTACAACTTACGCGCGCGGTATGCAAACGAAGTCACGCAAAACGAGAAAGCGAGACGGCCGTTCCGGTTTTTGCAACCGTTGGCTCGCTAGTATCCGCCGCTCATAACCTTTCTAGAGGCGAGGCCTGAGTCCTTCGGAAGAGCGGCAAGCCGCTCCGTGGCAAGTCGGCTCGCAGCCTTTTGCATGCGAGTCCGATGTTTGAACCCACACCCCACCGCGAGCACCCTTACACCATTCGCCTGGAAGGCTCCGATCTTTCCATTCGCGACCTGATGGAGGTGCGCTTCACTTTCCTGCGACTGCTCGAGCAGCACATCGGCGCGCCGCCCCGCGTGATCAAGTGCTACCGGGCCTGGTCCAGCCAGCTCGAATCGGGCGCCGAGACCCTGAGCGAAACACAGAAGGCCCATGCGCGCGTGTGGCGCGAGGCCTGGGACCATGCAACCGAGCGCGCGGCGCCGCTGCTGAGCAGGCCGCATGCGACGGCGTTCCAGTTCGAGTTGCTGAAATAGAAGCCTAAAAAAGCCCGGAACAGGGCTGGGCAGTTAAAAAAAACCCAGCACAAGGCTGGGTTGTGAACCTCTTGAGTGCTGTCACACACAGAGAACTCGCACTGAAAAGCGAGTCAACAAAATCTAGGGCTTCGGAAGCCTACCCCTTGTCGGACAGGACCGACACTTCCGAAATGGCCCGTGGAGCGCAAGCCATGCGGCGCCAAATAGGCGCCAAAAAACTGCCAAATAGTTCACGTTTCAATGAGTGTCCTACGGCCGCTGACTGTTTCTGACTGACACGCGCGCCCAAGATCCCCATCGACCATTCAGATGCTGTCACGCAACAGGGCCGTACAAAAGAAGAGCTCTCTGTTTTCTTAGAGCGCGCCCCGTCAACGGGCTCCTCCCACCCGCTTCGGCGGGTATTTTTTTGCCCGAAGACTTCTCGACGACTCACGCCGTCAGCTGGCAGAAGTCAGGCCCGGCTTGCGGCTCGTGTCCAGCGAATACAGCTGCGGCCGGTCGTCGAGGCTGGGGTCGGTGGGCACGTGCTCGGTGCTGCGCGAGGACCGGAACAGTTCGTTCTCCAGCCGGGCGACCCGCTCCGCGTACATCCGGGCGAGCGCCGCGTGATGCTCCGCCGCGGCCTGGTGCTCGATGCGCGCCATCTGCGCCTCTTCGAGCAGGGCGGCGGCGCGCCGGAGGTAAGCGGTATGGGCGGGGCGAAACAGGAAGTCGAACGTCATTTCACGCTCCTTTTTGCGCAACGGTGCGCACGCGCCATGTTCCTCCCGCAAGGCCCTGCAGGTCTGTAGTCGCGCGACTTACCCTCGGGCTACCTCGTTTGCGTCGCCTACCACAGCGCGGTGACGCGTTTTCCCTGCCCGATGGGGACAATGCTGTGGAAAACCATGTGCGAATCGCGCCGAAGCGTTGCC
This sequence comes from Variovorax sp. RCC_210, assembly GCF_041355175.1. Classification (NCBI taxonomy): domain Bacteria; kingdom Pseudomonadati; phylum Pseudomonadota; class Betaproteobacteria; order Burkholderiales; family Comamonadaceae; genus Variovorax; species Variovorax sp. RCC_210. The sequence continues at coordinate 510,132 of NZ_JBFUPJ010000001.1, read as the reverse complement.
TGGCGTGGCCTGCAACGCGGTGCCTGCGAAAGAGGCACGCCCGAAAATAATTTGCCGAAGGTGGGTGCGGCGGCGTCACGGCGCCACACCCCCTTCAGCTGAACTCGATCAATCGCGGTCTTCGTGGTAGCGGCGATAGTGCTCGCGGCGCTCCCATTCGCGACGACGCCATTCGCGACGCTCCTCACGGCGTTCTTCGAAACGCGCTTCATGGTCCCATCGACGACCAGGCTCGTAGTAGACCGGTGCCGGCTCGTAGACCGGCGCCGGGCGATAGCGCACCGGCGGCGGCGGTTGGTAGTAGACCGGGGCCGGCGGCGAGTATGCCGGCGCGGGCTCGTAGTACACCGGGGCCGGCGTGCCGACGACGATGCCGGGAACGTTCACGCCGATCGACCAGCTCGTGCCAGCGCTCGCGGCGGCACTGGCGAAGAGCGCACCGACGGCAATCGCACCTGCCACGGCCAACTTGAGGCTGTTTCTATGAAGGGTCACGTCGTCTCCAGAAGTGCGGGAACAATCCCGATGCACAGACAACGCTTGTCGCCCCGGCACCGATCACATCGCTTCGGTGAAGAACGTTCCCAGATGTCACACGACCTGCGCCGAACGACTCGGGCTTAGCCGCTCGAGTCGGTCACGCAGATCAGTCACGCACATCAGTCGCGCACATCAGTCGCGCGGGCTGGCCCTCCACTCCCTGACGAAGTGGGCGGCCCGAATGCACGCGCGCTCGAAGGCGCCGTCCCAGGTGAGTTGCTGCGTGATCACCAGCGCGCATTTGTCCACGCCCTGCAGGCTCAGCTTGGCGATGCCGGCGTACGAGCCGTGCACCGTTCTCATGATTTCGAAGTCCGCCGACCAGCCGTCGGGAAGGTCCAGAAGAGAAGAAGGCGCTCGCATAGGAGCCGAGCATAGGTTTCGAACACACCCAGGCCCAGGAACTAATTCACAAGTATTAACGAAGGATTCCTGCACGCGCTGCGCCTGTGAAATAGTCCCTTGCGTGCCATTTCGCCGAGCTACCATCCCGCCAAACTTGAATGAGGTGGAGATGTCGGGCGCAAGTGAGATGGAGCGGGTCGTGGCGGCGCTGAAGGCGCTGGCGGTCCAGCCGTGGCCGGAGAGCGCACGGCTAGCCTTGAGATGGAACGAAGTCGCGAAGACGCTGCCGGGCGTCGGCTACGAGGCGTTCTTTCACGCGCACCGGCTGGCGACGCGCGTCCTGTTCCAGGGCAACGCGCTGAACACCTCGGCCGTTGACCAGCTGCGCGAGCGGAACTTCACGGTGGTGGTCGACAGCGTGCAGGGCGACGCGGCGTCCTGCGCGCGAATCGAGGTCGGGCCGGCATGGCTGGACCTGTCGAAAAAGCCGGCCGGCCGCCTGCCCGGCACCGGCATGTACGAGCTGCGCGAAGACGACGGCCATTGCTGAGACGCCACATCGCGAGCGCCTATACTCGCGGCTTCCGTTTTTTCGCCGCACACGCGTTCGACGGTTGCCCGATGCGGGTGTAGCTCAATGGCAGAGCTGTTGCTTCCCAAGCAACTGACGAGGGTTCGATTCCCTTCACCCGCTCCAAAAAAGCCTCCACGAGGCCTGCTTCCCTCCCCCCTGATCCCTCAGGCCGCCGGCAAGCCCACGCGGCGCAATGCGCCGGCAGCCGCCGCGCAGCCGACTGCACCAACCAGCTCGAACTTCGAAGCTCGCGGCGATGCTTCATCACGTAGCATCCGCCCCATGAGCTACACCGTGAAACTGATCGATTTCCCCGACGCGCCGGCCGATGTCATCGCCTCCGCGGAATCGCGCTTCCGCCGCGAACTGGACAAGCTGCTGGGCGAAGACGGCGTCGCGCCCGCGCTCAAGGCCTTCGAGAACGCCAGCGAGTCCAGCGCCGACGAGCTCGGCAAGGACGAGCTCTCCCTGGCCGCCACCTGGGCCAAGGCCTACGAGTCGGCCAAGACGGCGGGCTTTCGCGCACTGGGCGAAGCCGACGAGGCGTACTTCGAGATCCGCATCGACTGACCTTTTGAGGCCTTTCGGAGGCTTTTGGAGCCGGCCATGAAACCGCTGTTCGCCCTGCTTCTCTGTGCCCTTCTGACCGCCTGTGCGACGGCCCCGGACACATCGCCCGCTCCATCCCGCGAACCGAGCGCAGCCACGGCACCGGAACCCGCGGCGCAACCCCAGCCCACCGGTGTGCAATGGCGCTACGTGGGCACCAAGTCGTACGACGCGCTGAACGCCGGCCTGGGCCGCAGCCACCGCTTCGAAAGCAGCATCGGCTGGGTCGACGTGTACCTCTACGACATGAAGCGCACCGACTGGCGCCTCGGCGTGGACGACCCGCAGTTCGACGCGCATTTCAAGGGCACCATCGCCGAAGTGCAGCGCGCCGCCGCGCAGGGCGTGTACACCAGCGCCAAGGTCGGCGCCACCCGCGACGTGCGCATCGACGGGCTCACCTTCCGCAGCATTTCATTCCGCCTCGTGAACGCCCGCGACGGCAAGGCCTATGAGTCGTTCACCTACCTCACCGCGCGCGGCGGCCGGCTGCTGAAGTACCGCCTGTCGTTCAACGCGCCGGCACCGGCCAACGTGGAAGCCATCGCGCGCGAGTTCATCGACCGCAACCTGCGCACCGGGCCCGACACGCCGGCCGGCACGCGCGAACTGCGCAACACCTGAGCCCCCGCCAGCAGCGCGTTCAGCTCGCGGCCCGCCGCGCCGCGCCCGGCAGCTTCGCCACCCGCTGCGCCAGAAAGTCGACCAGCACGCGCACGCGCAGCGGCTGGTGGCGGCGCGGGGCGTACAGCAGGTGCACCTCCTGCGCCGGCCCGGTGTGGCGCGGCAGCACGCGCAGCAGGCGGCCCTGCGCCAGCAGGTCGGCCACCATCCAGGTGGGTTGCAGCGAGATGCCCGCGCCGGCGAGCACGCTGTCCAGCATGGCCACGGCGTTGTTCACGCGGTAGCGGCTGCGCACCGGCACGCTGACCGCGCCCTCGGGCCCTTGCAGCAGCACGCCGTCGTCGCCGGGCGCGTAGCGCAGGTAGTCGTGCAGTTGCAGGTCCTGCGGCTTGCGTGGCTTGCCGCGCGCCGCGACGTAGTCGGGCGAGGCCACCAGCACGCGCGGCCAGGTGCCGATGTGGCGCGCGACCAGGTCCGGCGGCAGCGTGCCGCCGACGCGCAGCGACACGTCGATGCGCTCCTCGCGCGGGTCGATGAAGCGGTCGTCCAGCACCAGTTCCAGCTCGATGTCGGGGTACAGCGCAAGAAACTCCACCGCCATGGCGTTCAGGTGCCGCTGGCCCATGGTGACCGGCGCGCTCACGCGCAGCAGGCCGCGCGGCTGCTGCACGGCCTCGCGCGCGTCGGCGACGGCGTCGCCGTAGTCCTCGAGCACGCGCTGCGCGCGCTCGTGGAAACGCTGGCCCTCCTCCGTCAGGCTCAGGCCCGCCGCGGTGCGCCGCAGCAGCCGCACGCCCAGCGAGCGCTCCAGCCCCGCCACCAGCTTGCTGACGGTGGGCTGCGTGGTGTCCAACGCGCGGGCCGCGCCCGACAGGCTACCGAGTTCGACGCTGTGCACGAAGGCCGAGAGGGCGCGCAAGGTGTCCATGGTTGTATTCGAATCGGGAATGAGGTGGATGCCATTCTGCCGTCTACCCAATCGAAATCGCATGGATGAAAGTCGGCGCCTCGCTTCCATTTCTTTCGAGGACACCGTTCATGACCGCATCGGCATTCGCATCCCTTCTTCGCCACGGCGCGCTGGCGCTCACGCTGGCAACTACGGCTGGCGTCTCTGTCGCCGAGCCTGCCCCCACCTACTGGCGCCCCAGCTGGATGGCCAGCACCCAGCCCGTGTGGTCCGGCGACTTCGTGCTGCCCGCCGGCCTGCCCTTCCAGTTCAACCGGCAGACCGTGCGCCAGGTCGCGCGCCTGAGCATCGGCGGCACGCGGCTGCGCGTGGTGATCAGCAACGAAGGCGGCACCGCGCCGCTGCACATCGGAGCCGCGCGCGTGGCACGCCATGCCGAGGGCTCGGCCACCGTCGAAGGCAGCGACCGGCCGCTGCGTTTCGGCGGGCAGGCCGAAGCGATCGTGCCGCCCGGCGCGCGCCTGGTCAGCGACCCGGTGGACCTCGCCCTGCCCGCGCTGGGCGAAGTCGCGGTGTCGCTCTACCTGCCGCAGCCCAGCCAGCCCGCGGGCTTTCATTTCGACGCGCGCCAGGTCGCCTACGTGGCCGACGGCGACCTCACCGCGGCGCCGCGCATGCCGGCTGGCGCCACCGAATGGAGCACGCGCGTGTACGTCAGCGGGCTCGTCGTGGAAACGCCCACGCCGCCCGTCACCGTCGTCACCCTCGGCGATTCGCTGACCGACGGCAACGGCGCCACGCCCGGCGCCAACACCCGCTGGCCCGATGCACTGGCCGAGCGGCTCGCGGGCCGCGGCGTGGCGGTGCTCAACGCCGGCATCTCGGGCGGCCGGCTGCTGAAGGACGGCATGGGCCGCGCCGGCTTGGAGCGCGCGGGCCGCGACGTGTTCGCGCAGCCCGGCGTGCGCGCCATGGTCGTGCTGCTGGGCACCAACGACATCGGCTGGCCCGGCGGCCCGTTCGCGCCGGGCGAACCCGCGGTGCGCGCGGAGCAGCTCATCCAGGGCTTTCGCCAGCTCATCGAGATGGCGCACGCGCACAACGTGCGCATCATGGGCGCCACCATCGCGCCGAACGAGCATGCGCTGCAGGGCACGCCGCTCGAAGGCCACTTCTCGCCGCAGAAAGACGAGGTGCGCCAGGCCGTGAACCGCTGGATTCGCGAGAGCGGCGCGTTCGACGCGGTGGTCGACTTCGATGCGCTGCTGCGCGACCCGGCGCACCCGTCGCGCCTGAGGGCCGCCATGGACTCGGGCGACCACCTGCACCCCGGCGACGCGGGCTACAAGGCGATGGCCGCGGCCATCGATCTGCAGGCGCTGCTGGGGGCATCAGCGCAGCCCTGAAACGCCGCGGAACCGAGCCAGAACCGAGGCAAAACGAACGCAAGACCAGTCCGGTTTGAAACTGTGAAAATACTGTACATAAATACAGTATTTGCCTAGAATTTGTCGTCTCCAAGAACACCAACGAGGCGACACCATGACCACCGCCAACCCGCCTGCGTCCGCCCCGGCGCAGGCGCTTTTCTTCTCCAGCCTGCAGCAGCTGCAGACGCGTTCGCGCACGGGGCGCCTGTCGACCTGGCCCTTCAAGGTGGCCCGCGAGACGGGCCCCGTCGATATGCATGAAACAAACGACGTGCGCATCCAGGCGGCGCGCGTCATCCGGACGACGGCCGAGAGCTGGTGGCCGTCCGGTTCCTGAACCGCCTTTCGCTTCACCTTCACCAGGAGAACTGCAATGGACGACTTCGACCCCGCCGACCGGCATCTGCTGATCGCCTTGTTCCCGGACCGCGACGTGCAACTTGCCATCGAGAAGCACCGCGAAGACTGGCTCTGGCCGAAGGGCCACAGCTTTCCCCCGAGCGCGCGCCTGCACCTGACGCTCAACGCCCTGCCCGACACCACCGACGCGCAGAGCCTGGCATGCCTCGACGCAGCGCTGGCCGAAGTCCGGATGGCGCCACTGGATCTCACGCTGGCCAGCTCGTGCACGTGGAAGAACGACATCTCCGTGGTGCTGCCCGCCGAACACAACGCGCTGCGTGCGCTGCGCAACGACGTTGCCCGCGCCGTGAAGCGCGCAGGCTACGAAACCCGCCGTGCCAAGTGGACGCCGCACATCACCATCGCACGCCATACGCGCGGCGCGGCGCGCCCTCCGAGGCTAGACCCCGTGCGCTGGACATCGACCGACTTCGCGCTGGTGCGCTCGCACCTGGGGCCGTCGGTGCGGCACGAGGTGCTGAAGTCTTACAGGGCCGACTAAGAGAGTGGCGCTATCGTTGCGGGTCCTCCATCGACCCGTCTTTCCAGTCGGGTGCACACACATGCTGACGCCACCCGACCTTTCGCAAGACGCCATCCGGCAATGCCTGTCCGAGGCCTACGGCCTGAACGACGCACAAGTGCGCTTTATGCCGCTCGGCGCCGATGTGAATTCCGCCGCTTTCCGCATCGATGCCGCTGACGGCGCCGCGTATTTCCTCAAGCTGCGCCGCGGCGAATTCGACCCATCGGTGGTCGCGGTGCCGGCCTTCCTGCACCACGACCAGGGCATCGAGGCCGTGATGGCGCCGCTGCCGACCACGGCCGGCCCGCTGAGCGTGCGACGCGAGGGCTTCGACTGGGCGCTGTACCCCTTCTTCGACGGCGCCAACGGTTTCGAGCGGGCCCTGGGCGACACGCAATGGCGCGCACTGGGCGCCGCGCTGGCCGCCGTTCACCGCACCGAATTGCCCGAAGCGCTGTCCGCCACGCTCCCCAGGGAGCGCTACGCCCACCACTCACGCGAAGGCGTCAGGCGGTACCAGCGGCGGTTCATCAACGGCGTGAACGACATGAACGGCGACGACATCGTCAGGCGCTTCTTCGCGTTCTGGGAAGCGCACGCCGAAGACATCGACACCATCGTCTACCGCAGCGAGCAGCTCGCCTCCATCCTGCTGGAGCGACCGCCGCGACTGGTGCCGTGCCATGCCGACCTGCATGCGGGCAATGTGCTCACAGGCGATGCTGGCAACGCAAGCGATCAAGGGCGCCTGTCGATCGTCGACTGGGACATGCTGATGCTCGCCCCCAAGGAGCGCGACCTGATGTTCATCGGTGGCGGCGTGGGCCATGCGTGGAACCAGCCCGCGCAAGAGGCGCTGTTCTTCGAAGGCTACGGCGCGACCGACATCGACGCCGTGGCGCTCACGCACTACCGCTACGAGCGGATCACGAAAGACATCCTCGAGATCTGCGACCAGGTCTTCGACACCGCTGCCAGCACGCAAGACCGCGAAGAAGCGCTGCGCCAGATGACCGCCCAGTTCCAGCCGGACGACGTGGTGGCCATTGCGCACCGGAGCTACGAAGCGGTGACCTGAAGCGGCGCGCTGCTGGCACCGGCACCGGCACCGGCATTGACCTGGCGCCGGCAGGCGCCGCCACGCATCAGATCAGCATGTCCTGCGCGTCGTCCTCGAAGCCCGCGATGGGCTGCGCCTTGGCCAGCGCCAGCCACACCGCGAACGGAATGCGGTCGAACGCGCGGTGCACCGCCGCGCGCGCCACCACCAGGCGCTCGCCCTCGAGCACCATCACGCCGCACTCGGCGGGCACCTCTTCAGGCTTGGCGATGCAGCGGCCCTTGGCGTCGTTGCCCAGCACGTACCAGCACTCGCCGCCCAGGTCGAGGTAGGCCGCGCGCTTGTCGGGCTTGCGCAGGTCGCCCAGCAGGTCGGCGCGGCTCACCTTCACCTCGTGGACGATGGGATGCGCATAGGCCTCCACGCTGGTGTTGCGGATCGAAAAAACATCGGGCCGCGCGATGCACCAGCGCGCCTTGCCGCCTTCTTCCAGCGCCGGCAGCCGCGCGCGCAGGCCGAGCCCCCGCCACGCGATGCGCCCGCCGCGCGTCATCTCGCGCGCCACGCGCTCCACCAGCGCCTCGTGCGGTGACAGGGCCGCGCGGTTGATGGTGAGCGTGGTGGCGATGCGCGCAATGCCGGCGTCGGTCACGCGCAGCGTCTCGTGGCCGTGCGGCGTGCGCACGCGCTCCAGCCAGCCGCCGGCGAGCAGCTCGACCTCGATGGCGTCGCAGCACGGCCAGCCGGCCGAGCGATAGATTTCGCGCAGCCGCCGCGCATGCAGCTTGCCGAAGGGCACCTCGCCCTTCGCCTCGCCTTTCACCTCGCCCATCGGCTTCCCCATGGCCCTTTCCATCGCCCGCTGCAACGGCGGCGGCTCCTGCACCGGCGGCGGAAAGCCCGGGTCGGTGAAAGGCGGCTCGACCGGTGGCGGATCGCCCTCGGGCGGCGGCATGGGCGGCGGCTGCACGGGAATGGGCACGTCGGGCGCGGGCGGCGGCGGGCCGATGGGCATGGCGACGAGCGGGTCGCTCACGAGGGCAACAACGACAGGGGCTGTCGCGGCTGTAACTGCAGTGGGTTCGGCAAGTTCGGACATGTTGCAACAGGTTAGCGAAAACTCTCGAATGGCGCGAGGCATGGAACGATCGGTTGCATTCAATGGAATGGCCGCTGGAATGCTCAATGGAAGTCGCGGCTGGTGTTGCTCTGCGCCAGCCGGCCCAGGAGCGGCGTGAGGTCCTTGAAGCCCGTGGCCACCAGGTGCTGCACCTTGCCGCCGCTGTCGTCGTCGCGTTGCCAGCTGCCCTGCACCGCGAGCAGGTGCGACTTGAGCAGCGGCTCGCGCCAGGCGTCGATGACGTGGTTCCAGACGATCACGTTGACGTTGCCGGTCTCGTCCTCCAGCGTCACGAAGATGGTGCCGTTGGCGGTGCCGGGGCGCTGCCGCCCCTTGACGATGCCGCAGGCGCGCACGGTCTGGCCCGTGGCCATCTCGCGCAGCTCGGTCGCGCTCATGAGCTTCATGCGCGCCAGGCGCGGGCGCAGCAGCGCGAGCGGATGGCGGCGCAGCGTGAGCCCGAGCGCGGCGTAGTCGCCGACGATCTCTTCCCCCTCGGGCGCCGCCGGCAGCAGCAGCGCCTGCTCGTGGATGGGCACGCCCTTGAGCAAGGCCGGCGTGCGAGCGCCCATGCCGCGGGTGGCGGTGGCGTCCCACACCTGCTGGCGCCGATGGCCCGACAGCGACATCAACGCATCGGCCGCGGCCAGCGCGGCCATGTCCTTGGCCTCGAGCTCGGCGCGCAGGGCCAGGTCTTCGGTGCTGGTGAAAGGGGCCTGCGCGCGGGCCGCCAGCAAGCGCTCGGCGCCGGCCGCGCTGAGGCTCTGGACGCGGTTCAGCCCGAGCCGCACCGCCGGCTGGTTGTCGTTGCCCAGGCGGCCTGCGTAGCGCGCGTCGGTGCCGTTCGGCATGCGCGGCGCGTCGGGTGCACGGGCTTCGAGCGTGGTGTCCAGCTCGCTCACGGCGACGTCGACCGGGCGCACCTCCACGCCATGGCGGCGCGCGTCCTGCACCAGCTGCGAAGGGCTGTAGAAGCCCATCGGTTGCGAATCGAGCAAGGCCGCGAGAAAGCAGGCGGGCTCGTAGTTCTTCAGCCAGCTGCTCACCGTGACCAGCAGCGCGAAGCTCGCGGCATGGCTCTCGGGAAAGCCGTAGTCGCCGAAGCCCAGTATCTGCTTGAAGATGGCCTCGGCGAAGCTGGCCTTGTAGCCGTTGTCGACCATGCCGTCGACGAGCTTCTTCTGGAACTTCTCGAGCCCGCCCTTGCGCTTCCATGCCGCCATGGCCCGGCGCAACTGGTCGGCCTCGTCCGCGGAGAAATTGGCCGCGATCATGGCGATCTGCATCACCTGCTCCTGGAAGATCGGAATGCCCAGCGTGCGTTCCAGCGCGGTGCGCAGCTCTTCTTTCTCGTAGTGGATCGGCAAGCCCTTGCGCACCCGCTCGCGCTGCTTGAGGTAAGGGTGCACCATGCCGCCCTGGATGGGGCCGGGCCGCACGATCGCCACCTCGATCACCAGGTCTTCGTAGCAGCGCGGCTTCAGGCGCGGCAGCATCGACATCTGCGCCCGGCTCTCGATCTGGAACACGCCGACGGTGTCGGCGTCGCAGATCATGTCGAACACCCGCGGGTCGTCGCTGGGCACTTGGTGCATCTCCACCGTCGAGCCCCGCCAGCGGTTCATGTGGTCGAGCCCGCGGCGAATGGCGCTGAGCATGCCCAGCGCAAGCACGTCGACCTTGAGCATGCCCATGGCCTCGAGGTCGTCCTTTTCCCACTGGATGACGGAGCGGTCTTTCATGGAGGCCTTTTCGACGGGCACCAGCCGCGTGAGCCTGGTGTGGGTGAGCACGAAGCCGCCCACGTGCTGGCTCAGGTGGCGCGGAAAGCCCTTGAGCCGCCTGGTCATCTCCATCCAGTGTTCGAGCTTGAGCTCGTCTTCTCTCACGCCCGCGCGCTCGCAGGCCGCGTTCAGCTGGTCGCCGAGCAAGGTGTCGTCGAACCAGTAGTGGTCCTTCGCGAATTCGTCGATCAGCCGCTCGTCGATGCCGATGGCCTTGCCCACGTCGCGCAATGCGCTGCGCGAGCGGTAGCAGATGACCACCGCGGCAATGGCCGCGCGCTCGCGCCCGTATCTCTCGTAGATGTACTGGATGACCTCTTCGCGCCGCTGGTGCTCGAAGTCGACGTCGATGTCGGGCGGCTCGTTGCGTTCGCGGCTCAGGAAGCGCTCGAACAGCAGCGTGCCCTTGTCGGGGTTGATGGCGGTGATGCCCAGGCAAAAGCACACCGCCGAGTTTGCCGACGAGCCGCGCCCCTGGCAAAGGATTTTCCTCGAGCGCGCAAAGCTCACGATGTTCTCCACCGTGAGAAAGAACATCTCGTAGTGCAGCTCGATGATGAGCGACAGCTCCTTATGGACCTGCTTGCAGACGCTGGCCGGAATGCCCGAGGCGTATTTTTCGAGCGGATATTTGTCGAGCGCGCCCTCCCACGTCTTGCGCACCAGCGTCTGCGCCGGCGTCTCGCCGTTGCCGACGCTTTCGAGCGGGTACTCGTAGTTCTTGCGGATCTCCTGCGGATCGAACCTGCAGCGCTGCGCCACCACCAGCGTGTTGGCCAGCATGCCGGGCAGGTACAGCTCGGCCAGCCGCACCCGCGCGCGCAGGTGGCGCTCGGCGTTCGACTGCAGCGCGAAGCCGCACTCGGCCACCGTCTTTCCCTCTCGCACGGCCGTCAGCACGTCGTGCAGCGGCTTGGTCGCGCGCGAGTGCATGTGCACGTCGCCGGCGGCCACCAGCGGCACGCCGGCGGCCTCGCCCGCGTGCACCAGCGTGACGAACCACAGGTCGTCGTCCATCTCGTTGAAAAGCGCCAGCGCCAGCCACAGGTTGTCGCCATACAGCGCCTTGGCCATCGACAGGTCTTCGTGCAGCGTGGCCGTGTCCGCTGTTTCACCGGGCACGCGATGCGGCACGAAGAGCACCTGGCAGTGCTGCAGCGAGGCCACCCCGCCGACGCCATCGCGGACTTCCCAGTCCACGTGGTAGTCGCCCTTGGGCAGCTCGGTGGTGGTGCGCGCGGCGGTGATGAACTCGCACAGGTTGCCCCAGCCCTGCGCGTCGTTCGCGATCACCACGAGCCTGAAGCGCTCGAAGCAAAACTCGCTGCCGAACAGCAGGCGAAAGCCGGGGTTGCGCGGGATCTTCGGCTCGTCGGGGTTCTCGCGCTCGTGCTCCTCCAGCTTGGCGGGCAGGTCGCGCAGCGCCACGTAGGCGCGCACGATGCCGGCCACGGAGCATTCGTCGGTGATGGCCAGCGCGTCGTAGCGCAGCTGGTAAGCGCGCTCCACCATCTCTTCGGGCGTGGACGCGCCGCGCTGGAAGCTGAAGTTCGTCAGGCAGTGCAGCTCCGCATAGCCCGGCAGTTCCACCGCCGGCCGCGCCCGCATGGGCACCGGCAGCGCGTGCACCTTGGCCGGCTGGCGCTTGCGCTCCTGCTTGTCGCTGAGTTCAGGCATAGAAGCCCTGCAGGTACCAGCGCACCTCGCCGGCGGAAAAGCGCGCGGAGTGCCGCTCGCGAAAGATCCACACCAGCCCGGCCTCGGGGCTCTCGGCGACGTAGTAGTCGCGCAGGGCGGGCTTGCCGCCTTCTTCAATCCCCTCCTTGCCTTCCTTACCTTCCTTGCTTTCCTTGCAGCCCCACCAGCCGGCCTCCACGCGCTGCGGGCCGACCAGCCTGCTCAGCGGCCCGCGGTAGCAGGGGCGCTCGCCGTCCATCTCCAGCAGCAGCGGCTCGGGCAGCAACCACGGCGGGTAGAGGGCGTCGGGTTGCGAGGCGGCGGCCTGCGCCTGCCTGCGGGCCTTGTCGGGAGCCTTGCCGTTGTGCTTTTCATTCCCTGCCTGCACCCCTGCCTGCACCCCTGTCTGTAGCGCCGGCCGCCATGCCTGCTTGCGCTCGGGCCGGTGATCGGCCAGGGCGCACGGCACCAGCACCTGCCGGGCGCCGAGCCGCACGCTGAGGCGCTCGACCATCTCGTGCAGCTTGTCGCCCTTGCGGTTGTCTTCCGGCAGAAAGCTGGTGCTGGCGCCGGCCCACGGGTCGGTCTCTAGCGTGCGCAGCTTCAGCCAGCTGGCGGGCGCGGCCAGCGTGGCGAGCGCGAGCTTTTCGGACAGCAGGCGGCGCAGGTGCGCCATGTCCTGCGTGGGCTCGGCCGTGCGCACGGTGACCTGCTGGTGCGGCGGCAGGTTCACGCCGTTGAAGCGCTTCAGGTCGAGCGTCCATTGCAGCTCGAGCGCGCGCGCGCCGCGCTGCCGCGCGCGCAGCCAGATCTGCAGGGCCGACAGCAGCCGGTTGGCCGACCACATGAGCTCGGGCCCGGTCTCGGCCAGCGCGGGCAGCTCCAGCTTCTGCTCGAACACGTCGGGCAGCGTGAGCCAGGCATGGCTTTCGGGGCGCAGGCCCCAGGCGGCGTCGAGCGCCACGCGCAGCTCGGTGCCGAAGCGCCGCGTGAGCCCGCCGCGCGGCAGCGCCGCCACGTCGCCCCAGGTGCGGCAACCCAGGCGCGCGAGCAGGTCGAGGTGGGTGCGCGCGACGCTCAAGGTGTCCAGCGGCAGGCCGGCCGGAAGGTCCTTGGGGCGCGCCGCGCCGCGCACGAACAGGCGCAGCCGCGCCAGCGCGACAAGGCTGGTGGCGCCCTGCGCGCCCAGCATGCGCATGCCGGGAACATCCGGCACGGGGTTGGCCGCGAGCAGCTGCCGCATCAGCTGCAACCGCCCGCCCCACAGGCGCTCGCAGGCCGAGACCTCGAGCATCAGCGCCTCGTCCTGCCAGGCGACGTGGGGCGTGTACTGCAGCGCCCACCAGCCCAGCGCCTCGGGCGGGGGCAAGGCGGGGGCATCCGCGCCATCCGCAGAATGATCGAGGGCGGCGTCAGGCAACCACCGCAAGGCGATCCAGTGCATCCTGGCCTCCCTTCCATGCGTCGATGCGCACCACGGTGGCCGAGGCTGGGGTGGCATGTCCCTTCATCGAGTTCGCCGAGTTCGCCGTGCCCACCACGCCCACCGTGCCCTGCTGCTGCGAACGCAGCTTGCGCCGCAGCCGGGCGGCCGCCAGCAACGCGGCCATGCGCTCGTTGCGCGCCGGCAGCATCACCGGGGCGGACAGCGGCGGCCCGCGGCGCTTGAGGATGTGCAGCTCGATCTGCGACGCATCCACCGCGCAGCGCTCGGCGCGAATGCGCAGCCGCGCGGGCGAGGCCGACAGCGCCACCGATTCGGGCCGGCACACGAACAGCATCACCTCGTGCTGCGCGGCCGCCAGCTGCAGCCGCCGCAGCTCCCCCACCCGCGCCTGCGGCAGCCAGGCGACGACGGCGGCCACGTCGGCGCAGCGCAGCGCCTGCTCGCAGGCCCACAGGCGCGCGGCCGGCGCATCGCTCTTGACCCACATCAGCGATTCCACCGGCAGCCCCTGCGCCGCCAGCGACGCGCCGCAGGGCTCGTAGGGCGCGCCGATGAGCACCACCGGCCCGCCGCGCGCCTGCACCGCCTGCGCCAGCGCGGGCAGCAGCAGCCGCCAGACATGGGCCTCGGGCGCGGCCTGCAGCAGCTCCGTCATGGCGCCCACCGGCCAGCCGCCGCCCGGCAGCTCGGCGTCGAGCGCGGCGTGGCCGGTGGCCACCACCTGCGCGTCTGCCAGGCCGAGCTCGTCGGCGTGCCAGACGCCGCGGCCCGCGGCGGTGGCAGAGAAGGAGTCGAGGAAAGGAAGGCCCATGGTGAAAGACTGTTAACTGTATTTTTATACAGTATTTCCCGGGCCGTCGAGAAGAAAGCTGTTTTTCTTCGTCAGCCCCGTCTTCGCATTCCTTTGGCTCATGCGAGCACGCCCAGAAGTCGGTTGAGCGCAGGCATCGCCTTCGCTCCAATGGCTTCACCCAAGGAGCCACCCCATGACCCACGCCACCACCCCACCCACCACCACCGTGCTTGCAGGCCTGAACTACCTCGAGCCTTCCGCCCTGCGCCCGTTCAGCTACACCTTCGAGCCCCCGCCCGGCACCCCCTGGGAAAGCGGCAGCTACGCCCTGCACCAAGTGCCCATCGCCGATGCGCGCACCGCCGCCACGCCCAGCGACATCGAGCGCGAAGGCTTCGTGCTGCGCGACGCACCCACGGCCGTGCACGACTTTCTGGACGACGCCGAGGTCGCGGCCGTGTACCACCGCGAAGTGGCCGAACTGGCCCTGGCCGTGACCGGCGGCACGCGCGCCCACGTCTTCGACCACCTGGTGCGCCGGCGCGAGGCCGACCGCGCCGCGCTGAGCTTCGGCCGCCGCGCGGGCGACGGCCGGGCCGCCGCCAACGGCCGCATCCACAACGACTACACCGAAGCCTCGGGCCGCCGCCGGCTGGCGCTGGTGCTGGGCAACGAGCAGGAGGCCGAGGCCGTGCGGCGCTACTGCATCGTGAACGTGTGGCGCTCCATCAAGGGGCCGGTGCTCGACACGCCGCTGGCCGTGTGCGATGCGCGCTCGGTGATGGCCAGGGACCTTGTAGTCGCCGAGGTGCGCTACCCGCGGCGCACCGGCGAGATCTACCTGGCCATGCATTCGCCGTCGCACCGCTGGTCGTACTTCTCGGCGATGGACCGGCACGAGGCGCTGGTGTTCAAGCAGTACGACTCGCAGCTGAGCGGCGTCTCGCGCTACACGCCGCATGCCGCCTTCGACCACTCCGACGCGCCCGCCGACGCGCCGCTGCGCGAGAGCATCGAGGCCCGCTGCCTGGTGGTGTTCGAATGACCGCGCCCCGCGTCACCACGAGGCCCACGCTCGACCTGTGGTTCGACTTCGGCAGCAACTACAGCTACCTGAGCGTGATGCGCGTCGAAGACGAAGCCGCCGCGCACGGCATCGGCATCCGCTGGCAGCCCTTTCTGCTGGGGCCGATCTTCCGGTCTTTCGGGTGGGCCTCGTCACCCTTCGTGCTGCAGAAGGAAAAAGGCGACTACACGTGGAAGGACATGGCCAGGCAGTGCCGCAAATACGGCCTGCCGTGGCAGCAGCCGACAAGCTTTCCGCGCGCCGCCGTGCTGCCGCTGCGCATTGCGCTGGTGGGCGCCAGCCAGCCGTGGATGGGCGAGTTCTGCCGCCGCACCATGCGCATGAACTTCGCCGAAGACCGCGACATCGATTCGCCCGAGGCCATGCGCGACCTGCTCGCCGAACTCGGCCTGCCGGCGCACCGCGTGCTCGAGGAGGCGCTGTCGGACGCCAACAAGCTGCGGCTTCGGCGGCAGACCGAGACGGCCGCGGAAAAAGGCATCTTCGGCGCGCCCACCTTCTTCGTGGGCGAAGAAATGTTCTGGGGCAACGACCGGCTCGACGAGGCGATCGCGTTCTGCAAGGCGGGCGGCTCAGGGGGCTGAAGACTCCCCCTTGGATTTGTCTTCAACTTCAGATCTCGCTTCGGATTTCAACCAGGCCGCCACATGGCGCACGTCCTCGCGCGGCGACGGCTCGGCCTGGATCAGCCAGTAGGCATGGTCCGTCGCCAGCGCGGGCGTCGGCGCGTCCACGCGCACCAGCCGGCGCTCGTCGAGCAGCGGCTGGATCAGCTCCAGCCGCCCCAGCGCCACGCCCTGCCCCGCCAGCGCCGCCTGGATGAGCTGGTCGTACTGGTTGAAGTGCAGCACGGCCTGCGGCCTGGCGTCGGCCCAGCCGACGGAGGCGAGCCAGTCGCGCCATTGCAGCCAGGGGTGCTGCGCGTCTTCGAAGTCGAGCAGGCACAGCGTCGACAGCGCCTCGGCCGAGCCCCACGACAGCGCCCCTTTCGAGCTCATCGACGGATGCGCCACCGGCGCCACCGTTTCGCCGAACAGCCGCACCGCCCCGGCCGGCGCGAGCGCGGGCGTGGTGTAGCGAATGGCCAGGTCTATGCCTTCGTTGCGCAGGTCGGCCACCCGGTTGTTGGACGACACGCGCACGTCCACGCCCGGGTGCAGCGCCTGCACATGCCGCAACCGCGGCAGCAGCCACAGGCCCGTCATGCCGATGCTCGCGCTCACGGTCACGGGGCGCTGCTCGCCGGACTGGCGAATGCCGCCCATCACCTCCTGCAGTTGCTGCACCGCGCCGTCCGCGCTGCGAAAGAGGCGCTCGCCCTCGGGCGTGAACGAAATCGCGCGGTGGCCGCGCACCAGCAGCTGCACGCCAAGCTGCGCCTCCAGCGCGTGCACCTGCTTGCTGACCGCCGACTGCGTGAGGCACAGGTCCTGCGCCGCGAGCGAGATGCTCATGCGCCGGCCGACCGCGACAAAGCCGCGCACCAGGTCCAGCGACGGCATGCGAAGCAGCGAAAGTGGCATTCCCATGGTGACTGCGAGAAGCGAAGGAGCCGGAATTTCAGCACAACGCCCCGGCCCGCGCGACTGTTGCGCCAGCGGCCCGCGCGCCCAACATCGGTTTGCCCGGACAGGGCTGCCGGCATAAGATCAGTTTGTTAACACTTTGTGACTTAATTACACAAAATGATTCGTTCCATCTCCGCCGTTTTCACCGCCCTCGCCGCCGCGTCCGTTCTGGCATTCGGCCTCGCGCCCTCCGCGCAGGCCCAGCCCAAGCCCCTGGTCATCGGCCAGACCTACGTGAAGACCGGTCCGCTGGCCTCGCTGTCGACCGAGCCGCTGGTCGGCATCCGCGCCATGTTCACCGCGGTGAACGCGGCCGGCGGCATCAACGGCCGGCCGGTGGAGCTGCGCCAGCTCGACGACGCCTACGACCCCGCCAAGGGCGCGGAGAACGTCAAGACTTTCGTCAACGAAGGCGCGGTCGGCATCCTGATGCCCATCGGCACCTCGTCGTCGGTCGGCGCGCTGAAGACGGCCAACGAGCTGAAGATTCCGGTGGTCGGGCCGTACACCGGCGCCGGCCCGGTGGTGAAGTTCTCGGAGTACGGCTTTCCGGTGCGCATCAGCTTCGACGAGGAATACAGCCGCATCGTGAACCACCTGTTCACCATCGGCCTGTCGCGCATCGCCTTCGCCCACAACGACAACCCCGGCGCGCGCTCGGCGATGGAAAGCACGCAGAAGTTCATTGCCGAGCGCGGCGACAAGATGGTCGGCAGCGTGGCCATCAAGAACGACGGCTCCGACGCCACCGAACGCGCGCAGGAGCTCGCCAAGCTCAAGCCCAAGGCGGTGGTGCTGTCGGCCACCAACGATGTGGCCGCCAAGTTCATCACCGCCTACCGCGCGGCCGGTGGCGAAACGGCCTTCTATTCGTTCTCCTTCCTGAACGGGCAGAAGCTGTTCCAGGACATCAGGAAAGACGCCGCCGGCGTGGTCATCTCGCAGGTGGTGCCCTACCCGTGGAACAGCGCGATGCCGGTCATTGCCGAGTACCAGGCGGCCATGAAGAAGATCGGCGCCACCGAGTTCAGCTACGCCAGCCTCGAGGGCTACGTCACGGCCAAGGTGATGGTCGAGGGGCTCAAGCGCGCGGGCGCGAACCCGACGCCGGACTCGCTGCAGAAGGGCCTCGAGTCGTTCAAGACGCTGGACCTCGGCGGCATTGCCGTGGCCTACCGGCCCGGCGAGCATCGAGGGCTGACTTTTTCCGAGCTGTCGATGCTGAAGGCGGACGGCAAGTACCTGCGCTGATCGGCACGGGCTGATCGGCCTCTTCGACAGCTCACTCTTTCAACCTCTTCAGACCCCCGCCTGCACCGTGCGCGCCACCGCCTGCAGCGCCTGGGCAAAGGCCTGCGCCGCGGGCGTGAGCGCCGCGCGGTCGCGCATCAGCAGCGACACCTGCACGTTCGGCAACCTGTCGGCCAGGCGCAGCGCCACCAAGCCCCTGGAGGCGGCGGCCCGCGAGAACAGCGACGACGACGCCAGCGTGAGCGCGCCCGCCCGCTTCACCAGCGTCATGCCCAGCTGCCACGAATGGCAGACCACGATGTCGCGCGGCGGCGCCTCGCCGAGCTGCGCGAAGCAGCGCCGCAACAGCTCTGCGCCGTAGCTGGGCACCACCCACATCGCCTCGTGCAGCTTGCCCATCGTGCGCACGCGCGCCAGCGGATGGCCGGCCTTGGCGACCACGGCCAGGGGAAAGTCGAGCAGCATTTCCCTTTGCAGCCCGTCGTCGGCCACGGGCTCCAGCTCGCCGAGGATGGCGAAGTCGAACTCGCTGCGCTTCCACAGCCCGTTCACGTCGGTGCCGCTGAGCTCCTGCAGCTCGAGCGCCACGCCCGGCCAGCGGGCGCGAAAGTCGAGCAGCGCGTTCGGCAGCAGCCGCTCGACCGCGAACGAGCTGAAGGCCACGCGCAGCGAGCCGCCCGCCCCGTCGCGCAGCTGGGCAATTTCTTCTTCGGTGCGGCGCACCTCGTCGGCCAGCAGGCGCGCGCGCCGCAGCAGCGCCTCGCCGATGGGCGTGAGCACCACGCCCTTGGCGCTGCGCACCAGCAGCTGCGCGCCCACGCTGTGCTCCAGTTCGCGAATGGCGTAGGTCATGGCGGGCTGCGTCAGCTCGCAGCCGCGCGCGGCGGCACGGATGCTGCCGGCCGCGGCGACCGCTTCGAAGATCTTCAGGTGCTTCAGGTTCATGGCGTGCAGGCGAGCGGACAGTGGACAGGGGCGATCAGCAATTTTGATCGCCCTGGAGTTTTCCGGATCTTTTCCTTCACCCCCGCTTTCGCTAAGGTCCGCGGCGGTTCTTTCACTTTCCTTGCAGAACACCATGAACATCCGCTCCCGCCTCGCCCTGCTGATGCTGTCCGGCAGTTTCCTGAACAGCGCCGCCATGGCTCAGTCCGCGCAGTCCATGCAGTCCATGCAGTCCGCGCCGGACGCTGGCAACGCCCTCGCCACCCGCGCGCTGGCGCTTGCGGACGCCTCCGAGGCGCAGGTGGTCGAATGGCGCCGTCACATCCACCAGCACCCCGAGCTCTCCTACCAGGAGGTGCAGACCGCCGCCTACATTGCCGCCGCGCTCGCGAAGATGCCCGGCATCGAGGTGCAGCCCGGCATCGCCAAGACCGGCATCAAGGCCGTGCTGCGCGGCGGCAGGCCGGGCCCGGTGGTGGCGCTGCGCGCCGACATGGACGCCCTGCCCGTGCTCGAGCGCAACGACCTGCCCTTCAAGTCGACCGACAAGGCGCCCTGGCTCAACGGCGAAGTGCCGGTGTCGCACGCCTGCGGCCACGACACGCACGTGGCCATGCTGCTGGGCGCCGCGCAGGCCTTCTCGAAGATGCGCGCGGAGCTGCCCGGCACGGTCGTGTTCCTGTTCCAGCCGGCCGAAGAGCAAGGCCCCGGCCCCGTGCTCAGCGGCGCGCCCGCCATGGTGAAGGCCGGCGTGCTCGACAACCCGAAGGTCGACGTGGTGATGGGCCAGCACATCAACGCGCGCGGCCCCTCGGGCACCATCAGCTACCGCCGCGGCGGCTTCATGGCCAGCGGCGATGCGTTCAAGATCTCGCTCAAGGGCAAGGGCGGGCACGGCTCCTCGCCCTGGACCGCGAAGGAACCCACCATTGCGGCGGCCGAGATCGTGCTGGCGCTGCAGAACATCGTGAGCCACCAGATCGACCCGCTGGACGGCCCCACCGTGGTCACCGTGGGCCTGCTGCAGAGCGGCAACCGCGTGAACATCCTGCCCGACACGGCCGAGATTGCCGGCACCGTGCGCTCGCTGTCGGCGAAGAACCAGAAGGTGGCGCACGACAACATCCGCCTGAAGGCGCAGAAGATCGCCGAGAGCCACGGCCTCACGGCCGAGGTGACCATCGACACCGGCTACGAGGTGCTGGTGAGCGACCCCGCCGCCACGCAGGCGGTGGCGCAGGCGCTGGAAACCGCCGCCGGCGCGGGCAAGGCGCGCGAGTCGCAACCCAGCATGGGCTCGGAAGACTTCGGCTCCTTCGGCAAGAACATTCCGGTGGTGTTCTGGCACCTGAACGCCTCGCCCTTCGGCGACAGGCACGGCGCTCCCAACCACTCGTCGGAGTTCGTCATCGACGAGTCGGCGATGAAGGTGGGCGTGCGCGCGCTGGTGGGCAGCACGCTGGCGTACATGAACAAGCCGGCGGGCGCCGGAGGCACCGTCAGCACCAGCAGCACCAGCAGCACCGGCAGCGGCAACTGATCGCCCTGGGCCGAGCGCGGCGATGCGCCGGCGCATCGGCTTTCCACGGCCGCGGTGCTAAGGTGGCGCGCATCCATGACACCACCCGGCCTGCTCAGCGCAAAGCCTTCCGGCCTTTCACGCGCCCGGTTCCTGCGGCTTCTCGCGACCCTCGCGACGGTGCCGGCGGGCGCGGCGCTACCGTCCTTCGCGCAGCAGCAGCCGCCACAGCCACCGCCACCGCCCATGCCGATGAACACCCGCCCCATCCCCGCCACGCAAGAAGCCCTGCCCGTCGTCGGCTGCGGCACCTGGATCGGCTTCGACCAGCGCCCCGGCACCGACGACTACAAGCGCCTGCCCGGCGTGCTCGACACGCTGTTCGCGGCCGGCGGCAAGGTCATCGACAGTTCGCCGATGTACGGCCGCTCCGAGGAGACCACGGGCGAGCTGTTGGCGGCCTCGGGGCACACAGCGCGCGCCTTCCTCGCCACCAAGGTCTGGACCTCGGGCCGCGAGGCCGGCATCGCGCAGATGAAGCAGTCGTTCCAGCGGCTGCGCACCTCGCGCATCGACCTGATGCAGGTGCACAACCTGGTCGACTGGCGCACCCACCTCGCCACGCTGCGCGGCTGGAAGGACAAGGGCCGCGTGCGCTACATCGGCATCACGCACTACACGGCGTCGGCTTATGCCGAGGTCGAGGCGGTGCTGCGCGCCGAGAAGCTCGACTTTCTGCAGATCAACTATTCGGCCGACGCGCGCGACGCCGAAAAGCGCCTGCTGCCGCTGGCGGCCGAGCGCGGCGTGGCGGTGATCGTCAACCTGCCCTTCGGCGGTGGCGGCCTGCTGCGCCGGCTGCGCGACAAGCCGCTGCCCGGCTGGGCCGCGGACATCGGCTGCACCAGCTGGGCGCAGGTGCTGCTGAAGTTCGTGCTGAGCCACCCGGGCGTGACCTGCGTGATTCCGGGCACCAGCCGCGCGCAGCACATGGCGAACAACGCCGCGGCCGGCACCGGTGCGTACGGCGACGCGGCCTTCTGGCGCGCGCACGCCGGCGAACTGGCCGGCTGAAGCAGCTCAGTCGCTCAGCACGATGTCGGCGGCGGGCACCGCGCGAATCGGCACCCCGAAGCTGGTGATGTCCGACAGCGTGGCGTTGTGGTGCGCGCGAATCTGCGCGCCCGTGGCGTGCGCCTTGTCGTGCGAGGTGTGCGCGTCGGCCGCCAGCACCACCTCGTAGCCCAGCGCGGCGGCGCGGCGCGTGGTGGTGTCCACGCAGAACTCCGACGAATAGCCGCAGACCACCACGCGCTTCACGCCGTGCTGCGCGAGCCAGGCTTCCAGCGGCGTGCGCAGGAAGGCGTCGGGCGTGGTCTTGCGGATCTTCGCGTCGCGCGAATCGGTGTCCAGCGCGCTGGCGAGCTGCCAGCGCTCGGAGTCGAACTCCAGGTCGACCGCGTTCTCATGCTGGATGAAGGCCACCGGCACGCCGCTTGCGCGGGCCCGCCCGGTGAGCGCGTTGATGCGTTGCATCACGGCTTCGGCTTCATGGGGGCGCGGCGGGTCGTCGCAGAGACCGCGTTGCACATCGATGACGAGTACGGCAGTTTTCATGGCGCCATCGTAGCGGCCAGTTCGCAGGCGCTGAACAGGGGGCACCCCGGACAGCCGCACCAAAAGCCAAGGAACAAAAACAACAGAACAAAAGCCCTCCCCCGCGAATGTTTCTGCCGCTGAAACCATTGAAACGCCTGCCATGGCTAATCTCCGGCCATCCGACAAACACAATCAAGAAGGCGCTCCCATGGCTGATGAATCAGGCTCGCAAGGCTCCTACCTGCCCCAACTGCTGCGCCGCGGCACCGCATTGGCCGCGGCCGGCTGCGCCTTCGTGGCGGGCTGCAGCGCAGCCAGCGGCGAGGCGCGCTACGACAACTCGCCCCAGTTCAAGGACGGCGGCTTCCACAACATGGCCAACCCCGACCTGCCCGCGCAGGCCAGCGCATGGCGCATCTGGTCGCGCTTCATCGTGGGCAGCAAGATCGACAGCGTGCCCGTCGACCCCATTCCCGTGAAGCCGCTGGACAAGGCCACGCTCGACGCGCTCGACACCGGCACCAACCACGTCGTGCGCCTGGGCCACTCGTCGCACCTGCTCAAGCTGCGCGGCAAGTACTGGCTCATCGACCCCGTGTTCAGCGAGCGCGTGTCGCCCGTGCAATGGGCCGGGCCCAAGCGCTTTCACAAGCCGCCCATCGCGCTGGAGCAGCTGCCGCCCATCGAAGGCGTGATTCTTTCGCACGACCACTACGACCACCTCGACCTGGCCACCATCGAGTACCTGTCGAAGAGCGTGCAGCACTACTTCGTGCCGCTGGGCGTGCGCTCGCGGCTGGTGGTGATGGGCGTGCCGGCCGAGCGCGTGAGCGAGCTCGACTGGTGGCAGGGCGCCGAACACGACGGCGTGAAGCTCACCGCCACGCCCGCGCAGCATTTCTCGGGCCGCACGCTGGGCGACCGCGACCGCACGCTGTGGGCCTCGTGGGTGGTACAAAGCGGCGACCAGCGCATTTTCTACAGCGGGGATTCGGGCTACTTCCCCGGCTTCAAGCAGATCGGCGATCGCTTCGGCGGCTTCGACATCGCGCTGATGGAAAACGGCGCCTACGACGCCATGTGGCCCGCCGTGCACATGACGCCCGAGCAGAGCGTGCAGGCCTTCGAAGACCTGCGCGGCAAGGTGTTCTTCTCGGTGCACAACAGCACCTTCGACCTTGCCTTCCACACCTGGCACGACCCGCTGGACCGCATCGCCAACCTCACCGAGGCGAAGAAGATCGAGCTGGCGACGCCGGTGATCGGCGAGGTGGTCACGGTGGGGCAGGCGCGCACCAACACGCGCTGGTGGGTGGGCCTGCACTGAGCAGGCGCGCGCCAGGCCTCAGGCCGGGTTGCGGAAGTGCAGCTCGATGGCACGCACCGTGTCGAGCAGCTTCGGGCGAATGTCCTGCAAGAAGACCTCCGGCGCCATCGAACGCGGCCCCGCCGCGCTCAGCACCATCAGCGGCATGCCCTTGCCCACGCGCAGCGGCGAGGCAATGGCATTGACCTCGCCGCGCCAGTCGCCGAACGAGCTGCAGCAGCCGTACTGGTCGATCTCGCTCACGGCCTGTCGAATGCCCGGCTCGATGCGCGGCCAGCCCGCCAGGTCGAGCGTGCGAATGCGCTCCTCCAGCCCCCGGCGCGCGCCCGGCTTGGCACCGGCCAGGTAGGCCCGCCCCATGGCCGTGGTGGCCAGCGGAATGCGCGAGCCGATGTTCAGCCGGATGGTCACGATCGAGTCGCTGCGGCAGGTTTCCACGTAGAGCATCGACATGCCGTCGCGCATGCCCAGCGCGATCAGGCAGCCGGTGTCGTTGGCCAGCTGCTGCATGAGCGGACGGCTCACCTCCTTGGCATCGAGCCGCGACAGCGTGGTGCCGCCCAGCGTCAGCGTGGCCATGCCGAGCCGGTAGCGGCCCGACTCCGCCACGTGGTGCAGGAAGCCCAGCTTGGTCAGCGTGTAGGTCAGCCGCGTGACCGTGGACTTGGGCAGCCCGCAGCGCTCGGCCAGCTCCTGGTTGCCCAGCCGCTCCTCGCCCGAGGCGAAGCACTGCAGCACCTGCAGGCCGCGCGCCAGGGCGGTCACGAAGTGCCGGTCTTCCTTGGCGTTGACCTTGGGCACGGCGTCTTCGTACTCGCCGAGCGCCCGCTTGGAGTGGATTTCTGCGCGCTTCATGCGCCCGACTCTAGAGCAGCCGCGCCAGCCGCTGCGAGACGATCGCCTCGGCCTCGCGCATGATGCGCGCGACCAGTTCGGCCACGCTCGGCACGTCGTGGATCAGGCCGGCCACCATGCCGCAGCTCCAGGCGCCGGCGTCCATGTCGCCGTCGACCATCACCCTCGGGTACACATTGCCCACGAACGCGCGGATGTCTTCTATCTGCGTGTGCGCGCCCTTCTCGCGCTCGATGGCGAGCAGCGCCTGCACGCCCGCGTTGTCCAGCACGCGCTCGGTGTTGCGCAGCGGGCGCATCACCAGCCGCGTGTCGAACTCGGAGGCCGCGACGATGGCGGCCTTGACGTTCGCATGCACGGGCGCCTCCTGCGTCGCGATGAAGCGCGTGCCCATGTTGATGCCCTCGGCACCGAGCGCAAGCGCCGCCACCAGGCTGCGGCCGTCGGCCATGCCGCCGGAGGCGACGAACGGAATGTCGAGCGCCTCGGCCGCGCGCGGCAGCAGGATGAAGTTGGGCACGTCGTCTTCGCCAGGGTGGCCGCCGCACTCGAAGCCGTCGACGCTCACCGCGTCGCAGCCGATGGCCTGCGCCTTGAGCGAATGCCGCACCGAGGTGCACTTGTGGATGACCTTCACGCCCGCTTTCTTCAGCTGCGGCATGTAGGGCTCGGGGCTGCGCCCGGCCGTCTCGACGATGCGCACGCCGCCTTCGACGATGGCGTCGATGTACTCGGGGTACGGCGGCGACGCGAAGGTCGGCAGAAAGGTCAGGTTCACGCCGAAGGGCTTGTCGGTCAGGTCCCTGCAGCGGGCGATTTCCCTGGCCAGGCGTTCGGGCGTCTTCTGCGTGAGCCCGGTGATGACGCCCAGGCCGCCCGCGTTGGACACCGCCGCGGCCAGCTCGGCGAAGCCGACGAAATGCATGCCGCCCTGGACGATGGGGTGCGCGATGCCGAAGAGTTGGGTGATTCTGGTTTTCATGGTGAAGCGTGCGGGGGCTGTCAGCGGTTGCGTTGGGAAACGATTTCTTCCTCGACCTCGCGCAGCCGGTCCTTGCCGAAGAACATCTGGTCGTTCACGAAGAAGGTGGGTGAACCGAAGGCGCCCTGCTCGAAGGCGCCTTGCGTGTTGGCCATGAGCGCCTGCTTGACCTCGGCGGTGCCCATGGCCGCGAAGAGCTCGGCCGCGGGCAGGCCTGCGTCGTTCAGCGCGGCAGCGACCACGTTCGCGTCGGCCATGTCCAGGCTGCGCTCCCACATGCACGAGAAGACCGTGTCCACGTACGGCGCGAAGCAGCCGAGCGCCTGCGCCGCGACGGCACCGCGCATGATGGTCAGCGTGTTGACGGGAAAGAATTCGTTGCGGCGGTAGGCCGTGAGCCCGTGCTTTTCGAGGAAGCGCCGGAACTCCAGCGCGTCGTAGGCGCGCTTGTTGGGAATGTCGGCGAAGGCCTCGGCCGGCGAGCGGTTGTTGGTGAGCTTGAAGAGCCCGCCCAGCAGGATCGGCACGTACGCCGCCGCCACGCCGGTGCGCGCCGCCATCGCGGGCAGCACCTTGTGGCACAGGTAGGCGTTGGGGCTGCCGAAGTCGAAAAGAAACCGGAGCTTCACGGTGTCTGCCTTGTCCATGCTCACCATGCCTCCATCCACGGGCGCAGCTCCATCTCGTGCGTCCAGGCATCGCGCGGCTGCCGGTGGATTTGCCAGTAGGCCTCGCCGATGCTCTCCGGCGACACGATGCCGCCCTGGTCCAGCAGCGCATAGCGCTCGGGAAAGTTGGTGCGGATGAACTCGGTGTCGATGGCGCCGTCCACCACCGGGTGCGCCACGTGGATGCCCTTGGGCCCCAGCTCGCGCGCCATGCTCTGCGCGAGCGCGCGCAGCGCGTGCTTGGCGCCGGCGAAGGCGGCGTAGCCGTCGCGCCCGCGCAGGCTGGCGGTGGCGCCGGTGAAGATGATGGTGCCGCGCCCGCGTGCCAGCATGCGCTTTGCCACCTCGCGTCCCATGAGGAAGCCGCCGAAGCAGGCCATTTCCCACACCTTGAAGTACACGCGCGCGGTCGTCTCGGTGATGCCGAAGCGCACGTTGGCGCCGATGTTGAACACCGCCACCTCGATGGGCGCGATGTTCTTCTCGATGTTCTCCACCAGCGAGACCATCTCTTCCTCCTTGCGGGCGTCGCTGCCGAAGCCGTGCGCCTGGCCGCCCGCGGCCTCGATCTCCTGCACCAGCGGCTGGAGCTTGTCGGCGCTGCGCCGGGTGACGCAGGCGATGTAGCCCTCGCGGGCGAATCGCCTGGCAATGGCGCCGCCGGTGGCGTCTCCGGCGCCGATCACGAGGATGGCTTTCTTGTCGTTCATGCGGTGTCTTTCGTCGGTCGGTCTGTGAATGCGCACGCGGCTTGGCGTGGCCTCTTCATTCTGGGATGCCGCCCCGCCGAACAGCGCACGCCGGGTCGAACTGGAAACTGCATTGCAGAACTTCAAGCTGCATGTCGGTTTGTGATTTCTCTCGAATGAGAGAGGCGTTATCGCCGGTGTTTTCATTGGGGAAATCCCTGCTTTGTGTTCTGCAGTGCAGTTTTCAAAACCGGCGCTGAAGACCCCTTGCTTCATAGACTCGCCGCCATTCGAACCACCGGACCCACCGAACAATGACGACCGAGACACACACCCCGCCCCTTCGGGTGCACCACCTTCTGTCCCCCTGGATCGCCGCCCAGCCCGACGCGCTGGCGCTGCGCGACGCCAGCGTGTCGCTGAGCTATGGCGAACTCGGCGCGCAGATGGACGCCACCGCGCGGCGGCTTGCGCAAGCGGGCGTGCGCGCGGGCGACCGCGTGCTCATCGTCGGGGAGAACTGCGCGGCACTGTGCGTCGTCTTCCTGGCACTGAGCAAGCTCGATGCATGGACCGTCGCGGTGAATGCACGCCTGTCCGCGCGGGAGATCGACACGTTCATCGCGCACGCCGGGGCTCGGCGCGTTCTTTACCTGTGCCACGTCTCGCCCGAGGCGCGCGGCCATGCGCAACGGCACGGGGCCTCGCACTTGACAGGCGACGCAGGCCAGGCAGGCGAGGTGGGTGAACTGGGCGAGGTCGCCATCGGCCCGCTCTCGGAAAGCGCGCAACCCGAGCCGTGCGAGGCAGACCCGGCAGCGCAGGTGGCGGCCATGGTCTACACCTCGGGCACCACGGGCGCGCCCAAGGGCGTGATGCTGACCCACGCCAACCTGATGTTCGTGGCCGCCGCCGCGCGCGACCTGCGCCGGCTCGGGCCGCGCGACGTGGTCTACGGCGTGCTGCCGATGGCGCATGTGGTGGGCCTGTCGACGCAGTTCCTCGGTGCGATGTGCGCGGGCGCGGCGCTGCTGCTGGAGCCGCGCTTCGCGCCGGAGAACGCGGCCAGGGCGCTGCAGCGCGACGGGGTGACCGTGTTCACCGGCGTGCCGGCGCTGTTCGCGCGCCTGCTGGAGTGGGCGCGCAAGAATGGCCATGACGGCAATAACGGCAAGAGCGACCGAGGCGGGGTGGCCATCGAGGCGCCGGCCCTGCGCCTGATCACCGTGGCCGGCTCGCCGCTCACGCCCCGCCTCAAGGCCGAGGTCGAGCAGGCATTCGGGCTGCCGCTGCACAACGGCTATGGCCTGACCGAAACCGGCCCCACCGTCGCGCAGACGCGGCTGGACGCGCCGCGCGACGACTGCGCCGTCGGCGTGCTCATTCCGCGCGTGCAGGCGCAAGTGCGAGTGGCGAACGCGGGGGACGGCGTGGCGGGTGCCGGTACCGGTGCCAGTGCCAGTGCCGACCCCGGCGAAGTCGGCGAGCTGTGGGTGCGCGGGCCCGGCGTGATGAAGGGCTACTACCGCAGCCCCGAACTCACCGCGGCGGTGATCGACGCGGCGGGCTGGTTCAACACCGGCGACCTTGCGCGCATCGATGCGGACGGCGCGCTGTTCATCTCCGGGCGCACCAAGGAGCTGATCATCCGCTCGGGCTTCAACGTCTATCCGCTCGAGGTGGAGCAGGTGCTGAACGCGTACCCGGGCGTGGTGCAGTCGGCGGTCGTCGGGCGCGAGGCCGGGCACAACGAGGAGATCGTGGCCTTCATCGAGACCCGGGAAGGCATCGCCATCGACGACGCACTGCTGCGCGCCCACCTGCGCGCGCACCTGTCGCCCTACAAGCAGCCCGGCGAAATCCGCGCGATGGCGGCACTGCCTTCCGCGCCCAACGGCAAGGTGCTCAAGGGCGTGCTGAAAACGCTCGCGCAAACGCCGCTGCACACCGCTTCATGACCACGCCCAGCTTCGGAACACCCATGCACCACCTTGCCATTCACACCCGTCGCGCCCTCGCCTTCACGCTGTGCGGCCTCGCCGCCGTCTGCGCCTCGCAGGCGCTTGCACAGGAGAAGCCGGGCGCCTATCCCTCGCGGCCCATCCGGATCATGATCGGCTTCGCGCCGGGCGGCTCCACCGATGCGCCGATGCGCGTGCTCGCCGAGAAGGCGGGCGCCATCCTCAAGCAACCCATCGTCATCGAGAACAAGCCCGGCGTGGGCGGCACCATGCCGGCGCAAAGCCTGCAATCGGCCGCGCCGGACGGCTACACGCTGGCCATCGCCTCGGCCGGCGTGTACCGGCTGCCCTACACCAACGACATCAAGTGGGACCCTGCGAAAGACCTGAGCTACGTGATCGGGCTGACCGGCTACGCCTTCGGCATCGTCGTGCCGGCGAGCTCGCCCATCAGGACCTTGAAGGACTACGTGGCGCAGGCCAGGGCCAACCCCGGCAAGCTGACCTACAGCACGCCCGGCATCGCCACCACCAACCACCTGACGATGGAACAGCTCTCGCGGCTCTACAAGATCGAGCTCAACCACATTCCGTACAAAGGCAGCGCCGAATCGCTGCAGGCCATCGTGGGCGGCCAGGTCGACTCGGCCGCGGAAACATCGGCGTTCGTGCCCTATGTGGACGCCGGCAAGCTGCGGCTGATTGCCGTGTGGGGCGACAAACGCATGGCGCGCTACCCCGAGGTGCCCACGCTGAAGGAGAGCGGCGCGAACATCGTGCAGACCTCGCCCTGGGGGCTGGTGGGCCCCAGGGGGCTCGACCCCGCCATTGCCGCCCGGCTGCACGACGCGTTCAAGCAGGCGATGGAAACGAAGGAGTTCAGGGAGACGCTGGCCCGTTACGAGATGGAGCCGGCCTACATGAGCGCGAAGGACTACCGCGCGTTCGCGGTGGATGCGATGAAGCGCGAAAAGGAGATCCTCGACGCGCTGGGCCTGTCCCGCAAGTAGGCGGGAGGCGGGAGGTGGCAGGCGGGCGGCGTGGCGACGTGGCGAATGGCGCCACTTCGCGACGCCGCCTGGCCCGGTGTGCTTACCCGCCGCGCTCCTTGCGCTCGCGGGCTCGGCGCACCTGCCGCGTCTCGTTGGCCTGCGAGGCGATGCGCTCCTTCTCGCGCTTCTTCGCGGCCCGCTTCTCGCGCATGCGCTTGCCCAGCACATAGCTGCCGAGGCCGGTGACCACGGCGATGAACAGGCCGATGACGCTGACGTCGATGCCGCCCATCACAGCACCCGCACCACGCCGGTCGGCTTGAAGCCCAGGTCGGCGGCCTTGCCCTTGCGCGCGCGGCTGCCGCGTGCGTTGTTCAGCGTGCGGATTTCCAGCGTTTCCTCGCGCTCCTTGGCACCGCGGCCAATGCCCTCGATGCGCACGCTGCGCGTGTAGGCCGCCGCGCCCGCGAGCGTGTCCTTGGGTTCCAGGTCGATCAGCGTCAGGCCGCGCCCGCCCTTGGGCAGGCTCTTGAGCTCGGCGATCTCGAAGGTCAGGATGCGACCGCCCGTCGAGGCGCAGGCCACGTGCGTGGCCGCGGGCATGGGCTCGGCGCCGCTCGCACCGCCCACCAGCGAAGGCCGGCAGATCTGCTCGCCCTCGCCCACGTCGATGAAGGCCTTGCCGCCGCGCTGGCGCGACATCATGTTCTCGACCGTGGCGATGAAGCCGTAGCCGCCGGTGTTGGCCAGCAGCACGCTCGCGCCCACGGGGCCGGCGAAGAAATGCGTGACGTGCGTGCCGGCGTCCAGCTCGATGAGCGTGGTCACGGGCTGGCCGTCGCCGCGCGCGCCGGGCAGCGAGGACACGGGCACGGTGTACACGCGCACGCTCTTGTCCTTGGCGCTGCCGAAGACCAGCAGCGTGTCGACGCTGCGGCATTCGAAGGCGCCGTAGAGCGAATCGCCCGACTTGAAGCTGTACTCGGGCGCAGCTGCTTTCTCGCCATTGGCACCGTTCGCTGCGTTGGCGCCATTGGCCTTCTCGCTGGCCCAGCCCTTCTGCGCGCGAACCCAGCCCTTTTGCGACACGATGACGGTGACGGGCTCGTCCACCACCTTCACCTCGGCCACGGCACGCTTCTCGGCCTGGATGAGCGTGCGGCGCGCGTCTTCGAAGCTCTTGGCGTCGGTCTCGATTTCCTTCACCAGCAGGCGGCGCAACGCGGCCGGGCTGCCCAGGATGTCCTCGAGCTTCTTCTGTTCTTCGCGCAGGCCCTTGAGCTCCTGCTCGATCTTGATGGCCTCCAGCCGCGCCAATTGGCGCAGGCGGATTTCAAGGATGTCCTCGGCCTGGCGTTCGCTGAGGTTGAAGCGCGCGATGAGCGCCGCCTTCGGGTCTTCCGCCGCGCGAATGATCGCGATCACCTCGTCGATGTTCAGCAGCACCAGCTGCCGGCCCTCGAGGATGTGGATGCGCTCCAGCACCTTGTTCAGGCGGTGGCGCGAGCGCTTCTCGACGGTGACTTCGCGGAACGCGATCCACTCGTTCAGGATCTGTCGCAGCGACTTCTGCGTGGGCTTGCCGTCGATGCCGACCATGGTCAGGTTGATCGACGACGAGGTCTCCAGCGAGGTCTGCGCCAGCAGCGTGGTGATGAACTCTTCCTGGCTGATGCGCGAGGTCTTGGGCTCGAACACCAGGCGCACGGCGGCGTCCTTGCTGGACTCGTCGCGCACCACGTCGAGCACCGACAGCATCGCGGCCTTCAGCTGGGTCTGGTCGGCGCTGAGCGCCTTCTTGCCGGTCTTGACCTTGGGGTTGGTGATTTCCTCGATTTCCTCGAGCACCTTCTGCGTGCTGACGCCCGGCGGCAGCTCGTTGACCACCAGCTGCCACTGGCCGCGCGCGAGCTCCTCGATCTTCCAGCGCGCGCGCACCTTGAGCGAGCCGCGGCCGGTGCGGTAGGCGTCCGCGATGTCGCTGGCGTTGCTGATGATCTGCGCGCCGCCCGGATAGTCGGGGCCGGGCACGATGGCCAGCAGCTCTTCTTCGCTGAGCTTGCCGTTCGACTTGATCAGCGCCACGCAGGCGTCGGCGATCTCGCGCAGGTTGTGGCTCGGAATTTCGGTGGCCAGGCCCACGGCGATGCCGCTGGCGCCGTTGAGCAGCGTGAAGGGCAGCCGCGCGGGCAGCAGGCGCGGCTCCTCGGTGCTGCCGTCGTAGTTGGGAATGAAGTCGACCGTGCCTTCGTCGATCTCGTCGAGCAGCAGGCTGGTGATGCGCGCCAGCCGCGCCTCGGTGTAGCGCATGGCCGCGGCGCCGTCGCCGTCGCGGCTGCCGAAGTTGCCCTGGCCGTCGACCAGCGGATAGCGCTGCGAGAAGTCTTGCGCCATGCGCACCAGCGCGTCGTAGGCGGCCTGGTCGCTGTGCGGGTGGAAGCGGCCGAGCACGTCGCCGACCACGCGCGCGCTCTTCACGGGCTTGGCGCCCACGGTGCCGTTGGTGCCGCCAAAGCCCAGGCCCATGCGCGACATCGAGTAGAGGATGCGGCGCTGCACCGGCTTCTGGCCGTCGGACACGTCGGGCAGCGCGCGCCCCTTGACCACGCTCAGCGCGTACTCGAGGTAGGCGGTCTGGGCGTAGTCGGCAAGGGTCAGCGTGGTGTCGCCGTCGGTGGGGCCTGCAAGGTCGAGCGGAGGTTGGGAATCCATCGTCTGTCGTTCTCGGAAGATTTCGGTTGCTTGTTTATTCGGTCATGGGCACCGAAGGCGAGCCTGTCGAGGACGAGACGGGCACTTCGGGCATGAAGGGAGAGGTCGGCACGCTGGCGGCATCGGGCACCGCGGGCAAGGCGGGGGCCGAGGGCAGAGTTGGCGAAGTTGGGGAGGCTGGCGAGGTCGAGGAATTGGTGGACCGCGCCGGGGCCAGCGGCATCCAGGGCCGGTCGGGCATGTTGCCGCGGCCGACGGCGCCGCCCATCTCCATGCGGATGCGCCCTGGCGACTTGCCGCCCACCGTGCCGCCGCCGATGCGCCCGCTGACGCCCGGCTTCAGGTACGCATACAGCTGCAGCACGGTCTGCACGTAGTTCTGCGTTTCCTTGTAGTTCGGAATCTTGTTGCCTGCCCGCTGCACGGCGCCCTCGCCCGCGTTGTAGGCGGCCAGCGCCAGCTCGATCTGCCCGGGAAACATCGCGATCAGGTCGCGCAGGTAGCGCGAGCCGGCGGCGATGTTGATGCGCGGGTCGAACAGCTTCTTCTCGATGGTGGTGCGCTTGTCCGCGGCCACGCCGTAGCGCTGCGCGGTGGCGGGCATGAGCTGCATGAGCCCCATCGCGCCCTTGGGCGACACGGCCTGGGCGTCGAAGCCCGACTCGGTGGCGATCAGCGCCTGCAGCAGCTCGTAGTCGATGTCGTGCTTGTTCGACGCGTCGCGCAGCGCGCTCTTGGCGACCTTGTAGCTGGGCGAGGCCTCGAACATGGCGAGCAGGGTCTGCGAGGCGGGCGACACCTTGCCGTCGGCCTTGCGGCCCAACTTACCGAGCGGAGAAAGCCCCTTCGCGGTGTCGAAGCTCTGGCCGCCGCGAAAGAACACCTCGTAGCGCTCGTCGACCTTCTCGGCCGCGAAGTGCGCGATGCCCTTGCTGTCGACGTAGCCGTAGACGTCAGCGGCGCGCGCCAGCCCCTGCTGCGCGAGCAGCAGAAGCGCCACGGGGGCCAATAGCAACGAACGCTTGAAAGCTGACATGCGTGGTGGAGGGCTCAGACATCGATGTCGACATCGTCGGCGCGCAGTTCCATGAGTTCGCGCCGCGCCGCCGCTTCGCCCTTGCCCATGAGCTTGGTGATTTCTCCCTGGGTGGATGTGAAGTCGAACCGGCCCAATTGGACCTGCATCAGGCGCCGGGTGTCCGGATTGAGCGTGGTTTCCCACAATTGTTCCGCGCTCATTTCACCCAGGCCCTTGAAGCGGCTGATGCTCCAGGCGCCTTCGCGCACGCCGTCCTTGCGCAATTTGTCGAGCGTGGCGGTGAGCTCGCCCTCGTCGAGCGCGTAGACCTTGGAAGCCGGCTTCTTGCCGCGCGCGGGCGCATCGACCCGGAACAGCGGCGGCTTCGCGACATACACGTGGCCGGTTTCGATGAGTTTCGGAAAGTGCCGGAAGAACAAGGTGAGCAGCAGCACCTGGATGTGCGAGCCGTCCACGTCGGCATCGCTCAGGATGCAGATCTTTCCGTAGCGCAGGCCGCTCAGGTCGGGCGTGTCGTCGGGGCCGTGCGGGTCGACGCCCACGGCCACCGAGATGTCGTGGATTTCGGTGTTGGCGAACAGCCGGTCGCGCTCCACTTCCCAGGTGTTGAGCACCTTGCCGCGCAGCGGCAGGATGGCCTGGCTTTCCTTGTCGCGGCCCATCTTGGCGCTGCCACCGGCGGAGTCGCCTTCCACCAGGAACACTTCGTTGTGGCCGATGTCCTTGCTTTCGCAGTCGGTCAGCTTGCCGGGCAGCACGGCCACGCCGGAGCCCTTGCGCTTCTCGACCTTCTGGCCGGCGCGCTGGCGCGTCTGCGCGGCCTTGATGGCGAGTTCGGCCAGCTTCTTGCCGTAGTCGACGTGCTGGTTGAGCCACAGTTCGAGCGCGGGGCGCACGAAGCTGGACACCAGGCGCACGGCGTCGCGCGAGTTCAGCCGCTCCTTGATCTGGCCCTGGAACTGCGGGTCGAGCACCTTGGCGCTCAGCACATAGCTGGCGCGCGCGAACACGTCTTCGGGCAGCAGCTTCACGCCCTTGGGCAGCAGCGAGTGCAGCTCGATGAAGCCCTTCACCGCGGTGAACAGGCCGTCGCGCAGGCCGCTTTCGTGCGTGCCGCCGGCGCTGGTGGGAATCAGGTTGACGTAGCTCTCGCGCA
Source organism: Variovorax sp. RCC_210 (assembly GCF_041355175.1). Taxonomy (NCBI): domain Bacteria; kingdom Pseudomonadati; phylum Pseudomonadota; class Betaproteobacteria; order Burkholderiales; family Comamonadaceae; genus Variovorax; species Variovorax sp. RCC_210. The sequence continues at coordinate 475,941 of NZ_JBFUPJ010000001.1, read as the reverse complement.
CCGGCTGGCCGTCTTCGGTGAAGGCCACGCACCAGTCGGCGCCCTCGCCTTCGGCGAAGTTGTCGGCGTTCTTGTCGGCGTGGCCGCCGCCTTCGAACAGCGGAATGACCGGGTCGCCGTTGAGCGTCTGCATCAGGTAGTCGCTCAGGCCGCCCTTGTAGAGCCACTGCTGGCTTTCCTTGGTCTTCTCGTTGACGAGCGTGACGCTCACGCCGGGCATCAGCACGGCCTTGCTGCGCAGCAGGTGCGTGAGCTCGCCCATGGGCAGCACGGCGGTCTCGAAGTACTTGGCGTCGGGCCAGGCGCGCACGGTGGTGCCCTGCTTGCGTTCGCCGGCCTCGAGCTTGCGCACCTCGAGCGCCTCGATCACGTCGCCGGCGCCGAAGGCCAGCCGCGCGATGGAGCCTTCGCGGTGCGAGGTGACCTCGAGCCGCTTCGACAGCGCATTGGTCACCGACACGCCCACGCCGTGCAGGCCGCCCGAGAAGCTGTAGGCGCCGCCGGAGCCCTTGTCGAACTTGCCGCCGGCATGCAGCCGGGTGAACACGAGCTCGACCACGGGGGCGTTTTCTTCGGGGTGCATGCCGAAGGGAATGCCGCGGCCGTCGTCTTCGACGCTGACCGAGCCGTCGGCGTGCAGCGTGACCTTGATCTTCTTGCCGTAGCCCGCGAGCGCCTCGTCGGCGGCGTTGTCGAGCACTTCCTGAATGATGTGCAGCGGGTTGTCGGTGCGGGTGTACATGCCCGGGCGCTGCTTGACGGGCTCGAGGCCCTTGAGCACGCGGATCGAGCCCTCCGAGTAGCCGGAGGACGCGGAAGAGGAACTGGGGGGAGTCTTGGGGGGAGTCGCCATGGGGGCGGATTGTAGTCAGTGGCCGGGAAATGACTGGATACCCATACAGGAAAGTCCGAGGAACGTCCGCCCCCTGCTTCATCGCACTCCGGCGCGCCTCACGGCATGGCCAGGTGCGCGCCCAGGAAATCGATGAACGCCCGCAGCTTGGGCGACGGATGCCGACCCGAGGGCCACAGCACGCCCAGCCCGATGCTGTGCGGGCGCACATGCCCGGCCAGCACGCTGCGCAGCCGGCCCGCGGCCAGCGCCTCGCGCACGCTGAAGTCCGGCAGGCAGGCGATGCCGCGGCCCCGCTGCGCGAAGCACAGCCGGGTTTCCATGTTGTTGCAGACCATGGACACCGGCGGTCGGCATTCGCTGCCGTCAGGCATGGGCAGCAGCGGCCAGACCTCGACCTTGCCTGTCGCGGGATAGCGGTAGTGCAGGCAGGCGTGCCCGGCCAGGTCGGCCAGCGACGCGGGAGTGCCGTGGCGTTCCAGGTACTCGGGCGAGGCCACCAGCAGCTGCGAGAACGCGCCCAGCCGGCGGGCCGACAGCCGTGAATCGGCCAGCTCGCCGGTGCGCACCACGGCGTCGAAGCCTTCCTCGATGACGTCGACCAGCCGGTCGCTGAAGTCGAGGTCGAGCTCGATGGCCGGGTGCTCGCGCATGAAGTCGGCCAGCACCGGCAGCACCAGCGAGCTGACCAGCGGCAGGCTCACGCGCAGCTTGCCGCGCGGCGCGCCGGCCGAGTGCGACAGCTCCTGCTCGGCCGCCTCGATCTCGGCCAGCACCCGGCGGCTGCGCGCCAGGAACAGCGTGCCCTCGGCGGTGAGCGTGATGCTGCGCGTGCTGCGGTGGAACAGCCGCACGCCCAAACGCTCTTCGAGCCGCGCCACGCGCTTGCCCACGGCGGATGCAGAGACGCCCAGCGCGCGGCCGGCGGTGACGAAACTGCGCGTTTCGGCGACCTGGATGAAGACGGTGAAACCGCCGAGGCTGTCCATGCGAATGCTCCATTGCGGACTGGCTTGTCCGTATTGAGCGGAACTGTAGCCCCCTTTTTCCGGAGTCGGCTTGTTCCTATCGTCGGTGGCATGTCATTCACGAACGCCAACCCTTCTTCCTCGCCACGCTCCGCGTCGCTCTCCGCACCGCCAAGGCTGCCCCTGCTGGGCCTGCTCGCCCTTGCGGCCGCCGGCTTCATCACCGTGCTTACCGAGGCCATGCCCGCCGGCCTGCTGCCGCAGATCGGCGCGAGCCTGGGCATCGCGCCCGCGCTGGTCGGCCAGCTCGTCACGGTCTACGCCATTGGCTCGCTGGTGGCGGCGATTCCGCTCGTCGCCCTCACCCGCAGCTGGCGCCGACGGCCCTTGCTGCTGCTGGCCATCGGCGGCTTCGCGATCGTCAACACCGTGACCGCGCTGTCGCACGGCTACGCGCTGACGCTGGTCGCGCGCTTCTTCGCCGGCGTGTTCGCGGGCCTTCTGTGGGCGCTGCTGGCTGGGCAGGCGGCGCGCATGGTCGCGCCTTCGCTGCAGGGCCGGGCCATCGCGGTGGCCATGCTGGGCGCGCCGCTGGCGCTGTCGCTGGGCATTCCGGCCGGCACGCTGCTGGGCAACGGCGTGGGCTGGCGGCCGGCGTTCCTGATCATGTCGGCGCTCTCGGTGCTGCTGCTGGGCTGGGTGCGCTGGCAGGTGCCGGACTTTCCCGGGCAGGCCGCCGGCCGCCAGCAGAGCGTGCGGCGCGTGTTCCTGTTGCCGGGCGTGCGGCCGGTGCTGGCGGTGATGCTGGCCTTTGTGCTGGCGCACAACATCCTCTACACGTACATCGCGCCCTTCCTCGCGCACGCCGGCCTGGGCGAGCGGGTGGACCTGGTGCTGCTGGTGTTCGGCGCGGCATCGATCCTCGGCATCTGGGTAACGGGCGTGCTCATCGACCGCTGGCTGCGCGAGCTGGTGCTGGCCGGCACGGCGGGCTTCGGGCTGGCGGCGCTGCTGCTCGGTGCAGCGACCGGGTCGCCGGCGGTGGTGTTCGTCGCGGTGGGCGTGTGGGGCGTGTCCTTCGGCGGCGCTGCCACGCTCTTCCAGACCGCGTCGGCGCAGGCCGCGGGCGATGCGGCGGACGTGGCGCAGTCGATGGTGGTCACGGCGTGGAACATCGCCATCGCGGGTGGCGGCCTGATCGGCGGCGTGCTGCTGCAAAGCCGGGGCGCGGGGGTGTTGCCGTGGTCGCTGGTCGTGCTGCTGGTGCCGGCGCTGTGGCTGGCGTGGCGGGCCTGCGCGCACGGCTTTCCGCGGGCGCGTGCTGTCGCGGGCGCGACAGCGCAATGAAGCCTGAGCGAAGGCGGCGGCTTTTGATGCGCAAAGCGCATTGAAACGCCGTCTACAAATCATCAATGGCTTTGGCCGCCAGCGGGGCTGCCGCAGCATGCAAGTCGCTACATTCGACGCCATGCAAGCCCCCGCCCCCACTCTCTCGGTCAAGCAAGTCCTGTTCTGCGGGGCGATGATCGTCACGCTCTCCATGGGCATCCGCCACGGCTTCGGGCTGTGGCTGCAGCCCATCACGCAGGCCCAGGACTGGAACCGCCAGACCTTCTCGTTCGCGCTGGCCATCCAGAACCTGTCGTGGGGCATCTTCGGCGTGTTCGCGGGCATGCTGGCCGACCGCTTCGGCGCGTTCCGGGTGCTGATCGGCGGCGCGGTGCTCTATGCGCTGGGCCTGTTCGGCATGGCGCATTCGCCGACGCCGCTGCTGTTCACGCTGAGCGCGGGCGTGCTCATCGGCGCGGCGCAGGCGGGCTCGACCTACGCGGTGATCTACGGCGTGATTGGGCGGCAGATTCCGGCCGAGCGGCGCTCCTGGGCCATGGGCGTGGCGGCGGCGGCCGGCTCGTTCGGGCAGTTCCTGATGGCGCCCATCGAGGGGCAGCTCATCGGCCACCTGGGCTGGCAGACGGCGCTGGCGGTGGTGGCGGTGCTGGTGCTGGTCATCGTCCCGCTGGCCTTCGGCTTGCGCGAACCGAAGACGGCGGCGCTGGCCGGGCACCGCGAGCAGTCGGTGCTGCAGGCCGTGGGCGAGGCCTTTCGCTACCCGAGCTTCGGGCTGCTGATGGCGGGCTACTTCGTGTGCGGCTTCCAGCTGGCGTTCATCGGCATCCACATGCCGACCTACCTGCGCGACCGCGCGCTGCCGGCCGAGGTGGCGGGCTACGCGCTGGCGCTGATCGGGCTGTTCAACGTGTTCGGCACGTACACGGTGGGGCTGCTGGGGCAGAAGCTGGCCAAGCGCAAGATATTGGCGGCCATCTACCTCGCGCGGGCGGTGTCGATCGCTCTGTTCCTGATGGCGCCGATCTCGCCGGCCAGCGTGTACGTGTTCTCGGCGGCCATGGGCTTCCTGTGGCTGTCGACGGTGCCCGCGACCAACGCCATCGTGGCGGGCATCTTCGGCGTGGCCCATCTTTCGATGCTGAGCGGCTTCGTGTTCCTCAGCCACCAGGTGGGCTCGTTCCTGGGCGTGTGGCTGGGCGGCTACCTGTACGACACCACGGGCAGCTACGACGTGGTCTGGTACATCGCCATTGCGCTGGGCGTGTTCGCCGCGCTGATCAACCTGCCGGTGAAGGAAAACGCCATTGCGCGCGCTCCCCAGCCGCTGGGCGCCGCGGGCTGACTTGCGTATAAAGCCAGGCCATGACACTGCAACGGCGCCAACACCTCGTCCACGCCGGCTGGCTCGCCGCAGCGCTGGCGGTGCTGGGCGGGGTGTTCGCCATGTACGTGCACCCGGCTTTCCTGGTGACGCTGGTCGACCAGATCTGGTCGTGCTTTTGAACTTCTTGCCCCTGAAGACCTGTCCATGAAAGATGCAGCGTCGGTGCACGGCATGTCGCACCCTGCCGCGGCTTCCCCGCCTTCGGACTGGGTCGTGCGCTGGTCCCACCTGCTGGCCGCCAACGCCACCGTGCTCGACGTGGCCTGCGGCGCCGGCCGGCACATGCAATGGTTCGCCGGGCGCGGTCATGCGGTGACCGGCGTGGACCGCTCACCGGAGGCCATCGCGGCGGCCGGCGCCTTCGGGCGCACCGTGGCGGCGGACATCGAAGCGGGCCCCTGGCCCTTCGCCGGCCAGGTTTTCGGCGCGGTGGTCATCACCAACTACCTCTGGCGCGCGCATGGCCGACATCGTGGCGGCCGTGGCCCCAGGCGGCGTGCTGCTCTACGAGACTTTCGCCGCGGGCAACGAGACGGTCGGCAAGCCGTCTCGCGCCGACTTCCTGCTTCAGCCGGGCGAGTTGCTGGCGGCCTGCGCGGGCCTGCGCGTGGTGGCCTATGAAGACGGTTTCGTGCAGGAGCCCGCGCGGTTCGTGCAGCGCATCGCGGCCGTGCGCCCGGCCGCGCCCGCCGCCGGCGAGCCCGAGCGCCACCTCCTTAAGGGAAACTGAGGGGGCCGGGGCCACTGCCTGCCGGGGCGCCGGAGTAAGTAGAATCGGCGCTTTCGTCCACCGACAAAGAGATTCCCCTTGGAGCAACTGACAGGCAGCATCGTCGCGCTCGTCACGCCGATGCACGACGACGGCAGTGTCGACTACCCCGCCCTGCGGCGGCTCATCGACTGGCACATCGAAGAAGGCACCGACTGCCTCGGCGTGGTCGGGACCACCGGCGAATCGCCGACGGTCGATGTCGAAGAGCACTGCGAAATCATCCGCGTATCCGTCGAGCAAGCCAAGGGCCGCGTGCCCGTCATGGCCGGCTGCGGCGCCAATTCGACCAAGGAAGCCATCGAGCTCGCCAAGTTCGCCAAGGGCGTGGGCGCCGATTCGCAGCTGCAGGTCGTGCCCTACTACAACAAGCCGACGCAAGAAGGCCAGTACCAGCATTTCAAGGCCATCGCCGAGGCCGTGGGCGACCTGCCCATCGTGCTGTACAACGTGCCCGGCCGCACCGTGGCCGATATGGCGCACGACACCGTGCTGCGCCTCACGCAGGTGCCCGGCATCATCGGCATCAAGGAAGCCACCGGCAACATCGAACGCGCCCAGTGGCTCATTCGCGACGTGCCGAAGAACTTCGCCGTGTACTCCGGCGACGACCCGACCGCGGTCGCGCTCATGCTCTGCGGCGGCCAGGGCAACATCAGCGTCACGGCCAACATCGCGCCGCGCAAGATGCACGAACTGTGCGTGGCCGCGCTGGCGGGCGACGTCAAGCGGGCGATGGAAATCCAGTTTGAGCTCATGCCGCTGCACCGCAACCTGTTCGTCGAACCCAACCCGATTCCGCTGAAGTGGGCCATGGCCCGGCTCGGCCTGTGCGGTGGCGCCCTGCGCCTGCCGCTCACCGAGCTCGGCGAAGCCAGCCGTCCGGCAGTCGAGGGCGCCCTGCGCGCCACCGGCCTGCTCAAGGGCTGAGCGCGCTGAACGCTCCTGCCGCGCACCTTCCGGAACAGCCTTTTCCCTGGCCGCAACAAGGTTAAGCAACCTTTTGCCGGAAGCGTGCTCAGAGATGGCGGGCACTGCGGCCCATAGACAGACGACAGACCGAACCATTCCAACAAGGAAGAAGACGTTGAAGAACCTTTCGCGACTTGCACTGCTGGCCCTCGTTGCCAGCCTCGCCGCCTGCTCCGTTCTCGAGAGCGACAAGATCGACTACAAGAGCGCAGGCAAGGCCCCAACGCTCGAAGTCCCACCCGACCTGTCCCAGCTCTCGCGCGACAACCGCTACGCACTGCCCGGCGGCGCCGTGACGGCCAATGCCTACCAGGCCGGCATCGCCAACGCACCGGGCGTGCCTACCGCGGTGAGCGCCCTGGGCGACGTGCGCATGGAGCGCGCGGGCACGCAGCGCTGGATCGTCGTCAACCGCACGCCCGACCAGCTCTGGGACCCGGTGAAAGACTTCTGGCAGGAAAGCGGCTTCCTGTTGACCACCGACCAGCGCAACCTGGGCATCATGGAAACCGACTGGGCCGAGAACCGCGCCAAGCTGCCGCAGGACATCATCCGCGGCACGCTGGGCAAGCTGGTCGACTCGGTCTACTCGACCGGCGAACTCGACCGCTTCCGCACCCGCCTGGAACGCACGCCCACCGGCACCGAGATCTTCATCAGCCACCGCGGCATGCAAGAGGTCTACAACAACTCGCGCCAGGACCAGACCGTGTGGCAGCCGCGCCCGAGCGATCCTGAACTCGAGACCGAATTCCTGCGCCGCCTGATGGTCAAGCTCGGCGTCTCGCAAGAGCAGTCGAAGATCCTGGCCGCCACCACGGCACCGACCAAGACCGCCACCATCGCCAAGATCGGCAACCAGCCGGTCGTGCAGATCAGCGAAGGTTTCGACCGCGCATGGCGCCGCGTCGGCCTGGCGCTCGACCGCACCGGCTTCACCGTGGAAGACCGCGACCGCAGCGCCGGCCTGTACTACGTGCGCTACGTGACGCCCGATCCGGACAAGAAGGAACCCGGCTTCTTCGGCAAGCTGTTCAGCGGCTCGAAGAAGGACGAGGCACCGATCAAGTTCCGCATCTCGGTGAAGAGCCAGGGCGAAGCCACCACGGTGTCGGTGCTCAACGAAGCCGGCGCGCCCGAAAGCTCGGCCAACGCAGAGCGCATCGTCAAGGTCATCGCCGACGACCTGAAGTAACCCGCATGCTCCGCTTCCGAAGTCTCGGCAGCGGCAGCACGGGCAACGCCGCGCTGGTCGAGTCGACCAGCGCCGGCCGCACCTCCCGCCTCCTGGTCGACTGCGGCTTCGGCATCAAGCAGCTCGACCTGCGGCTCGCACAAGCGGGCCTCGTCGCCGGCGACATCGATGCGGTCTTCGTGACCCACGAGCATGGCGACCACATCGGCTGTGCCCACACGCTGTCGCGGCGCAACCGCATTCCCGTCTGGATGAGCGAAGGCACGTGGCTCGCCACGGGCGCTCGCGATTTCGAAGGCCGCCTGAACCTGGCGCGCGACGACGCGGCGTTCTCGGTCGGCGACATCGGCGTGCAGCCCTTCACCGTGCCGCACGATGCGCGCGAACCGCTGCAACTGCTCTGCACCGACGGCAACCGCACGCTCGGCGTGCTCACCGACCTGGGGCATGCCACGGCGCACGTGCTGGCCCGGCTGAGCGGCGTGCATGCCCTGCTGCTGGAGTTCAACCACGACGCAGACCTGCTCGCCAACTCGGCCTACCCGTCGTTCCTGAAGCACCGCGTGGGCGGCAACTACGGGCACCTGTCGAACACGGCCGCGGCGGACATCGCGCGTGCCGTGCTGCACGACGGCCTGCGCCACGTGGTCGCGGCGCACCTGAGCGAGCAGAACAACCGGCCCGACATCGTGCGCCGCTTGATGGCCGATGCGCTGGGCGGCGACGAGGCCGAGATGCTCACCGCGACGGCCTCCGAGGGCTCGCCCTGGCTCGACGTGTGAGCCGAACTTTTCGCCAATTAAAAAGCCGCCCTCGGGCGGCTTTTTATTGGCGAGTGCCGGGCAGCGCTTACTGCTTGGGCGCTTCGTTCTTCTTTGCGGCTTCGGTCGCGGCGTTGGCGGCGTCGAGTGCCGACGAAGCACCCGGGGCCGGCGTGGCGGCGCCCGAATCTGTAGAGGGTGTGGAGGCCGGTGCGGCAGGCGCCGGTGCGGGTTCGGTCACAGGCGCAGGAGGCGGCGTCACAACCGCCGGCGCGGCGTCCTCCTTCTTTCCGCAAGCGACGAGTGCGGCAGCGGCAATCAGCGAGGCAACCAGGACGGACGTTGACTTCTTCATGGAATCTCCTTTGGCAAAGAATGTCTGGAACGAAAAAATTCTAGACCTGCATCCCTGCCCGAATATGTCTCGCGCCCGGATTCGCGGCATTGGCTTACAAGCCGAGCGTCGATGCCGCAAAGGCCGGTCGCGCGAGGCGCCAGCACTCGTCGATGGTCTCGCGCAATGCACGGCGCGATGCCGCATCGGTGCCGCACACGCCTCGGCTGCGCTCCGGGTCGATGCGGTGCATGAACCACGTGGGCGTCCAGATGGCGCTGGGCACTTCGGCGCCACCGGTCTTGCCGATTGCGCGGCATTCGATGATGTGGTCCCACATGCGCCGCCACGGCACGAAGCGCGCATGCGCGCGCTCCAGCACGTCGTAGCGCTGGGCCAGCAACACCAGGCGCCGGCCGCTCGCGGACCATGCCTGCAGCGCCTCGATGCTCGCGCGTTCACCCAGCGGCCAGTCCGCGAAATCGGGGTCGCTGAAGACGATTTCTTTCCAGCCTTGCTGCGCCGCGGAAGACAGGGCGCCGCGCAGCATGGTGTCGAAGGCCGCGCGGCCGTCGAAACGGCCCTCGGTCAGGAGCGTGTGTTGCTCCGGCGGATGTTGCTCATTCGGCATGAAGCCAACCTGACTCGCACCACTCGTCGAGCAGCGCGAGCGCGCCTTCGCTGGCGCGGGCCAGTTCGCGCGGCCCGAGCGCGCGCTGATCGGCCAGCCGGCGCATCAACGTGGCATCGGCACCGCCCGCGCGAAAGCTCTCGCCGTTGATGAAGATGTGGCGCGTGTCGTAGAGCATGCGCGTGCGGCGGTCGAGCGCCACGCGTTGCGCCGCGTCGGGCAGCTCGCCGCCCTCGTCGAACCACACGTTGGCCTTGGGCTCGGTGAGCGATTCGCCGAGCGCGCGGTCGATGGCATCGGGGTCGCGCAGCGCGGCCTCGACGGCCTTGCGCGCGAAGGCCTGCAAGGCGGCGGGCATCTGGCCCGGCGATGCCACGGCGGGTTGCGATGGGTCGCGGTAGCGTGCCGTTTCTGCCGGGCCGGCGTCTTCGAGGTCTTCGGAATAGGCCTGCGCCATGCGCGCCAGCAGGTCGGCGCCCATCTCGCCCACGGCGGAAGAACGCAGGCCGATGGAGCAGGTCATGCAGTCGTCGCCCACAGCCACGCCGTCGTGGGCGTACTTGGGCGGCAGGTAGAGCATGTCGCCGGGCTCGAGCACGAAGGTTTGCTCGGGCTCGAAGTTCTGCAGTATCTTGAGCGGCACGCCGGGCTGCAGGCTCAGGTCGCCCTGCTTGCCAGTGGACCATTTGCGGCGTCCCTGCGCCTGCAGCAGGAACACGTCGTAGCTGTCGAAATGCGCGCCGACGCCGCCGGTGTCGCTCGCGTAGCTGATCATCAGGTCGTCCAGCCGCGCGTCGGGCAGGAATCGAAACTGCCGCAACAGTTCGTGCACGCCCTCGTGGTGCAAGTCGACGCCCTGCACCAGCAGCGTCCATGCGGGTTGCTTCAGCGGCGGCAAGGCGCGACGGGCCAGCGGCCCGTGCTTGAGCGACCAGCCGGACTTGCCATGCCGGATGAGGCGCGACTCCACGCCTTCGCGCTCCGCCAACGCAAACAGCGCATTGCGCTCGATCGGTGGCACCATGGCGGGTATCGCCTGGCGAACGAGCAAGGGCTTTTTCTGCCAATACCGCCGCATGAACTGCGCGGCACTCAGGCCGCCGAGCAACGGCAGCGGTTGTGTAATCTCCATGGGAGAATTCTGCAATGGAAATCTCTGAACAATGCGTGGTCGGCTTGACCTGGACGATGAAAGACACGCTCGGCGACGTGCTGGACGTGCTCGATGAACCGGTCGAATTCCTGGTGGGTGGCGACGACCTCTTCGACGTGATCGACGCGGCCCTGCAAGGCCACGAGCCCGGCGCCCGGGTGCAGTTGCAGGTCGAACCCGAGCAGGGCTTCGGCGACTTCAACGACCAGTTGCTGTTTCTCGAACCCCGTTCGCTCTTCCCCGCCGATACGGAAGAAGGCATGACCTTCGACGGTTCTGCCCTGCCCAAGGGCGTGAGCGACACCATTCCCAAGGACACGATCTATACCGTGGCCGAAATCTACCCCGACCACCTGGTGCTCGACGGCAACCATCCGCTGGCGGGCATCGCGATCCGGCTCGACATCGTGGTGCGTTCGGTGCGTGAAGCCACCGAAGAAGAAATCGGTCGCGGCTCGGCCGGCACGGGCTTCTTCAAGGTGGCACCGATGGCGCCGGGCAACCAGACGCTGCACTGAGAAGGTGGTTTACAAATGAAAAAGCCGGGCAGCGCCCGGCTTTTTTCGTCCAGAAGGACGGCGCGGCTACATGCGCGAGATCTGGCCGTTGTCGATGCGCACACGGTCGCCGATGCGCAGGTCGCCGGGACTCTGCACGTCGAACGCGCGGTAGCCGCCGCGGTCGGTCTGCACAGACACGCGATAGGTTTCATAGGCACGCGGACCGTTCTGCTGTGCCTCGATGGTGTTGCCCAGCAGGGCACCGCCCACGATGCCCAGCGCGGTGGCTGCGGCGCGGCCGTTGCCACGGCCGAACTGGTTGCCCACCACCCCACCGATGACACCGCCGGCGACAGCGCCGCCGCCGGAAGTGCCGGTGCCGGCGGTTTCGCTGCGCAGCACCTCGATGTTGGCGACATGGCCGTACTCGACGTAAGAAGCTTCCTGGTACTGGATGGCGCGCGGCGGCGCCTGGTACGGGTAGCGCGAGGTCTGGTAGACCGGCGCAGGCGCCACGCAGGCCGTGAGCGTGGCCACGGCCAGTACGGAAGCGGTGACGGAAACGAAGCGCATTGAAATCTTCATGTTGAGAGGCTCCTCGGATAGAACGGCGCACAAAGGGTGCGCCTGCGTGTGACTAACGCCGCAGCCCCTGCCGCGATGACGCAAAACACACACTGAAACCTTCGAGGCGAACGAGGCGCCGGCAGTTCCGTTCCCGCGCCGTCTTTACCGCTCGGAAACTCAGGTGCCCTTAAGAATCGGGGCGCCCGCCAGTGCCGAAGGGGCTGAGAGCTAAGGGCTCAGTGCTTGCCCGTGGAGCCGTAGCCGCCCTCGCCGCGTTGCGTGGGCGCAAATTCTGTGACCACCCGAAACTGCGCCTGCTCCACCGGCACGATCACCAGTTGCGCCAGCCGCTCCATGGGCTCGAGCACGAAGGGGGTGTCGCTGCGGTTCCAGGCGCTGATCTTCAGCTCGCCTTGGTAATCGCTGTCGATCAGGCCCACCAGATTGCCCAGCACGATGCCATGCTTGTGGCCCAGGCCCGAGCGCGGAAGGATCAGCGCGGCGTAGGCCGGGTCGGCCAGGTGGATCGAAATGCCGGTGCCCACCAGCTGCCAGCCGTTGGGCGCCAGCGTGATGGGTGCGTCGAGGCAGGCCCGCAGGTCGAGGCCGGCGCTTCCGGGGGTGGCATACGCGGGCAATTGATCCACCATGCGCGGATCGAGGATACGGACGTCGACTTTCACTTACTTGCTGCCTTGTTTGTGTTGCTGTTCTCTTTGCTTGCGGGCCGCGTCCTCGAGCACCTGCTGCCACTTGGCAACGCCCGGGGTGAGCTTGAAGCCCTTCAACTTGCGCCCGAACCAGACCGCCGCGCCCAGCAGGACGACCAGCGCGCCGAACGGCACGCCGGCGGCCCACAGCACCAGGAAGACCAGCGCGCCGACCACGCCCAGCACCTTGAGCGTCGCGGGGTCGAACGAGCCCGAGGGCGTCTTGGTCACTTCGCCGGTCGATGCCTCGTTGCGCTGCTGCATGGCGGCCGTGACGGGGCCGGAGGGTTGGTTGGGCAAGGTCGTGATGCCGACGTCGAGCCCGGGCTCGCCCTCCTTGGCCGCGCGCTTGGGGAGCAGGGCCTGCGCCGACAGCCGCTCGACATAGCGGGCGAAGTCGCCGTTGGGCGGGGTGTTCCATTGCGGATTCAGGTTCATCAGACCCTCCAGTCGGAAAGACGTGCGGCAATTTCGGTCATCAGTTCGCGCGCCAGCGTGAGCTTGGGCGCACGGGGCAGCTCGCGCACGCCGTTGGCGTCCACCAGCAGCAACGCGTTGTCGTCCTGCCCGAAAGTCAGCGGGCCGATGTTGCCGACCAGCAGCGGAATGCCCTTGCGCTCGCGCTTGGCCTTGGCGTGTTCGGCGAGGTTCTCGCTCTCGGCGGCAAAACCCACGCAGAAGAGCTTTTTCGACTGGGCCCGCTCGCTCTTGGCCACGGTGAGCAGGATGTCGGCGTTCTCGACGAACTCGAGCACCGGCGTCTTGCCACTGCCGTCTTTCTTGATCTTCTGGTCGCTGTGCGTCGCTGGGCGCCAGTCGGCCACGGCGGCGGTGGCTACAAAAATGCTAGCAAACTGCGCGGCTCGGGTGGTCGCATCGAGCATCTCCTGCGCCGACAGCACGTCCACGCGGGTGACGCCGCGCGGGGTCGGCAGGTGCACCGGGCCGGCCACCAGCGTGACCTCGGCACCCGCCTCGCGCGCCGCGCGGGCAATGGCGAAACCCATCTTGCCGGACGAATGGTTGGTGATGCCGCGAATCGGGTCGAGCGCCTCGAAGGTCGGGCCCGCGGTGACCAGCACCTTCTGCCCCGCCAGCAGCTTGGGGCTGAAGAAGGCGGTGATGTCCTCCAGCAGCTGCGCCGGCTCGAGCATGCGGCCGTCGCCGGTCTCGCCGCAGGCCTGCCAGCCGCTGCCCACGCCCAGCACGGTGGCGCCGTCGGCGGCCACCTGCATCAGGTTGCGCTGGGTGGCGGGGTGCGCCCACATCTCGCGGTTCATGGCCGGCGCGATGAGCAGCGGAATGCGCTCCATGGGGCGGGCCAGGCACATCAGGCTCAGCAGGTCGTCGGAGCGGCCCTGCACCAGGCGCGCGATGAAATCGGCGCTGCAGGGCGCCAGCACGATCGCATCGGCCTCGCGGCTCAGGTTGATGTGCGGCATGTTGTTGGGCTCGCGCGTGTCCCACTGCGAGGTGTACACGGTGCGCCCCGAGAGCGCCTGCATGGTCACGGGGGTGATGAACTGCTCCGCCGCCTCGGTCATGACCACCTGAACGGTGGCGCCTGCCTTCACGAACAGCCGGCACAGCTCGGCCGACTTGTAGCAGGCGATGCCCCCCGTGAGGCCCAGGACAATGTGTTTTCCGGCGAGATCTTGCATGGCCCGTATTGTTGCTCATAGGCCATCGAGCCTCGGCCAACAAGCCCTTGGGTCGAAGTGTCGCCAAGGCCACATCTATAATCGCAATTTCCCACTGCCCGGATTCACAGCGTCCGGAACTGGCATGACCAAATTTGTCTTCGTCACCGGTGGTGTCGTCTCTTCCCTTGGCAAGGGAATCGCCTCCGCCTCGCTCGCCGCGATCCTCGAATCGCGCGGCCTCCAAGTCACCCTCATCAAGCTCGATCCGTACATCAATGTCGACCCCGGCACGATGTCGCCCTTCCAGCATGGCGAGGTGTTCGTCACCGATGACGGCGCCGAGACCGACCTCGACCTCGGCCACTACGAGCGCTTCATCAACACGCGCATGCGCAAGGCCAACAACTTCACGACCGGTCAGATCTACAAGACCGTGCTCGAGAAGGAACGCCGCGGCGACTACCTCGGCAAGACCGTCCAGGTGATTCCGCACATCACCAACGAGATCCAGGAATACATCAAGCGCGGCGCCGGCATCGGCACCTCACACGAGGTGGACGTGGCCATCGTCGAAATCGGCGGCACCGTGGGCGACATCGAGTCGCTGCCCTTCCTGGAGGCCGTGCGCCAGATGAGCCTGCGCAACGGCCCGAACAATTCGGCCTTCGTGCACCTGAGCTACGTGCCCTGGATCGCCGCCGCCGGCGAGCTCAAGACCAAGCCCACGCAGCACACCGCCAAGGAGCTGCGCGCCATCGGCATCCAGGCCGACGTGCTCCTGTGCCGCGCCGACCGCCCGATCCCGGACGACGAGCGCGCCAAGATCTCGCTGTTCTCCAACGTGCCCGAATGGGGCGTCATCTCGATGTGGGACGTGGACACCATCTACAAGGTGCCCCGCATGCTGCACGAACAAGGCCTGGACGGCCTGATCTGCGACAAGCTGCGCATCAACACCCCGCCGGCCAAGCTGCAACGCTGGGACGACCTGGTGTACGAGGTCGAGCATCCGCAAAAGGAAGTGTCGATTGCCATGGTCGGCAAGTACGTCGACCTGTCGGACAGCTACAAGTCGCTGAACGAAGCCCTGCGCCACGCCGGCATGAAGAACCATGCGCGCGTGAAGATCGACTACATCGACTCCGAGACCATCAACGCGCAGGACGTCTCCCGCCTGGCCAAGTACGACGCCATCCTGGTGCCCGGCGGCTTCGGCCAGCGCGGTGTCGAAGGCAAGATCTCGGCGGCACGCTTCGCCCGCGAAGGCAAGGTCCCCTACCTGGGCATCTGCCTGGGCATGCAGGTGGCCACCATCGAATACGCCCGCCACGTGGCCGGCCTGAAGAACGCCAACAGCACCGAGTTCGACCCCGAGACGCCCACCCCCGTGATCGCGCTGATCACCGAGTGGAAGGACGCCGACGGCACCGTGAAGACGCGCGACGAGAAGTCCGACCTCGGCGGCACCATGCGCCTGGGCGCGCAGAGCTCCGACGTCTCGCCCGGCACGCTGGCCCACAGCATCTACGGCGACGTGGTCACCGAGCGCCATCGCCATCGCTACGAAGCCAACGTGAACTATCTCGACCAGCTGCGCAACGCCGGCCTGGTGATCTCCGCGCTCACGCAGCGCGAGCACCTGACCGAAATCGTCGAGCTGCCGCAGGACGTGCACCCCTGGTTCATGGGCGTGCAGTTCCACCCCGAGTTCAAGTCGACCCCGTGGGGCGGCCACCCGCTGTTCAACGCCTTCATCAAGGCCGCGCTGGACCACAAGGAAAAGGGCACGGGCAGCACCAAGGCATTGAAGGCGGTGGCATGAGCGCCGCGCCGGGCCGCCCCAAGCAAGCTCGCACCGCGGTGCGCAGCACGGAGATCGTCCGATGAGCAGTGGTTACGTCATCGCCCACGTCGAGGTGACCAACCCGACGCAGTACGAGGAATACAAGAAGTGGTCGAGCGTTGCCATGCAGGCGCACGGCGCCGAAGTGTGCGTGCGCGGCGGCCAGGTGCAGCCGCTGGAAGGCACCTGGCAGCCCATGCGCGTGGTCGTGCTCAAGTTCGCCAGCTTCGAGCAAGCCACGGCTTTCTATGAAACACCCGAGTACCTCAAGGCACGCGAGGCGCGTGCCGGCGCCGCGATCATGAACATGATCGCCGTCGAAGGCGTCTGAGCCTTCCACCCATTCATTTATTCGCCCAAAGAGAACCGAAAGAGAAAGACAAAAGATGAGTGCAATCGTTGACATCGTCGGCCGCGAAATTCTCGACAGCCGAGGCAACCCCACCGTCGAATGCGACGTGCTGCTCGAATCAGGCACCATGGGCCGCGCGGCCGTGCCTTCGGGCGCGTCGACCGGCTCGCGTGAAGCCATCGAGCTGCGCGACGGCGACAAGAGCCGCTACCTCGGCAAGGGCGTGCTGAAGGCCGTGGAGAACATCAACACCGAGATCTCGGAAGCCGTGCTGGGCCTGGACGCCAGCGAACAGGCCTTCCTCGATCGCACGATGATCGACCTGGACGGCACCGACAACAAGGCCCGCCTGGGCGCCAACGCCACGCTGGCCGTGTCGATGGCCGTGGCCCGCGCCGCGGCCGAAGAGTCGGGCCTGCCGCTGTACCGCTACTTCGGCGGCATGGGCGGCATGCAGCTGCCGGTGCCGATGATGAACGTCATCAATGGCGGCGCGCACGCCAACAACAGCCTGGACCTGCAGGAATTCATGATCATCCCCGTGGGCGCCAAGAGCTTCCGCGAGGCCGTGCGCTACGGCGCCGAAGTGTTCCACGCGCTGAAGAAGATCCTGGGCGACCGCGGCATCAGCACGGCGGTGGGCGACGAAGGCGGCTTCGCTCCCAGCGTGGAAAGCCACGAAGCGGCCATCCAGCTGATCCTGGAAGCCATCGACAAGGCCGGCTACACGGCGGGCGAGCAGATTGCCCTGGGCCTCGATTGCGCGGCCAGCGAGTTCTACAAGGACGGCAACTACGTGCTGTCCGGCGAGAACCTCACGCTGTCGGCCGGCAACTGGGCCGACATGCTGGCGACCTGGGTCGACAAGTACCCGATCATCAGCATCGAGGACGGCATGCACGAAGGCGACTGGGACGGCTGGAAGCTGCTCACCGACCGCCTCGGCAAGCGCGTGCAGCTGGTGGGCGACGACCTGTTCGTCACCAACACCAAGATCCTGCAAGAAGGCATCGACAAGGGCATTGCCAACTCGATCCTGATCAAGATCAACCAGATCGGCACGCTCACCGAAACCTTCGCCGCCATCGAGATGGCCAAGCGCGCGGGCTACACCGCCGTCATTTCGCACCGCTCGGGCGAAACCGAGGACAGCACCATCGCCGACATCGCCGTGGGCACCAACGCCGGCCAGATCAAGACCGGCTCGCTGTCGCGTTCGGACCGCATCGCCAAGTACAACCAGCTGCTGCGCATCGAAGAAGACCTGGGTGACATCGCCGTGTACCCCGGCCGCGGCGCGTTCTACAACCTGAAGTAACGCCCGGACGCCACGCGCATGCGCGCCCGCCTCGTTCCACCGATCATCCTGCTGCTCCTGCTGGCCGTCCTGCAGTGGCAGTTGTGGAACGGGCGCGGCAGCGTGCGCGACGTGGCGCAGCTGCGCACCAAGCTGGCCGACGGCAAGGAGGCCAACGCCAAGGCCGCGCTGAACAACGAGCGCCTGACCTCCGAGGTGAACGACCTGAAGGACGGCCTCGAGATGGTCGAGGAACGCGCGCGCGCGGAACTCGGCATGGTCAAGCCGAACGAAGTGTTCGTACAGATCGCACACTGACCCTTCACTTTTTCGCCCGCTGATGACCGAGCTTCTCTCGGCCCCCGCATTCCTGCTGTGGGGCTCTCCTGTCAGCTGGCTCGAATTCGTCGCCGCCCTGCTGGCACTTGCCATGGTCGGCTGCAACATGCGCGAGATCCACTGGGGCTGGCCGCTGGCCATCGTCAGCTCGCTGCTCTACGTGGCCGTGTTCGCCAAGGCGCGCATCTACGGCGACGCCTCGCTCCAGGTGTTCTTCGCTTTCGTCGCGCTGTGGGGCTGGGCGCAATGGCTGCGCGGCCACCGTGCCGACGGCAGCGCGCTGCAGGTGAGCCGGCTGTCGCCGCGCGGCGTCGCGCTCACGCTGGCCGCCTGCGCGTTCGCATGGCCGGCCGTCGCCCTCTTCCTGCGCCGCTTCACCGACACCGACGTGCCCTGGTGGGACGGCTTCGCCACCGGCCTGAGCCTGGTCGGGCAGTTCCTGCTCGGGCGCAAGTTCATCGAGAACTGGCTGGTCTGGCTGGCCGTGAACGTGGTCAGCGTGGGCCTGTTCATCCACAAGGGCCTGTGGCTGACCGTGGGGCTGTACGCGGTGTTCGCGGTGCTGAGCGTGGCCGGCTACCTCGCGTGGCGGCAGCGCCTGCCGGGCGCGACTGCCAAGGCGGCCAAGGCGGTGGCCGCATGACGCCCAGCCTGCCGACCGGGTGCGTCATCGCGCTCGTGGGCGCCGAAAGCACCGGCAAGACCGAGCTCGCGCGCGCCATTGCGCAGCGCCTGCAAGACCGCGGCACGCCGACCACGCTGGTCACCGAATACCTGCGCGAATGGTGCGAGCGCGAAGGCCGCACGCCGCGCCCCGACGAGCAGCAGGCCATCGCCGACGAGCAGACCCGCCGCATCGACACCGCCGCAGCCACCGGCGTGGTGGTGGCCGACACCACGGCCCTGATGACCGCGGTCTACAGCGAGCAGCTGTTCGCCGACACCACGCTGTACGACGGCGCCCTTGCCGCGCAACGGCGCTGCGCCATCACGCTGCTCACCGCGCTCGACCTGCCCTGGGTGGCAGACGACATGCGCGACGGCCCGCATGCGCGCCAGCCCACCGACACGCTGCTGCGCGCCGCGCTCGCGGGCGCGAAGCTGTCGTACACCGTGGTGCATGGCAGCGGCGGCGAGCGGCTGGCCAACGCGTGGAACGCCATCAACTCCATCGCGGGCAACGAAGGCCGCGCCCGCACGTCGAGGGCATCGGGCACGCGCGACCGGCTCGGGGCCAAGCCCGCCTCGTGGTCATGGCCTTGCGAGAAGTGCTCCGACCCGGAATGCGAACATAAGCTCTTCAGCGACCTGATGGCGCGCCGCGACTAGCCCCCACGCCATCGCGCCAGGTCGCGTCCCCGCCCCTTTCACCGGAGACCCGATGCACCTTTCGACCGCCGCTTTCGCCGCCCTGCTGCTGGCCTCGACCCATGCCATGGCGGCCCCCGTTGCCGCCACCGTGGAAAACGGCACCACCACCACCGCCTGCGCGGAAGAAGACAACGTCTCGCTCACCCTGCGCGGCGACGGCATCCGCCACATGCGCATCGAGGCGCTGCAGCCCGACTACCTCGACAAGATCGGCAACGACGTGACCGCGCCCGACTTCTCGGGCTGCAACTTCGACGGCGGCGCGCACCCCACCGACCCGGCCCACCGCTTCAAGAAGCGCACCGTGGTGCTGATGGACAACGCCCAGTGGCGCATCGTCGGCATGACGCTCCCCACCTTCTGGCGCGCGCAGCGCGTGCCGGTGCAGGTGGGCACGCGCAAGGACAGCGGCTTTCACCTGCTGCAGGTGTTCAAGAAGGAGAACGGCAAGGCGCTCGAGGCCATCGTGCTGTATCCGTCGGACGGCTACTGGCGGCTCAAGCCGCTGCCGGACCCGCGCTTCGGCGACGGCGTGTACGGCTCGTCGTTCCTGCTCGGGCCTGTGCAGGCGGCCGCGCGGCCGGTGGTGAACATCGCGTCGATCCGCGTCGTGCCCAGGCCGCTGGCGATCCACGTGCGCTTCACCGACGGCGGCAGCGCCGTGGCGCGTGTCGACGAAATCAGCCGCACCCGTACCGCGCTCGACGTGACGCTTTCCAGGCCCACCGCCAGCGCACAGCCCTTCGCGGTGCTGCGCTCGATGTACGTGACACCCGACAACGCCGACGTGAGCGAGGTGCGCTGGCAGGTGTCGCCTCAAGCCGACCAGCAGGTGCTGCCATTGCCCGAGGTGAAGGCCTTGCAGGCCACGCAGGTGCGCTTCGGACGCAGCCTGCCGTCCAAGCACAACACCAGCGCGCCGGACATCGCGTTCAGCGGATTCGACGACGCCGCCCGCTGAGCTGAAAGCCGGACGGCCCCGGCGACCTACTGAACGATCGGGCTGCCCGGAATCTGGTCCGTCGGCGGCCTGAAGATCTGCGCGGCGTCGACCGCGTCGAAGCGGTACTGCTTGCCGCAGAAATCGCAGCCCACCTCGATGTCGCCGCGCTCGGCGAGGATGCTCTCGGCCTCCTCCTGGCCCAGCCCGCGAATCATCTGCGCCACGCGCTCGCGACCGCAGGTGCACGCGAAGTGCGGGCCCAGCGGGCCGGCCTGGGGTTCGAAGCGCAGCAGCTTCTCTTCCCAGAACAGGCGACGCAGGATGGTCTCGATGTCCAGCGTCAGCAGTTCGTCGCGCGTCAGGCTCGACGCGAGGATGGAGATGCGGTTGTAGTCCTCGTTCAGGCCGATCTGGTCCTCGTTGGCCTGGTCGTGGTCCTTCTCCGATGTGCCTTCGAGGTTGCCCTCGCCCTTCACCGGCAGCCGCTGGATCAGCAGGCCGGCGGCCACCTTGTCGTCGGCCGCGAGCACCAGCGTGGTGTCGAGCTGCTCGCTTTGCAGCATGTAGTGCTGCAACACCTCGCTGAGCTTGCCCAGCTTTTCGCCGTCGTCGCCAAAAAGCGGCACCACGCCCTGGTACGGCGTGGCACCGGGCATCTTGTCCTTCGGGTCGAGCGTGATCGCGCAGCGGCCCTTGTTGTTCACGTTGACCATGTCGGGCAGGCGCGCGTCGGCCGGCAGGTCGCCGATGACCTTGGCGGTGGCACGCAGGCTCAGGTCGGGCTTGGCCTCGGCCACGGCCACCTTCACCGGACCATCGCCGAAGATCTGCAGGATCAACGCGCCGTTGAACTTGATGTTCGACTGCATCAGCGTGGCCGCGGCCGTCATCTCGCCGAGCAGTTCTGCCACCGGCGGCGGGTACGGGCCGGTGGCGGTGTTGGAGGCGCGCCGCGCAAGAATCTCCTGCCACGCATCCGTCAGGCGCACGATCATGCCGCGCACCGGCAGGCCATCGAACAGGAATTTGTGCAGCTCGCTCAAAACATCATCTTTCTTTAATCAGGCCGTCTTCGCGCGGGATACCGCGGAACCGGCTTTGCCGGGCCGCCGGTATCGCCCCCTGCAAGGGGGTAGGAGGCCACACGAAGTGGGCAAGCCTGGGGGTTAGCTAATCTTCTTCAGGCCCTTCGCAAAGCGATGGGCGTTCTCGACGTAGTGCTCCGCGCTCTGGCGCAAGCGGGCGGCCGCTGCGTCGTCGAGGGTGCGCACTACCTTGGCCGGCGAGCCGATGATGAGGGAATTGTCCGGAAACTCCTTGCCCTCGGTCACGACGCTGCCGGCGCCAACGATCGAATTGCGGCCGATCTTCGCGTTATTCAAGATCACGGCCTGGATGCCGATCAACGAGTTGTCGCCCACCGTGCAGCCATGCAGCATCACCTGGTGGCCCACGGTGACGTTGTCACCGATGGTCAGCGGGCAGCCGACGTCGGCGTGCAGCACCGACAGGTCCTGGATGTTGCTGTTGCGCCCGATGGTGAGCGTCTCGGTGTCGCCGCGCAGCACGGCGCCGAACCACACGCTCGCGTTCTCCGCCAGCTTGACGTTGCCCATCACCTGCGCGCTGTCGGCCACCCATGCACCTTCGCCCAGCTGCGGGGCCACACCGTCGAGTTCGTAGAGCGCCATTGTTTTTGTCTCCGGAAATGTCAAAGAAGGTCAAAACTAGAATTGTAGGGATGCACCCCCGATTGAGCGCGCTCGCCGCGCTGCGCCTGACAGACCCCGACGAAAAGGTGGCCGCCACCCGCGCCGCCGCTGCGCTGGCTGCTACCGATTTCATAGCGGCAACCACCATTCGCACGCCCGATGACGACACCGGCGTGCCCGGCCGCCCCGAAAAGCCGGTGCGCGTGGCTGCCACCGCGGTGCAAAAGCGCTCGCCTTTCACGCCCGAGGGACGGGCCGCGCTGATCCATTCGATCTGCCACATCGAGTTCAACGCCATCAACCTCGCGCTCGACGCGGTGTGGCGCTACGACGGCATGCCCGAGGCCTACTACCGCGACTGGCTGCGCGTGGCCGACGAAGAGGCGCTGCACTTCACGCTGCTGCACACCCACCTGCAGGGCATGGGCTACCGCTACGGCGACTTCCCCGGCCACGACGGCCTGTGGAACATGTGCGAGAAAACGAAGGACGACGTGCTCGCGCGCATGGCGCTGGTGCCGCGCACGCTGGAGGCGCGCGGGCTCGACGCCACGCCGCTCATCCAGGCCAAGCTCAAGCGCGTGAACACGCCCGATGCGCTGCGCGCGGTCGAGATCCTGGACATCATCCTGCGCGACGAGGTGGGCCACGTGGCCATCGGCAACCACTGGTACCGATGGCTGTGCGACGGCGCCGGGCTCGATGCCGAGGCGACCTACCCCGCGCTGGTGGCGCGCTACGACGCGCCGCGGCACAAGCCGCCGTTCAATTTCGAGGCGCGCGGGCGCGCCGGCTTCAGCGCCGAGGAGCTGCGCCAGCTCGCGGCCACGCAGGCCAGCCGGGACTAAGGCCGGAGGCCGGCGCCCGGTCCATGCCGGCCGCGGGCCGTCACGTCGCCTATGCCGGACGCGCGTGCACCACCAGCTTCGGCGTGAAATGCTGCAGCACTTCGTCGCGCTGGTTGAGCGTCTGGCAACGCATCGTGACCATCGCGCGGCCAGGTTTGGAGCGCGAGGGCACGATGTCGGTCACCTCGCCCACCACATGCAGCACATCGCCGGGGCGCGTGGGCTGCGGCCACTGCAGCTCGCCGCCCGAGCCGATGATGCCGTCGGCCAGCGGCACGCCGCTCTCGACCAGCAGCTTCATCGTGAGCGCCGCCGTGTGCCAGCCGCTCGCGGCAAGGCCGCCGAAAAAGGTCTTCTTCGCGGCCTCTTCGTCGGTGTGAAAAGGTTGCGGGTCGAACTGCTGCGCAAAGGCCTTGATCTGCGCCACGTCGAGCGCGTGCTCGGCGCTTTCGAAACGGTCGCCGACCTTCAGGTCTTCGAGGTACAGCTTGCTCATGGAGGTCTCCTGGTTGTGACGGGCGTCATTCTCATGCGGTCCAGCGTTCAGGCACCCAGACACTCAAACGCGCTCGAGGATGGTCGCGATGCCCTGCCCACCGCCGATGCACTGCGTGGCCAGCGCATAGCGCCCGCCTTCGCGCGCCAGCAGCGACGCCGCCTTGCCCGTGATGCGCGCGCCGGTCGCGCCCAGCGGATGGCCGATGGCCAGGCCGCCGCCGTCGAGGTTGACCTTGGCGGGGTCCAGCCCCAGGTCGCGGATGCAGGCCAGCGCCTGCGAGGAGAAGGCCTCGTTGATCTCGATCACGTCGAGGTCGGCCGCGCTCAGGCCGGCACGCGCCAGCGCCTTGCGGGTGGCGGGAATCGGGCCGATGCCCATGATGGCCGGGTCCACGCCCACGGTCGCGAACGACCTGATGCGCGCGAGCGCCTTCAGTCCGTGCTTCGCGGCGAACGCGTCGCTGGTGACCAGCACCACGGCGGCGCCGTCGGTCAGCGGCGACGAGGTGCCGGCCGTGACCACGCCGTCGGGGCGGAACGCGGGCTTCAGGTTGGCCAGCGCCTCGGCCGACGTAGTCGGGCGAATGCAGCCGTCGGCATCGACGATGTCGCCCGAGGCCAGCCGCACCGGCACGATCTCGCCGGCCAGCCGGCCCTGCGCGCGCGCCTGGGCGGCCTTGCGGTGCGATTCGACGGCCAGCGCTTCCTGGTCGGCGCGGCTCACGTTCCAGCGCTGCGCGACGTTCTCGGCGGTTTCGCCCATCGAGATGTAGGCGTCGGTGTTCTCCTTCAGCTCCGGGTTCGGAGAGAAGTTGAAGCCGCCCTGCGGCACCATCGACATCGATTCCACGCCCACGCACAAAAAGGCCTCGCCCATGCCCGCCTCGATCTGCGCGGCGGCGATGTGCACGGCCTGCATCGACGAGCCGCAGAAGCGGTTCACCGTCATGCCGCCCACTTCGTGCGGCAGCCCGGCCAGCAGCCCGACGATGCGCGCGAGGTTGTTGCCCTGCGAGGCCTCGGGGTACGCGCAGCCGAGGACGATGTCTTCGAGCGGCGCGGGGTCGAGGTCGGTGCGCTGCAGCAGTCCGCGCACCACGCCGGCGGCGAGCGTGTCGGGCCGCACTTCGGCCAGGGCGCCTTTCTTCGCGAAGTGGAAAGGAGAACGGGCGTAGGCGGAAATGACGGCTTTCATGGGGATGCTCCAGGTGAGTCACGCCTACCATCCAATCGGTAGGCTTCGAGGTCAAAAAATAGGCATGCCGAAGCATGCCTGCGGCAGCCAGGCGGTCAGCCGGGCAATGAACTCCTGAGTTGCGCGATGGCTTCGTCGAAATCTTCCACGCGCCCGGTCATGCGCGCCGACAGCAGCGCGCCCTGGCAAACCGAGAACACATAGGCCGCGAGCGAAGCGACCGAGGTGCGCCTAGCCTTAGGGGTCTTGGGGGCGTTGTCGGCCTTCGTGGTCTTTGCAGCTTGGTCGGCCTTGTCGCGCGTGCCCTGCTCGGACGCCAGCGCTCCCAGCACGCCGGTGAGCCACGTCACCTGGGTGTTGCGCAGGTCTTGCACGGCCAGCCGAAGCTCGTCGTTGATCACGTCCCAGCCCGGCGCCAGCGCGCCCGCGGGACACACGGCGGAGCCGGCCCGCAGCGTGTTGCGGTACATGCGGAAATACGATTCGAGCGCGTCCCTGGGCTCGCGTGCGCGCGCGGCGTCCCAGTCCTTGAAGCCCTGCGTGGCCGCGCGGATCACGGCGATGCCCAGCGCTTCCTTGGTCGCGAAGTGGTGGTACAGGCTGGCCTTGCGCACGCCCACCGCGTCGGCCACGTCCTGGAAACTGAAGCCCAGGTAGGAGCGCGTTTCGATGAAGCCGCGCGCCACCGCGAGGATCTGCTCGCGGGTACTGCCGGCGGCAAGCGCGGCGGGGGCTGCTGTAGCGGCTGTGGCGGCGTTGGTCATCTACCTACTATAAGGTAGGGAAAATGCCAACGCAAGCCACGCGGTCACTTCGGCGCCAGCCGCGCGGGCGGCGGCAAAGCGTCTCAGTCGGCCTTGATGTTCGCCGACTTGATGATGCGGCCGTTGCTCTCGTACTCGCTGGCGATTTCCTTCGCGAAGGCTTCCGCGGTGCCGCCGGTCGGCACGTTGTCGGTGGCGGTGAGCTTGGCACGCAGCTCGGGGCTGGCCAGCGCCTTGTTGATCTCTGCGTTGTACCTCGCCAGCAGCGCGCTCGGCGTGGCGGCCGGCGCGAACACGCCGAACACCGAGTTGATGTTGGCCGCCTTGTAGCCCAGCTCGCCCAGCGTGGGCACCTTGGGCAGGCTGTCGAGCCGCGCCGGTGCGCCCACGGCCAGCGGGCGCAGCTTGCCCGACTGGATGTGCGACGACAGCGTCGGGCTCGCGTTGGTCGACAGGATTTCGAACTGCCCGCCGATCGCGTCGTTCAGCTGCTGGCCGCCGCCCTTGTAGGGCACGTGCGTGATGTCCACGCCCGCCGCCGCATGCAGCTGCTCCAGCACGATGTGGCCCAGCGAGGCTGGCCCCGAGGTCGCCCAGCGCACCGCGCCCGGGTGCGCCTTGGCGTCGTCGATCAGCGCCTTGAAGTCCTTCGCCTTGCTGGCCGGCGTGGCGATCAGCAGCACCGGCGAATACATCACGCTGGCCACCGGCGCCACGTCCTTCAGCGGATCG
Source organism: Variovorax sp. RCC_210 (assembly GCF_041355175.1). Taxonomy (NCBI): domain Bacteria; kingdom Pseudomonadati; phylum Pseudomonadota; class Betaproteobacteria; order Burkholderiales; family Comamonadaceae; genus Variovorax; species Variovorax sp. RCC_210. Next base: position 450,257 of record NZ_JBFUPJ010000001.1, on the reverse strand, counting down.
AAGGGCAGCTTGCCCAGGTGCGGGCTCAGCACCAGCGGGCTGATGGCCGAGAAACCCAGCGTGGCGCCGTCGGGCGCGGCCTTGGCCACGGCGTCCATGCCGATGGCGCCGCTGGCCCCGGCGCGGTTGTCCACGATCACCGTGGTGCCCATCTGCGCGGCCAGCCGGTCCCCCAGGGCGCGCGCGACCACGTCGCTGACGCCGCCTGCCGGGTACGCGACGATCAGCCGCACGGTCTTGGGAACCGCCTGCGCGTGGGCTTGGGTGTGCGCGCCGGACGCCGCGCAGAGCGCGGCGGCAGCCAGGAGTCGGGTCGCCGTGCGGCGCGAGTGCTTCGAAGAGGCCAGGAAATTCATGTCGTTCGGTTACGTGGTTTGCATCAGTCCAGCTGCAGCTTGCGCTCCTTGATCAGCCTGGACCACTTCTCATTGTCCGCCTTGACGAAGGCCGCGAACTCCACCGGGCCGAGCGAATGCACCTCGGCACCGGCGGCGGCGAACTTCGCCTTGATCTCGGGCTGCGCCAGCGCCCTGGCCAGTTCGCCGGAGAGCTTGTCGACCACCTCCTTCGGCATGTTCGCCGGGCCCACCAGCCCCTGGAAGCCGACCGACTCCATGCCCGCGAGCCCCAGCTCCTTCACCGTCGGCACGTCGGGCAGTTGCGGGTCGCGCTGCGGCCCGGTCACGGCCAGCGCCTTCAGCTTGCCGCCCTTCACCTGCGGCAGCAGCACGCTGCCCGCGTCGATGAGGATCTGCGTCTGCCCGCCGAGCAGGTCCTGCACCGCCGGGGCGCTGCCCTTGTAGGGCACGTGCGTCATGTCCAGGCCCGTGACCTGGTTCATCAGCTCGCCGTTCAGGTGCGTCGAGGTGCCGTTGCCGCCCGAGGCGAAGTTGACCTTGCCCGGCTGGCCCTTGGCCCAGGCCACGAACTCCTTGAGGTTCTTCGCCGGATGGTCGGGCCGCGTCACCGCGATGTAGCTGCCCTGGCTGATCTGCCCGATGTACGTGAACTGCCGGATCGGGTCGTACGGCGGCTTGCTCTGCAGGTACGGCGCGATGGCGAAAGGGCCGGTGTTGGCCAGCAGCAGCGTGTAGCCGTCGGCCGGCTGGCGCGTGAGTTCGGTCGCCGCGATCATGCCGCTGGCGCCGGGCTTGTAGTCGACCACCAGTTGCTGCTTGAGCGCCTCCTGCAGCGGCAGCTGCACCGTGCGCGCGGCGAAGTCGATGCCGCCGCCGGGCGGGTAGCCGACGATCAGGCGGATGGGCTTGGCGCCGGGGAAGCCTTGCGCGGCGGCGAGGCTGGTGGCTGCGGCCAGGGCAAGGCCTGTGCAGAGTCTGTTGAAGTTCACGTTCTGTCTCCTCTTGTCGATTGTTGATCTTGTCGCTGACGCTGCAGCGTCAGCGCATTGCCGACGGCTTCTCCACCCGCCGTGTTGTCGAACACGCACCAGCACTGCGCGCCCTCTTCCTTCGCGAGCTGCAGTCGCTGCGCGAGCCGCGCCAGCAGCGCGTCGTCGTAGGCCGACCAGTAGCGCCGCGGCGAGCCGTGCAGCCGCAGATAGACCAGGCCCGGCCATCCGCCGGGCGCCGCCGCTTCGTCGAACAGCACCGGGTCCGCGAGCACGCGGGCCACTTCGAAGGCTGCCAGCAACGCGTCGGCCTGCGGCGCGAACCAGCTGCGATGACGGGGCTCCAGCACCACCGTGCCCGCGTGCCTGCGCCGCAGCGCGGTGAAAAACCTGCGCACCACCGCCGCATCGAACGCCAGGCTGGGCGGCAGTTGCACGACCAGCGCACCGAGCTTGTCGCCCAGCCCTTCGACCTGCGCGGCGAATTCCTCGAACGCGGGCATGGCATCGACCAGCCGGCGTTCATGCGTCACCGCCTTCGGCAGCTTGACCGCGAAGCGAAAGCCCGCGGGCGTGCTCGCGGCCCAGCGTTCGTAGGTGTCGCGCCGGTGCGGGCGGTAGAAAGACGTGTCGATCTCTACCGCGTCGAAACGCCGCGCATAGCGCTCCAGGTGCGAGCCCTCGGGCGAAAACTCTGGCCACAGCGCGCGCGGCAGGCTCCAGCCGGCGCAGCCGATGCGCCACGGCGGCGACAGCTCAGCCACGCGGATGGTGCTTGGCATGCAACTGCTTCAGGCGCTCGCGCGCCACATGCGTGTAGATGGTGGTGGTCGAGATGTCCGCATGCCCCAGCAGCAGCTGCACCGCGCGCAGGTCGACGCCGTGGTTCAGCAGGTGCGTGGCGAAGGCATGGCGCAAGGTGTGCGGCGACAGCGGCACATGAATGCCGGCAGTGGTCGCGTGCTTCTTCACGATGATCCAGAACATCACGCGCGTCATGCCCGCGCCGCGCGCGGTCACGAACAGATCGGGCGTCTGCTGGGCGTCGAGGATGACGGGGCGGGACTCGTCGATGTAGCGCTCGATCCAGCGGCGCGCCTCGCCGCCGAAGGGCACCAGCCGCTCCTTGTTGCCCTTGCCCAGCACGCGCAGCACGCCGTCGTTCAGGCTCAGGTCGATGGCTTTCAGCGCCACCAGCTCGCTCACGCGCAGGCCGCTGGCGTACATCAGCTCCAGCATCGCGCGGTCGCGCAGGCCCAGCGGCGTCTCGACGTCCGGCGCGCCGAGCAGGTCGTCCACCTGTTTCTCCGACAGCGTCTTCACCGTGCGCGGCATCTGCCGCGCGGGCATGAGCCGGATGGTCGGGTCGGCCACCACGCGGCGCTCGCGCAGCGCCCAGCGGTAGTAGCGCTTGAACACCGTGAGCCGGCGGTTGGCCGAGGTGGCCTTGCCGTTGGTGGACAGGCGCGCGCCCATGTAGGCCTGCACGTCGGGCTCGCACGCGGCCGCGAGCGTGGCGCCCTCGCGCTGCTGGCGCAGCCACTGCGCGAACAGCGCCAGGTCGCGGCGATAGGCGGCCAGCGTGTTCTTCGACAAGCCGTCCTCGAGCCAGAGGGCGTCGATGAATTCGTCGATCTCGGGAGTGGGTGCGGTGGCGGCCTCGGTCATGCGCTGCAAGATAACAAAATCCGGAAATGAAAAAAGCCGCCCGGCTGCGGGCGGCTTCGGGGGGCGGCTGCAAGTGGAACGCAGCGCGCGGGAAGCTGCAAGCGGGATCAGTCCAGCTTCAGGTTCTGCTTCTTCACCACTTCCTTGTACACCTCGTACTCGGCCTTGATCTGCGCGGAGAACTGCTCGGGCGTGTTGGCCACGATAAGCGAGCCGGTGTCCTCGATGCGCTTGCGCACCGCCGGTTCTTCCACGGCCTTCTTCACGCCGGCGCTGATCTTCTCGACCACTTCCTTCGGCAGGCCCTTGGGGCCCAGGATGCCGTAGTACGCCATGCGGTTCACCGGCTCCAGGCCCACTTCCTTGAAGGTCGGCACGTTGGGCAGCGCGGCCAGGCGCTGGGGCGCCGACACCACGATGGGGATCAGCCGGCCGCTGGTGATGAAGGGCATGGCCGAGGGAATGTTGTCGAACATGATCGGCACCTGGCCGGCCACCACGTCGTTCAGCGCCGGGCCCGCGCCGCGGTACGGGATGTGCGTGACGAAGGTGTTGGTCAGGCTCTTGTAGAGCTCCATCAGCAGGTGGCCGATGCCGCCGGTGCCCGACGAGGCGTACGAGTACTTGCCGGGGTTCTTCTTCAGCTCGGCCACGAACTCGGCGTAGTTCTTCGCCGGAAAGTTCGGGTTCACCGCAATGATGTTGGGCGTGGCCGCGATGTTGATGATGGGCGTGAAGTCGTTGATCGGGTCGTACGGCGTCTTCGGGTTGATGGCCGGGTTGGCCGCAGTGCTCGACACCGTGGCAATGCCCAGCTTGTAGCCATCGGGCGTGGCGCGCGCGGTTTCGGCCGCGCCCACGATGCCGCCGCCACCGGCGCGGTTGATCACCACCACCGGCTGGCCCAGCACCTTGCCCAGGGGGTCGGAAATGACGCGCGCCACAATGTCCGTCGTGCCACCCGGTGCGAACGGCACGCTCAGCTCCACGGGCTTGTTCGGATAGCCCTGTGCAAAGCTCTGGCCTGCCACCGCGACCAGCACGGCGCCTCCCACCAGCGCGCTCCATTGACGACGTTGCATCGATAACTCCTTGATTTGTGATGTAGAAAAAACGAAGCCCGGATGCTAGCGGCTGGAGCGCCGTTTACGTGCTGTGGAATACCCACAGTCTGGCCGGTTTATCCTCGAAGCGGTGAACTATGCCCAGCTGCTCTTCCCCGACTTCTCGCTCATCGCCATCGGCTGGCTCCTGTGCCGCTACACCGCGCTCGACCGCCGCGTGTGGGACCAGGTCGAGAGCCTGGTCTACTACTTTCTTTTTCCGGTGCTGCTGTTCCATTCGATCGTGCGCAGCCCGCTCGACTTTGGTGCAACGTCGAACCTGCTGACCGCCGGCCTGTGCATCGGCGCGTGCGGCATCGCGATGGCCTATGCCCTGCCCTTCGTGCCGGGCATCGGCAGGCACATCGACCGGCGCGACCATGCGGCCAGCACGCAGATCGCGTTCCGCTTCAACTCGTTCATCTGCCTGGCGCTGGCGGAGCGGCTGGCGGGCGCCGAAGGCCTGCTGCTGATTGCGGTGCTGATCGGCGTGTGCGTGCCCATCTTCAACATCGCGGCCGTGTGGCCGATGACGCGGCATGCCAAGACCGGCTTCGTGCGGCAGCTGGTGCGCAACCCGTTGATCGTCGCGACCGTGGCCGGGCTGCTGGCCAATGTGCTGGGGCTCACGGTGCCGGGCTGGGCCACGCCCACGCTCACACGCATCGGTGCCGCCTCGCTCGCGCTCGGGCTGCTCGCGGCCGGCGCGGGCATGAAGTTCTCGACGCTGGGCACGGGCAAGGTGCTGGCGGTGTCGGTGCTGTCCATTCGCCACCTGTTCCTGCCGCTGGTGTCGTGGGGGCTGGTGCATGCGCTGCGGCTCGATGCCACGCAGGCCGTGGTGCTGATGGCTTTCTCCGCCGTGCCGACCGCGTCGAGCGCCTATGTGCTGGCCGCGCGCATGGGCTACAACGGGCCTTACGTGGCGGGGCTGGTGACGTTGTCGACCTTGCTGGGCGTGGCGAGCCTGCCGTTCGCGCTGGCCTTGCCTCGCTGACACCTTGAAGTGTTGACGCGCTGAGCTGCTAGCGCAAGTCGCTCAGCACCCAGCCGCCGTCGCTGCCGCGTCGCGCATCGAGCCGGTGCGTGAGTGCGAGCGCCGACAGGAATCGCTGGTCGTGCGACACCACGACGATCACTCCCGGGAACCCGCACAGCGCCTGTTCCAGCGCAAGCACCGACGCGATGTCGAGGTGATTCGTCGGCTCGTCGAGCAGCAGCATCTGCGCCGGTGCACCGCCCCACAACGCGCAAGCCAGCGCGGCCTTCAGGCGCTCGCCGCCGCTGAGCTGCGCCACGGGCCGGCACACTGCGCCGGCACCGAGGCCCAGCAGCGCGAGCCGGGTGCGCAATTCGCTTTCGGGCAGGGGCGAATGCAAGGCTTGCAGTTGCTCCAGCACCGAACGACCGGGCTGCGATTCGCCATCCGCACCGTGTTCCTGCGCCAGCCACGCGCAACGCAGCGGCGCCTCGCAACGCCCGGCGCGCGGTTCATCGCGACCCGCGAGCATCCGCAACAGGCTGGTCTTGCCGCAGCCGTTCGCACCCGTGACACCGATGCGCACCGGACCATGCAGGCACAGGTTCAACGCCCGCGCGTCGGTCGGCCATGCGGGCACCGCTTCTTCGAGGGACAGCACGCAGCGCCCTGTGGGAACGGACGAAGCCGGCAGCGCGAGCGCCACCGCGGGCGCCGCCATCACCTGCGCGGCGGCTTCGCGCACTGCGCCATCGAGCGCGTCGCGGCACTCGCGCTGGCGTTCGTTCTCGCGGCCTGCGTAGGCTTGCGCGTTGTCCTTCAGGCGTCCCAGGTGCAGGCCGCCCAGGTTGGCGTCGCGCGCCCAGCTGGCACCGCGAGCGGCGCGGCGCTGTTGCGCGTCGTGCTGCCTTTGCTGTTCGCGCAGGGCGGTCGCGCGGTCGGTGCGCGCGTGGTCGAGCCGGGCTTGCGCAGCCGCGGCTTCGCGCTCGCGCCACGCGCTGTACGCGGTCCAGCCGCCGGTGCAACTGCGCAGGCGGCCTTGCGGCGTGATTTCCACGATGCGGCCCATGTCCTCCAGCAACTCGCGGTCGTGGCTTGCGATGACGGCCACGCCGCGCCATGCGGCGAGCTGTGCACGCAGCCAGCGCCGCGCGTCGGTGTCGAGGTGGTTGCTGGGCTCGTCGAGCAACAAGGCGTTGGCGCCCGACAGGAAGGCGCCGAGCAAAGCCACGCGCGTGCGTTCGCCACCGCTCAATCCGTCGGCTGGTCGGTGCGGCGCGAGTGAGAGTCCCGCGGCCTGCAGCGCCGCGGCGAAGCGCATCGGCAGGTCCCAATGACTGCCGCTTTCGACGAGTTCGAAATCCGACGCCGCACCAAGGCCCGCCTCGATGCGCGCGAGCGCCGCCAGCGGCTGCGCGAGCCCCGCGAGGTCGGCAACGAGCGTGCCCGGTGTCGATGCGATGTCCTGCGCCACATGCGCCACCCGCGCGGGCCGCAGCACCACGCCAGCGCTCGGCGTGGCGTGGCCCGCCAGCAGCTCGATGAGCCGCGTCTTGCCCGCGCCGTTGCCGCCTACGAGGCCGACGCAGCCTGGCTGGAAGGTCTCGCCGATGTCGTCGAACAGCAGCCGTCCGTCGGGCAGCGCGAGGCTCACGTGACGGAGTTCGAAAGAAGAAAAAGAAGGAAGGAAAGATAAAGCGCCCGGGCCTGCGGCCGCGCGCGGAGCGTGTGTGCGATGAGCCATGCGGCCCTCCGATGAGTTCGTGGCAAGGCGATGCAAGGTGCTGCATCGCGGCGAATCAAGGAAGGCTCAAAGGCGCATTTCGGGGGGACGCTCCAGGAGGGAAAAAGGCCGGCCAAGCCAGCCGGTCACGCACTTGGAAAGCATGCGACCGGGAAGGTTCCCGGATTCCCGGGCCTGCTGGCTCAACCGCGCTGCATCAACGCCGGCACCGCCGACGCCAGCATCGCCACGCCCGATGCGGTCAGCAAGCTCAGCACCAGCTTGCGGAACACGGCCTCGCTGATGCCGATGTACAGCCGCGCCCCCAGCAGCACCGGCACCGCGACCGCCACGGCCACCAGCGCCAGCAGCGGCACGGTCGAACGCGCGATGCTGCCGCTGGCCAGGTGGATCGAGAACGCGACCACCAGCATCGCGAGATTGAAGTTCTGGATGACCGCGCGTTGCGTGTCGCGCTGGAAGCCGCGCAGCGTGCACCACAGCGTGGGAATGGTCCCCGAGAACCCGCCGATGCCCGCCATGGCGCCGCCGATGGCGCCAGCCACCCCGTCGGCCATGCGGCCACCGAAAGCCAGCTTGGGCAGGTGCTGCGACATCAGCATGGCCGGGCACCACAGCACCAGCAGCACACCCAGGCACAGCTTGAAGACCACGAGGTCCAGGTGCGGCAGCAGCCACACGCCGAAGGGCACGCCGACCAGGCCGCCGAGCACGAAGGGCCAGAGGATGCTTTTGTCGAAGGCGCGGCGCACGGTGAGCGCCGCAATCACCTGCCCGGTGAGCGCGCCGAACAGCGCGAGCACGGCGGCGAGCTGGGGCTCCAGCGTCCAGGCCCAGACCGACATGGCCACCAGCCCGAAAGCAAAACCCGACAGGCCCTGCACGAACCCCGCCAGCACCGCGCCGGCGATCACATAGACATACAAGGCTTGCATGCGGCCGATGATATCGGCGGCATTCGTACAGGCAGAGAGGTCGGCAGCGAGGTCAGTTCAAGCCGCTTGTGATTCAGGCCGAAGCCGGCACCAGCGCCGTGCGGCGCACCCGGCGCACGTTGAAGGCGCTGGCAATCAGCACGCCCTGCACCAGCGCCAGGCCGACGATCACGCTCGTGTACTGGCCGCTGTCCATGAGCCGGCCGAACACCAGCGGCGCAACGGCCTGGCCGATGTCGAGCCCCGCGTACACCACGCCGTACACGCGCCCGGTGGCGTTGGGCGGGGTCGACTTCTTCACCAGCAAATCGCGCGACGGACCGGCCACGCCCGAGACGAAACCCATCGCGCCGAACAGCACCGGCACCACGACCGGCGGAAAGCTGGCAAAGGCCAGCACCAGCGCCAGCGCCGCCGCCACGCCGAAGCCCGCGCCCACGATGCGCTCGCAGCGCGACGGATCCGACGCCAGGAAACCGCCGAACACCATGCCGACCGCGCTGGCCACCATGTACACGGTGAGGCACATCGCCACCAGCGCCACCGGCACCGCATGCAGGTGGCCGGCGGCCACGGGCGCGAAGGTCTGCACCACGCTGATCACCGCGGCATAGAAGAAGAAAAAGCCGAAGCACATCCACACGGCCGGAATGCGCAGGAAGTCGAACTCGCCGCCGGCCGGCGCGGGCGCGCCCTGCCCCGTTGCCTTGTGCACGGCCGCCGCGTCCAGCGACAGCACGCTGCGGTACACCCACAGCACCAGCAGCACCACGATGGCCACGGCACCCGCCGAAGCCAGCGCCACGCGCCAAGAGAACGCAATGGCGATGGGCACCACGAAGGCCGGCGCCAGCGCCCAGCCCAGGCTGCCGGTGATGCCGTGCACGCTGTAGGCATGGCCCAGCCGCGTGGGCGCGACCTTGCGGTTGAACAGCGTGTAGTCCACCGGGTGGAACACGCCGTTGCCGATGCCGCCGACCACCGCGCACAGCAGCAGCATCCAGTAGCTCTGTGCCGCGGCGTAGCCGAAAGCCGCCAGGCCCAGCGCGCCCAGCCCCACGAACAGCACCGGGCGCGGGCCCAGCTTGTCGACGATGAAGCCCGAGGCCGCCTGCACGATGCACGACACCACGAAGAACACGGTCAGCACCGCGCCCAGCTCCACGTAGCTGACGTTGAACGCGTCCTTGAGCCACGGGAACAGCGGCGCCAGGATGAGCTGGCTGAAATGGCTGACCGCGTGGGCCAGGCCGACCAGGCCGATCAGCTTGGCGTCGGTGCGCAAGGTGGTGGGCGGGGTGGCGCCCGAAGACGCTGACGATGAAGAGGACATGGATTGCTACAAAAAACCGGGGCGGGCACCGATGCTATTCGCCGACGACGCGGCAGAATGGCGATACAGCGACAACATTTGTCGAAACCATGCCAAGCGACGCCTCCCCCTCCCTTGCGACTTCCGCGAACGCAGACAACCACCCACCGGTGACACCGCAGCAGCCACCGGCGCCGGGCCCGAACCCGGGCGCACGCGCGCCACGCGGCGCCGTCGCCGCGCCGGCGAACAGCGTCGGCCCGCTCACGCCGCACCTCTACGCCCCCGACGCGGTGCGCCCGCTGCGCGCCAAGGAGCACTTTCTCACCGCCGACACGCTGGTCGAGCTGCACCAGCACCCGTGGCCGCAGCTCACCTTTTCCACGCGCGGCGTGATCCGGCTGAGCACGCAGGACGGCAGCTACATCGTGCCGCCCTCGCGCGCGCTGTGGGTGCCGGCCAACATGCCGCACAGCATCACCCTCATCGAAGACGCGGAGCTGCGCACCGTGTACCTGCACGCCTGGATCGCGCCCACCTGGGACAAGTGCGAGGTGCTCGAAATCAGCCCGCTGCTGCGCGCGCTGATGCTGGCGCTGGACACCACGCCGGACGGCCTGCCCCCGGCCGACCCGCATGCGCCGCAGCGCGAACGCATGATCGCGCCGCTGCTGGTCGACGAGGTGGAGCGCGCCACGCAGATCCGCATCGACGTGCCGCTGCCCACCGACAAGCGCCTGCGCCAGCTGTGCGAGGCGCTGCTGCGCAACCCGGCCGACCGCGCCACGCTGGCCGAGCGCGCGGCCACCATCGGCGCCAGCGAGCGCACGGTGGCGCGCCTGTTTCGCGACCAGCTCGGCATGAGCTGGCAGCAGTGGCGCCAGCAGGCCGTGATGGCGCACGCCCTGCCGCTGCTGGCGCGCGGCATGGCCGTGAGCCAGGTGGCGGCGGCCAGCGGCTATGCCACCGACAGCGCGTTCTGCGCGATGTTCAAGGCGGCCACGGGGCGCTCGCCGACCTCGTTCCAGCACCGCAAGCGCGCCGCCACCGCCTGAAAAGCCAGCCCGGCACCGGGCCAGCATGAGGACCGGCAGCGGGACGTCAGGCCGCGGCGTCATGCCGGTCTGGCAAGATCGCGCACCGACACATGCACACACAGATCCCCCTGCACATGGCGCCCGAGGCCGGGCCACCGACGTGGACCGCCGACATCTGGCTGCGCATGCGCCGCCATTTCGTGCTGAAGGCGGTGGGCACCACGGTCTTCACCTGGCTGTTCTTCATCGGCTACTTCCACCTGCTGCGCAACCCGGCGTTTCCGGTCACGGTGATGCCGCTGACGGCGCTGGACCACCTCATTCCCTTCCAGCCCTACACGCTGGGCGCGTACCTGTCGCTCTGGGTGTACGTGGGTTTCGCGCCGGGCCTGCAGCTGACCTTCAAGGAGCTGGTGGTCTACGGGCTGTGGATCGGCGGGCTGTGCCTCACGGGGCTGGGGCTCTTCTATTTCTGGCCGACGCAGATCCCGGCGCTGCCACTCGACGCCTCCGGCTACCCCGGCTTCGCGATGCTGCAGGGCGTGGACGCGGCCGGCAACGCCTGCCCGTCGATGCACGTGGCGGTGGCCATCTTCACCGCCGTGCGGGTGCACGACGTGCTGCGCCGCGCGCGCACGCCCGCCCTGCTGTTCTGGATCAACTGGCTGTGGTTCGCCGCCATTGCCTATTCGACGCTGGCGGTCAAGCAGCACGTGGTACTCGACGTGCTGGCCGGCGCGCTGCTGGGCATGGCGTTTGCATTGCCCTCGCTGCGCTGGAGACCGGGGAAGCGTTAGCACGGGGGATGTCCCTCGTGTTCGAGCGGATATCATCGCTAATCATTGATAACACTCACCACTGGCCGAGGAAGGAATCGATTCAATGGCGTGCCCTCCAGGGGTGGCAATCGATCGGCGGCACATGACGACAGGCATCGCACGATGAGTTCGCTGAAGGAATTGCAGGACCTGATTCACGAGAAGTACGGCATCGATCCGTCGAAGCTCGACCCGCATGCATCGATGCGGGAAACCGGCGGGCTCGACTCGCTGGCCCTCGCTGAATTTCTCTTCGCCATCGAAGACCACTTCGGCATCACCATGCCCGACGAAGACGCGAGCATCGACACCCTGGCCGAACTCGCGCAGCTGGTCGACAAGGTGCGAGCCGCGAAAACAGCGTGAACCACGCCGTCGCGGTCACCGGTCTGGGCGTCGTGGCGCCGCATGGGGACGAGCCCGGCGCGCTGTTCAACGCGCTGTTGCAGGGCCGCTCGGCCATCCAGCCCGTCTTTCCTGAACTGCCCAAGCCGGCCGCCGCGGCAACCGTGGCCTTCGACGAAACCCGCTGGTTCACCAAGCTGCAGCTCGCGGGCGTGGACCGCGTGAGCCAGCTGGCCGTGGCCGCCGCCGACCTGGCGATGCGCGACGCGGGCCTGGTGAACAGCGACGCCGGCGTCGCGGCCGGCCATGCCGACCCCGAACGCATCGGCGTGTTCTCCGGCTGCGGCATGGGCGGTGCCGCGGCGCTCGAGGCGGCCTACCGCGGCAACGGCCGGGTGTCTCCGCTGACCATTCCGGCCTTCATGCCCAACGCACCGGCCGCCCACGTGGCCATGCGCCAGGGTGTGCAGGGCCCGGTGCTCACGTATTCGGTGGCTTGCGCCTCGTCGTCCGCGGCGATTGCCGAAGCGGCCAAGGCCGTGCAGCGCGGCGAGGTCGACATCGCCATTGCCGGCGGCAGCGAGGCGCTGATCGTGCCCGGCGTGGTCGTCGCCTGGCAGGCCATGCAGACGCTGGCCACCTTCCAGCCCGGCGAAGCAGCCGGCGCGGTGCGCCCGTTTGCCGCCGACCGCAGCGGCTTCGCGCTGGGCGAAGGCGCGGCCTTCCTGATTCTCGAATCGGCCGAGCGCGCACGCGCACGCGGCGCCCGCAGCTACGCCACGCTGGCCGGCTGGGGCCTGAGCAGCGACGCCACCCACCTCACCAAGCCCGACGCCCCCGGCCAGGCCCGCGCCCTGCGCGCCGCCTTGCGCCAGGCCGGCCTGCAACCGCGCGACGTGGGCTACTGCAACGCGCACGGCACGGCCACGCGCATCGGCGACGTGGTCGAGCGCAATGCGCTGGCCGACGTGTGGGGCGACGACTTCGGCGCGCTGCGCGTCAGCTCGACCAAGGCCTTGCACGGCCACATGCTGGGCGCGGCCGGGGCCATCGAGGCGCTCATCACCGTGCTGGCGCTGCACCACCGGCAGCTGCCGCCGAACGCGCACTGCGCGGACATCGATCCGGCCTGCGCCATGAACCTCGTGGCGCCCGGCGACACCGCGGCGCCCGCGCTCGAGGCCGCCATCAGCAATTCATTCGCCTTCGGCGGCACGAACTCCGTGCTGCTGTTCCGCCAGCCGGGCTAGGCCGGCGCCACCGACGGCGCCGGGTGCGGCTGTGGCTCCGCAGCCGTTGCTCGCAGCCACGCCACGAAGGCGCCGATGAGCGGATCGTCCGTGCGGCTGGGCGCCACGAACACGCTGTAGCCCCGGCTCGACGGCGCCCGGTGCGGGCAGGCCAGCACCAGCTCGCCGGAGCGAAGCTCGCGCTCGACGAAATACGCCGGCACCAGCCCCACGCCCAGGTCGGCGCGCACCGCGGCGATCAGCGTGGAAAACAGGTCGAAGCGGTGCCCCGCCACCAGGTTCTCGGGCGCCCGCGCGTGGGCCGTCTGCGCGAACCACTCTTCCCACGCGCCCAGGCGGGTGCGCAGTTGCAGCAGCGGCGCGGCGCGGAAGTCGCCCCGCGCCATCGCCACGCGGCCCTTGGCCCCGGGCGCGCACACCGCCACGCACGACTCGCCCATCAACGGCAGTGCGTTGGCGCCCGGCCACACGGCGTCGTCGTACTGCACGCCGACGTCGAAGGGCATGTCTTCCATGTAGAGATGGGTTGGAAACACCTGCAGGTGCAGGCTGCAGCCGGGGTGGCGCGCGATGAAGTCCGGCAGCCGCGGCATCAGCCAGCCCTCGGCCAGCACCGGCACCGCGCCCACCAGCAAGCGCAGGCCGTCGGTGCGCTGCGCCATGGCTTCGAGCGTGTGGTTCTGCAGGCGCAGCAGGTCGCCCGACACCTGGCCGTGGTAGCGCCTGCCGGCCTCGGTCAGCTCGGTGCCGCGCGCGGTGCGCTGCACCAGCCGCACGCCGATCTGCGTTTCCAGCAACCGCAGCTGCTGGCTCACCGCGCTGTGCGTGAGGCACAGTTCCTCGGCCGCCTTGCCCACGCCATGATGGCGGGCGACGGCGTCGAAAATCAGCAGCGCGCGGGTGCTGGGAATGTGGCGGCGCATGGTGGCCATGAAAGCAGCTTGGGAATGCCCCGGAAATGCCGGTTCGTTAGAAAAACTGACAACGCTGCAGATTAAACCAGAGCAGCCGCCTAGCACAGCCGCAAGAATTGCTGACGACGCCGCGTCGACGGCTCGTTTGTTTCCGCTTCACTTCCAAGGATTCTTCACATGGCTCGCCCTGCACTCTTTCGCCTTGCTCCGCTCGTGCTTGCGCTCGCATCCGCCGCGGCCGGCCTTGCCCACGCCCAGACCGGCTCCGTCGCGGCCACGCCGACGCAGGTGCGTCCCGAGATCGACAAGGCCTACACGCAGCTGATGGCCTCGCCCGCCATCCAGAAGCTGCTGGACGCGGTCAAGGCCGACCACGAGCGCTCGGTGGAAGACCTGAAGATGCTCACCGAGATCGAAGCCCCGCCCTTCAAGGAACAGAAGCGCGCCGAAGCCTTTCTCGCCCGCATGAAGGCGCTGGGCCTCACCGACGCGAAGATCGACGCCGAAGGCAACGTGGTCGGCCTGCGCAAGGGCACGGGCAACGGGCCCAAGCTGCTCATCTCGGCCCACCTGGACACCGTGTTCCCCGCCGGCACCGACGTGAAGGTGAAGGAGCGCGACGGCAAGCTCTACGCGCCGGGCATCTCCGACGACACGCGCGGCCTGTCGGTGCTGCTGTCGTGGCTGAAGGTGCTGAACGACAACAAGGTGCAGACCGTGGGCGACCTGCTGTTCGTGGGCAACGTGGGCGAAGAAGAGCTCGGCAACCTGCGCGGCATCAAGGCCATCTTCAGAGACAACCTCGACATCGACGGCATGGTCGGCCTGGAGCCCGCGCCCGAAGGCACGGTGCTGATGCTGGGCACCGGCAGCCACCGCTACGAAGTGACCTTCAAGGGCCCGGGCGGCCACAGCTTCGGCGCTTTCGGCCAGGTGCCCAGCGCCATCCACGGCATGGGCCGCGCCATTGCGAAGATCGCCGACGTGCGCACGCCGAGCTTCCCGAAGACCACCTTCACCGTGGGCACGGTGGGTGGCGGCACGTCGGTGAACACCATTGCGCCGGACGCGCGCATGGCCGTCGACATCCGCTCCGACGAGATGGCGCCGCTGCTGGAAACCGAGAAGAAGATCCTGGCCGCCATCGACGAGGCGGTGGCCGAGGAAAACAAGCGCTGGAACGTGAACACGCTCAGCGTGAGCACCAAGCTCATCGGCGACCGCCCGGGCGGCCGCACGCAGTCGGACACGGTGATCGTCGAGGCCGCCACGCGCTCGAACGCGGCCTTCGGCCACAAGACGCTGCTGACGGGCGCCAGCACCGACGCCAACGTGCCGATGTCGCTGGGCATTCCGGCCATCATCATCGGCGGCGGCGGCAAGACCGGCGGCTTCCACGCGCTGTCCGAGTGGATCGACGTGACCGACGGCTGGAAGGGCGCGCAGAACTCGCTGGTCACGGTGCTGGGCCTGGTCGGCGTGCAAGGCACGAGCACGCCGCTGCTCGAAAAGCGCCCCCCGCGCGCGAAGTAAAAACGCCCGCCGCGGGGCCCCGGGCGCCATGGCGTCTCCGTTATGCTGGTGGCCGCTTTCCACAGGAGACCACCATGCATGCTCGCTCCACCCTCATTGCCCTGGCCCTGCTCGCAGCGGGCGCCTCGGCGCAGGCCAACAACCTGCTCGACCAGCTGAAGGAAAAGGCCGGCGAGGCCGCCGGTGCCAGCTCGGCGGGCTCGCAAGGCAGCGCAGGCGGCTCCGCCCTCGGCAACCTCGGCTTCAAGATGCCGGCCATCGGCTCCAGCACCATCGGCAACGCCGCCGGCGTGCTGCAGTACTGCGTGAAGAACAACTACCTGGGCGGCGACGCGGCCTCGGTCAAGGACAAGCTGCTGGCCAAGATCACCGGCCAGAAGCCGCAGGAGACCGGCTTCGCCAGCGGCGCCAAGGGCCTGCTGAAAGGCGGCGACGGCCAGACGCTGAACTTCAAGATCCTGTCGTCGAAGGTCAAGACCAAGGCCTGCGACTACGTGCTGAAGAACGCGACCTCGCTGATCTGACGGCCCCGGGGGCGCTGAAACCGACGCTGCCTCCTTCATTGCATTCCGCATAGCTTCCCGCGGCGCACCGCGCACCTGATCGCCGCCTTTTTCTCCGCCCTGCCCGCTTCCCCGTGCGCTCGCAAACGTCCATGACCCCGGCTGCTTCCCCTTCTTCCCTCCGCCAGCGCCTCGCGCGCTGGGTTCCCTGCCTGGCCTGGCCGCGCCCTTCCGCCGCGCTGCTGCGCAACGAGGCCATGGCCGGCATCACCGTGGCGCTGATGGTCATTCCCCAGGGCGTGGCCTATGCGGCGCTGGCCGGCATGCCGCTGGTGACGGGCGTGTACGCGGCGCTGTTCCCGGCGCTGGTCGCGGTGATGTTCAGCTCGTCGCAGCGGCTGTCGGTCGGGCCCACGGCGCTCACCAGCCTGCTGGTCGGCGCGTCGCTCGCGCCGCTGGCGGTGGCGGGCAGCGCCGAATGGGTGGCCATGGCGGTGTGGCTCACGCTGATGTCCGGCGCCATCCAGATCGTGCTGGGCGCCGGGCGCTTCGGCTGGCTGCTGCGGCTGGTGAATTCGCCGGTGCTCATCGGCTTCACGCAGGGCGCGGCGGTGCTCATCGCCATTTCGCAGCTGCCCGCGCTGCTGGGCTTCACGGGGCGCACGATTCCCCAGGTGCTGCAGGGCGGCCCGCTGCCCGACCTGGTGGCCATCGCCTTCGGGCTGGGCAGCGTCGCGGTGCTGTGGCTGGGCAAGCGGCTGCTGCCGCGCTTTCCGACCACCATGGCGCTGGTGGCCGGCGCGGCCGCCATCAGCTGGCTCGTCAACTACGCGCTGCGCGGCGGCGCGGTGGTGGGCAGCCTGCCCTCGGGCCTGCCTTCGCTCTACTGGCCCGGCCTGCTGCCGCTGGGCACCTTCAGCGCGCTGGTGCTGCCGGCGCTGATGATCACGCTGGTGAGCTTCCTGGAAACCGCCTCGAGCGCTAAGGTCGACAACGCCCGCGCCGGCACGCTGTGGAACGAAAACCAGGACCTCATCGGCCAGGGCCTGGCCAAGCTGGCCTCGGGCTTCACGGGCGCGTTCCCGACCAGCTCGTCATTCTCTCGCTCGGCCATCACGCTGTACGCGGGCGCGCAGACCGGCTGGGCCACGCTCTTCAGCGTGGTGGTGGTGGCCGGCGCGCTGCTGTGGCTCATGCCGCTGCTCTACCACGTGCCGCAGGCGGTGCTGGCGGCGGTGGTGGTCACGGCCATATTGGGGCTGGTGAAGCCGGCGAGCTTCAAGGCGCTGTGGCGCGTGTCGCGCATCGAGGCGGGCATTGCCTTCGGCACCTTCGTGCTGACCATCGCGACCGCGCCCAGCATCTACTGGGGCGTGCTGGGCGGCCTGCTGGCCAGCATGGCGCACTACATGTACCGCCACCTGCACCCGCGCATCATCGAGGTGGGCCTGCACCCCGACGGCAGCCTGCGCGACCGCCACCTGTGGAAGCTGCCGCCGCTGGCGCCGCACCTGTATGCGCTGCGCATGGACGCCGAGCTCGACTTCGCCTCCGCCTCCACGCTGGAGCGCGCGCTCACCGTGGCGCTGGCCGAGCAGCCTGCGCTCACCGACGTGTGCCTGTTCGCGCAGCCCATCAACCGCGTGGACATCACCGGCGCCGAGGTGTTCGGCTCGATCCGCCGGCTGACCGAAGCCAAGGGCGTGCGGCTGCACCTGAGCGGCCTGAAGCTGCCGGCCATGCAGGTGCTGGAACGCGCCGGCCTGCTGGCGCCCGGGCCGATGCTCTTCAGCTACCGCACCGACGGCGAGGCGCTGGCCGCGCTGATGCCGCGCATCGACGTGCCGGTGGCGCAAGCCACAGCCGAAGCGGCGCACTGACCCTTGCGTCCATGAAAACCACCATCGAGGAACTCGTCGCCTTCCGCACGGTGGTGGACGCGGGCTCGATCACCGCCGCGGCCGACCAGCTCGCGCAAACGGTGTCGGGCATCAGCCGCGCGCTGAGCCGGCTCGAGCAGAAGCTGGACACCACGCTGCTGCGCCGCACCACGCGACGGCTCGAGCTCACCGAGGAAGGCGCGGCCTTCCTGCAGCGCACGCGCGCCATCCTGGAGGCCATCGACGACGCCGAGGAGCACATGGCCGCGCGCCGCGAGCAGCCCGCGGGCCGGCTGCGCGTGAACGCGGCCTCGCCCTTCATGCTGCACGCCATCGTGCCGCTGGTGCCCGCGTTTCGACAGCTCTACCCGCAGATCAGCCTCGAGCTGGACACCGACGACCTGCCCATCGACCTGCTGGAACGGCGCACCGACATCGCCATTCGCATCGGCCCGCTGCGCGACTCCACGCTGCACGCGCGCCCGCTGGGCACGCACCGGCTGCGCGTGCTCGCGAGCCCCGCCTACCTCGAGGCACACGGCAAGCCGCGCAAGGTGAGCGAGCTGGCCGAACGGGCCGGGCATGTGCTGCTGGGCTTCACCCAGCCCGAGTCGCTGAACCGCTGGCCGCTGCGCGGCGTGCATGGCGACGAATGGAACATCACGCCCACCGTGGCCGCGTCGAGCGGCGAAACACTGCGCCAGCTGGCACTGGCCGGCGTGGGCGTCGTGTGCCTGTCGGACTTCATGACCGAGGCCGACCGCGCGAGCGGCGCGCTGGTGCAGGTGCTGGCCAAGGACACGGTGGACGTGCGCCAGCCCGTCAATGCGGTGTACTACCGCAACACGCAGCTGTCGGCGCGCATCACCTCGTTCCTGGATTTCCTGTCGCAGCGCATGACCTGAGCGCGGTGAATGACCTGAACGGCGCGGCAGGCCCCGTTCAGCTCCGCGAGCTCACTGCGGCTGCTTCGGCGTGAAGCGCTCGACCGCGGCCGACGCGATCTCGTAGCCGCTCACGCCCATGTCCACCGAGTTGAAGCGCGCCGCCTTCAGCGTGCCGCTGACGTACACCGTGTCCATCGCGTGCAGCCCCTTGACGGGCGCGGGCGCGATCACGTGCACGATCTGGTTGGCCGGCGGCGGCGGGGTGTGGATGCAGGCGCCGAAGTAAGGCACCAGCAGGAATTCGCGAATGCCGTCCTGCGTGGCGTCCAGCGGCACCACGAAACCCGAGAGCCTGGCGGCCTTGCCGTCGAGCGCCACGTTGACCGGTGCGTTGTCCCACACGGCGCGCATCTCGTCGAGCATCTGGATGGCGATGGGGTCGTTGTCGCGCAGCGCCTCCAGGCTGATGTTGCGGTAGCGCTTGGTCGGGTCCCAGCTCTTGGGAATCAGCTCTTCCCACTTCAGCTCGGCGGCCGTGGCCGCCACGTTGCCCGCGCCCTGCGCACCCCCCGGCCCGCACCCGGTCAGCAGCGCAGCCGCCGGGGCCAGTACCAGCGCGGACAGCAGCACGCGCGAAAAGAACCTTCTCATGACTCCGATTGTGCTTGGGTGGTGTGTCAGACCCGTAAAGCGGGGTCTTTGGCACTCAATGTCTCCCAGATCACACAAATTCATTGCAAAGCGCCAGAATGCCGCACCACGACACGAGGAGCTCCGCATGGCACCCACAGGATGGCTGGGACTCACGTCCCTCGGCACGGTTCACACGGCGATCAGCCTGGTCGCTGTCGTCGCGGGGCTCTGGGCCCTGTTTCGCTACAGGGAAATCACGATGCGCACCGGCCTGGGACAGGTCTTCGTGTGGACCACCGTGCTCACCTGCGTCACCGGCTTCGGCATCTTCCAGCACGGCGGCTTCGGCAAGCCGCATGTGCTGGGCATCATCACGCTGGTGGCGCTGGCGGTGGGCGCCGCGGCCGGGCGCGGCCTGCTGTTCGGGCGCGGCGCGCGCTACGTGGAGGCGGCGGCGTTTTCGGCCAGCTTTCTCTTCCACTGGATTCCGGCCTTCACCGAGACGCTGACGCGCCTGCCGCTGGGCGCGCCGTTGCTGTCGAGCCCGGATGCGCCCGAGCTCAAGGCCATTACCGGCGTGCTGTTCCTGCTGTACCTGGTGGGGGTGGGGCTGCAGGTTCGGCGGCTGCGCGGTGGGGGCGCCCCGCTCAGTCCTGCACCCGTCCGCGCAGGCTCTTGATTTGCGAACGCTGGCTCTTGCCCTCGAGCCGGCGCTGCTTGGAACCGTAGGTCGGCTTGGTCGCGCGCCGCGCGCGCGGCGGCGTGGCCACGCTGTCGACCACCGCCTGCAGGCGCGCGAACGCGTCGGCGCGGTTCATTTCCTGCGTGCGGTGCTGCTGCGCCTTGAGCACCAGCACGCCCTCCTGCGTGATGCGGCTGTCGCGCAGGGCGAGCAGCCGCTCCTTCACGTCGGCGGGCAGCGAGCTGGCAGGAATGTCGTAGCGCAGGTGCACCGCGCTGGACACCTTGTTCACGTTCTGCCCGCCCGCCCCCTGCGCGCGAATGGCACTGATCTCGACTTCGTCGGGATCGATCAGCAGGGGTGGACGCAGCATGGCGGCAAGTGTGCCCTGAGTCCGCTCGGGTGGGCTCAGACGCGCTCGAACACCGCGGCAATGCCCTGCCCGCCGCCGATGCACATCGTCACCAGCGCGTAGCGCCCGCCGGTGCGGTGCAGCTCGGCAATCGCCTTGGTCGTGATGATCGCGCCCGTCGCGCCCACCGGGTGGCCCAGCGAAATGCCCGAGCCGTTCGGGTTCACCTTGGCCGGGTCGAACCCCAGCTCCTTGATGACCGCGCAGGCCTGCGCCGCGAAGGCTTCGTTCGACTCGATCACGTCGAAGTCGCTCACCTTCAGCCCGGTGCGCTCCAGCACCTTGCGCGTGGCCGGCACCGGGCCGATGCCCATGTACGCCGGCTCCACGCCCGCGTGCGCATAGCCCACCAGGCGCGCCAGCGGCTTCAGGCCCAGCGCCTTCACGCGGCCGCCTTCGGCCAGCACCACGGCGGCGGCGCCGTCGTTGATGCCCGAGGCATTGCCGGCGGTGACCAGGCCGTCCTTCTTGAACGCGGGCTTCATCTTCGCCAGTGTGTCGACGGTGGTGTCGGCGCGCACATGCTCGTCGGTGTCGAACAGCACCACGCCCTTGCGCGTCTTGACCTCGACCGGAACGATCTGCTCCTTGAAGCGGCCCGCGGCAATGGCGGCGGCCGCGCGCTGCTGGCTGGCCACGGCCAGCGCGTCCATCTGCTCGCGCGTGATGCCGTAGCGCGCGGCCACGTTCTCGGCGGTGATGCCCATGTGGATCTTCTCCCACGGGTCGTGCAGGATGCCCAGCATGTAGTCGACCAGCACCGCGTCGCCCATGCGTGCGCCGTAGCGTGCCGAGGTGTCGAAGTACGGGCCGCGGCTCATCGACTCCGAGCCGCCGCCGATGGCGATGTCGCAGTCGCCCAGCGCAATGGCCTGCGCCGCCGACACGATGGCCTGCAGGCCCGAGCCGCACAGGCGGTTCACGTTGAAGGCCGGCGTCTCGATGGGGCAGCCCGCGTCGATGGCGGCCACGCGGCTCAGGTAGGCGTCCTTCACGTCGGTGGGAATCACGTTGCCCATCACCACGTGGCCGATGGCGTCGGCCGCCACGCCGCTGCGCTCGATGGCGGCCTTGACGGCGGTGGTGGCCAGCTGGGTGTTGGGCACGTCCTTCAGCGCGCCGCCGAAGGTGCCGATGGCGGTGCGGGCGGTGCCGACCACGAAGATGTCGCGTTGGGTCATGGGTGGGTCTCCTGGGTTTGAAAGATGGAATTCAACGGCCTGTGAACGCCGCCGGCTTCTTGTCGAAAAAGGCGTTCAGGCCGATGCGGAAGTCGTCGGTGGCCGCGCAGACCTGGAAGGCGGCCGATTCGGCGTCGAGCTGGCCCGCCAGGTCGCGCCCGAGCGAGCCGCGCATCAGCCGGCGCAGGTTGCCCAGCGCCACGGTCGGGCCCTTGGCCAGCCTGTGCGCCAGCGCCAGCGCCTGGGCCTCCAGCTCGGCGGCGGGCACCACGCGGTTGACGAGGCCCATGCGCTCGGCGGCGGCCGCGTCGTAGGTGTCGCCGAGCATGGCGATTTCCAGCGCGCGGCGCATGCCCACCAGCCGCGGCAGCGCCCACGAGGCGCCCACGTCGCAGCTGGTGCCGATGTTCACGTAGGCGAGGTTGAAGCGCGTGCCCTCGGCGGCGAGCACGAAGTCGGCCTGCAGCATCAGGCTCAGGCCCGCGCCGGCGGCCACGCCGTGCACCTGCGCGACCAGCGGCGCGTCCATGGCGTCGAGCACGCGCAGCGCCTCGTGCAGCGGGCCGATCAGGTCGGCTGCGCCCTGCGTCGGGTCGGCGCTGAGCACGCCGAGGTCGCCACCGGCCATGAAGCCCTTGCCCGCGCCGCTCATGAGCACGGCGCGCACGCCCTTGTCGGCGGCCAGCTCGCGGGCGGCGGCGAGGAAGGCATTGGCCATCGGCACGTCGATGGCGTTGAGCGCGCCGGGCCGGTTGAAGCGAATGGTGGCCACGGCACCGTCGCGGGCCAGCAGCAAGGGGGCGTCTGTCGTCATGCGGTCTTTCCTTTTTTTGCAGCAGATTGGCGTGGTGCCTCGCCCGTGGCGGGCGGGCTGGCGGGCGCGGGCCGTTGAAGCAGGCCGCCCAGCAGCAGGTCGATGCCCTGGTCGGCGATCTGCGTGGGCGTGAGGCTGCCGCCGGGGCGGTACCAGCGGCCGATCCAGCTCAGCGCGCCCGCGAGCATGAAGGCCGCCATCTTCGGATCGCAGGGCGCGAGCGAGCCTTCGGCGATGCCGGCTTCGACGAGCTGGCGAAACTGCGCGTCGATGCCCGCCTTCAGGCGGCGCAACTCGGCCTTCAGCGGCTTGGGCAGCGGGTCTTCGCCGATGCGGATCACGCAGCGGCCGAAGTCCTGCGTGACCACGCCCGCGTAGATGCGCATCGAGGCCTCGAGCTGGTCGATGGCGCTGCCGCCGTTGGCGCGCACCTCGGCAATGCCGGCATGCATCAGGTCGAGCGCGGTCTTCACGCACTCGAGCAGGATCTGGTCCTTGTTCTCGACGTAGTAGTACAGCGTGGGCTTGCTGACGTTCAGCCGCTCGGCAATGTCGTCGAGCGAGGTGGCGTGGAAGCCGCGCTCGTTGAAGAGTTGCGCGGCCGTCTGCAGCACGGCCTGGCGCTTGACCTCGCGCTGGCGCGCGCGCTTGCCCGCGGGCTCCCAGGGAGAGCCGGAAGATCCGGCGGACGAGGGATCAGGAACGGAAGGAGGAGAAAAGGAGCGAGCCATCGGTGCGACACAGGATGGCCGAAGGTCCGACACCGCACAGCGCGGCGAGAAAGGAATTTACTGGCCAGTAGAAATTCTACGGGCCGGTAAACATCCAGGCAGCGAAGGCTGCAAAAACCGGCAAGACCGCGAAGCCCGTTGCCCGGGCTCAGTCGCCGCGCACAGGCCGGGCCCGCACGTCGGTCACGTCATCGGCGGGGCCGATGGCGATGGGGCTGCGCACCGACTCGCCGCGCGCGCGGGCGTTGACCACGTCGGCCGCCTGCGGCTCGGCCGGCTGTGCCGCATGGCGAAACCGGTCGAAGCCCGAGCGCGGGTTGAAGCGCCCGCCCATCGACGCGGTCCAGGGCGTCACGGGCTTGCCCGTGAGCCGGCCCCAGGCGTAGCGCATGCCCCACACCGCGGCCAGCAGCATCACCGCCACGGCCAGGCTGGCCGCGAAAACCAGCCCCAGGAGCAGAAGAACGACGCGAAAAATAAAGTTCATCATCCGACTTTAGGCCGAGGCGGCCGCCGTTGGTTCCCCGCTCTTGGTGAACGAGAACTGCCCTGGCGACTGGATCGGGTCGGTGTTGACCTCGATGGTGTCCTTCGGCCCGAAACTGCCGTCGAGCAGCAGCTTCGACAGCGGGTTCTCGATGCGCTGCTGAATGGCACGCTTGAGCGGCCGCGCACCGAACACCGGGTCGAAACCGACCTTGGCAATCTCGGCCAGCGCCGCGCTCGACACCTCCAGCCCCAGGTCCATCTTCGCCAGGCGCGCGGTCAGCACCTTCAGCTGGATGGCGGCAATCGATTCGATGTTCTTCGCATCCAGCGCATGGAACACCACGGTCTCGTCGATGCGGTTCAGGAACTCGGGGCGGAAGTAGTTCTTCAGCTCGTCCCACACGGCTTCCTTGATCTCTTCCGAAGGCTTGCCCACCATGGCCTGGATGATGGGCGAGCCGATGTTGCTCGTCATCACGATCACGGTGTTCTTGAAGTCCACGGTGCGGCCCTGGCCGTCCGTGAGGCGGCCGTCGTCGAGCACCTGCAGCAGCACGTTGAACACGTCGGGGTGGGCCTTCTCGACCTCGTCGAGCAGCACCACGCTGTAGGGCTTGCGGCGCACGGCTTCGGTGAGGTAGCCGCCCTCTTCGTAGCCCACGTAGCCTGGCGGCGCGCCGATGAGGCGGGCCACCGAGTGCTTCTCCATGAACTCGCTCATGTCGATACGGATCAGGTGGTCTTCGCTGTCGAACAGGAAGCCCGCGAGCGCCTTGCACAGCTCGGTCTTGCCCACGCCCGTGGGGCCGAGGAACAGGAACGAGCCCGTCGGGCGGTTCGGGTCCGACAGGCCCGAGCGCGAGCGGCGGATCGCGTTGGCGACCGCGCCGATGGCCTCGTTCTGGCCGACCACGCGCTCGTGCAGCTTGTCTTCCATCACGAGCAGCTTGTCGCGCTCGCCCTGCATCAGCTTGGCGACCGGAATGCCGGTGGCGCGCGCCACGACCTCGGCGATTTCCTCGGCGCCGACCTGCGTGCGCAGCAGCGTGGGCGCGCTCGACTTGCCCTTGCTGGCTTCGGCGTCCTGCGCCTCCTTCAGGCGCTTCTCGAGCGCGGGGAGCTGGCCGTATTGCAGCTCGGCCACCTTGTTGAAGTCGCCCTTGCTGGTCGACTCGGCAATCTGGAACTTGATCTTGTCGATGTCCTCGCGCACCTTGGCGCTGCCCTGGGCCTGCGCCTTCTCGGCCTGCCAGATCTCGTCGTAGTCGGCAATTTCCTTCTGCAGCTTGGCGATCTCGCCCTCGATCAGGCCGAAGCGCTTCTGCGAGGCCTCGTCCTTTTCGCGGCGCACGGCCTCGAGCTCGATCTGCAGCTGGATCAGGCGGCGGTCGAGCCGGTCCATGACCTCGGGCTTGGAGTCCATCTCGATCTTGATCTTGGCCGCGGCCTCGTCGATCAGGTCGATGGCCTTGTCGGGCAGGAAGCGGTCGGTGATGTAGCGGTCGCTCAGCTCGGCCGCGGCCACGATGGCCGGGTCGGTGATGTCCACGCCGTGGTGCACCTCGTACTTTTCCTTCAGGCCGCGCAGGATGGCCACGGTGGCTTCCACGCTGGGCTCGCCCACGATGATCTTCTGGAAGCGGCGCTCCAGCGCGGCGTCCTTCTCGATGTACTTGCGGTATTCGTCCAGCGTGGTGGCGCCCACGCAGTGCAGCTCGCCGCGCGCGAGCGCCGGCTTGAGCATGTTGCCCGCGTCCATCGCGCCCTCGGCCTTGCCGGCGCCGACCATGGTGTGCAGCTCGTCGATGAAGACGATGGTCTGACCTTCGTCCTTCGCGAGCTCGTTCAGCACGGTCTTCAGGCGCTCTTCGAACTCGCCGCGGAACTTGGCGCCGGCCAGCAGCGCGGCCATGTCGAGCGACAGCACGCGCTTGCCCATGAGCGACTCGGGCACCTCGCCGGAAATGATGCGCTGCGCCAGCCCTTCGACGATGGCGGTCTTGCCCACGCCGGGTTCGCCGATGAGCACGGGGTTGTTCTTGGTGCGGCGTTGCAGCACCTGGATGGCGCGGCGAATTTCCTCGTCGCGGCCGATGACCGGGTCGAGCTTGCCCAGGCGGGCGCGCTCGGTGAGGTCGGTGGTGTATTTCTTCAGGGCTTCGCGCTGGCCTTCGGCATCGGCGCTGTTCACGCCCTGGCCGCCGCGCACGGCATCGATGGCCGACTCGAGCGACTTGCGGCTCAGGCCGTTTTCCCGGGCAATCTTGCCGACGTCGGCCTTGCTGTCGGCCAGCGCGAGCAGAAAGAGTTCGCCCGCGATGAACTGGTCGTTGCGCTTGATCGACTCTTTCTCGGTGGCCTGCAGCAGCTTGTTCAGCTCGGGGCCGACCTGCACGACGTCGTGGCCCTGCACCTGGGGCAGTTTCTTGATGGCGCCCTCGGCGGCCTGCAGCAACCCCGGCACGTTGACGCCGGCACGCTCCAGCAGGGCGCGCGGGCCGTCGTCCTGGCGCAGCATCGCGACCAGCAGGTGGGCCGGTTCGATGTAGGCGTTGTCGTTGCCCAGCGCGAGCGACTGGGCATCGCCCAGGGCTTCCTGAAATTTGGTGGTGAGTTTGTCTTGTCGCATGGTGGTATTCCTGCTTCCAAAATAGGGCCGTTCGGGCACGATTCAAGGTTTTGACAATTACGTGCGGACTACCGGAGCCTGGGCACGGGTATTGCACGACACCCGTTTCCTGCCCGTAGGCATTTCTCTCTCTCGAATGGAGTCGATCATGGTTTTTTCAATGCAGCGCGTTCAACCGGTGCGCCGGGCGATCAGCGCCGGCCTGCTTCTGAGTGCTCTGAGCACCCTGGGCCTGAGCGGCCTTGCGCACGCGCAAAGCGGCACCCCCATCCGCCTGCTGGTCGGCTTTCCGGCCGGCGCGGGCACCGACGCCATCGCGCGCACCCTGGGCGAAAAGCTCAAGGACGTGCTGGGCGTGCCGGTGGTGGTCGAGAACCGCGCCGGCGCCGGCGGCCAGATTGCCGCGACGGTGCTGAAGTCTTCCCCCGCCGACGGCCACACGCTGCTGCTGTCGCACGACCACACGATCTCGATCCTGCCGCAGGTCATCAAGAACCCGGGCTTCAACCCCGCCACCGACTTCGTGCCCGTCGCCGGCTTCGCCACCTTCGCCAACGTGCTGGCCGTCTCGGGCGGCACGCCGGCCAAGACCATGGACGAGTACGTGAAATGGGTGCGCACGCAAAAGGGCGGCAAGGAAACCATCGGCATCCCGGCGCCGGCGTCGATTCCCGAGTTCCTGGTGAAGATGATCTCGGACAAGTACAAGATCGACGTGCAGCCCGCGCCCTACCGCGGCAGCGCGCCCATGACGGCCGACATGCTGGGCAACCAGATCACCGCGGGCATCGCCTCGGTGCCTGACTTCATCGAGAACCACAAGGCCGGCAAGGTGCGCATCGTGGCGTCCATCGGCGCCAAGCGCCAGGCCGTGATTCCGAACGTGCCGACCTTCACCGAGCTGGGCTTCGCCAACCTGGACGACCTGCCCTACTACGGCATCTTCGCGCCGGTGGGCACGCCGCAGCCGATCATCGACAAGTACGGCGACGCGCTGCAGAAGGTGCTGGCCATGCCCGACGTGAAGCAGAAGCTGACGACGATGGGCCTGACGGTCGGCTACGAGTCGCAGGGGCAGTTCGCGGGGCGCGTTCGCACGTACACGCAGAGCTGGGAAAAGATCATCCAGGGCAGCGGGTTCAAGCCGCTCTGATGTCTTGCGCTTGCTCCCTCTTCCCTCGGGGAGAGGGAGTGACGCGGCTCAGGCGTTGGGAGCGCTGATGCCCCAGCGCTCCAGCGCCGCGTCGTCCGCCACGCGCGCATCGACCCAGCGCGCACCTTCGGGGGTCTGTTCCTTCTTCCAGAACGGGGCCTGCGTCTTCAGGTAGTCCATCAGGAACTCGCAGGCCTCGAAGCTCTGGCCGCGGTGCGCGGACACCACCGCCACCATCATGATCTGGTCCAGCGGCTGCAGCAGGCCCACGCGGTGCACCACGCGCGCACCCAGGATGTCGAAGCGCCGGTGCGCCTCGTCGATCATGGCCTCGACGGCCTTCTCGGTCATGCCGGGGTAGTGCTCCAGCTCCATCGATGCGACGCTGCTGCCGTCGTTGCGGTCGCGCACCGTGCCCACGAAACTGCAGACCGCGCCCACGCGTTTGTCGCCGGCACGCAACGCGGCGACCTCTTGCGAGAGGTCGAAATCGGCCGTCTGTATGGAAACACGCGCAACGTTCATTTCCGGATTGTGGCATCGCGCTAGACTGCCGCCATGCCTTGCCACGCCACGCCCTCCACAGTGCTTTCGCACGCAGGAAGCGGCTGCGCGCGCCAGGGCAGCAAAGCCAAAAAACCAAAGCTCGTCTGACCGGAGCCGAGGTTCCGTCGTCGGATGAGCGACGGAACCTGCCAAGGTCTTTGGCCCCTTCATGGGTTTCGCGCACGTCCGACGGTGGTTCTTTCCATCGGTCGATTCCTCGAAGGAAGCCCGCGTGCCTCAACAACCTACCGCCACCGCCCCTGACTTCTCGGGCTTCTGGGTGGCCCTTGTCACCCCGTTTCGCGACGGTGCCGTCGACCACGACGCCCTTGCCGCCCTGACCCGCCGCCTGACCGCCGACGGCGTGACCGGCTTCGTGCCCTGCGGCTCCACCGGCGAAGCCGCCGCCCTCGACGAGGCCGAACAGCTGGCCGTGCTCGACACCGTGCTGGCCGCGGCCGGCGGCTTGCCGGTGGTCATGGGCATTTCCGGCTACCACCTGGGCAAGGCCACGGCCTGGGCCCGCAAGCTCGGCGAACGGCCGATCGCGGGCCTGCTGGTGGCCGCGCCGCACTACATACGCCCATCGCAGGCCGGCCTGCTCGAATGGTTCGGCGCCATCGCCGACGCGAGCACGGTGCCAGTGCTGGTCTACGACATTCCCTACCGCACCGGCGTCACCATCGCCCGCGACACGCTGCTGGCGCTGGCCGCGCACCCGCGCATCCGCGGCATCAAGGACTGCGGCGGCGACATGGCCAAGACGCGCGCGGTGATCGCCGATGGGCGGCTGCAGGTGCTGACGGGCGAAGACCACCAGATCTTCGGCACCATGGCCGAAGGCGGCGTGGGCGCCATCGCGGCCAGCGGCAACGTGCAGACGCGGCGCTTCGTGGAGCTGGTGCGCCTGCTGGCGGACAACAGGCTGGCCGAGGCGCGCGCTGAATGGCAGGCGCTGCAGCCGCTGGTGGAAATGCTGTTCGCCGAACCGAACCCCGGCCCGCTGAAGGCGCTGCTCGCGCACGGGGGCGAGGTGCACGACGAGTTGCGCTCGCCGATGACCCGCGCCTCCGAAGGGCTGCGCGAGCGCCTCGTGGCGCTCGACGCCCACCTCGACGGCCCCAACCGCCTCGACCGCCTCAACCGCCAGTAACGGGGGGGAAGAAAGCGACCTCGCAGCCTTCGCGCAGGGCTGCGGCCTCGTCGCTCATGAGCTGGTCGAGCGCCATGCGCACGGCCTTGCCGCGCGCCAGCGCGGTGGCATAGGCGCCGCCGCGGGCGATGAGCTCGTCGCGCAGCGCGGCGAGCGTTTCGGCTTGCGTGTCGACGGTTTCGTTGCTGCGCGATAGCGCCTCGCGCACCGAGGCGAAATAACGGACCTGGACCTTCATGGCAAATGCTCAGCCCAGCAGCGAGGCGAAGGGAATGAAGTTCACGGTGTCGCCCGACCGGATGGTCTGGCCGGCCGGGTTGTCGACCACGCCGTCGCCCCAGACCATCGAGGTGAGCACGCCCGAGCTCTGGTTGCCGAACAGCGCCAGCCCGCCCGCCGCGTTGCGCCGCGCGCGCAGGAATTCGCGGCGCTTGTCGGCGCGCAGCCAGTCGAAGTCGGCGCGCATCTGCACAGGTTCGGGCGCCACGCGCGTGGCACCCTGCAAGGTCAGCAGAAAGGGCCGCACCAGCATCAGGAAGGTCAAAAAGCTCGACACCGGGTTGCCCGGCAGCCCGGTCACATGGCAGGCGCCCTGCCCGTTGCTGCGCGCGATGGACCCATAGGCGAACGGCTTGCCCGGCTTCATCGACAGCGACCACAGCTGCAGCTCGCCGAGCGATTGCAGCGCGGCGCGGATGTGGTCTTCTTCACCCACCGACACGCCGCCGGTCGTGATGATCAGGTCGCTGGCCTCGGCCGCGTCGCGCAGCGCGGCGATGGTGGCTTCGCGGTCGTCGGGCACGATGCCCAGGTCGTTCACCTCGCAGCCCAGGCGGTGCAGCAAGGCGCGCATGAAGAAGCGGTTGGAGTTGTAGATGGCGCCGGGCTTCATCGCGTCAGGCGCGACCTCGCCGGGCATGACCAGCTCGTCGCCGGTGGAGAGCATGGCCACGCGCGGCTTGCGCGCGACCTGCAGCTTGTGAAAGCCGACGCTGGCCGCCAGGCCGAGCGCGGCGGGCGTGAGGCGCTCGCCCTTCTTCAGCACCACGTCGCCCGCGGCCACGTCTTCGCCCGCGCGGCGCACCCACTGGCCTGCCGCCGGCACGATGGCGATGCGCACAGAGCCCAGGCTGCCTTCCTGCGGCGTAGCGGCGGTGTCCTCCTGCATGACGACCGCGTCGGCGCCCTCGGGAATCTGCGCGCCCGTGAAGATGCGCGCCGCCGTGCCGGCCGCCAGCGCCGTGCCGACGGTGCCCGCGGGAATGCGCTGCGCCACCGTCAGCTCGGCGCCGGGCGCGGCACAGTCGGCCACGCGCACGGCGTAGCCGTCCATGGCGCTGTTGTCGCGCGGCGGCACGGTGAGGCCGGAAACCAGGTCTTGCGCCAGCACGCGGCCGTCGGCGTCGAAGGTGATCACGTTTTCGGTCGGCAGTGCCGGCTGCGCCTTCGCGAGCAGGACGGCAATGGCCTCGTCCAGCGGCATCAACGGCGGGCGCAGGGAAGAAGCGGCGAAGGGAACAGGTGTGTCAGCCATGGTGTTCGGGGTTGTATTCGAAGCGCTCGCCGCTGTCGATCAGCCACCTGGCAATGGCCTCGGCGTCGTTGAGGTCGAACAGGGGACGCTCGGTGGGCGACGGCAGGCTGGCCGGGTCGTCCGTGGCAATGGCGACCACGAAGGGGTCGTCGGTGTAGAGCACCGGGCGCAGCGGCTCGGCGCCTTCGGGCTGGCGCCAGATCTCGATCTTCGGCACGTCGCTGTGCCTGAAGCCCTCCACCAGCACCCAGTCGGCCGCGGGGTGCACCTCGGCCAGCAGCTGGTGCACGTCGGGTTCCACCGGCACTTCGAACTCGCGCATGACCGCCAGCCGCTGGTCGGAGGCCACGACCACCTCGAAGGCGCCCGCCTCGCGGTGGCGGTAGGTGTCCTTGCCCGGGTGGTCGATGTCGAACTTGTGGTGCGCGTGCTTGACCACCGACACGCGTTGCCCCAGCCGCTTGAGCGCCGGAATGAGCCGCTCCAGCAGCGTGGTCTTGCCCGCGCCCGAGTAGCCGGCGAAGCCGACGACCTTCATGCGGGGGCCCGGGCGTGCTCAGTCACAGTTTTCCGCGATGTAGGCCTTCACGGCTTCGGCGTCGGCCGGCAGCTTGACGACGCGCTTGGGCAGCGCCTCGATGCCTTCGAACTTCTTCGGCCGCTCGGGCTCCTGGCCCAGCGCCTCGACCAGCGTGGCCGCGAACTTGATGGGCAGCGCCGTTTCCAGCACCACCATGGGCACGCCGGGCACGAGCTGTTCGCGCGCCGCCTTCAGGCCGTCGGCGGTGTGCGGGTCGACCAGCGTGGCGAAGCGCTTCTCGGTATCGCGGATGGTGGCCAGGCGGTCGGCGTGCGTGCTGCGACCGCTCTTGAAGCCGAAGCGTTCGGCGGCCTGCTTGAATGCCGGGTCGGCGCTCAGGTCGAAGCTGCCGTTCAGGCCCAGGTCTTCCACGAACAGCTGGCGCAGCTTGGTGGCGTCGCGTCCGACCAGGTCGAACACGAAGCGCTCGAAGTTGCTGGCCTTGCTGATGTCCATCGATGGGCTGGAGGTCTCGTGCGTGTCGACGGCGCCGCGCACGCGGTAGATGCCGGTGCGGAAGAACTCGTCGAGCACGTCGTTCTCGTTGGTGGCGACCACCAGCGTCTGGATCGGAAGGCCCATCATGCGCGCCACGTGGCCCGCGCAGACGTTGCCGAAATTGCCCGAGGGCACGGTGAAGCTCACCGGCTTGTCGTTGCCCGCGGTGGCCTGGAAGTAGCCCGCGAAGTAGTAGACGACCTGCGCCAGCAGCCGCGCCCAGTTGATCGAGTTGACCGTGCCGATGCGGTACTTGCGCTTGAAGCCCAGGTCGTTCGAAACAGCCTTGACGATGTCCTGGCAGTCGTCGAACACGCCGGTGATGGCGATGTTGTGGATGTTCTCGTCCTGCAGGCTGAACATCTGCGCCTGCTGGAACGGGCTCATGCGGCCGTCCGGCGAGGTCATGAACACGCGCACGCCCTTCTTGCCGCGCATGGCGTACTCGGCCGCGCTGCCGGTGTCGCCGCTGGTGGCGCCCAGGATGTTGAGCTCGGCGCCGCGGCGGGCCAGTTCGTACTCGAACAGGTTGCCCAGCAGCTGCATCGCCATGTCCTTGAAGGCCAGCGTGGGGCCGTTGGACAGGGCCTCGAGGTACACGCCGTCCTCGAGCTCGCGCAGCGGCACGATCTCTTCGGTGCCGAACACTTCAGCCGTGTAGGTCTTCGCGCAGATCGCCTTCAGGTCGACCGGCGGAATGTCGTCGATGTACAGCGAGAGGATCTCGAAGGCCAGCTCGGCATACGGCAACGCGCGCCACCTGGCGAGCGTGGCGGTGTCGACCTGCGGATAGGTCTCGGGCAGGTACAGGCCGCCGTCAGGCGCCAGGCCCTCGAGCAGGATTTCGCAGAAGCGCTTGCGGTCGGGATGGCCGCGGGTGCTCAGGTAGTTCACTTCAACTCTTCCTTGCGGATACGCACGATGGGTTCGAGCACGGTGGGCAGCGCCTGCAGTTCGGCCAGCACGTCGTTGACGGTGCCTTCGCGCGCGTCGTGCGTGAGGATGATGAGGTCGGTCTGCGTGGAGCCCTCGCCGCCCACTTCGTCGGCCTCGCGCTGCAGCACGGCGTCGATGCTGATGCCCGCGGTGGCCAGCAGGCCCGTCACCTTGGCGAGCACGCCGGCCTGGTCGGCCACGCGCAGGCGCAGGTAGTAGCTGGTGACCACCTCGGACATCGGCAGCACCTGCAGGTCGCTCATGGCGTCCGGGTGGAACGCCAGGTGCGGCACGCGGTGCGCGGCGTCGGCGGTGTGCAGGCGGGTGATGTCGACCAGGTCGGCAATGACCGCGCTGGCCGTCGGTTCGCTGCCCGCGCCCTTGCCGTAGTACAGCGTGGTGCCCACGGCGTCGCCGTGCACCACGACCGCGTTCATCGCGCCTTCGACGTTGGCCAGCAGGCGCTTGGACGGCACCAGCGAAGGGTGCACGCGCAGCTCGATGCCCTTGGTCGTGCGCTTGGTCACGCCCAGCAGCTTGATGCGGTAGCCGAGCTGCTCGGCGTACCGGATGTCCTGCGCGGCGAGCTTGGTGATGCCCTCGACATGGGCCTTGTCGAACTGCACCGGAATGCCGAACGCGATGGCGCTCATCAGCGTGACCTTGTGCGCGGCGTCCACGCCTTCGATGTCGAAGGTCGGGTCGGCCTCGGCGTAGCCCAGGCGTTGCGCCTCCTTCAGCACGGTGGCGAAGTCCAGGCCCTTGTCGCGCATCTCGGACAGGATGAAGTTGGTGGTGCCGTTGATGATGCCGGCGATCCACTGGATGCTGTTGGCCGTGAGGCCTTCGCGCAGCGCCTTGATGATCGGGATGCCACCGGCCACCGCGGCCTCGAAGGCCACCATCACGCCCTTGGCATGCGCCGCCGCGAAGATTTCGGTGCCGTGCACCGCGAGCAGCGCCTTGTTGGCGGTGACCACGTGCTTGCCGGCCGCGATGGCCTCGAGCACGAGCTGCCTGGCGATGCCGTAGCCGCCGATGAGCTCGATGACGATGTCGATGTCGGGGTTGGCGATGACTTCGCGTGCGTCGGCAACCACCTTCACGCCTTCGCCGGCCACTTTGCGGGCGCGGGCGGTGTCGAGGTCGGCCACCATGGTGATCTCGATGCCGCGGCCGGCGCGGCGCTTGATTTCTTCCTGGTTGCGCTGGAGCACCTTGAAGGTGCCGCTGCCGACCGTGCCTGCGCCGAGCAGGCCTACTTGGATGGGTTTCATTGGGAGAGTCGAGTTCATGGCGTTCATGGTTTGAATGGGGTGGTGAGCGGCGCGATCACGGCGCGGTCACGACGCGGCTGACGTGGCGCGGCAGGTTCCAGGCGCCGCCGGGAAAGTCGCGGCACAGGCTGTCGACGGTGGCGCCGGTTCGCACGAAGCCCCTGCCGTCGAAGTGCCAGGTTTCGGTCGACACGCAGTCGCCGATGCCGCGGACCTTCATGACCGAGGAGACGCTGGCGTCCTTGTCGTCGAAGTCGCCGTTGGCCTCGAGGGCCGATGGCGAATAGGGCGGCTTGTCGTTGGCGATCCAGAGCTGGCTGGTGGAGTTGTAGGCCCCCACGCTGCATTCGAGCGACAGCAGCACCTTGCTGTCGGTCAGGCGGTGGACCTGGAGCGACTTGGCCTGCACCGCGTCGGTGTTGTTGCACGGGCCGTCGGCTTCGCTCAGCTTGAGAGACGGAAAGATGCGCGCCGCCAGGGCGTCGTCGCCGGGGCGCGACTTGACGGGCTTGAGCGCATGGAACACGGGCATCGGCAATGCCGCCAGCACGGCGGATTCAGGCTTGCTGCCGCGGCGCACCAGCGCGCCCGGCGTATCGACGCGGCCCTGGGCTTCATCCATCTTCAACAGCACGGCGTTGAGGCCGGAAAGGGAAAGCACCCACTTCTTGCCGCCGCCGGCCGTGAGGGTGGCATCGTCGCTCTTGAGCAGTTCGGGCAGCACGGCGCGAACCTGGCTGGCGTCGAGGCTGGGGGAGCCGCCTTCGAGGCCGGACACGGTGGCCTTGCCGACCTTCACGCGCAACGGGCCCTTGGGCTCTTCTTCGCCGCCGGTCTGCAGTTCGATCTCTACCGCGGTGTTGGGGCCGGCCTTGCGGGTGATGCGCATCGACACCGGCTCGCCGTCCTGCTGGTAGCCGGCGGCGCGGCAGGTGCGCGTGTTGTCGCAGGCCAGCTCCCAGTCGTTGTGGGAAAAGGAGACCGGCCGCGTCTCGGCGGCTCCCGCTGCGATGGCAGCCGAGGCGGACAGTGCCGCGAACGACAGCACCGCGGCAAGGCAGGCGGGCTTCATGGGCGCGTCTTGCGGCGCAAGCGGTACTGCTCCAGGAACTTCGCGATGCGGTTGATGGCCTCGCGCAGGTCGTCCTCATGGGGCAGGAACACGATGCGGAAGTGGTCGGGCGTGGCCCAGTTGAAGCCGGTGCCCTGCACCAGCATCACGCGGGTTTCCTTCAGCAGCTCGAGGAAGAACTGGCGGTCGTCCTCGATCGGGTAGACCTCGGGGTCGAGCTTGGGGAACATGTAGAGCGCCGCGCTGGGCTTGACGCAGCTTACGCCCGGAATGGCGGTGATGAGCTCGTAGGCCAGGTCGCGCTGGCGGCGCAGGCGCCCGCCGTCGCACACAAGGTCGTTGATGCTCTGGTAGCCGCCCAGCGCCGTCTGGATGGCCCATTGACCGGGCACGTTGGCGCACAGGCGCATGTTCGAGAGCATGTTCAGGCCCTCGATGTAGTCCTGCGCGCTGCGCTTGTCGCCCGACACCACGAGCCAGCCGGCGCGGTAGCCGCACGAGCGGTAGCTCTTGGACAGCGAGTTGAAAGTCAGCGTGAGCACATCGCTCGACAGGCTGGCAATGGCGGTGTGCTTGACGCCGTCGTACAGCACCTTGTCATAGACCTCGTCCGCGAAGATCACGAGGCCGTGCTCGCGCGCGATAGCCACGATGCTCTTGAGCAGTTCGTCCGAATAGAGCGCGCCGGTCGGGTTGTTCGGGTTGATGACCACGATGCCCTTGGTGCGCGGCGTGATCTTGGCGCGGATGTCGTCCAGGTTGGGCATCCAGCCATTGGCCTCGTCGCACAGGTAGTGCACCGGGGTGCCGCCCGAGAGGCTGGTGGAGGCGGTCCACAGCGGATAGTCGGGGGCCGGCAGCAGCAGCTCGTCGCCGTCGTCGAGCAGCGCGTTGGTGGACATGGCGATCAGCTCGCTGGCGCCGTTGCCCAGGTAGATGTCGTCGAGCGTGACGCCCGTGATGCCCTGCTTCTGCGTCTCGTGCATCACCGCCTTGCGCGCGGCGAAGACCCCCTTGCTGTCCGAATACCCCGCCGAATTCGGCAGGTTGCGGATCATGTCCTGCTGGATTTCCTCGGGGGCATCGAAGCCGAACACGGCAAGATTGCCGATGTTGAGCTTGATGATCTTCTGGCCGTCCTCTTCCATCTGCTTGGCGGCGTCCATGATGGGGCCGCGGATGTCGTAGAGCACGTTGGCCAGCTTGGCCGATTTCTTGAGCTGCTTCAAAGGGCCCTCCCGGGCGCGAATTAACGGGTTGAAACGGGTTGCTTACTCGGAGTTACAGGCCGCCGGAGGCCGCGTCCAAAGATCCAGGGGAAAGCCCTTTCGAGCCCCTTGGCACCAGGGAAAACCTATAATTTGACCACAGTTCCCAGTGCCCAGATGAAGCTCCAGCCTGACAAATCCGACGCCCAATCCCTCACCGCACACGGCCCCGGCTGGGTGGCGATCAACAACGAAAAAGTCGAGGGCAGCGTCGTGGTCGGTTCGCGCGGCGAGCGCTTCGAATGGCCCTGCAAGAGCTTCGACGACATCGGTGCCGCGCATTTCGAGCAACTGGCATCGCTGGGCGCCGAATTGATCATCTTCGGCAGCGGCAATCGCATTCGTTTTCCCCAGCCCGCATGGCTGCGTCCGTTGATGGCGCAACGCACCGGCGTGGAGACCATGGACACCGCCGCAGCCTGCAGAACGTACAACATATTGGCCGGCGAAGGCAGGCACGTGATCGCCGCTCTGCTGGTCGAGAGTGCGTCGGGCGGCTGAGCGCCGCGTTTTCGGGGTAAAATACTAGGTTGCGAACAGGCCCGCTACCCCAAAGTTAGCAACGACCAATCTTTCATTCTTCGAGCAAGCCCCGTCTGAAAACGTGGCGAGAGGGCTCGGAGAACGGAATCTAACGGAGAAAACAAGTTTCATGGCGATCGTTGTCAACAAACCCATTCCTGAATTCGACGCCAACGCCACGGGCGGCCTCAAGGTCTCGAATACCTCGCATCTCGGCCACGTGCTGGTCATGTACTTTTACCCGAAAGATAACACTCCGGGTTGCACGACCGAAGCGATGCAATTCCGCGACCGCTACAAGGACTTCGAAAAGGCAGGCGCCACGGTCTTCGGTGTGTCGCGCGACAACATGAAGTCGCACGACGAATTCAAGGCCAAGCTCGAACTCCCCTTCGAGCTCATCGCCGATACCGAAGAAAAGATGTGCCACATGTTCGGCGTGGTCAAGAACAAGATCATGTACGGCAAGAAGGTCAAGGGCATCGAGCGCAGCACCTTCCTGATCGGCGCCGACGGCATCCTGAAGGCCGAATGGCGCGGACTCAAGGTCCCCGGCCATGTCGACGACGTGCTCAAGGCCGTCAAGGCCCTCAAGAAGGCCGCCTGAGCCTTGCACCGGGCGCCGGGCTGTTCTTTTGCACCGCGACGTGGGGATTGCCCTACGCGGCGCGTAAAGAGCCTCCGGCGCGTCATCCGGGGTATGCATAATGGCCTCATGCCGTTGAGCTCCACGACCGCATCCCCCGAACAAAGCCGCCTTGGTCAACAGGCGGCTTTTTCGTTTTCTGGTTCCCACCTTCTGCGAGCGACCTGACCCATGCCATTGCCTCCCGCCCCCTCGAAACGCGCTGCATTGCTCTCGCCGGACGCTCTCGACGCGCCCGCGCGGCCCTCGCACAGAGGTTCGCGCCGTGCCGGCGATTCGCGCGATGACGCCTCCGCGAAAAGCGGACCGCAGCCACTGGAACTGTTCGACAACCTCGGCACCGAAGGCGGCGGCGACGCTGTCGCGCGTCCGGCACGCCGCGCCAAGGCCAAGGCAGCGCCGGCGTCTGCCCCGGCGACCGCACCCGCCCGCGCACCCGTGAATGCGCCCGTCAGTGCACCTATCAGCGCACCTGTCAGCGCACCTGTCAGCGCACTCGTGAGCGCACCGCAGCAACCCGCCGCCGTGCAGGTCGAGACGCGAGTCCCCACGCCCTCCCCGGCACCGGTCGCCGCGCCACAGACCCCGGCACGCACCAAGCGCAGCAAGTCCGCCGGCCCGGCCAAGCTGTTCGTGCTCGACACCAACGTGCTGCTGCATGACCCGATGTGCCTGTTCCGCTTCGAGGAGCACGACATCTTCCTGCCGATGATCGTGCTGGAAGAGCTCGACGGCCACAAGAAGGGCACCACCGAAGTCGCGCGCAACGGTCGCCAGACCAGCCGCACGCTCGACGCACTGGCCGGCGCACAGGACGCCGACATCGACAAGGGCCTGAAGCTCGACACCACCGGCCATCGCGAAGCTGGCGGCCGGCTGTTCTTCCAGACCGCCCCGCTCGACTACTCGCTGCCGGTCAGCCTGCCCCAGGGCAAGGCCGACAACCAGATCCTCGGCGTAGTGCAGGCCCTGCGCGATGAGTACGCCACCGACAAGCCGGGCAAGCCCAAGCAGGAAGTGGTGCTGGTGTCCAAGGACATCAACATGCGCGTCAAGGCGCGCGCGCTGGGGCTGGCAGCAGACGACTACCAGAACGACAAGACGCTGGAAGACGGCGACCTGCTCTACGCCGGTTCGCTCGCCCTGCCGCCCGACTTCTGGACCCGCCAGAGCAAGACCGTCGAGAGCTGGCAAAGCGGCAGCACCACCTTCTACCGGATCAGCGGTCCGCTGGTGCCCAACCTCTACATCAACCAGTTCGTGTTCTTCGAGGCGCCCGGCGAGCCGAGCATGTACGCGCGCGTCACCGAAATCCGCGACAAGACCGCGGTGCTCAAGACGCTCAAGGACTACAGCTCGGGCAAGAACGCGGTGTGGGGCGTGAACACGCGCAACCGCGAGCAGAACTTCGCGATGAACCTTCTGATGGACCCCGAGATCGACTTCGTCACGCTGACCGGCACCGCCGGCACCGGCAAGACGCTGATGGCGCTGGCCTCGGGCCTCACGCAGGTGCTCGACGACCGCCGCTACACCGAGATCATCATGACCCGCGCGACCGTGAGCGTCGGTGAAGACATCGGCTTCCTGCCCGGCACCGAAGAAGAAAAGATGGGTCCCTGGATGGGCGCGCTCGACGACAACCTCGAGTTCCTGGCCAAGGGCGACGGCGGCGGCGCCGGCGAGTGGGGCCGAGCGGCCACCAACGAGCTGATCCGCAGCCGCATCAAGGTCAAGAGCATGAACTTCATGCGCGGGCGCACCTTCCTGAACAAGTACGTGATCATCGACGAGGCGCAGAACCTGACGCCCAAGCAGATGAAGACGCTGATCACGCGCGCGGGCCCGGGCACGAAGATCATCTGCATGGGCAACCTGGCGCAGATCGACACGCCGTACCTCACGGAAGGCTCCTCGGGCCTGACCTTCGCGGTCGACAAGTTCAAGGGCTGGCCGCACGGCGGACACATCACGCTGGCACGCGGCGAACGCTCGCGCCTAGCCGATTTCGCAAGCGACGTGCTCTAAGCCGCGTATCGAACCCGAGGGTTCGAACCGCCGAAGCCCGCATGCTCCACGGAGCATCGCGGGCTTTTTTTCGCCCGCCATGACAGGCTACTGACAAGACGTTGTCAGTAGCCGGGCCGCACCATCAGGGCTCCTTCAACAGACACGAAAGAGAGCCCTTCATGCAACAACAAAGCGCCATCAGCTGGTTCGAGATTCCGGTTGCCGACCTCGACCGCGCCCAGGCCTTCTATGAAACCGTGCTGGACCGCGAGCTGCGTCGCGAAAGCATGGGCGGCGACGCGCTGGCCGTGTTTCCCTATGAGCGGCCCGCCACCGGCGGCGCCCTGCAGGCAGGCGCCAGCCCCACCGCGCGTGCCGGCAGCAGCATTCGCATCTACCTGGACTGCGCGCCGAACAGCATCGACGGCGTGCTCGCGCGCGTCGAGGCGGCCGGCGGGCACATCGTCGCGCCCAAGTCGGCATTGCCGCCGGGCATGGGCTTCATCGCCCACATGCGCGACACCGAAGGCAACGAAGTCGGCCTGCACGCGCTGAGCTGATCCGCCATGGCCCAACGCAACTGGATCGCCGTGGCCAGCGCCGAGCACGCCAGGCGTGGGCGCGACCACCGCCCGCTCGGCTTCATGCAGGTCGGCCACGGCAAGCACGCGCCGCTCAAGCGGCTTGCCGCGGGCGACCGCGTGGCCTACTACTCGCCGGCCACGGTGTTCAGCGGCACCGACAAGCTGCAGAGCTTCGTGTCGATCGGCATCGTTCAGCCCGGCGCGCCCTACGAGTTCGACATGGGCAACGGCTTCGTGCCGTGGCGTCGTGACGTCGCTTATGCACACTCGCACGAGGCGCCGATCGCGCCGCTGATCGAGCGGCTCGCGTTCATCGAGAACCCCAAGCTGTGGGGCTACAAGTTTCGCTTCGGCATGTTCGACATTTCAGACGCCGACATGAAACTGATCGCCGAGGCCATGAAGGCCGACCTGAAAATGCTCGCACTTTGATCGCACTTCGAGAAAGAGAAAACATGG
Organism: Variovorax sp. RCC_210; assembly: GCF_041355175.1. NCBI lineage: Bacteria > Pseudomonadati > Pseudomonadota > Betaproteobacteria > Burkholderiales > Comamonadaceae > Variovorax > Variovorax sp. RCC_210. The sequence goes on along the minus strand of NZ_JBFUPJ010000001.1, from coordinate 410,192 downwards.
AACCTACCCGTCAACACCAGGACGCCTTCAGCGTCGCCGGCATTTCGGTGCGCACCACCAACCGCGAGGAAGGCAACCCGGACACGGCGCGCATCGGGGCGCTGTGGCAGCGCTTCTTCGGCGAGGAAACCTATGCAGCGACGCCGCATCGCACCGCCGACACGCGCATCTTCAGCGTCTATTCGGCCTACGAATCGGACGCGCATGGGGCCTTCGACGTGATGGCGGGCGTGGCGGTCTCGGGCGGCACGAACAGCGTGGCCATCGAGGCCGGCGACTACCTCGTGTTCAACGGCCAGGGCGAAATGCCGCACATGGTGATCGCCACGTGGCAGCGCATCTGGCAGTATTTCGAGGCGCACCCGGAAGTCGTGCGCACCTACCGCAGCGACTTCGAGGCCTACGAAGGGCCGGACAAGGTATCGATCCACATCGGCGTTTCGTGAGCAACCCGAAGCGCTCGATCTCCGAAGACATCGCCACAAAACTCTCCTTGCCACGTTGATGCGCCGCGCCGATCGCCTCTTCCAGCTCGTGCAGCTCATTCGCGGCCGCCGCCTGACCACGGCCGCCTTTCTGGCACAGCGGCTGGAGGTGTCCGAGCGCACGGTGTACCGCGACGTGGCCGACCTGCAGCACCAGGGCGTGCCCATCGAGGGCGAGGCCGGCGTCGGCTACCGGCTGGGCGCGGGCTTCGAGCTGCCGCCGCTGATGTTCACGCAGGACGAGGCTTCGGCGCTCGTGGCCGCGGCGCGGCTGGCGCAGAGCTGGGTCGATCCGGCGCTGGCACGCGACATCGAGAGCGGGCTGGGCAAGATCCTGTCGGTGCTGCCGCCTGCGGCGCGGGTTTCCGCCGAGGCGCTCGCCCTCTACGCCCCCGCCATGGGCCTGGACGACGCCCTGCGCGCGCGGCTGCAGACGCTGCGCGAAACGGTGCAGTCGCACCACAAGCTGCGGCTGCAGTACCACGACGTGTCGGGCGATGCCAGCGAGCGCACCGTGCGGCCGCTGGGCTGCTTCTATTGGGGCAAGGTCTGGACGTTGTCGACCTGGTGCGAACTGCGCAACGATTTTCGCGGCTTTCGCGTGGACCGCATGGCCGCGATCGAGGTGCTGCCGGAGCGCTTTCGCGACGAACCGGGCAAGACGCTGGCCGACATGCTGCGGCAGCTGAAGGCCGAGACGGTGCAGGGAAAGATCGTGCCGCAAAAGCCGCAAGACCCGCCGCCGTGGTCCGACACGGCGGCCAGCGGCGGCTGAGCCCGCTCAGTACTCGTCGTTGTGGCTGTAGCCGACCAGGTTCTCGAACTTGGTGATCGGCTTCAGGAACGCCAGCTTGATGGTGCCGGTGGGGCCGTTACGGTGCTTGCTGATGATCACCTCGGCCACGCCCGGCTCCTTCGACTCCTTGTTGTAGTAGTCGTCGCGGTAGATGAACATGATGATGTCCGCGTCCTGCTCGATGGCGCCCGACTCGCGCAAGTCGCTCATCATGGGGCGCTTGTCGGTACGGCTTTCCACCCCGCGGCTGAGCTGCGACAGCGCAATCACCGGGCACTTCAATTCCTTGGCCAGCATCTTCAGGCCGCGCGAGATTTCGCCCACGGCCGTGGCGCGGTTCTCGTCGCCCGAACTGCTGGTCGACATGAGCTGCAGGTAGTCGACCACGATCAGGCCCAGGCGCCCGTACTGGCGCGCCAGGCGGCGCGCATTGGCGCGCAGCTCGCTGGTCGACAGGCCCGGCGTTTCGTCGATGTGCAGCGACACGGTGCGCAGCTTCTCGATGGCTTCGGTCAGGCGCGGCCACTCCTCGTCGCTGAGCTTGCCGGTGCGCAGGTGGCCCTGGTCGATGCGGCCGATGGAGCCCACGATACGCACCGCCAGCTGGGCGGCACCCATTTCCATCGAGAACACCGCCACCGGCAGCCCCTCTTCCAGCGCCACGTGCTCGGCGATGTTGATGGCGAGCGAGGTCTTCCCCATCGACGGGCGCGCGGCCAGCACGATCATGTCGCCCGGCTGCAGGCCCGAGGTCATCTTGTCGAAGTCGTTGAAGCCGGTGCGAACGCCCGTGATGTCGTTCGGGTTCTCGGCCATCTCGGTCACGCGGTCGAGCAGCTCGACCACCAGGGCGTCCATGCTCTGGAAGCCCTGCTTCATCCGCGTGCCTTCTTCGCCGATGTTGAAGATCTTCTGTTCGGCTTCGTCCAGAATCTTGTCGACGGCCTTGCCCTGCGGGTTGAAGGCGTTGGTCGCGATCTCGTCGCTGGCGGACACGAGCTTGCGCAGGATCGAGCGCTCGCGCACGATCTCGGCGTAGCGGCGGATGTTGCTCGCGCTGGGCACGTACTGCGCGAGCGAGTTCAGGTACACCAGTCCGCCGATGTCGTCGGCCTTGCCGAGGTTCTGCAGCTGCTCGTAGACCGTGATCACGTCCGCCGGCTTGCTGGCGTTGATGAGCCCGCCGATGGCCGCGTAGATCAGCTTGTGTTCGTGGCGGTAGAAGTCGCCGTCGACCAGCAGGTCACCCATGCGGTCCCAGGCGCCGTTGTCGAGCAGCAGGCCACCGAGCACGCTCGATTCGGCCTCGATGGAATGAGGCGGAATGCGCAGCTTGGCAACTTCGCGATCGGCCGACGGGTTGTTGTCGGCATAGGAAAAAACGGCGGCCATGGACTTCCCTTGCAACCCTGCATGCTAAGCCGCGCACGCGAATGCGTGTGTGGACAAGGTTGTGAATAAACGGTGATCTTCCAGTGCAATCGGCTGGAAAACTCGGGTGCGGAAAAAGAAAAAAGAAAAGCCGCCCGAGGGCGGCTTTTGCTGCAGCGCACAGAGGCGCTGAGAACGATCAGGCGGTTTCGCCGTAGACCGTCACGGTGATGTCGACCACCACGTCGGTGTGCAGGGCAACGCTCACGGTGCTGTCGCCAACCACCTTGATCGGGCCGTTGGGCAGGCGCACTTGCGCCTTGACGACCTTGTAGCCTTGCTTGTTCAGCTCTTCGGCGATGTCGCCGTTGGTGACCGAACCGAACAGACGGCCATCGACGCCAGCCTTTTGCGTCAGCTTGATGGTCGTGCCACCGAGTTTTTCGCCTTGGGCTTGCGACTCGGCCAGCTTGGCGGCCGCAGCCTTTTCGAGTTCGGCACGCTTGGCTTCGAATTCGGCCTTGTTGCTGGCGGTGGCGCGGCGGGCCAGACCCGTGGGGATCAGGAAGTTGCGTGCGTAGCCGTCCTTGACCTTGACGATATCGCCCAGGGCACCGACGTTGACAACCTTGTCCAGAAGAATGATTTGCATGGTCAGGGCTCCTTAGACGCGGTGCTGGTCGCTGTACGGCACCATGGCCAGGAAGCGCGCGCGCTTGATGGCGGTGTTCAGCTGGCGTTGGTAGATCGCGCGCGTGCCGGTCAGGCGCGCGGGGATGATCTTGCCGTTTTCGCTGATGAAGTCACGCAGCGTGTCGATGTCCTTGTAGTCGATTTCTTCGACGCCAGCGACGGTGAAGCGGCAGAAGCGCTTGCGCTTGAACAGCAGCGACTGGGTGTTGCGCTTCGGGCGCTTGTCTTTGTTGAATTTCTTGAACGTGGCCATGATGGACCTCTCGAAAAATTAATCTTGCTGGAAGTCCTGCACATGCAGGACCGGATGCTTGCCGTTGCCCGGTGTCGCGAGAAATCCCTGAAAACGCCAGAGACTTCCCATCGACTGCCTTGCGAGCCGTTCGGCGATGGCGCCGAAGGCAACGGCCTTGAGGGCCGCTTTCACCTGCCTGGGCTTTCCCGCCTCCTGGAGCGTCGACTCGTGTTCGAGCTTCAGGTCGATGGCGGGCAAGCCGGCTGGCGTGTATCGCAGGGTTCCGAGTTCGGCAACCGAGGCGGTCAGCAAAAGCTGATTGACCCCTGTTGCCGCAGCGGCGGCACTCACACCATCAGTTGTTGTTGGCGGCGTATTCGGCCTGCTGAGCCTTGCGGGCTTCTTCGCGCTCGACCGTCTTCATCATCGACGAAGGACCGGTGTCGGCCTTCTTCTTCTGAACGGTCAGGTGGCGCAGCACGGCGTCGTTGAACTTGAACGCGTGTTCCAGTTCGCCCATCACGGCTTGTTCAGCTTCGATGTTGACGCACAGGTAGTGGGCCTTGTTGAGCTTGTTGATCTGGTAAGCCAGCTGACGGCGGCCCCAGTCTTCAACGCGGTGGATCTTGCCGCCGCCGGCCGTGATCAGGCCCTTGTAGCGCTCCAGCATGGCCGGAACTTGTTCGCTCTGATCCGGGTGGATCAGCAAAATGATTTCGTAGTGACGCATGGCACTCCTTGTGGATTCTTCCGAAGAAGAGAAAAAAGCCACCTGCAGCGTCTGGCGCAGTGTGGCAAGGCAAAGCCGGCGATTATAGCCCTGTAATTCGCAGGCCGGCAAGCGGCTCAGTCGTTCAGGGCCTTGTCGAGCGCCGCGGCCTTCTCGGGGCCGACCGCCGCACGGATCTTGGGCGCCAGCGCGACGAGATCTTCGTAGCTGGCGGTGCCCTCCACCTGCAGGTTGAGCCTGAAACCCATCAGTCCGAGGCTGCCGGTGAGTTGCGTGGCGATGGGATAGGCGTCCTTGTAGCGCTGCTGCTTGCTGCGCCCGGAGCTAATGCTTGCCGCGGCACCCGTCGAAGGCGGGACCAGCTCGGAGCCCGCAGATACAGGCACCGCCGAAGGCGTGCCGCCCACAGGCGCCAGCACGCCGAGCTCGACCATCTGATCGATGTCTTCGCGGGCGATACCCATGCCCGCAGCCAGCACGTCGTCTACCGAGCGCTTGCCGTCGAAAAGAATGAATGCCGAGCGCTGGCGCGGCGACAGCGGGACCGATCGGTCCTTCAGGGCCCGTTGGCCCGCCTCCGTCTTGACAAGAATCATGGTGGTCTTCCCCCTCCGGGATACGCCCGTGAATCTCATCAGTCTGGCATCAATTACGCATTTTGTTTCAATAAAACGCGCAAGACGCGGGAATCCCCCGATGGGGATTTCCGCAATCCGCAATGCGCCGAGGGTCAGCGATTGGCCAGCTGCTGCCAGGTGTCGATCACGCTGTCGGGGTTCAGCGAGATCGACTCGATGCCCTGCTCCGCCAGCCACAGCGCGAAGTCCGGGTGGTCGCTGGGGCCCTGGCCGCAGATGCCGACGTACTTGCCTTGCGCCTTGCAGGCCTTGATGGCGCGGCTCAGCATGGCCTTCACGGCCGGGTCGCGCTCGTCGAAGTCGGCCGCCAGCAGCTCGAGGCCCGAGTCGCGGTCCAGGCCCAGCGTCAGCTGGGTCAGGTCGTTCGAGCCGATCGAGAAGCCGTCGAAGAACTGCAGGAACTCATCGGCCAGGATGGCGTTGCTCGGCACCTCGCACATCATGATCAGCTTGAGCTCGTTCTCGCCGCGCTTCAGGCCGTGTTCGCCCAGCAGGCCGGTCACGCGCTCGGCCTGGCCCAGCGTGCGCACGAAGGGCACCATGATCTGCACGTTGACCAGGCCCATGTCGTTGCGCACGCGCTTGAGCGCCTCGCATTCCATGGCAAAGGCTTCGCCGAAGTCGGCGCTCAGGTAGCGCGCGGCGCCGCGGAAGCCCAGCATCGGGTTCTCTTCTTCCGGCTCGTAGCGGCTGCCGCCGATGAGCTTGCGGTATTCGTTCGACTTGAAGTCCGACAGCCGCACGATGACAGGCTTGGGCCAGAACGCGGCCGCGATGGTCGCGATGCCTTCGGCCACCTTGTCGACGTAGAAAGCACGCGGCGAGGCGTGGCCGCGGGCCACCGACTCGACGGCCTTCTTCAGGTCGTTGTCGACGTTCGGGTAGTCGAGGATGGCCTTCGGATGCACGCCGATGTTGTTGTTGATGATGAACTCCAGCCGGGCCAGGCCCACGCCGTGGTTCGGCAGCTGCGCGAAGTCGAAGGCAAGCTGCGGGTTGCCCACGTTCATCATGATCTTCAGGTCGATCTCGGGCATCACGCCGCGCTGCACTTCAGTCACTTCGGTCTCGAGCAGGCCGTCGTAGATGAAGCCGGTGTCGCCCTCGGCGCAGCTCACGGTGACCAGCGTGCCGTCCTTCAGCAGGTCGGTGGCGTCGCCGCAGCCGACCACGGCCGGAATGCCCAGTTCGCGCGCGATGATGGCCGCGTGGCAGGTGCGCCCGCCGCGGTTGGTGACGATGGCGGCGGCGCGCTTCATCACCGGTTCCCAGTTGGGGTCGGTCATGTCGGTGACGAGCACGTCGCCGGCCTGCACCTGGTCCATTTCGCTGATGTTGTGCACCAGGCGCACGGCGCCGGTGCCGATCTTCTGGCCGATGGCGCGGCCTTCAGCCAGCACGGCGCCCTTGCCCAGCAGCTTGTAGCGCTGCTCGGCCTTGCCCTGCTGCTGGCTCTTCACCGTCTCGGGGCGCGCCTGCAAGATATAGAGGTGGCCGTCGGTGCCGTCCTTGCCCCACTCGATGTCCATCGGGCGGCCGTAGTGCTCCTCGATGACCAGCGCGTACTTGGCCAGTTGCTCGACATCGGCGTCGCTCAGCGAATAGCGGTTGCGCTGCTCGGCCTTGACGTCGGTGGTCTTCACCAGCTTGCCGCTCGCCTTCTTTTCCTCGGGCGTGGCGAACTCCATCTGGATCAGCTTGGAGCCCAGGTTGCGGCGGATCACGGCGCGCTTGCCGGCGCGCAGCGTCGGCTTGTGCACATAGAACTCGTCGGGGTTCACCGCGCCCTGCACCACCGTTTCGCCCAGGCCGTAGCTGGAGGTGATGAACACCACGTCTTCGAAGCCCGACTCGGTGTCGATGGTGAACATGACGCCGGCGGCGCCCAGGTCGGAGCGCACCATGCGCTGCACGCCGGCCGACAGCGCGACCACGTCGTGCTCGAAGCCCTTGTGCACGCGGTAGCTGATGGCGCGGTCGTTGTACAGGGAGGCGAACACCTCCTTCATCTTGTGCAGCACGTCCTCGATGCCGACCACGTTCAGGAAGGTTTCCTGCTGTCCCGCGAACGAGGCGTCGGGCAGGTCTTCGGCCGTTGCCGACGAGCGCACCGCGAACGAGGCGGCCGGGTTGCCGGCGCTCAGGGTGGCAAAGGCTTCGCCGATGGCTTTCTGCAGGTCGGCCGGAAAGGGCTGGGCCTCGACCATGGCGCGGATCTCGGCGCCGGCGGTGGCCAGCGCGCGCACGTCTTCGGTGTCCAGCGCGGCCAGGCGCTTGCTGATCTTGTCGGCCAGGCCGTCGTGGGCCAGGAACTGGCGGAATGCGTGCGCCGTGGTCGCGAAACCGGTCGGCACCCGCACGCCTTGCGGCAGCTGCGAGATCATCTCGCCGAGGCTGGCGTTCTTGCCGCCAACCGCCTCGACGTCGGTCATTCTCAGGTTTTCAAACGGTACGACCAGGGCGGTCGCGTCGAAAAGTGCAGACATGGGGAAGCTCCAGAAGTTGAAACCGGTGCCGCATGCAGACGGCGCGGCACGATCGTTGTCGTTGCTTTGGGTGCGGGCGCGGTGTGCATGGAAAGAAATGGGGGTGTCGGGAAAGCGGATTCCCGATAATGGCCCGGATTGTAGGCGTGGCAAGGTCGCGCGCGCCGCAGGACAAGGCCGCAAGAGCAACACCATGCATACACGCACTGTTTTCTTCATTTCCGACGGCACCGGCATCACGGCCGAGACCTTCGGCAATGCCGTTCTCGCCCAGTTCGAGATGAAACCCCGCCACGTGCGCCTGCCCTTCACCGACACGGTCGACAAGGCCCACCAGGCGGTGCGGCACATCAACCACACGGCCGAGCTCGAGGGCGTGCGGCCCATCGTCTTCACCACCCTGGCCAACATGGATGTGCTGGAAGTGATAGAGACCGGCTGCAAGGGCATGCTGCTGGACATGTTCGGCACCTTCGTGCGGCCGCTGGAAATCGAGCTGGCCATGAAGTCGAACCACCGCATCGGCCGCTTCAGCGACGTGAGCAAGAGCAAGGAATACAACGACCGCATCGCCGCCATCGACTTCAGCCTGCAGCACGACGACGGCCAGAGCAACCGCGACCTCGAGGGCGCCGACGTCATCCTGGTGGGCGTGAGCCGCAGCGGCAAGACGCCGACCTCGCTCTACCTCGCCATGCAGCACGGCCTGAAGGCGGCCAACTACCCGCTGATTCCGGAAGACTTCGATCGCCGCCAGCTGCCGCCGGCCCTCACGCCGCACCGCAAGAAGATCTTCGGGCTGACCATCCAGCCCGAGCGGCTGAGCGAGATCCGCAACGAGCGCCGTCCGAACTCCCGCTACGCCAGCCTCGAGAACTGCCGCCACGAGGTGAGCGAGGCCGAGGCGATGATGCGGCGCGCCGGCATCCGCTGGCTGTCGACCACCACCAAGTCAATCGAGGAAATCGCCACGACGATCCTGCAGGAGCTGCGGCCCGAGCGGCTGAACTACTGAAGCCGCTATCTTTTAGATAGCAGCCGTAAGGTCACGGGGTCACCCGAAGAGATATTGCACGGTGCCGTCCGCGCTGGTCACCGGCTGGCACGGCGTGCGCCAGACCGCCTCGATCAGCGCCGGCTCGAGCACCTCGGCCGCCGGCCCCTGCACCAGCCCGGCATTGCCACCCAGCACCACCACCTCGTCGGCATAGCGCCGTGCCAGGTTCAGGTCGTGCAGCACCGCCACCACGCCCACCCCGCGCGCGGCCCAGGCGCGCAGCAGGCGCATCGCCGAGTGCTGGTGCGCCAGGTCGAGCGCCGCGGTGGGTTCGTCCAGCAGCAGCCAGCGGCTGGCCCCATCGGGCCGCGGGTGCCACAGCTGGGCCAGCGCGCGCGCCATGTGGGCCCGCGCCTTTTCGCCGCCCGACAGCGTATTGAGGATGCGCGGCGCCAGCGCCGACACGTCGGTCAGCGACATGGCCTCCTCCACGATCGCGTCCTCGTCGCGCCCGGGCGCGCGCCGGTGCGGGTAGCGGCCCAGCGCCACGATCTCCTGTGCCGTGAAGTCAAAGGCGACCGCGCTCTCCTGCGGCATCAGCGCACGGCGCAGCGCCAGCGCAGGCATGCCGTGCGCATCGAGCGGGCGACCATCGAGCATCACCCTGCCCTGCGTCGGCACCCGCTGGCCGGCCAGCACCGACAGCAGCGTCGACTTGCCCGCGCCGTTCGGCCCGAGGATGGCCGTCACCCGTCCGGCGGCCAGCTGCACGGAAGCGTCGGCCAGCAGCGTCTTGTCCCCGATGCGGACCTCCACATCGGCGCAGGCGAGCGCCATCGGATCGATCGGCTTGCTCATATGCGCCCCTTGAACCGCCGCAGCATCCACAGGAACACCGGCACGCCGATGAACGCGGTGAGCACGCCCAGCGGCAGCTCGGCCGGCGCCATCGCCGTGCGTGCGACTGTGTCGGCCACCAGCACCAGCACCGCGCCCAGCAGGGCCGAGGCCGGCAGCACCACGCGGTGGTCGGGCCCGGCCACCATGCGCACCCAGTGCGGCGCGATGAGCCCGATGAAGCCGATGATTCCGGTCGTCGCCGTCACCGCTCCCACGGCCACGGCCGTGACGACGATGGCACGCCGCTTGACGCGCTCGACGTCCACGCCCAGCAATGCCGCCTGTGCCTCGCCCAGCGCGATGGCGTTCAGCGGCGCGGCCAGCGAGCGCGCTGCAATGCAGGCCAGCAGCACCGCCGCGGCCACCAGCAGCACGGCGCTCCAGCGCGCGCCGCCCAGGCTTCCCAGCAGCCAGAACTGCAGGCTGCGCAGTTGCTCGTCGGTCGCCATCACGCTGAGAAAGCCGAGCCCCGCCCCCGCCAGCGCGTTGACCGCAATGCCCGCCAGCAGCATCAGTGCCATGCGCGTGCCGCCCTCGCTGCGCGACAGGCCGTAGATCAGCAAGGTCACCGAGAGCCCGCCGCCGAAAGCCATGAGCACCAGCGTCCAGCTGCCCAGCGTGCGCGGCAGCGACGGCCAGAGCGACGCGCCCAGGATGATCGTCACGCCCGCCGCCAGCGCGGCGCCGCTGCTGATGCCCACCAGCCCCGGATCGGCCAGCGGGTTGCGAAAGAGCCCCTGCATCAGCGTGCCCGCCATGCCCAGCCCCGCGCCCGCCGCCACGCCCAGCAACAGCCGCGGCAGGCGGATGTTGAGGAACACCAGGTGCTCGGGCGACTTGTCGGCACCGTGCCCCAGCGTCGCCAGCACATTCCAGAGCTGCGGCAGGCTGATGGCGTAGGCACCCGACACCGCGCCCAGCACCAGCGCCGCGGCGAGCAGCAGCGCGCTGCCGCCCAGCACGGCCCGTGCGGAAAACCGCTGGCTCATGCCACGGCTGCCACAAATTTCTCGTGCAGGTCGGCAATCGACGCCGGCGTGCGCGGGCCGAAGCCCAGCAGCAGCAAGGCGTCCTGCGTGATCAGGCTGCGCTTTTTGAAGGCCGGCGTGAGCGCCAGTTCGGGCCGCTGCCAGAACTTGTCGACGCCGCCGTGCGCTTCGATGCTCTGCGTGCTCGTGAGGATGACGTCGGGCGCGGCGCTGGCCATGGCCTCGGCCGTCATCGGGCGGTAGCCCTGGAAGCCGCCGAGCGCGTTCACGCCGCCGGCAAAGCCGATCACCGAATGCGCGGCGGTCTTCTCGCCCGACACCTGCGGACTGGCACTGTGCGACAGCACGAACAGCACGCGCGGCTTGCGGCCCTTGAAGGCGGCCACCCGCTGCTGCACCTGGCCCCACTCGGCATCGAGCCGGGCCTGCAGCACGCGCGCCTGTGCCTCGCGGGCGGCGGCGCGGCCCACGGCCTGCACCTTGCGCTGCACCTCGGCCCAGCTGTGGTCGGCCTCGATGATCTCGACCTTCACGCCCGCGCTGCGCACCTGGTCGAGCACCACCGACGGGCCCGACTCGTTGGTGGCGATGATGGCGTCGGGCTTCAACGACAGCAGGCCCTCGGCCGACAACTGGCGCATGTAGCCCACCTTGGGCGTGGCGCGCGCGGCGGCCGGGTACAGGCTGGTGGTGTCGGTGCCCACGAGCTGCCCTTCGGCGCCCAGCAGGTACACAACCTCGGTGATGGCACCGCTCACGGTCACCAGCTTCGGCAGCTTCGGCTCCTGCGCGAACAGCGGCAGCGCGGCGGCACCGAGCGACGACACGCCCAGAAGGCCCAGCAGGCGCAGCACGTCGCGGCGCTGCGCGAGGCGGGTGTGGATGTCCATCGCGGCGCTCATGGGTTCTGCGCGGCGGGTTGCAGGCGCGGCAGCACGCGCACGATGCGCCGCCACTCCTCGCGCTCGGGCTGGCCCGGCTTGCGCGCGCCGAAGAACATCGCCATCAGCTCGCCGGCCTGGTCGAAGGCCTCCACCGAGGTGACGATGCCGTCGCTGGTCGGCTTCTCGACGATCCACACGCTGGCGATGCGGTCTTCGCGCATGTGCAGGTTGAAGCCGGGGTCGAGCACGTTGAGCCAGCGCATGGGCGCGGCGCCTTCGCCATTGCCGTTGCCGTGGCCCTTCATTTCCATCGACTCGATGCGCACCACCGGGCCGGAGTGGATCTGGATGCAGCCCGGGCTGCCGACGAACACCATGATGGGCGTGCCGTCGAACGCGGCTTCGTTCAGCAGGCCGCCGATGGCACCGAGCTCGGCGCGCTGCGTGAACTCGCCTTCGGTCAGCCGAAAGCTCTGCTGGCGCTCCACGCCGAACTTGTTGAGCAGGCCAAAGAACTCGTGCGTGTCCTTCATGCCGCGCCAGGCCTCGGCCAGGGCCGCGCGGTCGATGGCGCTGTCGTCGCGCGGCGCGGCCTTGTCTTCCGCGGGCACGAACACCACGGGCGCATTGGGTGCAACGGGCGCGGTGTAGGTGTCGATCACCGACTGGAACGCATCGCGGTCGGTCGCGTCGCGCACGAAGATCTTGTGCACCGCCACGCCCTGCGGGTTGAAGAACTGCAGGCTCAGCGACGGCGCAACGCCGGGGTTGGCCGCCGCCTCGCTCACCGCGAAGCCCGCATGCCACCGGCTGAAGAACAGCCGCAGGTCGATGGCCTCGCCCAGCGCGAGCCCCATGGCTTCGCTGCCCGACACCTTTTCATAGACGCCTGTCTTCTCGTGCACCGTGGTCTCGTTGCGCGTGAGCGCGAGCACGGGACCACACAGCTCCAGCGCCTGCAGCAGGTCGACCCAGGGGCCGCGCAGCCGCGTGGCGCGCAGCGCGTTGTCGTGCGCGCCGGTGTGGGCGGCCACGGCCGCGCCTTCGGACAGGCCCATGGCCGCGGCGGCGTCCTTGTGGCGCATGCCCTTGGCGCGCAAGGCGGCAAAGCGCGCTCGCTGGTCCTGGTGGCCCTGTTGGTCTTGATCTCGGTCGGCTTCGGCGTTCATCGGGTTTCCTTTGTCGTGTGCAATGCGATCGATGGCAATCAGAAGTCGGCCACCAGCGATACGTTGAAGCTGCGGCCCGGCTGCGTGTAGGCGTCGCGCGTGGTCGAGGTCGAGGCCAGGCCGCGCACGTCGCTCCACATCCAGTAGCGCTTGTTGGTGAGGTTGGTGACCGACGCGTTCAGCCGCAGGTCCTTGCGGATGCGCCACTGTGCGCTGATGTCGAAGGTGGTGGCCGCGGGCGTGCGGAACTGCGTGCCGGTCGTGACCTCGCTGGCGTCGATGTCCGACCACTTCTTGCGCGCGTGGTTCACCGCGTCCAGCCGCACGCTCCACACCGGCGCCTGGTACTTGATGCCGACGGCCGCCTTGCTCGGGTCGATGGAGTTGAGCGGGCGGTTGTTGGTGCGGTCGCGCCCGCGCGTCTGGCCGTAGGCAAAAGGCACGGAGAAGCCGTTGCCGTTGTCGGTGAAGTCCAGCTCGCCCTTGACCTCGAAGCCGCTGATGCGCGCACTCCCGATGTTCACCGACTGGAAGGTCGCCGGGTTGGTACGCGAGCCGAACACGCCGCCGACCTGGCGATCGTTCTCGATCAGGTCCTTGTAGTCGCCGGTGAACGCGGCCACGTCGTAGCTCAGCACGCCGACGCGCCCGCGCGTGCCGATCTCGATGTTCTGGCTCTTCTCGGGCTTCAGGTTCGGGTTGGGAATGGTCTTGTAGCCCGAGATCACGTTCTCGAAGAAGTTGTTGACCTGGAACGCGTTGGGCGCCTTGAAGCCCGAGGCGTAGTTGCCGTAGAGGCTCCATTGCGGCGTGACGCGGAACAGCACGCCGAGCTTGGGCGACACGGCCGAGCCCGAGAGCGACACCGCCTGCGCGCCGAAGCCTGCCTGCTTCGCGTCGAGCGAGAAGCGGTCGAAGCGAATGCCGGGCGTGATGCTCCAGCGCTCGTGGATGAACTCGTCCTGCAGGTAGAAGGCGTACGAGGTCTCGCGCGTGTCGGGGAAGCGCTTGAGCGGATAGCTCTCGCCGGCCGGCGGCACCAGGCCGGTCTGCAGGTTCTCGACGTTGGTGCGGGTGTAGTCGAGGCCGTAGGTGATCTTCTGCGCCCAGCTCCCCATGTGCACCGTCTTGTCGGCCTGCAGGCCGAGCTGCCAGGTGCTCTCGTCGTAGGTCACGTCGCGCGTGCGGTCGGCGGCGGTGTAGCGGTCTTCGTAGATGAACTCGCGCGACTTCGCCTTCTGGTAGCTCGCCACGGCCAGCAGGCTGTCGGCCACCACCGAGTTCACCCGAATGCGACCGTCGTAGGTGAAGCGGTCGCGCTGCAGGTCGGTCTTGGCGTTCAGGCCGATGACCGAGGTCGATGCGTACGGCGGCTTCGACACACCCGACAGCAGGTCGTAGCGGGCGGTCTTGTCGACGTGCTCGAAGGTGAAGCCGTGGCGCTGGTCGGCATTGGGCGTGAGGATGACCTTGGCCAGCAGCGCCTTGTTGCGGTCGCGCTCCGGGTTGGGCGTGGTGCGGTCGACGTTGGCCGCGTTGTTGGTGCCCATGTTTTCCAGCGCGCTGGAGCGGCCGATGTTGGCCGAGATGAGCCACTGCAGCGTGTCGTTGGCCTTGCCCGCGAGCGTGACGCCGCCGTGCGTGCCGTTGTCGTCACCGCTGTAGCCGATGTTGGCGCTGCCGCCGAAGGTCTTGCCGTCTTTCAGGTAAGACGCCGGGTCGCGCGTGATGAAGTTCACCAGCCCCGCGAGGCCGTCGGAGCCGTAGAGCGCGGAGGCCGGGCCCTTGATGATCTCGATGCGCTCGAGCAGGCCGATGTCGAAGTAGTCGCGCCCGAACGCGTTGGCGCTGAATACATAGCTGCGCGGCGTGCGGATGCCGTCGGTCAGCATCAGCACGCGGTTGCCGTCGAGGCCGCGGATGTTGAAGCCGGCGTTGCCGTCGCGGCCCGTGCTGCCCTGCGCCAGGCCGAAGCGCGCCGGCGCGCGCTTGACCGACACGTTGGGCAGGTCGCGCACCGCGTCGCGGATGTCGGTGATCTGCTTGGACTCGATGTCGTCGCGGCCGATGACCTCGGTGCTCACCGGCAGGTCGTCGCGCGCCTGCTCCGAGCGCGAGCCGCTCACCACCACTTCATTGAGCGCCGCCACGCGCTGGGCCCATGCGGGCGCCGCGAGACCGAGCCCGGAGGCGATCAGGCAAGGCAGGAGAGCGAGGCGGTGGGAGGAGCGAAGTTGGGTTTTTGCGGCCACGGAAAAAAGGTCCAGAAACAGTTGAAGAACTGCTTGCTGGACCTTCTTGCGCAAGAAACTGCGCCGTGCGACCTGGCTGGCAATGAGAGGCGTCCTAGCAACGTAGGACAACGCCTTTCATTGTATGAGAATAATTCTCATCTAAACAACTAAATGCTTACTTATGCTGGGGCCGATGTGCGAATCAAATGGTCGAACGCACCCAGCGCCGCCTTCGCGCCGTCGCCTGCCGCGATGATGATCTGCTTGAACGGCACGGTGGTCGCATCGCCCGCCGCGAACACGCCGGGCACCGAGGTCTGGCCGCGCGCGTCCACGATGATTTCGCCGTGCTTCGACAACTCGACCACGCCCTTGAGCCAGTCGGTGTTGGGCACGAGGCCGATCTGGATGAACACGCCTTCGAGCTCGACCTTCTTCGACTCTCCCGTCGCGCGGTCCTTGTAGACCAGGCCGTTGACCTTCTGGTCACCGGTGATCTCGGTGGTCTGCGCGTTGGTGAACACGTCGACGTTCTTCAGGCTCCTGAGCTTGCGTTGCAGCACGGCGTCGGCACGCAGCTGGGTGTCGAACTCGATCAGCGTCACATGGCCCACGATGCCGGCCAGGTCGATGGCAGCCTCCACGCCCGAGTTGCCGCCACCCACCACCGCCACGCGCTTGCCCTTGAACAGCGGACCGTCGCAATGCGGGCAGTAAGCCACGCCCTTGTTCTTGAACTCGTGCTCGCCGGGCACGTTGATGTTGCGCCAGCGCGCGCCGGTCGAAATGATGACGGTCTTGCTCTTGAGCGACGCGCCGCTTTCGAGCTGCACCTCCACTAGGTCCTTGCCCGGAACCAGCGCCTTGGCGCGCTGCAGGTTCATGATGTCGACGTCGTAGTCACGCACATGTTCTTCGAGCGCATGCGCGAACTTCGGGCCTTCGGTTTCCTTGATGGAGATGAAGTTCTCGATGCCCATGGTGTCCAGCACCTGGCCGCCGAAGCGCTCGGAAGCCACGCCGGTGCGGATGCCCTTGCGCGCCGCGTACACCGCGGCTGCCGCGCCTGCGGGGCCGCCGCCGACGATGAGCACGTCGAACGCTTCCTTGCCGGCGATCTTCTCGGCTTCGCGCTCGACGCCGCTGGTGTCGATCTTCGCGAGGATTTCTTCCAGGCTCATGCGGCCCTGGCCGAACTCGGTGCCATTCAGGAACACGGTCGGCACGGCCATGATCTGGCGTTCCTTCACTTCGTCCTGGAAGGTGCCGCCTTCGATCATCGTGGTGCGGATGCGCGGGTTCTGGATCGCCATCAGGTTCAGCGCCTGAACGACGTCGGGGCAGTTGTGGCAGGTGAGCGAAACGTAGATTTCGAACTCGAAGTCGCCGTCGAGCGCCTTGATCTGGTCGAGCACCGCCTGCTCGACCTTCGGGGGGTAGCCGCCGATCTGCAGCAACGCAAGGATCAGCGACGTGAATTCATGGCCCATCGGCAGGCCGGCAAAACGCGGGCCGTGGTTTTCGCTCGGGCGGTTGACCGAGAACGAGGGCTTGCGGTGGCTGTCGTCGCGGCTTTCGGTCAGCTTGACCAGCGGGGACGATTCGGCCACGTCCTTCAGCAGCGACAACATCTCGCCCGAGGCCTGGCTGTCGTCGAGCGAGGCGACGATCTCGATCGGCTGCGTGGCGCGTTCGAGGTAACTCTTCAATTGGGCTTTGGTGTTTGCGTCGAGCATGAGGAACTCTCTTTCGATAACTGAAAACTATCAACTGGGGCCGAAAAAGCCCGGGGGCCTCGTGAGCGCCCGGGCTTTCGCGCGGTGCGCTTAGATCTTGCCGACGAGGTCGAACGACGGAGCGATGGTCTTGTCGCCGTCATTCCACTTGGCCGGGCAGACTTCGTTCGGGTGGGCGGCGGTGTACACGGCTGCCTTGAGCTTGCGCAGCGTTTCCTTCACGTCGCGGGCGATTTCGTTGGAGTGCACTTCGGCGGTCTTGATGATGCCTTCGGGGTTGATCACGAAGGTGCCGCGCAGTGCCAGGCCTTCTTCAGGAATGTGCACGCCGAAAGCGTTGGTCAGCGTGTGGGTCGGGTCGCCCACCAGCGGGAACTTGGCCTTGCCGACGGCCGGCGAGGTGTCGTGCCAGACCTTGTGCGAGAAGTGCGTGTCGGTGGTCACGATGTAGACCTCGGCACCCAGCTTCTGGAACTCGGGATAGTTGTCGGCCGCGTCTTCGACTTCGGTCGGGCAGTTGAAGGTGAAGGCCGCCGGCATGAAGATCAGCACGGACCATTTGCCCTTGAGCGTCTCGTCGGACACATCGATGAACTTGCCGTTGAGGTAGGCCTGGGTCTTGAAGGGCTGGACTTGGGTGTTGATCAGGGACATGGTGATTCCTTGGATGCTTCGGGTGGACAGAATTAAGTGCGAGCCATGAGTATAACTACCAATTAAACATTTTTAATAGCCAACACCTATTAAAAGTATTGGGAGTTGCTATGTTCCCGATGGCTCTAAAACGCGTCGGGCAACGTTTCAATACGAACGTGTATCACCATCAAACGCATGCAGACCGGCGCAGCATGGGATTGCTTGCAACTGCGTGTGCGCTCCTCTGACAATCCCCTCTTTCAGAACAAGGAAAACGATCATGAAGGGCGACCCCAAGGTCATCGAACATCTGCAGGCGCAGCTCAAGAACGAGCTGACCGCAATCAACCAGTACTTCCTCCACTACCGGATGCTCAAGCACTGGGGCCTGGACAAGCTGGCGAAGAAGGAATACGAAGAATCGATCGGCGAAATGAAGCACGCCGACAAGCTGATGGACCGAATCTTCATGCTCGACGGCCTGCCGAACCTGCAGGACCTGGGCAAGCTGAACATCGGCGAAGACGTGCCCGAACTGCTGCGCTGCGACCTCGGCGCCGAAACCGGCGCGCAAGCCACCATCAAGGACGGCATCCAGCATTGCGAACTGGTGCGCGACTACGTTTCGCGCGACCTGCTGCAAGAAATTCTGGACGACACCGAAGAGCACATCGACTTCCTGGAAACGCAAATCGACCTGATCGACCGCGTCGGCCTGCAGAACTACCTGCAATCGCAGATGGGCGAACTCGAATAAGTACTGCGCAGCGCTTTTGCGCCGGCCAATGCAACGGGACTTCGGTCCCGTTTTTTATTGCTTTACGTAACTTAACTCTTCACGAATAACAGTCATTCTCATTCGCCCGGATAAAATCCGCGCCTTCGATGACTGCCACCCGCCCCGACAACCGCCGCCGTGCCTACTGGCTCAAGACCCTGCACGAATGGCATTGGGTCAGTTCGGCGATCTGCCTGATCGGCATGATCCTGTTCAGCGCGACGGGCTTCACGCTCAACCACGCGGGGCAGATCGAGGCCAAGCCCGCCGTCACGAAGCTGAGCGGCACGGTCGACGAGCCGCTTCGCGCGGCGCTCGAAAAGGGGCTGCCCGCCGCCAGGGCGCAGAAGGGCAAGGCCCCCCTGCCCTCCGAATTGCAGGCCTGGGTGCAGGCGCACTGGGACATCGGCACCGCCGGGCGCGACGCCGAATGGTCCGACGACGAAATCTATCTCTCGCTCCCACGCCCCGGCGGCGATGCGTGGCTGCGGCTGAACCTGGCCGACGGCGAGATCGAATACGAGCGCACCGACCGCGGTTGGCTCTCCTACCTCAACGACCTCCACAAGGGCCGCAACACCGGCGCCGCGTGGAGCTGGTTCATCGACATCTTCGCGGGCGCCGCGCTGGTCTTCTCGATCACCGGCCTGTTCATTCTCAAGATGCATGCGGGCAACCGTCCGTTCACCTGGCCGATGGTGGGCATGGGCCTGGTCATTCCGGTGCTGCTCGCGCTGCTGTTCATTCATTGATTCACCGATCCAGGAAAAGAGGTTTCCCGTGCACGTTCGCTATTCCCTCGCGCCGCTCGCCATGTCGGCGCTGTTCGCCGCCCCGGCTTTCGCGGCCGGCCTGGCCGTCAACATCGAGATTCCGCGGCTGAACGCGTCGGAGTACCACCGCCCTTATGTGGCGACCTGGATAGAGCGCGCCGACAACACCGTCGCCGGCACGCTGGCCGTCTGGTACGACGTGCGCACCAAGACCAACAACCCCGAGGGCGAAGGCACCAAGTGGCTGAAGGACCTGCGCCAGTGGTGGCGCCGCGGCGGTCGCGAACTCGCGGTGCCGGTCGACGGCGTCACGGGCGCCACCAAGCCGGCCGGCAAGCACCAGCTGAGCTTCACCGAAGGCACGGCGCCGCTGCCCAAGCTCGCACCCGGCGCCTACAAGCTGGTGGTGGAGGCGGCACGCGAAGTCGGTGGCCGCGAAGTGGTGAGCATCCCGTTCCAGTGGCCGCCTATGGCAGCGTCGCAGCCGACCGCCAGCGGCAAGGAAGAGCTGGGCGAAATCAAGCTCGAACTCAAGCCCTGAGCCGCGCCAAGCCGGAACCAACGTCCGCCTCCCAACAAGCACCCAAGGACCTCCCATGACCCGACTCCCCCTGCGCACCACCGCCCTCGCCTTCGCCCTGTCGGCCATCGCTTCGCTGGCCCAGGCGCACAACGCCTGGCTGCTGCCCTCGTCCACCGTGTTCTCCAAGGCAGACACGGTGAGCGTCGATGCCGCCGTGTCGAACGACCTGTTCGTTGCCAACCATGCGCCGCTGCGCCTCGACGGCCTGCAGATCACCGCGCCCGATGGCAGCACCGTCAAGCCCGAGAGCGAAGCCAAGCTCAAGCTGCGCAGCGTGTTCGACGTGAGCGTCGCGCAAACCGGCACCTACCGCATCGCCGTGGTCAATGCCGGCGCGTTCGCCAGCTGGAAGGACAAGGCCACCGGCCAGCCCAGGCGCGCGCGCGGCTCGGTCGACACCATTGCCAAGGAAGTGCCCGCCGACGCGACGGACGTGAACATCACGCAGTCGTCGGGCCGCATCGAGACCTTCGTGACGGTGGGCAAGCCGTCAGCGCTCAAGCCGGTCGGCCAGGGCCTCGAGCTCATCGCCACCGGCAGCCCGACCGACCTCGTGAAGGGCGAGAAGGCCACCTTCACGCTGCACCTGGACGGCCAGCCCGCCAAGGACCTCGAAGTGACCGTGACGGCCGGCAACACCCAGTACCGCGACAAGCTCGAAGAACTCAAGCTCAAGACCGACGACAAGGGCCAGTTCAGCGTGACCTGGCCGGCCGCCGGCATGTACTGGCTCGACGCCAGCACCAAGGACGGCAAGACCACCGTGCCGCAGGCCAAGGAGCGCCGCCTGAGCTACGCGGCAACCCTTGAAGTGATGCCCTGACGCAGCCAGCCACCTTGCGCCTTTCGTTCAGCACCTGGCGCGCTGGCGGCTACGCCAACGCGGCCGTCCCGCGCCCCGCCGACCCCGCCACGCTGCAGCAACTGGGCGGGCAGACGATGGGCACCACGTGGTCGCTGCGCTTCGACAACCCGCGCATGCTGCCGCTGGCGGAAGTGCGCGGCAGCGTCGAGTCGGCCCTGGCGCGCGTGGTCGCGCAGATGAGCCACTGGGAGCCCGACTCGGACATCGGCCGCTTCAACCGCGCTCCGGCCAACTCGCGTCACGTGCTGCCCGCGGAGTTCGCCACCGTGATGCGCTGCGCGGACCATTGGGCGCAAGCCAGCGATGGCGCCATCGACCCGACGGTCGGCCCGCTGGTCGCCTGCTGGGGTTTCGGCCCTGACGCAAGGGGCGACGGACTGCCCGACGCGCAAGCGCTGGCAGCCGCGCTCACACGCACCGGACGGTCCAGCCTCGAATTCGACACCGTCGAAGGCTCGCTGCTGCAGCCGGGCGGCTTCTCGCTCGATCTTTCAGGCATCGCCAAGGGGTTTGCCGTCGACCACGGCGTGGACGCGTTGCGCGCGCTCGGCCTGAGCGACCTGCTCTTCGAAATCGGCGGAGAGTTGCGCGGCGTCGGGCGCCGCCCCGGCGGCCAGCCCTGGCAGGTGCAGGTCGACAGCGGTCCGGCCTCGGCGCGGCGCGTCGCCCTTGCCGACATGGCGATCGCCACCTCGGGCGACCGTTGGCACCGGCGCTCGCACGCGGGACGCGACTGGTCGCACACCATCGACCCGCGCACCGGCGAGCCCACCACGCACGTGCTGACCAGCGTGACGGTGATGCACGCGGAATGCATGCAGGCCGACGCCCTGGCGACCGTATTGACGGTGCTGGGCCCGGAAGAAGGATTCGACTTCGCGCAACGCCACGAGATTGCCGCGCTGTTCGTGAGCCATGGCGACACGGCGGCTGCGGAGCGCATCACGCGCGCCTGGCCGACGCCGGCAGGCGCATGAACGAGGCGGCGTGGCGCGCCCTGGGCGCGAGTTCCACCGTGGTGGCCTACGCGGCGCTGTGTGCGTCGGTCTATCTGCGTGAGCACAGGCGGCGAGCCGCCAGCGCGCGCGATGCCGCCGCGCTGTCCGCGGGAGGCAATGAGCCACCCGTGCTCGTGCTGTTCGCCAGCCAGACCGGCCAGGCCGAAGCCATCGCGTGGCAGACCGCGCGGCAGTTGAGCGCGGCCGGAACGCCCGCGCGCGTCATGGAGCTGAATGCGCTCGATGCCGAGACGCTGGCCTCGGCGAAACGCGCGCTCTTCATTGCCAGCACCTACGGCGAAGGCGATGCGCCCGACGGCGCCAGCGTGTTCGAGGAACAGGTGATGAACGCCCCGCCGGCGTTGCCCTCGCTCCGCTATGCAGTGCTGGCATTGGGCGACCGCCAGTACGCCCACTTCTGCGGCTTCGGTCGCGCGCTGGACGAGTGGCTGCTGGCGGCCGGGGCGTCGCGCGAGTTCGATCGCATCGAAGTCGACAACAGCGACCCCGCCGCATTGGCGCAGTGGCAATCCCGCTGGGGCAACGTGCCCCTCGACGACCAGGACGCCGCGGCGCTGTTCGCGCAGTGGCGCCTCGTCGCACGCGAGCTGCTCAACCCGGGCAGCGCGGGCGCCCCCGCCTTCCACCTCGGGCTGGTGCCGCAGAGCGGCGCGCTGCCGGACTGGGCGTCCGGCGACCTGGTGCAGGTCAGCGTGGCCAGCGACCCGGCACGTCCGCGCGACTACTCGATCGCATCGGTGCACGCCGACGGCGAACTGCAGCTGCTGGTCCGCCAGGAGCAGCATCCCGACGGCACGCTGGGCGCGGCGTCGGGCCTGCTCACGTCCACGCTCGCCATCGGCGACACCGTGGGCCTGCGCATGCGTCCGCACCGCGGCTTTCGCCTGGAGGGGAACGAGGCGCGGCCGCTGATCCTCATCGGCAACGGCACCGGGCTGGCCGGCCTTCGCTCGCACCTGCGCGCCCGCGCGGCGGCGGGCAGGCACGACAACTGGCTGGTGTTCGGCGAACGCCAGGCGGCCCATGACTTCCTGTACCGCAACGAAATCGAGGCCTGGCAGGCCGGCGGCGTGCTGCGGAAGCTCGACATGGTCTTCTCGCGCGACCAGGAAGAGCGCCTGTATGTGCAGCACCGGCTGCTGCAGTCGGCCGACGCGCTGTTGCAGTGGCTGCGGAGCGGCGCGGCCGTCTATGTCTGCGGGAGCTTGCAGGGCATGGCGAGCGGCGTGGACGCTGCCTTGCGGCAGGTGGCGGGCGAGGCGCTCATGCGCGAACTGGCGGCGAGCGGGCGTTATCGCCGCGACGTCTATTGACCCCCGTGACCTGCCGCTGCCCGCCGACCGCGGTGCGACACTCGCACCCCGGCCCGCGCCGGGGCTTTTTTCTTTGTGGAGTTCCTGACAAATGATGCTGCACGTGCCCGATGTGCTGAGCCCCGCCCAGGTGCGCGAGATGCGCGCGGCGCTGGACGCGACGAACTGGACCGACGGCCGCGAGACCGTGGGCGACCAGGGTGCGCAGGTCAAGCGCAATCGCCAGCTGCCCGAGCAATCGGCGGTGGGCCGCGAACTCGGCGCCGCAGTGCTGGCGGCGCTGGCCCGCAACGCGCTGTTCTTCTCAGCGGCTCTGCCGTTGCGCTTCGTGCCGCCGTTGTTCAACCGTTACGAGGGCGGCGAGCACTATGGGGTGCATGTCGACGGCGCCGTACGCGCCCTGCCCGGCAGCGCCCAGCAGCTGCGCACCGACCTGTCGTGCACGCTCTTCTTGTGCGAACCAGAGGATTACGAGGGCGGCGAGCTGGAGGTGATCGACACCTACGGCTCGCACGAAGTGAAGCTGCCGGCGGGCGATCTCATTCTTTATCCGGCGAGCAGCCTGCACCGTGTGCACCCGGTGACGCGCGGTGCGCGGGTGTGTTCGTTTTTCTGGCTGCAGAGCATGGTGCGCAACGACCAGCAGCGCGCGATGCTGTTCGAGCTGGACCAGAACATCCAGAAGCTGCGCGCCCGCCTGGGCGAATGCGAGGAAACCGTGGCGCTGACAGGGCACTATCACAATCTGTTGCGCCTCTGGTCGGAGGTGTGACCCGAAGAATCCACCATTGCAAACTGGTCACTTCATAGTTATTGCAAATGCGATGGATTCTTATTTATAATCGGTCACTTCCAACAGCCAGCCAACTGCCGCTTTCACCGCCATGATCGTTTGCGTCTGCCGCCGAGTCTCCGACCGCGAAATCGCACGCCACGTGCGCGCGGGCATGACTTTCGACGAAGTCCAGTTCGAGCTTGGCGTGGCCACCCAGTGTGGACAATGTGAAGGCTGTGCGCGCGATATCGTCGCGCAGTGCAGCGCTTCTCACCCGGTGGCCGCATTGAATTGCGAATCGGGCGCCAGAGCGATCCAGCTTGCCAACTCCATCAAGGAAAGCAAGGCATGGAACTCGTCTCGGCACTCGGCGGCAGCCTGATCCTGGTCGCAGGGTCGGTCTGGTGGATTTTTCGCAAGTGACGCACGCGGTACACAACGCGTCCTCGTAGCGGTTTTGCTGCAATCGGGGTACCTTGCAAGGTGCCCGCATTCGAATGGTTGATCGTGTCTGACCGCTTTGCCCCTCCCCCCTCCTTCCTCGGCCTTTCCCGCAATGTGGTCATCGCGGGCAGCGTCATCCTGTTCCATGGCGCCGCGCTCTGGGCGCTGCAGAGCGGATTGCTTCGCCGCGCCGCCGAAGTGGTGATTCCAGTCGAAATACTGAGCCAGTTCGTCGAGCCGCCCAAGCCCAAGGAAGACCCGCCTCCGCCGCCCCCGCCACCACCCCAGCCCAAGGTGAGCAAGGCGCCGCCGCCCCCGCGGCCCCAGGCCATTCGCGAGCCAAAGCCCACGCCCGCGCCTCAGGCGCCCGTCGGCGTGACCGAGCCGCCGCCGCCTCCCGCGCCACCGGCACCGCCCGCCCCGCCGGCGCCCCCCGCGCCGCCGCTCTCACCGCCGGCACCGCCCGCCGTGCAGCTGCCATCGAGCAGTGCCGACTACCTTCAAAACCCGAAGGCCACCTACCCTGCCATGAGCCGCCGGCTGGGCGAACAGGGCAAGGTGATCGTGCGGGTGCTCGTCGGTGTCGACGGGATGCCCAAGAGCGCGGAAGTCAAGAAATCCAGCGGCTTCGATCGCCTCGACGAAGCCGCGGTGGAATACATCATGAAATGCCGGTTCGTCCCCGGCAAGGTCAACGGCGTGGTGCAGGCCATGTCGTATGACGCCCCCGTCAACTACGTCCTGAACTAATTTTTCTCTGGAGCAACTTCGTATGGATTCCCAATTTGGCTTGATGAACGTCTGGAACCAGGGCGATTTCGTCACCAAGGCCGTGGCGGTGCTGTTGATCGGCATGTCGCTCGCGTCGTGGATCGTGATCATCGTCAAGGCACTCGACGTCATCCGCTACAAGCGCCTGGCCAAGCACTCGCAAGACTTCTGGCACAGCGAAGACTTCGCCACCGCGCTGAACAAGCTCGGCACCGACGACACCAACCCCTTCCGCGCGCTCGCCCTCGAAGGCCGCGAAGCCGCCGCGCACCACCGCAACACCAAGGCGCACCTGCACGACGCGCTGGACGTGAGCGACTGGATCACGCGTTCGCTGCGCAACGGCATCGACGCCTTCACGGCACGCCTGCAGACCGGCCTCGCCATCCTGGCATCGGTTGGCTCCACCGCCCCCTTCATCGGCCTGTTCGGCACGGTCTGGGGCATCTACCACGCGCTGATGAGCATCGGCTCGGCCGGCCAGGCGACCATCGACAAGGTGGCCGGCCCGATCGGCGAAGCGCTGATCATGACGGCACTGGGCCTGGCCGTGGCCATTCCGGCGGTGCTGGGCTACAACGCGCTGGTTCGCGGCAACAAGTTCGTGCTGACCAAGCTCAATGCCTTCGCGCACGACCTGCACGCCTACTTCGTGACCGGTGCCCGCGTGCAGAGCGGCAGCGAAGCGATCGTGGTTCCGCTCAAGAAGGGCTGAGCATCATGGCTTTCGGTACACAAGACGAACCCGATGAGGTGATGAACGAGATCAACATGACGCCGCTGGTCGACGTCATGCTGGTGCTCCTGATCATCTTCATCATCACCGTGCCGGTGATGAAGCACGCGGTCAACATCGACCTGCCCCGCGCCTCCAGCGAGCCCGAGCAGCCCAAGCCGCAGAACATTTTGTTCAGCGTGACGGCCGACGGCGCCTATTACTGGAACGAAGAAAAGATCGACGACAGCGTGCTGCCTGCCCGCCTGGCCGCCGAAGCCGCCAAGGAACCGCAGCCCGAGTTGCACATCCGCGGCGACAAAGCCGTGCGCTACGAGCGCGTGGCCAAGGCCATGTCGGAAGCCCGAGAGGCCGGCGTGCGCAAGATCGGCTTCATCACCGAGCCCGATACGAAGTGACCTGAAAAACGCAATGAAAAAAAGTTGATCGCCGCGATTGACTTTTTATTGCGAATCATTATCATTCAGTCATCGCTTCGATAAGGGAACTCCAGATGCCAGCCACTCCGAATGCCTTTTCTGTTCTGAACCATCCTTCGCTCGACCAATCGGGTGGCGGCCATGCGTCCATCCAGGCAGCGCGTCCGGCGCCCATGGTCGAAAGCACGGAGCTTCTCAAGGGAAGCAAGACCGTGGGCATCATGCACAACGGTTCCCTCTATCGGCTCCAGGCCACCAAACTCGGCAAGCTGATCCTGACCAAGTAAGGTCATCAGCGCGCCCCTCGCGCAAGTTTCATCGTGGGGCGACTCGAGGAGATTCATCTCCGAAGGGTCGTTTTTTGCTAGCCAACGGTTCGCCGACTAGCCAAGCTTTTTTTCACGCTGAAGCATCCGAAAAAGAAAACGCCGACCTCGAAGTCGGCGTTTTGCTTTGTGCGGAACGAAAAGATCAGAGGCCGAGCGCGGCGATGCCGGCCTTGGCGATCTGCGCGTCTTCGTTCGACTTCACACCGCTCACGCCCACCGCGCCGATCACATGGCCGTCCTTCACGATCGGCACGCCGCCTTCGAGCAGGCCCTGCACTTCAGGTGCCGTCAGGAACGCGGTGCGGCCGCCGTTGATGATGTCTTCGTAGACCTTGCTTTCGCGACGGCCCATGGCGGCCGTGTGGGCCTTGGCGGGGGCGATGTGCGAGGACAGCGCGGCGGCGCCATCCAGGCGTTGCAGCCAGAGCAGGTTGCCGGCGTCGTCCGAAATGGCGATGGTCACCGCCCAGTTGTTCTTGAGGGCCTCGGCTTCGGCGGCGGCGGCAACGGCCTTGACATCGGCGAGTTCGAGGAAGGATTTGGTCTTCATGGTGTGCTCAGGTTGCGTAAAACCCGACAGCATAACGGCCACGCCGCCAGCAGTGCCTTCGGGCCGGTGCCAAGCTCCGGAACGTCGGGCGTACGGTCTTTTTCGAACCTGCCCTTGCAGGCCCCTAGAATGCGCCCCAACTGCGTCAGCAGCAACCACAGGAGCTCCGGCCATGACCGACCGCGTTACCACCCTAGACACCTCCACCAGCTACGGCCAGCCGCTGGCCCAGGCCGAACGCCAACGCGTGCTGCGCAACACCTACTGGCTGCTGGCGTTGAGCCTGCTGCCCACCGTGCTGGGTGCCTGGGTCGGGGTCAGCACCGGCATCACGCGCTCGCTGACCGGCGGCCTCGGCCTGATCGTGTTCATGGGCGGCGCATTCGGCTTCATGTTCGCCATCGAGAAGACCAAGAACTCCGCCGCTGGCGTGCCGGTGCTGCTGGGGTTCACCTTCTTCATGGGCCTGATGCTCTCGCGGCTGATCGCGATGGTGCTGGGCTTCAAGAACGGCTCCGAACTCATCATGACGGCCTTCGGCGGCACCGCCGGCGTGTTCTTCGTGATGGCCTCGCTGGCCACCGTCATCAAGCGCGACCTGTCGGGCATGGGCAAGTTTCTGTTCGTCGGCGCGATGGTGCTGATGTTCGGCGCCATCATCAACGTGTTCGTGGGTTCGAGCACCGGCATGCTGGTCATCTCGGTGGCGGCCATCGGCATCTTCTCGGCCTACATGCTCTATGACCTGAAGCAGATCATGGACGGCGGCGAAACCAACTACATCACCGCCACGCTCGCGCTGTACCTCGACCTGTTCAACGTGTTCCAGAGCCTGCTGGCGCTGCTGGGCATCTTCGGCGGCGAGCGCGACTGACGAGCGAACCGCGCTCCCGCAAAAAAGGCCCTTTCGGGCCTTTTTTCATTCCAGGTCAAAAACCGCTATCGACTCCACGTGCGCCGTGTGCGGGAACATGTTGACCACCCCGGCGAAGGTGCAGCGGTAGCCCGCCTGGTGCACCAGCAGGCCGGCATCGCGCGCCAGCGTCGACGGGTTGCAGCTCACGTACACGATGCGCTTCGGCGGCGTCCAGCCGTCGGTGCGCAACTCGGGCTGCTGGTGCAGGTCGGCCATGGCCTTGGCAAGCGCGAAAGCACCTTCGCGCGGCGGGTCGACCAGCCACTTGTCGGCGCTGCCGTCGGCCACCAGCATGGCCGGCGTCATGTCGAACAGGTTGCGCGCCACGAAAGTGGCGGGCGACAACGCCCGGCGGGCGGGCGTCGCGGGCTGGTTGCGCTGGAAGTTGTCGGTCGCGCGGGCAACGAGCGTGTCGCTGCCTTCGATGCCCAGCACCTCGCGGCCCCGGCTTGCCAGCGGCAGGGTGAAATTGCCCAGCCCGCAGAACCAGTCGATCACGCGCTCGTGCGATTGCACGTCGAGCAGGCGCAGCGCCTTGCCGACCAGCGCCCGGTTGATGTGCGGATTGACTTGCGTGAAATCGGTGGGCTTGAACGGCATCGTGACGCCGAATTCGGGCAGCCGATACGCCAGCGGCGTGCCGCCCTCTTCCAGCAACTTCACGGTGTCCGGGCCCTTGGCCTGCAGCCACCATTGCACGCCTTCGTTCTGCTCGGCAAAAGCCTTCAAGCGGTCGATGTCGCCGCGCGACAGCGGCTCGAGGTGCCGCAACACCAGCGCGATCGTGCCCAGCCGCGTGGAATCGGGCGAGTCGCCGCAGGCCAGCTCGATCTGCGGGCAGGTCTCGCGCGCATCCATGGAGCCGATCAGCGCGCGCAGCGGCATCAGCATGTCGCTGACCTGCTTGGGCAACACCGGGCACACCTGCATGTCGGCCAGGTAGCGGCTCTTGCGCTCGTGAAAGCCGATCAACACCGTGCCCTTCTTGACCACGTGGCGCACCGAGAGCCGCGCGCGGTAGCGGTAGTGCCAGGCCGGCCCTTCGAGCGGGCGCAGCAGGTTCTCGGGGCGTACCTTGCCCAGGTGCCACAGGTTGTCTTCGAGCGCACGCTGCTTCACGGCAACCTGGGCGGCAGGGTCCAGGTGCTGCATCTTGCAACCGCCGCATGCGCCCGTGTGCAGCCCGAAGTGCGGGCAGCCGGGACGCACGCGCTGCGACGATTCGCGGCGGATGGTCGTGACCGTGCCCTGCTCCCAGTTGTTCTTGCGGCGGTGCACGTTGAACTGCACTTCCTCGAAGGGCAATGCGCCTTCGATGAACACGACCATGCCGTCGGCCTTGTGGGCCACGCCCTGTGCATCGAGGTCGAGCGACTCGACCTGCAACCACTCTTCACCAGGATTCGCAGGATGGCTCGCGGCGACTTTCACGGGGGCTTTTTCGGGGGCCTTTTCGGAGGCTTTCGCGGGGACTGTCGGGGGGGATTGGTTTTCTTCGATGGGTTCCGTCATCCCCCGATTGTCTCAGCGTGCGCAAATCCTCTAGAACAGCGCATCCCGCCCGACGCCCGAGCGCGCCAGCTGGCGCCGCATCTTGGCCAGCGCCTCGTTCTGGATCTGCCGGATGCGCTCGCGCGTGAGGCCCAGGCGCACGCTCAGCACCTCGAGCGTTTCGGGCTCGCGATCGTGCAGCCCGTAGCGGCCCTCCAGCACCTCGCGCTCGCGTGCATCGAGGGCGTGCACCCATTGGTCGAGCAGGCGCTCCACCTCGTGGGTGTGGGTCACATCGGTCGGGCTGGCCTGCGCGTCCTCGGAGGCCACGGTGTCGGCCAGCGTGAAGCCTTCGTCGCCGCGCGCGTCGCCCGCGTCCAGCGAGCGCGGCGCCTCGGACAGCGCGAGCAAATCGGACACCGATTGCACGTCGCGCCCAAGCAGCGCAGCAATGTCCTCCACGCGAACGCCGTCGGGCCGCTGCGCCACGAACTCCGCATCGCCTTCTAGCGTCCGGCGCGCGCGCAGCACTTGCTGCAGCTCGCGCACCACATGCACCGGCAGGCGGATGGCACGCGCCTGCGTCATGAGCGCGCGCTCGACCGACTGGCGGATCCACCACGTCGCGTAGGTCGAAAACCGGAAGCCGCGCTCGGGTTCGAACTTGCCGATGGCGTGCATCAGCCCGAGGTTGCCCTCCTCGATGAGGTCAGACAGCGGCACGCCCCGGCCGAGGTAGCTCTTGGCGATGTTCACGACGAGCCGCAGGTTGTGCTCGATCATCGATTGCCGCGCGGCGAAGTCGCCGGCGCGCGCGGCGCAGGCGGCCTGGTACTCCTCGGCGGGCGTGAAGAGCTCGGTGCGCCGGACCTGGCGCAGATAGACGGTGAGCGCGTCGGCGCCCTCGCCACCGGGCGCCTCGCTCAGCGCGCTACGGGGTGCGGCGCTGTCGCTTGCAGAAGCGTCTGGCGTTCCGTCGGAAGAAGCCGTGGGCTCCTCGGGAACGTCCTTCAGGCTGCCCTTGCCCGCCGACCCGCGCACAGGCTGTGTGCGACGGGGGCGGGAGGCAGCCATGGCATCACCGATTCGGCAGGTAGCGCGAAGGATCGACGGGCTTGCCCTGGCGGCGGATCTCGAAATGCAGCTTGACGCGGTCGGCGTCGCTGTTGCCCATCTCGGCGATCTTCTGGCCCTTCTGAACCGACTGGTCTTCCTTCACGAGCAGCGTCTGGTTGTGCGCATATGCCGTGAGGTAGGTGTTGTTGTGCTTCAGGATGATCAGGTTGCCGTAGCCACGCAGGCCGGCACCTGCATAGACCACGCGACCATCGGCGGCGGCCAGCACGGGGTCGCCCGCCTTGCCGCTGATGTCGTAGCCCTTGTTCTTGGCTTCGTCGAAGCCGGCGATCAGCGAGCCGCTCGCGGGCCAGATCCAGCCGAGATCTTCGTCACCCGAGTTGCCGCTGCTGCCGGGTGCCGACGGCGATGCTGTGACAGGCGTGGGCGGCTTGGCTGCGCTGGCCGGTGCCGTAGGCACGAGGGCCGGCGGCGGCGTCACAGGCTTGGTGGTCGCGCCTTCGGAAGAAGATGACGCGCTGGCCGGCGGGGCCGAGGCCACGGCCGTTCCGGTCGGCGGAATCACGCGCAGCACCTGGCCGACTTCGATCAGGTCGGGGTTCTCGATGTTGTTCCAGCGAACGATGTCCTGCCAGCGCTGGCCGGTGTCCGCACCGATGCGGCGGATGCTGTCGCCGGGACGCACGGCGTAGTAGCCGGGCTTGCCATAGTTTTCGATCCCTGCCAGCGGCCTGCCGTTGGCGTCGGTGGTGATGGGAGGGCCGCCGGGCACTGTCGCGCTCGGTGCGCGCGTCATGGTGCCGCGGTCTTCGACCGGCGCCGGCCCACGCGGTGTGGAACAGCCCGCGATCACGAGCACAAAGGCCAACGTGACGCCAGCGAACCAACTCCGATTGCCAAAACCCTGCATTTGTTATTCCTTCAAGCGATGCCTGATTTTAGGGGGACAAAGTGAACCGCCTCAAGAATGAGCCGCTCCAGTCCACGGGAGGTCTTGTCGATGACGACAAGGGCCTGGCCACCGCTGGCGGAATGCGTCGGCGCCACGATGCGGCCCCCCACCGCGAGCTGGTCGATCCAGGCTTGCGGCACCGCCTCGCCGCCCGCGGCCGCGATGATGCCGGCGTAGGGAGCGCCCTTGGTGTAGCCGATCATTCCGTCGCCCAAAATCAGGTGCACGGTGGCGAGCCTGAAGGGGCGAAGGTTCAGGCGCGCGCGCTCGTGCAGGCCGCGCAGGCGCTCGATGCTGTACACCTCGGTCGCCACATGGTTCAGCACGGCGGCCTGGTAGCCGCAGCCGGTGCCGATCTCCAGCACGCGCCCGAGCTTGTCCTGCGGTTTGCCGGCCAGCGCGGGCGCGCCCAGCAGCAGTTCGATCATGCGGGCCACCACGCTCGGCTTGGAGATGGTCTGTCCGAGCCCGATCGGCAGGCTGGTGTCTTCGTACGCCTGGTTGACCAGCGCGCTGTCGACGAAGCCATGGCGCTCCACGGCCCCCATCGCGCGCAGCACGCGCGGATCGGAAATGCCTTGCGCCGCGAGCTTTTGCACCATGCGCGTACGAACGGCGGCGGACGCCATCGAGGGCGTGGACGGCACCATCGGCTTGACCGGCACGGCAGGCATGCGCCCGCGCGTGGCGGCGGAAGCGGTGGGTGTCAGGCGAACAGGAAAACTGGGCCGTTGCGTGGCCATGTCAGTTGCCGAGACGGGCCACCGTCTCGCGCCATTGGCCGAGGTTGGCGTGGTCGGTCAGGTCGATCTGCAGCGGCGTCAACGCAATGTGGCCGGCGGCCGTGGCGTGGAAGTCGGTGCCCTCCCCGCTGTCCTTGGCGCCGCCGGCACCGGCGATCCAGTACATGGTCTCGCCGCGCGGGCTGTCCTGCGTGATCACTTTTTCTGCCGCGTGGCGGCGGCCGAGCCGGCAGACCTTCACGGGCTTCAGTTCGTCGAACGGCTTGTTCGGTACGTTCACGTTGAGCAGGAAGGCATCGCCCTCGAGCATGCGTTCGCGCTCGATCTGCTGCACCAGGCGCCGCGCCACTTGCGCAGCCGCGTCCACGTGGGCCCAGCCTTTTTCGATCTGCGAGAACGCGATGGCGGGAATGCCGAACAGGTAGGCCTCCATGGCCGCGCCGACGGTGCCTGAATAAATGGTGTCGTCGCCCATGTTCGCGCCGTTGTTGATGCCGGACACCACCAGGTCGGGCCGGTAGTCGAGCAGGCCCTTGAGCGCGATGTGCACGCAATCGGCCGGCGTGCCGGTCACGTAGCGAAAGCCGTTGTGCGCTTCGCGAACGTACAGCGGAGCGGCCAGGGTCAGCGCATTCGACTTGGCGCTGTTGTTGTGCTCGGGAGCAATCACCTCGATATTGGCGATGTCCTTGAGCGCGTCGTGCAGTGCGACGATGCCCGGCGCCTGAAAGCCATCGTCGTTGGAAATGAGTATCTTCATGGTGTCCTGGAATCGCTCGGATTGTAGGCGTCGGGTGCGTCGCAGCAGGGACAAGCCCACCCCGGTGCGCCGCCTATCATCCCCCGCATTCATTGCCCCCACCCGACTCATTCGAAGGAGACTCCAGCATGCACGCATGGCTTTGCGAAAACCCCACCGGCGTCGACGCGCTGACCTGGAAGGAATTGCCGACACCCACGCCGGGGCCGGGCCAGGTGCTGATCGAAATCAAGGCGGCGAGCCTTAATTTTCCCGATCTGCTGATCGTGCAGAACAAATACCAGATGAAGCCGCCGCTGCCCTTCGTGCCCGGCTCGGAATATGCGGGCGTGATCCAGGCGGTGGGCGAAGGCGTCACGCACCTGAAGGTCGGCCAGAACGTGGCCTGCCTGTCGGGCACCGGCGGCTTCGGCACACACACGCTGGCCCCCGCGGCGCTGTGCATGCCGTTGCCCGAGGGTTTCGGCCATGTCGACGCGGCCGCTTTCATCATGATCTACGCCACCTCTTGGCACGCCTTGATGGACCGCGCACAGCTCAAGCCGGGCGAGACCGTGCTGGTGCTCGGCGCGGCGGGCGGCGTGGGCACGGCCGCGATCCAGATTGCCAAGGCCGCTGGCGCCAAGGTGATTGCGGCGGCATCGACCGACGAGAAATGCGAACTGTGCCGCTCCATTGGCGCCGACGCGACGATCAACTACACCACGCACGCGCTTCCCAATGGCTTTCGTGACGCCGTGAAGGCCGCGACCGACGGCAAAGGCCCCGATGTCATTTGCGACCCTGTCGGTGGTGATTTTGCGGAACCGGCCTTTCGCTCGATCGGATGGCGCGGTCGCTATTTGGTGGTGGGTTTTGCGTCCGGCCCCATTCCGTCGCTGCCATTGAATCTGACGCTGTTGAAAGGCGCTTCTCTCGTAGGTGTGTTCTGGGGCGATTTCGCTCGGCGCGAACCCAAGGCCAATGCGCAGATGATGGCCGAATTGGCCCAGTGGTACGGCCAGGGAAAGATCAAGCCGGTGATCGACAGCACGATGCCGATGGCCGAATTGAAGGCCGCCTACGCGCACATGGGGTCGCGCGGCGTCAAAGGAAAACTCGTTATGGTGAACTGAGTTCCCTGCGGCCTGCCGGCACGCCAATAAAAAAGCCCGCATGCGCGGGCTTTTTTATTGGGCAGCTGCCCAGGACTCCGACAGGCACTTACTTGATCTCATAATCAGAAAGCGACTTGCCGGCGGCCAATGCCTCGGTCACCCAGCGCGGCTTGCGGCCACGGCCACCGGACCAGGTTTCGCCGGTCGGGCCGCGGTATTTGGCGGCAGCCTTGGCCGGCGCGGTGCCCGCGGCGCGCTTCACAGCACCCACGCGGCCGGTCAGCTTCAGATCGGAGGCCGTCAATCCATATTCGGCAATCTTCTTGCGCAACTCTTCGATCACGCCGGCGCGCTCATGGTTGCGCAGGTCTTCGGCCTGCTTGCGCAATTGCGCAATCTGCTCGTCATGCTTCTTGATCTGGGAATTGATATCGGCGAGTGTCGAAGCCATTGATGGACTCCAGAAATTGAAAACGAGCGGATTTTAATTCAGTTTACTTTTGCCGCAAGCCTTTATCCGAGCGAAAAAATTGAATTCGCATTGCGTTGATGCAACAACTCGCAACACGCGCGCACCACTTTGGGCGCTTATAGGAGAGGGAAAGGAGATCGATCGGAGTCCGCTGGTAGAAAACGGCGGTCCGGAAATGACAACGCCGGGGCAAGCCCGGCGGTGCAACTCTTTGAATGCTATTGAGCAATAGCGCTAAAGAGAAATTTTTTGGGGTGGCTGATGGGACTCGAACCCACGACGACCAGAATCACAATCTGGGACTCTACCAGCTGAGCTACAGCCACCGTAGAGCCTTTGATTGTAGCGTCAAAAATCGCGCTTTTCACTACTCAATGAAAAAGACGCTGCTTGAACGCCACATCAGCCCGCCGCCAACGGTCCGCTCGGTACTGCCGCGCCCTCCTGAATCTTCACCGTGCCGTCGGGCCGCTCATGCGTGCCGATCAACAACCCGCTGGCGATCGCATGCGCATGCAGCGTCTCGACGACCTCGTCGCGCCCCGGCGCTTCAGAAAATTCCGGCGCGTCCGCTAGCGCAAACAACTGAAACGCATACCGGTGCACGCCGTGCCCCGGCGGCGGATCGGGCGGCAGCCAGGCCGACTGCAGCGCCGAATTGCGACCGACCTGCACACCCAACCCATCATTCCCTTCGCTCGGAATCGCCGCCTCGGCCAACGAACCATCGCCGACCGGCAAGCCCACCACGATGGCATGCACCAGCGGATTGGGCGTGGGCGAATCGGCATCCTCCACGATCAACACCACCGACGCCGTGCCTGACGGCAGCCCCGTCCACTGCAACGGCGGTGAAACGCCCTCCCCGTCGGGCGCATCGGCAGTGAAGCGCGGCTGCAACGGCCCATGGTCGACGAACGCGACGCTGCTCAGTGCAATCGACGCCATTCCCTCGCGCATGCCGAGGGTGTTGAAAACAATGTTGTCGAGACCGGCGCGCACGCCGTGCAACGCGTGGCCGATGACATCTGGGAGTTTTTCGAGCATAGGCAACGGTGTACCTTGCCGACCAAGACGCGGCTGTAGGACGCCGCGCAGGCCCGCGCCACGACAGCAAGCCAAAATTCCACTGCTCCGAAATTCATCTGCGTCGGCGTACACGCGCGCTCAAATCGAGCCGCTATCATGGCTTTTGCCACGCCACTTCACCACCAAAGGAATTTCTTCATGAGCATCGTCTGGACCATTCTGATCGGGTTCGTCGTGGGTCTTGTGGCGCGCGCTGTCAAGCCGGGCGACGATTCCGCGGGCTTCATCGTCACCACCATCATCGGCATCGCCGGCTCGCTGATCGTCACCTACGTCGGCCAGTCGATGGGCTGGTACACCGCGGGCCAGGGCGCCGGCTTCATCGCCTCCGTGCTGGGCGCGATCGTGCTGCTGGTTCTCTACGGCCTCATCAAGCGCAAGAGCTGATGCCGACGC
The DNA here is from genome assembly GCF_041355175.1 of Variovorax sp. RCC_210. Classification (NCBI taxonomy): domain Bacteria; kingdom Pseudomonadati; phylum Pseudomonadota; class Betaproteobacteria; order Burkholderiales; family Comamonadaceae; genus Variovorax; species Variovorax sp. RCC_210. Next base: position 374,865 of record NZ_JBFUPJ010000001.1, on the reverse strand, counting down.
GGCCGCGCCGCGCCAAGGGGGCGGCCGGTGCCGACGCCAACGCAGACACCAAGCCACCCAAGCCGGCGCAGCCCCGCAAACCGCGAGCCAGGCACCACGTCTACGTGGTCGAGCTCGACGATCGCGTCTGGAACAACGCCCGGTTCCGTCGCGCCAACCCCGACTACCAGCTCGGCAAGCCTTTCGTCTATGTCGGCATGACCGGCCTGGACCCTGACATCCGCTTCGACAAGCACAAGGCCGGCGTCCAGGCCAACAGCTTCGTGCAGCAATTCGGCTTGCACCTGCTGCCCGCGCTCTATGAGCGCTACAACCCGCTGACCTACGAAGACGCTCGCCTGATGGAGGTCGATCTCGGCATCGCGCTGCGCAAGGCGGGCTACGGCGTGTGGCAGGCCTGAGCCCGCGCACGCATTCAGGAGTAGGTGACCCAATCCTCGTACGCCGGCCCGTCCAGATGCGGCAGCGTGTTGTAGGTCACGAGCATGTGCCGCTTGGGCGTGAAGGCGAATTCCGTCACCGATGAATTGCGGATGCGCAGGTTGAGCTCGACGGTGGTCTCAGCGCTCGTGCCCAGCACGTGGCCGACCGCGGTGCTGATCGGCCCGCCACTCGACACCACCAGCACTTTCGCGCCATGGTGCTTATCCCGCACGTGGTCCAGCGCAGTCGTCACGCCCGCCAGAAAGTCGACATAGCTCGGCATGCCGACCGGCTCGGCCCGGCCCTGCATCCACGCATTCAACCCTTCGCGCAGCAGCCTGAAGTGGTGGCGGTACATCTCGGGCGAATCCGGCTTCTGGAGCTTGCCTTCGTGGATGGTGGCGATGACCGCCTCGCTGTCGTATTCGTTCAGGCCCGGCCAGGGCAGCACGTCGTCGCGCGCCAGGCCCAGTCCTTTCGCAATGCCTTCCCATGTCTGGCGATGGCGTTTCAAGGTGCCGGTGATGACCGCGTCGAACACCATGCCGCGCTCACGCCAGTACTCGCCCAGGCGCACGGCCTGCCGATGCCCGAGTTCGCTCAGGTTGTCATAGTCCGCAGCGCCGAAACTGGCCTGCCCGTGGCGCACGAGGTAGAGGGTTCCCATGCGGGGCGATTCTGGCAAGAAGCGAAGACCCGGCTTGTCCCTCGTGCGACCGCCTCGTTGGCGCCGCCGCAAATGAAAAAGCCCGGGCATCGGCCCGGGCTTTTTCACGAAGAGGCGCTGGCTCAGCGGCCTGCGGCCACGGGGAGCGCGTCTGCCGGCTTCGGCACCAGGATCTCCGCCTTGAAGCGTTCCTTCAGCAGGTTGTAGTACGCAGCGTCCTCGGCCGCGGACACCGACTGGCCGACCTGTGCCTGCTCCTGCTTCGCGAGCTCGGGCGCCGGCGGCGTGCGCGGCACGACCTTGGTCACGCGAACCACCGCATAGCCTTGGGTGCCGAGGTCCACGCCCACGAGCGCGGGCAGCTTGGAGGCGTCGGCACGCAGCGCGGCGTCGATGACCGCCAGCGGTTGCGATTGCGCTTCGCGGCGCGACACCGTCACCGGCGCGCCGAAGGTTGCGCCGTCGGCCTTGGTCGTCCAGGCGGCGAGCTTGGCTTCGCCTTCGGTCTTTGCGAGCACGGCGGCACGCTCGGTGACCAGCTGCGCGCGGATCTTGTCCTTCACTTCGGCCAGCGGCACCGGGTGCGCGGCCGTGTACTGCGTGACGCGGCCCGATGCGAGCTGGCTCGAACCGACCTCGATGGCCTCGGTGTTCTGCTTGCGATCCAGCGAATCGGGTGCAAACAGCGCGCTCAGGAAGTTGCGGCTGGCCAGCGCACCGGTGGCGCCGGGTGCGGGCGTGCGCGCCACGTTCTTGGCCGTCTGGATCGTGAGCTTCAGTTTGTCGGCAGCGGGCTTGAGGCTGTCGGGCGTCTGGTACACGGCATCGGTGAAAGCCTCGGCAGCCTTCGCGAATTCCTGCGTGGCCTGCTGCGCGCGGGCTTCGTTCTCGATGCTCGCGCGCACCTGTTCGAAAGGCGGCACCACGGCCGGCTTGATGTCGGTCACCAGGATGATGTGGTAGCCGAACTCGGTCTCGACGATGCCGCTGATCTCGCCCTTCTTGAGCGAGAACATTGCGTCTTCGAACGGCTTCACCATGGCGCCGCGCGTGACGAAGTCGAGGTCGCCGCCCTTTTCCGCCGAACCGGGGTCCTGCGAATTCTTGCGTGCCACTTCAGCGAAGGTGTTGGGCGCCTTCTTCACTTCGGCCAGCAGCTGCTCGGCCTTGGCTTTCGCCTTTTCGCGGTCGGCGGCGGCCATGCCGGTCGGCGCGGTGATCAGGATGTGGCTCGCACGGCGCTCTTCCTTCGTGCCGAAGCGCGCGGTGTTTTCCTTGTAGTAGGCCTGCAGGTCGGCGTCGCTCAGCACGATGTTCTTCTTGGCGGCCTCCAGGTCGAGCAGCAGGTACTCGACGTCGGCGCGCTCGGGCGCCTGGAACCGCGCCGCGTGGTCCTTGTAGTAAGCCTCGATGTCGGCGTCGCTCACCGTCACCTTCGATGCGGAGCTGTCGGGGTTGAAGCGGGCCACCTGGATCTCGCGGCTGTCATAGAAGGCGTTGATGGTGGTGGCGGCCAGCGCAGGCGGCGTGAAGGCCGTGCCCGACACGCCCAGCAGCACCTGCTGCGTCGCCATGTCCGAGCGCACGCCGGCTTCGTATTGCTCGGGGGTGCGGCCGGTCACGCGCTGGAAGGCATCGCGATCGAACTTGCCGTCGGGCGTGCGGAATGCCGCCAGGCCCTGGTCCTGCGCGAACATGCGCGACAGGCGGTCTTCGGACACCGTCATGTTGCCCTTGGCGGCAGCTGCAGCCAGCACGCGGTCGCGCACCATGCGCTCCAGCGTGGCGTAGCGCAACGCGTCGGAGTCGAGCACCGTCGGGTCGACGTTGGGCGACTGCTGGCGGATGCGGTCGGTTTCCACGCGGTGCTGCTGGTCCCACTCGGGCTTGGTGATGGGTTGGCCGTCCACGCGCGCCACCTTCTCGTCGCTGCTGCCCTGGTAGCGCTCGACACCGAAGAGCACGAACGAGGGAATGATCAGCAAGAACAAGAAAATCATGACGATCTTGTTGTACTTGCGGAAGAAATCAAACATGCTTGAACACTCTTTTTCGACGGATGTCGGACGGCAATAAAAAAGGCGAACTTGCGGTTCGCCTTTGCATCGGGTGGGTGGTGGGTGCTGAGGGGCTCGAACCCCCGACCTACGCCTTGTAAGGGCGCCGCTCTACCAACTGAGCTAAGCACCCCACCGGAAATACTCTCCGAGTCTACCGTGTCAGTTCAGCGCGTCTTTCAGCGCCTTGCCCGGACGGAACTTCGGAATCTTGGCGGCCTTGATTTTAATCGCGTCGCCGGTGCGGGGATTTCGGCCGGTGCGGGCCGCGCGCTTGCCGACTGCGAAAGTGCCGAAACCGACGAGCGACACAGAGCCGCCCTTCTTGAGCGTGGTACGAATAGCGCCAATGGTGGATTCGAGCGCACGGGTTGCTGCGGCTTTGGAAATATCGGCGTTCTTTGCGATGTGCTCAATCAGTTCGGTCTTGTTCACAAGGGCCCCTTGTAGAAAAAAAGTTGGTCGGCTTTCGTCAGCTGCGACCTGGCCGCGCTGTGTGCGACTCAAGAACCTGGCAGGCCTGACGCCTCGGCAGCGCACTGCCATCGAGGATTACAACCACTGGTCTGCAGGGTGTCAATAAGACGCGAGGCCTTGCAGATCAGCGGAGCGCGCGATTTTAGGGGCGTTTCGTGAAGTCTTTTTTCGCAGTGGTTCAGAGCGCGTTGGCGATCGCCTTGCCCAGGTCGCCGGTGCTCGCCGTGCCACCGATATCGGGCGTGCGCGGTGCTCCGCTTTGGGGCGCGAGCACCTGCTCGATGGTCGACAGGATGGCGTCGTGCGCCTGCTTGTGGCCCAGAAATTCCAGCATCATCGCGCCGCACCAGATCTGCCCGATGGGGTTCGCAATGCCCTTGCCCGCGATGTCCGGCGCCGAGCCGTGCACCGGTTCGAACAGCGACGGCGTGGTGCGCTCGGGGTTGAGGTTGGCGCTGGGCGCGATGCCGATGGTACCGGTGCACGCCGGGCCCAGGTCCGACAGGATGTCGCCGAACAGGTTGCTCGCCACCACCACGTCGAAGAAGTCGGGCCGCTGCACGAAGTGCGCGGTGAGGATGTCGATGTGGAACTTGTCGAGCGTGATGCCCGGGTAGTTCTTGCTCATCTCGGCCACGCGCTCGTCCCAGTAGGGCATGGTGATCGAGATGCCGTTCGACTTGGTGGCGCTCGTCAGGTGCTTCTTGGGGCGCGACTGCGCGAGCTCGAAGGCGAACTTCAGCACGCGGTCCACGCCCACGCGGGACATCACGGTTTCCTGCATGACGATCTCGCGCGGCGTGCCCTGGTACATGCGCCCGCCGATGCTCGAGTACTCGCCCTCGGTGTTCTCGCGCACGATGTACATGTCGATCTCGCCGGGCTCGCGCGGCGTGCCGTCGCGGCGCACCACGGGCGCGATGATGCCGGGCATGAGCCGCGCGGGGCGCAGGTTGATGTACTGGTCGAACTCGCGGCGGAACATCAGCAGCGAGCCCCACAGCGACACGTGGTCGGCAATTTTCTCGGGCCATCCGACCGCGCCGAAGAAGATGGCGTCGTGGCCACCGATCTGGTCCTTCCAGTCGTCGGGCAGCATCTGGCCGTGCTTCTCGTAGTAGTCCCAGCTCGAGAAGTCGAAGTGGTCGAACTTCAGGTCGATGCCGAACTTGACCGCGGCGGCCTCGAGCACGCGCAGGCCCTCGGGCGTGGTTTCCTTGCCGATGCCGTCGCCGGCGATGACTGCGATTCTCTGAGTGGTCATGGGGTCGCTCCTGCCTGTTGGGGAGATGGAGATGAAAAGAATGCCAGCGCCTCGGCGAGCAACTCGCCCGGCGCCTCTTCGGGAACGTAGTGGCCGCACAGCAGCGCGCGGCCCGACACATCGGCGGCGCGCTCGCGCCACAGCGCCAGCACATCGAAAGCCTTGCCCACCGCGCCATGCTCGCCCCAGAGCACGCGCAGCGGCTGCGCAAGCTGCCGCCCAGCGGCGATGTCGGCGCGGTCGTGCACGAGGTCGATGGTGGCGGACGCCCGGTAGTCTTCGCAGATCGACTCGGCCGTGCCCGCGATGCCTGCGCAGCGCTCGTACTCGGCGAGCACCTCGGGCGCAAAGGGCGCGAGCCCCGCATGCCGGCCGCCCATCACGCTGCGCACGTAGCGCACCGGGTCCGACGCGATCAGCGCCTCGGGCAGTGGCGGCGGCTGGATCAGGAAGAACCAATGCCAGTAGGCCTTGGCGAACGCCTCGGACGTGTTCTCGTACATCGACAGCGTGGGCGCGATGTCGAGCAGCAGCATGCGTTCGACGGCCTGGGCGTCGTCGGCCGCAAGCCGGTGCGCCACGCGCGCGCCGCGGTCGTGCGCCAGCACGCCGAATCGCTCGAAGCCGTGGTGCTGCATGGCGGCGAGCGCATCGAGCGCCATCTCGCGCTTGCCGTAGACCGCGTGCTCGGTATCGGCCGCCGGGCGGCCCGAATCGCCATAGCCCCGCAGGTCGACCGCGACCACGGTGAAGCGCTCGGCCAGCGCGGGCGCCACCCGGTGCCAGATGGCGTGCGTCTGTGGATGACCGTGAAGCAACAACAGCGGCGCGCCGCTACCGCCGATGCGGCCATGGATGCGCACGCCGTTGCGCTCGATGTCGAACGTGGGAAAGGAAAAAAAGGAGGCGGTCACGGCGACGATTGTGCGTTGCGCCTCCGCGATCATCAAGCAACAATCGGCCAATTCATACTTTCCGATTCGGCATGAATACTCCCTCGATGGACCGCGGCGACCTGGCGCTGGTGCTCGCCATTCGCGACCAGGGCAGCCTGGCGGGCGCAGCCGCGACGCTCGACGTGGTGCCCTCGGTCGTCACCAAGCGGCTGGGCGCGCTGGAGGCGCGGCTGGGCCAGCGCCTGTTCGACCGCACCACGCGCAGGCTCAGCGTCACGGCCGAAGGCGAGGCGGTGTGCCTGCATGCGCGCGTGCTGCTCGACGGCTTTGCCGCGCTCGAAAGTGAACTCGGCGAACGGCAGAACGAGCTGACCGGCACCATCCGCCTGGCCGCGACCTTCGGCTTCGGCAGGCGCTGGCTCGGGCCGGCGCTGGCGAGCTTTCAGGCGCGCCACCCTGCCCTGCAGATCGAACTGGTGCTCACCGAGCAGCTGCCCGACCTCGGCGCAGAAAGCTACGACGGCGCCGTGTGGTTGTGGGCAGTGCAGCAACGCCGCGCGGCCGACTGGGTCACGCGCCGCATCGCGCGCAACCGGCGCGTGCTGGCCGCCGCGCCCGCTTACCTGGAGCGTCGCGGCACGCCGGCCACCGTGGAGGCATTGGCTTCGCATGACTGCCTGGTCGCACGCGAGAACGGCGACAGCCACGCCAGCGGCCAACGCCAGCACGCGCTCTGGAGCTTGCGCCAAGCGCGCGACGGCGGCACCGCGCGCGTGCGTGTGCAGGGCCCGCTGGCCAGCAACTCAGGTGAAATGGTGCGCGACTGGTGCCTGGCCGGGCACGGGGTGATGTTGCGCAGCCTGTGGGACATCGCGCCGCAACTTGCCAGCGGCGAACTGGTGCGCGTGCTGCCGCAGTACGCCATGCCGGACGCGGACATCCACTGGGTCGCGCCCTGGCGCCCGAAGACGCCGCGCCGCGTGCGCCTGCTGGTCGACCACCTGGTGGAGCAATTTCGCGGGGAACCCTGGAAGCCGGACAAGACCGGCTCGCGCTGAACGAAGAGAAAGAACCCGGCCCCGCTCAGCGGCCGCCGCGCACCACCAGGCTCACGCCCACGGCGGTGAGCGCGATGCCCAGCACCGTGACCAGCGTGATCGGCTCCGAGAACAGCAGCCACGCCATCACCGCGGTGCAGGGCGGCACCAGGTACAGCAGGCTGGTTACTGCGGTGGCGGTGCCGCGCTGGATCAACATATAGAGCAGCGAGCTGCCGCCCAGCGACAGCGCCAGCACCGACCACGCCATCGCGCCGACCGAGTACGCATTCCATTCGATGCCCTGCGACTCCAGCGCCGCGAACGGCAGCGTGACCAGCAGCGCCGCCGCCATCTGCACCGCGCTGGCGCTGCGCACGTCGCACGGCGCGACGAAACGCTTCTGGTACAGCGTGCCCGCCGTGATCGACAGCAGCGCCATCACCGCCAGCCCCATCGTCAGCGCATTGACTTCGGCGCCCTGCCCGAACTTGCGCGACACCACCAGCACCAGCCCCGCGAAGCCGAGCAGGAGCCCGGTCCATTGCCGGTTCGAAATGCGTCCGCCATTGAAGGCCAGCCACACCGCCGTCAACACCGGCTGGATGCCGACCAGCAAGGCCACCAGCCCCGCGCCCATGCCCGCATGCACCGCGGCCCAGACACCGCCCAGGTAGCCCGCCTGCATCAGCACGCCCGTGACCGCCAGGTGGCCCCACTGGGCGCGCGCCTTGGGCCACGCGACCTTGGCCAGCGTGACCCACAGGCCGAAGCACACCAGCGACAACGCATAGCGAACGGCGAGGAACTTGAGGGGTGGCGCATACGGCATGCCGTAGCGCGCAACGATGAAACCCGTGCTCCATATCAGCACGAACACGGCCGGCATCGCCCGCAGCCAACCCGCGTTGCGGGCCGTGGCCGCCGAAGTCATTTGGTGCGGGCCCGGATTTCCGGAATGGCCTTCTGCAGGTAATACACCATCGACCAGATGGTGAGCACCGCGGAGATCCAGATCAGCCACTGGCCCCACAGGCCGGTGTCGATCACCTTGAACAGCCGCCCGTCATACAGCAGGAACGGAATGGCCACCATCTGCACGGTGGTCTTCACCTTGCCGATCATGTGCACCGCCACGCTCTTGCTGGCACCGATCTGCGCCATCCATTCGCGGAGGGCAGAAATGGCGATCTCGCGGCCGATGATGATCAGCGCCACGAACACATCGGCGCGCTGCAGATGCACGAGCACCAGCAGCGAGGCGCACACCAGGAACTTGTCGGCCACGGGGTCGAGGAAGGCGCCGAAGGCCGAGGTCTGGTTGAGCTTGCGCGCCAGGTAGCCGTCGAGCCAGTCGGTGGCGGCGAAGACGATGAACATCACCGTGGCGATCAGGTTGCGCATCGGCTCGCTGATCGGCAGGTAGAACACGCCGACGATCAAAGGGATCGCGACGATGCGCGTCCAGGTCATGATGGTCGGAAGGGTCCAGAACATTTCTTGATTGTGTCATGGCGGCATTAACCCTCGAACGAAGGTCTCGCCTGCGTTGCCGTCAGTGCAGCGCCTTGTAGATTTCTTCCGCCAGGTCGGACGCGATGCCCTCCACCGACGCGATGTCTTCCACGCTTGCCGCCGCCACGCCGCGGATGCCGCCGAAGCGTTGGAGCAGCCGCGCGCGGCGCTTCGGGCCGATGCCCGGAATGTCCTCGAGCTGGCTGCCGCCCACGCGCACCTTCGCGCGCTTGGCCCGCATGCCGGTGATCGCAAAGCGGTGCGCCTCGTCGCGAATCTGCGCGACAAGCATCAGCGCGGCCGAGTCCTTGCCCAGGTAGACCTTCTCGCGGCCGTCGGCGAACACGAGCTCTTCGAGGCCGACCTTGCGGCCCTCGCCTTTCTCGACCCCGACGATCAGCGACAGCGGCAGCCCGAGTTCGCTGAACACCTCGCGCGCCATCGACACCTGGCCCTTGCCGCCGTCGACCAGCACCAGGTCGGGCATGCGCGCGGTGCGAGTCTTCGGGACGGTTGGCGTATCCGTCGTATCCGGCGCGTCTGGCGCGTCCGGCACTGCCTCGGCCTCTTCGCTTTCGACATCGCCGGGCGGAAGCTCCTCGGTCTCGGCGGCCATCGCCTCGGCCAGCTTGCCGTAGCGGCGGTGCAGCACCTGGCGCATGGCGGCGTAGTCGTCGCCGGGCGTGATGCCTTCGATGTTGTAGCGGCGGTATTCGCGGTTCTGCATCGTGTGGTGCGCGAACACCACGCACGAGGCCTGCGTGGCTTCGCCGGCGGTGTGCGAGATGTCGAAGCACTCGACGCGAAACTCGTCCAGGTCTTCCGACGCCAGCTCCAGCGCATCGGCCAGCGCGCGCGTGCGCGCCTGCTGCGAACCCTCTTCGGCGAGCAGCCGGGCGAGCTGCAGCTTGGCGTTGGTCTGGGCCATTTCGAGCCAGTGGCGGCGCTGCTCGCGCGGCTGGAACACCGCCGTCACGCGGCCGCCGGCCTGCAGCGAAATCGCCTCGATCAGCTCGCGGCTCACCTGCTCGCTCAGCACCAGCGTGGCCGGCACGGGCACGTCGATGTAGTGCTGAGCGATGAAGGCCTCGAGCACCTGCACCTCGATGGCGTCGGCGACGAACGACGCCCCGCCTTCACTTTCATCGTCGTCCAGCTCGCCGTGATGAATCTGCGCCGCGTCTTCCACGTGCACCGGAAAGTACGGCCGGTCGCCCAGGTGCCGGCCGCCGCGCACCATGGCCAGGTTCACGCAGGCCTTGCCGCCCTGCACCTGCACGGCCAGGATGTCCACGTCCTTGTCCGAGGCGATCTCGATGGACTGCTGGTGCAGCACGCGCGAGATGGCCGACATCTGGTTGCGCAGTTCGGCCGCCTGCTCGAACTCGAGCTTCTCGGCATGCGTGGTCATGCGCTGCTCGAGCTTCGAAAGCACGAGTTGCGTGTCGCCCATGAGGAAGGCCTCGGCGCTGGCCACGTCCTGCGCATAGGCGTCGGGCGCGATGTGGCCTACGCAGGGTCCGCTGCACCGCTTGATCTGGTACAGCAGGCACGGGCGCGTGCGGTTGGCGTACACGGTGTCTTCGCAAGTGCGCAGGCGGAACACCTTCTGCAGCAGCTGTATCGATTCCTTCACCGCCCATGCGCTCGGGTACGGCCCGAAGTAGCGGTGCTTCTTGTCGACCGCGCCGCGGTAGTAGGCCAGCCGTGGAAACTGGTGCGACGCGATCTTCAGGTAGGGGTAGCTCTTGTCGTCCCGGAACAGGATGTTGTAGCGCGGCTTGAGCGTCTTGATGAGGTTGTTCTCGAGCAGCAGCGCCTCGGCCTCGGAACGCACCACGGTGGTTTCCATGCGCGCGATCTTCGAGATCATGTGGCCGATGCGCGTGCCGCCGTGGCTCTTCTGGAAGTAGTTGGCCACGCGCTTCTTGAGGTTGCGCGCCTTGCCCACATAAAGCACCGCGCCCGCGGCGTCGAAATAGCGATAGACACCCGGCAACTGCGGCAGGGCCGCGACTTCGCTGAGCAATTGATCGGAGTGCACGTCTGACATGGCGACTATTGTGGCGCGCGCCGCGCGGGGCACGTCGACCCGCGGCACCAAGGCACCATGCGGAGTGAAACCTTTATGCCCTGACGGCTGCGACAGGGCGTGCCGCGGGCTCGGCCACGGCCACCGCGTCGCCCCTCAGGAACCCGAGGATGCGCCAGCTCACGTCGGCGCCCTCCTCGTGCAGCACCCAGTGCCCCGCGCCCTCGATGCGCTGCAGTTCGCCGCGGTCGCACAGCGCGATGCTGGGCTGGGCCATCTCGATGCCGAGCGCCTCGTCCTGCACGCCCCACAGCAGCAGCGTCGGCATGGGAATGCGCGTGTCCGCATGGATGCGCGAGCGGTCGCGCATCAGCGCGCGATACCAGTCGAGCATGGCGGTCAGCGCGCCCGGGCGGCTCCAGGCCTCGCGGTACTGCGCGATTTCCTCGTCGGAGAAAGCGCCCGGCCTGCTGCCGCTTCTCAGCACCCGCACCAGCCCCCGGAAATCGTGCCGGCGCAGCAGCCGCTCGGGCAGGCGCGGAATGCGGAAGAAGTGCATGTACCAGCTGCGCAGGCGCTGTCGCCCGACCGACATGTGGCGCAGCATCACCGCCAGGTGCGGCGAATTGACGATGACCAGGCGCTCCACCAGTTCCGGGTTGCGTGCCGCCACGCGCCAGCTCACCACGCCGCCCCAGTCGTGGCCGAGCAGCGTCACCGTGTCGCGACCGGTGTTACGGATCAGCGCGCAGATGTCGTCGGCCAGCGTCTCGAGCGCGTAGGCGTCCACGCCCTGCGGCTTGTCGCTCTCGCCATAGCCGCGCTGGTCGGGCACCCAGACGCGGTAGCCGGCGGCGGCCAGCGCATCGATCTGGCTTGCCCAGCCGCGCCAGAACTCGGGAAAGCCGTGCAGCAGCATCGCCACCGGCCCGTCGGGCGGACCGGCCTGCACCACATGAAAGCGGATGCCGTTGGCCTCGACGAAAACGTGTTCATAGGCGTCGCTCATCGTGCGACACCCCAGCGCTGCATCCTCATGATCTCTCTCCGGTGATTGTTGTGCGGCCAGCATAGCAACCGGCAACCTGCCGGCGGCACCGCGAACCCGGGCACACTCGCGGCCATGCAATCCAGGCGATGGGACATCTTCTGCAAGGTCATCGACAACCACGGCGACCTCGGCGTCTGCTGGCGGCTGGCCTGCCAGCTCGCGGTGCGCGGCGAACGCGTGCGGCTGTGGATCGACGACGCGTCGGCGCTGCGCTGGATGGCGCCCGCGGGCCACGAAGGCGTGGAGGTGATCGACTGGCTCGACGCGGGCGCGCTGCAAGCCGCCGTGGCCGCGCCGGCGCCCGACGTGCTGGTCGAGGGCTTCGGCTGCGAGCCGGCACCCGAGCTGGTCGCGCGTTTTGCAGAAGCGCCGGGCCGGGCCTGGGTCAACCTCGAATACCTGTCGGCCGAGCCCTATGTCGAACGCCTGCACGGCCTGCCCTCGCCGGTGTTCAAGGGCCCCGGTGCCGGGCTGACCAAGCGTTTCTTCTACCCGGGCTTCACGTCCGCCACCGGCGGCCTGCTGCGAGAACCCGACCTGATGCAGCGGCGCGCGCGCTTCGACCGCGCGCCCTGGCTGGCCGCGCAACAAATCGCGTGGGCAGGCGTCGGGCGCCTGGTCTCGCTGTTCTGCTACGAGCCGCCCGCGCTGGCCGCGCTGCTGGAGCAGCTGGCGAAGGGCGCAGAACCCACCCACCTGCTGGTCACGGCGGGGCGCGCCACGCAGGCTGTGCAGGCGCTTCTTGCGGATTCAGGCCCGGCAACGCAGGTGCCAACCGTGCGCGGTGCGCTATCAATTTCATACCTGCCGTACCTCACGCAATCCGACTACGACCATCTGCTGTGGTCCTGCGACCTGAACTTCGTGCGCGGGGAAGATTCATGGGTGCGGGCCATCTGGGCGGGCGCGCCTTTCGTCTGGCAGATCTACCCGCAGGACGACGACGCGCACCACGTCAAGCTCGGCGCGTGGCTCGACTGGCTCGGTGCTTCGCCGTCGTTGCGGCTTTTCCACCACGCCTGGAACGGCTTCGGCGATACCCCCCTGCCGCCGGTCGAAACGCAGGGGCCGTGGCATGAAACGGTGGAAAACGCCCGCACCCGGTTGCTGGCGCAAGACGATCTGGTCACGCAACTGCAGGATTCGACCGCCCAAAAAAGCTAAAATAGCGGGCTTTGCGGATTTCGGCCCGGATCTCGACGATCCGAGATGCTCTCCGCTAAACCTGCCGCGGGACATGTACCGCGGGGCAACCACTTCGGCACACGTCGCCGAGGGGCCCCGTGCACCGAGCGGCCAACATCCAGAGACCCTGATATGAAAATCGCTCAAGAAATCCGCGCCGGCAACGTCATCATGCACGGCAAGGACCCGATGGTCGTGCTCAAGACCGAATACAGCCGCGGCGGCCGCAACTCCGCCACCGTGCGCATGAAGCTCAAGAGCCTGATCGCCAACTTCAACACCGAAGTTGTCTTCAAGGCCGACGACAAGATCGACCAGATCGTGCTCGACAAGAAGGAGTGCACCTACTCCTACTTCGCCGATCCGATGTACGTCTGCATGGACACCGAGTACAACCAGTACGAAGTCGAAGCCGAAAACATGGGCGACGCCCTGAACTACCTCGAAGACGGCATGGCCGTCGAAGTGGTGTTCTACGACGGCAAGGCCATCTCGGTCGAACTGCCCACCAGCGTCGAGCGCGAAATCACCTGGACCGAGCCGGCCGTCAAGGGCGACACCTCGGGCAAGGTCATGAAGCCAGCCAAGATCGCCACCGGTTTCGAAGTGCCCGTGCCCCTGTTCGTGGCGCAAGGCGACAAGATCGAAATCGACACGCGCACCGGCGAATACCGCAAGCGCGTCTGAGCCTCCAGGGCTCCGGTTTTCCGGCTGACCACCACCCTCGAAGAAGGCTCCGCAAGGAGCCTTTTTTGTTGTCTGGGCACGCCGATTGCAACGCTGCACAATCACTCAGGTCCTTCTGTCTGGTTTCCTCATGAACAACACGCACAACCTTCACGACAAACGCCTGGCCGACGCCTGGGCCACGCTGCACTCCCATGCCGACAAGGGCCTGCCGCTGGACCCCGACCCCTCGCGCATCGCCTTCGCCGACCCCGAGTTCCTGCTGCGCCGCGAAACCCGCGGCATCCGCATGCAGCTGGAGCTGATGAAGCCCGACCTTGAGCAGCGCGCCCACGGCATCGAGAACACCGTGGTGGTGTTCGGCAGCGCGCGCTTTCGCAGCGAGGAAGATTCCGCCGCCCTGATCGCGCAGGCCGATGCGGCCGGCGATACCGTGGCCGCCGACCGCTGGCGCCGGCTGGCGCGCAACTCGCACTACTACGAGAAGGCGCGCGCCTTCGGAAAGCTGGTGGCGCAGTACAGCAACGACAAGGAGCCGCAGGACAAGCTCTTCGTGTGCACCGGCGGCGGCCCCGGCATCATGCAGGCGGCCAACCGCGGCGCGCATGAAGGCGGCGGCCTCTCGGTCGGCCTGGCCATCGCGCTGCCGATGGAAGAAGAAGCCAACCCGTACGTCACCCCGGCGCTGAGCTTCAAGTTCCACTACTTCGCGATCCGCAAGATGCATTTCATGATGCGTGCGAAGGCGCTGGTGGCGTTCCCGGGCGGCTTCGGCACGCTCGACGAGCTGTTCGAAGTCATCACGCTGGTGCAGACGAAGAAATCGAAGCCAGTGCCGATCGTGCTCTTCGGCTCCGACTACTGGAAGCGCATGATCGACTTCGACTTCCTGGTCGACGAAGGCGTGATCTCCCCGGGCGACGTGAAGCTCTTCGAATACGTCGACGCGCCAGACGACGCATGGAGCGCGATCAAGCGCTTCTACAAGCTCTGAGCTGAGCGCGGGGCCCGGCACTTTCAGCTGGGCCCGGTCGGGTTCAACCGGCGCTGTCGTCGTCCTCGCCAGGATGCAGCGCCTGCTCGAAGAATTTCGTGAGCGCCCGCGCGCGGCGCTTGCGCTCGGCGTCGCCGGTCTGGCCCATGGCCACGGCGTCGTCGGCCACGCCGTGCAGCGCATTGAAGAGCACCACGGCCGTGAAGGTCGCGTCCTCCACGTCCCAGATGCCGGCGGCATCGCCCTGCTTCAGCAACCCGACCAGCTGCGTGATGACCGCGTTGTCGTTGCGCATGCGCCTGTCTTCGGGGCGGTATTCGTGGAACACCACATCGTGCAGCGCGACGTTGTCCAGGTAGGTCTGCAAGCCCGCCTCCACCCAGGCCTTCAGGCGGGCGTGGTGGTTGTCGGGGCGCTGCCGGTCCATGGCCGCCTGCAGGCGACCGCAGAAGGTGTCGACGAAGCGCTGCTGCAGTGCGCCGAGCAGCGCCTCTTTCGACGGAAAGTACAGGTAGAAGGTGCCCTTGGCCACCTGCGCACCGGCGGCGATGTCGTCGATGCTGGTGGTGGCGATGCCCTTCGAAATGAAGAGCCGCTCGGCGGCGTCCATCAGCGCGGCGGCGCGCGTCTCGGGGGCCTTGGTGCGGCGGCGCGGCGCGGCCTCGCCTTCGGGTTGTGCGGGGTCGGTGGTCGTGCCGCTGGTGCTCATCGACGGCCTCAGCGAACGGGAGCGGCCACGGCTGCAGCCGCGCGTGCCGAGCGGATCGCCGCACGCACCGCGGCCAGGTCGAACGGCAGGCCGCCCGGCGTCATCACGCGCTCGCCGAGCCACACGAGCGCATCGTCGGCGTCGGCGAAGGTGCTGGCGGGCACGCCGAAGAGTTTTTCTACGTTCATCTTGCGGATTTTTTCGTACTGGTCGGCGGGCACCACGCTCGCCATGCCCATCATATGGCGGCGAATGTCGGCGCCGCGCGCCTGGAGCCACTGCCTGGCGTTCTGCGCGCTGCCTTCGGGGTGGACCAGCGCGTCGGCGTCGGCGAACACGCGCAGCGAGGCGAAGCGCTCGCCCCGGTCGAGCCAGCGGTTCCAGTCCTCGGTGAAGGCTTGCATGCTTTCGAGCGTCTGCAGGCCCGATGACACGCTGATGACGAGGGGCCACTGGCTGAGTTCGTGATGGATCATGGAAAGCTCCTTGGAAAAAACCGGATGACGGCGCGCAAACAAGCGCACCGGCACGAGTGCGGCGGGCATCGGGTGACGCAGCCTCAGGCGTGGGCGGGCACGACGGCGGCACGCGGCCGCACGCCCACGAGCAGCCCTGCCGCCAGCAGACCGGCGATGCCGGCACAGGCCATCGCGGCGTGGAAGCCGCCCGCGAGCGCATCGGCAAGCAGCCGATGGGCCGTGGTCGCGTCCAGCGAAGTCAGCGAGGCCAGCGGACCCAGGTCATGACGGCCGACCGCGGCCACCGCGGCCTGCTGCGCATTGCGAAGGCCCGCCTGCGCGAGCGCGTCGGCCAGCAGCGACGTGGCGCGCGTGCTCATCAAGGTGCCGAGCAGCGCAATGCCGATCAGCATGCCGGCCTGGCGCAGTGCATTCATCGTGGCCGACGCCATGCCCGAACGCTGCGCCGGCACCGAGGCCATCACCGCCGTGCTGGTGGCCGGCACCGCCAGCCCCGAGCCCGCGCCGAGGAACACGAACAGCAGGGCCAGCAGCGCGTACGGCGTATCGGCCGAGAACAGCGTCAGCAGCAGCATCGACGCGCCGATGAGCGCATAGCCCGCGACCATCAGCGTGTGCACCTCGTAACGGCGGGCGAGCCGGCCGAACTGCGACGCCACGACGCCGGTCGCGACGAACTGCGGCACCAGCCGCCAGCCCGTCTCGCTGGGCGACCAGCCCTGCACCTGCTGCAGGAACAGCGAGAAGAAGAACAGGCTGGCGTACGTAGAGAAACCGAGCACGAAAGACGCGAAGTTGGTCACCGAGAAGCGCGCGTCGCGAAACAGCCCGAGCGGCAGCAGCGGGCGCGCCACGCGCGCCTCCACCACCAGGAACAGCACCAGGCCGATGGCCGCCGACACCAGAGCGCTCGCGGCCTGCGCCGAGCCCCAGCCATGCTCACCCGCGGCGATCAGCCCGTAGGTCAGCGCGCCCAGCCACAGCACGCTGAGCACCTGCCCGAGCGGGTCGAGCGCGGCGTGCTCGGGGTGCGCGCTCTCCTGGATGCCCCAGAGCCCCAGCCCCACGGTCAGCAGCCCGATCGGGATGTTGATGAGGAAGATGCTCTGCCAGCCCGCGTGGTCCACCAGCAACCCGCCCAGCAGCGGCCCGAGGATCAGCGACAGCGCGGTGAACGACGACCAGCCGCCGATCACCCGCGCCCGGCTCGCAGGCTCGGGAAAAGCGTGCGCCAGCAGCGAGAGCGCGCCCGGAATCAGCAGCGCCCCGGCCACGCCCTGCACCGCCCGGCCCGCCAGCAGCGTCGGCAGGCTGGTGGCCACCGCGCACAGCGCGGAACCGATGGTGAACACGCTCACGCCGGCCAGCCAGGCGCGCTTTCGGCCGTAGCGGTCGCCGAGCGGGCCGGCCGACAGCATGAACGCCGACAGGCACAGCGCGTAGATGTCGATCACCCACTGCAGGCCGGCCAGGTCGGTGGACAGCGCGCGCTGCAGCGTGGGCAGCGCGACGTTGACGATGCTCACGTCGAGCGTGGCGATGAAGCTGCCGAGGAAGACCGCGGCAACGAGCGCGATACGGCGGCGCGGGTCGGCCGCCGGCAGGGAACGGGAATTCATGGACGCCTTCAAGGTCGCTGAAGAAGGCGCCGATACTGACTGTCGGTCAGTCAAATGTCAATCAAATGAGAATTGCTCTTATTTGAAGCGTGGTTTTCGGCTGTTGCGTGCCGCGCTCGCGCCTCTCAAGCCTTCAGGCCCCAGGTGGCCCGCGCCCCCAGCGCCACCACGCCGCCCACCACCCAGAACACCCCGCCGATGCCGATGATCGCGCCCAGCGAGCCGAACAGCATCGGCATCGCGACGCTGGACGCGTTGATGGTCATGAGCCGCAGGCCCAGCGCCTCGCCGTGGCGCGCGTGGGGCGTGATCTGGTGGAGCATGCTCATCACCATCGGCTGCACCGCGCCCAGCGAGAAGCCCAGCACCACCGAGCACAGGCCCATGGTCCAGGCCGAGTCGAGCAGCGGATAGACCGCGAACACCAGCGCCGTGACGATGGTGGACGTCAGGATCACGCCGCGCTCCGACGAGCGCGAGGCAATCACCGGCAGCATCACCCGGATGACCGCCGCCGCGATGGCGAAGGCGCCGAGGATCGAGCCGATCACCGACGCGCTGATGCCGCGGTCGTGCCCCAGCACCGGCAGCACGAAGGCATGCACGTCCCAGCTCGACGACTGCAGCCAGTTCACGAACAGCAGGCGGCGGAACATCGGCTCGCGCAGCAGGTCCCAGGCGCGCGTGGGTGCGGCGCCGGCCAGCGGTGCCGTGGGCGGCGGCTCGTGCGCGCCGCGCGCGAGCATCCAGCAGATCAGCGGAAGGCCCGCCATCGCCACGAAGCAGATGCGAAATGCGAGCATGTCCGCCGGCTCGCGGCCCGCGTGGTCGATCAGCATGCCGGCCAGGAACGGCCCGACGAAGTTGGACAAGGCGGGCGCGATGGCCAGCCAGCTGAACACGCGCTTGAGCTGCGTCGGGTCGTGCGCCGAGCGGCCCACGTGCCGCTGCAGCGCGATCACGGTCGCGCCCGTGGCGCCGCCGGTCAGCAACGCCGCCAGGCACATCACCGGAAAGACCGGAAAAACAGCGACGAGCCCCGCCCCCACCACCGCGGCAATCACCGACAGCCACAGCGGCCGCTTGAAGCCGTGCCGGTCGGCGAAGCGCCCCGCGGGCAGGGCCAGGAACACCTGGGTCAGCGCGAACAGCGAGATCAGCACGCCGACGGCGGCGGCGCTGTAGCCCTGTTGCAGGGCCAGCAGCGGCGTGGCGAGCCGCATGCCGGCCATGGTCGCGTGCAGGCACACCTGGGCGCCGATGACACGCAGCAGTTCGGAGCCTTTCACGGGATGTCTTCGCCCTCTTTGTCGTTTTCGTTGTCGATATCGGTGCCGGTCGAAGGCAGCAGCGCCTGCGCCTGCGCGTCGGGCAGCGCCTCGACCTTGCGCAGCGCCAGGCGCATCTGCCTGGCGCGTGTGTCGGCCTTGTCGAGCGTGTCGGAGGCCTTGGCCACCTGCTCCTTGATGCGCGAAACCCATTCGCCGTAACGCTCGAACTCGGTCTTGACCGCGCCCAGCACCTTCCACACCTCGGAGGCCTGCTGCTCCAGCGCCAGCGTGCGAAAGCCCATGTGCAGGCTGTTGAGCATGGCCAGCAAGGTGGTCGGGCCGGCCAGCGTCACCCGGTGCTGGCGCTGGATGGCGTCCATCAGGCCGGGCCGGCGCAGCACCTCGGCATAGAGGCTCTCCACCGGCAGGAACAGGATCGCGAAATCGGTCGTGTGCGGCGCGGCCAGGTAGTTGTCGGCGATGGACTTCGCCTCGGTGCGGATGCGTGCCTCCAGCGCCTTGGCGGCCAGCTCGGCGCCGGCGGCATCGGCGCGTTCGTGCGCATCGATGAGCCGCTCGTAGTCGTCGCGCGGAAACTTGGCGTCGATGGGCAGCCACACCGGCGCGCCGTCATCACCGCGGCCCGGAAAGCGGATGGCGAAGTCCACGCGCTGTCCGCTGCGCGGCTTGGTCTCCACCTGCTTGGCGTACTGCTCGGGCGTGAGCACCTGTTCGAGCAGCGCCTCCAGCTGCACCTCGCCGAACACGCCGCGCGTCTTCACGTTGGTCAGCACGCGTTGCAGGCTGCCGACGCCGACGGCCAGCGTCTGCATTTCGCCCAGGCCCTTGTGCACCTGCTCGAGCCGGTCGGCCACCTGCTTGAAGCTTTCGCCCAGGCGCGCCTCGAGCGTGCTTTGCAGTTTCTCGTCGACGGTCTTGCGCATCTCGTCGAGCTTGGCGGCGTTGGTCTGCTGCAGCTGCGCGAGCTGGGTTTCCATGGTCGCGCGCACTTCGGACAGGCGGCGCGCATTCGCGTCGCTCAGGCTTTGCAGCTGCGTGTTGAGCGTGTCGGCCAGCGTTTTCTGCAGCGAGGCGAGCTGCAGCGAGAACGCGTCGAGCTGCGCGTTCTGCGTGCGCGTAGCTTCGGCGCCCTGCTGCACCAGCGAGCGCTGGAAGGTGGCGAAGGCCTGCGCCGTTTCTTGCCGTGCACCGCGCGAGCTGTCGGCGATTTCGCGGCGCAGTTCGCGCTCGGTGCGCTCGCTGGCCGAGCCCATCGTGGCCAGCACGCGCAGCAGGTCGCCGTGGTCGGGCGGGGGCTGTCGGCGTGCGAGCAGCCAGATCACCAGCACGAGCTGGATGACCGCGAGCGCGGCCAGCGCGATGAGGATCAGGTCTGAATAGGAATCCAAGGTCGGGGGCGCTGCCGCTGCTCGCTGTGGTCGTGTTTATTTGCTCGCCGCGGGGACCGGCGTTACGGGTGTCAGGGGCCCCTTGCCGCCGAAGTACGCGATGAGGTTGTCCGCCGCCAGGTCGGCCATGGCGCGGCGCGTGGGCACGGTGGCGCTCGCGATGTGCGGCGTGAGCACCACGTTGGGCACGGTCAGCAGGTCGGGATGCACCTTGGGCTCGCCCTCGAACACGTCGAGGCCGGCGGCGGCAATGCGCTTCTCGCGCAGCGCCACGGCCAGCGCCGCGTCGTCGACGATGCCGCCGCGCGCGATGTTGACCAGCGTGGCCGTCGGCTTCATCAGCGCGATTTCGGCCGCGCCGATGGTGTGGTGCGAGGCCGCCGAATACGGCACCACCAGCACCACGTGGTCGGCGGTCTGCAGCAGCTCCTGCTTGCTCACGTAGCTGGCCTTGCATTCGGCTTCCAGCGTGGCGTCGAGCCGCGAGCGGTTGTGATAGACCACCTTCATGCCGAAGCCGTGCGCGCCGCGCCTGGCAATGCCCTGCCCGATGCGGCCCATGCCGATGATGCCCAGCGTCGAGCCGTGGATGTCGGAGCCGGCGAACATGTCGTAGCTCCATTTCTGCCATTTGCCGGCGCGCAAGAAGTGCTCGCTCTCGGTGATGCGGCGCGCCGTGGCCATCAGCAGCGCAAAGCCGAAGTCGGCGGTGGTCTCGGTCAGCACGTCGGGCGCGTTGGTGCCCAGCACGCCGTGCGCGGCCATGGCGTCGACGTCGAAGTTGTTGTAGCCCACGGCCATGTTGGCGCACATCTTCAAGTCGGGGCAGGCGTCGAGCACGGCGGCGTCGATGCGCTCGCTGCCGGTGGTGAAGGCGCCCTGCTTGCCTTGCAGCCTGGCAATGAGCTGCTCCTTGCTCCAGCCCTCGTCGGCCTGGTTCGACTCGACCTCGAAATGCTGCGACAGGCGCTCGAGGGTCTCGGGAAAGATCGCGCGCGCGACCAGGATCTTGGGCTTGCTCATGATGTTGTCTCTCTGCGAAAAATGGTCAGCGGAAAAGGATCAGCGGGAAAGGGTCGGCGAAAAAGGGTCAGCGAAAGAAGGTCAGCGGAAGAAGATGAAGGTGGAAACGACGAACAGCGGCACCAGGATGGTCACCGACCACGCCATGTACCCGAAGAAGCTCGGCATGCGCACGCCGCGGCTCTCGGCGATTGCCTTGACCATGAGGTTGGGCGCGTTTCCGATGTAGGTGTTGGCGCCCATGAACACCGCGCCGGCCGAGATGGCGGCCAGCGTGCTGGCGTAGGTGGTCATCAGCGCGGCCGGGTCGCCGCCCGCGGTGTTGAAGAACACCAGGTAGGTCGGCGCGTTGTCCAGGAACGAACTCAGCACGCCCGTGGCCCAGAAGTACATCGCCGGGTCGGGCTGGCCGTCGGCGCGCGTCACGGCCGAGACGATGGCGCCGAACGGCCCCTGCGTGCCGGCCTTGAGCATCGCGATGACGGGAATGATGGTCAGGAAGATGCCCGCGAACAGCTTGGCCACCTCGGCCATGGGCTCCCACTCGAACTGGTTGGCCGCGTGCACCTTGGGCGCGGTGAGCTTGTACGAGACCACGGCGATCAGCGCCAGGCCCAGGTCGCGCACCAGCCCCGGCAGGCCGACCTCGGTGCCGAACACGTCGAAGGCCACCGGCGACTTCCAGAAACCGCTGAGCAGCACCAGCGCGACCACGCCACCCAGCAGCCAGAAATTGGCCGCGCCGTCGAAGCCCAGGCGCCCGGTGTCGGGCGTGGGGTCGGCGCTCAGCACGCCGTCCTTGCGGTAGAAGCGGCGGTCTATGGCGTAGAACAACGCCAGCAGCACGGCGAGGATGAAGAGCGTCTCGAACAGGATGTTCTGCGCCGTCCAGAAAA
This sequence comes from Variovorax sp. RCC_210, assembly GCF_041355175.1. Classification (NCBI taxonomy): domain Bacteria; kingdom Pseudomonadati; phylum Pseudomonadota; class Betaproteobacteria; order Burkholderiales; family Comamonadaceae; genus Variovorax; species Variovorax sp. RCC_210. Next base: position 353,174 of record NZ_JBFUPJ010000001.1, on the reverse strand, counting down.
AGCCCACGCCCTTCAGGAAACCGAGGAACAGCGGCGGATCGCCCAGCGGCGTGAGCGCACCGCCCGCGTTCGACACGATGAAGATGAAGAACACGATCACGTGCACCTTGCGCGGCCGGTTGTCGTTGGCGCGGATCAGCGGGCGAATCAGCAGCATCGACGCGCCCGTGGTGCCCATGAAGCTCGCAAGCACCGCCCCGATGGCCAGGATCGCCGTGTTCAACCCCGGCGTGCCGCGCAGGTTGCCGCGAATGTGAATGCCGCCCGCCACGGTGAACAACGCGGTCAGCAGGATGATGAACGGGATGTACTCGGCCACCAGCGCATGCACCAGCTGAACGCCGGCCATGCCCGCGCCATACGTCGCGGCGAAGGGCAGCAGGAACGCCAGCGCCCAGGCGGCCGAGATCTTGCCGTAGTGGTGGTGCCAGAACGCGGGTGTGAGCAGCGGCAGCAACGCGATCGACAACAGAATGCCGGCAAACGGCACGCCCCACAGCGGCGACAGTTGCCCGCCGTCGAAGTCAGCGGCGCAAGCCAGCGCGGGAAGCAGCAGCAGCGCCGCCGCGGCAGCGCCTTGTCGAATCGTTTTTTGCATGGGGGGCCGTACCGTACCAGACCGGGTGGTGCAGGAGCGCGGTACAGCCTTCAGGCCGCGGGTTGTTCGATCTCGAAGACCTGGCGCAGGTAGGCCAGGTACTTCTCGTCCTCGCACATGTTCTTGGAGGGCGTGTCCGACAGCTTGGCCACGGGCTGGTCGTTGCAGTGGATCATCTTGATGACGATCTGCAGCGGCTCGTAGCCCAGGTCGTTGGTGAGGTTGGTGCCGATGCCGAAGGCCAGCTGGCAGCGCCCGCGGAACTGCTGGTACAGCTCGATGGTGCGCGGCACTGTGAGGCCGTCGCTGAAGATCAGCGTCTTGGTGCGCGGATCGACCCGGTTGGCGATGTAGTGGGCCAGCATGCGCTCGCCCCACTGGAACGGGTCGCCGCTGTCGTGGCGCGCGCCGTCGAAGAGCTTGCAGAAATACAGGTCGAAGTCGCGCAGGAAGGCGCTCATGCCGTACACGTCGGACAGCGCGATACCGAGGTCGCCACGGTACTCGCGCGCCCAGCTCTCGAAGCCGAAGATCTGGCTGTCGCGCAGCCGCGGGCCGAGCGCCTGGCAGGCCTGCAGGTATTCGTGCGCCATGGTGCCCAGCGGAATCAGCCCCAGCTTCATGGCGTACAGCACGTTGCTGGTGCCCGCCAGCTGCGGCAGCCGCGCGCCGGGCGCTGCCTGCACCGCCGGCGAGGTGACGGCGCCGAGCCGGGCGGTGAGCGTGCGCAGCACCTCTTCGTGCCAGTCCTTCGAGAAGCGGCGGCGCGTGCCGTAGTCGGCGATCTTGAGGTCGCTGAGGCCGTCGTCCTGCAGCTGCGAGATCTTGGTTTCGAGGCGGCGGCGGCCTTCCTCGAGGTCGGGCTTTTTCTGCGTATTGCGAAAGTACACCTCGTTCACGATCGCCAGCACCGGGATCTCGAACAGGATGGTGTGCAGCCAGGGGCCCTTGATGCGGATCTCGAGCTCGCCCGAGGGCTGGGGAATGATGTTGATGTACTTCTCGTTGAGCCTGAACAGGCCCAGGAAGTCGACGAAGTCGCTCTTGATGAAGCGCATGGAGCGCAGGTAGGCGAGCTCGGCGTCGCGGAACTGCAGCGAGCACAGGCTGCGGATCTCGTCGCGGATCTGGCCGGCGAACTGCGCCAGGTTCACGCCCGGGTTGCGGCACTTGAAGCGGTACTCGACGCGGGCCCCGGGAAAGTGATGCAGGACCACCTGCATCATCGTGAACTTGTAGAGGTCGGTGTCGAGCAGGCTGTGAATGATCATGGTGCTGGGCGCGGTGCAGGCAGTGCGGCGCGATGCGTTGGGGTGTCTCAAACTTTCGGCGTCCGTTCGATTATCACGGGAGGCGTCGGCCTCTGCCTACGGGGCGTGAACAGCAAGTCCTACCGAGGGGGCGAATCCACCGGACGACATTGATTTCACGGCGGCAACAACAGACCGCCGAATCAACCTATCCAAGGAGATTCGCATGAACAAGGACACCATCGAAGGCAACTGGAAGCAGCTCAAGGGCAAGGTCAAGGAGCAATGGGGCAAGCTGACGGACGACGACTTCGACGTCATCGCCGGCAAGCGCGACCAGCTGCTCGGCCGCATCCAGGAACGCCACGGCATCAGCCGCGACGAGGCGGAAAAGCAGGTCAAGGACTGGGAATCGCGTGACGGCCGCTCGCCGGACGCGCTGTGGTTCGAGCGCTATTGAGCGTTTGCCCCTGAGCTTCCCCTCTTTCCCAATTCCATCGACTCTTCAAAGGAAAAAACCAATGAAAAAGCACCTCCTCATGCTGGCCCTGGCCTCCACCTGCTTCATGGCCACGCAAGCCAGCGCCATGACCAAGGACGAATACAAGGTCGCCAAGGAAAAGATCGAGGCCGACTACAAGGTCGCCAAGGCCCAGTGCGACACGATGAAGGACAACGCCAAGGACGTCTGCCAGAAGGAAGCCAAGGGCAAGGAAGACGTTGCCAAGGCCGAACTGGAGCAGCAATACCAGCCGAGCGACGCTCACGCCCGCAAGGTGGCTGAAGAAAAGGTGAAGGCCACCTACGAAGTCGCGAAGGAAAAGTGCGACGACCAGAAGGGCGACGCCAAGTCGGCTTGCGAAAAGCAGGCCAAGGCCGACGAAGCCCAGGGCAAGGCCGACATCAAGGCCATGAAGAAGACCATGTAAGTCACGTACGGCTACGCAGCCTTCGAAAAGATCAACGGCGCCCTCGGGCGCCGTTTGTCATTGGAGCGTTCGGGTCAGGCCTTGAGCGAGTCGACCACCTTCTGCAACGCGTCGGGCAGCGGCACCGGGCGTTGCGTGGCGCGGTCCACGTACACATGAATGAAATGGCCCTGCGCGGCCGCGGTCTCAGAGCCTTCGGCGAACAGCGCGATCTCGTAGCGCACGCTCGAACGCCCGGCCTGCGCCACGCGGATGCCTGCCTCCACGGTCTGCGGAAACGCGATCGGCGCGAAGTAGTTGCACTGGGTCTCGACCACGAAGCCGATGGTCCGGCCCTGGTGGATGTCGAGCGCGCCCTGCTCTATCAGCAATGCGTTCACGGCGGTGTCGAACCAGCTGTAGTAGACGACGTTGTTCACATGGCCGTACATGTCGTTGTCGGCCCAGCGCGTGGGAATGCTGCGGAACGCGCGATAGCTGTCGCGCTTGTGGGGAGAGGGTTTGGCTGCAGGGGTGGCGGTGGCGGCTTCGGTCATGGCGCGGCATTCTGCCAGCGGCGCCTGCCGCGGAACGTCGCGTGCAGCTCAGTGAAAAGCGCAGGCGCGGTGTCGGTTTTTTGGCCACGCGGCCAAATTTAGAAGACGGGTTCTAAATTGCTGCAGAGCAGCAAAAACCCCTTGATCGCAAAACTCAGCTGCCTATACTTGAGGCCATGCTGCACCGCAACATTGACGGCGAGACAGCGCAACGTGAACCGACCACTCAATCCCTTCTGGAGATCTCAAATGGCCCTGACCGCTGACCAAATCCTCGCCGCCCAAAAAGCCAACCTCGAAACCCTGTTCGGCCTGACCACCAAGGCTTTCGAAGGCGTGGAAAAGCTGGTCGAGCTGAACGTGACCGCCTCGAAGGCTGCCCTGGCCGAAGCCCAGAGCACCGCCCAGGCCGCCCTGAGCGTCAAGGACGCACAAGAACTGCTGACCCTGCAAGCCAGCCTGTTCCAGCCCCTGGCCGAAAAGACCGCTGCCTACAGCCGTCACCTGTACGACATCGCCCAAGGCACCGGCGCTGAATTCGGCAAGGCTTTCGAAGCCAAGGCCTCTGAAGCCCAACAAGCCTTCGTCGGCCTGGTCGACAGCGCTTCCAAGAACGCCCCGGCCGGTTCGGAAACCGCCGTCGCGGTCATGAAGAGCGCCGTGGCTGCCGCCAACAACGCTTTCGAATCGGTTCAAAAGGCCGTCAAGCAAGCTTCGGACGTCGCCGAAGCCAACTTCAACGCCGTGTCGTCGCAAGCCGTTGCCGCTGCGAAGACCGCGACCGCTTCGCGCAAGCGCTAAGCCGTCGACCACCACCAGTTGTCTCCTTGGGTCCTCACGGATCCAATTCAGGGCCTCATCTTCGGATGAGGCCTTTTTTTTCGCCCGGCGAGCGTCTTCGATAATGGCCGCCTCATCTCAGGAGACTTTCAATGCAGATCGACGGCAAGGTATTTATCGTGACCGGTGGCGCTTCGGGCCTCGGCGAAGGCACGGCGCGCATGCTGGCCGCCAACGGCGCCAAGGTGGTGATCGCCGACATGCAGGCGGACAAGGGTGAAGCCGTTGCGAAGGAAATTGGCGGCGTCTTCGTCAAGTGCGACGTGAGCCAGGAAGCCGACGGCCAGGCCGTGGTGGCCGCCGCGGTCAAGCTCGGCAAGCTGGTGGGCCTGGTCAATTGCGCAGGCATCGCGCCGGCCGAGAAAACTGTCGGCAAGAACGGCCCGCACGCGCTGGCCGTGTTCAGCAAGACCGTCACGGTCAACCTGATTGGCAGCTTCAACATGATTCGCCTGGCGGCCGACGCCATGGGCAAGAATGAGCCCGAAGCCACGGGCGAGCGCGGCGTGCTCATCTCGACCGCCTCGGTCGCGGCCTACGACGGCCAGATCGGCCAGGCCGCCTACAGCGCCTCGAAGGGCGGCGTGGTCGGCATGACGCTGCCCATTGCACGCGACCTGGCACGCAGCGGCATCCGCAACATGACCATCGCCCCCGGCATCTTCGGCACGCCCATGCTGTTCGGCATGCCGCAGGAAGTGCAGGACGCCCTGGCCGCCAGCGTGCCCTTCCCTTCGCGCCTGGGCACGCCCGACGACTACGCCAAGCTGGCCAAGCACATCATCGAGAACGACATGCTCAACGGCGAAGTGATTCGCCTGGACGGAGCGATTCGACTGGCTCCCCGCTGAGTTCGTCCTTGCCCGGCTTCACGCTGCCGGTGCGGTCCAGGCGCTCGTAGTTCGCGATCACCTGGGCTCCCAGGAGCACCAGCGTGGCCGCGATCTCCAGGCTCAGCAGCACCACGATCGCCGTGGTGAGCGAGCCGTAGACCACGTTCACCTGCGACAGCGTCGAGAAGTACCAGATCAGCACGCGCCGCGTGAGCTCCCACAGCAGCGCGGCCGTCACCCCGCCCAACAGCGCATGCCGCAGCGACATGCGCCCGGCCGGCATCACGAGGTAGAGCGAGGTCAGCATGAAGATCTCGCCGCCCAGCCCCAGCAGGTACAGCAGCAGGCCCGAAATGCCCGACAGCGACCAGCTGCGCCCCAGCAGGTCGACACTTTCCTGCCCCACCAGTTGCAGCGCGCCCGACACCAGCGTGACCAGCAGCAGCCCCACGCACAGGCACAGGATGTACACGTAGGGCATGGCCACCGACACCAGGAAGTGGCGCTTGTGGTCGGCCTTGCGATGGTGGAAGATCACCGCCATCGCGCTTTCGAGCACGCTGAAGGCCAGCGAGCTGAAGAAGATCATCGTCACCAGCAGCACCGGCCCCAGCACGTCGCGGTGGTCCAGGAAGCTCGACAGCTCGGCCACGATGGCCTTCGACTGGCCCGGCAGCAGCCACTCCAGGTAGCGGCCGATGGTGCGCAGCAGCTCGGCCTGCTCGATGACGTGCGACAGCGCGATCACGCTCACGATCAGCAGCGGCACGATCGACAGCAAGGCGTAGTACGCCACCGCGCCCGCGAGCAGCAGACCCTGGTTGGCGCGGAATTCCTTGAGCGCGTCCCAGCCGAATCGCAGGGGGTGGCGCAGCAGCGGCGCGGCGTGTTGAAGGGGGTTGGGCGTCATCTGGCGTGGATTTCGGACGCTTTCAGTATGCCGTCGGCCCGCGGGGGCGGCGCCGCTTGCGTATGATTTGCCGCTCTTCGCCTACATGACCATCCCCGCTTCATTCATCCAGGAACTCATCGCGCGCGCCGATGTGGTCGAAATCGTCGGCCGCTATGTGCAGCTCAAGAAGGCCGGCGCCAATTTCATGGGGCTGTGCCCGTTCCACGGCGAGAAATCGCCCTCTTTCTCCGTCAGCCCGACGAAGCAGTTCTATCACTGCTTCGGCTGCGGGGTGCACGGCAACGCCATCGGCTTCCTGATGGAGCACGCGGGCATGGGCTTCGTCGAGGCGGTGCACGACCTGGCCGGCCAGTACGGCCTGCAGGTGCCAGAAGACGATGCCTCCCCCGCCGAGCGCGCCCGCGCCGCCACCCAGCGCCAGAAGCAGGCCACGCTGACCGACGTGCTGGAGAAAGCCGGCGACGCCTACCGCAAGCAGCTGCGCCAGGCGCCCGGTGCCATCGACTACCTGAAGGGCCGCGGCGTCTCGGGCGAAGTGGCCAAGCAGTTCGGCATCGGCTACGCGCCGGCCGGCTGGCGCTCGCTGGCCAGCGTGTTCCCCGACTACGACGACCCGCTGCTCGCCGAAAGCGGCCTGGTCATCGTCAACAACGAGGAAGGCCAGCTCAGCGAGGCCGACGCCAAGCGCTACGACCGCTTTCGCGACCGCGTGATGTTCCCGATTCGCAACGTCAAGGGCGAATGCATCGGCTTCGGCGGCCGGGTGCTGGGCGACGAGAAGCCCAAGTACCTGAATTCGCCTGAAACGCCCGTGTTCAGCAAGGGCCGCGAACTCTATGGCCTGTACGAGGCGCGCGCCGCCTTCCGCGACCGCGGTTTTGCGCTGGTCACCGAGGGCTACATGGACGTGGTGGCGCTGGCACAGCTCGGCTTTCCGAATGCGGTGGCCACGCTGGGCACCGCCTGCACGACCGAGCATGTGCAAAAGCTGTTCCGCTTCACCGAATCGGTGGTGTTCAGCTTCGACGGCGACGCGGCCGGCCGCCGCGCCGCGCGCAAGGCGCTCGACGGCGCCCTGCCCTATGCCACCGATGTGCGCAGCATCAAGTTCCTGTTCCTGCCGGCCGAGCACGACCCCGACAGCTTCATCCGCGAGCACGGCGCCGAGGCCTTCGCCCGCTTCATCAACGAGGCCACGCCGCTGTCGCGCTTCATGCTCGAGGCCGCGCGCGAAGGCTGCGACCTTACCTCCGCCGAAGGCCGCGCCCACATGACCAGCAACGTGCGCCCGCTGTGGAGCGCCATGCCGGACGGCGCGCTCAAGCGGCAGTTGCTGAGCGAAATTGCCACGCTGGTGCAACTCGACGCGGCGGCGTTGTCGGACCTGTGGGCCTCCCTGCCGGGCCCGCGCAAGGCAGGCGGCGCGCCCGCGCAGCAGCGGCACAACGAGCCCGGCGGCTACGACGCCGGAGGCAGCGGATACAGCGGCGGAGACGACTACTACCCCGACATGCCCCCGCCGCAGGACTTCGAGCCGCCGCGCTATGAAAGCGATAGCAAGCCGAAGTTCCAGCAGCGCAAGTTCGTCAAGGGAAAGCGCTGGGGCGGCAAGTTCGAGGAGCCCATCGAGCCGCTGCGCGGGCGCGGCGCCCCGCCCAGCCGCCCCGACGTGGCGGTGCGGCTGCTGCTGTCGAACATGGCGCAGTGGGATGCGCTTTCGCACGAGCTCCACGTGATGCTGTGCGAGCTGCCCGGCACGCATGGCGCGCTCTTCACCTGGCTGGACAGCCAGCTGCACGAGCACGGCGTGCAGCCCTGGGCCGCGCTGCGCGAAGGCATGCGCGGAATGGATTTCGAAGCGCTGGCCGAGCGGCTGATGTCCGTGGCCGAGGCCGCCCCCGTCCCCGAGGGCGAAGAGGCGCAGCACCTGGCCGAAGCCGCCCGCGAACTCACCAGCGTGCTCGACTTCATGCTCGACGACCTGCTCAAAGCCCAGCAGAGCGAAGCCATTGCGGCCGTCGGAAAAGACCCGAAAGCCCTCGAACGCTACAAGGCGCTGGAAACCCGCCGACTCGAATTGCGTGCACGCATTCGCGCTTCTGGTGCAGAAACTGCTTGAAATTTGCGCAACGCGCTATAATGTAGGGCTTCGCAACTGGCGAAATTAGGCAAGAGCGACAGCAGCACCTCCGGGCCGACCCTCAGCGCAACGCACTCCACCGGTAAATTCCGGCGGAAAGGGTCAATAACCGCAAGGACTGCACACCAAATGTTCGCCCGACATCTTGCCTGTGAGGAATTAATTCCTCTTTCCCAATTGTTTTAGTCCGTGCCTGTGCACGGGCTGGTGGCGCTGTCCGCGTGACGGTGCGCCTGTGATTTCGCTTGTCTTTTCTTGTCGTAACGAGGTCGTATGCCCAGTTCAAAGAAGCCTGCTCCTTCACTTGCCAAAAGCGTCGCCACCAAGCCCGCAGCAGAAAAACCGTTGAAAGCCGGCGCGAAGCCAGCAACTAAGACGGGTGCCACCGCATCCAAAGCGGCAGCCGCAACGAAAGTGAAAACCGTGCCCACGAAATCGACCTCTCTCGACGATCCCAAAAAAGCAGCCGCCCCGGCCGCAAAGAAAGTCGGCCGCCCGCCGAAGGCCGCCGCTGCTGGTGCAGCCTCGCCCGCCACCGGCGCCAAGCGCGGCCGCAAGCCCAAGGCTGACAAGGACGCGCCCGAGAGCGACATCGACCTGTCGGACATCGAGGAAGACATCGCGGGCGACGAACCCGCCGCGGCCACCACGACCGAAGAAAAGGTCAAGCCGCTGCGCATGAAGATCAGCAAGGCGAAGGAACGCGCCTTGATGAAGGAGTTCGGCCTCGACGAGACCGTGCTCTCCGAAGAAGACCTGGCCAAGCGCCGCTCGCGCCTGAAGACCCTGATCACGCTGGGCAAGACCCGCGGCTACCTCACGCACGGCGAAATCTCCGACCACTTGCCCGACAAGCTGGTCGACGCCGAGACCATGGAAGTCGTGGTCACCATGTTGAACGACATGGGCGTGGCGGTGTACGAGCAGACGCCCGACGCCGAGACCCTGCTGCTGAACAACACCGCGCCCACCGCCACCACGGTGGAAGAAGCCGAGGAAGAAGCCGAAGCGGCTCTCTCCACGGTGGACAGCGAATTCGGCCGCACCACCGACCCGGTCCGCATGTACATGCGCGAAATGGGCACGGTCGAGCTGCTGACGCGCGAAGGCGAAATCGAAATCGCCAAGCGCATCGAAGGCGGCCTGATGGCCATGATGGAAGCCATTTCGGCCTCCCCCGCCACCATCGCCGAAATCCTGCGCCTCGCCGCTGAAATCCGCGAAGGCAAGGTCGTCATCTCCACCATCGTGGACGGCTTCTCGAACCCCAACGAGGCCGACGACTACGTGGCCGAAGAAGACTTCGACGAATTCGACGAAGAAGACGACGACGACGGCAAGGGCGGCTCCAAGGCCCTGACCAAGAAGCTCGAAGAACTCAAGAACGAGGCGCTCGCGCGCTTCGACCGCATCGCCGGCATGTTCGAGAAGGTCCACAAGATCTACGACAAGGAAGGCTACGGCACGCCCGCGTACGCCAAGGCGCAAGAGTCGCTGTCCGAAGAGCTGATGACCATCCGCTTCACGGCCAAGACCATCGAGAAGCTGTGCGACCTGGTTCGCACGCAGGTGGACGACGTGCGCAAGAAGGAACGCGAGCTGCGCCGCATCATCGTGGACAAGTGCGGCTTCCCGCAGGACGAGTTCATCCGCGACTTCAGCGGCTACGACAAGAACGGCAACCGCATCGCGTCGAACCTGCTGAACCTGAAGTGGGTCGAGAAGCAGGCCGCCGCCGGCAAGCCCTGGAGCGCCGTGCTCGCGCGCAACATTCCGCCGGTGCAGGAACTGCAGCAGCGCCTGGCCGACATCCAGTCGCGCGTGGTGGTGCCGCTCACGCAGCTCAAGGACATCAACAAGCGCATGAACGAAGGCGAGTCGTCTTCCCGTGACGCCAAGAAGGAAATGATCGAGGCCAACCTGCGCCTCGTGATCTCCATCGCCAAGAAGTACACCAACCGCGGCCTGCAGTTCCTGGACCTGATCCAGGAAGGCAACATCGGCCTGATGAAGGCGGTCGACAAGTTCGAATACCGTCGCGGCTACAAGTTCTCGACCTACGCCACGTGGTGGATCCGCCAGGCCATCACCCGCTCGATTGCCGACCAGGCGCGCACCATCCGCATTCCGGTGCACATGATCGAGACGATCAACAAGATGAACCGCATTTCGCGCCAGCATCTGCAGGAGTTCGGCTTCGAGCCCGACGCCGGCATCCTGGCCGCGAAGATGGAAATTCCGGAAGACAAGATCCGCAAGATCATGAAGATCGCCAAGGAGCCGATCTCCATGGAAACGCCGATCGGTGACGACGACGATTCGCACCTGGGCGACTTCATCGAGGACAGCAGCAACACGGCGCCCATCGAGGCCGCCATGCAGGCCGGCCTGCGCGACGTGGTCAAGGACATCCTGGACAGCCTCACGCCGCGCGAAGCCAAGGTGCTGCGCATGCGCTTCGGCATCGAGATGTCGACCGACCACACGCTCGAAGAAGTGGGCAAGCAGTTCGACGTGACCCGCGAGCGCATCCGCCAGATCGAGGCCAAGGCGCTGCGCAAGCTGAAGCACCCGAGCCGCTCCGACAAGCTGCGCAGCTTCATCGACACCCTGTAATCCAGGTTCGCTGAAGCCAAACGCCCGCCTTGCCCCTGACCCGGGCGGCGGGCGTTCTCTATTTGCAGACCCGACAACCCAACACCCCAAGAACAACGGAGCCCCCTCCCCATGAATCCCGATGCAGACAAACTCTGGCAGGCCCCGCGCTGGGCGCTTGCCGTGCTGCTCGCCGTACTGGGCATGCTCGGGCCCTTTTCCATCGACACCTACATCCCGGCCTTCTCGGGCATTGCGCAGTCCATCGGCGCGACGCCGGCGGAGATGCAGCAGACGCTCTCGGCCTACCTTTTCGGCTTTGCGTTCATGAACCTGTTCCACGGCGCGCTGTCGGACAGCTTCGGCCGCCGGCCCGTGGTGCTGTGGGGCCTGGCGGTGTTCACCATTGCCTCGCTGGGCTGCGCGCTGTCGCAGAACATCACGCAGCTGGTGCTGTTCCGCGGCCTGCAGGGCCTGTCGACGGGCGCGGGCATCGTGGTCTCGCGCGCGGTCATTCGCGACATGTTCCCGCCCGCCGAGGCGCAGCGGGTCATGAGCCAGGTGACGATCTATTTCGGCGTGGCGCCGGCCATCGCGCCCATCGTGGGCGGCTTCCTGTTCGTGCACGCGGGCTGGCACGCGGTGTTCTGGTTCCTGGTGGCGGTGGGCGTGGTGCTGTTCACGGCCAACTACAAGCTGCTGCCCGAAACGCTGCACAAGAGCCACCGCCAGCCTTTCCAGGTGCGCCACCTGATGCGCGGCTACTGGGACCTGTGCTCCGACCCGCGCTTTCTGCTGCTGGCGTTCGCCAGCGGCGTGCCTTTCAACGGCATGTTCCTCTACGTGCTGGCCGCGCCCGCCTTCCTGGGCGACCACCTGGCGCTGCAGCCGCAGCAGTTCTTCTGGTTCTTCCTGCTGACCATCGGCGGCATCATGCTCGGCGCGCGCGCCAGCGGGCGCATGGCCGGCAAGGTCGCGCCCAAGCGGCAGATTCGCGACGGCTTCCTCATCATGCTGGTGACCTCGGTGGTCAACGTGGTGGCCAACACCTTCTTCCAGGCGCACGTGGCCTGGGCGCTGTGGCCGCTGGCGGTGTTCGCCTTCGGCTGGGCGCTGATGGTGCCCGTGGTCACGCTGCTGGTGCTCGACCTGCACCCCGAGCGCCGCGGCATGGCCTCGTCGCTGCAGGCCGTGATCGGCTCCACCGCCAACGGCATCGTGGCCGGCGCCATCGCGCCGCTGGTGATGCATTCGACGCTCGCGCTCGCGCTCACCTCGCTGGGCATGCTCGTGATCGGGCTGGTCGCCTGGGTGTGGCTGCACGGCCGCTGGCCCGAGATCGGCCGGTTGGTGGCCCACGAAGGCTGACGACGGAGCTCACGGTCCGATGCGGTTCGACGCACTCCTGACCCACGCGCGCGCCTGGCTGCCGGGCCGCACCACCATCGATGCCCGCGAGCGCCTGCGTGCGGTGGCCGGCGCCGGGCTGGGCCTGCTGGTCACGGCGCTGCTGTCGCACTGGCTGGCGGGCCCGCTGCACGCGAGCGTCTGGCTGATCGCGCCGCTGGGCGCCAGTGCCGTGCTGGTGTTCGCGGTGCCCGCGAGCCCGCTGGCGCAGCCCTGGTCGGTGATCGGCGGCAACACGCTGTCGGCGCTGGTCGGCATCGCCTGCGCCAACTGGATTCCCGAGCCGGCCGTCGCGGCCGCCGTGGCGGTGGCCCTGGCCATCGCGCTCATGTTCAGCGCGCGCTGCCTGCACCCGCCCGGCGGTGCCGCGGCCTTGCTCGCGGTGCTGACGCACACCACGCAGTTCTCGTCCGCCCTCTTCCCGTTCTTTACCAACTCGCTGCTGCTGGTGCTCGCGGGCGTGGCCTACAACTCGCTCACCGGGCGCCGCTACCCGCACGTGCAGGTGGCGCGCCCGCCGGCCACCGACGCGCGCTTCAGCCAGGCCGACATCGACGCCGTGCTGGCGCGCTACAACCAGGTGCTGGACATCAGCCGCGACGACCTCGCGTCGCTGATCCAGCAAACCGAGCTGGAGTCGTACAAGCGCCGGCTGGGCACGCTGCATTGCGCGGACATCATGTCGCGCGAGCCCGTGTCGGTGGAGTTCGGCACGCCGCTGCAGGAAGCGTGGTCGTTGATGCACGAGCGGCGCATCAAGGCCCTGCCCGTCACCGACCGCACGCGCCGCGTGGTGGGCATCGTGACGCAGGCCGACTTCTTCCGGCAGCTCGACCTGCAGCACCACGAGGGCATCGCCGGCAAGCTGCGCGACCTGATCCGCGCGACGCGCACGGTGATGTCGGACAAGCCCGAGGTGGTGGGGCAGATCATGACGCGGCAGGTGCGCGTGGCCAGCGCGGAGCGGCCGGTGGTCGACCTGGTGCCGCTGTTCTCCGAGGGCGGGCACCACCACATTCCGATCATCGACGGGGAGAAACGGCTGACGGGGATGATCACGCAGTCGGATTTCGTGCGGGCTTTGTACCGGGCGGTGGGGCCGGCTTAGGGCTGGGTATTTCTCCCTCCCCTTCCGGGGGAGGGTCGGGGTGGGGGCACGGCGGCTTCAACGACAACGAGGTGCCTCATCGAGCGCCGCTTGCCCCCATCCCAGCCTTCCCCCAAAGGGGGAAGGAGCAAGACCTCATTCCAGGACCACGTTCGCCTTCTTCACCAGCGCCGCATAGCGCGCAGCCTCGCTGCGGAAGTACGCCGCCGCCTGCTCCGGCGTCGTCGGCTTGATCACGTTGCCCTGCTTGTCCATCGCGTCGCGCACCTCCGCGCTCGTGAACGCGGCGGCCACGGCGTCGTGCACGCGCTGGATGTCGGCGGCTTGCATCTTCGGCGGGCCGATCACCGCGAACCAGCCTTCGACCGCGTAGTTCGGCAGCCCCTGCTCCGCGATGGTCGCGATGTCGGGCGCGGCCGCCGAGCGGGTCGGGCCGCACAGGCCGATGGCGCGCAGCGCGCCGCTCTTGATGTGCGGCTGCACCGCCGGCAAAGACACCACGCCCATCTCGACCTGCCCGCCGATCATGTCCGTCACCATCGCGCCCGTGCCCTTGTACGGAATGTGGCGCACCTTCACGCCCGCCTCGTCCATGAACATCTCGCCGGCCAGGTGAATGATGGTGCCGTTGCCCGACGACGCGTAGTTGTAGCCGCCGGGCTTGGCGCGCAGCAGCGCCACCAGCTCGGGCACATTCTTCGCGGGCAGCTTGGGGTTGGCCACCAGCACCAGCGGCGTGGCGCCGACCACGCTGATGGGCGTGATGTCGTTGATGGCGTCGAACGGCATCTTCTTGAACACCGCCGGGTTGATGACGTGGTTGTTCGACACCATGCCCAGCGTGAGCCCGTCGGGCGCCGCCTTGACGATGGCCGCCGCGCCGGTGATGCCGCCCGCGCCGGGCAGGTTCTCGATGACCACCGGCTGGCCGAAGGCCTTGCCCAGCGCGACCGAGGCGGCGCGCACGATGGTGTCCACGCCCGAGCCCGCGCTGATCGGCAGGATGAAGCGAATCGGCTTGTCCGAACCCTGCGCCAGCGCGGGGCACGCAGCCACCGCGGCGGCGCACGCGCCGAAGCCGAGCACCGTGCGGCGGTTCAGCAGATTCAACCGATGCATCGAAGGAAGTGTGTGGGTCATGTCTCGTCTTTCTTGTGTTTTGAAGAATTCGTGGCTCAGGCCACCGCCGCCCCGGCATGCAAGGCGTCCACCTGCTCGCGCGCATAGCCCAGCTCGGCCAGCAGCTCGCGGGTGTGCTCGCCCAGCGTCGGCGGGTGCAGCCGCACGCCGAGGCGGTCGCCGCCCAGCGTGATCGGAAACAGCGTGGTCTGCGCCATTTCGCCGGCGCGCTCGCCGTCGGGCAGGCGGATGTCCGCGAGCCCGCCGGTGGCCTTCAGGTGCGGATCGTCGTACAGGTCCTGCGGCCGCACGATGGGCGCGAAAGGCAGCCCCCTGGCCTCGAACAGCGCCGACAGCTCCGCCGCCGACCGGTCCGCGAGGCGCGCGCGCAGGTCGGCCAGCAGCGTGGGGCGCATCCGCACGCGGTCGTTGTTGGTGAGCAGGGCCGGGTCGGCCTTCAGGTCGTCGAAGCCCAGCGCGTCGCAGAAGGTCTTCCATTGCGCGTCGCTCACCGCAGCCAGGAAGATCTGCTCGCCGTCTTTCACGGTGAACACGTCGTACAGCGCCCAGGCCGAGATGCGCTCGGGCATCGGCGCCGCCGCCTGGCCCGTGATGGCGTACTGCAGCATGTGCTGGCCCACCAGGAACACGTTGTTCTCGAACAGCGCCGACTGCACCTCCTGCCCCTTGCCGGTCTCGGCGCGCTGCATCAGCGCGGCGATGGCGCCGATGGCGCCGAACATGCCGCCCATGATGTCGTTCACGCTGGTGCCCGCGCGCAACGGGTCGCCGGGGCGCCCGGTCATGTAGGCGAGGCCGCCCATCATCTGCACCACCTCGTCGAGCGCGGTGCGGTGCTCGTAGGGGCCGGGCAGAAAGCCCGTGTGGTTCACGTACACGAGGCGCGGGTTGAGCTTGCCCAGCGCGGCGTAGCCCAGGCCGTACTTGTCCATGGTGCCGGGCTTGAAGTTCTGCGCCACCACGTCGGCCGTGGCGCACAGGCGCAGCGCCGCTTCCAGCCCCTGCGGATGCCGCAGGTCGAGCGCGATGCTCTTCTTGTTGCGGTTGAACATCGGGAAAAAGCCCGCGCCCGCGCCCAGCAGGTGCCGCGTGCGGTCGCCGTCGATGGGCTCGACCTTGATGACCTCGGCGCCCAGGTCGGCCAGCACCATGCCGCAGGTCGGGCCCATGACCATGTGCGTGAACTCGACCACGCGGATGCCGGCGAGCGGCAGGCGCTTTTCGCCGGCTGCCGTCGTGTCTGTCGTTGCCGTCGCGCTCATGCCGTGACCTCTTCGCCCACCGCGAAGGTCTTCGGAAAGCCCGCGCGCCACACCGTGCCCTGCAGCGTCTCGCCGTCCAGCCAGCCGGCCACGCGGCGGCGCAGGTCGAGCAGCTTCGGCAGGTCGATGCCGGTGGCCACGCCCATGCTCTGCAGCATGAAGACGAGGTCTTCGGTGTCGACATTGCCGCTGGCACCCGGCGCATGCGGGCAGCCGCCGATGCCGGCCAGGCAGGCGTCGAAGCGCGTGATGCCCACTTCGAGCGCCGCATAGGCATTCGCCAGCCCCATGCCGCGCGTGTCGTGGAAATGCCCGCACCACAGCCGGTCGCCCGCGATGCGCAACGCGCGCTCGAACAGGCTGCGCACCATCGCCGGGTCGGCGTAGCCCACGGTGTCGGCCAGGCTCACGCGGTCGGCGCCCGCGTCGAGCAGCGCCTGCATCAGCCGCAGCACCTCGTCGGGCGCCACATGGCCCTGCAGCGTGCAGCCGAAGGCCGTGCCCACGCCCCCGTCGATCAGCGTCTTCGAGCCCGCCGCGTCGCGCGCCGCGCGAATGCGGGCCACCTCGGCCACCACCTCGTCGGGCGTCTTGCGCAGGTTGGCCAGGCTGTGGGCATGGCTGGCCGACAGCGGCACGATCATCAGGTCGGCCTCGCCTGCGATCGCACGCTCCGCGCCCTTCAGGTTGGGCACCAGCACCGAGGCGAACAGGCCCGGCAGCGTCTTGGCATAGGCCAGCAGCTCGGCCGTGTCGGCCAGTTGCGGCAGCAGGTGCGCCGGCACGAAGGAGCCGACCTCGATCTCGCGCTGGCCGGCCGCGTGCGCGTCGCGGATCCATTCGAGCTTGCGGGCGGTGGGCAGCACGCGGGCGATGCTTTGCAGGCCGTCGCGCAGCCCCACTTCGCGAACGACCGCGCGTGGCGGCAGGAAGGCGTGAATCAAGACTTTGTCTCCGTCGTGAGGAATGTGCGGGGGGTACGAAGCAGATGTTAGAAGTTCCGAACAGCGCCAGAAGGTATATTTTGGAAGCCATTTGCTTCCATATCGGAACACCATGAGAGACCTCGACCTCACCACCCTGCGCCTGTTCGTCTCGGTCTGCGAAACCCGCAGCATCGCGCGCGCCGGCGAGCAGGCCAGCATCGTCGGCTCGGCCATCAGCAAGCGGCTGGCGCAGCTGGAAGACGCGGTCGGCACGCCGCTGCTGCTGCGCAAGCGCGGCGGCGTGGTGCCGACGCCGGCCGGCGAAACCCTGCTGGAGCACGCGCGCGCCATGCTCGGCAGCGCGAACCGCATCGAGCGCGACATGGCCGCCTACGCCGGCGGCGCGCGCGGGCATGTGCGCATCCTGGCGTCGGCCTCGGTCATGGCCGAGTCGCTGGCCGAGGACGTCGCGGGCTTCCTGCAAGACCCGGCGAACCGCAACATCCGCGTGGACATGGAAGAGCGCGTGAGCCCGGAGATCGTGCGCGGCATCCGCGAGGGCATCGCCTCCATCGGCCTGTGCTGGGACGCCGCCGACCTCGAGGGGCTGGAGCGGCGCAGCTACCGCAGCGACCACCTGGCCATCGTCGCGCACCCTTCGCACCCGGTGGCGCGGCACGAGGCGGTGCGCTTCGAGCAGGTGCTCGACCACGAGTTCGTTGGCATGCCCGCGCTGAGCGCCGTGCAGCTGATGCTCGCGCGCGAGGCGGCGGTGGCGGGCAAGCCGCTGGTGTACCGGGTGCTGGTGTCCAACTTCGACGCGGCGCTGCGCGTGGTGCGCGCGGGGCTGGCCATCAGCGTGGTGCCGGCGGAGGTGGCGCGGCCCTTCACCGACGCCTTCGGCCTGCGGCTGATGCCGCTGACCGACGACTGGGCGCGGCGGCGCTTCGCGATCTGCTTTCGTGGCGGGGAGGCGTTGTCGCCGTCGGCGCAGCTGCTGGTGGCGCACCTGGAGCGGTGCGCGACGGACTGATTCGCCAGTCCTATTCAGCCTGATTCGCCCGATTCGCCCGATTCGCCCGGAATACGAAACGATCCATTGCCCTGGAGGCGGTTTTTATTTCAGTTCGCGCAACCTAGCATCGGCGCACTGTCACCCCTCACCGCACCCAGAAAGATCGCCATGTTCCGCAGAGCCCTCCTCTCCACCGCCACCCTGGCCGCCCTCGCTTCGCTTTCAGGCTTCGCGCCGCTGGCGCAGGCCGCCCAGCCGCTTCGGCTCGAGGTGTTCAACCCCGGCGCCCGGTCGATGTTCCCGGTGTCCTCCGAAATCGTCACCGGCCAGGCCGAGGCCGTGCTGATCGACGCGCAGTTCCAGCGCAACGACGCCGAGGCGCTGGTGCGCAAGATCAAGGCGACGGGCAAGAAGCTCACCATCGTCTACATCAGCCACAGCGACCCCGACTACTACTTCGGCCTCGACGTGGTGCAGGCCGCCTTCCCCGACGCGAAGATCGTCGCCACCCCGCAGACCGTGGCCGCCATCCAGGCCTCGAAGGACGGCAAGCTCGCGCACTGGGGCCCCATCCTGAAAGACAACGCCCCCAAGGCGTTGATCGTGCCCGATGCACTGGCCGGCGACAGCCTCACGCTCGAGGGCCGCAAGATCCAGGTGGTCGGACTGGACGGCCTGAACGGCCTGCACGGCTCCCAGCCCGAGCGCAGCTTCGCGTGGATTCCCTCGCTGAAGGCCGTGGTCGGCGGCATTCCGGTGTCGGCCAACATCCATGTGTGGGTGGCCGACACGCAAACGCCGCAGTCGCGCCGCGACTGGATCAAGACGCTGGACCGCATCGCCGCGCTGCACCCCAAGACGGTGGTGCCCGGCCACTACCTGCCGAACGCCGACGGATCGGCGCCGTACACGGTGGCGTCGGTGAACTTCACGCGCAGCTACCTGCAAGCCTTCGAGGTCGAGGCGGCGAAGGCGAAAGACTCGGGCGAACTCATCGCCGCGATGAAGAAGCGCTACCCCAGGCTGGAAGACCCCTCGTCGCTCGAACTCGGCGCCAAGGTCGTCAAGGGAGAAATGAAATGGCCGCAATGACCGATACCGCCGAAGCAAGCGCCCCAGAGGGCGCCCCGGAAGACGCCCCGGAAGACGCCCCGGAAGGCGCCACCCTGCACTACATCTTCGACCCGCTGTGCGGCTGGTGCTACGCCGCCGCGCCGCTGGTGGCGGCCGCGCGCGGCGTGCCGGGCCTGAAGGTCGCGCTCCACGGCGGCGGCATGATGACCGGCGCCAACCGCCGCCCCATCACGCCGCAGTGGCGCGAGTACGTGATGCCGCACGACCGCCGCATCACCGAGATGACGGGCCAGCCCTTCGGCGAGCGCTACTTCGAAGGCCTGCTGCGCGACACCGGCGCGGTGATGGACTCGGAGCCGCCCACCACCGCCGTTCTCGCGGCCGAGTCGCTGCGCGCGGGCGGCGGGCTGGACATGGTGCATCGCCTGCAGCAGGCGCACTACGTCGAAGGCCGGCGCATCGCCGATGCCGATGTGCTGGCCGAGATGGCAGTCGACATCGGTTTCGACGCCGCCGCCTTCAAGGCCGCGTTCGCGCAGCTGTCGGGCGAGGCGACGGCGCAGCACATCGCCGAAAGCCGCCAGTTGCTGCAGCGCGCGGGCGGCCAGGGCTTTCCGACCTTCGTGCTGGTGCAGCCCGACGGCCGCGCCAGCCGCATCGACGCCGGCCCCTGGCTGGGCCGCGCCGACGACTGGAAGGCGAAGCTGGCCGCGTTGGCCGAAGGCGCCTAGCGCGCCACGCCCAGCAGCCGGTCGAGCACCTCTGGCTGCGTGCGCAAGGTCGCGGCCTTGTCGGTGTGCACGATGGTGCCGTGGTCGAGCACCACGGCCTCGTCCGAAATCGCGAGGATCGCCTGCGGGTGCTGCTCCACGATGATCGCGGCCAGCCCCTCGTCCTGCGTGATGCGGCGGATGGCGCGCAGCAGCTCCTCCACGATGATGGGCGCCAGCCCTTCGAGCGGCTCGTCGAGCAGCAGCAGCTTGGGGTTGAGCACCAGCGCGCGGCCCACGGCCAGCATCTGCTGCTCGCCGCCCGAGAGCTGCGTGCCCAGGTTGGTCTTGCGCTCGGCCAGGCGCGGGAACATCTCGTAGACGCGCTGCGCGTTCCACTTTCCAGTGCGCTCCACGGCCGTGAGGTTCTCGTGCACCGTCAGCGACTTGAAGATGTTCCGCTCCTGCGGCACCCAGCCGATGCCCGCCGCCGCGCGCTGGTGCGGCGCCAGCTTGTGCAGCGCCTGCCCGCCCAGCGCGATGGTGCCGCCGTGCTGGCGCGTGGCGCCCGCCAGCGTGTTGATGAGCGTGGTCTTGCCCGTGCCGTTGCGGCCCAGCAGCGCCAGCGTCTGGCCTTCGCCGAGCGCGAACGCCACGTCGTGCAGCACCACGGCTTCGCCGTAGCCGGCGCTCAAATTCTCGATGCGCAGCAGCTCAGACATGGGCAGCTTCTCCGTGGCCCAGATAGACCTCTTTCACCTTGGGATCGTTGGCGATGGTTTCAGGGTCGCCCTCGGTCAGCAGCGTGCCGTTGACCAGCACGGTCATGCGGTCGGCAAAGCTGAACACCAGGTCCATGTCGTGCTCGATGAGCAGCACCGACACATCGGCCGGCAGCGCGGCCACGGTCTGCAGCAGCTCTTCGCGCTCGCCGGCGGGCACGCCCGCCACCGGTTCGTCGAGCAGCAGCACGCGCGGCTCGCAGGCCAGCGCAATCGCAATCTCGAGCAGGCGGCGCTTGCCGTAGGCCAGGTGCTTCACCTGCTGCAGCGCCACGTCGCCCAGGTGGAACTCCTCCAGCAGCTGCGCCGCGCGCTCGGCAATGGCCTTGCTCGCGCCCAGCGGGCGCCACCATTGCGCGCCGATGCCCTGGTGTTGCGACACCACGAGCGCCAGCGTTTCCAGCGGCGTCATCGAGTCGAACAGCTGGTTGATCTGGAAGGTGCGCACCAGCCCGCGCGCCACGCGCTTGTGAGGGGCCAGCGTGGTGATGTCCTCGCCCAGCAGCGTGATGCGGCCTTCGGTGGGCGTGAGCACGCCGGTGAGCTGGTTGATGAGCGTGGTCTTGCCCGCGCCGTTGGGGCCGATCAGCGCATGGCGCGCGCCGCGCTTGAGCTCCATCGTCACGTTGTTGGTGGCGGTGATGCCGCCGAAGCGCATCACGAGGCCGTGGGTGGAAAGCACGGTGTCGGTCATACGGCACCGCCCTTCTTCTTGCCCGCGCCGAACCAGGTCCAGGGCTTGAGCAACCGGTCGCGGCCCACCAGCACCAGCAGCACCAGGATCAGGCCGATCCAGAACATCCAGTACTGCGGCGTCACGGCCGACAGCCAGGTCTGCAGCAGCTTGAAGACGATGGCGCCCGCCACGCCGCCATAGAGCCAGCCCACGCCGCCGATGACCAGCATCAGCAGCACGTCGGCCGAGCGGTCGAAGGCCAGCACGTCGAGCGACGCGAAGCCCGTGGTCTGCGCCAGCAGCGCGCCCGCGGCGCCGGCAATGCCGGCCGCGATGGTGTAGACCGTGGCCAGCCGCGACACCACCGGAATGCCGATGGCCATGGCGCGCAGCCGGTTGTCGCGAATGGCCTTCAGCGTGGCGCCGAAGGGCGAATGCACCAGCCGGCGCATCAGCAGGAACAGCACCAGCATCACGGCCAGCGAATACCAGGCGGCCGTGCGGCCGTACAGGTCGAACTCGAAGAAGCCGAGCACCGGCCCCATGACCACGCCCTGCAGCCCGTCGGCGCCGCCGGTGAGCCAGTCGAGCTTGTTGGCCAGCTCCAGCAGCAGCAGCGCGGTGCCCAGCGTGACCATCAGCCGCGTGAGGTCGCTGCCGCGCAGGATCGTCACGCTGGCGACCAGGCCCAGCACGGCCGACAGCACGGTCGCCACCACCAGGCCCACGGTCGGGTCGGGCATGACGAGCTTGGCGAACAGCGCCGCGGCGTACGCACCGAAGCCGAAGAAGGCCGCATGCCCCAGCGACACGATGCCGGTGTAGCCCAGGATGAGGTCGAGCGACATCGCGAACAGCGCGACGATGGCAATCTCGTTGACCAGCAGCGAGTGCGAGGGCATGGCCAGCGGCAGCGCGAAGGCCACCGCCCACACCACGAACTCCAGCGGCCGCCAGCGGGCCTTGCGCAGCAGGGCCGACTGGAAGTCGGCGGTGGAAGGCGTGCTCATCAGCGGCCTCCCTTGCGCGTGAACAGGCCCTGGGGGCGCCACATCAATATCAGGATCATCAGCAGGTAGACGGTGAACGCACCCATCTTCGGAATGAAGTACTTGCCCGCCACGTCGGCAATGCCCAGCAGCAGCGCCGCCGCGAGCGGCCCGGTGATCGACGAGGTGCCGCCCACGGACACCACGATCAGAAAATAGATCATGTACTTGAGCGGAAAGGTCGGGTCGAGCCCCAGAATTTCGGCGCCCAGCGCGCCGCCCAGCCCCGCCAGGCCGGAGCCCACCGCGAAGGTCAGCAGGAACACGATGTTCACGTTGATGCCCAGGCCCGCGGCCACGCGCGGGTCGTCCACGGCGGCGCGCAGGCGGCTTCCGAACCGGGTCTTCGAAAGAATGAGCTGCAGCACCACGGTGAGCACCGCGCACACGCCGATGATGAAAAGCCGGTAGTGGCCCATGCCCAGCATGAACGCGCCGTCGCCGATTTCGGTGCGCCCGCGCAACCATTCGGGCAGCTGCACGTTCTGCTGCGACGAGCCCACGAAGTAGTCGATGGCCGCCACCGCCATGAAGGCGAGGCCGATGGAAAACAGCACCTGGTCGAGGTGCGACTTGCCGTACATGGGCCGGTAGAGCGTGCGCTCCAGCAAGGCCCCGGCCAGCCCGACGACGATGAAGGCGAGCGGCAGGCAGGCCAGGAAAGGCAGGCCCAGCTTCTGCATCGCGAACACCGTGAGGTATCCGCCGGCCATGGCGAAGGCGCCGTGCGCGAGGTTGATGAAGTTCATCAACCCCAGCGTCACGGCCAGTCCGACTGCCAACACGAAGAGCAGCATGCCGTAGGCGATGCCGTCGAAAAGAATGGTCAACATGTCAGTGTTTCAGGAGCTTGTTGCGGCTTGCGGTTGGTTCGTTCGGGACGGGTTGAACAGGCCGCCGGGTACTCCCCTTCGAGCAACGAAGGAGGAGGCCGCAGGCCGGGGGACATTCGAGAAAAGGGGCACCCCGCCGGCGTGATCGCGCCCCGAATGCCCCTCTCTCGATCTCCGACCTGCGGAAAAGAAACCTACTTCGTCTTGCCCGGGTCCTTCACGCTCTTGATCACGTCGAACTCGACGTTGTAGAGCTGGCCGTCCTTCTTCTCGACCTTGCGCAGGTACACGTCCTGCACCACGTCGCGGGTCTGGGCGTCGATCATCATCTGGCCGCGCGGGCTCTCGAAGACCTGGCCCTTCATCGCGGCCAGCAGCGCCTCGCCGCCGCCCGCGCCCTTGGTCGCCTTCAGGGCTTCGTAGATCACGCGCATGCCGTCATAGCCACCCACGGCCATGAAGTTGGGGCGCAGCTTGGGGTTGGCCTTTTCGAAGGCTTCCACGAACTTCTTGTTCATGGCCGAGGGGTGCGCCGCCGAGTAGTGGTGCGAGGTGACCACGCCCAGCGCGCCGTCGCCCATGTCGTTGAGCTGGTCGTCGTCCGTCACGTCGCCGGTGGCGATGAGCTTGATGCCGGCCTTGTCCATGCCGCGCTCCAGAAACTGCTTCATCACCGCAGCGCCCGCGCCCGAGGGCACGAAGACGAACAGCGCGTCGGGCTTGGCGTCGCGCACCTTCTGCAGGAAGGGCGCGAAGTCGGGGTTGCGCAGCGGCACGCGCAGCTTGTCGATCACCTTGCCGCCGTTCAGCTGGAAGCGCTCGCTGAAGAACTTCTCGGCGTCGTTGCCGGGGCCGTAGTCGGCCACCAGCGTCACCACGGTCTTGATGCCGTTCTTGGGCGCCCAGTCGCCCATGGGCACCGACACCTGCGGCAGCGTGAAGCCCGAGCGAACGATGTAGGGCGAGGCCTCCGTGATGCTCGAGGTGGCCGCGGCCATCACGAGCTGGGGCGTCTTCGACTGGGTGGCGATGGGCGCCACGGCCAGGGCCAAAGGCGTCAGTCCGAAGCCGGCGAGCACGTTGACCTTGTCGTTCACCACCAGTTCCTGCGCCAGGCGCTTGGTCACGTCGGGCAGGCCGGTGTCGTCCTTGATGATGAGCTCGACCTTCTTGCCGGCCACGGTGTCGCCGTTCTGGGCCATGTACAGGCGCGCGGCGGCTTCGATCTGGCGGCCGGTGGAGGCCGACTGGCCCGTCATCGGCAGGATGAGGCCGATCTTGAACTTGTTGTCCTGGGCGCTGGCCAGCGACATTGAAAGCGCGAGCGCCGACAGTGCGGCGGTCTGGATGAGATGGCGTCTTTGCATGTTTTTCCTTCAGGGACGGAACTCGAAACCGGGGCTATTTTCAACACTTTGCAACATTCGGCGAAGCAGGCAATCACCTACCCGGCCCCTCTGGCGGGCCTTTGTTGCGCGATCAATAAATGAACTGCGCGATCATCGCGCAAGGTGGCTCCAGCCGCGCTTGCGGCCTCAGCTGTCGGCGCGGTACGCGGAGTCGAGCGTGAGCGTACCCACGGCGCGTGACACGCAGGCGCAAATGCGCGTGGCCGCCTCCTTTTCATGCTCGCTGAGGAACACGTCGCGGTGGTCGACCTGGCCCTCGACGGCCAGCACGTCCATGGCGCAGAGGCCGCACTCGCCGCGCTTGCAGTCCCACAGCGTCTGCACGCCGGCGGCGTCGAGCGCGTCGAGCAAGGTGCAGTCGGCCGGCACGGTGATGGTCAGGTCGTGCCTCGGAATGCGCACCTCGAAAGCCTGGGTCGCGAAGCGCCCGCTGCTGCCGAAGGTTTCGAAGCGCAGGTCCTCGAGCGGGCGGCCGGCCGCATGCCAGGCGCGCTTGAGCGCCTCGAGCATCGGCACCGGGCCGCAGGTGTAGAGCTGGCCGCCGGGCGGCAGCGCGGCGATGGCGGCCGCGAAATCGATGGGCGTCGACCCTTCGTGCGCCGACACGCCCTCGCCCAGCGCCTCCCGCAGGTGCGCCAGGTAGCCGAACTCGCCCGCATGGCGCGCGCCGTAGAGCATCTTCACCGGCACGCCGTTGCGCCTTGCATGCGCGCCCAGGCGCTGCGCCATCAGCACCAGCGGCGTGATGCCGATGCCGCCGGCCACCAGCAGGTAGCCGGGCGCGGACATGTCGAGCGCGAAGTGGTTCTGCGGCGCGCTCACCTGCAGGCGGTCGCCCACGGCCAGCTTCCACATCGCGAGCGAGCCGCCGCGGCCGTCGTCCAGCCGCTTCACGGCAATGCGCCAGCACTGGCGGTCGCCCTCGCCGACCAGCGAGTACGAGCGGGTCTGCAGCCGGCCCTGCGCCGTCATCACCTGCACCTGCAGGTGGGCGCCGGGCTCGTAGCTGTCAGCAAAGCCGCCGTCGGGGCGCAGCTCGAACTCGCGCACGGTGGGCGTCACGTCGCGCAGCGCGACGACCTGCGCCTGCATCCATTGAAGATCGCTTTTCATCGGGGGAACACCAGGGGCAAAAAGAGAAAGGACGGCCGCTTCAGCCGCGGCGGCGAATCAGCTGCACGCCGGGCAAGGGGCGCTGCTCGGCGGTGGGCGTGCCGTGCAGCGCCTCGCGCAGGTTGCGCCGCGCGATGCGGCTGTGCTCGCGCATCAGTGCCTCGGCGCGCGAGCCCTCGCCGGACTCGATGGCGTCGAGCACCTGCAGATGCTGGTCCTGAGCGATGACGAGCATGTCGCGCGCGGCTGGCGAATTGGCCTGCACGATGACAAAGCCCGAGGGCGACGCGAACGGCAGGTTGACCACGCGCTCCAGCTGCTGCGCGATGACGGGGCTGCCCGCCATTTCGCACAGCAGCGCATGAAAGCGCTCGTTGTGCGTCACGTAGCGCGAGAAGGCCGCGTCGTCCAGCGCCGGTTCGCGCAGCAGTTCGTCGATGCGCGCGAGGCAGGCGCGCGCTTCGCGCAGCACCACCGGCGCGGCGCCGCGCTCGGCCGCCAGCCGCGCGACCAGGCCTTCGAGCGTGCCGCGCAGCTCGATGGCGTCGGCCACGTCGCGCTCGGAAAACGTGCGCACCGCGTAGCCGCCGTTGGGCAAGGCTTCGAGCAGGCCTTCCTGCTCCAGCCGCATCAGCGCGGTGCGCACCGGGGTGCGCGACACGCCGAGCTGCTCGGAAATGGCCACCTCGGCAATGCGCGCGCCGCCGGGCAGCTCCCCCGCCAAAATCATTTCGCGCAGCCGCAGCTGCGCCTTCACGCCCTGGGAGCTGCCGCTGTCGGCGGGCTCGGCGGGGTTGGCGGCGTTGACTGGGTTGGTGGCACCGGACACAGCGGCGACCTTCATGCGGCCTGCTTCTCGACGGCGCGAATGGGAATGGCCGCGCGCGCGGGCTTTTCCTTCTCGACCATGCGGTCGATGAGCCGGCGCGCCCACATGGAGCCGGCGTCGATGTTCAGGTTGTAGAACTTGTGGTCGGGGTGGTCGTCCATGGCCTTCTGCTGGGCCTCGAGCACCAGCTCGTCCTCGCGGAAGATGCCCGAGACGCCTTCGCGCAGCTCGTGCGTGAGGCGCTGCTCGCCCAGGCAGTAGTTGCGCGAGAAGGCCCAGAAGTACAGGCAGGTCTTGTCGGTCTCGGGGGTGATGGTGTTGAGCACGTAGCCGTTCACGCCCTTGCTGCGGTCGCCCGGGTTCTCGCCGCTGGGCACCGCGCCGCTGCCGGCCTCGGCCACTCCCACGTCGATGTTCACCGTGCACGGGCCTTCGAAGCGAATGATCTGCCAGCGGTCGACCTTGCCCGTGTAGCCGCGCGCATGGCGAATCTGGCTGCCCCAGAAAGGCGGCGGGTCGATGTTTTCCATCCAGCGCGTCACGGTGGCCGAGCGGTCGCCGTGCGTGGCCACGAACGGCGCCTCGGCCACCTCGCGGTTGCCGATGGACGAGCCGTGCACGAAGGTCTCGTGCGTCAGGTCCATCAGGTTGTCGACCACCAGGCGGTAGTCGCAGTTGACGCGAATCATCTTGCCGTCGCCGGCCCAGGCGGGGTCGTCGTTCCAGTGCATGTCGGGGATCGATGCCGGGTCGGCCTTGGCCGGGTCGCCGGGCCAGATCCACACGAAGCGGTGCTTTTCCACCGCCGGAAAGCTGCGCACGCAGGCCGAGGGGTTGAGCGTTTCCTGGCTCGGCATGTGGGTGCAGCGGCCCTGGCTGTTGTAGACCAGCCCGTGGTAGCCGCACACCAGCTCGTCGCCTTCGAGGCGGCCCAGCGACAGCGGCATCAGCCGGTGCCAGCAGGCGTCTTCCAGCACGGCCACCTGGCCGTCGGTGCGGCGGAACAGCACCACTTTCTGGTTGCAGATGGTGCGCGGCAGCAGCGCGTGACGCACCTCGACGTCGTAGGCGGCGGCATACCAGGCGTTCAGCGGAAAGGCGGTCGTGGGCGTTTTCATGAATACGCAATGTATACAGAGACAGCCAAATTTCCAGCGATTTATCGCTATTTCAGGGTAAACACCGACGCTGCTGTATACAGTCAGCTGCGTTTCGATGGCGATACGATCTGCGCTCGTTCCCCCAAAAATCACGACGGAGTCATCCATGTCACAGCACGCCGCATTGCCCGCCCGCTTCGACCACGTGGGCAGTTTCCTGCGTCCCAAGTACCTGCTCGAAGCCCGCGAGCAGAAGGCCAAGGGCGAGATCACGCCCGAGCAGCTTCGCCTGGTCGAGGACAAGGCCATCACCGAGATCGTGAAGTTCCAGGAAGACATCGGGCTGAAGAGCATCACCGACGGCGAGTTCCGCCGCACGTACTTCCACATCGACTTTCTCGATCAGCTCGGCGGCGTGAAGACCGACATTCCGGTCACCATCCGCAAGCCCGACGGCACCGAGGAGCTGGCCCCGCCCGCCATGCGCGTGACCGACACGGTGCGCCACGTGAAGGACATCCAGCTGGCCGACTTCCAGTACCTGAAGAGCCAGGTGGCCGCGGGCAACACGCCGAAGGTGACCATTCCCTCGCCGACCATGCTGCACTTTCGCGGCGGGCGGGCGGGCATCAGCAAGACGGCGTACCCCGAGCTCGACCCGGCCTTCTACGACGACGTGGCCAAGGCCTATGGCGACGAACTGCGCTCGCTGGCCGCGGCCGGCTGCACCTACGTGCAGATGGACGACACCAACCTGGCCTACCTGTGCGACGAGCACATGCGCGAAGCGGCCCGCAAGCGCGGCGACGACCCGAACGAGCTGCCGCACCGCTACGCCGCCTTCATCAACAAGGTGGTCGCGCAAAAGCCGCCGGGCATGCTGCTGGCCATGCACCTGTGCCGCGGCAACTTCAAGAGCACGCACGCCGCGGCCGGCAACTACGAGCCCGTGGCCGAGGCGCTGCTGAAGGAGATGGACCTGGACGCCTACTTCATGGAATACGACGACGCCCGCTCGGGCGACTTCAAGCCGCTGCGCTACCTGCCCAAGGGCAAGACCGTGGTGCTCGGCCTGGTGACCACGAAGTTCGGCGAGATGGAAGACAAGGACGAGCTCAAGCGCCGCATCGACGACGCCGCCAAGTACGCCTCGCTCGACCAGCTGGCGCTGTCGCCGCAGTGCGGCTTCTCCAGCACGGTGCACGGCAACAACATCGCGGTGGAAGCGCAGCGCGCCAAGCTGCGCCTGGTGGTCGAGACGGCGCAGGAGGTCTGGGGCTCGACCTGATGCACCGGGGGCCGGTTTCTGGTCAAGTCGCAACCCATATGACGACAACCCTCTACTCCGGTCCCCTCAGCATGTTCGGCGCCAAGGTCGAGATCGCGGCGCGCGAAAAAGGCGTGCCCTTCGATCTCGTCATGGTGCCCTTCACCACCGACGACGCCTACGAGCCCAAGCACCCCGAGGTGCTGCGGGTCAACCCGGTCAAGCAGCAGGTGCCGGTGTGGGTCGACACCATCGGCGGCGTCCACGGCGGCCACGGCGGCCCTGACGAAGTCGCGCTGTTCGACTCCACCCAGATCCTCGAGTACCTCGAAGACCGCTACCCCGGCCCCGCGCACCTCGCGCTGTGGCCCCGCGGCATTGCCGAGCGGGCCTGCGCGCGGCAGCTGGAGCAGAAGTCGGACGAGGTGTTCTTCCCCCACGTCATCAAGCTCTTCGGCCTGCAGCACGACATGAAGAGCGCCGCCGCGGTGGCGGCCTGCGCCGGCTGCGCGCGCTTCTACGACGAGATGGAAGGCCTGCTGGCCACGCGCGAGCACCTGGCCGGCCCGTATTCCTTCGCCGACATCGCCTTCTACATGGCATATGTGTTCGCCGACCGCAAGGGCGCGGGCATGACCGACGCCACGCCGCGCCTGCTGGCCTGGCGCACCCGCGTGGGCGAGCGGCCCGCGGTGCGCGCGGTGGTCGACCCGATGATGCGGTTCCTTGCCTCGCAGGGGCGCGGCGTGCCGGCCTTCCTGCGGCGCTGAACGGGCAGCAGAACGACCGGCGCCGAGGGAAATCGGCGCCGCGCCGGGGGTGCTCAGGCATCATCGACCCATGCCCATTGCAAGCGTCTCGAAGTTCGACTGGCTGCCTTCTCCCTCGCAGCATTTCCTGGTCGTGACCTTCGCACTGCTCGTCTACGTGCTGACCACGCGCGCACGCCGCGAGCAGCGCGCCCCCACCACGGCCATCGCCTGGGTCATGGGGCTGGTGCTGATGCCCTACTTCATCCTGCCGATGTACCTGCTGTTCGGCCAGCGCAAGCTGCGTCCCGCGGGCTCGCCCCGGCCGCCGCGCTCGGTGCCGCCGGGGCACTGGGCGGCCGACCTGATCGAGAGCTTCGGCCTGGCGCCGCCCGGGCGCAGCGCCATCCGCATGCACGCCGACGGCGAGGCCGCGCGCGAGGCGCTGTGGCAGGTGATCGACGGGGCACGCGAGCGCATCGACGTGTGCACCTTCATCATCGGCAACGACGCGCTCGGCCACGCCGTGCTCGAGCGCCTGGCCCAGCGCGCGCGCGAAGGCGTGAAGGTGCGCGTGCTGCTCGACGGCTTCGGCGCGCTCTCGCTGCCGCGCCACCATTTCGACCGGCTGCGCGCGGCGGGGGGCGAGGTGGCGGTGTTCCGCCCCTTCTTCAGCCTGCGCCGCATCGGCCCGCGCAACCTGCGCAACCACCGCAAGTTCACCATCGCGGACGACGCCTGGCTCTGGTCGGGCGGACGCAACCTGGCGGGCGAGTACTTCACCGGCAACGAAAAGCACCGCGTGGCCTGGCTCGACCTGTCGTTCGACCTGCGCGGCAGCGTGGCCGCGGCGGCGGCGCGGCAGTTCGACCACGACTGGGCCTCGGTGCGCAGCCGCAAGGCCCGCGCCATCGTGTGCGACGACGCGCCCGAAGGCCCCGGCACCGCCATGGCCCAGTTCCTGCCCAGCGGGCCCGACCAGACCGAAGACACGGCGCATGCGCTCTTGATCGACGCGTGCTTTCGCGCCGAGCACCGGCTGCTGGCCATCACGCCCTACTTCGTGCCCGGCGACGGCCTGCGCGACGCGCTGCGGCTGGCCGCACGGCGCGGCGTGCAGGTGACCATCGCGATGCCGGCCGTGTCCAACCACCGGCTGGCCGACTTCGTGCGCGCCCGCGCCATGCGCGACCTGGCGCGCGCGGGCGTGAGCTTTCGCATGCTGCCCTTCATGGCGCACGCCAAGGCGGTGGTGGTCGACGACGAACTGGCGATGTGCGGCTCCATCAACCTCGACCTGCGCAGCCTGCTGCTGAACCACGAGGCGGCGGTGGTGTTCTACGGCGCGGACCAAATCGACTGGCTGGCCGAGTGGATCGAAACCACCGCTTCCGCCGGCGAGCCCTACCGCGCGCGGCGCCCCGGGCTCATGCGCGACCTGGCAGAGGGGCTGCTGCTGACGGTAGCTTTCCAGCTGTAATCGCGGTGCGCAAATGCAACGTTTGTGAAACAAACGGAAGCTGAGCCCTAGAATTCCCACCGGTTCCGGTAGTTGACCCCGGCCCGGGGTTGACCGATGCGAGCGTTGTTGAGGCTGCGAGCACAGGCGAGCGCAGCGCTTGCATCGCTGTTCGCGCTGTGTGGAATGAAGGCAATCACGGCCCTCATTGCCATGACAGCTGCCTTCGCTGCCCTGTTCCCGGCCCACGCCGCCCATTCGGCCATGAACGACATCGGCCGCGCACCGCCCAGCGTGCACCGCCTGAAACTCATCGTCGACCCCGAGCTCGCCGCCGATATCGGCCCCGTCGAAGCCGGCCGCCGGCTCGCCCAGTACGTGGCCGATGTCAATACCGTGTTCACGCGCGAAACGGTGCGCAGCTTTGCCTTCGACCCCACCTCCGACCTGCAGCTGGTGCCGCCCGCCGCCGCGCCGCAGTGCGCCTACAACGGCCTGGTCAACGGCGAAGTGGTGGTGTGCATCAACAAGTCCACCCGCGGCTACAGCCACGGCGGCCTTTCCACCAGCTGGACCTTTCCGCAGAAGGGCGTGGCCTGGAACCTGAACTGGGTCGCCATTCACGACCCGCTGCGCCTGTCGCGCGCACCCAGCCCGGGCGTGCCCGAATCGACCGAGAAAGACTACCTGGGCCGCCAGCTGAAGACGCTGCTGCACGAGCTGGAGCATGTGTTCGGCGCCGGCGCGGGCGAGTACTACAACGGCATCGCCGTGGCGGACACCACCGGCGTTGCGCCCATCGTCGACCTGGCGCTGGCCGACGACAGCGACCGCTACTGGTGGACGCGCCAGCACTGGCGGCTCGACCCGCTGCTGGGCACCGTGTTCGAGCAGCGCCGCGACCCGGCGGCCAACCGCATCGCCACGCTGGACATGATTCGCTTCACGCCCGGCACCAAGGCCAACATCGACACCGACTGGACCGACTGGCCCAAGCTCGGCAGCTCCAAGTTCATGGCCGGCACCACCAGCACCCAGGTGCGCGTGAGCGACCGCGACAGCGGCGCCGCGCTGCCCGGCGCGCAGGTGTCGGTGTGGCGCAACCCGGGCGCGGGCAAGCCGCTGGTGATGCTGGTGACGGGCGTGGCCGATGCGTCGGGCCGCTTCGTGTTCGACTGGGACTGCGGCTTCAGCTGCTTCGCCGTGGGCAAGTCGACCCTGCTGGTGAAGGCGCATGCGCCAAACCGCGCGCCGGGCGCGAGCTGGTTCACCATCTTCGACGCCTTCGAGCAGAAGGCGGTGCAGGGCCAGCCGGGCTTCACCATCGACCTGGCGCTGGGCGGCATCGACGTGACGCCGCCGACCGTGTCGCTGTCGGCGCCGTCGAACGCCACGGTCGGCCAGCCCACAGTCATCGCACCGGCGGTGGTCGACAACGTGGGCGTGTGGGGCGTGAAGGTGCTGGGCCGCGACAGCATTCCCATCTGCACCTTCACCGCCCCGCCCTACACCTGCAGCTGGACGCCGAGCAGCGCGGGCGTGCAGACCATTCGCGTAATCGGCGTGGACGCCGCGGGCAACACCGCGGTGGCGTCGGCCAATGTCGTCGTGAGCCCGCCGAGCGTGACCGCGCCGCCGGCCGTGGCGATGACGGTGCCGCCAGCAGCAGCGGCGCGCGCGCCCGCCCAGCTGGCGGCCAATGCCTCGGCCGGCGTGGCGCAGCTGAGCTTCATCGTCGACGGCAAGACCGTGTGCAGCCTGCAGGCCGCGCCCTTCTCCTGCCGCTGGACGCCCTCGGCCGCGGGCTACGCGAACATCGAGGCGCGCGCCATGGACGCGGCGGGCAACATCGCGAGCGTGTCGGCGCTCACGCGCGTGACGCCGTAGGGGGTCAGGCTTTTTTCGGGGCCTTCTTGGCGGCCTTCTTCGCGGACTTCTTCGCGGACTTCTTGGGTGTCGAGTCCTTCTCGGTCTTTTCGCCCTTCGCGTCCTTTGCCTTCCTGGAGGCCTTCGCAGCCTTCCCGCCCTTCGGCGTCAGCTCCTCGGGCAGCGGCACGTTCGTGAAGCTCACATTGCCCAGCCCCGTGCCGATGGTCAGCACGCCCCAGTGCTTCACGTCGCGCATGAAGGGCAGCTC
Source organism: Variovorax sp. RCC_210 (assembly GCF_041355175.1). Classification (NCBI taxonomy): domain Bacteria; kingdom Pseudomonadati; phylum Pseudomonadota; class Betaproteobacteria; order Burkholderiales; family Comamonadaceae; genus Variovorax; species Variovorax sp. RCC_210. The sequence continues at coordinate 320,495 of NZ_JBFUPJ010000001.1, read as the reverse complement.
GCTCAGGCCCTGCACCACGGCGTCGTTGTGCATCAGCACCAGCATCGGGTCGGCGCCCAGCGTCAGCATGCGTCGCCACACCGCCGTCGGAAGATGGAAGGCATGGCTCTCCCAGTCGCCGGGCAGGTTATGCGCGCCGCGCGCGATGGAGCCGTCGGGGCGAATCAGCCCCGGGCAGCCGATGCCGATGAAGGGCGCGAGCCGGATCTTCTTGCGCTCGCTGTAGCGCACCATGTCCATCAGCATGTCGGCGATGTGCTCCACCATCAGGCTGCGGTTGGGGCTTTCGTCGGCGTGGCGCCACTTCTCGCGCCGCACCACCCGCGCACGCGAGAAGTCCTGCGTCTTGCGAAAGCGCGTCTGCACGATGCCGCATCGCACGTTGGTGCCGCCGATGTCCACCGCCAGGATGGCGTCGTACTTGCGCAGCAGCGCCGGCGGCGTGAGGTGCACCCAGCCGATGAGCCCGCCGTCGTCCACGTTGTGCGACAGCCGGCCCATCTGCACGTGCAGGCCCAGCTCCTCGAGGATGGCGGCCGTTTGCAGCACCGCTCGCTCGCCCACGTCGCTCTCCGGAAAGCCGCCGCCGATGACGATGCGCTCCACCTTGTGCCACGAGGGCTGGCGCAGAAAGCGCTGGATCACCGAGGCGAGTTCTTCGGTGAACTCCTCGATCACGCCGTGCATCACGTCGCCGGCCTCCGAGGCCTTCTTCGCGCCGAGCACGCGGTCGAGTTCCTTCTTGCTCAGGTCGCGCGAGTGCATGTCGCCCAGCGGGTCGACCCCGTTCTTGCGGCGGCGCTTGCGCCAGCGCTCCAGCAGTTCCCTGAACGCCGTCTGGCTCGCCTGGTCGCCGACGAAGCCGTCCTTGTCGCGCAGCTGAAGGCTGTAGCCCTCCACATGCACGCCGGGCAGTTCACGCAGCCCATGCACGTCGGTGGCGGGCAAGGGATCGGGTTGGGAGGGGTCCGGTGTCGAGGGTGTGGGCTTCATGGACATCGATGATGCCCCCCGCCGCCAGAAGGGCGCATCGGTTGCGCGCACGACGGCGTGTAGGAGATTGGCGGGTACGCCGAACGGGGCGTTGTCTATAAACTGCCCGCGATGCACATGCTCCGCCGCCCGTGGCAACCTGCCCTGCTGCTCCTGCCGATCCAGTCGATCCTGAAGCTCCTGCCGCTCTTGCAGCTCTTGTCACTTCTGCTCGCGCTGTTCGGCACGGTGCTTGGCTCGCAGGCCGCGCATGCCGCGGACGACACCTTGCGCGTCGGCTCCAAGCGCTTCACCGAGTCGTACATCCTGGCGGAGCTGCTCGCGCAAACGGCCGCGCCGCACACCGCGTCGGCTCCCGTGCTGCGGCAGGGCCTGGGCAACACGGCCATCGTGTACGAAGCACTGCGCTCGGGCGCCATCGACCTCTATGCCGAATACACCGGCACCATCGCGCAGGAAATCCTGAAGGGCCAGCCCGCCGACACGCGCGAGGCCATGAACGCCTCGCTGGCGCCACTGGGTTTGGGCGTGGCGATACCGCTGGGCTTCAACGACGGCTATGCGCTCGCGGTGCGCGCCGCCGATGCCGACAAGCTGGGCCTGCGCACCCTGAGCGACCTGGCCAAGCACCCCGAGCTCAAGCTGGGCCTGTCGAACGAGTTCATCGGCCGCGCCGACGGCTGGAAGGGCCTGGCCGAGCGCTATGGTTTCAAGCAGGTGCCCAGCGGCCTCGACCACGGCCTGGCCTACGACGCGGTGGCGGCCCGGCAGATCGACGTGATCGACATCTACACCACCGACGCCAAGATCGACCACCTGGGCCTGCGCGTGCTCGAGGACGACAAGAAATACTTTCCGCGCTACGACGCCGTGGTGCTCTACAAGCTCGACCTGCCCACCCGCCTGCCGCAAGCCTGGGCGGCGCTGAAGACGCTCGAAGGCAAGGTCGACGAGCACGCGATGATCGCGATGAACGCGCGCGCCGAACTGCAGAGCGTGCCCTTCGACGTGATCGCGCGCGAATTCCTGGCGAGCACCGGCAAGGATGCGAAAACCCAGACCCAACCCCAGGCGCAGGAACCGCGCCGCGGCTTCGTCGCCAAGCTGTTCGGCCCCGACCTGTGGAAGCTCGCGCGGCAACATCTGCTGCTGGTGGCGTTGTCGGTCGGCATCGCGATCCTCATCGGCGTGCCCATCGCGATCCTGGTGTTCCCGCATGTGCGGCTGCGCGCGGTGGTGCTGGGCCTGGCCAGCCTGATGCAGACCGTGCCGTCGTTGGCATTGCTGGCGGTGTTGATCTCGATGCTCGGCGCCATCGGCGCCTTGCCGGCGCTGATTGCGCTCACGCTGTATTCGCTGTTGCCGATCATGCGCAACACGGTCACGGGCCTGACCGAAGTGCCCAGCGGCCTGCGAATGGCCGGCACCGCCCTCGGCATGACCCCTCCGCAAAGTCTCCAGCTGGTGCTGTTGCCCCTGGCCTTGCCCACGTTATTGGCGGGTGTGCGAACAGCCACGGCCATCGCCATCGGCACCGCGACCATCGCGGCCTTCATCGGCGCGGGCGGCTTCGGCGAACGCATCGTGACGGGCCTGGCGCTGAACGACCGCGAACTGTTGATGGCGGGTGCGTTGCCTGCTGCGGCGTTGGCGCTGATCAGTGAAGGCGTGTTCGAACTGATCGAGTTTCTGATGCGGCGCAGTCGCAGGGCGCCTCTTTCCTAGGTCTTCTTCGTGTTGTGTTGGCTTGCGTTGTACAGGGCGGCGGTCGTTGATCGCGGTTCATCCACAGCGTGCCCTGCTCACACGCCCTGAACAGCAGCAACAAAAAAGCCCCCGGCAAGGGGGCTTCCAAAAGCACAAGACAACGAATCAGGCCAGCGTATAGGCCGTCTTCACCGTAGTGAAGAACTCCTGCGCGTACTTGCCCTGCTCGCGCGGACCGTAGCTCGATCCCTTGCGGCCGCCGAACGGCACGTGGTAGTCCACACCCGCGGTCGGCAGGTTGACCATCACCATGCCGGCCTGGCTGTGGCGCTTGAAGTGCGTGGCGTACTTCAGCGACGTGGTCGCGATGCCGGCCGAGAGACCGAACTCCGTGTCGTTCGCCGTGGCCAACGCCTCTTCGTAGTTTTTCACGCGAATCACACTCGCCACTGGGCCGAAGATTTCTTCCTTGTTGATGCGCATCGACGCGGCCGATTCGCTGAACAGCGCGGGCGACATGTAGTAGCCGTCGGTCTCCAGCTTCAGCAGCTCACCGCCGGCCGCCAGCGTGGCGCCCTCGCCCTTGCCGATGGCGATGTATTCCATGTCCTGGTTGAGCTGCGACTTCGACGACACCGGCCCCACGTCGGTGCCCTGCGCCAGCGCGTCGCCCACCTTGATCCTGGCCATGCGCTCCTTCATGGCCGCGATGAACTTCGGGTAGATGCCTTCGGTCACGATCAGGCGGCTCGACGCCGTGCAGCGCTGGCCGGTGGAGTAGAACGCGCTCTGCATGCTCAGCTCCACGGCCTGTGCCAGGTCGGCGTCGTCCAGGACCACCTGCGGATTTTTGCCACCCATTTCGAGCTGCACCTTCTTGTGGTTGGTCACGCACTGGATCGCGATGTTGCGGCCCACGCCCACCGAACCCGTGAAGCTGATCGCATGGATGCCGGGGTGCTTGACCAGCGCCTCGCCGATCACGCTGCCGCGGCCCATCACCAGGTTGAACACGCCGGCCGGAATGCCCGATCGGCTGATGATCTCGCTCAGCGCCCAGGCGCTGCCCGGCACCAGGTCGGCCGGCTTCAGCACCACGCAGTTGCCGAAGGCCAGCGCGGGCGCGATCTTCCACGCCGGAATGGCGATCGGGAAGTTCCACGGCGTGATCAGGCCGACCACGCCCACCGGCTCGCGCGTGATCTCCACGCCGATGTTCGGGCGCACCGACGGCAGCACCTCGCCCGACAGGCGCAGGCATTCACCCGCGAAGAACTTGAAGATCTGGCCCGCGCGCGTGGCCTCGCCGATGCCTTCGGCCTTGGTCTTGCCCTCTTCGCGCGCCAGCAGCGTGCCCAGCTCTTCCTTGCGCGCGAGGATCTCGGTGCCGATCTTGTCGAGCGCGTCGGAACGCGCCTGGATGCTGCCCGTGGCCCAGGCCGGAAAGGCCGCGGTGGCGGCGGCCACGGCGGCGTCGACATGGGCGGCGTCGCCCTGCGTGTACTGGCCGAGCACGTCGGACAGGTTGCTGGGGTTGACGTTGGGGCTGTAGCTTGCGCCGGCACGCCATTCGCCAGCGATCAGGTTGTCGAAGTTCTGCATGTTGTGTTCCTTTGAGTGCGATTCGCGAAGGGGCTGTTCATTTTCGGGACTACCGCGCAACCGGCTTTGCCGGGCCGCCGGTACTGCCCCCGGCAGGGGGTAGGAGACCACACGAAGTGGGCGAGCGTGGAGGCGCGCTTTATCTGACCATGCACGGCTTCTTGTTGTCGAAGGTCCAGTTCGGAATCAGGTATTGCATGGCCTGCGCATCGTTGCGCGCGCCCAGGCCGTGCTTCAGGTACAGCTGGTGCGCCTTCTCGACCTCGGCCATGTCGAGCTCGACGCCCAGGCCGCCGCGGGTGGGCACCTTCACATGGCCGCCCTCGATCTGCAGCGGTGCCTTGGTCAGGCGCTGGCCGTCCTGCCAGATCCAGTGCGTGTCGATGGCCGTCACCTTGCCCGGCGCGGCGGCCGCCACGTGCGTGAACATGGCGAGCGACACGTCGAAGTGGTTGTTCGAGTGCGAGCCCCAGGTCAGGCCCCAGGCCTGGCACAGCTGCGCCACGCGCACCGAGCCCTGCATGGTCCAGAAGTGCGGGTCGGCCAGCGGAATGTCGACCGACTGCAGCGACAGGCTGTGCACCATCTCGCGCCAGTCGGTGGCGACCATGTTGGTGGCCGTGGGCAGGCCGGTGGCACGGCGAAATTCGGCCATCACCTCGCGGCCCGAGAACACGCCTTCGGCGCCGCACGGGTCTTCGGCATAGGCCATCACGCCGTGCAGGTCGCGGCACAGCCGAATGGCGTCCTGCAGCAGCCAGCCGCCGTTGGGGTCGAGCGTGACGCGCGCCTGCGGAAAGCGCTCGTGCAGCGCGCGGATGGCCTCGACTTCTTCTTCGCCGCGCAGCACGCCGCCCTTGAGCTTGAAGTCGGTGAAGCCGTAGCGCGCATGCGTGGCCTCGGCCAGGCGCACGATGGCCTCGGGCGTCATGGCCTCTTCGTGGCGCAGGCGGAACCAGTCGTCGGCGGCGCCGGGGTCGCTCTCGTAAGGCAGGTCGGTCTTGTTGCGGTCGCCCACGTAGAACAGGTAGCCCAGCATCTGCACCGCGTCGCGCTGCTGGCCTTCGCCGAGCAGCGCGGCCACGGGCACCTCGAGGAACTGGCCCAGCAGGTCGAGCAGCGCGGCTTCCACCGCGGTGACCGCATGGATGGTCACGCGCAGGTCGAAGGTCTGCTGGCCGCGCCCGCCGCTGTCGCGGTTGGCGAAGGCGTGGCGCATGCTGTTGAGCACCGCGTGGTGCCGCCCGATGGGCTGGCCGACGATGAGGCTGCGCGCGTCTTCCAGCGTCTGGCGGATCTTTTCGCCGCCCGGCACCTCGCCCACGCCGGTGCGCCCGGCGCTGTCGGTCAGGATGAGCAGGTTGCGCGTGAAGAACGGGCCGTGCGCGCCGCTCAGGTTCATCAGCATGCTGTCGTGCCCCGCGACGGGAACCACGCGCAGGGCGGTGATGGTGGGGGTCTGGCTTGCGCTCATTGCACTCCTTGCGTTCCTTGCACTTGCTGGTGTTGCTTCGGTCGTCGCATTCAGACGCGAACGGCCTGGCGCGCCAGCAGCTTCCAGGTGCCGCCCTGCTTCTGCCACACGCCGAGGATCTTCAGCGCCACCTTGCCGGGCTTGCCCGAGTCGTTGGTGTCGGCCGCCAGCGAGTGGCGCACGATGGCGGTGTTGGCGTCGACCACCTTGATGGTCTGCTCGGTGATGGTAATGGTCACGAAGTCGGACTTGCCGTCCATCAGGTCGGCGATGAAGCTGGCCTTGGTGTCGACCTTGCCGCCCGAATGGCCGTAGCTCAGGTCGTCGGCCACCAGCGCGCCGAGCGAGGCGGCGGTCGGGTCGATCATGGCGATGCGCAGGCGCTCGGCGGCGGCGGCCACTTCGGGCTGGGCCGACGCGGTGCTGCCCGCGGGCATCATCGAGCAGCCCGAGAAGGCGACGGCCGCGGCGGCCATGAGGAAGATCTTCTTGATGGACATGGTGTTGTGTGTCTCCGTGTTTTTCTTGAATGCCTGCGGCGTTGCGGTGCCGGCTTACTGCGGGCCGAGCGCGTCGATCAGCGCCTTCAGCTGTTCCACCTCGGCGGGCTTCAGGTCGGTGAGCGGCGCGCGCACGGGGCCGGCGTCGTGGCCGACGATCTTTGCGCCCGCCTTCACGATGCTCACGGCGTAGCCCGGCACGCGGTTGCGCAGTTCCAGGTAGGGCATGAAGAAGGTCTTCAGCAGGTGGTGCTGCGTCTTCAGGTCGTCGGCGGCCACGGCCTTGTAGAAGTCCATGGCGGTCTTCGGAATGAAGTTGAACACCGCCGACGAGTACACCGGCGTGCCCATCGCCTTGTAGGCGGCGGCGTAGACCTCGGCCGTGGGCAGGCCGCCCAGGTAGGCGAAGCGGTCGCCCATGCGCTGGTAGATGGCGACCATGGCCTCGATGTCGCCGATGCCGTCCTTGAAGCCCACCAGGTTGGGGTTGCGCTCGGCCAGGCCGGCCAGGGTTTCGGGCTTCAGGCGGCTGGAGGCGCGGTTGTAGACGATCACGCCGAACTTCACGCTCTTGCACACGGCTTCCACGTGCGCGGCCAGGCCTTCCTGCCCGGCTTCGGTGAGGTAGTGCGGCAGCAGCAGGATGCCGTGCGCGCCGGCCTTCTCGGCGGCTTGTGCGCACTGGATGGCGAAGCGCGTCGGGCCGCCGGCGCCGGCAATGATGGGCACCACGCCGCGGCAGGTGTCCACCGCGGTCTTGATGATGCCGGGGTACTCGTCGCCCGTCAGCGAGAAGAACTCGCCCGTGCCGCCGGCCGCGAACAGCGCGCTCGCGCCGTAGGGCTGGAGCCATTCGAGGCGCTTGACGTAGCCCTGCGCGTTGAAGTCGCCGTTGCTGTCGAAGTCGGTCAGCGGGAACGAGAGCAGGCCGGAGCCCATGATGGTCTTGAGTTCTTGCGGGTTCATGGGGAAGAGTCCTGTGAAGATTTGAAAGAAAGAAAAAAAGCGGAGGCAGCCGGTCAGTCGAGCCTGACGTTGGCCTCTTTGATGACTTGCGCCCAGCGCGCGCGCTCCTTGGCGAAGAACTGGTCCTGCTCGGGCGCGGTCATGGTCACGACCTCGGCGCCCTGCCCCGCGAGGCGCGCACGGATGTCGGGCGTGCGAATGATGCGCACCAGCTCGCGGTTGAGCCGCGCGACCACCGCGTCGGGCACGCCGCGCGCGGCGACCATGCCTTGCCAGGTGCCCGACTCGAAGCCGGGCGCGCCCTGCTCGGCAATGGTGGGCACGTTGCCGATGAGCGGCATGCGCGTGGCCTTGGACACGGCGATGAGCTTGAGCTTGCCGGCCTGCACCTGCGGGTAGGTGGCGAGCATGCCGTTCATGAGCACCTGCGTCTGGCCCGAGACGGTGTCGAGCACGGCCTGCACGCCGCCCTTGTAGGGCACGTATTCCCACTTGGCGCCGATCTTGCGCTGCAGCTCGATGCCGGCCAGGTGCGCGGTGCTGCCGCTGGCGGTGACGGCGAAGTTGAGGTCGCTGCCGCTCTTTTTCGACAGCTCGACCAGCTCCTTCAGCGTGCTCGCCTGCACCGAGGGGTGCACCACCAGCAGGTGCGGCGAGTAGGCCAGCATGGCCACGCTGCGCAGGTCCTTCGACGGGTCGAACGGCAGCTTGGGGTACAGCGACGGGCTGATGGCCAGCGCGCCCAGGTCGCACAGCATGAGGGTGTAGCCGTCGGCCGGCGCCTTGGCCAGCAGGTCGGCACCGAGGTTGCCGTTGGCGCCGGCGCGGTTGTCGATGATGACCGACTGCCCCAGCGCTTCCGACAGCGGCTGCGTGATGGAGCGCGCAATGATGTCCGACGAGCCGCCCGGCGGGTACGGAACGATGATCTTGATGGGCTTGGCCGGCCAGTTGGCGCCTGCCCCTTGCGTGCCGGAGGCCGCCTGGGCGAACGCGCGAGCTGGCAGGCCGGCGGCCAGTGTGGTTGCAAGTGCGGCGCCCAAGGCGCCGCGTCGGTTGATGCGCATGCTGTCTCCTGATTGTTCGATGAAGCCACGACCTCGCTCGTCCCGCCTCGCGAGTTATCAGTCATCGTACAACTAGAAAAACAACTTGTCCAGATTGGACGCCAAGAAAAGTTGGCTCCGTGGTGTCGGAAAGTCCGGAAAGCCTGGGGCGCTGAAGGCCCTGGGGCGCTAGGGTGCCGGCGAGCCCTGCCCCGAAGCACTTGCAGCAGCATCGGCTTTCGCCTTCTGCTGCGCGGCTTCCTGCGCGATGCGCAGCCGCTCGCGGCTGTTGGTCAGGTGGATGCGCATGGCCGCGCGGGCCGACTCGGGGTCGCGCCGCGCGATGGCCGCGTAGATCTCTTCGTGCTCGCGGTTCACGCGGCTCAGGTACGGCGCCCCGCCCTCGTGCGTGCGAATGGCGCTGATGCGCGTGCGCGGGATCAGCGTGGTGCCCAGGTGCCGCATGATGTCGGCGAAATACGGGTTGCCGGTCGACTGCGCGATCTGCAGGTGAAAGCGAAAGTCGGGCCCCACCGTGTCGCCGGCCACCACCACGTTCTTCTCGAAATCGTCCAGCGCCTGGCGCATGGCCACGAGCTGCTCGTCGGTGCGGCGGCTGGCGGCCAGGCCGGCGGATTCGGTTTCCAGGCTGATGCGCAGTTCGAGCACGGCCAGCACGTCGACCGACGCGGCGATCTCGCCCGGGTCCAGGCGAAACACCCCGCTCGACCGCGGCTGCAGCACGAAGGTGCCCACGCCGTGCAGCGTCTCGACCAGCCCGCCGGCCTGCAGCTTCGACAGCGCCTCGCGCACCACGGTGCGGCTCACGCCGTAGGCCTGCATGATGGCCGACTCGGTGGGGAGCTTGTCGCCCGGCCGCAGCGACTGGCTGCGGATCTTCTCGCCCAGGTCTTCCACCAGCCCGTGGGCGAGGCCGCGTGCGCGCTGGCGCGGACGCCCCACGAACGCGGCACCCACGGCGGCACCGCCCGCCCCGGCTTCCACCGGCGCCTCTGATACCAAGGGATTACCCGCAATCGACTGAACCATGGTCACGATGATAATCCCCAAACTAGTTGTACGACAACAGATAACTTATCACTCAAACCTCTTTAGAAGCCGCTGCTGAAAGCGCCACAACCCCTGAAGAGGCACTGGCGGTCCGCACGGCACTCACATGAAGTATTCCCTCGACTTCGCCCCGTTGGCATCGTACTGGCCCGTTTTCGTCAACGGTGCATGGCTGACGCTCAAGATGACCGCGCTGGCCGTGGTCATCGGCGTGTGCGTCGGCACGCTGGTGGCCTTTGCCAAGCGCAGCCGCATCAAGCCGCTGTCGCGCGCCTGCACCGTCTACATCGAGATCGTGCGCAACACGCCGTTCCTGGTGCAGATCTTCCTGCTGTACTTCGGGCTGGCCAGCTTCGGCGTGCGCATGCCCACCTTCGCGGCCGCGGTGCTGGCCATGGTGATCAACATCGCGGCCTACGCCGCCGAAATCATCCGCGCCGGGCTCGAGTCGGTGCCCAAGGGGCAGATCGAGGCGGCCGAATGCCTGGGGCTGTCAAAGTGGCGCATCGGCTGGCACGTCATGCTGCAGCCGTCCATCGAGAAGGTGTACCCCGCCCTCACGAGCCAGTTCCTGCTGATGATGCAGGCCTCGGCCATGGCCTCGCAGATCTCGGCCGAAGAGCTCACGGCCATCGCCAACACGGTGCAGTCGGACACCTTCCGCTCGCTCGAGACCTACATCGTGGTCGCGGCGCTGTACCTGGTGCTCTCGCTGTTCATCAAGCTGGTGACCTGGGCGCTGGGCGAGTACCTGTTTCGCCGCCGCCGCGTCATTCGCCGCGCCACCGCGCAGGCCGGCAAGGCGCAGCCCGCCGCGGGCCCCGACACCTCCACGGCCGCGGTGGCCGTGCACGGGGGTGCCGCATGAGCATCGGCCACTTCACCTTCACCCACCTGATGTACCTGGTGCAGTCCATCGGCTGGACGCTGCTGCTCTCGGCCATCGCCTTCGCGCTGGGCGCCGTCGGCGGCTTCGGGCTGATGCTCGCGCGCATCTCGCCGCGGCCTTGGCTGCGCTGGTTCGCGGTGGTCTACATCGAGTGCATCCAGGGCATTCCGCTGCTGATCCTGCTGTTCATCGTGTACTTCGGCCTGTCGGTGTACGGGCTGTCGCTGCCCTCGCTGGTGGCCGCGGGCATCGCGATGATGATCTACGTCAGCGCCTACCTGGGCGACATCTGGCGCGGCTGCATCGAGGCCATGCCCAAGCCGCAGTGGGAAGCCTCCGAATGCCTGGCCTTCTCGCGCTGGCAGACGCTTCGCCTGGTGATCATTCCGCAGGCCATGCGCCTGTCGCTGCCCCCCACGGTCGGCTTCCTGGTGCAGATCATCAAGATGACCTCGCTGGCCTCGGTGATCGGCTTCGTCGAGCTCACGCGGGCCGGCCAGATCATCAACAACACCATCTTCCAGCCCTTCCTGGTCTTCTTCCTGGTCGGTGCTTTCTATTTCGCCCTGTGCTATCCGCTGTCGCGTTGGAGCGAAGCGATGGAGAAGAAACTCAATGTCGCCAATCAATAAGCCGTCGCCGGGCCGTTCCCAAGTCGGCTTTGCCGCCCCCTCGGGGGGTGGCGAAGCACACGAAGTGGCAAGCCGGGGGGCCATAGTCAAGCTGGACCACGTCTACAAGAGCTTCGGCTCCAACCAGGTCCTCAAGGGTGTTTCTTTCGAGGTCGCCAAGGGCGAGATGATCGCCATCATCGGCGCCAGCGGCTCGGGCAAGAGCACGGCGCTGCGCTGCATCGACCGGCTCGAGGTGATCGACAAGGGCACCATCGAGGTCTGCGGCATCCGCGTGGACAGCCCCGGCGTCGACCTGAAGCAGCTGCGGCTCGAAGTGGGCATCGTGTTCCAGAGCTACAACCTGTTCCCCCACCTCACGGTGCAGGAGAACATCATGCTGGCGCTGCGCCACGTGAAGAAGCAGTCGCGCGACGAAGCACGCGACGTTGCCGTGCGCGTGCTCGACCAGGTCGGCCTGAAGGCCAAGGCCGACGCCTACCCCGAACAACTCTCCGGCGGCCAGCAGCAGCGCGTGGCCATCGCGCGCTCGCTCGCCATGTCGCCCAAGGTGATGCTGTTCGACGAGGTCACCTCCGCGCTCGACCCCCAGCTCACCGGCGAGGTGCTGCGCGTGATGGAAGACCTGGCAGCCGGCGGCATGACCATGCTGCTGGTGACGCACGAGATGGCCTTCGCCAAGCGCGTGGCCGACCGGATCATCTACATGCACCAGGGCACCGTGTGGGAAACCGGCCCCGGCGAAATGCTCGACGCGCCCAAGACGCAAGAGCTGCACGCCTTCCTGAACAACGGGCTGTAAGCAGGCAGCCCGGGTTCCTTCATCACTCCCATATCAATTCACTCCAGGAGACTTTCATGAAACTCGGCAACCTCTTCACCCGCACCTGCATCGCGCTGGCCCTCGTGGGCGGCGTGGCGCAAGCGGCCATGGCCGACCAGCTCGACGACATCAAGAAGGCCGGCAAGGTGCGCGTGGCCATCGCCATGGGCACGCCGCTGTTCAGCTTTGCCGACGCCAACCTGCAGCCCACCGGCTCCGACGTGGACACCGCCACGCAGCTGGCCAAGGACCTGGGCGTGAAGCTGGAAATCGTGTCCATCACCAACGCCGCGCGCGTGCCCACGCTGCAGGCACAGCGCGCCGACCTGGTCATTGCCGACCTGTCGATCACGCCCGAGCGCGAGAAGGTCGTCGATTTCTCGGTGCCCTACGCGGTCATCAGCATCATCGTGGGCGGCCCCAAGAGCATCAAGGTGGCCGACTACGCCGACCTGAACGGCAAGCGCATCGGCCTGACGCGCGCCACCGTGAACGACACGCTCACCACCCAGCAGGCCAAGGGCGCGGAAATCGTGCGCTACGAGGACGACGCCACGCTCATCACCTCGATGGTCACCGGCCAGATCGACCTGTTCTCCAGCACGCCGTCGAACCTGAGCGAAATGGTCAAGCAGGCGCCCACGAAGAACCTGGAGCTGAAGTTCGCGCAGAAGGACTTCGACCTGGGCATCGCGCTGAACAAGGAGCAGCCCAAGCTCAAGGAGTGGGTGAACAACTGGGTCGTCACGAACCAGAAGAACGGCAAGCTCAACGCCATCTACAAGAAGTACCACAACCGCGACCTGCCCGAACGCATCACCAAGCTCTGAACGGACGAGTGAAGATGGAAGCCTCGAAGAACAAACTCAACCGGCTGCTGCTGACCGGCGCGGCCGGCGGCCTGGGCAAGGTGCTGCGCGAGCGGCTCAAGCCCTACGCCGACGTGCTGCGCCTGTCCGACATCGCCTCGCTGGCCCCGGCCGCCGACGCGAGCGAAGAGGTGGTGCCCTGCGACCTCTCCGACAAGGCCGCGGTGCATGCGCTGCTGGAAGGCTGCGACGCCATCGTGCACCTGGGCGGCGTGTCGGTGGAGCGGCCGTTCGAGGAAATCCTCGAGGCCAACATCAAGGGCATCTTCAACGTGTACGAGGCCGCGCGCCGCCACGGCGTGAAGCGCGTGGTGTTCGCCAGCTCGAACCACGTGATCGGCTTCTACAAGCAGAGCGAGCACATCGACGCGCACGCCGCGCGCCGGCCCGACGGCTACTACGGCCTGTCGAAGTCCTTCGGCGAGGACATGGCGCAGTTCTACTTCGACCGCTGGGGCATCGAGACGGTGAGCATCCGCATCGGCAGCTCGTTCCCCGAGCCGCTCAACCGCCGCATGATGAGCACCTGGCTGAGCTACCGCGACCTGACCACGCTGATCGAGAAGTCGCTGTTCACGCCCGACGTGAAGCACACGGTGGTCTACGGCATGTCGGACAACCGCGACGTGTGGTGGGACAACAGCGCCGCCGCGCACCTGGGCTTCGTGCCGCAGGACGGCTCGGAAGTGTTCCGCGACAAGGTCGAGCAGCAGCCCCCGGTGGCGCCGAACGACCCGAACGCCATCTACCAGGGCGGCGCCTTCACCGCACAGGGCCCGTTCGGCGATGCCGGCTGAGCTCGTTCTCGACGCGCGCAACGCCACCGGCGAAAGCCCGGTGTGGCATGCGCGCGAGCAGGCGCTGTACTGGGTCGACATTCCGGCGCGCACGCTGAACCGCTGGCACGCGGGCGAAGGCCATGCGATGTGGACCGCGAACGAAATGATCGCCTGCATCACCCCGCGCGCGGACGTCCCCGGCGAGTGGATCGCCGGCATGGAAAGCGGCCTCTTCTCGCTGAAGCCGCAGGCCGACAGCACGCTGGCCGCCACCTCGCTGGCCAAGGTCGAGCACGCGATGCCGGCCATGCGCTTCAACGACGGCCGCTGCGACCGCCAGGGCCGCTTCTGGGCCGGCACCATGCTGCTGGACATGGCGGCGGGCGCGCGCGTCGGCCGCCTCTACAGCCACGCAAGGAGCGACACAGGCGACACAGGCAACTCGGGCGCGGCCCTGCGCATGGACGACTTCATCGTGCCCAACGGCCTGGCCTTCAGCCCCGACGGCCGCACCATGTACCTGTCGGACTCGCACCCCACGGTGCAGGCCGTCTGGGCCTTCGACTACGACACCGACACCGGCACGCCCCGCAACCGCCGCCTGTTCATCGACATGCAGCCCCTGCCCGGGCGCCCCGACGGCGCCGCCATGGACACCGACGGCTGCTACTGGATCTGCGGCAACGACGCCGGCCTGGTGCACCGCTTCACGCCCGACGGCCGGCTCGACCGCTCGCTCGAAGTGCCGGTGAAGAAGCCGGCCATGTGCGCCTTCGGCGGCGCGGGCCTGGACACGCTGTTCGTCACCTCCATCCGGCCCGGCGGCATCGACCTGTCGGACCAGCCCCTGGCCGGCGGCGTGTTCGCGCTGCGGCCCGGCGCGCAGGGCGTTGCAGAGCCGATGTTCGGCACCTGAAGACGGCACGGCGCACCCCTTTCGACAACCACCAAAGCAGAGGATGAGACAAATGAAATTCACCAAGACCCTTATCGCAATTTCCGCGTGCGCCGCAGCCGCGCTGACCACATTGGCTGCACACGCCACCGAGTTCCGTTCGGCCGACATCCACCCCGACGACTACCCCACCGTGACCGCGGTGAAGTTCATGAGCGAGCGCCTGAAGGCGCTGTCGGGCGGCAAGCACAGCATCAAGGTGTTCAACAACAGTTCGCTCGGCAGCGAGAAGGACACTATCGAGCAGACCAAGATCGGCGCGTTGCAGATGGTGCGCGTGAACATCGCGCCCATGAACAACATCTGCGCCGAGACGCAGGTGCCGACCATGCCCTTCCTGTTCCGCTCGGTGGACCACCTGCACAAGGTGCTGGACGGCCCCATCGGCGAAGAGATCCTGAAGTCGTGCGAGAAGCAGGGCTTCGTGGGCCTGGCCTACTACGACAGCGGCGCCCGCTCGATGTTCACCGCCAAGAAGCCGGTGCGCAGCTTCGCCGACATGAAGGGCCTGAAGGTTCGCGTGCAGCAGTCCGACCTGTGGGTGTCGATGCTGGAAGCCATGGGCGCCAACGCCACGCCGATGCCCATGGGCGAGGTGTACACGGGCCTGAAGACCGGCCTGATCGACGCGGCGGAAAACAATTACCCCACCTACGAGAGCGCCCGCGCCTTCGAGGTGGCCAAGTACTACAGCAAGACCGAGCACTCGATGGCCCCCGAGATGCTGCTGTTCTCCAAGCGCGCGTGGGACAAGCTTTCCCCCGAAGAGCAGGGCTGGATCCGCCAGGCCGCCAAGGAGTCGGTGCCCTACATGCGCAAGCAGTGGGAAGAGCGCGAAGTGAAGTCGCTGGCCACGGTGAAGGCCGGCGGCGCCGAGATCATCGAAGTCGACAAGGCCCCGTTCCAGGCCGCGATGAAGCCGGTGTACGACAAGTTCATCACCGACGCGAAGCTCAAGGACCTCGTGAAGCGCGTGCAGGACACGAAGTAAGCAAGTCGGTCCGTTGAATTGGCTCCTTCCCCTGCCGGGGGAAGGTCGGGAGGGGGGCACGACGGCGCGGGAACAGCTGCGCCGCCTGCCCCCACCCCTGCCCTCCCCACAGGGGGAGGGAGAAAGACAAAGAAGAACTCACATGTACACCAAACTTTGCCGCACCCTCGCCCGTGCCTGCATGTGGTTGGGCATCCTCGGTCTCGTCGCGGTGATCTGCGCGGTGAGCTGGCAGGTGTTCGGCCGCTACGTGCTCAACAACACCCCCACCTGGGCCGAAAGCCTGGCGCTGCTGCTGGTCATCTACGTCACGATGTTCGGCGTGGCCGTGGGCGTGCGCGACGCGGGCCACATCGGCCTGGAGTCGTTCCTGGTGCTCGCGCCCGACTGGCTGCGCCTGAAGATGGAATACCTCATCCACGTGCTGATCCTGACCTTCGGGCTGGCCATGGCCTGGAACTGCGCCTCGCTCGCCGAATCGGTGTGGGACTACCGCCTGCCCACGCTGTGGATCTCCGAGGGCTGGAAATACGTGCCCGCCTCGCTGGCCGGCGTGCTCATCGTGATGTTCTCCATCGAGCACATCATCGCCCTGGCCCAAGGCCGCGAAGTCGAACCCTCGTGGGCATGACCATGACCATTCCTCTTCTCATTCTTTGCCTTTCCTTCACGCTCTTCCTGCTGCTGGGCGTGCCGGTCGCTTTTTCCATCGGGCTGTCGGCCCTGGCCACGCTGCTGTATGAAGGCCTGCCGCTGGCGGTCGGCTTCCAGCAGATGACCTCGGGCATGGGGATCTTCTCGTTCCTGGCCATTCCGTTCTTCATCTTCGCGGGCGAGCTGATGCTCTACGGCGGCATCGCGGACCGCATCGTCAACCTGGCGCGCGACCTCGTGGGCCATGTGCGCGGCGGCCTGGGCATGTCGAACGTGGTGGCCTGCACGCTGTTCGGCGGCGTCTCGGGCTCGCCCGTGGCGGACGTCTCGGCCATGGGCGCCGTGATGATCCCCATGATGAAGAAGGAGGGCTACCACGCCGACTACGCGGTCAACGTGACGACGCACGCGGCGCTGGTCGGCGCGCTGATGCCGACCAGCCACAACCTCATCATCTATTCGCTCGCGGCGGGCGGCAAGGTGTCGATCGCGGCGCTGATCCTGGCGGCGCTGCTGCCGGCGGCCGTGCTCACCATCAGCAACCTGGCGGCCGCCTACCTGGTGGCGGTGAAGCGCGGCTACCCGGCCGGCAGCTTCCCGGGCTGGACGATCGTGGGGCGCTCGTTTGCGGCGGCGCTGCCGGGCCTGTTCATCGTGGTGCTGATCCTGGGGGGCATCCTGTCGGG
This sequence comes from Variovorax sp. RCC_210, assembly GCF_041355175.1. NCBI lineage: Bacteria > Pseudomonadati > Pseudomonadota > Betaproteobacteria > Burkholderiales > Comamonadaceae > Variovorax > Variovorax sp. RCC_210. The sequence continues at coordinate 303,858 of NZ_JBFUPJ010000001.1, read as the reverse complement.
CATCTTCACGGCCACCGAGTCGGCCGCCGTGGCGGTGCTGTATGCGCTGGGGCTGACCATCTTCGTGTACCGCACGCTGAAGTGGGAGCACTTCATCAAGGCGGCGTCGAAGGCGGTGCGCACCACCGGCGTGATCCTGCTGCTGATCGGCATCTCGAGCACCTTCGGCTACCTCATCAGCCTGTACGGCGTGGCCGAGCTCACGGGGCAGATGCTGTCGCAGGTGACGAGCACGCCGTGGGTCATCTTCCTGCTGATCAACATCATCCTGTTCGTTCTGGGCACCTTCCTGGACATGGCCGCCACCATCCTGCTGTGCACGCCCATCTTCCTGCCGATTGCCCAGCACTACGGCATGACCTCGGTGCAGTTCGGCATCGTGATGCTCATCAACTGCGCGCTGGGGCTGAACACGCCGCCCGTGGGCACCACCCAGTTCGTGGGGTGCGCCATCGGCGGGGTGTCGGTGGGCACGGTGATGCGCACCATCTGGCCGTTTTACGGGGCATTGATCTTTGCGCTGGGCGTGGTCACATTCGTGCCTGCGTTCTCGACCTGGCTGCCCAGCATGTTCATGGTCGTGAAGTAAGCACAGCAGGCCCGAGCACGCCCCGAGGAACCCACGATGACAGAAACCATGCGCCCACCGCACCGCATCCGCATCCACGCCGCGGACAACGTGGCCATCGTCGCGAACGACGGCGGCCTGAAGGCAGGCACGGCGTTCAGCGACGGCCTCGTGCTGGTGGACACCGTGCCCCAGGGCCACAAGGTGGCGCTGGCCGACCTGGCCGAGGGCGACGCCATCGTGCGCTACAACGTGGTGATCGGCTACGCCCTGAAGGCGCTGCCGCGCGGCAGCTGGGTGCACGAGCGCGTGATGCGCATGCCCACCGCGCCCGGGCTCGACGGCCTGCCCATCGCCACCGTGAAGCCCCCCGCCCTGGCGCCGCTGGAGGGCTACACCTTCGAGGGCTACCGCAACGCCGACGGCTCGGTGGGCTCGCGCAACATCCTGGCCATTACCGAAACGGTGCAGTGCGTGGCCGGCGTGATCGACTTCGCGGTGCAGCGCATCAAGGCCGAGCTGTTGCCCAAGTACCCGAACGTGGACGACGTGGTGGGGCTGGCGCACGGCTACGGCTGCGGCGTGGCCATCGACGCGCCCGACGCGGTGGTGCCCATTCGCACGCTGCGCAACATCAGCCTGAACCCGAACTTCGGCGGCGAGGTGATGGTGGTGAGCCTGGGCTGCGAGAAGCTGCAGCCCGAGCGGCTGCTGCCGCCGGGCAGCATCCCCATCGTCGACCGGCGCGGCGAAGCGGCGGGCAGCGACGAACTCGACGTGGTCTGCCTGCAGGACGACGAGCACGTCGGCTTCATGTCGATGATCGATTCGGTCATGCGCCAGGCCGAGCAGCACCTGGTGCGCCTGAACGCGCGCCGCCGCGAGACCGTGCCCGCCAGCGAGCTGGTGGTGGGCGTGCAGTGCGGCGGCAGCGACGCCTTCTCGGGCGTGACCGCCAACCCGGCCGTGGGCTTCTGCACCGACCTGCTGGTGCGCGCGGGCGCCACGGTGATGTTCTCGGAAGTGACCGAGGTGCGCGACGGCATCGACCAGCTCACCTCGCGCGCGGCCACGCCCGAGGTGGCGGCCGCCATGATCCGCGAGATGGCCTGGTACGACGCCTACCTGGAAAAGGGCCGCGTCGACCGCAGCGCCAACACCACGCCGGGCAACAAGAAGGGCGGGCTGTCGAACATCGTCGAGAAGGCGATGGGCTCCATCGTCAAGTCGGGCTCGGCGCCCATCACCGGCGTGCTGGCGCCCGGCGAGAAGGTGGCGCAGAAGGGCCTCGTCTACGCGGCCACGCCGGCCAGCGACTTCATCTGCGGCACGCTGCAGCTGGCCGCGGGCATCAACCTGCACGTGTTCACCACCGGCCGCGGCACGCCCTACGGGCTGGCCGAGGTGCCGGTCATCAAGGTGGCCACGCGCAGCGACCTGGCGCGCCGCTGGCACGACCTGATGGACGTGAACGCGGGCCGCATCGCCGACGGCGAGGCCAGCATCGAGGACATCGGCTGGGAAATGTTCCACCTGATGCTCGACGTGGCCAGCGGCCGCAAGAAGACCTGGGCCGAGCACTGGAAGCTGCACAACGCGCTGGTGCTGTTCAACCCGGCGCCGGTCACCTGAACCCATTCCCTGCAGAACACACACCACACACGGAGCACGCAAATGGAAGACCTCAAGGACAAGGTGGCCCTCGTCACCGGCGCCAGCACCGGCATCGGCGCGGCGGTGGCCATCGCCTTCGCCGCGCGCGGCATGCGCGTGGCGGTGCACTACAACAGCTCGGTCGCCGAGGCCAACGAGGTGGTCGAGACCATCCGCGCGGCCGGCGGCGCCGCCGTGGCCGTGAAGGCCGACGTGCGCGACACGGGCGCCATCCGCGACTGCGTGAAGCAGGTGGTGGACGAGTTCGGCCGCATCGACGTGCTGGTGAACAACGCCGGCAGCCTGGTCAAGCGCGTGCCCATCGCCGAGTTCGACGACGCGCTGTTCGACGAGGTGATGCACATCAACGCACGCTCGGTACTCGCCTGCTGCCGCGAGGTGGTGCCGCTGATGCGCGCGCAGGGCGGCGGCAACATCATCAACGTGACCTCGGTGGCCGCACGCACCGGCGGCGGGCCCGCGGCCTACCTGTACGCGGGCGCCAAGGGCTTCGTGAGCACGGCCACGCACGGGCTGGCCAAGGAGCTGGTGGGCGACCGCATCCGCGTGAACGCGGTGGCGCCGGGCGTCATCCAGACGCCGTTCCAGGACCGCTTCTCGACGCCCGCGATGCTGGAGAACTTTCGCGCCGGCATCCCGATGGGGCGCCTCGGCACGGCCGAGGAGTGCGTGGGCGCCTTCCTGTACCTGGCTTCGGAGCAGCTCTCGGGCTACGTCACCGGGCAGGTGCTCGAGGTGAACGGCGGGCAGTACATGCCCTGAGCCGCGCCCTGAGCCACGCTCCGAGCGCGCTCCCCTGCTTTCACTTTTCAGCTTTCAAAGATCAACAACGGAGACAACGAAGATGACGACGAAATTCCTGCGCAAGTTCGCGGCCCTCACCGGCGCGGCCTGCATCGCCTTCGGCCTCGCGGCACCAGCCGCCCAGGCCGCCGGCAACGACTACCCGAACCACACGGTCGAGCTGATCGTGCCCTACCAGCCCGGCGGCGGCACCGATGCGCTGGCCCGCGCCTTCGCCGACGCGAGCCGCAAGCACATGTCGGAAAGCATCGTCATCGTGAACCGCCCCGGCGCGGGCGGCGCCATCGGCTGGAACGAGGTGATCCATTCGCGCCCCGACGGCTACAAGCTGGCGGTGCTCACGGTGGAGCTGCTCACGCTGCCGCACCTGGGCCTGGCCAAGTTCAACTACGACGACTTCCAGCCGATCGCGCAGCTCAACGCCGACCCGGCCGCCATCACGGTGAAGGCCGACTCGCCCTACAACACCATCGAGGAATTCCTGGCCGCGGCCAAGAAGAAGCCCGGCGAAATGGGCGTGGGCAACTCGGGCACCGGCTCGATCTGGCACCTGGCGGCCTCGGCGCTCGAAGACAAGACCGGCGCCAAGTTCAACCACATTCCGTTCCAGGGCGCCGGCCCGGCCGTGCTGGCGCTGCTCGGCGGGCACGTCGACGCGGTGGCCGTGAGCCCGGCCGAGGTGTCGACCTACGTGCAGGCCGGCAAGCTGAAGATGCTGGTGCTGATGGCCGACAAGCGCATGGCCGCCTTCGACAAGGTGCCCACCGCCAAGGAGCGCGGCATCGACATTTCCATCGGCACCTGGCGCGGCCTCGGCGCGCCGAAGAACACGCCGCCCGAAGTGATGGCCAAGCTGCGCGACATCGCCGCCAAGACGGCCAAGGAGCCGCTGCTGCGCGAGGTGATGGACAAGCAGAACCTGGGCTACGTGTACACCGACGGCGCCGCCTTCAAGGAAACGCTGGCCAAGGACAACGACTACTTCAAGGCGCTGATCACCAAGCTGGGCATCAAGCCCTGAGCGGCGCAGCGATGAAGACGACCATCGCATCGCTGCTGTGGCTGGCCGCGGCCGCGCCGGCCCCGGCGCTCGCCGCAACCTGGGTGTACGTGTCGAACGCGGACAGCCAGGAGATCTCGGTGCTGGAGCTCGACCGCGCGCAAGGGTCGCTCAAGCCCGTGCAGACGCTGAACGTCGGCGGCACGGTGATGCCGATGGTGGTGAGCCGCGACAAGCGCGTGCTGTACGCCGCGCTGCGCTCGCAGCCGTTTCGCGTGACGGCGCTGTCCATCGACGGCGCCAGCGGCACGCTGCAGAAGCTCGGCGAGGCGCCGCTGGCCGACAGCATGGCCAACATCGACCTGGACGCGAGCGGCCAGTGGCTGTTCGCGGCCTCGTACCAGGGCGGGAAGATCACGGTGAACGCGGTGGGCAAGGACGGCACGGTCGGCCCCATCCACCAGCTGATCCAGACCGGGCCGAACGCGCACGCCATTCACGCGGACGCCAGCAACCGGTTCGTGCTCGCGACCAGCCTGGGCGCGGACAACGTCTCCAGCTGGCGCTTCGACGCGCAGAAGGGGCTGCTGTCGCCCAACGATCCGCCGCTGACCGCCACCGCCGCCAAGTCGGGCCCGCGCCACTTCGTGTGGGACAAGGCGCAGCGCTACGTCTACCTGCTCGACGAGCTCGACGCGGGGCTGCACGTGTACGCCTGGGACGCCGCGCGCGGCACGCTGAAGCTCGCGCAGAGCACCACCACGCTGCCCGCCGGCTTCACCGGCAAGCCCTGGGCCGCCGACCTGCACCTGACGCCCGACGGGCGCTACCTGTATGCGTCGGAGCGCACGTCGAGCACGCTGTCGGCGTTCAAGGTCGATGGCACAACGGGGCAGCTGCAGCCGCTGGGCTTCACGCCGACCGAGAAGGGGCCGCGCGGTTTCGCCATCGACGCGAGCGGGCGCTACCTGATTGCCGCGGGGCAGGAATCGAACGGCATCTCTCTGTATGCCATCGACCCCGACACCGGCGCGCTGGGCAAGCCGCAGCACCTGGACGTGGGCAAGAACCCGAACTGGATCGAGATCGTCGACGTGCCGTGACGGGGCTGCACCCAACCCGCACGGCGCCACCACCCAAAACCATAAGGAGACATTGACATGCAACGCCGCACCCTCATTCGCACCGCCCTCGGCGCCTCGCTCGGCTCCGCGTTCGCCGCCGGGCTTCCCGCCGCCTTCGCGCAGGGCAGCAACAGCTGGCCCACGGGCAAGGCCATCACTTACCTCGTGCCCTTTCCGGCCGGCGGCACCACCGACGTGCTGGGCCGCCTCATCGCGCAGAAGCTGGGCCCGGTGCTGGGCACCAGCGTGATCATCGACAACAAGGGCGGCGCCGGCGGCAGCGTGGGCTCCGAGGTGGGCGCGCGCGCCGCGCCGGACGGCTTCACGCTGGTGGGCGGCACCATCAGCTCGCACGCCATCAACGTGAGCCTGTACCCGAAGATCGGCTACGACCCGATCAAGTCGTTTGCCCCGGTAACGCTCATCGGCACCAACCCGGTGGTGCTGGTGGTGAGCCAGTCGAGCCCCTACAAGACGCTGAAGGACGTGATCGCGGCCAGCAAGGCCAAGCCCGGCGGGCTCTCGTCGGCCTCGGCGGGCACGGGCACCTCGCAGCACCTGGCGCTGGAGCTGCTGGCCTTCAAGTCGGGCGTGAAGTTCACGCACATTCCCTACAAGGGCAGCGGCCCGGCCATCCAGGACGCGATCGGCGGGCAGGTCGACATGATGTTCGACACCACCGTGGTGGCGGGCCCGCACATCCAGAGCGGCAAGCTGCGCGCCATTGCGGTCACGTCGTCGAAGCGCCTGGCCTCGATGCCCGACGTGCCCACGGTGGCCGAGTCGGGCGTGCCGGGGCTGCAGGACTTCGAGGTGGTGTCGTGGCAGGCCATCTTCGTGCCCGCGGGCACGCCGGCGCCGGTGGTCGACAAGCTGCACACCGAGATCCGCAAGATCCTGGCGACGCCCGAGATGCAGGACAAGCTCAAGGGCTTCGGCATGGAGCCGACCGACCTGAGCACCACGCAGATCGCCGCGTTCCAGAAGACCGAGGTGGACAAGTGGGCGCAGGTGATCAAGGCGGCGGGCATCAAGGCCGACTAGCTTCGGGCGCGCGGCGCGCCCGAAGCGGCGGCGGGGCCGGGAAACCAAGGGAAGCTTCCTACGCCCCGGCGCGGGAGCGCTTTATAGAATGCCCCTCCCGACCCCGATTCCAATTCCAATTCCAGGCCCTCCCCACGTGTCCGACCGCTCCGCCGTACTGCCCCAATACCTGTTCCCGAAACAGGCACTGACCAATTTCGCCGGCTGGGTCGCGGGCAAGGAGCGGGGGGCTGTCACGACGTGGATCATCCGGCGCTTCGTGGCCAAGTACGACGTGAACATGGGCGAGGCGCTGGAGTCGGACGTCGAGTACTACAAGAGCTTCAACCAGTTCTTCACGCGCGCGCTCAAGCCCGGCGCCCGCCCGCTGGCGCAGGCCGACCTGGTGTGCCCGGTGGACGGCGCGATCAGCCAGTTCGGCCCCATCGAGGGCGACCAGATCTTCCAGGCCAAGGGCCACAACTACACGACCACGGCGCTGGTGGGCGGCGACGCCACGCTGGCCGCCAAGTTCGCGCACGGCAGCTTCGCCACGCTGTACCTGAGCCCCAAGGACTACCACCGCATCCACATGCCCTGCGACGGGCGGCTGGTGCGCATGATCCACGTGCCGGGCGACCTGTTCTCGGTGAACCCGACCACGGCGCGCGGCGTGCCCGGCCTGTTCGCCCGCAACGAGCGCGTGGTGTGCGTGTTCGAGTCGGCGCAGGGCCCCTTCGTGCTGGTGCTGGTGGGCGCCACCATCGTGGGCAGCATGGCCACGGTGTGGCACGGCGTGGTGAACCCGCCGCGCGTGGGCGAGCTGCGCGAGTGGAGCTACAACGACCAGCAGATCGACATCCGCAAGGGCGACGAGATGGGCCGTTTCTTGCTCGGTTCCACCGTCGTCATGCTGTTCCCCAAGCCGCCCGTGGCGTTCAACCCGGAATGGTCGCCGGGCCGCGCGATCCGCCTGGGCGAGGCCATGGCCAACTATGCCGGCGTTTGACCGGTCTGCAAGTGCGGTTCATCACGCCGTTCGTGACACCGTTTTGTGACACCAATTTGTGAGGCTTTGTCTCACAACCCGCATGCAGCATGCGCCGACAGCTATAAAACTAGTAGCATCCTCTTCCTTTGCGATATAGTCGCCGGCCGACGAGACGGCCCTGGACGGTCAGAAACGGTCCAGCCCCAACCACAAGAACGCGAGGCCCGGTGGCTCGCCCAGCTTCGAGGAGATGATGTCGATGAGTACCAAGGAAAACGCTGCCGTCAGCCAGCTGCTCGCCCTGCTCGAAGCCCGCTACGCGCTGCGCGTGCTCTGGGCCCTGCGCGACGGCCATGCCCAGACCTTTCGCCTGCTGCAGGACAGCGTGGGCGGCATCACTCCCAACACGCTGAACACCCGCATCAAGGAACTGCGCGAGGCCGGCATCGTCGGCCACGGCAGCGACGGCTACAGCCTCACGCTCAGCGGGCAAGACCTGCTCAAGCGGCTGTCGGACCTGCAGGCCTTCGCCGGCAAGTGGCAGCTGGGGCAGCTCAAGAAGGCGGCGGCGCCGGTCGTTCCAGCAGCTACGGCCGCTGCGCCAGCTACAGCCCCCGGGACCAATGCGCCAACCGCGCCGGCCGCAACCGAGCCCCCCGCCACCACGGCGGCGCCTGCTCCCACACCCGCGCCGCCCGCCGACGACACCGGCACCCGCTGACCGACGACAGGCCGGCGCCGCCCGGCCTCGGTAAACTCCGCGCCTTCGATTCAATTTCACACCCATCGACGCAAGGAGCGTTTCCCATGCCTACCACCCCCTCCGGCCTGCAATACGAAGACACCGAAGTCGGCACCGGTTCCGAAGCCAAGGCCGGCCAGCACGTGCATGTGCACTACACCGGCTGGCTCTACAACGACGGCGTGCAAGGCGCCAAGTTCGACTCCAGCCGCGACCGCAACGACCCGTTCGCGTTCTCGCTGGGCGCCGGCCAGGTCATCAAGGGCTGGGACGAAGGCGTGGCCGGCATGAAGATCGGCGGCAAGCGCACCCTGATCATCCCCGCGGCCCTGGGCTATGGCGCCCGCGGCGCCGGCGGCGTGATTCCCCCGAACGCCACGCTGAAGTTCGACGTCGAGCTGCTCGACGCACACTGAGTTTGCGCAAAACGGCTTGAAAGGCCCGATTCCGGGCCTTTTTCATGTCCAACCGGCCCTGAAACGGGCCTTTTCAGCGCATTTCTTCGCTTGAAATGCCCTGGGCCAGCCCCAAGTGGCTGGCTATCGTTTGTTTTTCCGGCTCACGCCGGTTCTTTGAAAAATGACTGACCCGCAACAATCCGCACAGAATTCGCAAATGCTGCAAGGCGAGCCCAGCCCCGAAGAACTGGAGGCCGCGCAAGCCGCCAACGAAGCCGATGCCCTCGCCGCCCTGGCACAGGCCCAAGGCGAACTGGCTGCCCTGCAGGCCAAGAACACCGAACTCGCCGACCAGTACCTGCGCGCCCAGGCCGACGTGCAGAACGCCCGCCGCCGCGCCGACGACGAGATTACCAAGGCCCGCAAGTTTGCCGTCGAGGCCTTCGCCGAAAGCCTGCTGCCCGTGACCGACAGCCTGGAAGCCGGCCTGGCCATCAAGGACGCCACTCCCGAGCAGATCCGCGAAGGCGCCGAAGCCACGCTGCGCCAGCTGAAGAGCGCGCTCGAACGCAACAAGGTGATCGAAGTGGCGCCCGCCGCCGGCACCAAGTTCGACCCGCACCAGCACCAGGCCATCTCGGTGGTGCCCGCCGACCAGGAACCCAACACCGTGGTCACCGTGCTCCAGAAGGGCTACACCATCAACGAGCGCGTGCTGCGCCCGGCGCTGGTGACGGTCAGCGCACCCAAGTAATCACGCAAAGACGCGAACCGCGCACACAAGATTCCCACAGGAAATCCCCGCATCGTCCACTTGAATCGCGACGGGTTATCCACAAGTTCATAACAACATATTTTTCAGGCTTTCAGGAGTACAGAACATGGCAAAGATCATCGGCATCGACCTCGGCACCACCAACTCGTGCGTGTCGATCATGGAAGGCAACACCACGCGTGTGATCGAGAACTCGGAAGGTGCCCGCACCACGCCGTCGATCGTCGCGTACCAGGAAGACGGTGAAGTGCTGGTCGGTGCCTCGGCCAAGCGCCAGGCCGTTACCAACCCGAAGAACACGCTCTACGCGATCAAGCGCCTGATCGGGCGCAAGTTCGGCGAAAAGGAAGTGCAGAAGGACATCGACCTGATGCCCTATACCATCGCCAAGGCCGACAACGGCGACGCATGGGTCGAAGTGCGCGGCAAGAAGATGGCCCCGCAACAGGTCAGCGCCGACATCCTGCGCAAGATGAAGAAGACCGCCGAAGACTACCTCGGCGAAACCGTGACCGAAGCCGTGATCACGGTGCCGGCCTACTTCAACGACGCCCAGCGCCAGGCCACCAAGGACGCCGGCCGCATTGCGGGCCTCGACGTCAAGCGCATCATCAACGAGCCCACCGCCGCGGCCCTGGCCTTCGGCCTGGACAAGCAGGACAAGGCCGACCGCAAGATCGCCGTGTATGACCTGGGTGGCGGCACCTTCGACGTGTCGATCATCGAAATTGCCGACGTGGACGGCGAGAAGCAGTTCGAAGTGCTGTCGACCAACGGCGACACCTTCCTGGGCGGCGAAGACTTCGACCAGCGCATCATCGACTACATCATTGCCGAGTTCAAAAAGGAACAAGGCGTCGACCTGAGCAAGGACGTGCTGGCCCTGCAACGCCTGAAGGAAGCCGCTGAAAAGGCCAAGATCGAGCTGTCGAACAGCGCGCAGACCGACATCAACCTGCCGTACATCACGGCCGATGCGTCGGGTCCGAAGCACCTGAACATCAAGCTCACCCGCGCCAAGCTGGAAAGCCTGGTCGACGAGCTGGTCGAGCGCACCATCGCCCCCTGCCGCCTGGCCATCAAGGACGCCGGCATCAGCGTGAGCGACATCAACGACGTGATCCTGGTCGGCGGCATGACCCGCATGCCCAAGGTGCAGGAAAAGGTGAAGGCCTTCTTCGGCAAGGAGCCGCGCAAGGACGTGAACCCCGACGAAGCCGTGGCCGTCGGCGCCGCCATTCAAGGGCAGGTGCTCTCTGGCGACCGCAAGGACGTGCTGCTGCTGGACGTGACCCCGCTGTCGCTGGGCATCGAGACCATGGGCGGCGTGATGACCAAGATGATCACGAAGAACACCACGATCCCGACGAAGTTCGCGCAGACCTTCTCGACCGCCGAAGACAACCAGCCGGCCGTGACCATCAAGGTGTTCCAGGGCGAACGCGACATCGCCTCGGGCAACAAGGCGCTGGGCGAGTTCAACCTCGAAGGCATTCCGCCGGCATCGCGCGGCACGCCGCAGATCGAAGTGAGCTTCGACATCGACGCCAACGGCATCCTGCACGTGGGCGCCAAGGACAAGGGCACGGGCAAGGAAAACAAGATCACCATCAAGGCGAACTCGGGCCTCTCCGAAGACGAGATCCAGAAGATGGTGAAGGACGCCGAGCTCAATGCCGAAGACGACAAGAAGAAGCTCGAGATCGTGCAGGCCCGCAACCAGGGCGAAGCCATGGTGCACAGCGTGAAGAAGTCGCTGGGCGAGCACGGTGCCAGCCTGGAAGCCGCTGAAAAGGACGCCATCGAAGCCGCGATCAAGGACCTGGAAGAAGCCCTCAAGGGTGAAGACAAGTCCGCCATCGAGGACAAGACCAACACGCTGATGACGGCCAGCCAGAAGCTCGGCGAGAAGATGTATGCCGAATCGCAGGCCGCGGCCGGCGCCTCGGCCGCCAGCGGCCCGGCTGGCGCGGAAGCTGCTGCGCATGCGCAGGCCGACGACAACGTGGTCGACGCCGAAGTCAAGGAAGTCAAGAAGGGCTGATCTTCAGCCGCTTGCACGAGGCTGGAACACCTGAAAAGGTGCTCCAGCCTTTCTTGCTTCCGAGTTATCCGTTTTTCCTGCTGCTTCCCTGACCTGTTGAGCGACCTGCCATGGCCACCAAACGCGACTATTACGAAACCCTCGGCGTCCCCAAGAACGCGAGCGAGGAAGAAATCAAGAAGGCTTATCGCAAGCTCGCGATGAAGCACCACCCCGACCGCAACCACGGCGACACCAGCAAGGACGCCGAGGCCAAGTTCAAGGAGGTGAAGGAAGCCTACGAAATGCTGTCCGACGGGCAGAAGCGCGCGGCCTACGACCAGTACGGCCATGCCGGCGTCGACCCCAACATGCGCGGCGGCCCGGGCGCGGAAGGCTTCGGCGGCTTCGCGGAAGCCTTCGGCGACATCTTCGGCGACGTGTTCGGCGGCGGTGGTGGCCGGGGCGGGCGCACCAGCAGCGGCCGCCAGGTGTTCCGCGGCAGCGACCTGAGCTACGCGATGGAAATCACGCTGGAGGAAGCCGCCGAGGGCAAGACCACCGAGATCCGCATTCCCACCTGGGACGAGTGCGACACCTGCCACGGCTCGGGCGCCAAGCCCGGCACCAAGCCCATCACCTGCACCACCTGCCACGGCGCGGGCGCGGTGCAGATGCGCCAGGGCTTCTTCAGCGTGCAGCAGACCTGCCCCACCTGCCACGGCAGCGGCAAGATCATTCCCGAGCCCTGCACCGTGTGCCATGGCCAGGGCAAGATCAAGCGCAACAAGACGCTCGAAGTGAAGATTCGCGCCGGCATCGACGACGGCCAGCGCATGCGCGTCACCGGCAGCGGCGAGCCGGGCGTGAACGGCGGCCCGCCGGGCGACCTGTACATCGAGATCCGGCTGAAGAAACACGACATCTTCGAGCGCGATGGCGACAACCTGCACTGCGTGGTGCCCGTGAGCATGACCACGGCGGCGCTGGGCGGCGAGATCAACGTGCCCACGCTCAAGGGCGCGGCGGCCATCGACATTCCCGAGGGCACGCAAAGCGGCAAGCAGTTCCGCCTGCGCGGCAAGGGCATCAAGGGCGTGAACTCCAGCTACCCGGGCGACCTGTACTGCCACGTGCGCGTGGAAACGCCGGTGAAGCTCACTGAGCACCAGCGCAAGGTGCTCAAGGAGCTGGACGAGTCGCTGAAGAAGGGCGGCGAAAAGCACAGCCCGACCGACAAGGGCTGGTTCGACAAAGCGAAGGAATTCTTCAGCTGAGTCGGTGCGCGGCGGGCTTGGAGGCCCGCCAGCACCAAAGGCGTGCAGCAGCAGGGCGAACGCGCTGCTTTCCATGCTTTGCGGCACCCCGGTGCTGCATTGAACGCCACTTCTCCTGCGGCATGTAACACCTGAGACCTCATCTCGGGTGACCGCACCCTCCTCCCCTCAGGGCCGCTCCGCGGCCCTTTTTCATGTCCGTTGCTTCAACGTGGTGCATCGAGCCGCAAGAAGCCGGCGCACGGCACCAGCACGGCGTTTGCCGCACCGCCTCGGACCACGCCGACCCGCATCCGCGTCGCGTTCCCACGCGTACAAGCGAAAGCCGCTCATGCAGAAGTGGCGCGAGGATTGCTTTTATATTTTTTTCAACGAGCAATAAACCAAACGGCAGATCGCGCGTTATTGAGGAAGACGCCCCGTTTTATTGAGCCCCGAGGCTCAATAGGCGGTGCTTTACCGGAGAAAACAGGAATATGGACGATGGCCATTCGTCATAGGTGTTTCACCCGGGGAGAATTAAGAAAGCGAGCTTTTGAATTTAGCCGAAATTTGAAAATCCGTTCCGCATTTTTCGAGGAACTTTACTCGGCGATGGGGTTCTGATTTAACAAATGATTTGCCAGGTTCAATCTTTGCTTTATGCTGGTTGTTAAGCAGATTGTGTAAGGGGAGTTTTCCGCGGCATGCAGCCACGGGCAGGCACAACCTTTAAATGTTGCGCATCGCCTTTGCTGCACGCTATCGGGCCAAAAGCCCATTGACTTGATGGAGGCGTGACCATGGATGTGATCAGCAACTTTGCCGCCCGCTACGAGCGCACCCGCGAGGAAGTCATCTCGCTGCAGGACTACCTGGACACCTGCAAGCGCGACCCCACGGCGTATGCCACCGCCTCCGAGCGCATGCTCAAGGCCATTGGCGAACCCGAACTGGTGGATACCCGCAACGACCCCCGTCTTTCGCGGATCTTCGCCAACAAGGTCATCAAGATCTATCCGGCGTTCAAGGAGTTCTATGGCATGGAAGAAGCCATAGAACAGGTGGTGTCCTATTTCCGCCACGCCGCGCAGGGGCTGGAAGAAAAGAAGCAAATCCTTTACCTGCTGGGCCCGGTGGGTGGCGGCAAGAGTTCGATCGCCGAGCGGCTCAAGCAGCTCATGGAGCACGTTCCTTTCTACGCCATCCAGGGCTCGCCGGTCAATGAATCGCCCCTCGGGCTGTTCGACACGACCGAAGACGGCGAGATCCTTGAAAAGGAATACGGCATCCCGCGCCGCTACCTGAACCGAATTCTCTCGCCCTGGGCGGTCAAGCGCCTGGAGGAGTACGGCGGCGACATCCGCCAGTTCAAGATCGTCAAGCGCTTCCCGTCGGTGCTGCGCCAGATCGCGGTGGCCAAGACCGAGCCGGGCGACGAGAACAACCAGGACATCTCCTCGCTGGTCGGCAAGGTCGACATCCGCAAGCTCGAAACCTACGCCCAGGACGACCCCGACGCCTACGCCTACTCCGGCGGCCTGTGCCTGGCCAACCAGGGGCTGCTGGAGTTCGTGGAAATGTTCAAGGCGCCCATCAAGGTGCTGCACCCCCTGCTCACGGCCACGCAGGAAGGCAACTTCAAGGGCACCGAAGGCTTCGGTGCCATCCCCTTCGACGGCATCGTGCTGGCGCACAGCAACGAGAGCGAGTGGAAGGCCTTCCGCAACAACAAGAACAACGAGGCTTTCCTCGACCGGATCTACATCGTGAAGGTGCCCTACTGCCTGCGCGCCTCGGAAGAAATCAAGATCTACGAGAAGCTGGTGCGCAACTCGTCGCTGGCCCAGGCGCCCTGCGCCCCCGGCACGCTGCGCATGATGGCCCAGCTCTCGGTGCTCACGCGGCTGAAGGAGCCGGAGAACTCCAGCACCTTCAGCAAGATGCAGGTGTACGACGGCGAGAGCCTGAAGGACACCGACCCCAAGGCCAAGTCGATCCAGGAGTACCGCGACTACGCGGGCGTCGACGAGGGCATGAGCGGTGTTTCGACCCGTTTCGCGTTCAAGATCATCTCGAAGGTCTTCAACTTCGACAGCTCCGAAGTGGCCGCGAACCCGGTGCACCTGATGTACGTGCTCGAACAGCAGATCGAGCGCGAGCAGTTCGCCCCCGAGGTCGAGCAGAAGTACATCAGCTACATCAAGGAGCTGCTGGCGCCGCGCTACGCCGAGTTCATCGGCAAGGAGATCCAGACCGCCTACCTGGAGAGCTACAGCGAGTACGGCCAGAACATCTTCGACCGCTACGTGACCTACGCCGACTACTGGATCCAGGACCAGGAGTTCCGCGACGTGGACACCGGCGAGGTGTTCGACCGCGCGTCGCTCAACGGCGAGCTCGAGAAGATCGAGCGGCCCGCGGGCATCGGCAACCCGAAGGACTTCCGCAACGAGATCGTCAACTTCGTGTTGCGGGCGCGTGCCGGCAACAGCGGGCGCAACCCGGCCTGGACCAGCTACGAGAAGCTGCGCTCGGTGATCGAGAAGAAGATGTTCTCCAACACCGAAGAGCTGCTGCCCGTGATCAGCTTCAACACCAAGAGCAGCGCCGACGAGCAGAAGAAGCACGAGGACTTCGTCACGCGCATGGTCGAGAAGGGCTACACCGCCAAGCAGGTGCGCCTGCTCTGCGAGTGGTACCTGCGGGTGCGCAAGAGTTCGTGATATGGCACACCCCCAGGCTTCGCGCACTTCGTGTCGCTTCTCCAACCCCCTTGCAGGGGGCAACGCCAGCGGCCCGGCAAAGCCGGTTCCGCGGCGTTTCACGAAGGAACGCGGCCTGATAAGTCACTAAGGGAGCAGACACCGTGGCCATCCTGCAGCAGATCATCGACCGCCGGCTTTCGGGCAAGAACAAGTCCATTGGCAACCGCGAGCGCTTTCTCCGGCGCTACAAGGGGCAGATCCAGGAGGCGGTGCGGCGCGCGGTGAGCGGGCGCAACATCCGCGAGCTGGAGCAAGGCGAAGACGTGACCCTGCCGCGCCACGATGTGTCCGAACCCGTGTTCGGCCATGCCCGTGGCGGCGACCGCGAGTACGTGCACCCGGGCAACCAGGAGTACCTGAAGGGCGACCGCATCAAGCGCCCCGAAGGCGGGGGTGGCGGCGGCTCGGGCAGCGGCGAGGCGAGCGACAGCGGCGAGGGCGAGGACGACTTCGTCTTCCGCCTCACGCGCGAAGAATTCATGCGCGTGTTCTTCGACGACCTGGCACTGCCGCACCTCATTCGCACGCAGATCGCCGACGTGCCCGAGTGGAAGAGCCACCGCGCCGGCTTCACCAGCGACGGCTCGCCCAACAACCTGCACGTGGTGCGCTCCATGCGCGGCGCGCTGGCCCGGCGCATCGCGCTGGGCGGCGAGCCGCGCAGGGAGCTCAAGCGGCTGGAGGCGCACCTGCTCCACCTGCAGCAGCATCCGCAGGCGGCGCAGGCCTTCATCCAGACCGAGATCCGCGAGACCGAGGAGCGCATCGCGGAGCTGCGCCGCACCATGCGGCACGTGCCCTACATCGACCCCATCGACCTGCGCTACCGCAACCGCGTGAAGACGCCGGTGCCCAGCGCCAAGGCCGTCATGTTCTGCCTGATGGACGTCTCGGGCTCCATGGACGAGGCGCGCAAGGACATGGCCAAGCGCTTCTTCATGCTGCTGTACATGTTTCTCACGCGGCACTACGAGACCATCGAGCTGGTGTTCCTGCGCCACCACACGCAGGCGCAGGAAGTGACCGAGGAAGAGTTCTTCCACGCCACCGAGACCGGCGGCACCGTGGTGTCCAGCGCGCTGGTGCTGATGGACGAGATCATCAAGGCGCGCTACCCCAGCGGCGAATGGAACGTGTACGGCGCGCAGGCCAGCGACGGCGACAACTGGCACCAGGACAGCGGGCGCTGCCGCGAGCTGCTGGTCAACGACATCCTCCCCATGGTGCGCTACTACGCCTACGTGCAGGTGGCCGAGACCGAGCAGAACCTGTGGCAGGAGTACGCGCAGCTCGAGGGCGTGCAGCCCAACTTCGCGATGCGCAAGGTGTCGGACGCGCAGGACATCTATCCGGTTTTCCGCGACCTGTTCAAGAAGGAAGGGGTCACGTCATGAGCTCCGTCATTTCAGGCACCACGGCCACCACGGCCAAGGTTCTTCGCGCGCCCCCGCCCGCCTCCACCCTGCCCCGGCTGGAGCGGCTGCCCAGCCCGTCGGACTGGACCTTCGACCTCATCGAGACCTACCACGCCGAGATCGCGAAGACCGCGCGCGGCTACGGACTGGACGTGTACCCCAACCAGCTCGAGGTGATCACCGCCGAGCAGATGATGGACGCCTACGCCAGCGTGGGCATGCCCATGATCTACAGGCACTGGTCTTACGGCAAGCAGTTCATCTCCACCGAGAAGAACTACAAGCGCGGCCACATGGGGCTGGCGTACGAGATCGTCATCAACTCCGATCCGTGCATTGCCTACCTCATGGAAGAAAACACCATGGCCATGCAGGCCCTGGTGATCGCGCATGCAGCCTACGGGCACAACAGCTTCTTCAAGGGCAACTACCTGTTTCGCATGTGGACCGATGCGTCGTCGATCATCGACTACCTGGTCTATGCGCGGCACTACATCGCCGAGTGCGAGGAGCGCCACGGGCTCGACGCGGTCGAGGAGTTGCTCGACTCCTGCCACGCGCTGATGAACTACGGCGTGGACCGCTACCGCCGCCCGCAAAAGCGCTCGCTGGCGCAGGAAAGCGCGCAGCGCGCCGAGCGCGAGCGCCACATGCAGCAGCAGGTGAACGACCTGTGGCGCACGCTGCCGCGGCGCAGCGAGCAGGCGGCCGAATCCGATGCCGCGCGCCGCTTTCCGTCGGAGCCGCAGGAAAACCTGCTGTACTTCATCGAGAAGAACGCCGCGCTGCTCGAGCCGTGGCAGCGCGAGGTGGTGCGCATCGTGCGCAAGATCGCGCAGTATTTCTACCCGCAGCGCCAGACGCAGGTCATGAACGAAGGCTGGGCCACCTTCTGGCACTACACGCTGCTCAACACCATGTACGACCGCGGGCAGCTGGCCGACGGTTTCATGATGGAGTGGCTGAGCTCGCACACCGGCGTGATCTACCAGCCGCCCGTGGGGCACCGCGCCTACAGCGGCATCAACCCCTATGCGCTGGGCTTCGCGATGTTCACCGAGCTGCGCCGCATCTGCGAGAAGCCCACCGACGAAGACCGCCGCTGGTTCCCCGACTTCGCTGGCTCCGACTGGCTGAAGACGCTGGACTACGCCATGCGCAACTTCAAGGACGAGAGCTTCATCGGCCAGTTCCTGAGCCCCAAGACCATGCGCGACTTCAGGCTGTTCGCCATCCGCGATTTCCAGAGCGAGTCGGAGCTGCAGGTGTCGGCCATCCACGACGACAGCGGCTACCAGGCGCTGCGCGAATCGCTGTCACGGCAGTACGACATCAGCAGCCGCGAACCCGACATCCAGGTGTGGAACGTGGCCACGCGCGGCGACCGTTCGCTCACGCTGCGCCACACGCAGCGCAACAACCTGCCGCTGCACGACGGCGCCGAAGAAGTGCTGAAGCACGTCGCGCGGCTCTGGGGCTTCGACGTGCACCTGGAGAGCATCGACAACGCCGGGCGAGTGAGCCGCAGCTGGAAAGCCACGGCGCCCAAGCAGCAGTACTAAAGAGACCTGCGAGGCTAGCGAGCCGTCAAAGGCATCAGGGCACCAGCGCCGCGATGGCGAGGGTGTAGCCCTTCACGCCCAGCCCCACGATGATGCCGCGCGCCGCGGGCGAGATGTACGAGTGGTGGCGAAACTCCTCGCGCGCGTGCACGTTGGAGATGTGCAGCTCGATCACCGGCACGCTCGCGCCCTTGATGGCGTCGTGCAGCGCGATGGAGGTGTGGGTGTAGGCGCCCGGGTTCATCACCACGCCCAGCATGTTGCCCGCCGCCACTTCGCGGCCGGCCTCCTGGATCCAGTCGATCAGCACGCCTTCGTGGTTCGACTGGCGGCATTCGATTTCCACGCCGTGCTTCGCGCCGGTTTCCTTGCACAGCCGCTCCACGTCGGCCAGCGTGTCGCGTCCGTACTGTTCGGGCTCGCGCGTGCCGAGCAGGTTGAGGTTGGGGCCGTTGAGGACGAGGATTTTCTTCATGATGAACGGGTGGACGGTGGGTGGAAGGCCGGGGCCGGGGGCGCCAATTATGGTCTTGCGGCCGTCCGGCGGCGCTTGCCGGCCGACGAGCCGACGTAGTAGTTGTAAGAGTCGATGTCCACCACGCAGCGCGCCATCAGGTCGACGAAGGCGCGCAGCTTCTGGCCCATGTAGCGCTGGCGCTGGTAGGCGCAGTAGATGCGGCGCGGCTCGGGCTGCCACTGCGGCAGTACCGGCACGAGCACGCCCTGCTCGACCTCGGGCCGCACGAAGAAGGCCGGCAGCAGCGCGATGCCCAGGCCGTCGATGCAGAAGGTCTTCATGACCCAGTGGTCGTTCGTCTCGAACGCCGGCTCGGGGCCGAAGGCGAAGCTCGACGCGCCCGACACCAGCAACACCTGCGCGCGGGTCGACGAAGGCTCCTTCATCACGATGGACTGGTGCCGCGACAGTTCCTCAGGCGAACCCGGCGTGCCGTGGCGCGCCAGGTACTGCGGGCTCGCGTACAGCCCGTAGTTCAGCCGGCCCAGCAGCTTGGCCACCAGGTTGGGCGCATCGGGCGGCTCGGCGCACACGTAGCAATCGACATCGTCCACGCGCGGCGCATGAAAGCCGCTGGCCACGTCGAGCTGGCAGCGCACGCCGGGGTGCGACGCGAGAAACAGCTTGACCACATGGCAGACGAAGGAGGTGCTGAACTGCGTGTCGGACAGCAGCGAGAGCCGGCCCGACACGCCGGTCGTCAGTTCGTGGACCTCGGTGCTCGCCGCTTCGAGCCGGCCCGTGACCTCGTCGAGCAGGCCTTCGGCGCGCAGCAGGAAGGCGCGGCCGGCCTCGGTGAGTGCCATGCGGCGCGGGCTGCGCAGCAGCAGTTGCGCGCCCAGCAGCTCTTCGAGCCGCACGAGCTGGCGGCTCAGCGTGGCCTTCGACGTGCCCGAGAGGCTTTCGGCCTTGGTGAGGCTGCCGCTTTGGGCGACCAGCACGAAGGCCTCGACCAGCGCGAGGTCGATGCGGCTCATTCGGCTCTTGCAGTTCGTGCGGCCCGTGCAGCAGGTACGGACAGCGCACCGGATGCGGACGAGCGTTTCAGGAATGAAAAGATGCGTCTCTTCATGTGGCTTTCTTCGGTGGGGCGGAAGCGGTACGGTATCACCGGCATGTCATACGAATGCCCTGCAGACCCGCCAGTTTCCGCACCCCCACGACGAATGAACACACACGACACCAACCCCTGGCACCCCGTTGCCCGCGCCGCCGACCTGCGCCCCGGCGCCAACATCGTCGCCGGCTTCGCCCAGGGCCAGGAGCTCGCGCTCTGGCGCGCCGCCGACGGCAGCGCCCAGGCCTGGGAAAACCGGTGCCCGCACCGCAGCGTGCGCTTCACGCTGGGCCAGGTCATCGAGAACCGGCTGGCCTGCGCGTACCACGGCTGGGAGTACGAAGCGGGCAGCGGGCAGTGCACGCGCATTCCGGCCCACCCGGTCATGCAGGCGCCGCGCAATGTGTGCGCGAAAACCTTCCCCACTGTGGAGGCGGCGGGCATGCTGTGGGTCGCGCTGTCGCCCGACACGGCCGCGCCGCCGGTATTGGCCGATGCCGTGCCCGCCGGTTGGCACTTCTGCCGCACGCTGACCGTGCGCGCACCGGCCGCCGCCGTGCGTGACGCACTGCTGCAACGCGGCTTTGCAAGCAACGCGGACTCCGGCGGCTGGCGCGGCCGGCTCGACGGCGTCGACACCGTCGCGCTGGTGCTCGACGCGCAACCCGCCCTCACCTTCGTCCACCTGTGGAGCGACGCGCCCAACGGCAGCGCCGCCATGGCGACCCTGCACACCGCCGCGCGCACCCTGCGCGGCGACATCGAAGTCCTCGGCTGAAAGAAAGCCCCGCCCATGCCCTTCGCAACCGACGACCCCAACATGCTCGACGACTGGCTCGTTCTCGGGCCCGCCACCACGGTGCCGCGCACCACCCGCCTGCTCGGCGAAACCGTGCGGCTGTGGACCGATGCCGACGGCACGCCGCACTGCCACGTCGGCGCGCAGCCGCTGGCCGTGCAATCGCGCTACGGCTACCTCTGGGCCTGCCCCAGCGGCCGGCCGGCGCGCGCGTTGTTCGACTTTCCCGAATACAGCGAACCCGGGCGCCGCACCATCGACTGCGGCGGCTTCGGCGTGGCGGTGTCGGGCCTGCGCGTGATCGAGAACTTCCTGGACATGGCGCACTTCCCCTTCGTGCACGCCGACTACCTTGGCAAGGTGCCGCACACCGAGGTCGCGCGGTACCAGGTGGCCATAGAGCCCGCCACCGGCGAGATCTGGGCCACCGACTGCCGCTTCTGGCAGCCGCGCGCCTCGGCCGCGCACGACACCGGCAGCGAGGTGCTCTACAAGTACCGCGTGATGCAGCCCTTCTCGGCCATGCTCTACAAGTCGAGCTTTCGCGAGGGCGCGCTCGACGCCATCGGCCTGTTCCTGCAGCCGGTGGACGACGAGCATGTCGTCGCCCACACGGTGCTGGCCTGCTACGACGACGACTCCAGCGACGCCGCGCTCATCGCCTTCCAGCACACCATCTTCGGGCAGGACAAACCCATACTGGAGAACCACGCCTTCAAGCGCATGCCGCTCGAAGGCCGCGCCGAAACGCCCACGCGCGGCGACACCTCGTCGGTCACGTACCGGCGCTGGCTGCGCGAGCGCGGCATGCGCTTCGGCGTGAAACACACGGAGACCGGGGCATGACGATGAAGCTGTACGACTACCCGCTCTCGGGCAACTGCTTCAAGGTGCGGCAGATGCTGGCGTGGCTCGGCATCGACTACCAGACGGTGCCGGTCGATTTCTTTCCGGGCCGCGAACACAAGTCGCCCGCCTTCCTGGCGAAAGTCAACCCGCTGGGCCAGTTGCCGGTGCTCGACGACGACGGCTTCGTGCTGCGCGATGCGCAGGCCATCCTGGTCTACCTGGCGAGCCGCTACGACGCGCAGCGCCGCTGGTATCCGGACGACCCGAAGCTGCGCGGCCAGGTCGCCATGTGGCTGGCCACGGCCGACGACATCACCCGCACCGCGTCGGCCGCGCGGCTGCACGACGCGCTGGGCTACCACCACCTGGACATCGAGGCCTGCCGCCGCGGCGCGCGCGAGGTGTTCCGCGTGCTCGACGACCATCTGGCGGAACAGGCGGAACAGGCGGGACAAGCCGAACGGGCAGAACATGCCGGGCAAGCCGGCAAGGGCATGCGCTGGCTGGCCTCGTCCGGCGACCCCACCATTGCCGACCTGGCCTGCTTTCCCTACGTCGCGCTGGCCGGCGAAGGCGGCATTTCGCTCGACGAATTTCCCGCACTGCGAAACTGGGTCTGGAATTTCCGCCACGTGCCGGGGTTCATCGGCATGTCGGGTATCTTCCCTGCTGGCCCTGCCTGAGAATCCTCATCCCTCCCGCTTTCTGAAGAACCCCAACACCATGAAAACCAAAGCTGCCGTCGCCTGGAAATCCGGAGAACCGCTCACCATCGAAACCGTGGACCTCGAAGGTCCGAAGTTCGGCGAAGTGCTGGTGGAAATCAAGGCCACCGGCATCTGCCACACCGACTACTACACGCTCTCGGGCGCCGACCCCGAAGGCATCTTCCCCGCCATCCTGGGCCATGAAGGCGCGGGCATCGTGGTCGACGTGGGCCCCGGCGTGACCACGCTCAAGAAGGGCGACCACGTCATTCCGCTGTACACGCCCGAGTGCCGCCAGTGCAAGTTCTGCCTGAGCCGCAAGACCAACCTGTGCCAGCTCATCCGCGGCACGCAGGGCAAGGGCCTGATGCCCGACGCCACCAGCCGCTTCAGCCTCGACGGCAAGCCCATCTTCCACTACATGGGCACCAGCACCTTCAGCAACTACACGGTCGCGCCCGAGATCTCGCTGGCCAAGATCCGCGAGGACGCCCCCTTCGACAAGGTCTGCTACATCGGCTGCGGCGTGACCACCGGCATCGGCGCGGTGATCTTCACGGCCAAGGTCGAGGCCGGCGCCAACGTGGTGGTGTTCGGCCTGGGCGGCATCGGCCTGAACGTGATCCAGGGCGCCAAGATGGTGGGCGCGGACAAGATCATCGGCGTCGACCTGAACCCCGAGCGCGAAGCCATGGCCCGCAAGTTCGGCATGACGCACTTCATCAACCCGAAGGACATCGAGGCGGCCGGCGGCAACATCGTCGACGCCATCGTGCAGCTGACCGACGGCGGCGCCGACTACAGCTTCGAATGCATCGGCAACACCAAGGTGATGCGCCAGGCGCTCGAGTGCACGCACAAGGGCTGGGGCCGCAGCATCATCATCGGCGTGGCCGAGGCGGGCGCGGAAATCAGCACGCGGCCGTTCCAGCTGGTCACCGGCCGCAAGTGGGAAGGCTCGGCCTTCGGCGGCGCGCGCGGCCGCACCGACGTGCCGAAGATCGTCGACTGGTACATGGAAAACAAGATCAACATCGACGACCTGATCACGCACACCATGCCGCTGGAAGACATCAACAAGGGCTTCGACCTGATGAAGCGCGGCGAGTCCATTCGCGGCGTGGTCATTTACTAACCCCCAGGCTTCGCGCACTTCGTGTCGCTTCTCCAACCCCCTTGCAGGGGGCAACACCAGCGGCCCGGCAAAGCCGGTTCCGCGGTGTTCCTGGAATAACTCCCACGTGCTCTTCGGAGGTGAGTCGGTGATGCAAAAGATGGAACCCTTGCACAAGATCGAGGCCGGTGTGCTCGAAGTCGCGTACTTCGAGGCCGGCCCCGCCGACGGCCCGCCGGTGCTGCTGATGCACGGCTTTCCGTACGACATCCATACCTACGCGGAAGTGGCGCCCCTGCTCGCCGCGCAGGGCTGCCGGGTGATCGTGCCGTACCTGCGCGGCTACGGCGCCACGCGCTTCCTGAGCGACGCCACGCCGCGCTCGGGCGAACAGGCCGCGCTGGGCGCCGACCTGCTGGCGCTGCTCGACGCACTGAACATCGAACGCGCCGTGCTCGCCGGCTACGACTGGGGCGGCCGCGCGGCCTGCGTGGTCGCGGCGCTGTGGCCGGAGCGGGTGGCGGGGCTGGTCTCTTTCAACAGCTACAACATCCAGAACATCGCCAAGGCGATGGAGCCCGACACGGCCGAGAACGAGCACAGCCTCTGGTACCAGTACTACTTTCACAGCGAGCGCGGCCGCGCCGGCCTGGCCAAGGACCGCAAGGGCATCACCCGGCTGCTGTGGAAGCTGTGGTCGCCCACGTGGAAGTTCGACGACGCCACCTTCGAGCGCAGCGCCGCCGCCTTCGACCACCCCGACTTCGTGGACGTGGTGATCCAGTCGTACCGCCACCGCTTCGGCCTGGCGCCCGGCGACCCTGCCTATGCCGACATCGAGCGCCGCCTGGCGGCCCAGCCCGCCATCGGCGTGCCCACCATCACCTTCGACGGCATCGACGACGGCGTGCGCCCACCGGCCGAGCCGTCGGCGCATGCCCACCGCTTCAGCGGGCCGCGCTCGCACCGGCTGGTGCCCGGCGTGGGCCACAACATGCCGCAGGAAGCGCCGCGCACCTTCGCCGACGCGGTGCTCGAACTGGTGCCCGCCCTGCGCGAAAAAAAGACCTCATGACGGACCCCATGACCGACAACACCCCCAAGACCCTTTCCGCGCACCACGCCTTCGGCGGCGTGCAGAGCTTTCACGAGCACGCGTCGCATGAAATCGGCCTGCCGATGCGCTTCTCGGTCTACCTGCCGCCGCAGGCGCTGAAGAGCAACCCCGAACGCGTGCCCGCCCTGCTCTACCTCGCGGGGCTCACCTGCAACGAGGAAACCTTCGCGACCAAGGCCGGCGCGCAGCGCATGGCCGCGAGCCTGGGCATTGCGCTGATCGCGCCCGACACCAGCCCGCGCGGCGCCACGGTCGAAAGCCTGCCGGGCGCCAAGGACAGCTGGGACTTCGGCATCGGCGCCGGCTTCTACCTCGACGCGCTGGCCGAGCCCTGGGCCACGCACTGGCGCATGGAAAGCTGGATCGTGCACGAGCTGCTGCCGCTGGTGACGCAGCACTTTGCCATCGACGGCGAACGCATCGGCATCTTCGGCCACTCGATGGGCGGGCACGGCGCGCTCACGCTGGCGCTGCGGCATCCGGGGCGCTTCAGGTCGCTGTCGGCCTTTGCGCCCATCTGCGCGCCCACGCAGTGCCCGTGGGGCGAGAAGGCTTTCGCCGGCTACCTGGGCGAGCCGGGCGCCGACCGCGCGCAATGGCTGGCGCACGACGCCAGCGCGCTCATGAAATCGCAGGTGGCCGCGCCCTACCCGCAGGGCATCCTCGTCGACCAGGGGCTGGACGACAAGTTCCTGGCCGAGCAGCTGCACCCCGAGGCCTTCGAGGCCGCCTGCTTCGCCGCCGGCCAGCCGCTCACGCTGCGCCGGCATGCGGACTACGACCACGGCTACTACTTCATCCAGAGCTTCATGGCGGACCACATCGCGCACCACGCGCAGACCCTCAGGGCCTGAACAGGCCGGGCTCGGAGGTTCAGGGCCTGAGCAGCCCACGCGCGCCGATGGTCTCGGGCATGGCCTCGCGCATCGCGTCCAGGAAGCGCCGCAGGCGCACCGGATAGAAACGCGCCGGCGGATAGACCAAGTACATCGGCAAGGGCGCGGCGCACCACTCGGGCAGCAGGTGCACCAGCTCGCCGCGCGCAATGTCGTCGTGCACCGCCCAGGCCGATGCCGCGCACACGCCCAACCCCATCAGCGCCGCGGTGCGCAGCGCGTAGAGGCTGTCGGTGGTGAGCTGCGTTCGAATGCCGATGGCGCGCGACGCCCCCGTGACCGAATGCGTGAGCGTGATCTCGTTGCGGTAGTACATGCTCAGCGCAATCCACGGCAATGCGGCCAGCGCCTCGACATGGTCCGGTACCGGCAAGCCGCCCTTCACTGGCGAGCCGCCCAGCACCGACGGTGCCGCCACCACGATGCGCGGCACGTCCGCCAGCTTGATCGCCACCACCGACGGGTCGGTCACCTCGCCCACCTGGATGGCGCAGTCGATGTTCTCGGCAATGAAGTTCGGCGTGCCGTCGCGCAGCATCCACTCCACCCGCACGCGCGGGTGGCCGCGCAGGAAGCTGGCGAGCGGCCCCAGCAACTGCTGCTGGCCGAAGGCATGCGGCACCAGCACGCGCAGCGTGCCCTCGGGGTCTTCCTGCGTGCCGCGCAGGTCGGACTGCAGCGCGTTCCAGTTGGCGACCATGTCCTTGGCGCGCTCGTAGCAGCGCTCGCCGTCCTCGGTGAGGTTCATCGCGTGCGTGGAGCGCTGCAGCAGCTTCACGCCCAGCGAGCGTTCCAGCGCCTGCAGCCGGCGGCTCACGGTGGGCTGCGTGGCGCCGATCTGCGCGGCGGCGGCCGACAGGCTGCCCGCCTCCACGATGCGCACGAAGGTCTGCATCAGCTCGATGCGGTCGGCGGCGGCCGTGTTCTTTTCCATGCGCCGAGCGTATAGCGCTTTTGCGGCGGCGCGTACTTCCGCCACGCCGCGCGGGCCGGCAGACTGGCCGGCCTTCAACGTGGAGATCGACTCAATGGACACAGCATTCATCGGCATCGGGAGCATGGGCGCGGCCATGGTGCCGAACCTGGTCGCGGCGGGCCACCGGGTGGCGGTGTGGAACCGCAACCCGGCGCCCGCCGAGGCGCTGGAGGGCGTGACGCTGCTCGACGCCCCGGCCGCGGCCTTCCAGCACGCGGTGGTGCTCACGATGCTGGCCGACGACGCGGCCGTGCGCGGCGTGATCGTCGATTCGGGCGCGCTGCGCTCGGCGCGGCCCGGCTGCGTGCACGTGATGATGGCCACCATCTCGCCCGCGCTGTCCGGCGAACTGGCGGCGCTGCACCAGGAGGCGGGCGTGGCCTACGTTGCGGCGCCGGTGTTCGGTGTGCCGGCCGTGGCCGCCGCGGGCCAGCTCAACATCGTGGCCGCGGGGCCGGAACAGGCGCTGGCCACGGTGCGCCCGCTGCTTGAGGCGATGAGCCGGCGCGTGTGGCCGCTGGGCGAAGACCCGCTGCGCGCCAACGTGGCCAAGATCGCCGGCAACATGATGATCGCGCAGGCCATCCAGGCCCTGTCGGAGGCCGTGGCGCTGGGCGAGTCGTACGGGTTGCGGGGCGCGGACTTCATCGACATCGTGACCAACACGCTGTTCGCGAGCCCCAGCTACCAGCGCTACGGCAAGCGCATCGCCACGGGCGACTACGAGCCCGGCTTCAAGCTCACGCTGGGACTGAAGGACGTCAATCTCGCGCTCGACGCGGGCGCGGCCAGGCAGGTGGTGCTGCCCGCCGCGCGCATCGTGCAGCAGCGCATGCACGCGGCCATCGCGCAGGGGCTGGGCGGCAAGGATTGGTCGGCGTTCGGGCAGGCCTGAACGACAAAGAAAGTTCAGGGAAAACGCCGGAGGGCAAGCCAAGGGAAGCCGAGGGAAACGTTCGCATCGGGTGTTCACCGCGCTGTTCACGGGCCGTATCATGGTTCGCATGTCCGCCGCCCAGATCCCCGCCTTTCAACTGCGATCGCGCGAAGGCGGTCCCGAAGAAAACATGGTGCTGGCCGGCATCTGGCGCCGTGCCTGGACCTCGGCCAACCGTGGGGCCGCCATCATCGAGCCCATTGCCCACTGGCTGCACCGCGTGCAGACCGAATTCGGCCCGCCCGCCGACGTGGTGCTGGCCGAGCGCGAGGGCCAGGTGCTGGCCTTCATGGTGCTGCTGGGCCGGCGCGAGTACGTGGCGCAGCTCTTCGTCGAGCCGCACCTGCGCAGCCAGGGGCTGGGCAAGGCGCTGCTGGACGAGGCCTGCGTGCGCATTCCCACCGGGTGGCGGCTGCACGTGGCAGTGACCAACACGTCGGCGCAGCGCTTCTACGAGCGCTACGGCCTGGAGCGCGGCACCGTCGACCGCCACCCCACCAGCGGGCGCGAACGCATCGCCTACCATTGGTCGCCCTCGCGCCCGCCGTGGCGCGTGGGCTGAGCCGCACCCCTCTTTCCAGCCACCATCCCGCCACCGTGCGCACCGAGCCCGTCGCCCTTCGGAACGGCCACCGCATCGAGACCACTTCATGAGCGCCTTTGTCGACAGCCTGCACGAGATCTTCGAGCGCTTCGGGCGCATCACGCCGCGCCGCATGTTCGGCGGGCACGGCATCTTCCACGAGGGCCGCATGATCGCCATCGTGCAGGGCGACACGCTCTACCTGAAGTCCGACGCCGAAAGCGCGCCGCACTTCGACCGGCAGAACCTGCCGCCCTTCACGTACATGCGCCAGGGCCAGGAGACGCCGCTGTCGTACCGGCAAGCCCCGGCGGACCTGTTCGAGGACCGTGAAGAGGCCGCGCTGTGGGGCCGGCGCGCGTATGAAGCCGCGCTGCGTTCAGGCCAGCCGCCCAAGCCGAGAAAGCCACCCGCCGCCAG
The DNA here is from genome assembly GCF_041355175.1 of Variovorax sp. RCC_210. Classification (NCBI taxonomy): domain Bacteria; kingdom Pseudomonadati; phylum Pseudomonadota; class Betaproteobacteria; order Burkholderiales; family Comamonadaceae; genus Variovorax; species Variovorax sp. RCC_210. The sequence continues at coordinate 275,763 of NZ_JBFUPJ010000001.1, read as the reverse complement.
AAAGGCGCCGGCCAAAAAGGCGGCGGCCAGGAAAGCACCCATCAAGACACCCGCAAAGAAAGCCCCAGTGAAGAACGCAACGAAAAAAGCAGCGAAGAACACAGCGAAAGCCAGCGCCCGGTGAACGACAACGCCTCTCTCCCACATCTCCCGCCGCTGCCCGAGCGCGAACAGATCGCGCTGCTCGAACCCTTCGACGGCCTCGGCCTGCGAGACATCGTGGTCGTGCAGACGCTGGCGGACGCCGAGCACGCCGCCGCCACGCTGCTGGCGGCCGGCATTGCCGGCTTCGACACCGAATCCAAGCCCACCTTCGCGAAGAACGAGGTGTCGGGCGGCCCGCACGTGGTGCAGTTTTCGACACGCGACAGGGCCTGGCTCTTCCAGCTGCACCGCACCGAATGCAATCCGGTGGTGGCCGCGCTGATCGCCTCCACCGAGCTGCGCAAGGTGGGCTTCGGCCTGTCGGGCGACCTCACGCTCATTCGCAACCGGCTGGGCATCGAGCCGGGCGCGGTGTTCGACATCGACAACGAGTTCCGCCGCCGCGGCTACCGCAAGTCGGTGGGCGTGAAGGCGGCGGTGGCGCTGGTGTTCGAGCGCCGCTTCATCAAGTCGCGCAAGGCGACCACCTCGAACTGGGCCAACAAGCAGCTCACCGAGGCGCAGATCCGCTACGCCGCGAACGACGCGTATGCGTCGATCCGCGTGTACGACGCGCTGTTCGCAGGCAACTGAAACCGAAGCGCCCCGGGCCGCTCAGTCGCGCCCGGCTTCGACGATCGCCTGCGCCAGCCGCAGCGGGTTCGAGAAGAACATCTCGTGGCTGCCCGGGCACTCCACCAGCCTGAACAACCCCAGCCGCTCCGACAGCCTGGGATGCCACGGCAGCCCGTGCGGCAGCGCCGTGTCCTGCAGGCAATTGACGTACGACTTGCCCAGCGCCAGCGCCGCCAGTGGCTGGCTCAGCCGGATCTTGTCGGTGAAGGTGCGGTATGGGTGCGGGTTGAGCTTGTCGTAGGCGGCCTGCGCGGTCGGCAGGTCGGCGTCGTTGATGAAGGCCTCGCGCCAGATCTCGAAGGGCAGCGTGACCGCGTTGGCGTTCGCGGCGGCCACGGCATCGAACATGCTCACGTAGTGCGGCGGCACCATGTCGTTGAGCGACTCGCCGTCCAGCGGCACGAAGGCGTTGATGTACACCAGCCGCTTCAGCCGCGCGGCGATGCGGTCGGCCACGCCCGAGATCACCATGCCCCCGTAGCTGTGGCCCACCAGGCGCACCTGCGTGAGGTTCTTCTGCTCGATGAAGCGCACGGCGGACGCGATGGCGTCGTCCAGCGTGGTGGTGGCGCGATCGTCGCCGGGGTTGTTGCCGGCCAGCGTGGGGCAGTGCACGGTGTGGCCGGCCGCGCGAACGCCGTCGGCCACGGCTTCGATTTCGGCGCCGGTGTGCCACGCGCCGTGGACGATGACATAGGTGTCGGACATGGGGTCTCCTTCCTTTGTGACGGAGACAGACTGTAGGAACGGCTTTGTTCCGCGGATGGCCGATGCATGCCAGCGCGATGGCCGGTTCGTGCCAGTTCATCCTGATCGATGCCGCTTGGGTTGCTTCAATTCAACTATTCAACGATATTTGAAATATGGAAGAAAACGACGTCGTCCGATCGCTCGCCGCCCTGGCGCAGCCCATTCGCCTCCGGGTGTTCCGCGCCCTGGTGGTCGCCGGGCCGGCGGGCCTGACCCCCGGCACGCTGACCGAATCGCTCGAGGTTTCGGCCACCAGCCTGTCGTTCCACCTGAAGGAGCTGATGCACTCGGGGCTGGTCTCGCAGGAGCGCCAGGGCCGCAACCTGGTGTACCGCGCGGCCTTCGCGCAGATGAACGGCCTGCTGGCCTATCTCACGGAGAACTGCTGCCAGGGCGAGGCCTGCGACGCGAGCTGTTCGCCGGCATGTGACACAGCAGGCACATCGGGCACACCGGCATGCTGATCGCCCTCGCGATCTTCGCCTGCACGCTGGTGCTCGTCATCTGGCAGCCGCGCGGCCTGGGCATCGGCTGGAGCGCGTCGCTGGGCGCCGCGGCCGCGCTGCTGACAGGCACGGTCCATCTCGCCGACATTCCGGTCGTGTGGGGCATCGTATGGAACGCGACCGCCACCTTCATCGCGGTGATCGTCATCAGCCTGTTGCTGGACGAGGCCGGCTTCTTCGAATGGGCCGCGCTGCACGTGGCGCGCTGGGGCGGCGGGCGCGGGCGGCTGCTGTTCGCGCTCATCGTGCTGCTGGGCGCGGCCGTGTCCGCGCTGTTCGCCAACGACGGCGCGGCGTTGATCCTCACGCCCATCGTCATGGCGATGCTGCTGGCGCTGGGCTTCACGCCGGCCGCCACGCTCGCCTTCGTGATGGCGGCGGGCTTCATCGCCGACACCGCCAGCCTGCCGCTGGTGGTGTCGAACCTGGTGAACATCGTCTCGGCGGATTTCTTCGGCATCGGCTTCAACGCGTATGCCGCCGTGATGGTCCCGGTGAACGCGGTGGCGGTGCTCGCGAGCCTGCTGGTGCTGATGCTGTACTTTCGCCGCGGCATTCCGGTGCGCTACGACATGGGCCGGCTCAAGGCGCCGGCCGAGGCGATTCGCGACCCCGCGACCTTCCGCGCCGGCTGCGTGGTGCTGGCGCTGCTGCTCGCCGGCTTCTTCGCCCTGGAGCCACTGGGCGTGCCGGTCAGCGCGGTGGCCGCCTTCTGCGCCTTCGTGCTGCTGATGGTCGCGGGGCGCGGCCCGGTCATCGACACGCGCAAGGTGCTGCGCAACGCGCCGTGGCAGATCGTCGTGTTCTCGCTCGGCATGTACCTGGTGGTCTACGGGCTGCGCAACGCCGGGCTCACCGTGCACATCGCGTCGCTGCTCGACGTGTTCGCCCAGGGCGGCGTCTGGGGCGCCGCGATGGGCACCGGCCTGCTCGCGGCGGCGCTGTCTTCGGTGATGAACAACATGCCGACCGTGCTGGTCGCGGCGCTGTCCATCGACGCGTCTTCGGCCACCGGCGCGGTGAAGGAAGCCATGGTGTACGCCAGCGTGATCGGCTGCGACCTCGGTCCGAAGATCACGCCCATCGGCAGCCTGGCCACGCTGCTCTGGCTGCATGTGCTGGCCCGCAAGGGCATGGTCATCGGCTGGGGGTACTACTTCAGGGTCGGCTTTGTGCTGACCCTTCCCGTGCTGTGCGCGACCCTGGCGGCGCTGGCACTCCGACTGGGCTTTTCGCTTTCATGAACGACATCACGATCTATCACAACCCGGCCTGCGGCACCTCGCGCAACGTGCTCGCGCTGATCCGCAACACGGGCGAGCAACCCACGGTCATCGAGTACCTGCGCCATCCGCCGGACCGGGCCACGCTCGCGCGCCTGATTGCAGCCATGGGCACGCCGGTGCGCGAGCTGCTGCGCCGCAAGGGCACGCCCTACGACGAACTGGGCCTGGACGACCCGAAGTGGACCGACGCGCAGCTGCTCGACTTCATGCTCGCGCACCCGCTGCTCATCAACCGCCCGATCGTGGTGACGCCGCTCGGCACGCGGCTGTGCCGGCCCTCCGAGGCGGTGCTCGACCTGCTGCCGCGCCCGCACCTGGGCGCGTTCACCAAGGAAGACGGCGAAGCCGTCATCGACGCGAAAGGCCAGCGTGTCCGCCACCCCTGAGCTCCCCCACCTCGACCCCGCGCACTTCCGCGCGCCCGACCTGCAGCGCCTGTGGCCGGCGCAGCGTGCCACGCACGCGCCGCGCATCCTGCTGCTGTACGGCTCGGTGCGCGAGCGCTCGTACAGCCGGCTGCTGACCGAAGAGGCCGCGCGCCTGCTGCGCGCCATGGGGGCAGAGGCCCGCATCTACGACCCGCGCGGCCTCCCGCAGCCCGACGACGCGCCGGACGATCACCCGAAGGTGCAGGAGCTGCGCACGCTGGCGCAGTGGAGCGAGGGCATGGTGTGGTGCTCGCCCGAGCGGCACGGCGCCATGACCGGCGTGATGAAGACGCAGCTCGACTGGATTCCGCTGGCGGTCGGCTCGGTGCGGCCCACGCAGGGCAAGACGCTGGCGGTGATGGAGGTGTCGGGCGGCTCGCAGTCGTTCAACGCGGTGAACCAGCTGCGCGTGCTGGGGCGCTGGATGCGCATGCTTACCGTGCCCAACCAGTCTTCGGTGGCCAAGGCCTTCACGGAGTTCGAGGAAGACGGCCGGATGAAGCCCTCGCCGTACTACGAGCGCGTGGTCGACGTGATGGAAGAGCTGGTGAAGTTCACGCTGCTCACGCGCGACTGCGCCACCTACCTGGTCGACCGCTACAGCGAGCGGCGCGAGAGCGCGCAGGCGCTGTCGGCGCGGGTGAACCTGCGCAGCATCTGAGCGGGCGGCCCGGGTCGGTCAGTCGCGCAGCAGCCGGCGCAGCACGCCCGGCGTCGCGCCCAGGTGCCGGCGGCACTGCCGCACGAAGTGCGAAGCGTCCGCCAGCCCCACGCGAAAGCCGATCTGCGCCACGCTCAGCCGGTCGAAGCGCGCATCGGCCAGCATGCGCTGCGCGGCCTGCATGCGAAAGCCCGCCAGCGCGGTCGCGAAGGTGGTGTTGCCCTCGGCCAGGCAGCGGTGCAGGCTGCGCTGCGAAATGCCCAGCCCGTTCGCCACGCAGGCGGCGGTGAGGCCGGCTTCGGTGTGCCGCTCGCGCGTGGCGTCAAGCACCTGGGCGCGCAGCGCGGCACGGCCTTCGCTGCCGGCTTGCTGCATCTGGGGCTGCCCCTGTCCGAGCGCCAAAGCCAGCAGGCTGCCGAGCTGGTCGCACAGCAACTGCGCGGGCAACGGCGGCCTGGCGGCCATCTGCGGCGTGCACTGCCGCACGAAGCCGCTCAGCACACCGCCCCACCCCGCCTGCCCGTCGATGCGGCGCGCCACCTGGTCGCCGGCGTCGGGCAGCCATGCGTCGACCCAGGCGGTGGGCAGCTCCAGCGACACGGTGTCGGCCGACTGCAGCAGGTGAAACTCGTAGAGCCGGCGCGAATCGACCAGCACCGGGTCGCCGGGCAGCAGGCGCGCGCAGCGGCCGTCCTGCGCCATGGTCCAGGCCGAATCGGTCTTGCACAGCAGGTAGTAATAGTTGTGACGGCTGTGGGCAATGGCGCGGCGCGTGCGGTAGACGTCCTGCGCGCTGCCGCGCACCTCGTTGACGACGAGCGGGCCCAGGGGCGCGGATTCGAGCGAGGCGGCGAAGTGGCTGGCCTGCACGGGGCTGGTGATGTCCATCTCGAGAAAGCCCTCGCACACCGCGCCCACCCAGTAGTCCAGCCGCTGCGCGGGGGGCACGGCGTCGGTGGACCAGCGGTGGAACGCTTGGGGGGCTTGGCTCATGGAGGGGAAGTTACCGAAGGCACGCCCGCTTGCCAAGCGGGTAAATCGCCCATGCACGCTTGCCAAGCGGGTAAATAGCCCATGCCCGCTTGCCAAGCGGGCAACTACGCCACACGCGCTTGCCAAGCGGGTATAGCCCCTCTCCCACGGCACCCCGCCCGCCACACCGGCAAAATGACCGGCGAACCAACCCGTGCGCGGACACCCCGGCGCATGCACACGAAAGAAGGGCAAGACAGGTCATGAGCAGCAAGCAAAGCGATTTCGGACTGATCGGCCTGGCCGTGATGGGCCAGAACCTCGTGCTGAACGTGGAAAGCCGCGGCTTCCAGGTCAGCGTCTACAACCGCACCGAAGCGACCACCGAAGCCTTCGTCGCCGCCAACCCCGGCAAGAAGCTGGTGGGCGCCAAGACGCTCGAGGAGTTCGTGCAGAGCCTGGCCAAGCCGCGCAAGATCCAGATCATGGTGAAGGCCGGCGCGCCGGTCGACCAGGTCATCGAGCAGCTGATTCCGCTGCTGGACAAGGACGACATCGTCATCGACGGCGGCAACAGCCTCTACACCGACACCGAGCGCCGCGACGCCTACCTGTCGAGCAAGGGCCTGCGCTTCATCGGCGCAGGCGTCTCGGGCGGGGAAGAAGGCGCGCGCAAGGGGCCGTCGATCATGCCGGGCGGGCCGCTTTCCACCTGGGAAGTGATGAAGCCGATCTTCGAGAGCATCGCGGCCAAGGTGGACGGCGAGCCCTGCGTGATCCACATCGGCCCGGGCGGCGCCGGCCACTACGTGAAGATGGTGCACAACGGCATCGAGTACGGCGACATGCAGCTCATCTGCGAGGCCTACAGCCTGTTCAAGGCGGCCGGCTTCACCACCGACGAGATGGCCGCCATCTTCAACGAGTGGAACGACGGCGAGCTGCAGAGCTACCTCATCCAGATCACCGCCAAGGCGCTGGAGCAGAAAGACCCGGAAACGGGCCAGCCGATCGTCGACGTCATTCTCGACAAGGCCGGCCAGAAGGGCACGGGCCAGTGGACGCTCATCAACGCGGCCGAGAACGCGGTGGTCATCAGCACCATCAACGCCGCCGTCGAGGCGCGCGTGCTGTCCTCGCAGAAGAAGGCGCGCGTGGCCGCCAGCAAGCAGCTGCAGGGCCCGAAGGTGGAACTGTCGCTCGAGAAGAAGGCGCTGGTGGCCAAGGTGCACGACGCGCTGTATGCGTCGAAGGTCATCAGCTACACGCAGGGCTTCGACCTCATCAAGACGATGGGCGACAAGAAGGAATGGAAGCTCGACCTGGGCGGCATCGCGTCGATCTGGCGCGGCGGCTGCATCATTCGCGCGCGCTTCCTGAACCGCATCACCGACGCCTTCCGCACCGACCCGGCGCTGCCCAACCTGATGCTGGACCCCTTCTTCAAGGACCTGCTGAACCGCACGCAGCAGAACTGGCGCGAAACGGTGGCGCTGGCGGTGAGCAACGGCATTCCGGTGCCGGCGTTCAGCGCCTCGCTGGCCTACTACGACAGCTACCGCACCGAGCGCCTGCCGGCCAACCTGCTGCAGGCGCAGCGCGACTTCTTCGGCGCGCACACCTACGAGCGCACCGACAAGCCCGAAGGCAAGTTCTTCCACACCGACTGGCCCGAAGTGATCGGCTGATGCCATGCCAGCCCTCGACTACCCCAGCCACCTGGTCGAGGACTGGCAACTGCGCGACGGCACGCCGGTGCGCATCCGCCCGATTCGCGCCGACGACCTCGACATGCACACGGCCTTCGTCGCGGGCCTGTCGAGCGAAACGGGCTACCACCGGCTGCTGTCGCCGCGCAAGCCGCAGCCCGACGAGCTGTGGCGCATGACGCACATCGACTACGACCACGAGCTGGCGCTCATCGCGACCACCGAGGTCGACGGCCATGAACAGCAGATGGGCGTGGTGCGCTACGTGCGCGGCGAAACGCCCGAGACGGCGCACATCGCCGAATTTGCCGTGGTCATCGCCGATGCATGGCAGCACCACGGCCTGGCTTACAAGCTGCTGCGCAACCTGATCGACGCCGCCAGGGCCGCCGGCGTGAAGCAGCTGGCGGACATCACGCTCTACGACAACATCGGCATGCTGGCGCTGGCGCGCAAGCTGGGCTTCAGGCTGCAGCGCGATCCGGGCAACCCGAACGTCACCCGGCTGCGGCTGGCGCTGGACGCGCCTTCGCGCTGAAGCCGGGGGCATGGTTCCAGCCTGAACCGGCCTGCCCCCGCCTGTTTCAGCCCAGGAGCCCCAGCTTGGACACCACCTTGCCCAGCGGCTTGCGCTCGCCGATGAGCGCCACCGCCACATAGCGCAGGTCCGTCGCGGGCACGGCCGCCACGGCTTCGCCGAAGGCCGCGTAGTTGGTGGTCTGCTGGCCCTGCACCGGAAAGTCGACCACGTCGCACTCGGTGGTGGCCATGGCCTTCTGGCGCACGGCGGCCAGTTCGTCCTGGCTGGCGCCGAGCACGGCGATGCCGATGGGGATCAGCCCCGGGTGCACGCCGCCCGAGGCATCGACCAGCGGCGCACCGACCAGCCCCGGATGGCGCTGGCCCACGGTGAGCGCGACAACGGCCGCGGCATTGGCCGCCAGCCCCGAGGGCAGCGCGTTGTCGACGACGATCACGCAGCGCTCCGGGAGCGCTGACTGGGCTGGCAGGGATGGCGACGTCAGGGACGAGGGCGTGGCGGTGTCGTTCATGCGGATTCGGGGTTCGATGTCGGTTTGCGGAACGTGGCGGGCGCGTCGAGCCGCCGCAGCGCGTCGCCCACCTCGGCGCGGAACTGCGAGAGCGCGTCCAGCGAGGCGTCGGCGGGCATGAAGGCGCTCCACAGCATGTCGGTGAGCTGGGCGGCGGTCTGCTCGATGTCGGGCTTCTTGCCGGAGACGACGTAGTCCCACAGCACGTGCTCCATGGCGCCGTAGACCATGTCGCGCAGCAGCCGCAGCGGCACGCCTTCGCGCAGCTCGCCCGCCTCGCGCGCGGCACCCAGCGCATGCATCAGCGGCGCGGTGTAGCGGCGCTTCAGGTCGGCGATGACGCTGCCGAAGGCGGCGTCCGCCGTGCGTCCTTCGCTCAGCACCAGCGCGCAGAGGCCGGCGCCCTCGCCCATCAGGTTGACCAGGTGCTTGCGCACCACGAAGGCCAGCTTGGCGCGCAGGCCGTTCAGCGGCGGCAGCTCGCGCTCCAGCTCGCCCGAGATCTGGTCGTACCAGCGGCGAATGACCTCCAGGCACAGCTCGCGCTTGCTGCCGAAGTAGGTGAACACGGTGGCCTCGGAGACGCCCAGGCGCTGCGCGATCTCCGCGGTGGTGGTGCGCTCGAAGCCTTTTTCGGCGAACACCTCCTTCGCTATCGCGAGCAGGCTTTCGATGCGGCGGCCGGATTTTTCGCCGCGCGCGGCGCGGCGTGTGTTGAGGGTGTCTGTGTCGGGCATGCGAGGCCTGTTCCTGAGCGTTGCTCAATCATAGATCAATCCGTCCACAAATTACCAATGAAAAAAACCTGAGCCTTGTTCGATTACTTAGTTTCAGACGCCAACCAGGCCATCGCCTGCGCCACCGCCTGCCCCAGCGGCAAGGTTGCGTCCACCGCCAGCACCCCCGGCTCGCCCACGGGCGATTCGAGCGTCGCGAACTGGTTGGCCACCAGGCTCGCCGGAAACATGTGCTCGCCCGCGCCGGCCCGCGCCGCCACCCGGCGCTCGGATTCCGCCCGCTCGATGGCCATGAACACGAAGCGCAGCCCCGGCGCCGCCGCGCGCAGCTGCTCGCGGTAGATGCGCTTGAGCGCCGAGCAGGTCAGCACCGCGCCCTGGGGCGAATCAGCCAGCGCGCGGCCCAGCGTGGCCAGCCAGCCGGCGCGGTCGGCGTCGGTGAGCGCGATGCCGTGGCTCATCTTCTGCACGTTGGCCGGCGGATGGTGGTCATCGCCTTCTATCAGCGGCAGCCCGAGGGCTGTGGCCAGCGCCGCGCCCAGGCTCGACTTGCCGCATCCCGACACGCCCATCACTACCAGCCAGACCCTGTCCATATTCACCCTTTTGGTAAAGCGCCACACCTAATAAACGGCGCCCGCAAACTTAAATCTACTTCCTTATGATGCGAAACCTTTTTCCGTCGGAAGCAGAGAGTCCTCTCCATGGTCCAGCTTGCGTTGCGTCGCCCGTACACCTTCATCGTCATGGCGATGCTGATCGTGCTGGCCACGCCTTTTGTCCTGGCGCGCATGGCCACCGACATCTTCCCGGAAATCAACATTCCGGTGGTCAGCGTCATCTGGAACTACACCGGCCTGCCGGCCCAGGAAATGGGGCAGCGCATTTCCGGCCAGGTGGAGCGCGGGCTGACCACCACGGTGAGCGACATCGAGCACATCGAGTCGCAGTCGCTGGCGGGCGTGTCGATCATCAAGGTGTTCTTCCAGCCCACGGCCAACATCGAGATGGCCATCTCGCAGGTGGTCGCCTCCATGCAGGCGCAGGTGCGGCAGCTGCCGCCGGGCATCACGCCGCCGCTGGTCATCAAGTACTCGGCCTCCAGCGTGCCGGTGATCCAGCTGGCGCTGTCCAGCCCCACGCGCTCTGAAAACTCGCTGTTCGACGCCACCGTCAACCAGCTGCGCCCGCAGCTCATCACGGTGCCGGGCGCGGCCATTCCGTTTCCCTACGGCGGCAAGAACCGGCTGATTTCGGTCGACCTCGACACCCAGGCGCTGCAGGCGCGCGGCCTCTCGCCGGCCGACGTGGTGAACGCGGTGAACACGCAGAACCTGATCCTCCCCTCGGGCACGGCCAAGTTCGGTTCCACCGAATACAACGTGAAGATGAACGGCTCGCCCGACGCCATCGCGGGCCTGAACGACCTGCCGGTGCGCACAGTGAACGGCGCCACCACCTACCTGCGCGACGTGGCCTACGTGCGCGACGGCTTCTCCCCGCAGACCAACGTGGTGCGCCAGGACGGCGTGCGCGGCGTGCTGCTGTCGGTGCTGAAGAACGGCGGCGCCTCCACGCTGGACATCGTGTCGAACATTCGCGCCATGCTGCCGGTTGCCGCGCAGACCATGCCGGACGACATCAAGATCACCCCGCTGTTCGACCAGTCGGTGTTCGTGAAGGCGGCGGTGAAGGGCGTGGTGTTCGAGGCCATCCTGGCGGCCGCGCTCACGGCCGCGATGGTGCTGCTGTTTCTGGGCAACTGGCGCAGCACGCTGATCATCGGGCTGACCATTCCGCTGTCGATCCTGGCGTCGATCCTGGTGCTGTACGCGCTGGGCGAAACGCTCAACCTCATGACGCTGGGCGGGCTGGCGCTGTCGGTGGGCATCCTGGTCGACCAGGCGATCGTGACCATCGAGAACATCGAGCGGCACCTGCACATGGGCACGCCGCTGATGGAGTCCATAGAGGTGGGCGCGGGCGAAATCGGTTCGGCCGCCTTCGTGTCCACGCTGTGCATCTGCATCGTGTTCGTGCCGATGTTCTTCCTGTCGGGCGTGGCGCGCTTCCTGTTCGTGCCGCTGGCCGAGGCGGTGGTGTTCGCCATGCTGGCCTCCTACCTGCTCTCGCGCACGCTGGTGCCCACGCTGGTGATGCTGCTCATGGGCGGCTCGCACGGCGAGCACGCGCCGGCGGCCGACGCGAAACCCAGCGCGCTGCAGCGCCTGTACCGCGCCTTCGACCGCCGCTTCGAGCGCGTGCGCCGCGCCTACACGCTGGTGCTGTCGGCGGTGCTGTCGAAGCGCGCGGGCTTCATCGGGCTGTTCCTGGGCTTCTGCCTGCTGTCGTGCCTGCTGTACCCGGCGCTGGGCCGCGACTTCTTCCCGACGGTGGACGCCGGCCAGATCCGCCTGCACCTGCGCGCGCCCACGGGCACGCGCATCGAGGAAACCGCGCGCCTCACCGACCAGGTCGAGGCCGCCATTCGCGAGCTGGTGCCGCCGGACCAGCTCGAAACCATCCTGGACAACCTGGGCGTGCCCAACAGCGGCATCAACCTGTCCTACAGCAACGCCGGCACCATCGGCACCTTCGACGGCGAGCTGCTGCTGTCGCTGAAGGAAGGGCACAAGCCGACCGACCATTTCGTGTCGATCCTGCGGGCCGAACTGCCCAGGCGCTTTCCGGGCATCGAGTTCTTCTTCCAGCCGGCGGACATCGTCACGCAGATCCTGAACTTCGGCCTGCCGGCGGCCATCGACGTGCAGTTCAGCGGCAACGACATGGCCGGCAACGCCCTGCGCGCGGCCGAACTCACCAAGGCCATCCGCCAGATTCCGGGCGCTGTCGACGCCCACGTGCACCAGCGCCTGGACGGCCCCGCGCTGAGCCTGCAGATGGACCGCACGCGGCTGCAGCAGTACGGGCTCACGGCCTCGAACGTGGGGCAGAACGTGCTCATCGCGCTGTCGGGCAGTTCGCAGACGGCGCCGGCCTTCTGGCTGAACCCGGTGAACGGCGTGGTCTACAGCATCGCGGTGCAAACGCCGCAGTACACGGTCGATTCGCTGGACTCGCTGCTGAACATTCCGGTGGGCGCGGGCGCGAACGCAGCGGCCGGCACGGGCGCGCAGCAGCTGCTGGGCAACCTCGTCACCACCCAGGCCGACCGCCAGCCGGCCGTGATGTCGCGCTACAACATCGCGCCCGTCATCGACGTGTACGTGAGCGTGCAGGGCACCGACCTGGCCAGCGTGGCCTCCAAGGTGCAGAAGCTGGTCGACGAGATGCGCCCCAAGCTCTCGCGCGGCAGCCGGGTCGAGATACGCGGGCAGGTGCAGACCATGCAGTCGTCGTTCATCGGCCTGGGCGTGGGGCTGGCGATGGCCATCGTGCTGGTGTACCTGCTGATCGTGGTCACCTTCCAGTCGTGGCTGGACGCGGCCATCATCATCACCGCGCTGCCGGCCGCGCTGGCGGGCATCGCATGGATGCTGTTCATCACCGGCACCACGCTGAGCGTGCCGGCGCTCACGGGCGCCATCATGACCATGGGGGTGGCCACGGCCAACTCCATCCTGCTGGTGTCGTTCGCCAGGGAACGGCTGGCCGCGGGCATTCCGCCGCTGTCGGCCGCGCTGGAAGCCGGCGCCACCCGCATCCGCCCGGTGCTGATGACGGCGCTGGCGATGATCATCGGCATGATCCCCATGGCCCTGGGCCTGGGCGAAGGCGCCGAGCAGAACGCGCCGCTGGGCCGCGCGGTGATCGGTGGCCTGATCTTTGCCACGGTGTCGACATTGTTTTTCGTACCCGCCGTGTTCGCGGGGGTGCACAGTCGGCTTGCGCACCGCAGGGCGGCACGCGAAGCGTCGCACCAGCAACAGCAGCCACAACCCCCAGCGGGCGCAGCGCCCCAGGAGAACTGATTCCATGACGGAGCAACGCCACTCGGCATTGGCCATCCACCCCATCGCCGTCGAAGAGGGCGAAGGCGAGCTGCTGCGCCGCCGGCAGATCGTGCGCCGCACGCGCTGGCTGGTGCTGGTCGTCCTGGTGCTGCTGGCGCTGGGCGCGGCGCGCACCGTGTTCGTGCGCATGGCCAACGCCCGCGCGCTCGAAACCGGCACCACCGAACGGGCCAGGCAGTACGTGCAGACCGCCCTGCCCCGCACGCCCACCGCCGGCCAGACGCTGGCGCTGCCGGGCACGCTGCAGGGCTTCGTGCAGTCGCCCATTTCGGCGCGCGCCAGCGGCTACCTGAAGCGCTGGACCAAGGACATCGGCAGCCGCGTCGAAAAAGGCGATCTGCTGGCGGAAATAGAAACGCCCGAAATCGACCAGCAGCTTTCACAGGCCGTGGCCGCGCGCGCGCAGGCCGCCTCGGGCCTGGAGCTGGCCCGCAGCACCGCCGAGCGCTGGGAGGCGCTGCGCAAGAAGGACGTGGTTTCGCAGCAGGACCTCGACGAGCGCCGCAGCGCCGTGGCGCAGGCCACCTCGAACGTGGCCGCGGCCGATGCCAACGTGCAGCGGCTGAAGCAGACCGAAGGCTTCAAGCGCGTGGTGGCGCCGTTCGCGGGCGTGATCACGCGGCGCAATGTCGACACCGGCGACCTGATCGACGCAGGCGGTGGCGGTGGCGCGGGCCGCGCGCTGTTCGTGCTGGCGCAGACCGATCCGCTGCGCGTGTACATCAACGTGCCGCAGGCCTACGCCCAGCTCGTGAAGGCCGGCCAGCCGGTGGTGGTCACGCAGGCCGAGCTGCGCGGCCAGACCTTCAAGGGCGAGGTGGCGCGCACCGCCGGCGCCATCGACACGACCACGCGGATGATGCAGGTCGAGGTGGCGCTGCCCAACAAGGACGGCGCGCTGCTGCCGGGCGCCTACGTGCAGGTGTCGCTGCCGCTGGCGGCCAGCCGCACGCTCACCGTGCCGTCGAACGCGCTGCTGTTCCGCGCCGAGGGCACGCGCATCGCGGTGGTCGGCGCGCAGGGCCGCATCAACCTGCGCCCGGTGACGCTGGGGCGCAACTACGGCGAGAACGTCGAGGTGATCGACGGGCTCGAGAGCACCGACCGCATGGTGCTGAACCCCTCCGATTCGCTGGCCGAAGGCGACGTGGTGGCGGTGGCGCCCGATGCCCCGCCGGCCGATGCCAAGGCCGTCCCGGCCGGCGCGGCGCCCGCGCCGAAGAAGGAACCGGCGTGAAGCTGCGCATGCCCGTGGCAGCGAACACGGCTGCCCTCCTCCGGCCTTTGCTGCCTTTGCTGCCCTTGCTGTTCGTGGCCGGCTGCGCCGTCGGCCCCGACTACAAGACGCCCGACACGCCCCTGCCCGTCAGCTGGAAGCTCGAGGAGCCCTGGCGCGTGAGCACGCCCAGCGACAGCGCCGACAAGGGCCCGTGGTGGAAGCGCTTCGACGACGCCACGCTCGACACCCTGCAGGCGCAGGCCATGGCCGGCAGCCCGACGCTGGCCATCGCCAATGCGCGGCTGGCGCAGTCCCGCGCCGCGCTGGCCTCCAACTCGGCCAGCCTGTACCCGCAGCTGGGGCTGGGCACGCGCGCCTCGCGCCTGAAGATCTCGGCCAACCGGCCGCTCACCAACTACGCCAGCCCCAACTCGTCGACCGTGCAGAACGACTTCGCGCTGTCGCTCAACGCCAGCTACGAGGTCGACCTGGCCGGTCGCGTGCAGCGCACGGTCGAGGGCGCCCGCGCGTCGGCCGAACAATCGGCGGCCGACCTGGCCAACACGCGGCTGCTGCTGAGCGCCGACGTCGCCAGCAACTACTTCAACCTGCGCTCCAGCGACATCGAGCTCGACGTGATCACCCGCTCGGTCGGCCTGCAGCGCCGCGCGCTGGAGTTCGTGACCGCGCGCCACGACCTGGGCGCCGTGTCGGGGCTGGACGTGGCGCAGCAGCAGGCGCTGCTGGAAACCACGCTCACGCAGATCGACGTGCTCAAGAAGCAGCGCGCGCAGTACGAGCACGCGCTGGCCACGCTCACCGGCACGCCGGCGCCGCTCTTCGCGCTGCCGGTGGACCTGCGCGAGATCAAGCCGCCCGCGGTGCCGCTGGGCGTGCCTTCGGAAATGCTGCAGCGCCGGCCCGACGTGGCCTCGGCCGAACGCGCCATGGCCGCGGCCAATGCGCAGATCGGCGTGGCCACCGCGGCCTTCTACCCGAGCATCTTCATTTCGCCGACCCTGGGCGTGGACAGCCGCACCATCGAAGCGCTGTTCAACGGCCCCAGCCTGCTGTGGTCGGTGGGCGTGTCGGCCACGCAGGTGCTGTTCGACGGCGGGCGCGTGCGCGCCAACGTCGACTTTGCCAAGGCCGGATACGACGCCACCGTGGGCAGCTACCGCCGCACCGTGCTCACCGCCATGCAGGAGGTGGAAGACGGCATCACCGGGCTGTCCGCGCTCGACAGCGCCACCACGCAGGCGCAGTCGGCGGTGTCGGCCGCGCGCCGCGTGCTCGACATGGCGAGCAGCCGTTACGAGGGCGGTGCGTCGACCTACCTCGACGTGATCACCGCGCAGCAGTCGCTGCTGACGGTGGAGCGCCAGGCCGCGCAGCTGCAGGGGCAGCGGCTGCTGACCTCGGTGTTCCTGGTGAAGGCGCTGGGGGGCGACTGGTGCGGGGCGGACGACGCGGCCGCCGGCTGCCATCTGCAGGGAAGTCTGCAGGGGATGGTGGGCGTGGCCAAAAGCCAGTAGCATCGCGCCGCCTTGCCGTGGCGGCCCTTTGAGTCGTGCGCTGCGCACAAGGCACACACCCCCCGCGTCGTACGGACGCTGCCTCGTACCGAAGGACGCGACCATGCGCAAACGGATTCTCGGATTCCTCACCGCCGCGTTGCTCGCGACCACCGCACTCACCCAGGCCCACGCGCAAGGGAAGGCGCAGAAGGAACAGGGCGTGCCGGCCTTCTCTTCCGCCTTCAAGACACGCGAAATCGCCGTCAACGGCACCACGCTGCATGTGCGCGTGGGCGGCACCGGCCCCGCCATCACCCTGCTGCACGGCTTCGGCGAAACCGGCGACATGTGGGCCCCCATGGCCAACGCCTTCGCGCGCGACCACACGGTGGTGGTGCCCGACCTGCGCGGCATGGGCCTGTCGGCGCGCGCCACCACCGGTTTCGACAAGAAGACGCAGGGCCAGGACATCGCCCAGCTGCTCGACACGCTCGGCGTGGCGAAGACCCAGCTGGTCACGCACGACATCGGCAACATGGTGGGCTACGCCTTCGCGGCGCAGTACCGCGACCGCGTGACGCGCTTCGTGCTCATCGACGCGCCGGTGCCCGGCGTGGGCCCGTGGGAAGAAATCTTGAAGAGCCCGCTGCTGTGGCACTTTCGCTTCGGCGGCCCCGACATGGAGCGGCTGGTGGCCGGGCGCGAGCGCATCTACCTCGACCGCTTCTGGAACGAGTTCTCGGCCACGCCAGCCAGCTTCAGCGAGGCCGCGCGCAAGCACTACGCCCGCCTGTACGCACGGCCGGGCAACATGCACGCGGGCTTCTCGCAGTTCGCCGCCTTCGACCAGGACGCCATCGACAACAAGGCCTTCATGGCGCAAGGCAAGCTCGAAATGCCGGTGCTGGCCGTGGGCGGAGAAAAGTCGTTCGGCCCGACGATGGCGGTGGTGATGCGCGCCACGGCGACGGACGTGACCGAGGGCATCGTGCCCGGCTCCGGCCACTGGATCATGGAAGAGAACCCGAGCGCCACCACCAAGCTGGTCGGCGACTTCCTCGACAAGAACTGAAGGCGCCAGCCTAGAACAGGCTGCCCTGCCCCGCCGCGCCCGGGGGGCGGAACGCGCCCACATCCAGCGCGATGCGCTCGCGGTTGAAGCCGATGCGCTTCGTGGCCTTCTCGAAGCGCTGGCGGATCAGGTCGGCCCACAGGCCCGAGCCCTTCATGCGGGTGGCGAAGTCGGCGTCGTAGTCCTTGCCGCCGCGCATCTCGTGGATGCGCGCCATGATGCGATCGGCGCGCTGCGGGTAGTGCAACGCCAGCCATTCCTTGAAGAGCGGCGCCACCTCCCACGGCAGCCGCACCACCGTGTAGAAGGCGCTGCGCGCGCCGGCCTCCCAGGCGGCTTCGAGCACCTGCTCCATGTCTTCGGTGACGAAGGGAATCTGCGGCGCCACGCTCACCCCTACCGGCACGCCGGCATCGGCCAGCGCGCGAATGGTGCGCAGCCGCCGGTGCGGCGCGGCGGCGCGCGGCTCCAGCTTGCGCGCAAGCTCGCCGTCGAGCGTGGTCACGGTGACGTACACGGCCGCCAGCCGGTCGGCCGCCATGGGCGCGATCAGGTCGAGGTCGCGCTCGACCGCGCTCGACTTGGTGACCAGCGCGAACGGATGCCGCGTTTCCTGCAGCAGCTCGATGACCGAGCGCGTGAGCCGCAGTTCGCGCTCGATGGGCTGGTAGCAGTCGGTGGCGGTGCCGATGGCGACGTGGCTGGGGCGGTAGCTCTTGCGGCCGAGCTCGGTGCGCAGCACCTCGACGATGTTGCGCTTGGCGATCAGCTTGGTCTCGAAGTCGAGGCCGGGCGACAGGTTGAGGTAGCTGTGCGTGGGGCGCGCGAAGCAGTAGATGCACCCATGCTCGCACCCCCGGTACGGGTTGAGCGAACGGTCGAAGGGAATGTCGGGCGAGTCGTTTTCGCTGAGCACCGACTTCACGTCCTCGAAGCGAATTTCGGTGGCCAGCGGCTGCAGCTCGGCCGCCTCGGCCACGCCTTCTTCGAGCGTGCCCCAGCCGTCGTCGAAGTCGTTGCGCTCGTCGCGCGAAAAACGGTGCGCCAGGTGCGTGGCCGCACCGCGGCCCTTGATGGCGTGGATGGGAATCAGGGCGGCGGGCATGGCGGGTCCTTTGGACAAAAGGCATTTACTGGTTATTCATACAGTATTCCAGCGCTCCGCGAATGTCCAACGATTTTTCAATTTCTCTATTGACAGAAATTTCGCAAATCATAAACTCGACGCCATGGAACTCACCGACATTCAACGCAAGTTCGTCCTGCACTGGGGCGAAATGGGCTCCATGTGGGGCGTGAACCGCACGGTCTCGCAAATCCACGCCCTGCTCTTCGCGCACGGTAAGCCCATGAACGCCGAGGAGCTGTCCGACACGCTGGGCGTGGCGCGCTCCAACATCAGCAACAGCCTGAAGGAGCTGCAGGCGTGGAACCTGGTGCGCATCACCCACACGCTGGGCGACCGGCGCGACTATTTCGAGACCAGCGTCGACGTGTGGGAGCTGTTTCGCACCGTGGTGCGCGAGCGCAAGGAGCGCGAGTTCGACCCCACCGTGCGCGTGCTGCGCGAGCTGGTGTCCAGCCCCGACTTCCAGAAGGAACCGGCCGATGCGCAGGACCGCATCCGCTCCACCATGGAGCTGATGGACAAGCTGGCCACCTGGGCCGACGAAATGCTGCGGTTGTCGCCCGGCACGCTCGACAAGGTGCTGACGCTGGGCGCGAGCGTGCAGAAGTTCGTGCGTGGCGACGCCATCGCCTCCGGCAAGGACGGCAAGGACGGCAGCGGCGACAAAGGCAACAAGGGCGAAGACCCGGATGCCCACCACGCCAGCCTCCCCATGATCTGAACCTCCCTTTTTTTGTCCCTCAATTTCTGTTTTAACAGAAATATCGAGAACCAAGAACACCATGAGCCACACCGCCGCACCGAGCTATCCGTTCACGATTTTTTTCGACGCCAGCTGCGCGATCTGCTCCGCCGAAATGGGCAACATGAAGGCGCGCGACACGGCCGGCCGGCTGCAGCTGGTCGACTGCTCGCCACCGGGCTTCGACGCCGGCCCGGCGCCGCGCGAGGCGCTGATGGCCGCCATCCACATGGCCGACGCCGACGGCCGCGTGTTCGTCGGCGTGCCGGCCATTCGCCTGTGCCGCACGGCGGTCGGGCTTTCCAGCGGCGGCTTCCTGCTCGACCTGCCGCTCGTCGCGCCGCTGGCCGACCGCGCCTATGCGCTGCTGGCGCGCAACCGCTACCGCATTCCGCGCTGGCTGGCCAACCGGCTGGCCGGGCGCATCGCGCCTTCTTGCCACGACGGCAGCTGCCGCCTTTGAAAACCGAAGAACCAACCAGCGAGGGAACTGCCATGCCCACCGTCTTCCAGCCCGACTTCCGCGTACCGCAGGGTATGCCGACGAACGCCCCGTCCGGCCACGCCAGCGCCTCCATCACGGCCGAAGACACCCAGCACTACTTCACCGAAGTGGCGGTCGACTACAGCGCCTGGAGCCCCAGCTACAACATGCACTTCGGCTTCTGGCGCGCCGGCCTGAACCCGCTGCGGCGCGAGGGCATGCTGGTGGAAATGAACCGCGTCATCGGCCGCGCGCTGCAGCTTCCGCAGCCGCCGCAAGGCAGCACGCCGCGCCGCTGCGTGCTCGACCTGGGCTGCGGCGCCGGCGCCACCGCGCGCACGCTGGTGGGCGACGACCCGTCTCTGTACGCCATCACCGTGACCAACGTGGCCGTGCAGAACCGCATCGCCGCCAGGCTGGACGCCGCCGCCGGCGTGGCCGACCGCATGGCGCACCTGGAGGCCGACTACACCCGCACCGGCCTGCCCGCGGCGCAGGCCGACGGCGCATGGGCCGTCGAGAGCGCCTGCTACGCCGACGGCACGGCCAAGGCCGGCTTCGTTCGCGAGGCCGCACGGCTGCTCAAGCCCGGCGCGCGGCTGGCCGTGGTCGACGGCTTCCTGCTGCGGCGCGAACCGGGCCGCCTGGCCGGCTGGCTGCACCGCCTGTGGGCCGACAGCTGGGCCGTGCCCACGCTGGCCGTGCGCGACGACTTCGTCGCGGCGTTGCGCGCGCACGGCTTCGAGGACATCGAAGTGAAGTCGCTGCGCTGGCGGGTGGCACCCAGCGCGCTGCACATCCCGGTGCTGGCCACGCGCTTCACGCTGGCCGAGCTGTGGAAGGCCCGCGGCAAGCTCAGCCCGTGGCGGCGCAAGCACATCGTGGCGAGTTACTGCGCGCTGGCACTGGGCATGTTCTGGCGCGACTTCGACTACTGCATGGTCACCGCCAGGCGCTGCGCCGACTGACCGGGCCCGCACGCAAAAAACAAGACAACGCAACGAGGAGAAGGTTCTTTCATGCACAACGACACCGAGGAAAGCAGGCTCGCCGACATGCCGGAAGAACCGCAGCGGCGCATGCCCTTCGCATGGTTCTGGCCGATGCTGGCGGGCGCGCTCGTCGCGCTGGTGCTGCGCATCGTGTTCAGCGGCGGGCCGGGGCACCGCTTCTCGCCGATGCTGGGTTCTTTCGTGTACTTCGTGCCCGCGGTGTGCGGCGGGGTCACGGTGTACCTGGCCGAGCGCATCGAGCGGCGCAGCTGGGGCTACTACCTGTGGGCGCCGTGGGTGGCGACGGCGTTGTTCGTCACCGGCACGCTGGCGGTGTTCATCGAGGGGATCATCTGCGCCATCGTCATCGTTCCGCTGTTCGCGGTGATGGGCAGCGTCGGCGGGCTGGCGATGGGCATCGTGTGCCGCATCACCAACTGGCCCAGGCCCGCGCTGTACGGCTTTGCGCTCGTGCCCCTGCTGCTGGGCGGCATCGAGCCCCAGCTGCCCAACCCCGACCAGTTTTCGCAGACCTCGCGCACGCTCTTCATCGCGGCGCCGGCCGCGCGCGTGTGGCATTCGCTGAACGAGGCGCGCGACATACAGCCCGCCGAGGTCGGCGAGGCCTGGGCCTACCGCATCGGCGTGCCGATGCCGGTGTCGGGCGTGACCGTCGACACACCCGGCGGCCGCGTGCGCCAGGTGCAGTGGCAGAAGAACGTGCACTTCGAAGAAATCATCACCGAGTGGCAGCCCGAGCGCGTGCTGAAGTGGCGCTACCGCTTCACGCCCGAATCATTTCCCGCCGGCGCGCTGGACGACCACGTGATGATCGGCGGCCAGTACTTCGACCTGCGCGACACCACCTACACGCTGACTCCGCGCGACGGCGGCACCGACCTGCGCATCGACGTGTCGTGGCGGCTGAGCACGCGCTTCAACTGGTACGCGGACCGCGTGCTGCAGGCCCTGCTGGGCAACGGCTCGGAAAACATCCTGCGCTTCTACAAGGCGCGCAGCGAAGCCACGACCGCCATCGCGCAGGCCGCACGATGACACGGCAACCCGTCTTCCAGCAGGTGCTGGGCCCGGCGTGGGACCAACTCGGCGACGTGGTTCGCCGGCACTACACGATGGCGCCGTTCTCCGACGACAAGGTGTGCGTGCGCGGCGTGATGAGCGAGGTCTGGCATGCGCCCTGGGCCGCGCTGCTGATGCCCTTCGGCCGGCTTTTCGGCGCGCTGGTGCCGCACACGGGCAGCAACGTGCCCATCGACGTGCACTACCGCTGCCACCCCGGCAACGCGCACCTGTACTGGAACCGCGTCTTCCACTTCGCCGGCAAGCCGCCCTTTCACTTCCGTTCGCACATGGCGCATGACGTGCGGCGCGGCACCGAGGTGATCGAGTACGTGCGCTTCGGCGTCGGCATGCGGCTGGCCGTGAGCGAGGAAGAAGGCGCGCTGGTTTTCCGTGACCTGGGCTATGTCTGGCGCATTGCCGGGCTGCGCATCGCGCTGCCGCTGGGGCTGCTGCTGGGCACCGCGTACGTGGAAGAGCGCCCCGATCCGCACGACGCCGACCACTTCACCATGCGGATGCGCCTGCGCCACCGCTGGTTCGGCGACGTGTTTCGCTACAGCGGGCGTTTTCACCTGGAGCGGCAAGTTCTCCAGGGGCGCGCAAGGCAGGTGGAGGCATCTCGGCGCACTTCGGGCCACAATGCGCCCACCATGCCGCGCCGCCCCGAAAACCTCTACCCCCAGTACCACGCCCACATCTACTTCGCACCCGCCACGCTCGCGCAGGCCCGCGCCCTGGTCGAGCGCGCGGGCCGCGAGCTGATGGTGGTGGTCGGCCGGGTGCACGAGCGGCTGGTGGGGCCGCACCCGCACTGGAGCTGCCAGCTCGCCTTCGACGCCGGCCAGTTCGACCAGGTCATCGGCTGGCTCGACGCCAACCGCGACGGTCTCGACGTGTTCGTGCACGGCCTGACCGGCGACGACTTCGCCGACCACACGGCGCATGCCATGTGGCTGGGCGAGGAAAGCGCGCTCGACCTGCGGATGTTCCGGCACTGAACCGCTAGGCTGCCTTTTCTTCTGTTTTCTCTTCTGTTTTCTCTTCCGTCTTCTTTTCGGCCGTCTCTTCTTCCTTCGCTGCCTCGGCCTCGGCTCCCGCACCGTGCACCTTGAAGAAGGTCGCGCCCTCGACCTTCTGCCCGATGGCCTGCTCGTAGGCCGCGCGCACATCGTCGGGTTGCCCGGCCTGCCCGAAGAAGTCCTTCAGGTACGGCCCCAGCAGTGGGTGCGCCGCCAGCTGCTCGCGCGGCAGCCCGTGGATCATCTCGTCGCGGCACGCTGAAGGCAGGAACACATCGCGGTTCCTTTCAGCATCGCGGATCAGCCCCTTGGGCTCGTGCGCGGGGTCGGACTGCATCGCCTCGATTTCCTCGAAGAAGCGGCGCCGCATCATCACGATGCCCTTGTCGCTCTGGCCCAGCTTCTCGCGCGTGCGGTCGGTGACCGCGCCCTGCCCCACCCACACCACGAAGTCCTGGTTGGCGACGTGGCTGGTGATCCACCGGCCCGTCACCGGGTCCTTGATGGGGCCGTACCACGACGGGATGCGCTGCTGCACATAGGGCTCCTGCTCGTTCGGCACGCGGCTGAGCACCCACAGCACGCTCAGCGTGTGGTGGTCGTCGATGGGCACGCGCCATTCGAAGTGGTGGCCCAGGAAGAAGCCGTTGGGCCACAGCGTGACGCGCCCGGTGGTCCACATCACGTTGTCCTCGCGCTCGCCGCCGCGCAGGCGCTTGTAGACGAAGCCGTGCTCGAACTCCTCGAAGGCCAGCTTCAGGTGCGTGGGCACGTAGGGCCCCTCGTCGCCCTGCAGCCGCGTGGTCCAGTTGTTGTGCGTCCACTCGAAGTGCACCGGGTCGATGGAGTTCTCCTGGCACTGGAACCAGTTGCACGGAATTTCCGCGAACACCGCCTGCGCGAAGCCGTTCCTGCAATTGAACAGCTCCCAGTCGGGCAGCAGCGGCGCGGGCAGCGGGCCCATGTAGGCCCACAGCAGGCCGGCCTTTTCCTGCACCGGGTAGGCCTTGATCTTCGTGTTTTTGCGCATGCGCGCGCCGGGGTCCAGCGTTTCCTCGAAGGGCTGGTGCACGCACTGGCCGCTGGCGTCGTACTGCCAGCCGTGGTAGCTGCAGCGCAGGCCGCATTGCTCCACGTAGCCGTACGACATGTCGGCGTTGCGGTGCGGGCAGCGCCGGTCGACCAGGCCGTAGTTGCCGCCCAGGTCCTTGTAGAGCACCAGGTCTTCACCCAGGATGCGCAGCGGCTTCACGGCCTTGTCGTCGAACTCGCTGGCGCCCGCGACGGGGTGCCAGTAGCGGCGCAGGTAGTCGCCCATCGGCTTGCCGGGGCCCACTTCGGTCAGCAGGCGGTTCTTTTCTTCGCTCAACATGCATCGTCTCCCTTGTTCATCAATCGGCGCGAATGCCGAACTCGCGCACCAGCTTGCCGAAGCGCTGGTCGTCGTCTGAAATCTGCTGCGCCAGCACGGCCGGCGCGCCGCCCACGGGCTCGATGCCGAGCGCGGCCATCTTGGCCTGCACGTCGGGCATCTTCAGGATCTCGTTGAAGTGCCTGTTCAGCGCCTGCACCACGTCGGCGGGCATGGCCCTGGGGCCGAGCAGGCCCATCCAGGCGCTCACGTCCACGTCCCTGTAGCCCAGCTCGATGAAGGTGGGCACCTGCGGCATCAGCTTTGTACGCTGGCGCTCGGCCACGGCGAGCGCCACGAGCTTGCCCGCGGCGATGTGGCCCGCCACCGCGCCCGGCGTGATCCAGCCCACGCTGATGTGCCCGCCCAGCGCGTCGTTGACCACCGGCGCCACGCCGCGGTACGGCGCGTGCGTGGCGGCAATGCCCGCGTCCTTGTTGAGCAGCTCGCCCGCGATGTGCATCGGCGAGCCCGCGCCCGGCGTGCCGTAGGTGGTGGTGTTGCCGGCCTTGGCGCCCGCCACGAGCTGCGCGACGTTGTGGATGCCGGTGGCCGGCGCGGTCACCAGCAGCAGCGGGATGTTGCCGGTCTTGACGATGGGCGTGAAGTCTTTCACCACGTCGTGCGCCACGCCGGGGCCGGCCTTGAGCACATGCTGCGCGATGGGAAAGGTGCTGGGCGTGAACAGCAGCGTGTATCCGTCGGCCGGCGCCTTGGCGACCCACACGTTGCCGATCATGCCGCTGGCGCCGGGCCGGTTGTCGACCAGCACCGGCTGGCCGACGCGCTGCGAGAGCTTCTCGGCGTAGGTGCGCGCGATGGCGTCGGTGTCGCCGCCCGCGGGGTAGGCCACGACGATGGTGATGGGCTTCGAGGGCCAGCCTTGCGCCGTGGCCGCTGCCGTGGCACATAGCAAAAGAATGGCTCCTGCAGCGGCACGGACCGCGTTTCGGTGGTGAAACATCATGCTCTTTTCTTTCAGTGGGAACGACGTTGAAGGTCGTCGCACTTTAGGAACGGCACCGCGAAGCCAGAAGCTATAGTTTCACCGAGTGAACCATTTTCGGGAGGCCGCATGTCGGACACCGCAGGCGCGCAGAGCGTGAAATCCATCGATGCGCTGCGGCGCGGGCTCGACGTGATGCTGGCCATCCAGCGCTCGTCGGCCGTCACGCTGCAGGAGCTGCACCGGCAGACCGGCCTGTCGAAGGCCACGCTGCTTCGCATCCTGAAGACGCTGCAGCAGGCGGGCTGGGCCGAGCGCAGCGAGGTCGACAAGCGCTACGTGCCCACCTCGGCCACCGGCCAGGCGGGACCGGTGGTGGCATGGCGCACGCGGCTGTCCGCACTGGCCGCGCCCGCGCGCGCCACGCTGCAGCGCGTGGTGCCCTGGCCCATCGACCTGGGCGTGCGCGACGGCACGGCCATGCTCATCCTGGACACCGACCGCCCGCGCAACGGCCTGGCCGTGAACTACCGCGCGCTGGGCTTCAGGCCGCCGATGCTGCTGTCGTCGCTGGGGCGCTGCTACCTGTCGTTCTGCCCGGAAGACGAGCGGCGCGAAATCCTGGCGGCGCTGGCGCGTTCGCCCAACGACTTCGACCGCAGCGCGCGGCGGCCCGAGAACATCCGCCGCATGGTGGCGCATGCGCGCGACCTGGGCTACGTGGCGCGCGACCCCACCGCGACCAGCCTGGATTCGCCCGACCGCTTCGGCGCGGTGTCGGTGCCCTTGCGCCTGGGCGAACGCGTGGTGGGTTGCCTGAGCTGCGCGTGGCTGCCCGCGGTGAAGAGCGAGCGCGACATCGTCGCGGCGCACCTGGCCGACCTGCGGCAGGCCGCGCAGAACATCGAGCGCAAGCTGGCGCAGGCGGGCTTCGGGCCACCACCCGTTGCCATCGGCTGAAAGATCGGCGGGTGCGGGCGCCTCAGAACTCCGCGTCGAGCTCGTCGATTTCCTCGGGTTCCTTCTTCGCCTCGGCCACCCATTCCTTCATGGCCGGCAGCTCCATCACGCGCTTGCAGTAAGAGGCGCACACGCTGTCGAGCGCCACGTCGTAGCTGAGAAAGCGCGTGACCACCGGCGCGTACATCGCGTCGGCCATGCCCGGCTGCTTGCCGAACAGGAACGGGCCGCCGTAGGCCTTCAGGCACTCGCGCCAGATGGCGACGATGCGGTCGATGTCGGCCTGCGCGCGCGACCACACCTTGAAGTTCTTGAAATGGGCCTTGATGTTCATCGGCAGCGCGCCGCGCATGGAGCCGAAGCCCGAGTGCATCTCGCCGCAGATGGCGCGGCAATGGGCGCGCGCGGCCACGTCGTCGGGCAGCAGGCCGGCCTTGGGCTTGATCTCGTTCAGGTACTCGCCGATGGCCAGCGTGTCCCACACCTTCACGCCGCCGTGCTGCAGCGAGGGCACGAGCATGGAAGACGACAGCAGCAGCATCTCGGCCTTCATGGCCGGGTCGTCGGGCGGAATGACCTTCTCGCTGAACTCCAGGCCGGCCAGCCTGCACATCAGCCAGCCGCGCAGCGACCAGGCGCCGTAGTTCTTGCTGCTGATGGTGAGAACGGGTTTGGCCATCGGGAAGCTCCTTGAGGTTGCACCACCGCGTGCAAGCGCCATGCCATGCGGCTGGCCCGCAACTTGCCTGCTGCAGGGGCATGCTGTACCGGGCCTACCAGAACCAAGCCGACCTGCTCTCGCCGGCGCGGCTCGCGTCGCAGTACCTGGGCAAGGCCCTGTGGCAGGACGGCACCGAGCGCACCATGATGCGGCGCATGGCCGCCCAGTTCGAGGTGTTCTCGCGCATGCGCCTCACGCACACGCGCCCGCCCTACGGCATCGACAGCGTGCAGGTGGCCGGCGCCGAGGGCACCGAGGTGGCCGTGCACGAGGAAACCGCCCTCGTCTCGCCCTTCGGCACGCTGCTGCATTTCAGGAAGGACATTGCCGCCGTGCACCCGCCCGTGCTG
The DNA here is from genome assembly GCF_041355175.1 of Variovorax sp. RCC_210. Classification (NCBI taxonomy): domain Bacteria; kingdom Pseudomonadati; phylum Pseudomonadota; class Betaproteobacteria; order Burkholderiales; family Comamonadaceae; genus Variovorax; species Variovorax sp. RCC_210. Next base: position 249,263 of record NZ_JBFUPJ010000001.1, on the reverse strand, counting down.
CTGGTTGCACCACTGTCGGGCCATTTCGCCACGCTGCTGCGCGAAACCGTGCGCACGCTGCTGCGCGACCACGACGTGTACCTGACCGACTGGCACAACGCGCGCGACGTGCCGCTGTGGCATGGCGGCTTCAGCCTGGACGACTACACGCTGCAGCTCATCAGGTTCCTGGAGGCCATCGGCCCCGGCGTGCACATGGTGGCGGTGTGCCAGCCCTGCGTGGCCGCGCTGGCCGCCACCGCGCTGATGGCCGAGGACGACAACCCCGCCACGCCGCGCAGCCTCACGCTGATGGCCGGGCCGGTCGATTGCCGCATCAACCCCACCGGCGTCAACGTGCTGGCCACCAGCAAGCCCATCGAGTGGTTCCGGCGCAACCTCATCAGCCACGTGCCGTGGCCGCATGCCGGCGTGATGCGCCGCGTGTACCCCGGCTTCCTGCAGCTGTCAGCCTTCATGAGCATGAACCCCGAGCGGCACAAGAAGCAGTTCCAGGACATGGTCACCCACCTGGTCGAGGGCGAGCTCGACAAGGCCCGCACCATCGGCGCCTTCTACGACGAGTACCTGGCGGTGAACGACCTCCCGGCCGAGTTCTACCTGGAGACGGTGGAGCGCGTGTTCCAGACCTACGACCTGCCGCGCGGCGTGCTCACCGTGGGCGAGCGCACCGTGAACCCCGCCGCCATCCGCCGCACCGCGCTGCTGACGGTGGAAGGCGAGCGCGACGACATCTGCGCCGTGGGCCAGACGGTGGCGGCGCAAGACCTGTGCACCAACATCCGCCCCTACCTGAAAACACACCACCTGCAGGCCGGCGTGGGGCACTACGGCGTGTTCAGCGGCAGCAAGTGGAACGCGCAGATCTACCCGCGCGTGCGCGAGGTGATCCACGCGGCGGCAGAGCTGCACGGTTAGCCGTCACAGGTCTACCGCGCTTCAATCTGGCAAGAGGTGTGAGGCCATTGTTTGCCCTTGCACGTAGGCCTTCCTACACTCGGGCCCCATGCAACGCCAGGCACCCATCCGCGAGACATTGCGCGCAGTCTTCACTGCGCGGATGACTGCGGAATCGCACCAGACCCTCGCAGATCTCTGAGCCCGGCGGTCAGCCTCCCCTTCCTTTTCTTCAGCATCTTTCTTCGACCGCCGGGCCCCAGCCTTGCGCGGTAGCGCGCCCGTGCCCGTGCACGACCACGGGCACGCCGCGCTTTCCCCCAGCTGATTGATTCGCCCGCCGCGCCGCTTCACCCCGGTCGCGGCCGGCCTTGCCATGCGGAAAGAACTTTGATGAACATCCAATCGATCCTGGCGGTGACGGACCTGTCCGCGCACGGCCTGCGCACCGTGGTGCGCGCGGCCTCCATCGCGGCGGCGCACGGCGCGCTGCTGAAGGTCATGTACGCGCCCTCGGCCTTCAGCGGGCCGGCCGACGCCGATGCGGCCCGAGGCCTGGGCGCGGTGTGCCTCGAGGTGGCGGAGCGCTTCGGCATCCTCGTGAAGAAGGTCGACGACCCAAGCGGCAGCCTCGACGGCGCGGCGCAAGAGGCCCGCTGGTGCGACCTCGTCGTGATCGGCGACGAGCCCGACCGCTCGCTGCGCGCCTTCTTCCACGGCCAGCCCGCCGAGCGCCTGCTGCGGGCCGCGCAACGCCCGGTGCTGGTCGCGCGGCTGCACGCCCGCGCGGGCGGCTACGGCCGCATCCTCGTCGCCGTCGATCTGATGGACGCGTCGCGCCCGTTGGTGGACCTGGCCTGCGCCTTCGACAGCGCGGCCGAGATCGAGCTGTTCCACGCCTTCACCGCCATGCACGAGGGCAAGCTGCGCTATGCGGACGTGTCGGCCCACGTCATCGACGCCTACCGCCACGCCTGTGCCCGCCATGCGCGCGAACGCATGCTGTGGCTGTCGGACGCATCGAGCGCGCGGCGCAACCGCGTGGTGTCTTCCATCGGGCGCGGCGACCCGGCGCGCCAGGCCGCCGTGCAGCAGCAGTACACCCAGGCCGACCTGCTGGTGGTCGGCAAGCGGCACCGCGGCGCGCTCATGGACTTCCTGTTCGGCAGCGTGGCGCTGCGCGTGCTGCGATGGTCGACGGGCGACGTGCTGGTGGTGCCGCGTGGCGCGGTGGGCCCTTCGCAAGCGCGGGAAACGCAGGGGCGCCGTGCAGCGGCGGTTGCACGGTGAGGCACCCCATGGTGCTCCCACAGCCCTTCTTCCCGGTGCTGCCGGCGTGGCTGCTACGGCCACTCGAGTTGCGCATCGACGTCGACCCGCGCAAGGCCAAGCCGGCCGACACGCTGGTGCCGGTACGCGAGCGCATGCGCGCGCTGGGCGACCGACTGCAAGCGATGCCGCACTTCGGCTTGGACGATCCGGGCTTGCGTGCGCGGTTTCGCGAGGCCGACGGCGAGCTGTACGTCTACATCGAGGACCTGCGCCGCGACCGGCTGGTCGGCTACACCGTGTTCAACCGACTCGTCGAACTGGGTCGCCAGGCCGACCGCCACATTCGGGCGCCGCATTCGCAGTACGACCCGGCATACCAGCGGCGCGGGCTGGCGTCGTCCGTATACCGGTGGGCGCTGGACCAGGGCATCTGCCTCATGAGCGGCGCACGGCAGTCGCACGGCGCGCACGCGCTCTGGCGCAGCCTGTCGCGCCACTACGAGGCCGGCTTTGCCGACCTGCGCCGCAAGCAGCTGAACTACCTCGGGCGCGAAGTGGCCAGCGCCACGCTGGCCGACCTGCACACGCGCATGTTCCTGCTGGGCGATGGCTGGACGCTGGCGCGCTTCAGGCGCGACGCGCAGATGGGCTGAGGCGTTGGAGCCTCAACGCCGTGTTCGCGGCGCCTTGCTCATCCGCCGCACCGCCAGCTCCCCTGCCTGCGGCAGCCGCTCGCGCAGGAACGCGATCAGCTCCTGTGCCACCACGTTGCGCATCGGCCCCGGCAGGTAGGCCAGCACCACGCGGCGCTCCACGCGTGGCTTCAGCAGCGGCACCACCACCAGCTCGGGGTCGCGCAGCGACGAGGTGTACAGCCGCGGCATCAAACCCAGCGCCTGCCCGCTGCGCACCAGCGCGTAGAGCGTTTCGGAATAGCTCACGCGGTACGGCTCCGCGCCCTGCGCGAACTGGGCGCGCGCCGGGTTGCCCAGCGCGGGCATGCTGCCGCTTTCGAACAGCACCAGCCGCTCCCTGCCGATGGCCTCCCACTGGGCGTCGCCGGCGGCCGCCAGCGCGTGGTCGCGCCGCACCACCAGCACCAGCGGGTCGCGGAACAGGTCGATGCAGGTCAGCCCGCCCGGCGGCTCGGTGATGGCGGCCACGGCCATGTCGAGCTGGCCGCTGCGCAGCTCGGCCAGCAGCGCGTTCGAAGGTGCATCGCGCCAGGCCAGCTCCACCTCGCGTCCGCCGCGCTGGCCGGCTTGAAGAAACTCGCTCGCCGCAGCCGCCACGCGCGCGCTGGCCGAGGGAATCACGCCGATGCGCACGAACGCCCGCCCGCGCTGCACCGTGCTCTGGATGTCGCGCAGCGCCACCTCGAAGGTGTTGACCAGGAAATCGGTGCGCGCCAGCACCTCGGCGCCCACCGGCGTGAGTTCCAGCCGGTGGGTGGAGCGCGTGAGCAGTTCGGCGCCCAGCAGCTTTTCCATCTGCTTGATGGCGTTGCTGAGCGCCGGCTGCGTGATGGCCAGGCGCTTGGCCGCGCGGCCGAACTGGCCTTCTTCGACCAGCACCGAGAAGAACTGCAGCTGGCGCAGCGTGAGCGCACGCAGGGGCAAGGCGGCCATGGGCACTCCTGGTTGCATCGGTCATTGATTCAGTGAATCAAATTATAGAAATTCAAAATTTTCCTTATGGCTTCTTCATTACTAGACTGCCACGGATGAACAGCCCCACCCTCGCCCCGTTCACGCTGGAGCACTTCCTGCGCGCGATCCCCAAGGTCGAGCTGCACTGCCACCTGTTCGGCACGGTGCGCCACGACACCTTCAAGCAGCTGAACCAGCGCGCCGGCGCGCCGCTGGCGGCCGACGAGATCGAAGGCTTCTACACGCGCGGCGAAAAGCCCGTGGGCGTGCTGCGCGTGCTGCGCGCGCTCGACGCGCAACTGGTGCGCAGCGCCGGCGACTTCTACCAGCTCACGCTCGAGTACCTGCAGGACGCGGCCTCGCACAACGTGCGCTACGCGGAGTTCTTCTGGAACCCGACCGGCACGGTGCACGCGTCGGGCATTCCGTACGCCCTGGCGCAGGGCGCGATCGTGCGGGCGATCCACGACGCGCAGCAGGAGTTCGGCATCGTCGGGCGCCTCATCGCCGCCATCGACCGCGAGGCCAGCGCCGCGGCGGCGGTGGAGATGGTCGAGTGGGTGAAGGCGCACCGCTGCGACGAGGTGATCGGCATCGGCATCGATTACCGCGAGAACGACCGCCCGCCCGAGCTGTTCACCCAGGCCTACGCCAACGCGAAGAAGGCCGGGCTGAAGACCACCGCGCACGCGGGCGAGTTCGGCATGCCCTGGACCAACGTGCGCACCGCGCTCGACGTGCTGCAGGTCGACCGCATCGACCACGGCTACACGGTGGTCGACCAGCCCGACTTCGCCCGCCAGTGCGCCGAGCGCGGCATTCTCTTCACCGTGGTGCCCACCAACTCGTACTACCTGCGCACGCTGCCGCCGGAGCGCTGGGCGCTCGACCACCCGATTCGCCGCATGCCCGGCCTGGGCCTGCGCATCCACCCCAACACCGACGACCCGACGCTGCACAAGGTGACGCCCACGCAGGCCTGGCTGATGATGGTGCGCGACTTCGGCTTCGGGCTGGACGACCTGCGCGGCTTCATGCACAACGGCCTGGACGGCGCCTGGATCGACGACACCCAGCGCCGCGCCTGGCGCGCGCAATGGAGCGACGCCTTCGACTCGCTGCGCGCGCGCCTGGCCACCGAACCCACCCCCGCCGTTCCCCCGACCCTCGGATGACCCACGCCATGAACACCCCTCGCCGCCTTCTTCTTGCAGCCGCAATCTGCGCCGCACTGCCCATCGCCGCGCTTCCCACCGCGGCGCTCGCGCAGGCCTGGCCCGCCGCCAAGCCCATCACGCTGATCGTTCCCTACTCGGCCGGCGGCAGCGTGGACGTCAACGCGCGCCTCGTGGCACAGCGCCTGGGCGAGCGGCTGAAGCAGTCGGTGGTGATCGAGAACGTGAGCGGCGCGGGCGGCGCCATCGGCGTGGCCAAGGCGGTGAACGCCGCGCCCGACGGCTACACGCTGGTGGTCGGGCCCGACAGCGCCATCGCCATCGGCAAGCTGGTCAACCCCACGGCGTTTCGCTTCGACCCGCTGAAGGACCTGGCGCCGGTCGGCCTGCTGAACACCGCGCCCATGGTGCTGGTGGCGCGCCCCGGCCTGGAGGCCCAGACCTTCACCGACTTCGTGAAGCTCGCCAAGGCCAAGCCCGGCAAGTACAACTACGCCACCTCGGGCGTGGGCACCGTGCTGCAACTGGCCATGGAACTGCTGAAGGAGCGCAGCGGCATCTTCGTGACGCACGTGCCCTACCGCGGCGGCGCGCAGATTGCCACCGACGTGATCGGCGAGCAGGTCGACCTGGCCATGCTGGTGAGCACCAGCGCCATTCCGCACGTGAACGGCAAGCGCCTGAAGGCGCTGGGCATCACCAGCAGCAAGCGCCTGGCCGCGCTGCCCAACGTGCCCACCTTCGACGAAATGCCCGGGCTGAAGGGCTTCGACATGGTGAGCTGGACGGGCATCTTCGCGCCCGCCAGGACGCCGCTCGCCGTGGTGGCGCAGATCAACCAGGAGCTGAACGCGGTGCTGCAGGAAGAAGGCGTGCGCAGCAAGCTCGTGGAGCAAGGCGCGCTGCCGGGCAGCGGCACGGCGGAGTCGTTCGGGAAGTTCGTGCAGGCGGAATACGCCCGCAACCAGAAGATCGTGCAGACCGCCAACATCAAGGAGTGACGTGGCAGCGAGACCGGCAGGTCAGCCGGTCTTGCTCTCGTCTTCCGCCGGCCAGTCGCGGATGTAGGCCTTGAGCATCTTGTTCTCGAAATTCTGGCTGTCCACCACGGCCTTGGCCACGTCGTAGAAGCTGATCACGCCCATCAGCATGCGCTGGTCCATCACGGGCATGTAGCGCGCGTGGCGCTCCAGCATGATGCGGCGGATTTCGTCGAGGTCGGTTTCCAGCGTGCAGGTAACGGGCGCGTCGTCCATGGCCTTGCGCACGAGCGTGGTGCCGACCTGGCCGCCGTTGTTGACGATGGCCACGATCACTTCCCTGAAGGTCAGCATGCCGACCAGGTCGCCGTGCTCCATGACCACCAGCGAACCGATGTCCTTTTCCGCCATGGTGTTGGCGGCCTCTGCCAGCTGGTCGTCTGGCGTGATGGTGAAGAGCGTATTGCCCTTCACGCGAAGGATGTCGCTGACTTTCATCGTGTGCTCCTCTCGGGACTCAATCTCGGCTATCTCAGGGGGTGTCGCTGGGGTGTCTCTGGGGTGCCTGTACAGGCGTACCGTTTTTGAATATAGCCCACAATCGGCGCCGACCCGCACGCCCCTGTCGCGCACGCATGAATTGCGCGCGCCGCGGGCCGTGCGCAGCGCCCCCCGGCGCCCCCCAGCGACCCCATAGAGACAACAGAGAAAGGCCTCCATGCCCGGATATTCCGACCCCGGTTTCGACACCCTCGCACTGCACGCCGGCGCCTCGCCCGACCCCGTCACCGGCGCACGGGCGGTGCCCATCCACCTGACCACGTCCTTCGTGTTCGAGTCGAGCGACCACGCCGCGGCCCTGTTCAACCTGGAGCGCGCGGGCCACGTGTACTCGCGCATCAGCAACCCGACCAACGCGGTGCTCGAGCAGCGCGTGTCGGCGCTCGAAGGCGGCATCGGCGCCATCGCCACGGCCAGCGGCCAGGCCGCGCTGCACCTGTCGGTGGCCACGCTAATGGGCGCGGGCTCGCACATCGTGGCCAGCACGGCGCTGTACGGCGGCTCGCAGAACCTGCTGCACTACACGATGCGCCGCTTCGGCATCGAGACCACCTTCGTGAAGCCCGGCGACCTGGACGGCTGGCGCGCCGCGGTGCGCCCCGAGACCAAGCTCTTCTTCGGCGAAACCGTGGGCAACCCCGGCCTCGACGTGCTCGACATTCCCGCCGTGAGCGACATCGCGCACGAAGCCGGCGTGCCGCTGCTGGTCGACTCCACCCTCACCTCGCCCTACCTGATCAAGCCCTTCGACTGGGGCGCCGACCTGGTCTACCACTCGGCGACCAAGTTCCTGTCGGGCCACGGCACCGTCATCGGCGGCGTGGTGGTCGACGGCGGCAGCTTCGACTGGGAAAAGGCATCGCGAAACGCCCCCGACGGCAGCGCGGGCAAGTTCGCCGAGCTGACGCAGGCCTACGACGGCTTCCACAACATGGTCTTCAGCGAGGAAAGCACCGTCGGCGCCTTCCTGCTGCGCGCGCGCCGCGAGGGGCTGCGCGACTTCGGCGCCTCGATGAGCCCGCACACGGCATGGCTGATCCTGCAGGGCATCGAGACGCTGCCGCTGCGCATGGAGCGCCACATCGACAACACGCAGAAGGTGGTCGAGTTCCTGGCAACGCACCCGTTCGTCTCGCGCGTGGGCCACCCGCTGATCGAGTCGCACCCCAGCCACGCGCTCGCGCAGAAGCTGCTGCGCCACGGCGCGCGCGGCGCCGGCGCGGTGTTCAGCTTCGACATCAAGGGCAGCCGCGCGCAGGGCAAGGCCTTCATCGAGGCGCTCAAGCTGTTCAGCCACCTGGCCAACGTGGGCGACTGCCGCAGCCTGGTGATCCACCCGGCCAGCACCACGCACTTCCGCATGACCGACGAGGCGCTGGCCGGCGCGGGCATCTCGCAGGGCACCATTCGGCTGTCGATCGGGCTGGAAGACCCGGCCGACCTGATCGACGACCTGAAGCGCGCGCTGAAGGCCGCTGAAAAGGCGGGTGCCTGACATGAACTACACCGTCAACGGCCACGCCACCTACTGCTACACCGGCGCCAAGCCCCTCGACCCGGCCAAGCCCACGGTCGTGTTCATCCACGGCGTGCTGAACGACCACAGCGTGTGGATCCTGCAAAGCCGCTGGTTCGCCAACCACGGCTGGAACGTGCTCGCGGTCGACCTGCCCGGCCACTGCAAGAGCGAAGGCCCGCCGCCCGCCAGCGTGGAAGACGCGGCCCAGTTCGTCCTTGCGCTGCTGGACGCGGCCGGCGTGCAGAAGGCGGTGCTGGTCGGCCACAGCTTCGGCTCGCTGATTGCGCTGGAGGCCGCCGCGCGCGCGCCCGAGCGCGTCACGCACCTGGCGATGGTCGGCACGGCCTACCCGATGGTGGTGTCGCCCGCACTGCTCGACGGCGCGCTCAACGACCCGCAACGCGCCATCGCGATGGTCAACACCTTCTCGCACTCGATGATGGCGCCGCCGCCCTCCTCGCTGGGCCCGGGCACCTGGCTGCACGGCAGTTCGCGCGCGCTGATGCGCCGCGTGCTCGCGAGCAACCGCGAAGCGAACGTGTTCCACATCGGCTTCAAGGCCTGCAACGACTACGCCAACGGCGAAGCGGCGATGGAGAAGGTGCAGTGCCCGGTGCTGTTCCTGCTGGGCGAGGCCGACCAGATGACGCCGCCGCGCGCCACCAAGCCGCTGGTGGCCAAGGCCCGCCATGGCAAGGTGGTGACGGTGCAGGCCGGCCATGCGCTGATGAGCGAGGCGCCCGATGCGGTGCTGTTCGCGCTGAGGGACTTCGCGGCGTCCTGAGTCCGCGCGCCACGGGGCCACGGAGCCATGGCGCTGTAACGCTGTGGCCCGGTGGCTTCAGTCCACCGAGATGCCGGCCCGGTTGGCCTGCATGCGGTAGCGGGCAATTTCGCTGTCGGCCTCCCTGCGGAACGCGGCCGGGCCGACCGACACGGCCTCCATGCCCTGCGCGCGCAGGGCCGCCCGCACATCCGCATCGCGCACGGTGGCCGCCAGCGCGCGCGACAGCTTGTCGACCACCGCCACCGGCGTGTGCGCCGGCGCGGCCAGGCCGAACCAGGCCTCGAAGGTGGCTTCGCCCAGCCCTTGCTCGGCGAGCGTGGGCACGTCGGGCAGCGAACTGGCGCGCGCCGTGCCCAGCACGGCCAGCGCGCGCATCTTGCCCGCGCGCACCTGCGGCTCCAGCGCGCCAGCGACCTCGATGCCGAGCTCGACCTCGCCGCCGTTCACCGCCGTCACGAGCTGCCCGGTGGTGGTGTACGGAATGGCCTGCAGCTGGATGCCCGCGGCCACCGAGAGCATTTCGCCGGCCAGGTGCGGGCCCGAGCCCGGGCCGAAGGTGCCGTAGCGGATGCGTCCCGGGTGGGCCTTGGCGTGCGCGATCATCTCGGGCAGCGAACGCCAGGGCGTGCCCCGGCCCGCCACCAGCGCCAGCGAGGTGCGCGCCACGATGGCGACGGGCGACAGGTCGCGCGCCGGGTCGTAAGGCAGCTTCTTGCGCAGCGCGGGATTCACGCTGAAGCTGGTGGAGCCCGACAGCAGCAGCGTGTAGCCGTCGGGCGCGGCCCTGGCGACCGACTGCGTGCCGATGACCGTGGCCGCGCCGGGCCGGTTCTCGACGTACACCGGCTGCCCCAGCCGCGCCGCCAGGCCGCCCGCCAGCGCGCGCGCCACGATGTCGCTGCCGCCCCCGGCCGAAAACGGCACCACCACGCGGATCGGGCGCTGCGGCCAGGCGCCTGTGGACGCGGCCTGCGCAGGGGCGCCGGGCATGGCGGCAAAGCACAGCAACGCCAACGGCAAGCAACGGCGAAGGATGAACCGGGCGCGAGAAGCACCCGAGGTGCGGGACGAAGTCTGTGTCATGGAATCTGCCGGGGGCCGGGCGAGCGGCACGGCCTGTCGCCGCGCGGGCAACGAACAGTTTTCGAGTTTGCCCGATGGCACGGCCCCGCGCCGCGCCGGGGCCACCTTCGCCCTTCGCGCCCGCGTCCTACTCGGCGGCAATGCCCGCGCGGTGCGCCAGCGCGCGGTAGCGCGAGATCTCGCCTTCCATCTGCGCGCGGAACGCCGCCGCGCCGATGGCCACCGGCTCCATGCCCTGCGCCCGCAGCTGCGCCTGCAAGGCGGCGTTGCCCATGGTGGCCGTGACCGCATGTGCCAGCTTGTCGACCACCGGCGCCGGGGTGCGCGCCGGCGCGGCAAAGCCGTACCAGGCGTCGAAGGTGGCGTCGGGCAGGCCCTGCTCGGCCAGCGTGCGCACCTCGGGCAGCATGCTGGAGCGCGTGGCCCCCACGATGCCCAGCGCGCGCAGCTTGCCCGAGCGCACGTGCGGCGCCACGGCGGCCACGGTGTCGATGCCGACCTCGATCTCGCCGCCGATCACGGCCATCGACCCCTGGCTGCTGCCCTTGTATGGAATGTCCTGCAGCTGGATGCCGGCCGCCAGCGCCAGCAGCTCGCCCGCCAGGTGCGGGCCCGAGCCCGAGCCGAAGGTGGCGTAGCGGATGCTCTTCGGCCGCGCCTTGGCCGCGGCGACCAGCTCGGCCACCGAATGAAACGGCGTGCCCTTGCCCACCACCAGCACCAGCGGCGTGCGCGCCACGATGGCGATGGGCGCCAGGTCGCGCACCGGGTCGTAGGGCAGCTTGGCGCGCAACGCCGGGTTCACGCTGTAGCTGGTCGAGCCCGAGAGCAGCAGCGTGTAGCCGTCGGGCGCGGCCTTGGCGACGGCGTCGGTGCCGATGATGGTGGCGGCCCCGGGCTTGTTGTCGATCACGATGGGCTGCCCGAGCCGCTCCGACAGGGCCTGCCCCATCGCGCGCGCCACCAGGTCGGTGCCGCCGCCCGGTGGAAAGGGCACGACGAGCTTGATGGCGCGTTCGGGCCAGGCGTTCTGCGCGTCCTTTGCGGCCTGTGTGGCCTGCGCGGCCTGTGTGTCTTGGGCGAAAGCGGGCGCCTGCGCGCCCAGGACGGCACAGGCGCCGAGCAACAGGCCGACAGTGCGGCGGGAAACGGTGAGGTTCATCGGTCGTATGCGTATCAGGAGTTGGAAGAAGAAGCAGGAGCCGCCGGCGAAACCCGCCCGGCCGTCCACGGCGCGCGCCCCGGCTCGCCCAGGTCCCAGTACAGGCCGGCCATGATCCGCAGGCCCTCCCGCGCCAGCGGCGCGAGCAGGTGCTCGTTGGGCGCGTGCTGCGCGCAGGCCGGGTACGAGTGCGGCACCCACAGCGTCGGCAGGCCCAGCACATCGGCGAACACGTCGTTGGGCAGCGAGCCCGCGAGGTTGGGCAGAAGGTCGAGCCGCTGCCCGCTGCTGCGCTCGATGGACTCGCGGGCCCAGCCGACCCAGGGGTTCTCCACGTCGAGCCGCGTGGCCGCGCCGGTGAGCGTGACGGCCACCTCGACCTGGCCGAAGCCGTGCGCATCGAGATAAGCGCGCACGATCTGCTGCAGGTCTTGCCACGGCGTGCCGACCACGAAGCGCAGCTGGCAATGCGCCACGGCCTCCGAGGGAATGGCGTTGACCGGCCGCGTGGCCGAGCCCGCGCCCAGCGCCAGCACCTCGATGGTGTTCCACGCCACCAGCCGTTCGGCCGGGCTCAGGCCCGGCTCGCCCCAGCCTTCGTCGATGGCGGGGTCGTCCGCGCCGCCGCCGATGGCGATGCTCGCCAGCGCATGGCGCACGGCCTCGCTGACCGGCGGCGGACGCAGCGCCTCGACCAGGATGCGCCCGCGCGCGTCCACCAGCGAGGCCACCGCGTGGCTGAGCACGGTGCCCGGGTTGAGCAGCACGCCACCCCAGTTGCCCGAGTGGTAGCCGCGCGGCCGGGCGCGCAGCCGCAGGCTGAAGTTGACGGCGCCGCGCGAGCCCAGGAACAGCGTGGGCCGCTCCGCGCTCACGCGCGGCCCGTCGCTGGCAATGAACAGGTCGGCGCGCAGCCGGTCGCGCTGCTGCGCGCACACCGCGTGCAGGCCGGGCGAGGCGGCTTCCTCGCCCATCTCGACCAGCCACGTCACGTTGTAGCCCAGGCGGCCGCCGCGCGCCTCGATGGCCGCGGCCAGCCCGCCGAGGTTGATGCTGTGCTGGCCCTTGTTGTCGGCGGTGCCGCGGCCGTACCAGCGCTCGCCGCGCACGGTGAGCGCCCAGGGGGCAAGGCCTTCCTGCCACTGCGCGTCCTGCCCGCTCACGACGTCGCCGTGGCCGTAGGTCATGACGGTGGGCAGGGCCGGGTCCTCGACGCGGCGCGCGATGAGGAAAGGGCCGCCGCCGGCCACCGGGTTGGGCACCACCTCGCAGCTGAAGCCGAGCGCCGCGAGCGGCGGAATCATTTCATCGCGCAGGTAGGCCTCCAGCGCGGGCGTGACGGCGCCGGTGTCGCTTTCGGTGCGAAAGGCGACGCGGCGCTGGAGGTCGGCGAAGAAGCCGCCGCCGTCGAAGTAGGCGCTGGCGGCGGCCAGGCTGTCGGTGCGTTGCATGAGGGGGTGTCCTTGTCTGTCCATCGGGGTGCAGCAAGTACAAGGCCTGGGAGCCGATGCTTCCAGCATCGTTTTGGCAAGCTAGCATTGCCTTGAAGGCAATGCCCGGCACCTCTCTACCGACCAACCGACCTACCCGCCCCCATGACACTCCCGCTTCTCAGCATCCCGATGCGGCACTTTCTCGAAGTGGCGCGCAGCGGCTCGGTCAACCAGGCGGCGGCGCGGCTGTTCGTCGCCTCGTCGGCGGTGAGCCGGCAGATCGCCAAGCTGGAAGACAGCCTGGGCACGCCGCTGTTCGAGCGGCACGCGCGGGGCATGGCGCTCACGGCCGCGGGCGAGCGGCTGGCGGCGCACCTGCGCAACGCGCAACTCGACATCGAGCAGGTGGTCGAGCAGGTGCGTGACCTGGGCGGCCAGGGCGCGCGGCGCATCCGCATGGCCTGCACCGAAGGCTTCGCGGGGCACTTCATGCCGCTGGTGATGCGCAGCTTCGAGCAGGCGAACCCGGGCTGCCAGCTGGAGCTGCACGTGGGCTCGCCCGACGGCGTGAGCGCGCTGCTGGCGCGCGGCGAGACCGACATCGCGCTCAAGTACGTGGTGGCGCCGGAGCCCGGCCTGGCCGTCGCGCACACGGCCACCGCGCCGGTGTATGCGGTGCTGCGGCCCGACCATCCGCTGGCGCGCCAGCGCGTGGTGTCGGTGGCCGACGCGGTGCGCTACCCGCTGGCCGTGGGCGACAAGGGCGTCACCGCGCGCCAGTTGTTCGACCAGGCCTGCAGCCTGCAGGGGCTGCGCTACCAGGCGATCTTCGTGAGCAACTTCTCTTCGGTGCTGCTGCCGCTGCTGCGCACGCCCGACGTGATGCTGTCGGGCCATCTCACGGTGATGCACCTGATCGACGCGGGCACCGTGGTGGCGCGGCCCTTTGCCGAAGCGCCGCTGCAGCAGCGGCAGTTGCAGGTGCTGGCGCTCGAAGGCCGCACGCTGCCGCCGCTGGCGCAGGACTTCGTGAAGCACCTGGTGGGCGCCATCGCCAGCGCGGGCCGGCGCAAGCTGGGGCGGGCGCGCTCCACCAGATGAAGAGACCTGAACCGAGCTGAACCGAGCCGAGCCGAGCCGAGCCGAGCCGAGCCGAGCCGAGCCGAGCCGAGCCGAGCTGAGCTGAGCTGAGCTGGCGCGGCTCAGCCCAGCGCGTTGATGTCCGCCGGGTCGAGCAGCTTCTTCGGCGCGCCGCCGCGCGCCACGGCCAGCATCGCGCGGCCGACCTTCTCGGTGGTCGTCACCTTGTTCGGCCAGAGCCTGTACGCCAGGCTCAGCAGCGGCGAAAGCACGACGTAGATGCCGTCGTACAGCGGCGTCTTGGAGCGCACGCCGTGCAGCGGCTGGATGACGCCGGGGCGGAACATGTACGCCCCCTTGAACGGCAGGCGCAGCAAGGCGTTTTCGGTCGCGCCCTTCACCCGTGCCCACATGCTGCTGCCGCGCTCGCTGCTGTCGGTGCCCGCGCCGGTCACGTAGGTGAAGGTCATGCCCGGGTTCAGCCGGGCGAGCACGGTGGCGGCGGCCAGCGTCAGGTCGTAGCTGATGCGCTTGTATTCGGGCTCCTTCATGCCCACCGACGACACGCCCAGGCAGAAGAAGCAGGCATCGAAGCCCTGCAGCTGCGACTCGATGGCGCTGTAGTCGTACATGTCCTTGTGCACCAGGTCGCGCAGCCTGGCGTGCTTTTGCCCCGTGGGGTTGCGGCCGATGGCGACCACGCCTTGCACGTCGGGCGCCAGCAGGCACTCGCGCAGCACGCCCTGGCCCACCATGCCGGTGGCGCCAAAAATCAGGATCTTCATGAGGGGACCGCCGGGGTAGGTAGGAAAAGAGAAAACTCAGAGCGTGAAGACGGCCGGCTTCTTGTTCAGCACCGCCAGCAGCAGGTCGACGTCCAGGCTCGACGGCTTGGGCGGCTGCAGCGCGCCGAGCATGCGCGAGAGCGTTTCGGCGTGCGGCAGCAGCGGGCCCAGGAAGCGCGTGCCGTCCGCGCCCGCGACCAGCAGGGTCGGGAAGGTCTCGACGTCGAAGGCGTCGGCAATGTCCGCATGGTCCTCGATGTCGACCCAGGCGAAGCGCAGCTCCGGATGCGCGCGCGCCACCTGTTCGAGCAGCGGGCGGTAGTCGCGGCAGGTGCCGCACCATTCGGCGCACAGGCACACGACCCACAGCGCATCGGCGGCAGGCCCGGCGGATTCAGGGGTGCTGGAAAGAGCGCTCAAGGCTGATGCGTCGAAGGTGTGATGGAAGGGCCGGATGGTGCCGGCGGAAGGTCGTGGCTATTATGGACAAAGCCCCCGGAATCCACCGCCAAGCCGTTCCAAAGGCATTCCAGACGGGTTCCAAAGTCACAGGAGACTCGCACGATGAACACCACGACCGCCCCCGGATCTGCCGTCGATCCGCGCCGTTTCAAGAGCTTTGCCGAGTTCTATCCGTTCTACCTGACCGAGCACGCCGACCGCACCTGCAGGCGGCTGCACTTCGCGGGCTCGACGCTGTCGCTGCTATGCCTGGTGGCGTTGGTGGTCACGCTCAACCCGTGGTGGCTGCTGGCCGCGCTGGTGGCGGGCTACGGCTTCGCCTGGGTCGGGCACTTCGGCTTCGAGAAGAACAGGCCGGCCTCGTTCAAGCGCCCGCTGTACTCGTTCATGGGCGACTGGGCCATGTACCGCGACATCTGGCTGGGGCGCGTGAAGATCTGAGCGGCCCGTCCGCTGCAACGCTGCTAGATCAGCAGCACGTCGCCCAGCCGCAGCGAGCGCAGCGGGCCCTTCTGCCACAGGTCTTCGAGCGGTTCGGCGCGCGGCATCATCAGCTCGCGCAGCAGTGGCTCGATGGGGGTCGACGGGTCGGCCAGCAGCACGTAGCGCGGGTCGCGGTCGTCGGGCTCCTCGTCCAGCGGCGCGATCCAGTCGAGCGCCACCAATGTTTCGAGCACCGGCACCAGTTGCAGCGCATCGACCCGCATGCGCGTCACCAGCTCCGTCGCGCCCATGCCCTTGGCCGGCGTGGCGCGCGCACGGGCCAGGTGCTGCAGCGACTCCATCGCCAGCTGCAGCGGCCAGCCCGCGGTGCCGCCGCGCCGCGCCACGCCCGTGAGCAGGCTGGGCAGGTAGGCCGAGATGACCGCGCCCAGCAGCACGATCACCCAGGCCACGTAGATCCACACCAGCAGGATCGGAAAGGTGGCGAAGGCGCCATACACCACCGAGTAGGTGGGCACCAGGCTCAGGTAGTAGCCCAGCACGCGCTTGGCAATCTCGATGGCCGCCGCCACGAACACGCCGCCGGCCCAGGCGTGCGACCAGCGCACGTTGGTGTTGGGCACGTAGTGGTAAAGCGATGCCATGCCCACCGCGAGCAGCGCGAACTCGAAGGTGTCGAAGAACAGCTTCACCATGCCGCGCCCCACCACGTCGCTGGTGGCCGACACCACGTACGAGGTGGTCGACAGGCTCACCGCCAATATCACCGGCCCCAGCGTGATGGCTGCCCAGTAGATGAGCACGCGCTGCGCGAAGGGCCGCGGCGTGCGCACGCGCCAGATGTTGTTGAGCGTCTTGTCGATGGTGAGGATCAGCGCGATGGCGGTGATGAGCAGCACGATCAGCCCTGCGATGCCCAGCCCGCTGGCCTTGCTCGCGAACTGGTTCAGGTAGCCGAGCACCTGGCGCGAGATGTTCTCGGGAATCAGGCTTTCCACCAGCCAGCGCTGCAGCCGGCCCTGCATCTTGGCGAACATCGGGAACACGGTGAAAAGCGCCAGCGCCACCGTGAAGAAGGGCACCATCGCGATGGTGGTCGTGAAGGTCAGGCTGCTGGCCGTGAGGCCGAGCTTGTCTTCGCGAAAACGCTCGCCCAGCACCGCCGCGGTGTTGCGCCAGGGAAAGCGAGAAAGATCCCTCCAGAGTTGCCGACGATTCATGGCCGGTATCATGCCATTCGCTCTTTTTGTTCACGCCCCGCAGCGACGCGGGGCGTCCTCTTTGTTCTCGCTTCTTTCCCGCTTTTTTCCCGCCTCCACCGTGTCCGCCACCCCGCTGCCCCCCTCCTCCGTTCGCGCCACCCGCTGGGCCGCCGTGGGCAGCCTCGTCGGCCTCATCGTGCTGGGCCTGGCCTGGGAACTGTGGCTGGCGCCGCTGCGCCCGGGCGGCTCGCTGCTGGCGCTGAAGGTGCTGCCGCTGGTGGTGCCGCTGGCGGGGCTGTGGAAGAACCGCATGTACACCTACCGCTGGGTCAGCCTGATGATCTGGCTCTATTTCACCGAGGGCGTGGTGCGCGCCTGGAGCGACACCAACGGCACGGGCCAGGTGCTCGCGCTGGTCGAGGTGCTGCTGTGCCTGGTGCTGTTCGCGGCCTGCGCATGGCATGTGCGCCTGCGGTTGCGCCACGCCAAGGCCGCCGCCGCGAGCGCTGCCGCCGCCCGTCAACTGGAAGCCTCCGCCTGATGACCACTTCTTCTTCACTTCTCGATCAATTGCGCGCCATCGTCGGCGCGGCCAACGTGCTCAACGAGGGCGACCTCACCGCCTACGAGCAGGACTGGCGCAAGCGCGCGCGCGGCAAGTCGCTGGCCGTGGTGCGCCCCGGCAGCACGCAGCAGGTGGCCGACGTGGTCAAGGCCTGCGCCGCCGCCGGCACGGCCGTGATCCCGCAGGGCGGCAACACCGGCCTGGCGGTCGGCTCCATTCCCGACGAGAGCGGCACGCAGGTGGTGCTGAGCCTGCAGCGGCTGAACGCCATCCGCACCATCGACGGCGCCAACCTCACCATGACGGTGGAGGCCGGCTGCATCCTGCAGACGCTGCAGGAAACCGCCGAGAAGGCCGGCTACCTGTTCCCGCTGAGCCTGGCGGCCGAAGGCAGCTGCACCATCGGCGGCAACCTGGCCACCAACGCCGGCGGCACGCAGGTCGTGCGCTACGGCAACACGCGCGAGCTGTGCCTGGGCCTGGAAGTGGTCACGCCGCAGGGCGAGATCTGGGAAGGCACCAGCGGCCTGCGCAAGGACAACACCGGCTACGACCTGCGCGACCTCATCGTGGGCAGCGAAGGCACGCTGGGCGTGATCACCGCCGCGACCATGAAGCTCTACCCGCTGCCGGCCGCGCAGCTCACCGCCTGGGCCGCCGTGCCTTCGCTGGACCATGCGGTCACGCTGCTGGGCCTGGCGCACAAGCACCTGGGCTCGGGCCTCACGGGCTTCGAGGTTATGGGCAAGTTCGCGCTCAGCCTGGTCGACAAGCACATGCCGCAACTGCGCGTGCCTTTCATCAAGGACGAGGCGGTGCCGTACTGCGTGCTGCTGGAGAACTCCGACAGCGAATCCGAAGACCACGCCCGCGCGCGCTTCGAGGCGCTGCTGGAAACCGCGTTCGAAGACGGCTGCGTCACCGACGCGGTGGTGGCCGAAAACCTGGCGCAGGCGCACCAGCTCTGGCACATCCGCGAGAGCATTCCGCTGGCGCAGGCCGAAGAGGGGCTGAACATCAAGCACGACATCTCGATTCCCGTGTCGCGCATTCCGGCTTTCGTGGCCGAGACCGACGCGCTGCTGGCGCGAGAGATCGAGGGCGTGCGGCTCGTCAACTTCGGGCACCTGGGCGACGGCAACCTGCACTACAACGTGCAGGCGCCGGAGAACATCGACACCAAGGCCTTCCTGAAGAACGAGGAAGAGCGTATCAACACGCTGGTGTACGACGCGGTGGAGAAGTTCGGCGGCTCGTTCTCGGCCGAGCACGGCGTGGGGTCGCTGAAGGTCGACAAGCTGGAGAAGCACAAGTCGCCGGTGGCGCTGGAGATGATGCGCGCGATCAAGCGCGGGCTGGACCCGAAGAACATCCTGAATCCGGGGCGGGTGATCCGCGTCTAGCGTATTGCGCCCTCCCCCGATGGGGAGGGTTGGGGTGGGGGTACTCGGCCTTCATCACCGGCGCGCCTTTTCGAGCGCCGCGTGCCCCCATCCCGGCATTCCCCCGGAAGGGGAAGGAGCAAGACCGGGATTTGCATGCGACTCGGGCTTCGGGTATTTCTCCCTCCCCCGCTGGGGGAGGGCTGGGGTGGGGGCAAGCAGCCTCCACCACTGGCGCACCTTCACGAGCGCCGCCTGCCCGCCTCCCGGCGCACCGGCACTTAAAATTCGAACACCGTCCTCACACGCCCCGCAGCCCCGCAGCCCAGACGCCCTCGCCCATGACCTCCACGACCTCACGCCCCATCCGCTCCCAATACGAAGACTTCATGCGCCACGTCGACACGCACGGCGTGTTCAAGAGCGACCGCACCGGCACCGGCACCAAGAGCGTGTTCGGCCACCAGATGCGCTTCGACCTGAACGAAGGCTTTCCGCTGGTCACCACGAAGAAGGTGCACCTGAAGTCCATCATCCAGGAGCTGCTGTGGTTCCTGACCGGTTCCAGCAACAACAACTGGCTGAAGGAACGCGGCGTGAGCATCTGGGACGAATGGGCCCGCGAAGACGGCGACCTGGGCCCGGTGTACGGCGTGCAGTGGCGCAGCTGGCCGACGCCCGACGGCGGCCACATCGACCAGATCGCCGACGTGATCAAGACGCTGAAGAGCAACCCCGACTCGCGCCGCATCATCGTGAGCGCCTGGAACGTGGCCGAGCTGTCGAAGATGGCGCTCATGCCCTGCCATGCCTTCTTCCAGTTCTACGTGGCGCCGCCGCAGGCCGAGGGCGAGCGCGGCAAGCTCAGCTGCCAGCTCTACCAGCGCAGCGCCGACATCTTCCTGGGCGTGCCCTTCAACATCGCGAGCTACGCGCTGCTCACGCACATGGTGGCGCAGCAGTGCGACCTGGACGTGGGCGACTTCATCTGGACCGGCGGCGACTGCCACATCTACAGCAACCACGCCGAGCAGGTGGCGCTGCAGCTCAGCCGCACGCCGTACCCGTACCCCACGCTGAACATCAAGCGCAAGCCCGATTCGATCTTCGACTACCAGTACGAGGACTTCGAGGTGCTCGACTACCGGCACGGCGACCCGATCAAGGCGCCCGTGGCGGTGTGACCGGAGCGACCGCATGAGCGAGCCCCGCATCAACCTCATCTTCGCGCGCGCCGCCAACGGCGTGATTGGCGCGGACAACACCATTCCCTGGCACCTGCCGGAGGACATGGCGCACTTCAAGCAGCAGACCACTGGCGCGCCGGTGGTCATGGGCCGCAAGACCTGGGACTCGCTGCCGCCGCGCTTTCGGCCGCTGCCGGGCCGGCAGAACATCGTGGTGACGCGGCAGGCCGACTGGCAGGCCGAAGGCGCACAGCGCGTGGGCAGCCTGCAGGAGGCCTTCTCTTTCATTGCCCAACACATCACTCAACACGCACCCCAAGACATCTGGGTCATCGGCGGCGCGCAGATCTACGCCGAGGCCGAGCCCCTCGCCCACCGCGCGGTCGTGACCGAACTGGCGCGCGACTACGAAGGCGACGCCCACGCGCCCGAACTCGACGCCGCCGTGTGGCGCGAAACGCAGCGCGAGTCGCATGTATCCGCCAAGGAAGGCATCGCCTTCAGTTTCGTGACCTACGAGCGCGCCACCGATCCGGGCCCTTCCACCGTTTCCGCAGCTTCCACGCACGAATGAACGACACCGCCCCTCGCCACCCGCCCGCCCCGCCCCTGCGGCGCCGGTCCGTGGTGATGGGTGCGGCACTGGCCGCAGGCGTTGCAGGCCTCTCACCTTTGCGCGCACTGGCAGCGCCCGAGCCGCTGGAGCCCGACGAAGAGGCGCTCTTCATGACCGGCACCGCGCGCCCCACCGCCGACGGCCGGCTCGAGGTCGACATCCACGGCTGGATCTTCGAGCGCGAGCACCGCTGGGGCCTGAACACCGCGCTGGCGCGCTACCTGGGGCTGAACCTCAAGAAGCTCTCGCCCGCGGCGCGGCTTCGCTTCAACCAGCGCACTGCGCTGTTCCATGCGGAATCGGAAGAAGACAAGGTCATCGACATCGACTTCGACGGCAGCCCCACCCGCGTCACGATGCCGCCGTCGGGCAAGGACGGCCGCGTCAACCTGCGCGTGGTCATCGACATGCCGCGCGCCACGCTGCTGTCGCCGCAGGCATCGGCGCAGGAGTGGGTGCAGTTCCACGGCGTGACCGGTCCGGGCGAGCTGCTGCACCGCTTTCGCGGCCAGGCGCTGATCGTGCCGCCGCAGGGCCTGTCGGTGATCTCGGACATCGACGACACCATCAAGCGCACGCAGGTGCGCGACCGGCGCGAGATGCTGCTGAACACCTTCTCGCGCCGCTTCGAGCCCGCGCCGCGCATGGCGCAGTGGTATCGCGAAATGGCGAAGACACCCGACACGCGCTTTCACTACCTGTCGGCAAGCCCGATACAGCTGTACCCGCCGCTGGCGGATTTCATTCGCGGCGCCGACTTTCCCGCGGGCAGCATGCACCTGCGCGAGAGCACCACGTGGCGCACGCTGGTGCCCGGCGCGGAAGATTCGCGCGCGCACAAGCTGGGCGTGATCGAGCGGCTGCTGGCCGAGTTTCCGCAGCGCCGCTTCGTGCTGGTGGGAGACTCGGGCGAGGCCGACCCCGAGATTTACGCGCAAACGTTTCGCGCGCACCCCGGGCGCATCGAGGCCATCGTGATCCGCGACGTGACGGGTGAAGACCGCCTGTCGCAGCGCTACCGCGAAAGCTTCGACGGCATCGCGCCGGTGCACTGGCACATCGTGTTGCCGGACACCACCGCGTGGCCGGTGCAGCCGCGAAACTAGGCCTTCGGTACACGCCGCGCAAACACCGAAACGTGTCGGCGTGCAGGCGGAAAGGCATGCGCCGCGCAGGGTTTAGAAAGCCTTTAGACAACGCTAATTGTTTGTGCGCAAAATGGCCGTCACGCCCTCAAACCCCCAAGGAGACGGCACATGTCCATGGAATTTCTTCGGGTGCTCGCCGAGCAGAAATTGCCATACGTCGTTCACACGCCCGCAGACATCGACAGGCTGCGCGTGCTGCGTGCGGCGGAGCTGGTAACGGCCTTCATTCCACCGTCGGACCGCGCGGGCGATGCGCGCGCGATCCGCCAGCTGGCGCAGGTCGAATCGATCACCGTGAAGGGCCAGCTGGCCTTGAACAAGGCCACCTCGGCGTTCATCGAACTCTGAGTCCAGCCTGCGCCCGGCGCGTCAGACGACGCCCTGCGCCAGCATCGCGTCGGCCACGCGCACGAAGCCGGCGATGTTCGCGCCATCCACGTAGCTCACGCGCTTGTCCTTGCCTTCGCCGTAGTGGATGCACGAGGCATGGATGCCCTGCATGATCTGCAGCAGCCGCGCGTCGACCTCTTCGCGCGTCCACGACAGGCGCGCCGCGTTCTGGCTCATTTCCAGTCCCGAGGTGGCCACGCCACCCGCGTTGCTCGCCTTGCCCGGCGCGTACAGCACGCCGTGGCCCTCGAACACCTTCACGGCCTCCATGGTCGACGGCATGTTGGCGCCTTCGGCCACGCAGAGCACGCCGTTCTTCACCAGCATGCGCGCGTCATCCTCGTTCAGCTCGTTCTGCGTGGCGCTGGGCAGCGCCACGTCGACCGGCACGTGCCACGGCGTGGCGCCGGCCACGAAGCGCGCGCCGGTGCGCTCGGCGTAGTCGCTCACGCGGCCGTAGAGGTGGTTCTTCACGTCCATCAGCACGGCGAGCTTCTCGGGCGTGAAGCCGTCCTCGTCGACCACGGTGCCGCTGGAGTCCGACACCGTCACCACCTTCGCGCCCAGCGCCATGGCCTTCTCGACCGTGTACTGCGCGACGTTGCCCGCGCCCGAGACGCTCACGCGCAGGCCGTCGAAGCTGCGGCCCTTGCGCTTGAGCATTTCCTGCGCGAAGTAGACGTTGCCGTACCCGGTGGCCTCGGGGCGGATCAGCGAGCCGCCGAAGCTCAGGCCCTTGCCGGTGAACACGCAGTCGGCGCGGTTGGTGAGCTTCTTGACCATGCCGGCCATGAAGCCGATCTCGCGCCCGCCCACGCCCACGTCGCCCGCCGGCACGTCGGTGTCGGCGCCGATGTGGCGAAACAGCTCGCCCACGAAGGCCTGGCAAAAGCGCATGACCTCGCCCTGGCTCTTGCCCTTGGGGTCGAAGTCGGCGCCGCCCTTGCCGCCGCCCATGGGCAGCGTGGTGAGCGAGTTCTTCAGCGTCTGCTCGAAGGCCAGGAACTTGAGGATCGACAGGTTCACCGATGGGTGAAAGCGCAGGCCGCCCTTGTACGGCCCGATGGCCAGGCTGTGCTGGATGCGAAAGCCGCGGTTGACCTGCACCTCGCCATGGTCGTCCACCCACGACACGCGGAACATGAGCACGCGCTCGGGCTCGACCAGCCGCTCGAGCAGGCTGTGGGCTGTGTACTTCGGGTGCTGCGCAATGTAGGGCCAGAGGCTTTCCATGACCTCGGTCACGGCCTGCAGGTACTCGGGCTGTCCGGGGTTGCGCTGGGCGACATGGGCCAGGAAACCCTCGGCGGTGGCGTGCTTCATTCCAATCCTTCTATTTGCCAAATCGGTGCATAACCTTATGCGGATCTTGCATTTTGCCGGATTGGAGAACCAAACACGGGCATAAAGCCCCATTCAGGTGCAGACAAAGGCGCCCCCGCGCTATTGCCGCCCCAAAACATTGAAAACCGGCGAGCCTTCGGCCAGCCGACCTGTCAGATGGACGCCGCGCCCATGCGGCTGTCCTGCGCAATCCACGCCGCCAGCTTGGCGGCCGGCATCGGCTTGGCGATGAGGTAGCCCTGCAGCTCGTCGCAGCGGGCCGCGCGCAGGGTGTCGGCCTCTTCGCGCCGCTCCACGCCCTCGGCCACCACGCGCAGCCCCAGCGTGTGGCCCAGGCCGATGATGGCCCGCGCAATCGCCATGTCGGTGGGGTCGCCGAGCATGTTGTGGATGAAGGAGCGGTCGATCTTCAGCTTGTCGATGGGAAAGCGGTTCAGGTAGTTCAGGCTCGAGTAGCCGGTGCCGAAGTCGTCGATCGACAGCATCACGCCCAGCGACTTCAGCGCGTGCAGCTGCACCAGCGACTGCTCGGCCGCGTCCATCAGTGTCGATTCGGTGAGCTCGATTTCCAGGTCGCCCGGCGGCACGCCGTGCAGGGCGATGGCGTCGCGCAGCACCGACACCAGGTCGCCCTCGCGCAGCTGCAGTGCCGACATGTTGATGGCCACCCGGATCGCGCCCAGCCCGTCGCGGCGCCAGGCCGCGTGCTGCGCGCAGGCCTGCTCGATGACCCACGAACCGATGGCCACGATCTGCCCCGACTCCTCCGCGATGGGGATGAACTGCGCGGGCGGCACCGGCCCCAGCTCCGCGCTCTGCCAGCGCAAGAGCGCCTCCACGCAGATCAGCTCGCCGCTGTGGGCGTCGATGCGCGGCTGGTAGTGCAGGCTGAGCTCGTCGCGCTCGATGGCGTGGCGCAGGCTGCTTTCCAGCTGCAGCCGTTGCTGGGCGCGCTCGTTCATCTCGGGCGTGAAGAAGCGCGCGGTGTCGCGCCCGCTGGCCTTGCTCTGGTACATGGCCACGTCGGCATGGCGCATGAGCGCGTCGATGTCCTGCGCGTCGTCGGGGTACACCGCGATGCCCACGCTGCAGGACACATGGATCTCGGCGCCGTCGATGTCGTGCGGCTGGCGAATCAGCTGGATGAGCCGCCGCTCGACCAGCGACAAAATCTCTTCGCCGTCGGCCACGTTGGCCAGCACCACCACGAACTCGTCGCCACCCAGCCGGCTCACCGTGTCGCCGGGCCGCACGGCCTGCGTCATGCGGTGGGCCACCGAGCGCAGCAGCGCGTCGCCCACGTGGTGGCCCAGCGAGTCGTTGATGTTCTTGAACCGGTCCAGGTCGATGAACAGCACCCCCACGCGCTGCCCCTTGCGCTGCGCCTGCTGCAGCGCCAGCCCCAGCCGCTCGATGCACAGCGAACGGTTGGGCAGCTCGGTCAGCACGTCGTGGTGCGCCAGGAAGCGGATGCGCGCCTCGCTGCGCTTGCGGTCGCTTACGTCGATGGAGGTAAAGATGTAGTGCGAGATGCGCTCCGGCCCGTCGCGCACCACGCTGGCCACCAGCCACGCGGGGTAGCTGTCGCCGTTGCGCCGGCGCACGCTGACCTCGCCCTGCCAGGTGCCGCGCTGGTCGAGCACGGGCCACAGGTCGGCAAAGTGCAGGGTGTCGTCGCTCATGAGCCCCTCGGGCGGCTCGCCCACGAGCTCGCCCAGGTCGTGGCCCGTGAGGCGGCACAGCGCGCGGTTGGCCGTGAGGATGCGGTGCTGGGCATCGATGATCAGGATGCCTTCGGACGAGGCCTCGAACACCTTGGCCCAGAGCATCAGGCGCTGCTCCATCAGCTTCAGGTGGTTGATGGGCGTGAAGGCCGTGAGCAGCGCGTCCTGCCCCTGGTACACCAGCCGCCGCGCCGACAGCACGGCCCACGAAGGTTCGGTGCCGCCGAGCCAGCGCACCTCGAACTCGTCGACGGCGCCGCGGTCGGCCAGCTGCTGGAAGAAGCGCGAGCGCACGCCGGGCGCCACGCCCAGCGCCCACGGGTCGCGCGTGCCGCCGCCCAGCCAGGCCTGCGCGCTGGGGTTGGCGTTGAGCACTTCGTGGTTCGGAATGGCCGTGACCATCAGCGGAATCGGAATGGCCGCCACCAGGTCGCGCTGCGCCTCGGCCGCGCGGGCGCTGGCCGCGAGCTCCTGCTGCGCCTGCCGCTCGCGGTCGAGCTGCGCGAGCATGTCGTTGAAGCCGAGCACCAGCACGCCGATTTCGTCGCCGCTGTCCCAGTGGGCGCGCAGGCTGTGGTCGCCGGTGCGGCGCACGGTGTCGACCACGCCCGAGAGCCGCCGCAGCGGCAGCGAGATTTGCCGCGCCACGTAGAACACCGCCGTGAGGATCATCAGCAGCAGGAACAGCGCCGTGCCCAGGTGCATCCACATGCGCGCGAAAAAACCGTGCTCGCGCGATGTGAGCATGGCGTTCAGCTCGCCCACGGCGCTGAACCAGGCGCCGTCGAGCTCGGCGAACAGCGCCTGCTGGGCCGCGTCGAAGGCGGCCAGCCCCCGGTAGTTGCCGCTGTTGTCGGTGCTGTCGCTGGACGCCAGCACCTCGCGCGAGGCCCGGCGGAAGGCCTCGATGCTCGCCAGCAGGCGGGCACGCGACGGGTCGAGCCGCGCCTGCAGCGGCCCCTTGGCGGCGGCGAAGGCCTCGGCGTAGTCGCTCTTGATGCTGGCCGCGATGGCGTCGATGCGCCCTTCCAGGATGAAGTACTGCGTGCGCGCCTCGGTCGCCGCGAGCCCGCTGGCACCGGGCGCGTGCAGGCGCGCGGCCATGTCGGAGCCGAGCTCCAGCAGCTCGGGAAAGCGCAGCAGCACCAGCGACATCGTGTAGTAGCTGTCGAGGTCGGGGTCGAGGATGAGGTTCGACTGGTTGCCGATGCGCGTCACCAGCGCGCGGCCCTGCTCGAGCGCCTCGCGGGTGGCGGTCTCGCGCGCCGTGGTTCCGACGCGCCCGGCCTGCGACGCCGAGGCCAGCGACTCGCGGAACTGCTGGCTGAGCGCGGCGCTTTGCATGCCGTCGCCGTACTGCTGCTCCAGCTGCGCCAGCGCCTCGGGCGGCGCGGGCTTGGCGCCCTGCCAGCCGGCGGTGGCCAGCAGGGTCGAGCGCAGGCGGTCGATGTAGGCCGCGCCCGCCATCTCCTTGCGGCCGAAGTCGATGGCGATGAACTTCTCGTTGATGAGGATGCCGCTGATGAAGATCACCGCGCTCAGGTCGAGCAGATAGATGACCAGCAACTTGCGGCCCACGCTCAGCCGGCTCAGGCGGCGGGTAATGAAATGCACCATATCCCTCCAGGAACAGGCACATGCATGCAATCTTTAGGCCTCTTTGTTGCGATTGGTGACAGATTTGTGGGAACGCTCCGAAGAACCCGAAAGAGCCCTGCGCCGACTTCCAGCCCCGCGGCCTTTGCTAAGCTGTTCGCCGACTCTTTCCCACTCAACGAATCCTGGGTCCGTCGCCACGACGGGCACCACGCAGCCCCATGAAAATAGCCACCTGGAACGTCAACTCCCTCACCGCACGCCTTCAGCACGTGCTCGACTGGCTCATTGCCAACCCGGTCGACGTGCTGTGCCTGCAGGAGCTCAAGATGACCGACGACAAGTTCCCGCTCGAGGTGCTCAAGTCGGCCGGCTACGAAGCCGCGGTGTTCGGCCAGAAAACCTACAACGGCGTGGCCATCCTGAGCCTGGCGCCGATGCGCGACGTGGCGAAGAACATCGGTGGCTTCGCCGACGAGCAGTCGCGCGTGATCGCGGCCACGGTCGACACGCCCTCGGGCCCGCTGCGCGTGGTGAACTGCTACTTCGTGAACGGCCAGGCGCCGGGCTCCGAAAAGTTCGCCTACAAGATGAAGTGGCTCGACGCGCTGCACGCCCTGCTGCGCGAGGAACTGGCCGCGCACCCGAACCTGGTGCTGCTGGGCGACTTCAACGTCACGCCCGAAGACCGCGACAGCTTCGACCCGGTGGGCCTGAAGGAAACCATTCACCACACCACCGAGGAG
Organism: Variovorax sp. RCC_210; assembly: GCF_041355175.1. NCBI lineage: Bacteria > Pseudomonadati > Pseudomonadota > Betaproteobacteria > Burkholderiales > Comamonadaceae > Variovorax > Variovorax sp. RCC_210. Next base: position 222,074 of record NZ_JBFUPJ010000001.1, on the reverse strand, counting down.
CGCACCCACTTCAAGGCGCTGCTGGAGCTGGGCCTCACGGACAGCTTTCGCATGTTCGAGCAGCCCGAGAAGAGCTTCTCGTGGTGGGACTACCGCATGCTGGGCTACCAGAAGAACCGCGGCCTGCGCATCGACCATATTCTGGTGAGCCAGCCGCTGCTGCCGCATGTGAAGGGCTGCGTGATCGACCGCGTGCCGCGGAAGTGGGAAAAGCCCAGCGACCACGCGCCCGTGGTGCTCGACCTCGACCAGGTCGCCTGACCCCATGAAGGCGCTCACCCGCACCGGCGGTCGCTTCGCGCTGCTGCTCGCAGCACTGGCGCTGTCGGCCTGCTCGCTGCTGAAGCCCGGGGACAAGGCGGCCGACAGCGGCCCGGGCGCCAGCCCCACGTCGCCCACCGACGAAGCCGCGCCCGGCAGCCGCGACATTCCCACGGTGCGGCTCATTACCGCGCAGACGCCGGCCGTGCGGGCTTACCGCAAGATCGGCGCGCGCCACATCTACAACAAGTACGCCGACCGCATCTACAAGGGCAAGATCCCGCCGCTGGTGTACGCGGTGGTGGTGGTCGAGACCGACCTGGACGCCAACGGCAAGGTGATGAACGTGACCTTCAGCCGCACGCCCAGCCATGCGCCGGAGGTGGCCCCGATGATCGCGGAGCTGATCAAGGCCACCTCGCCGCTGCCCAGCCCGGGCAGGCTGGGCGGCCACACCTACGTGGACACGTGGCTGTGGGACAAGAGCGGCAAGTTCCAGATCGACTCGCTCACGCTGGGCCAGCGCAGCCGCTGAAACACAAAAGACCCCGAAGGGTCTTTGTCATTCCGAACGTCCCCGGAGGGTCTTTGTCACTCCGAAAGACCCCGGGGGGTCTTTCTCACTCGATTCCGAGTTCCTGGATCTTCCGGGTGATGGTGTTGCGCCCGATGCCCAGCTTTTGCGCGGCCTCGATGCGGCGCCCGCGGGTGTTGGTCAGCGCCGTAAGGATCAGCCGCGATTCGAAGCGACGCGAGAGCACGTCCCACACATCGGTGCGCCCGGCCGCGAGCAGCGCCTGGGCTTCGGCTTCGAGGCCGCTTTCCCAGCTGCTGACGGCGCTTGCCACGGGAGCTTCGGCGTGTTCGGAGGCCGTTGCCGGCAGGGGCAGGTGCGCGGCATCGCGTTCAAGCCCGCCTGCACCCGAGATGCCCGGAATGCCAGGGATGCCCGCAAGCGGCGCCGCTGAAGGCTGAGGCGCCGCCACCGGCGTGACGATGCCCGCGCCCGATGTGTCCTGCGGATGGAACTCGGCGGTGGAAACGGCCATGACCTCGGGCGGCAGATCTTTCGCCTCGATCAGCTGGGCCGGCGCCATCACGGTAAGCCAGTGGCAGATGTTTTCGAGCTGGCGCACGTTGCCCGGAAAGCCGAAGGTCGCGAGCTTGGCCAGCGCGGCGTCGGAAATGCGCTTGGGCTCGACGCCGAGCTGGCGCGCGCTCACCTGCAGGAAGTGGCGCGTGAGCGCGGGCACATCTTCGCCGCGTTCGCGCAGTGCCGGCAGGCGCAGGCGAATCACGTTCAGGCGGTGGAACAAGTCTTCGCGGAAGCCGCCGATCTTGACGCGCTGCTCCAGGTCCTGGTGGGTGGCCGCAATGACGCGCACGTTGGCCTTCACCGAGTTGTGGCCGCCCACGCGGTAGAAATGGCCGTCGCTGAGCACGCGCAGCAGGCGCGTCTGCAGGTCGAAGGGCATGTCGCCGATTTCGTCGAGGAACAGCGTGCCGCCCTCGGCCTGTTCGAAGCGGCCGCGGCGCATGGTCTGCGCGCCGGTGAAGGCGCCGCGCTCGTGGCCGAAGAGTTCGCTCTCGAGCAGGTCCTTGGGGATCGCTGCGGTGTTGATGGCCACGAAGGGGCCGTTGGCGCGCGGCGAGTGCTTGTGCAGCGCGCGCGCCACCAGTTCCTTGCCCGAACCCGATTCACCGGTGATGAGCACCGTGACGTTGCTCTGCGACAGCCGGCCGATGGCGCGGAACACGTCCTGCATGGCCGGTGCCTGGCCGAGCATCTCGGGTGCGGCGACCATGCGCTCTTCAGCGACTTCCTCGCGCTGGCTTTCGTCGACCGCGCGGCGAATGAGCTCGACCGCGCGCGGCAGGTCGAAGGGCTTGGGCAGGTATTCGAAGGCGCCGCCCTGGAAGGCCGACACGGCGCTGTCTAGGTCGGAGAACGCCGTCATGATGATGACGGGCAGGCCGGGGTGCTTGGCCTTGATCTTGTCGAGCAGGTCGAGCCCGGAGCCGCCGGGCATGCGGATGTCGCTCACCAGGACCTGCGGTCCCTGCTGTTCGTCGTCGGCGGCCTGCTCGAGCGCGGCGAGCACCTCGCGCGTGTTCGTGAAACTGCGCGTGGGCAGGTCTTCGCGCAGCAGGGCCTTCTCGAGCACGAAGCGAATCGATTGGTCGTCATCAACTATCCAGATCGGCTTCATGCATCTCCTCTGTTGCCGGTGCTGCGCTATGGCAGCGGTATCAATATCTTGAAATCGGTTCGGCCCGGGACGCTGTCGCACTCGATCACACCGTGATGCTGCTGCACAAAGGTTTGTGCGAGCGTCAATCCCAGCCCCGTTCCGCCTTCCCTGCCCGAGACGAGCGGATAGAAGATGCGGTCCTTGATCGTGTCCGGCACACCCGGTCCATTGTCGATGACATGCAATTCCAGTGCCAGTCGATACCACTGCTTGTTGAAGATCACCTGGCGGGCCACGCGCGTCTTGAAAGTGATCTGCGCATCGCCCGCCGCGCGGCGCTCGGCGAGCGCCTGCGCCGCGTTGTGCGCGATGTTCAGCGTGGCCTGGATGAGCTGCTCGCGGTCGCCGCGGAACTCGGGAATCGACACGTCGAAATCGCGCTCGATGTGCAGGTCGCGAGGAAACTCCGCCAGGATGACCGAGCGCACGCGCTCGCACACCTCGTGGATGTTCACGTCGCCCACCACGTGCGGGCGGCGGTGCGGCGCCAGCAGCCGGTCGACCAGCGTCTGCAGCCGGTCGGCCTCGTGGATGATGACCTGGGTGTACTCGATGAGGTCGCGCGACTCGACCTCCATCTGCAGCAGCTGCGCCGCGCCGCGGATGCCGCCCAGCGGGTTCTTGATCTCGTGCGCGAGGTTGCGGATGAGTTCCTTGTTGGCCTGCGCCTGGTCGATGAGCCGCTCTTCGCGGTCTTGCCGCACCTGGTTCTCCAGCGGCGACATCTCGATGATGAGTTCGCCCTTCTTGTCGCCGTGCGCCAGCGTGACCTGCACGGGCATCAGCTCGTGGTTCACGCGGCGCAGGAAGGCCTCGTAGCGCAGCGTGGCGAAGTCGTTGCTGCTGGCGCCATCGATGGCGGTGCGCAGCACCTGGGGCTCATGGAAACATGCGCCGAACTGCGAGCCCTCGAGGGTGCGTCGCGAGGTGCCCAGTGCGTCTTCGAGGCCTGCGTTGGCAAACAGCACGGAGCCGTTGCTGTTGACCACCGCGATCAGCGTGGACAGCAGGTCGAAGGACTGGAAGCGCGGATTGGCGCCGTTCGCCTTCTTCCCGAACACCATGTTATTGCGGCTGCTTCACGACCGGCAGGCGGCCGATTTCACGGCGGATGCCGGCAATGTCGCTCTCGTTGCGCGCAAGCTCGGCCTTCATCTCGGCCACGCGGTCGAGATACTTCTGGTAGTTGCGGCCTTCGCTGCCCTGCTTCTCGGGCTCGCCGTTGTTGTATTCCTTTTGCAGCTCGGCCTGGCGCGACTCGGCCTTGCGGAGCTCGGACTCGAGCACCGAGCGGGCCTCGCCGTCGCGGGCGCGCTGGTCGACGCCCTCGACACGCGGGCTGCCGGCCGGCGCACGCGCGGCGGAAGAGCCCGACGAACCCGAAGACGATGTGCCGCCGCCCGAGGCCTTGGTGCCCTGCACGACCGTGACGTTGCCGCCTTCGAGCACCTTGCAGCCCTTTTGCTGGGCCACGGTGGCGTTGTTGGTGTACTCGTTGCCGCAACGCCAGACGCGCTCCTGCGCGAGCGCCGGCAGCGCGGCCAGCGAGGCGGCCAGGAAAATGAGGGAAGCAGTCTTCATGTGGAATCGGTGGAAGGCAGGTGGAGAGCGCAACAAAGGCGCATTTTCAGGCAATTCGACGCCGATGGTGACCAGATGTTCCGCGCCCATGAAAAAGGACGGCCGAGGCCGTCCTTTTGTTGTACTTCCACTCGGCGGGCCGAGTGGAATGGCTGCTTCGCCTAAGCGCTCTACAGCCGATTTACAGCGAGTAGTACATGTCGAACTCGACCGGGTGGGTCGCCATGCGGAAGCGCGTGACTTCCTGCATCTTCAGTTCGATGTACGCGTCGATGTAGGCATCGGTGAACACGCCACCCTTGGTCAGGAACGCACGGTCCTTGTCGAGGTATTCCAGGGCCTGGTCGAGGCTGTGGCACACGGTCGGGATCAGCGCGTCTTCTTCCGGCGGCAGGTGGTACAGGTCCTTGCTGGCGGCTTCGCCCGGATGGATCTTGTTTTCCACGCCGTCGAGGCCGGCCATCAGCAGCGCTGCGAAACCGAGGTACGGGTTCATCAGCGGATCGGGGAAGCGCGCTTCGACGCGGCGGCCCTTCGGGTTGGCCACGAACGGGATGCGGATCGAGGCCGAGCGGTTCTTGGCCGAGTAGGCCAGCTTCACCGGGGCTTCGAAGCCGGGCACCAAGCGCTTGTAGCTGTTGGTGCCGGGGTTCGTGATGGCGTTCAGGGCACGGGCGTGCTTGATGATGCCGCCGATGTAGTGCAGGGCGAAGTCCGAGAGGCCTGCATAGCCGTCGCCTGCGAACAGGTTCTTGCCGTCCTTCCAGACCGACTGGTGCACGTGCATCCCGGAACCGTTGTCGCCGACGATGGGCTTGGGCATGAAGGTGGCTGTCTTGCCGTAGGCGTGGGCCACGTTGTGGATCACGTACTTCTGCAGCTGGACCCAGTCGGCGCGCTGAACCAGCGTGCTGAACTTGGTGCCGAGTTCCATCTGGCCGGCGTTGGCCACTTCGTGGTGATGCACTTCGACCGGGATGCCCAGCGATTCGAGCACCAGGCACATTTCGGAGCGCATGTCCTGGAAGCTGTCGACCGGGGGAACCGGAAAGTAGCCACCCTTCACCGCGGGGCGGTGGCCGGTGTTGCCGTGCTCGTATTCCTTGTCGGTGTTCCACGAGGCTTCTTCGGACTCGATCTTCACGAAGCAGCCCGACATGTCGTTCTTCCAGCGAACGCCGTCGAACACGAAGAATTCGGGTTCCGGACCGAAGAAGGCGGTGTCGCCCAGGCCCGATGCCTTCATGTACGCCTCGGCGCGCTTGGCGAGCGAACGCGGATCGCGCTCGTAGGCCTTGCCGTCTGCCGGGTCGATCACGTCGCAGGTCAGGATCAGCGTCGTTTCTTCGAAGAAGGGGTCGATGTTGGCGGTGTTCGGGTCGGGCATGAGCTGCATGTCCGAGGCTTCGATTCCCTTCCAACCAGCGATGGACGAACCGTCGAACGCGTGGCCCGAGGTGAATTTGTCTTCATCGAAGTGCGACACAGGCACGGTCACGTGCTGCTCTTTGCCGCGGGTGTCGGTGAAGCGGAAGTCGACGAACTTGACCTCGTTTTCCTTGACGAGCTTGAGTACATCGGCGACGGTCTTTGCCATCAGTTTCTCCTGAGTTGGATGGTGGTTAGGAATACAGGGACGAGGGATGCAGTTTCTGTGCCATTGTCACCTCGCCGGATATGGCTTTGGTGACGGCTGCAAACCCCAAATGAAAGCAGAAGTTCACCGAATTGGTGCCATGAACATTAACGCACCAATTCGGGGCCAAGCTTGGCATCAAAACCGTGCAGGCCTTCGATCAGCTGGGCGTAGGCGGCATCGAGCCGGCCGGGGTCGCCCTTCACGCCAAGCTCGATGTGGCGGCCATATTCGGGGTGATCGACGCTTGGAAGGCTGAACACCTTGACGCCGGCGTGCCGGTCTTCGATGGCCTGCATGAGCGGGGTCAGGGTGGCTTCCATGGCACCGAAAACGATCACGGACTTCTCCGCGACCGCGTTTTTGGTGAACAGATGGGCATACTGGCCGTCCAGCACCGACTCCACCATGGGCCAGGCCATGACCGGGAAGCCGGGCACGAAATGCACGTCGGCCACGCTGAAACCCGGGATCTTGTTGTACGGGTTGTAGATGAGCCGCGCGCCCTGCGGGAACACGCCCATGTTCAGCCGGTGCACGTTGTCCGAGCGGTCGGGCTCGTAGGGCACGCCCTGCTCGCGCGCGGTGTCCTGCATGCGCTCGCGGATCAGCAGCTCGGCCTCGGGGTGCAGCGCCAGCGGCACGCCCAGCGCCTTGGCAGCGCACTGGCGGGTGTGGTCGTCGGGCGTAGCGCCGATGCCGCCGGTCGAGAAGACGATGTCGCCCGAGGCAAAGGCCCGGGCGAGCGCGGCGGTGATGCGCGCGGGCTCGTCGCCCACGTACTCGGACCAGCTGAGCTGCAGGCCGCGGGCGGCGAGCAGCTCGATGACCTTGGCCATGTGCTTGTCGGCCCGCTTGCCGGAAAGAATCTCGTCGCCGACGACGATGAGACCGAACGCGCGTGTCATGGTGAACCCCATTGAGAAAGAGCGGCCTTGTTGGCTTGCGCGACCTGGGCGGCTTCGATGGCGTCAGGCGCCGCTGTGCCGCCGGCAACCGACGCCGCAGCCAGCGCGCGCTGCGCGCGCAATTGCCCGAGCGCGTCGAGGCAGTAGTGCGCGAACCAGAGCGCGGAAAAGGCAAAGACCAGTGTGTAGATCCAGATGGCGATCGGCACCAGCACGAAGAAAGCGGCGGCGAACAGCAGGCCCGATGCCCACACGATGCTGGGCGCCGCGCCCAGGTAGCCGCACAGCACGCCGATGCACAACAGCGGCAGCCGGTGTGCGCGCAGCAGCGCGGCGCGCTCCTCGGGGCTGGCGTGCTCGGCCAGCGCGTCGAAGCTCATCACGCGGTAGGTGAGCCAGCCCCAGATCAGCGGCGGAAGAATGAGCACCAGCGGCGGAATGAGCCACAGCGGCATCGACACCACCAGCGCCACCAGTGCCAGCACGGTGACGCCCAGCGAGCGCAGCACGCTGCCGAAGAACGAAGCGCCCTTCTTCTGCTCCAGCGAAGGAAAGCGCCGCTCGGCCACCAGCTTGGTGAGCGCGGGCGCCATGAAGCCGGCCACGATCAGCAGGCACACCACCACGATGAGCGGCGTGGCGGCGAGCACCACGACCAGGGGCGCCAGCATGCCCGTGACATCGCCGGAGAACAGCCGGCCGATCCAGGCCCAGAAGCTCGACAGCAGCGGCCAGGCATCGAGCGCGCCGCGCGTCCAGGCCACGGCGCCCTCCCAGAAAAAGTAGCCGAGCCCCGCGGCCAGCACCACCATCAGGCCCAGCGGCAGCAGCGACAGCACGATCACGCGCGGCAGCATGCAGTAGGCGACCGCGCGCCAGAAGGAGTCGAGGAGCAGGCGCATGAGGCAGCGAGGATAACGCCTGCGGCAGGCCGGTCAGGGGCCGTAGCCCCTCAGGCGCGCCCGACCATTCGCTTCAGGCCGAGCCATTGCTGCGCCCAGAAGCCGCGGCCGTAGTCGCGCACGCGGCCGTCGGCGCCGGGCTCGACCTGGTCGCGGATGCCGGTGGGGTCGTAGCGGTTCTCGAAGTTGGCGGTGCCGAACAGCATGTCCCACCACGGCAGCAGCACGCCGAAGTTGTGGCCGCCCAGCGTGCTCTTGCCGTTCGACTCGTGGCCCAGGCCGATGCTGTGGTGCAGCCGGTGAAAGCGCGGGCTGATCCACAGCCGCTCGCCCAGCGCGCCGAAGCTCAGGCGCAGGTTGGCGTGCTGCAGGCTCTCGCTGAGCTGCGTGAACGCGACGAAGGCAATGAACTGCCCCGGCGCCACGCCGATGAGCTGCGCCACCACCACGATGAGCGTGTCGTGCACGATGTCGTCGAGCAGGTGGTTGCGGTCGTCGCTCCACATGGTCATCTGGCGCTGCGAGTGGTGCAGCGAATGCAGGCTCCACCACCAGTTGAACTGGTGCTGGCCGCGGTGGATCCAGTAGCCGACAAAGTCGAGCACCACCAGGTAGATGGCAAAGGCCAGCACCGGCACGTCGGTCACGCCGGGCCACACCTCGTCGAGGTGGAAGGTGCCCCAGCCCGCCGTGCGCAGGCTGCCCATGGCGTCGTCGAAGAAGGGCTGCAGCACGAAGAAGATGGCCAGGCGGAACAGGCCGAGCCGGTGGATCAGCGTGTAGAGCACGTCGATGCGGATGGCCTGGCGGTCGACCACCGGCTCCACCGAGCGCCAGCGCTGCAGCGGGCCGATCACCGCGACCAGCACCACGATCTGGATGGCGCCGACCAGCAGCCAGCCGGTGGCATCGAAGGCGTCCTCGGTCCAGCCGCCCAGGCCCACGGCGAAGACCAGCGGCTGCACCACCGTCTCGAAGAACCAGCCCTGCAGCGTCGAAAAAAGATCCGTCAACCACTCGATCACGGGAAAAACCTCAAGGATGGGATGCGATCCAGGCGCGGAAGTCGGGGTGCTGGCGCAGGGTTTCGAAGCAGAAGCCCTTGGCCTTCAGGCCCACGATGAGCGGCTCCAGGTTGGCCGGCGCCCACGGGTCCTTGCGCGACCAGATGCCCAGGTGCGCCAGCAGGATGTCGCCGGGGCGGATGCTGCCCAGCGCCTGCGTCAGCAGCTTGGCGTTGCTGAACTTCTCGCTCGGCAGTTCGTCGCCCAGAAAGCCCGCGGGCGACCAGCCGGCGTACTTGTAGCCGCAGCCCTCGGCGGCGGCCAGCAAGGCCGGCGAGGTCTTGCCGCCCGGCGCGCGGTACAGCGGCAGCGGCTTCTTGCCGGTGATGGCGGCCAGCCGGTCGGACGACTTGCGGATGTTGGCGCAGTACTCGGCCGCGCTCCAGGTCGATTCCTTGCCGTCCTGCGGGCCGGCCGAGGGCTTGATGCGGAAGCTGGGCGGCGTGCCCTTGACGTCGGCGCGCCAGTAGGCGTGGTCGTAGGTGTGGGAACCGAACTCGTTGCCCTCGGCCGCCCTCGCCTTCCACCACGGCGCCCAGTGGTCGTCCAGGCTGTCGCCGTCGGTCTGGGTGCGCTCGGCGGCGGCGAAGAAGGTGACGCGCACGTTCTGCCGCTTGAGCACGTCGGCCACCAGGGGCGCGACGCCCATGTGGCCGGTGTCGAAGGTCAGGTAGACGGGCTTCTCGCAGGTGGCCGCACCTTGCGACACCCCGGCAGCCCCGGCCGCCCAGGCCCCCGGCACCACGCTGCCGGCCAGCAGCAGCGCCAGCGCGGTGGCGGCGCGCTTAGGTGCGCTTGCCATGGTCGAGCGTCCACACGCCGTGCGGCGAACGGCCCACGTTCACCTGGCGCACCACCTTCTGCGCCACCAGGTCGACCACGGTGAGCTTCTTGGCCCAGCGCGAGGTCACGTACAGCGTCTTGCCGTCGGCCGACACGTCCATGCAGTCGGGGCCGCCGGGCACGGCGTAGCTGGCGACCACCTTCAGCGTGCTCAGGTCGATGCGGCTGATGGTGTTGGCCACGCGGTTGCTCACGAACACCGTCTTGCCGTCTCCGGCCGAGCGGAAGGCGTGCGCGCCCTTGCCGGTGGGAATCTTGCCGACCAGCTTGGGCTCGGCGCCGGCCACGTCGAACACCTGCACGCCGTCGCCGCCGGTCAGGCCCACGAGCAGCGTCTTGTCGTTGTGCACGCCGAAGATGTCCGCCGGCATCGGGCCGGTGGCGGTGCGCCACTTGATGGCCTGCGTGGGCAGGTCGACGGCGATCATCTCGTCGCTGTCCTGCATGGTCACGTAGGCGATGGTGCTGGTGTTGTCGATCCAGATGTGGCTGGGCGTCTTGCCGGTGGCGATGCGCTTGGCCAGCTTCAGGTCCTTGCCGTCCCAGCGGTACACGTCCACGTGGTTCAGGCGGTTGCCCGCGGTGACGAACCACTTCATGTCGCGCGAGAACTGCAGCTGGTACGGATCGATGATGCCGTACACCACGCGCTGGACCACCGCCGTGCGGGGGTCGAGGAAGGTCAGCGAGTCGCCCGCCGAATTGGCCACGATGACCGACTTTTCGTCGGGCGTCATGTAGATGTGGTGCGGCTCCTTGCCGGTGGCGATGCGCTGCTTTTCGCTCCAGTCGACCGGGTTGATCACGCTCACGCTGGCGTCCAGCGAATTGAGCACGAAGATCGGCGGGGGTTCGGCCGGTGCGGCGGCGGCTGGCTGGAGCGCCAGGGCCGCGAAGGCAGTCAGGCAGGAGAACAGGAGGGCAGCGGTGCGGCCGGTCGGTCGGGCAGTGAGGCGCAAGGGGAAGTTCCGAGAGAGAGTTGGGAATGTTAACGGTCGAGCATTAAGACTGGCTGACCGCGAGCGCCCTCTTTCCCCCAGGCGCCGCCCTTCAGCCCTTGTCCCTCGGTGGCTGGCCCTCGATCCTCGGCGTCACTGGCCTTCGGACGGCTTGGCAGGCTTCGCCGTCTTGGTCGGCGCGCGCAGCGCAGCGACCTCCTCGGCCGTCAGCCAGCGCCATTGCCCCGGCGCCAGGCCCTCGGGCAGCGCCAGGTCGCCGATGCGCGAGCGGTGCAGTCCCTCGACCCGGTTGCCGACCGCGGCCAGCATGCGCTTGACCTGGTGGTACTTGCCCTCGGTCAGCGTGAGCCGCAGGTGCAGCGGGCTGTCTGACTCGCAGGCGGCGGCGCGCACGGGCTTGGGGTCGTCGTCGAGCACCACGCCGGCCAGCAACCGGGCGATCTGCGTCTCGTCGACCGGGTGCTTGGCCGTCACCTCGTAGACCTTGGGCACGTGGTGCTTGGGCGAGCCCATCTTGTGGATGAATTGGCCGTCGTCGGTCATGAGCAGCAGGCCGGTGGTGTCCTGGTCGAGCCGGCCGATGGCCTGCACGCCCTGCACCGCGCCCTTGTTGGGGCGCAGGCGCAGCGGCGACGGCAGCAGCGTGTAGATGCTCGGGTAAGTCGAAGGTTTCTGAGAGCACTCGGTGCCGGCCGGCTTGTGCAGCATCAGGTAGGCCTTCTCGTGGTACGCCCACGGCGTGCCCTGCACGGTGAAGAGCAGGCCTTCGGGGTCGAGGTCGGCAAAGGGGTCGGTCACGGCCTGGCCGTCGATGCTCACGTGGCCTTGTTGTGCAAGGCCCGCGCACACGCGGCGCGTGCCGAAGCCCTGGGTATAGAGGATGTCTTGCAGGTGCATGGGGAATCAAAAAAAGCGGCCGCGGCCACAGGGCCACGACCGCCTTCGAGTGTGCCGCAGGATCAGTAGCCCGCCGCCAGGCCCGTGTTGCGGCGCGGATCGTTGGCGCCGTAGAAGCGGTTGTTGCCCACCGGCTTGCCGCCCAGCGTGGGCGCGCCCACGATGATGGCCGCCAGGTGGTTGGCCGGCTGCGGAACGCCCAGGTTGTGGCCCATGTCGGTCAGGATCTTGCGCGTGTCGGGGCTCAGCGCGAACACCTCGACGTTGGTGACGTCAGGCAGCCATTGCTGGTGGAAGCGCGGCGCATCCACGGCTTCCTGCACGTTCATGCCGTAGTCGACCACGTTCAGGATGGTGTGCAGCACCGCCGTGATGATGCGGCTGCCGCCGGGCGTGCCGACCACGAACACCGGCTTGCCGTCCTTCGACACGATGGTCGGGCTCATCGAGCTCAGCGGGCGCTTGCCGGGAGCGATGGCGTTGGCCTCGCCCTGCACCAGGCCGTACATGTTGGGCACGCCGATCTTCGAGGTGAAGTCGTCCATCTCGTTATTCAGCAGCACGCCGGTCTTGGCGGCCGTGACCTTCGCGCCGAACCAGTCGTTCAGCGTGTAGGTCACCGACACCGCATTGCCCCACTGGTCGGTGATCGAGTAGTGGGTGGTGTTGCTGCCTTCATGCGGCGCCACGCCGGGCTTGATGTCCTTCGACACGCCGGCCTTCTTCGGGTCGATGGCCGCGCGGATCTTCTCGGCGTAGCCCTTGTCGAGCAGGCGGTCCAGCGGGTTCTTCACGAAGTCGGGGTCGCCCAGGTAGCTGTTGCGGTCCACGTAGGCGTGGCGCATGGCCTCGATCTGGTAGTGCACCGACTGCGCCGAGCGGAAGCCCAGGTCCTTCAGCGGGTAGCCCTCAAGAATGTTGAGCATCTCGCAGATGATCACCCCGCCCGAGCTGGGCGGCGGCGCCGACACCACGCGGTAGCCGCGGTAATCGCACTCCACGGGTGCGAGTTCGCGCGTCTGGTACTGGTCGAGGTCGGCCTGCGTGATGATGCCCTTGCCGGCCTGGCTCGACGCCACGATGGCATTGCCGACCCAGCCCTTGTAGAAGCCGTCGGGGCCGTTCTTGCTGATGGCGCGCAGCGTCTTGCCGAGGTCTTTCTGCACCAGCTTCTGGCCGACCTGGAAGGGCTCGCCCTTGTTCAGGAAGATGGCACCGGAGACCGGGTCTTTCTGGAAGTCGGCTGTGGAGGTCCACAACATGTCGATGTCGCCCTGCTCCAGCGCAAAGCCCTTCTCGGCCAGCTGGATCGACGGGGCGATCAGCGCGGCGCGCTTCATGGTGCCGTACTTTTCGCGCGCGTATTCCATGCCCGAGACCGAGCCGGGCACGCCCACGGCGAGATGGCCGTTGGTGCTCAGGCCCTTGACGACGTTGCCGTCCTTGTCGAGGTACATGTTGGCCGTGGCGGCCAGTGGCGCCTTCTCGCGGAAGTCGAGGAAGGTCTTGCGGCCGTCGGCCAGCTGCACGGTCATGAAGCCGCCGCCGCCGAGGTTGCCCGCCGCGGGGTACACCACCGCCAGCGCGTAGCCCACGGCCACGGCCGCATCGACGGCGTTGCCGCCGCGCTTGAGCACATCGACGCCGACCTTGCTGGCCAGGTGCTGCGCGCTCACGACCATGCCGTGCTCGGCCGCGACGGGCGCGACCGACGCGGCGTTGGACGCGCCGGCGGCCGCCAGCACGAGCACCGCCGCCACCGCGGTGCGCAGCTTGGGGGTCCAGTGGATGTGTTGCATGTGGAAGTCTCCTCTGTAGGTGTGATGGAAAAAGAAAGAGAAAGGGCGCGGGGGCGGCGTCAGGCCGTGAGCAGCGCCTTGCGGCGCAATGCGGCCAACGCCAGCGCCACCTGCTGGCGGGCGAATTCTTTCACCGTCGCCGGGTCGGTGAGCGGCTTGTCGTCCTTCACGAAGCGCAGGCGATCGGCGCGCACCTCGGCTTCGAGGTGCTCGGCGAGCGCGTCGTGCGAGCGCGTGCCGTCCAGCAGCGGCAGCAGGCTGCGTTCGAGCGGCGACAGCGACACGGGCTCGTGCCACTGGTTGCACACGCCGGCGTTCGCGCCCGTGCCCATGGGCAAGGCGGGCGCGCTTCGCATGGCGGCCAGTGCCTGCGGCTGGCTGGAAACCGCGGCGGCCACCAGCACCGGCGAACGGCGGATGCGCAAGGCACCGAGGATCAGCAGCTCCTCCAGCATGCTCATCACCACGGGTTCGACGGTGGCCGGCGGTTGGTCCGTGAGGCGGGAAGCGGCCTCGGTCAGCACCTGGGGCGACAGCGATGCGGGATAGGCGGCGTTCAGCAGGTGCGCCACCGCCTTCTGCACCGGAAGCCGCGGCGTGACCTTCAGCCCGCGCATGGCATTGCAGGGCTGGGCTTGCGCATCGAGCGTGAACGCACCGCCGTCTTCGGGCGCGAACACGCCGGCGAACTCGAGCGCGCCGATGCGCGCCGGGTCCAGCCGGTAGCGCACGCTCGCGGCGCTCGCCTGCTTGACCAGCAGCGTCTGGCGGAAGGTGCGGTTGACCAGGAAATCGAGGTACTGCTCCATCAGCACCTGGCTGCCGCCGCATTCGCGCAGCAGCGGCTCGCGCACCTTGTCGCCGTAGTTCTGCACGAACATGGTCGACGGCTCGGCATCGCACAGGTACGCCAGCCCCTGGGCCTCGGCGCGCACCACGAATTCCTTGAAGTAGCACGGCGCGTTGCAGGGCTCGAGGAACTCGTGCAGCAGGTAGGAGCTGCTGGCGCTGCGCACGATGGGCATCGTTTCTTCGAGCGTCTTCTTGAGCACGCTGTCGGCACGCGCCGATTGCTCCAGGAACTCGAGCATGCCGCGCGCGTACGAGAGTTTTTCTTCGGGTGTGTCGCGTGGGCCACCGCGCAGGATCATGGCGTCGCGCACGATCTCCCGCGCCTTCCAGCCGGGGTACACGTTGTAGCTCACGTACGCCACGCCGTTCGGCGCCAGGTTCTGCGAGCAGATGCGCAGGATGGCTTCCTGCACCGGGCCCGGCACCCAGCTGTACACGCCGTGGCAGACGATGTAGTCGAACTGGCCGAACGATGCGTCGATGTCGGCGATGTCGAACGCCTTCAGCTCGATGTTCGACAGGCCCGTGTGGCCGATGGCTGCAACACCATGCGCGACCTGCACCGGAGACAGGTCGACGCCGAGGGCCTGCGCGCCCGGGTGGCGCGCGGCGAAGGGAATCAGGTTGCCGCCGGCGGCACAGCCCAGCTCGAGCACGCGGGCCTTGGCGGGGTCGGGCGCCTCGAGGCCGAAGAGATACGCCAGCGCTTCCAGATGCTCCATCGCCGTCTGCGGGAACGGGTGCGAGTCATAAGGCACCTCGTCGTAGTAGCGGGTCAGCGTGGAAGTCAGCGTATTCGGCACGGGTGTCCTTTTTCGGGATCTGGGCAGGCGGGACGCCTTGCTGCAGCAGCAGCGACGAGCGGTTTGCGTGAATGCAATGTGACAGCGCTGGGCGGACTATAGCTTCGCGGCCGGGCAAAAAACACGGGCGCCAAATGCCTCTTGCGCGCGCATAAAAAAAGCCCAGCCGCGAGGGCTGGGCTTGAAAGCCTATCTGCCTGGCAAGCATCAAGGCCCCCGCACAGGTCGACCCGCGGGGGACGGTTTACCCGTCAAGGAGAAATTGGAAACGCCGAGAGCGGCGTCGGTGGCGCTGCGCGCGCTGTCGGCGTTACGGGGCATGACCGGGCGCAGCCAGTCGGCGGCAGCGTCCTCGGGCCACATGGCACGCAGGCGTTCGTCACGCCACAGCACGCGCGCCATGTCTTCGAGCTCGACCACATCCACGCTGTGCCAATGCTGCTGCAGCCGGTGCGCGCAAGCGGCGATCCAGAGCGTGGCGGGCATGTTTTCGGTGGGCATGGTTTACTGTACATTCATACAGTCTTTTCAGCAAGGATGTTCGACATGTCCGTAACCACAGAAACGCCCGCTCCCATCAATCACGCGCTGAAGGAGGCGCTCGCCTGGATCTCGAAGTTCGCGCATGCGTGGCAGGCCATCGAGCCCGCGCCCCGCAGCCTGAGCATCGACGGCTTCATCATCTGGGGGCCGGTGCTCTACGAGAAGCACAAGCAGGAAGACCCGGTGCAATTGGCACGGCGGATGTTCGGCAACTCGGGCGAATACTTCAAGTACATCTACCCGGGCCGCGGCCATGGGAGCAACGATGCCCGGTCTTAGAATGGCCCGATGAATTGGCGCACACTGTTTCCGCTTGCCTTGGTCCTCGCAGGCTGCTCGACTCCCCCCAACGAGGTGACCCAGGTGCGTGATGGCGTGTTCCGCGCCATGACCTACGTGCAGGCGTCTGACTACTGCGACGCAAGAAGCAAGACACCGCGCTGGCTCGGCAAAGCACCGGCCGAACAGGGCGTGCTGTTCCAGTGCAACTGATCTGTTGAGATTCGATCTTCGGGGAGCTGGCGACGACGCTTGATGGCGTCGACCTTGGTTTTCCGACCCTGTGAGCTGTCGAACCTGGTGTTCGACTGACGGCGATGCAGGGAGACAAGGCGAGGAAGCATGTACCGTTTAGGTACGCCTCGCGGGCCTCACGGTCAGTGAGACCCGGTTGCCGGAATATGGTGGAGCTGGGGGGATTTGAACCCCCGTCCGCAAGCCTTCATCGCGCAGTTCTACATGTTTAGTGATCTGATTTAAGTCTCGCTTCCGGAGTCGCGCAGTCACACGCTAAACCGGACGCCAGCACCCTATTTTCTCGCCCCGACCCAAGGTACCCGGATCGGAACCAGCCCATGTAATTATCTTTGCAGCCGGGAGGTTTCAGATTGCTCTGTCACCCCCTTGCCCAGCCCATCGGCCTGCTGTTGCAAAGCTCACTGGCAATTAAGCAGCGAGTGCGAAACGTTCGTCGTTTGCAGTTAGTTTGTTTGAATCTGTTTTACGAGCGCATTCAGCTCGACATGCCCCGCTGCGATTCCGAACCCACGTCGAAACCAGTGCAGCCCCAAGCGACTCATTTTAGGCGCTATTGAGCAACTTCAAGAGCTCCAGGGGCGAAGAGATTGAAGCATCTGCGTTCCACAACGCCGAATCGGCCTGCGAACCCATGTAGCCATAGGCGGCGGCAACGGTGCGCATGCCTGCGGCACGGCCCGCGATGATGTCGCGCTCGTCGTCGCCCACGTAGATACACGCGTCCGACGGCACACCAAGGCGCCGTGCCGCCTCGTGCAACGGCTCGGGATGCGGCTTGGCGAACGGTGTGGTGTCACCACTGACCACCGCACCCGCGCTCTCGAAGAGCGGAATGGCGCGCGTCAGCGGATCGGTGAAGCGCATCGACTTGTTGGTCACCACGCCCCAGAGCAAGCCTTGCTGGCGCAACGCCTCGATCAGCGTCTGGACGCCGTCGAACACGTGCGTGTTGAGCAACATGCGGCGCTCATAGGCAACGAAGAATTCCTCGCGCAGTTCGTCGAACTCCGGCGATTCCGGCGTGATGCCGAACGCCACGCCCAACATGCCCCGCGCGCCCGCGCCAGCCATCGGGCGATAGCGCTCCAGCGGATACGACGCAAGACCGCGATCGGTGCGCATCTTGTCCGCGGCAGCGCCCAAGTCGGGCGCGCTGTCGATCAGCGTGCCGTCGAGGTCGAACAGCACCGCCCGGGTCTGGCCGCCCATCATCCTTGCGCTTTCGGCAAAGCCGGCTTTTGCGTGGCGAACATGTAGTTGACGCTGGTGTCGCCGCCGAGCCAGTAGCGCCGCGTCAACGGGTTGTGCTCCAGGCCGCGCGTGTGTCGAAGGTCGAGGCCCGCCGCGCGGCAATATCCGGCCAGTTCGCTGGGCCGGATCAGCTTCGCGTACTCATGGGTGCCGCGCGGCAACATGCCCAACACGTACTCGGCGCCGACGATCGCCAGCATGAAGGCCTTCAGGTTGCGGTTGATGGTGGAAAAGAACACCCATCCGCCCGGCTTGACCAACGTGGCGCAAGCCTGGATGACCGACGCCGGCTGGGGCACATGCTCGAGCATTTCCATGCAGGTAACGACATCGAAACTGCCCGGCTGCTCCGCGGCGATGGCCTCCGCGCTGATCTCGCGGTACTTCACGCCGCGCGTACCCGCCTCGAGCGCATGCAGTTGCGCAACCTTGAGCGCCTTGCCGGCAAGGTCGATGCCCAGCACATCCGCGCCCTTGCGGGCCATCGAATCGGCGAGGATGCCGCCGCCGCAGCCGATGTCCAGCACGCGTTGCTGCGAAATAGGCGCAATCCCGTCAATCCATTCCAGGCGCAATGGATTGATTTCGTGCAGCGGGCGGAATTCGCTCTCCAAATCCCACCAGCGATGCGCCAGCTCTGAAAACTTGGCCAGTTCGGCCGGATCAGCATTCACGTTTTCTGTCATGCAGCGATTATGAAACGAGCAATGCCGGATAAACACCGCATGGCTTTGACGAAAGATGGATCGCCAATTCGACGCCCATAAAAAAACCCCGCCGAGGCGGGGTTTTCATTCGATGGAATCAACCGATCAGTTGGCGCGGGTGCCGACCACTTCGATTTCCACGCGACGGTTCTTGGCGCGACCTTCCTTGGTCTTGTTGTCAGCCACAGGCTGCGACTTGCCCTTGCCTTCGGTGTAGACGCGGTTGCGTTCGATGCCCTTCGAGACCAGGAAGGCCTTGACGGCTTCGGCACGACGGACCGACAGGCGTTGGTTGTAAGCAACCGAGCCGATCGAGTCGGTGTGACCCACAGCGATGATGACTTCGAGGTTGACGCCACGGATCTTCTCGACCAAGTCGGTCAGCTTGGCGCGACCTTCAGGCTTCAGAACCGACTTGTCGAAGTCGAAGAAGGCGTCGGCAGCGAAGGTGACCTTCGAAGCGGCGACTTGTGCAGCGGGAGCGGGAGGCACCACGCCAGGGGCGGGAGCAACAGCAGCCGGAGCAGCAGGAACCAGAGCGCCGTCGCAACCGGCAGCAGCCGTAGCAGGCGTCCAGTTGGCATCGCGCCAGCACAGTTCGTTCGTGCCGTTCTTCCAAACCAGTTCGCCAGTGCCGTTTTGCCAGTTGTCGATCGTAGGACCGCCGTCCGCAGCGGTGACACGGGTCTGCGCGCCGGCGGCAGTGGCGAGCGCAGCGACTGCAAACATCATCGCCACTTTATTCAGTTTCTTCATGGTTCTCCTCTTGGGGAAAAAGCCGCAGCCGCGCTGCGAATCAAGGACGCTTTAAGTGACCACCACCCAAAACGTTGAGGCGATTGTGCCATAGGGTCTTTGGCAAACAGGCTGCCGGGCACCCCGGAAGCGTAGGACGGAGGCGGAATAGGCGGCTTGTGTTGCGGCGGTGCGACACCCCTCACAGCGTAAAATTTCGCCTTCCTGCCGCCAGCCCCTTGCTCATGACCTCCTTCGCAAAAGAAACCCTGCCCATCAGTCTCGAAGAGGAAATGCGCAGCAGCTATCTCGATTACGCCATGAGCGTGATCGTGGGCCGAGCGCTCCCCGACGCCCGCGACGGTCTCAAGCCGGTGCACCGGCGCGTGCTCTTCGCCATGCACGAACTCAACAACGACTGGAACCGGCCGTACAAGAAGTCGGCCCGTATCGTCGGGGACGTCATCGGCAAGTACCACCCTCACGGCGACCAGTCGGTCTACGACACCATCGTGCGGCTGGCCCAGGATTTCTCGATGCGCCACATGCTCGTGGACGGCCAGGGCAACTTCGGGTCGGTCGACGGAGACAACGCAGCCGCAATGCGTTATACGGAAATTCGGCTGGCCAAAATTGCGCATGAAATGCTGGCCGATATCGACAAGGAAACCGTCGACTTTCAGGACAATTACGACGGCTCCGAAAAAGAGCCAAAAGTGCTACCCAGCCAGTTGCCGAATTTGCTGGTCAATGGCTCCGGCGGTATTGCGGTGGGCATGGCCACCAATATTCCGCCGCACAACCTGAACGAGGTGGTCGACGCCTGCCTGCATTTGCTGCGCAACCCGCAGGCCACCATCGACGAACTGATGGAAATCGTGCCCGCGCCCGATTTCCCCACCGCCGGCATCATCTACGGCATCAACGGCGTGAAGGACGGCTACCGCACCGGCCGCGGCAAGGTCGTGATGCGCGCCAAGTGCCACTTCGAGGACATCGACCGCGGCCAGCGCCAGGCGATCATCGTCGACGAGCTCCCCTACCAGGTGAACAAGAAGACGCTGCAGGAGCGCATGGCCGAGCTGGTGCACGAGAAGAAGATCGAAGGCATCAGCCACATCCAGGACGAGTCCGACAAGTCGGGCATGCGCCTGGTGATCGAACTCAAGCGCGGCGAAGTGCCCGAGGTGGTGCTGAACAAC
This sequence comes from Variovorax sp. RCC_210, assembly GCF_041355175.1. Classification (NCBI taxonomy): domain Bacteria; kingdom Pseudomonadati; phylum Pseudomonadota; class Betaproteobacteria; order Burkholderiales; family Comamonadaceae; genus Variovorax; species Variovorax sp. RCC_210. The sequence continues at coordinate 202,342 of NZ_JBFUPJ010000001.1, read as the reverse complement.
CTCTACAAGCAGACGCAGCTGCAGGACACCTTCGGCATCAACATGGTGGCGCTGGTCGACGGCCAGCCCAAGCTGTGCAACCTGAAGGACCTGATCGAGGTCTTCCTGCAGCACCGCCGCGAAGTGGTGACGCGCCGCACCGTCTTCACGCTGCGCAAGGCCCGCGAACGCGGCCACGTGCTCGAAGGCCTGGCGGTGGCGCTCGCCAACATCGACGAGTTCATCCGCATCATTCGCGAATCGCCCACGCCGCCGGTCGCCAAGGCCGAGCTGATGACCCGCAGCTGGGACAGCAAGCTGGTGCGCGAGATGCTCACGCGCTCGCGTGCCGACGGCGGCACGATCAATGCCGACGACTACCGCCCCGAGGGGCTGGAGCGCGAATACGGCATGGGCAACGACGGCCTGTACCGCCTGTCTGAAACGCAAGCCCAGGAAATCCTGCAGATGCGCCTGCAGCGCCTCACCGGCCTGGAACAGGACAAGATCGTTGCCGAGTACAAGGACGTGATGGCCGAGATCGACGACCTGCTCGACATCCTGGCGAAGCCCGAGCGCGTGTCGATCATCATCGGCGACGAACTGGGCACCATCAAGCAGGAGTTCGGCCAGTCGAAGGTCGGCGCACGCCGCAGCATGGTCGAGCACAGCGCCTACGACCTCTCGACCGAAGACCTGATCACCCCGACCGACATGGTCGTCACGCTCTCGCACAGCGGCTACATCAAGAGCCAGCCGCTGGGCGAGTACCGCGCGCAGAAGCGCGGCGGGCGCGGCAAGCAGGCCACGGCCACGAAGGAAGACGACTGGATCGACCAGCTCTTCATCGCGAACACGCACGACTACATCCTGTGCTTCTCCAACCGCGGCCGGCTCTACTGGCTCAAGGTGTGGGAAGTGCCGGCCGGCTCGCGCGGCTCGCGCGGCCGCCCGATCGTGAACATGTTCCCGCTGCAGGAAGGCGAGAAGATCAACGTCGTGCTGGCGCTGACGGGCGAAAAGCGCGTCTTCCCCGCCGACCAGTACGTGTTCATGGCCACCTCGATGGGCACCGTCAAGAAGACGGCGCTCGACGAGTTCAACAACCCGCGCAAGGGCGGCATCATTGCCGTGAACCTCGACGAGGGCGACTACCTGATCGGCGCCGCGCTCACCGACGGCAAGCACGACGTGATGCTCTTCAGCGACGGCGGCAAGGCCGTGCGTTTCGACGAGGAAGACGTTCGCCCCCTGGGTCGCGCCGCGCGCGGCGTGCGTGGCATGTCGCTGGACCCCGGACAGGGCGTCATCGCCATGCTGGTGGCCGAGGACGAGCAGCAGAGCGTGCTCACCGCTACGGAAAATGGTTACGGAAAACGAACAAGCATTACGGAATACACCCGCCACGGCCGGGGAACCAAAGGCATGATCGCGATTCAACAGAGTGAGCGCAACGGCAAGGTCGTTGCCGCCACTCTCGTGCATGCGGATGATGAGATCATGCTCATCACCGACAAGGGCGTGCTGGTGCGCACCCGGGTTGCCGAAATTCGCGAATTGGGTCGCGCGACGCAAGGCGTCACGCTGATCGGGCTCGACGAAGGCGCCAAACTCAGCGGGCTACAACGTATCGTCGAAAACGACGCGAACGGCGAGAGCGAGCCTGACGCGGACGATACTTCCTCATCTTCAACGGAGAATCCTCAGTGAAAAAAATCAAACTCGCACTTCTGACGGTCGCCCTGGCTGGCACTTCGATGGCAGCAATGGCCCAGGACAAGGCCACGCTCATCAAGCAGTTCATCGACATTCAGCGTCCCGGCATCGAATCGCTGGCACGCGGCCTGGTCGAGCAGTCGAGCGCCCCGATCGCACAGGCGGGTTCGCAGTACCTGCAGACGCAAGTGCCTGAAGCCAAGCGCGAGTCGGCTGCCAAGGCCGCCGATGCCGAGCTGAAGAAGTACTTCGACGACGCCTACCCCATCGTTCGCGACAAGGCCGTGCAACTGGCCCCTGGCGCGCTGACCCCGCTGCTCGAGCAGAACTTCAGCGAAGACGAACTGAAGCAACTGCTGGCCTGGATCAACTCGCCCCTGAGCAAGAAGTACCAGGACCTGAACCCGAAGATGCAGACCGCGTTGACGGAAAAGCTGGTCGCCGACACGCGCGGCACCATCGAACCCAAGATGCGCGCGCTCGACGAGAACGTCGCCAAGGCCCTGGGTGCTCCCACCGAAGGCGCCGCCCAAGGTTCCGCCAAGGCTCCCGCCAAGGCACCAGCCAAGAAGTAAAGCAACGTGACCCAGCAGCAGACGCCGGCCGGCAAGCGCCCCTACAACTTCTCGGCCGGTCCGGCTGCCATGCCGGAGGCGGTGCTGCAACGCGCCGCCGCCGAAATGCTCGACTGGCAGGGCAGCGGCATGAGCGTGATGGAGATGAGCCATCGCGGCAAGGAATTCGGTGCCATCTGCACCCAGGCCGAAGCCGACATCCGCGCGCTGCTGGCCATCCCCTCCAATTTCCACATCCTGTTCATGCAGGGTGGCGGCCTTGGCGAAAACGCCATCGTCCCGCTGAACCTGTCGCGCGGGCAGACCGCCGATTTCGTCATCACCGGCAGCTGGAGCATCAAGTCCCACAAGGAAGCGCAGCGCTATTGCAATGCGCGCGTGATCGCCAGCAACGCGGACGACCAGCACACGAAGCTGCCCGACCCGGCAACCTGGCAGCTCGGCAAGGATGCCTCCTACGTGCACGTGTGCTCCAATGAGACCATCAACGGCATCGAGTTCCAGCAACTGCCCGACGTGGCGGCACTCGGCAGCAATGCCCCGCTGGTCATCGATTTCTCGTCGCACGTGGCTTCGCGCAGCGTCGACTGGTCGCGCGTGGGCCTTGCCTTCGGCGGCGCCCAGAAGAACCTCGGCCCCGCCGGCCTGACCATCGTGGTCGTGCGCGACGACCTGCTCGGCCATGCGCTCGAGATCTGCCCGAGCGCGTTCAACTACAAGACGGTGGCCGACAACACCTCCATGTACAACACCCCGCCGACCTGGGGCATCTACATGGCAGGGCTCACGTTCCAGTGGCTGCTGGCGCAGAAGGAAGGCGAGCTGACCGGCGTGGCTGCCATGGAGCAACGCAACATCGCCAAGGCGAAGCTGTTGTACGACTTCATCGACGGCTCCGACTTCTACGCCAACCGCATCGACGCCAGCTGCCGCTCGCGCATGAACGTGCCGTTCTTCCTGGCCGACGAAAGCCGCAACGAGGCGTTCCTGGCCGGCGCCCGCAAGGCCGAGCTGCTGCAGCTCAAGGGCCACAAGTCGGTCGGCGGCATGCGGGCGAGCATTTACAACGCCATGCCGCTGGCAGGGGTGCAAGCGCTGGTGACCTACATGCGAGAATTCGAGCGATCGCACGCCTAGTTGCGTGCCCCGCTCAGTTGCTCGCACAGATGACCGATTCCGCACCCACACCACCCACCACGCCCGGCGCTCCCGCCGACCAATCCGAAAGCCTGTCCGATCTGCGCGTGCAGATCGACTCGCTCGACCAGCGACTGCTGAGCCTGCTCAACGAGCGCGCGCATGTGGCCGAACTGGTCGGCGAGGTCAAGAAGCGCGAAGGCACGCCCTTCTTCCGCCCCGACCGCGTGGCGCAGGTCATCGACAAGATGCAGAAGACAAATGGCGGTCCGCTCAAGGACCTCCATGTCGCGGCCATCTGGCGCGAAATCATGTCAGCCTGCCTGGCCCTCGAATCGCCGCAGCGCGTGGCCGTGCTGGGCCCCGAAGGCACCTTCTGCGAACAGGCCGCCATCGAGTACTTCGGCGGCGCGGCCGACCTGATCTACTGCGCCAGCTTCGACGAGGTGTTCCACGCCACCGCCGCGGGCAGCGCCCAGTACGGCGTGGTCGGCGTCGAGAACTCCACCGAAGGCGTGGTCACCCGCTCGCTCGACCTGTTCCTGCACTCGCCCACGCACGTGGTCGGCGAAGTCAGCCTGCTGGTGCGCCACCACTTGCTGCGCAGCAGCAATTCGCTCGAAGGCGTCGAGGCCGTGCTGGCCCACCCGCAGGCACTGGCGCAGTGCCAGACCTGGCTGTCCAAGCACCTGCCCAACGCCGAGCGGCGCGCCGTGTCGAGCAACGCCGAAGGCGCCCGCCTCGCGGCCACCAACCCGGCCTGGGCCGCGCTGGCCGGCGAACGCGCCGCCACCCGCTTCGGCCTGCACATCGTGGCGCACGCCATCCAGGACGACTCCTACAACCGCACCCGATTCGCGATCATCTGCCTGCCGCAGACGCTGGCCATGCCGCCGGTGTCGGGCCGCGACTGCACGAGCCTGATCGTCTCGGTGCCGAACCGCCCGGGCGCGGTGCACGACCTGCTGGTTCCCCTGAAGGCCAACAACGTGTCGATGACGCGCTTCGAGTCGCGCCCCGCGCGCACCGGCCAGTGGGAGTACTACTTCTACATCGACCTCGACGGCCACCCCTCGCAGCCCAACGTGGCCGCGGCGCTGGCCGAGCTGCGCGGCCTGTGCGCGTTCTACAAGGTGCTCGGCGCCTACCCCGTGAAGGCCTGAGCGGGGCAGACAGACAGCATGTTCGAACAACTGGGACTGATCGGCTGCGGCCTGATGGGCGGCTCCTTCGCACTGGCGCTGAAGCGCGCGAAGCTGGTGAAACGCGTGGTCGGCTACAGCAAGTCGCCCTCCACCACCGAGCGGGCGCGCCAGCTCGGCGTGATCGACGTGGCCGCGCCTTCCGCGCTGCTGGCGGTGTCGGGCGCCGACATCGTGCTGCTGGCCGTGCCGGTGGCGGCGTCGGAAGCCACCTTCAAGGCCATTCGCCACGGCATTTCGAGCGACACGCTGGTGATGGACGTGGGCTCGACCAAGGGCGACGTGATCGAGGCGGCGCGCAACGGCCTGCAGAAGCAGTTCTCGAGCTTCGTGCCGGCGCACCCCATCGCGGGCAAGGAGCTCTCGGGCATCGAGCACGCCGAGGCGTCGCTGTTCACCGGTCGGCAGGTCGTGCTGACGCCGGTCAAGGCCACGCTGCGCTCCAACGTGCAGCGCGCCTCGCAGGTGTGGAGCGGCATCGGCGCGCATGTGCTCACGATGACGCACGAGGAGCACGACGGCGCCTTCGCCGCAGTGAGCCACCTGCCGCACCTGCTGGCCTTCGCGTACATCAACGGCCTCACCGCGCAGCCGCAGGGCGAGCGCTTCCTGAGCCTGGGTGGTCCCGGCTTTCGCGACTTCTCGCGCATTGCCGCGAGCGACCCGGTCATGTGGCGCGACGTGCTGATGGCCAACCGCGAACAGGTGCTCGAGCAGTCGCGCGCCTTTCGCAAGGCGCTGGACGACTTCGAGGCACTGATGGCCGCGGGCGACCTGCAGGCCATCGAGCAATCGATCGCCGCCGCCAGCAAGGCCCGCGCGGCCTGGAAACCGGCCACCGACACCTCGTCGCAGCAACAGGACAGCTGACATGTTCTCGACAGCCTTCCTCGACCTGCCCCCCCTCTCCGGCGCCGCCGGCACGGTTCGCCTGCCGGGCTCCAAGAGCATTTCCAACCGCGTCCTGCTGCTGGCCGCGCTGGCCAGCGGCACCACGACGATCCACGACCTGCTCGACTCCGACGACACCCGCGTGATGCTCGACGCGTTGCGCGCACTCGGCTGCGGCATCGCGCCGGACGGCGCCACGCTGCGCATCACCGGCCTCGGCGGCAAGTTGGCGCCCAGCGAAAGCCTGCTCCCGCTGTTCCTCGGCAATGCCGGCACCGCGATGCGCCCGCTGACGGCGGCGCTGTCGCTGCTGGGCGGCGAGTTCGAGCTCAGCGGCGTGCCGCGCATGCACGAGCGCCCGATCGGCGACCTGGTCGACGCGCTCACCCAACTCGGCTGCCGCATCGACTACCTCGGCAACCCGGGCTACCCACCGCTGCGCATCCACCCGGTGCCGCACCGCGAACTGGCGCTCGACGCGCCGATTCGCGTGCGCGGCGACGTGTCGAGCCAGTTCCTGACCGCGCTGCTGCTCGCGCTGCCCCTGGCCGCGGCCAGCGACATCGTGATCGAGGTGGTCGGCGAGCTGATCTCCAAGCCCTACATCGAGATCACGCTGAACCTGCTGGCACGCTTCGGCATCCAGGTGCGGCGCGACGGCTGGGAACGCTTCACCATTCCCGCGGGCAGCCGCTACAGCTCGCCGGGCGACATCCACGTGGAGGCTGATGCCTCTTCGGCCAGTTATTTCATCGCGCTCGGCGCCATCGCCACGGGCGTGCCCGGCAAGAACGGCATCCGCATCGAAGGCGTGGGCGCCGATTCGATCCAGGGCGACATCCGCTTCATCGACGCGGCTCGCCAGATGGGCGCCGAGATCGACAGCGGCCCGAACTGGCTCGAAGTGCGTCGCGGCGCCTGGCCGCTGAAAGCCATCGACCTCGACGCCAACCACATCCCCGACGCCGCGATGACGCTGGCCGTGATGGCGCTCTACGCCGACGGCCCGAGCACGCTGCGCAACATCGCGAGCTGGCGCGTGAAGGAAACCGACCGCATCGACGCCATGGCCAACGAGCTGAAGAAGCTCGGCGCCACGGTCGAAGCCGGTCCCGACTTCATCCGCGTGCATCCGCTGGCGCAGGCCGGCTGGCGTGCCGCGAGCATCCACACCTACGACGACCACCGCGTGGCCATGTGCTTTTCGCTGGCGGCGTTCAATCCGGCAGGCGTGCCGGTGCGCATCCTCGACCCGCATTGCGTGGCCAAGACCTTCCCCGACTACTTCGAAACCCTGTTTTCGGTCGCGCAAGCCGCCGAGGTGCCGGTGATCTGCATCGACGGCCCGACCGCCTCCGGCAAGGGCACGCTGGCCGCCGAAGTGGCGCGGCTGCTGGGCTACCACTACCTCGACTCCGGCTCGCTCTACCGCGTGACCGGCTTGGCCATGCGGCGCGCCGGCCTGAGCGCCGACACGCAGCACGAAGCGCAGATCGCCGCCCTGGCGGCCGCCCTGCCCCTGCAGTTCACCGAGGGCAAGGTGCTGCTGGACGGCGAGGATGTCAGCGAGGACATCCGCACCGAGGCCGCCGGCATGGACGCCTCCCGCGTGTCCACGCTGCCCGCGGTGCGCGAGGCCCTCCTGGGCCTGCAGCAGCGCTTTCGCGAGCTGCCCGGGCTGGTGGCCGACGGGCGCGACATGGGCACCGTGATCTTCCCCGACGCATCGCTCAAGGTGTTCCTCACGGCCAGTGCCGCCGAGCGTGCCGAACGGCGCCATAAGCAGTTGATTTCAAAGGGTATTTCGACTACACTCGACAGTCTTCGCTCCGACTTGGAAGCACGTGACGCCCGGGACTCCTCCCGCAGCGTCGCCCCTCTGAAGCCGGCGCAAGACGCTCGCCACCTCGACAACTCCCGGCTTTCCATCGAGCAATCGATCGACACGGTGTTGAACTGGTGGCAAAAAGTACAGCCTTTCAAGTCCGCTTGAAAAGCTGGCGCCCGACGGAATATCGGAAGGCGCATACCGCTCCAGCAGGCTCTCTTCGCGCGACAGCGCACCGGCCTGCTGGTTGTTCAACGAACCCGGGCTCACGCCCACCCAACCGCCGTCTCCAGACCCACAGCAGTCGCACGCAATTTCGCAAGAGCGCCTGCCAACCCTGCCTGACGGAAGGAACCATAAATGTCTGAATCTTTTGCCGACCTATTCGAAGAGTCCCTGAAGCGTTCCGAAATGCGCACCGGCGAGGTCATCACGGCCGAAGTCGTGCGCGTCGAACATAACCACGTCGTCGTCAACGCCGGTCTGAAGTCCGAAGCGTATGTGCCGATCGAAGAGTTCAAGAACGACAAGGGCGAACTCGAAGTCCAGGCCGGCGATTTCGTTTCCGTTGCCATCGGCAGCGTTGAAAACGGCTACGGCGACACCATCCTCTCGCGCGACACCGCAAAGCGCCTCGCTTCGTGGCTCGCCCTGGAGAAGGCGCTGGAATCGGGCGACTTCGTCACCGGCACCACCAGCGGCAAGGTCAAGGGCGGCCTGACCGTCCTGGTCAACGGCATCCGCGCATTCCTGCCGGGCTCGCTGATCGACACGCGTCCGATCAAGGACCTGACCCCGTACGAGAACAAGACCCTCGAATTCAAGGTCATCAAGCTCGACCGCAAGCGCAACAACGTCGTGCTGTCGCGCCGTGCCGTGGTCGAAGCCAGCATGGGCGAAGAACGCGCCAAGCTGATGGAAACGCTGAAGGAAGGCGCAGTCGTGCGCGGCGTGGTCAAGAACATCACCGAATACGGTGCGTTCGTGGACCTCGGCGGCATCGACGGCCTGCTGCACATCACCGACATGGCATGGCGCCGTGTTCGCCACCCGAGCGAAGTCGTTCAGGCCGGCCAGGAAATCACCGCCAAGATCCTCAAGTTCGACACCGAAAAGAACCGTGTCTCGCTGGGTCTGAAGCAAATGGGTGACGACCCGTGGATGGGCGTTTCGCGCCGCTACCCGCAATCGACCCGCCTGTTCGGCAAGGTCACGAACATTGCCGACTACGGCGCGTTCGTCGAACTCGAACCCGGCATCGAAGGCCTGGTGCACGTCTCCGAAATGGACTGGACCAACAAGAACATCGCTCCGAACAAGATCGTCTCGCTGGGCGACGAAGTCGAAGTCATGGTCCTGGAAATCGACGAAGACAAGCGCCGCATCAGCCTGGGCATGAAGCAGTGCAAGGCCAACCCGTGGCAAGAGTTCGCTCAGAACACGAAGCGTGGCGACCGCGTCAAGGGCCCGATCAAGTCGATCACCGACTTCGGCGTGTTCGTTGGCCTGGCTGCCGGCATCGACGGCCTGGTTCACCTCTCGGACCTCTCGTGGAACGAAGCCGGCGAAACCGCCGTTCGCAACTACAAGAAGGGCCAGGAAGTCGAAGCGATCGTGCTGGCAGTCGACGTCGACCGCGAACGCATCTCGCTGGGCATCAAGCAGCTCGACAGCGACCCGTTCACCACGTTCACCACCGTGAACGACAAGGGCCAGATCGTGACCGGCAAGGTCAAGACCGTGGACGCCCGCGGCGCTGAAATCGACCTGGGCGAGGACATCCTCGGCTACCTGCGTGCTTCGGAAATCTCGCGCGACCGCGTCGAAGATGCCCGCAACGTGCTGAAGGAAGGCGACGAAGTCACCGCCATCGTCGTGAATGTGGATCGCAAGACCCGCAACATCCAGCTGTCGATCAAGCAGAAGGACATGGTCGACGAACAAGGCGCCATGGCCAGCCTGAGCCAGCAGTCGGCACGCGAAAACGCGGGCACGACCAGCCTGGGCGCCCTGCTGCGCGCCAAGCTCGACAACAGCGACAACAAGTAAGCTGAGTCCGAAGACAGAGCAGGCCAGGCGCTCAGCTTGGCCACTCTGTCTTTTTTTTCGTCCACGTTTTTGTTTGGCCCATGACCCGCTCAGACCTCGTCGAAGAACTTGCAGCGCGCTTTGCGCAGCTCACTCACCGCGATGCGGAATACGCCGTCAAGACCATCCTCGACGCCATGAGCGACGCGCTGGTGCGCGGGCACCGCATCGAGATTCGTGGCTTCGGCAGCTTCTCGGTCAACCGGCGTCCGCCACGCATCGGGCGCAATCCGCGTTCGGGCGAGAGCGTGCAGATTCCCGAAAAGCGGGTGCCGCATTTCAAGCCGGGCAAGGCGCTGCGCGAAGCGGTCGATGCAAAGACCGCCGAACTCGACGCCGGCAAGGACGCCAAGGGCCACAAGGCCTGAGGGCCTGAACGCACTGGACACCAGCGGTTCGAAATGCCTGCAAACGTAGAATGCTCCCGGCAACGGGAACAGCTATGAAATACCTCCTGTGGCTGCTCAAGGCAGCCATTTTTTTTACGCTCTTCGCTTTCGCGCTGAACAACCAGCAGGACGCGACCGTCTACTTCTTCTTCGGCACCTACTGGCGCGCACCCCTGGTGCTCGTCGTGCTCGCGGCGTTCGCCGGCGGGCTCGTGGTGGGTGCGCTGGGCATGCTGCCCGGCTGGTGGAAACACCGCAGCGCGGCGGCGCAATTGCCCGCCACGTCCGCAACTTCCGCCGTGCCCAGCGTGGCGGACACGCAAACCTTCACACCCGCCGCCGCACCGGCCGCGGCGCCGACCATTTCAGTCACCGACCTTCCCGCCGTACGTCAACATGGACTTTGATCCCAGCTGGCTGCTGATCAGCCTGCCCGTCGCCTTCGTGCTGGGCTGGCTCGCATCGCGCTTCGACATCCGGCAACTCAAGCTCGAGAACCGCCAGGCGCCCAAGGCCTACTTTCGCGGCCTGAACTTCCTGCTCAACGAGCAGCAGGACCAGGCCATCGACGCCTTCATCGAGGCCGTGCAGAACGACCCCGACACCCAGGAGCTGCACTTCGCGCTCGGCAACCTGTTTCGCCGCCGTGGCGAATACCAGCGCGCGGTGCGCGTGCACGAGCACCTGCTCGGGCGCGGCGACCTGAGCCGCAGCGACCGCGAACGCGCGCAGCACGCGCTGGCGCAAGACTTCCTGCGCGCCGGCCTGCTCGACCGCGCGGAAGCCGCACTGCAAAAGCTCGAGGGCACGCGCTACGAGAACGAGGCGCGCCTGTCGCTGCTGGCCATCTACGAGCGTTCGCGCGAGTGGGCTCAGGCCGCCGACGTGGCGCAGAAGCTCGACGAATCCGACCAGGCGAGTTACAGCACGCGACGCGCGCACCACCTGTGCGAGCAGGCCACCGAGCACGTCGCGTCGGGCGACCTGGCCGGCGCCGCCAGGCTGCTCGCGCAGGCGGTGGAGCTCGCACCGCAGGCACCGCGCCCGGCGATCGACACGGCCAACCTGCAACTGCGCAACGGCAACCCGGCCGGCGCCTTCGACACCCTGGTCGCGCTCAGCGACACCGCGCCGCTCGCGCTGCCGCTCTATGCCGCCGCGCTGCAGCAGGCCGCGGTGGCCGCGCACCGTGAAGCCGACGCGCTCGAGCTGCTGCAGCGGCGCTACGTGGAGTCGCCTTCCATCGACGTGCTCGAGGCCATGATCGCGCTCGGCGGCACGCCGAGCGCCACTGTGGAAGAGCCGCAGCCCACGCCGCGCGACGGCTACATCGCGCACCTGGCGCAGCAGCCTTCGCTGGTCGCGGCATCGCGCTGGCTGGCCGGCGAGAAGTTCGAGCACGAGCAGTTCCACCCGCAGGTGCAACGCGCGCTCGACCAGGCCACCCGCCCGCTCATGCGCTACCGCTGCGCGGCCTGCGGCTTCGAGGCGCACCAGTACTTCTGGCACTGCCCCGGCTGCCAGGCCTGGGACAGCTATCCGCCGCGCCGCGTCGAAGAGCTCTGAGCCCCCCGAAAACCTTGAGCAATCCGATCAAGGTTTTGAACAAAGGTCACATGGCCGCGAACTATGCTTTCGCGCGTCAACGACCTGCTTTCTGATCCCGTTGAGCGCGGGCCGACGTTCTGTCGGCAGTGAGTCAAATCAACCAATCAGGGAGTAAAAAAATCATGTTCAAAAAAATCCTGGCCGCCACGGCCATGCTGTTCGCGGTCGCGTCGTTCGCCGCGGTCGACGTCAACAAGGGCACCGTCGCCGACCTCGACGGCATCAAGGGCGTGGGCCCCGCGATGTCCAAACGCATCCTCGATGCGCGCAAGGAAGGCGAGTTCAAGGACTGGCCCGACCTCATGCAACGCGTGAAGGGCGTGAAGGAAAAGAACGCAGAGAAGCTGTCGGCCGAAGGCCTGACGGTGAATGGCCAGAGCTTCGGTGGCGGTGCACCCGCCAAGGCGAAGGAAGCCAAGGCTGCCAAAGCACCCAAGCCCTGACGCCGGTCTGAGTCCGGCCCGAGTTTGGCCTCAAGCCGGCCTCTGACGCCGCTTCGGTCCGCCCCCGGATCGAGCCCACGCAAAGCCGCCTTCGGGCGGCTTTTTCATGCGCGCCGTGCCAGCCACATGCAGGCTGCAACGCCCTCCGCATCACGGTGCAAGGCAGGGAAAGGCCTCAGCAAGTGGCCCGGAATTTGCACGTAAGCTGAGCTTTCATTCTGCTTTCATCACACTCCGGAGCGCGTCCATGAATCACAAGTTCGGCATTGCCCTGGCGGGCCTCACCCTCGGCGCCGCGGCCTTCGCGCAGACCAAGTGGGACCTTCCCACCGCTTACCCGGCCACCAACTACCACACCGAAAACATCACGCAGTTCGCCAAGGACGTGGACGCCGCCACCGGCGGCAAGGTGAAGATCACGGTGCACGCCAACGCCTCGCTCTTCAAGGCGCCCGAGATCAAGCGCGCCGTGCAGAGCGGCCAGGCGCAGGCCGGCGAGATCCTGCTGGCCAACTTCGCCAACGAGAACCCGATCTACGCACTCGACGGCGTGCCCTTCCTGGCCACCACCTACCCCGAGGCGCGCAAGCTGTACGACGCGTCCAAGCCCGCCATGGAAAAGCTGCTCGCGGCGCAAGGCATCAAGGTGCTGTTCGTGGTGCCATGGGCGCCGCAGGGCATCTACACCAAGAAGGAAATCAGCTCGGTGGCCGACCTGCGCGGCATCAAGTGGCGCGCCTACAGCCCGGCCACCGCCAAGATCGCCGAGCTCATCGGCGCGCAGCCGGTGCAGATCCAGCAGGCCGAGCTCAGCGCGGCGATGGCCACGGGCGTGATCGAGAGTTACATGAGCTCGGGCTCCACCGGCTACGACACCAAGACCTACGAGCACATCAAGAACTTCTACGACACGCAGGCCTGGATCCCGAAGAACGCGATCCTGGTCAACGCCAAGTCCTTCGACGCGCTCGACCCGGCCGCGAAGGCCGCCGTCGCCAAGGCCGCGGCCGACGCCGAAGCACGCGGCTGGAAGGTCGCGCAGGAGAAGAACGACGAGTACAAGCGCCTGCTCGCCGAACGCGGCATGAAGGTGCACAAGCCCTCGGCCAAGCTCGACGCCGACATGCGCCAGGTCGGCGGCATCATGCAGGCCGACTGGCTCAAGGTGGCCGGCGCGGACGGCGCCGCCATCGTGGACACGTACAAGAAGAAATGATGACGCCCCCACGCTCATCACTTCGTGTATCGCCGCCCCCCGAGGGGGCGCAGGCCTCCCCTGGGACGGCCCGGCGGGACGCCTGAGCCATGCGCCGCGTCCTCGACCGCCTGTACGACGGTGCAGGTGCGCTCGGCGCGTTCTGCGTGTTCCTGATCTTCGTGCTGATGATCCTGGCCGGCGTGGGCCGGCAGATGAACTGGCACGTGAGCGGGCTCAACGACATCGTGGCCTGGCTGTGCGCGGCCGCCGCGTTCTTCGCGATGGCGCATGCGTTTCGCCACGGCGACTTCGTGCGCGTGACGCTGCTGCTGGAAGCGGTGCCGCCCAAGGTGCGCCGCGTGCTCGACGTGGCCTGCCTGCTCATCGCATCGGTGTCGGTGGCCTACCTCACCTACTGGGCGACCAGCTTCACCTACGAGAGCTACGAGTTCGCCGAAATGGCCACGGGCCTGGTCGTCATTCCGATCTGGATTCCGCAATCGACCTTCGTGGTCGGCTGCTGGCTGCTGCTGATCGCCATGGTCGACGAGCTGGTCGGCGTGGTGCGCGGCGAGAAGCCGAGCTACCAGCGCGCCATCGAAGAGCGGCATGCCGCCGGCGACTTTTCTTCCGACGTCTGACGGGCCTTCATGATCGAAACACTGCTCATGGGCGCGCTGCTGCTCGCCATCATGCTGGTGCTGCTAGCGGGCGGCGTCTGGATCGCGATGACGCTGGCCATCGTCGGCTGGGTCGGCCAGGCTTTCTTCACCAACACGCTGCCGGGCAAGAACCTGTTCTCGGCCTTTTGGGAAAGCAACGCGAGCTGGGAGCTGGCGGCGCTGCCGCTGTTCATCTGGATGGGCGAGATCCTGTTTCGCACCAAGCTCAGCGAGGAGATGTTCGAGGGCCTGCGCCCCTGGCTCAACCGCGTGCCCGGCCGGCTGATGCACACCACCATCCTCGGGTGCGGCGTGTTCGGCTCGGTGTCGGGCTCGTCGGCGGCCACCTGCGCCACCATCGCGAAGGTGGCGCTGCCCGAGCTCAAGCGCCGCGGCTACAACGAGCAACTGGCCATCGGCTCGCTGGCCACCGCGGGCACGCTGGGCATCCTGATTCCGCCGTCGATCACCATGGTGGTGTACGCGGTGGCGGCCGACGCCTCGATCATCCGCATCTTCCTGGCCGGCTTCCTGCCGGGCTTTCTGCTGATGCTGCTGTTCTCGGGCTACATCGGCTGGTGGAGCCTGCGCCACCCCGACCAGGTGCCGCCGGCCGACCCGCCCACCACCTTCATGGAAAAGATTCGCCTGTCGGGCAACCTGATTCCGTGCGCGCTGCTGATCGTGTTCATCGTGTGGGTGCTGGTGGCCGGCTGGGCCACGGCCACCGAGTGCGCGGCCTTCGGCGTGCTGGGCTCGCTGGCCATCGCGGCCTGGGGGCGCAGCCTGACCTGGAAGAACTTCAAGGACGGCATCATGGGCGCCACGCGCACCAGCTGCATGATCATGTTCATCCTGGCGGGCGCGGCCTTTCTCACCAAGACCATGGCCTTCACCGGCATTCCGCGCGAGCTGGCCGAGTGGGTCGACAGCATGCACCTGTCGCCCTACGCGCTCATCGGCGCGCTGGTGGTGGTGTACCTGGTGCTGGGCACGGCGCTGGACGGCATCTCGATGATCGTGCTGACCAGCGCGGTGGTGCTGCCGATGATCCAGAAGGCGGGCTTCGACCTGGTGTGGTTCGGCATCTTCATCGTGCTGCTGGTCGAGATCGCGGAGGTGACGCCGCCGGTGGGCTTCAACCTGTTCGTGCTGCAGAACATGACGGGCAAGGACAGCAACGTGATCGCGAAGGCGGCGATTCCGTTCTTCTTCTGCCTGGTGTTGTGCATCGCGCTGATCACGCTGTTTCCGAGCATCGTGACCATCCTGCCGGACCTGGTGATGGGCAAGGAAAAGTAGAAGCCCGAAGCCGCAGCATGCGGCGACTGTCGGCATGCCGATAATCCCCGCCATGCTGCTGAACGCCTTCGTCATCTGCCTCGCCGCCTGTGTCGGCGCCCTCATGCGCTGGGGCTTCGCCCTGTGGTTGAACCCCGGCGGCGTGCTGCCCTGGGGCACGCTGGCGGTGAACCTCATCGGGGGCTACCTGATCGGCGTGGCCATCGGCGTGTTCAACGGGCTGCCGAACATCGACCCCGCATGGCGGCTGATGGTCATTACCGGCTTCCTCGGCACGCTGACCACCTTCTCCAGCTTCTCGGCGGAAATCGTCGGCATGCTGATGACCGGGCGGCTCGGCCTGGCGCTGGGCACGCTCATGCTGCACCTGGGCGGCTCGTTGTGCCTCACCTGGCTGGGCTTTCGCACGGTGCAGGCTTTCTCGGGCTGAGCATGACAGGCGAATTGCCCCAAAAACAGCCTTATGTCTTACGGTTATAGATAAGGCTTTCCATAGGGTCGGCCGATAGAATCAACCCCAATGCCCCTGGTCTTTCTCGTCGCACTCCCCTTTATCGCCAGCGTGCTGGCCGCGTTGATGCCGTCCAACGCGCGCAACAGGGAGTCGACCCTCGCGGGGCTGGTCGCGCTGGGTTGCGCCATCCAGGCGGCATGGTTCTTTCCGCAGATCGCGCACGGCAATGTGCTGCGGCAAGAAATCGAATGGCTGCCGGCCCTGGGCCTGAACCTCGTGTTCCGCATGGACGGCTTTGCGTGGCTGTTCTGCATGCTGGTGCTGGGCATCGGCGCGTTGGTGGTGCTGTACGCGCGCTACTACATGTCGGCCTCCGACCCGGTGCCGCGCTTCTTCTCGTTCTTCCTCGCGTTCATGGGCGCGATGATGGGCGTGGTGCTCTCGGGCAACCTGATCCAGATGGTGCTGTTCTGGGAGCTCACCAGCCTCTTCTCGTTCCTGCTCATCGGCTACTGGCACCACCGTCGCGACGCGCGGCGCGGCGCGCGTATGGCGCTCACCGTGACCGGTGCCGGCGGGCTGTGCCTGCTGGCCGGCGTGCTGGTGCTGGGGCGCATCGTGGGCAGCTACGAGCTCGACGAGGTGCTGGCCTCGGGCGAGCTGATTCGCGCGCACGCGCTCTACCCGGTGGTGCTGGTGCTGGTGCTGCTGGGCGCCTTCACCAAGAGCGCGCAGTTCCCGTTCCACTTCTGGCTGCCGCGCGCCATGGCCGCGCCCACGCCGGTGTCGGCCTACCTGCACTCGGCCACCATGGTGAAGCTGGGCGTGTTCCTGATGGCGCGGCTGTGGCCCGTGCTCTCGGGCACCGAACAGTGGTTCTGGCTGGTGGGCGGCGCGGGCGCCATCACGCTGCTGCTGGGCGGCTTCATCGCCATGTTCCAGCGGGACCTGAAGGCGCTGCTGGCCTACTCGACCATCTCGCACCTGGGCCTCATCACGCTGCTGCTGGGGCTGAACAGCCCGCTGGCGGCCGTGGCGGCGGTGTTCCACGTGATGAACCACGCGACCTTCAAGGCGTCGCTGTTCATGGCGGCCGGCATCATCGACCACGAGACCGGCACGCGCGACATCCGCAAGCTCAGCGGGCTGATGCGGCTCATGCCCATCACCGGCACGCTGGCCATCATCGCCAGCGCCTCGATGGCCGGCGTGCCGCTGCTCAACGGCTTCCTGTCGAAGGAAATGTTCTTCGCGGAAACCGTGTTCATCCAGGCCACGCCCTGGGTCGACTTCAGCCTGCCGGTCATCGCCACCATCGCGGGCATCTTCAGCGTGGCGTACTCGGCGCGCTTCGTGTTCGACGTGTTCTTCGGCCCGCCGTGCGGCAACGACGTGCCCAAGCACCCGCACGAGCCGCCGCACTGGATGCGCGTGCCGGTCGAGCTGCTGGTGCTGGTGTGCCTGGTGGTGGGCGTGGCGCCGGCCTGGTCCATCGGCCCGCTGCTGGCGGCGGCCGCCACGCCGGTGGTCGGCGGCACCCTGCCCGAATACAGCCTGGCCGTGTGGCACGGCTTCAACCTGCCGCTCATGATGAGCTTCGTGGCCCTGGTGGGCGGCGGCGTGCTGTACCTGCTGCAGCGCCGCCAGCGCGCGCGCGGCGGGCTGGAGAACACGCCGCTGCTGCACCGCTTCGACGGGCAGGTCATCTTCGAGCACCTGCTCGCGCTGCTGAGCGAAGCCGGCCGGCGCAGCCGCCGCCTGTTCGGCACCCGCCGCATGCAGTGGCAATTGCTGCTGCTGGTGCTGGTGGCCGTGGCGGGCGCCGCCGCCTCGCTGTGGGCCACGCCCGCGGCGCCCGGCACGCGCGAGCTGCTGCCCTTCTCGCCGATGTTCGCCATGACCTGGATCATCGGCGGCACCTGCGCGCTGGCCGCCGCGTGGCAGGCCAAGTTCCACCGGCTCGCGGCGCTCATGCTCGCCTCGGGCGCGGGGCTGGTGTCGTGCGTCACGTACATCTGGTTCTCCGCCCCCGACCTCGCGCTGACCCAGCTGGTGGTCGAAGGCGTGACCACGGTACTGATCCTGCTGGGCCTGCGCTGGCTGCCCATGCGCAGCAAGGACGTCATCCAGCCCGCGCGCGCGCGGCTGCGCCCCTGGGGCCGGCGCGGACGCGACCTGCTGGTGGCCACCATCGCGGGCGCCGGCATGGCCACGCTGGCCTGGGCCATGATGACGCGCACCTTCCCGCAGAGCATCTCGCCCTTCTTCCTGGAGCGCGCGCTCACCGAAGGCGGCGGCACCAACGTGGTCAACGTGATGCTGGTCGACTTCCGCGGCTTCGACACCTTCGGCGAGATCACCGTGCTGGGCATCGTGGCGCTCACCGTGTATGCGCTGCTGCGGCGCTTTCGCCCGGCCATCGAGTCGATGGCGCTGCCGGCCCAGCAACGCCTGCAGGTCGACGACGGCAGCAGCGACCTGCTGAACCCGCGCCGCGCCAAGGACACCGCCGTCGGCTACCTGATGGTGCCGGCCGTGCTGGTGCGCCTGCTGCTGCCGCTGGCGGTGCTGGTGTCGGTCTACTTCTTCATGCGCGGGCACAACGCGCCGGGCGGCGGCTTCGTCGCCGGGCTGGTGATGTCGGTGGCGCTGGTGCTGCAGTTCATCGTCTCGGGCACCGAGTGGGTGGAAGAGCACCTGCGCATCTACCCGCGCCGCTGGATCGCCATTGGCCTGCTGCTGGCGCTGTGCACCGGCGGCGGCGCGGTGGTGTTCGGCTACCCGTTCCTCACCACGCACACCGCGCACCTGCACCTGCCCGTGCTGGGCGAGGTGCACGTGCCCAGCGCCCTCTTCTTCGACATCGGCGTGTTCGCGCTGGTGCTCGGCGCCACCATGCTGATCCTTACCGCCCTGGCCCACCAATCGGTGCGCAGCCATCGCTGGGCCGACGAACAGGCCGAGAAAGAAGCCCAGGCCGCGGCCGAAGCCGTGGAGGGAGCGCACTGATGGAAATCGTGCTCGCGCTCGCCATCGGCGTGCTCACCGGCTCGGGCGTGTACATGCTGCTTCGCCCGCGCACCTTCCAGGTCATCATGGGCCTGACGCTCATCTCCTACGCGGTCAACCTCTTCATCTTCAGCATGGGGCGGCTCAAGGTCGACAGCGAGCCGGTGCTCATCAAGGGCTTCGAGGCCACGCTGGCCAACACGGCCGACCCGATGCCGCAGGCGCTGGTGCTCACCGCCATCGTCATCGGCTTCGCCATGACGGCGCTGTTCCTGGTGGTGATGCTCGCCTCGCGCGGCCTCACCGGCACCGACCACGTGGACGGTGAAGAACGGCAGGAGGCGGAGTGAACGAAATCTCGCACCTGCTCGACGAGCTGCTCGAGTTCAGCATGCCGCACCTGGTGGCGGTGCCCATCCTCGTGCCCATGCTCACGGCCGCGCTCATGCTGCTGCTGGGCGAGAACCGCCGGCGTACCAAGTCGGCGCTGAGCGTGGTCTCGGGCCTGGTCGGCCTGCTGGCCGCGCTGGCGCTGCTGCGCTGGGTGAACGCGGCCGACACCGGCGGCGGGCCCGGCTCCATCGGCGTGTACCTGCCAGGCAACTGGCGCGCGCCCTTCGGCATCGTGCTGGTGGCCGACCGGCTCTCCACCATGATGGTCGCGCTCACCGGCGTCGTCGCCTTCGCGGCGTCCATCTATTCCACCTCGCGCTGGGACCGCGCGGGCGTGCACTTCCACCCGCTGCTGCAGTTGCAGCTCATGGGGCTGAACGGCGCCTTTCTCACTGGCGACCTGTTCAACCTGTTCGTGTTCTTCGAGGTGATGCTCGCCGCCTCCTACGGCCTGCTGCTGCACGGCTCGGGCCGGCTGCGCGTGCAGGCGGGGCTGCACTACATCGCGATCAACCTGGCGGCCTCGTCGCTGTTCCTGATCGGCGCGGCCATTTTGTACGGCGTGACCGGCACGCTGAACATGGCCGACCTGGGCGTTCGCATCGCCGAGCTCGCGCCGGGCGACCGCGGGCTGGTGCATGCGGCGGCGGCCATTCTTGCCACGGCCTTCTTCGCCAAGGCGGGGGCGTGGCCGCTCAACTTCTGGCTGGTGCCGGCGTACAGCGCGGCGGTGTCGCCGGTGGGGGCCGTGTTCGCGCTGCTGACCAAGCTGGGCATCTACACCATCCTGCGGCTGTGGACCGTGCTCTTCGCGCCCGACACCGGCGCCTCGGCCGCCTTCGGGCAGTACGCGCTGGAGGGCATCGGGCTGGCCACATTGTTCGTGGGGGCCATCGGCATCGTGGGCACGCAGCGGCTGTCGAACCTGGCGGGCTTCAGCGTGCTGGTGTCCGCCGGCACGCTGCTCGCGGCGGTCGGGCTCGGCCAGCCCGCCGTGTGGGCCGGGGCCCTGTATTACCTGCTGAGCTCCACGCTGGCGGTGAGCGCCTTCTTCCTGCTGATCGACATGATCGAGCGCTGGCGCAACGCGGGCATGAGCGTGGCGCCGCATGAGGCCGCGGGCAATGCGCCCTACCTCACCGAAGACCTGCGCGTGCTGTCCGACGTGAACCTCGACGACGACGCGCAGGCGCTCTACGGCCGCGCGATCCCCGCGGGCGTGGCCTTCCTGGGGCTGAGCTTCATGGGCTGCACGCTGCTGCTCGCGGGCCTGCCGCCGCTGTCGGGCTTCGTGGGCAAGTTCGCGATGCTCTCGGGGCTGCTGGGCACGACGGCGGTGGGCGGCGCGGGCTGGGCCTTTCTGGCGCTGCTGATCGTTTCGGGCTTCCTGTCGCTCATTGCGCTGAGCCGCACCGGCATCCGCCACTTCTGGACTCAGCCGCACGCCACCATGCCTTCGCTGCCCGCGCTCGAGGTGTTGCCGGTGGCCGCCCTGCTGGCCGCCTGCGTGGCGCTCACGGTGTGGGCCGAGCCCGTCATGCAGCACGCCAAGGCCACGGCCGAGGGCCTGAAGACGCCCACGGCCTACCGCGACGCGGTGTTGGGGGCTAGGCAGATTCCCAATCCCCCGAAGCCCGCCACGAAGGAAGCCCCGGCCCCATGAAGCGCCTGATTCCTTCGCCGCCGCTGTCCTTCGCGCTGTTCGTCGTCTGGATCCTGCTCGAGCAGTCGCTGGAGGCCGCCACGCTGCTGTCGGCCGTGGTGCTGGCCATTGCCGTGCCGCTCATCACCAAGGGGCTGCGCCCGGCGGCCGTGCGCATGCGCCGGCCCGGCGTGGCGCTGCGGCTGTCGTTCGTGGTCACCTACGACATGCTCAAGTCGGCCTACGACGTGGCCCGGCTGCTGCTCACGCGCCGCACCACGGACATCCACGCGCGCTTCGTGCAGATTCCGCTGGACATGCGCGACCCCAACGGCCTGGCCGTGCTCGCGATGATCATGTGCCTCACGCCCGGCACCGCCTGGGGCGAGGTGTCGTTCGACCGCAGCACCCTGCTGATCCACGTGTTCGACCTGGCCGACGAAGCGGCCTTCGTCGCGCTCATCAAGCAGCGCTACGAACGCCCCCTGATGGAGATCTTCGAGTCATGACACCCGTTCTTTTCTGGGCCTTGAAGTTCGCGCTGTTCCTGCTGGCCGTGGCCATGCTGTGCGCGCTGTCGCGCCTGCTGGTCGGCCCCACCGCGCAAGACCGCGTGATGGCGCTGGACTGCCTCTACATCAACGGCATGCTGATGATGCTGGTGCTGGGCATCATCTACGCGAGCAACGTGTACTTCGAGGCGGCGCTGCTGATCGCGCTGTTCGGCTTCGTGGGGTCCACGGCCATCGCCAAGTTCCTGCTGCGCGGGGAGGTCATCGAATGAACGATTTCATCGTGGGCCCGCTGCCGCTGTGGGCCGAGATCATCACCGCCGTGTTCGCGGTGCTGGGCGCGGCCTTTGCCGCCATCGGCTCGTTCGGGCTGGTGCGCCTGCCCACCTTCTTCCGCCGCATCCATGCGCCCACGCTGGGCGCGACGGTGGGCGTGTGGTGCATGACGATTGCCACCATCGTCTACTTCTCGGTGCAGGGCTTCAGCCTGTTCCTGCACGCGGTGCTGATCGTGCTGTTCATTGCGCTGACCGCGCCCATCACCACCATCTTCCTGATGCGCGCGGCGCTGTTCCGCGAGCGGCAAAAGGGCGGCGACGTGCCGCCGCAGGCCAAGTCGGGCTGACAGGTTGACCGGCTGGCCAGTTGCACTGGGCTTGACCGGCTGGGCGCTCAGCTCGGCTGCAGCTGCTGCATCTCCTTCGCGCGCGCCACCTCCACCTCGCGGGGCAGCGTGACCGCGTTCTTCACCGCCAGGATCTCCGCCATCACGCTCACCGCGATCTCCGGCGGCGTCTTGCTGCCGATGTAGATGCCGATGGGCCCGCGCAGGCGCGCGAGCGATTCGTCGGTCTGCTCGAAGTGCTCGATCATGCGGTCGCGCCGCGCGTCGGCATTGCGTCGCGAGCCGATGGCGCCCACGTAGAAGGCCTCGCTCTGCAGCGCCTCCAGCAGGGCCAGGTCGTCCAGCTTGGGGTCGTGCGTGAGCGCCACCACGCAGCTGCGGCGGTCGGGCCGAAAGGCGAGCACGGCGTCGTCGGGCATCTCGGTGGTGATGTGCACGCCGGGCAGCGACCACGCGGTGCGGTACTCGGCGCGCGGGTCGCACAGGGTCACGGCGAAGCCGCTGAACTTGGCCATGGTGGCGAGGTATTCGGCGAGCTGGCCGGCACCGATGAGCAGCATGCGGTACTCGGGGCCGAAGGTGTTGGTGAGCTCGGTGTCGTTCACCGTGAGCTCGTCGGGCGCGCGCGCCTCGGCGAGCCGCACCGCGCCGGTGGCCAGCGTCACGGTGCGCTTCATGAGCTTGCCCTGCTCCAGCTGCGCGACCAGCAGGTCGAGCGAATCGGCGTCGGGCGCGTACTCGAGCAGCAGCTCCAGCGTGCCGCCGCAGGGCAGGCCGAAGCGGTGCGCCTCGTCGGCGGTGATGCCGTACTTCACCAGCGCGGGCGGCGCGCCCAGCGGCACGTCTTCGCCCTTGCCGTGGGCATGGCTGTAGCGGGCGATGAGGTCGTCTTCGATGCAGCCGCCCGACACCGAGCCGACCACGGCGCCGTCTTCGGCCAGGGCCATGATCGAGCCCACCGGCCGGGGCGACGAGCCCCAGGTGCGCACCACGGTGGTCAGCAGCGCGCGCTTTCCGGCACGCCGCCAGTCGCGCAGCGTGCGCAGCACCATGACGTCGAGGTTTTCCATGGGGCGGGTGCGTCCTCAGCCGGCTTCGCCAGACGTGCCCGCTGTGCCAGTCGTGCCCGCTGCGCCCGCTGTGCCGGGAGCGGCGGGTTCGTCCTTCTTGCCCAGCCCGATCTTCTTCATCAGGCCGGACATCATGCCGGCCTTCTCCGCCGGGGCTTCCGCGTCCTCGGCCACTGCCGCCGGCGGCGGGCCGTAGCGGCTTTGCATCTCGGCGTCGAAGCGCTTGAAGAAGTCGTCGGCGGTGGACTTGGCGGCGCCGTCGATCAGGCGCTGGCCCAGCTGGGCGATCTTGCCGCCGACCTGGGCCTGCACGGTGTAGTCGAGCTCGCAGCCCGCGGCCGGCGTTGCGGCCGTGGCTTCGTGCGCCAGCGCGGCATCGACCGGCGCATCGCCCTCCACCGCCCCGGCCGCCCCGGCCGCCAGCGGCTTGAGCGACACGCTGGACGAGCCCTTCGCAAAGCCCGCCACGCCGCCCTGCCCCTCGAAGGTCAGCTTGTAGCCGTCGGGCGCCACGATGTCCGACAGCATCACCTTGCCGCTGAACTTGGCCGACACGGGGCCGATCTTCAGCGCCAGCGCCACGCTGTAGGTGTTCTCGCCCGTCAGCTCGAACTTGTCGCAGCCGGGAATGCATTTCTTCAGCGTCTCGGGGTCGTTGAGCGCTTCCCAGGCCTGTTGTTGGGTGACGCCGAGGCGGCGGTTTCCGAGCATTTCCATGGTGGGTGTCCTTTTCTTGTCGTGATCCGCGCTAGCGGCCGGAGTGTGCGTTCTGCCCCGACCTCATCAGGGCGGCCAGGCTCGAAGCCAGCTGCGCGAGTGCGCTGAGATTGTGAACCGCGAGCATCGCGTCCGCATGCCGGTGCAGCACGCCGGCCCCACGGGCCAGAGGGGCGTAGCCGTCGAAGCGCAGCAGCGGGTTGAGCCACAGCAGCCGGCGCGAATGGCGCTTCAGCCACAGCAGCTCCTGCTCGAGCACCGCGGGTTCGCCGGTGTCCAGCCCGTCGCTGATCACCAGCACCAGCGTGCGCCGGCCGGTCAGGCGGCGGGCGTGAGCGCGGCGCAGTTCGCCCAGCGAATCGCCCAGCCGGGTGCCGCCCGCGAAATCGTCGATGGCCAGGCTGGCCGCGACCAGCATGTCGTCGGTGTCGGCCAGCCGGAACGCGGGCGTCAGGTCGGTCAGCCGGGTGCCGAAGGCGAACACGTCGCGCCGCCCCGCCCTCCGCGTGGCCGCATGCAGAAAGGCCAGCAGCAGCCGCGCGTAGCGCTCCATGGAGCCCGAGACGTCGACCAGCACCAGCAGCGGCAAGGGCTGCGGGCGGCGCGTGAGCCGGGGCAGCCGCAAGATTTCGCCGCCGGTGCGCGCCGCCTCCTGCAGCACGCCGGGCCAGTGCATGCGCGCATGCTGCCGGCCGGCCTCGCCCGCCACGCGCAGGCGGCGCGACGGCAGCTCGGGCACGGGCAGGCGGATGTCGCGCGCCAGCCGCTCCACCAGCCGGTATTCAGAAGCGCCCAGCGCGTTGAAGTCGGCATGCTGCAGGCGCTGGCGGTCGCTGGCGGTCATGGCCGCGTCGAACTCGATCTCGCGGTCGGGCTTGGCCGGCTCGGCGGGCTTCGCGGCGTTGCGCGGCGCGGTGAGCGCCTCGCGCACGCGCGGCCGGCGCTTCGACGGCTCCGCCTTGCCTTCGGCGCTGGGCAGCATCTGCGCGAGCAGCTTGTTGGCCAGCTCCGGGTCCTTGAACCAGGCGTCGAACAGTTCGCGGAACACCATGCGGTCCTGCTCGCGGCTGACCATCACGGCTTCCATGGCGGCGCCCAGGTCGCGCTTGTCTTCCACGCCGACCAGCGTGGCCGCCTCGGCCGCCAGCGCGATGCGCATGGCGTCGGTGCGAACGCCCGCGCGCCGCAGCGCGCGGCCGAAGGCGGTGATGTTGCCGGCGAGCTTGCCGCTGCGCACATCGCCCAGCTGCGGAATGCCCTGGGAACCTGGACCACCGCCGGTGCGGGCTGCCTCTGCCATGCGCATGCCCGGCGCGCTCAGTGCGCGGCCGGCTCCTCGGGCTTGAGCAGGTCCGACGCCAGCTCGCGCGTGAGCGCGGCCACGTCGTCGCGCTGCTTGAACAGGATGCCGGCAGTGTCGACCACCACCTCGGGGTCGAGCTCGACCGTGTCCAGCGCAATCAGCGCCCTTGCCCACTCCACGCTTTCGGCGATGCCGGGCGCGCGCTGGAAGGCGTTGACGAAAGGCGCCTCGCGCAGCCGCGCCACGAAGGCCGACACCTGCGCCGACAGCGCCTCGCCCGCCTGCGGTACCTGGGCGCGCACGATGGCCAGCTCGCGCTCGCGCTCGGGGTAGTCGAGCCAGTGGTACAGGCAGCGGCGTTTCACCGCGTCGTTGAGTTCGCGCGTGCGGTTGCTGGTGAGGATGGTCACGGGCGGCACCACGGCGCGCACCGTGCCCAGCTCGGGAATGCTCACCTGGTACTCGCCCAGGTACTCGAGCAGGAAGGCCTCGAAGGGCTCGTCGGCGCGGTCCACCTCGTCGATCAGCAGCACCGCGCCGGGCGCCGGTGTCTGCAGCGCCTGCAGCAGCGGGCGGCGAATGAGGTAGTGCGGCTGGTAGACCTCGGCTTCCACGTCGCGCGCCGCGCCGCTGGCTTCGGCCGCGCGCATGTGCAGCAGCTGCGCGGCGTAGTTCCATTCATACAGCGCCTCGCGCTGCTCCAGCCCGTCGTAGCACTGCAGGCGCAGCAGCTCGCGCTTCAGCGCCTTCGACAGCGCCTTGGCCAGCTCCGTCTTGCCCACGCCGGGTTCGCCTTCGAGCAGCAGCGGGCGTTGCAGCTTCAGCGCGAGGAACACGGCCGTGGCCAGGCGGCGGTCGGCGAAGTAGCCGGCCTGCACCAGGCCGTCGGAGAGCGAATCGATGGTCGGGAAGATCATGGCCAAGCGTAGCGGAAGGCGCGGGGGCAGCGCGCCTTCCAGCCTCCTTGTGGCGTCGTCGTCTTCGTAGGCTTCGTGGGGAGCGCCCGCGCGCTCAGCCCAGCGCCTTGGTGACCGCGCGTTGCGTGAGCACGCTGATCAGGTTCGCGCGGTAGGCGGCGGAGGCATGCAGGTCGCTGTTGAGGTCGCTCGCGTCGATCTTCACGCCCGCGGCGGACGCGGCGGTAAAGCTCTGGTTCAGCGCGTCTTCCAGCCCCGCATGGCGGAACACGCCGTTGCCCGCGCCGGTGACGGCCACGCGCACGCCGCTGTCGTACTGCGCCACGAAGACGCCGACCAGCGGAAAGTGCGAAGCCTTCTGGCGCAGCTTCTCGTACACGGCGCGTTTCGGAACGGGAAAGCGGATGGCGGTGATCAGCTCGTCGTCTTCCAGCGCGGTGGTGAACAGGCCCTGGAAAAAGTCGTCAGCGGCAATCTCGCGCTTCGACGTGACCACGGTGGCACCCGTGCCCAGCACCGCGCTCGGGTAGCACGCCGCCGGGTCGTTGTTGGCCACCGAGCCGCCGATGGTGCCCATGGCGCGCACCTGCCGGTCGCCGATGCGCGAGGCCAGGTCGGCCAGCGCCGGAAACGCCGCTTTCAGCTCGGCGTGGTTGGCCACGTCGAGGTGGCGCGACATGGCGCCGATGGTGAAGCTGTCGCCGTCCTTCCTGATGCCGGTGAGCTCGCTGATGCCGCTCAGGTCCACCAGCTGGTCGGGGGCGGAAAGCCGCAGCTTCATCGAGGCCAGCAGGGTCTGGCCGCCGGCCAGCGCCTTGGCGCCGGCGCCGACCAGCTTGGCCGCATCGGCCACCGAGGCGGGCCGTTCGAGTGTGAAGGCGTACATGGTGTGTGGTTCCTTCTTTGTTGTGTTCAGGGAGCGGGCCGGCCCTGGGTGCTGGCGGCGAGCGCGGGCTCTTGCGGCATGGCGTCCTTCGCGGCGCTGCCGCTGCCCTTCTGCATCGCTTCCCAGACGCGGCTGGACGATGCGGGCATGTCGAAGTCCTTCACGCCCAGGGGCGCGAGCGCGTCGAGCACGGCGTTGATGACCGCCGGCGGCGAGCCGATGGCCCCTGCCTCGCCGCAGCCCTTGGTGCCCAGCGGGTTGTGGGTGCACGGGGTGCACACGGTGTCCAGCTTGAACTGCGGAAACTCCGCGGCGCGCGGCATGGCGTAGTCCATGAAGCTGCCGGTGAGCAGCTGGCCCGTTTCGTTGTCGTACACGCAGTTTTCCAGCAATGCCTGGCCGATGCCCTGCACCAGCCCGCCGTGCACCTGGCCCTCGACGATCATCGGGTTGATGATGGTGCCGAAGTCGTCCACCGCGGTGAAGCGGTCGACCCGCACCTCGGCGGTCTGCCTGTCGATCTCGACCTCGCAGATGTAGGTACCGCCCGGAAAGGTGAAGTTGGTCGGGTCGTAGAAGGCGGTTTCGTTCAGGCCCGGTTCCAGCTTGTCGAGCGGGTAGTTGTGCGGCACGTAGGCCGTGAGCGCCACCTGGCCGAACGGGATCTTCTTGTCGGTGCCCTTGACCGTGAATTCGCCGTTGGCGAACTCGATGTCGGCGTCGCTCGCCTCCATCAGGTGCGCGGCGATTTTCTTGGCCTTGGTCTCGATCTTGTCGAGCGCCTTCATGATGGCCGCGCCGCCCACCGAGATGGAGCGCGAGCCGTAGGTGCCCATGCCGAAGGGCACGCGGCCGGTGTCGCCGTGCACCACGTCGACGTTCTCCACCGGAATGCCCAGGCGCGCCGCCACCACCTGCGCGAAGGTGGTCTCGTGGCCCTGGCCGTGGCTGTGCGAGCCGGTGAACACCGTCACGCTGCCGGTCGGGTGCACGCGGATCTCGCCGCACTCGAACAGGCCCGCGCGCGCGCCCAGCGCACCCGCGATGTTCGACGGCGCGATGCCGCAGGCCTCGATGTAGCTCGAATAGCCGATGCCGCGCAGCTTGCCCCTGGCCTCGCTGGCCGACCTGCGCGCCGCGAAGCCGTCGACCTCGGCCAGCGCCTGCGCCTTGGTCATGCAGGCGTGGAAGTCGCCGGTGTCGTACTGCAGCGCCACCGGCGTCTGGTACGGAAAGGTGGTGATGAAGTTGCGCTTGCGGATCTCGTCCTGCCCCAGGTTCATTTCCCAGGCACAGCGCGACACCAGCCGCTCCAGCAGGTAGGTGGCCTCGGGCCGGCCGGCGCCGCGGTAGGCGTCCACCGGCGCGGTATTGGTGAACCAGGCATCGACCTCCACGTAGATCTGCGGCGTGGTGTATTGGCCCGCCAGCAGCGTCGCGTAGAGGATGGTCGGCACCGCCGTCGAGAAGGTCGACAGGTACGCGCCCAGGTTGGCGTCGGTGTGCACGCGCATGGCGAGGAACTTGCCGTCCTTGTCCATCGCCATCTCGGCATGGCTCACGTGGTCGCGGCCGTGCGCGTCTGAAAGGAAACACTCCGAGCGCTCCGCCGTCCACTTGATGTTGCGGTTGAGCTGCTTGGCCGCCCAGGTGAGGCACACGTCCTCGGCGTACAGGAAGATCTTGGAGCCGAAGCCGCCGCCCACGTCGGGCGCGATCACGCGCACCTTGTGCTCGGGCAGGCCCAGCACGAACGCCGTCATGAGCAGCCGCTCGACGTGCGGGTTCTGGTTGGACACGTACAGCGTGTAGTCGTCGGTGCCGCGGCTGTAGCTGCCGATGGCCACGCGCGGCTCGATCGGGTTGGGAATGAGCCGGTTGTTGACCAGGTCGAGCTTGGTCACGTGCGCGGCGGTGGCGAACACCGTGTCGACCGCGGCCTTGTCGCCCAGCACCCACTTGTAGCACTGGTTGTCGGGGGCTTCGTCGTGCAGCGTGGTGTTGCCGGTTTTCTTCGCCGCGTCGGCCACGCTCACCAGCGCGGGCAGCACGTCGTAGTCGACCACCACGGCCTCGGCGGCGTTCTTCGCCTGCTCGACCGTCTCGGCCACCACCATGGCCACGTGGTCGCCCACGTAGCGCACCTTGTTGATCGCCAGGATCGGGTGCATCGGCTCCTTCATGGGGGTGCCGTCGGGGTTGTTGATGAGCCAGCCGCAAGGCAGCCCGCCCATCTTTCCCTCGATGTCCTTGCCGCTGAAGATGCCGACCACGCCGGGCATCTTCAACGCCTCGGCGATGTCGACCGACTTGACCGTGGCGTGGGCGTGCGGCGAGCGCACGAAGACCGCATGGCTCTGGTTGGCCAGCGTGATGTCGTCGGTGTAGTTGCCCGCGCCGGTCAGGAAGCGATAGTCTTCCTTGCGCCGCAGCGCCTCGCCGATGTGGGGCAGGTTCGAGAAGTCGGAGGCACCCATGATGTCGCTCCCTTCACGCCGTGACGGTTGCTTTGACCGGCGTGCCCGAGGCCATCGCCTCGCCGCCCATCTTCACGGCCTTCACGATGTTCTGGTAGCCCGTGCAACGGCACAGGTTGCCGTCGAGCAGCTCGCGGATCTCGGTCTCGCTCGACTTGGGGTGGTGGGTGCACAGGTCGATGGCGCTCATGACCATGCCCGGCGTGCAGAAGCCGCATTGCAGGCCGTGGCATTCCTTGAACGCCGCCTGCATGGGATGCATGGTGCCGTCGGCCTCGGCAATGCCCTCGATGGTGGTGATGTCGCTGCCTGCCGCCTGCGCGACCAGGATGTTGCACGACTTGACCGCCCGCCCGTTCACATGGACGGTGCACGCGCCGCACTGCGCGGTGTCGCAACCCACATGGGTGCCCGTGAGGTGGAGGTGCTCGCGGATGGCGTGGACAAGGAAGGTGTTGGGTGGCGCGTCGACCGTGACCTGGCGGCCGTTGACCTTGAAAGCGACCTGCATGTGGCTGTCTCCGTGAAAGGTGATGGCTGGTTCAGCGAAAGCATCTTGGATGGCGACCTTTCGCACTATCCTAGGCAAAACCCTTGCCACTTGCACAGAGCGCGCGAAATTCTCAAAATGAAACAGCTTGCCATCCGGCGAGCCGGGAAAAGCCCCGAAAAGCGCGTGCACGCGAGCCCCCCACGATGCCTGTCTCTCTTGTTTCACCGCCGCCGGAGCGGTCGCTGGCCATTGCCCAGGCCCGGCGCGAACTGATCGATGGCGAGTCGCCGCGCGCACGCGGCGCGGCCTGCATCGACTCATGGATCGCCCGGTCGTGGCAACGCTGCATCGAGGCCGGCCGCCGGCCGCAGCAGCGGGTGAGCTTCGAGCCGGTGAGCCGGAGTCACAGCTGCGACATCGCCGAGCGCAACCGCGCGCTGATCGCCGTGGCGCGTCCGGTGATCGAACGGCTTTCGCGCGCCATTGCCGACACGCGCTACTTCGCCATCCTGACCGACGCCGAGGGCATCGTGGTGGACGTGGGCAACCTGCCCGACGGCACCGACACCGCCAGCCGCTGCGCGCGCGACATTGGGCGCGTGGGCGTCGACCTGTCGGAGCGCGCCATCGGCACCAGCGCCATCGGCACGGCGCTGGCCGAGCAGGAGTCGGTGTGGCTGCACGGCGGCGAGCACTTCTTCGACGACACCAGCGTGTACAGCTGCGCCGGCGCGCCGCTCTTCGGTCCCCAGGGCGACTGCATCGGCATGCTCGACCTGACCGGCGTGCAGGTGGTGGAGCGCCCCGAGCTGCGGCACCTGGCCGCGCTGTCGGCGCGCAGCATCGAGAACACCCTGGTCATGCGCGAGCCCTGCGAGCTGCTGCTGCACCTGGCCTGGCCGGGCAGTCCGGCCGGCGAGGCGAGCGAAGGGCTGCTGTGCATCGATGCCGGCGGCAGCGTGATCGGCGCCAACGCGGCGGCGCGCCAGATGCTGCACCAGCCGCTGGCGCGCAACACGCAGCCGCTGCATTTCAACGACCTGTTCGCCCTGCCGCTGCACATGATGTTCGACGCGGCCCGCCGCGCCGACGCGGTGCTGGAGGTGCCGCTGTGGTCCGGCCTGCGGGTGCAGGTGCGGCCCCAGGCCGGCGGCCGCGGCGGCGCCGTGGCCGCGCCCGCCGTCGATGCGCGCCCGCGCCTGCGCGACGTGGAGACCGCGCTGATCCGCAAGGCGGTGGCCGATGCGCGCGGCAACGTGGCCGAAGCCGCACGGGCGCTGGGCATCAGCCGGGCGACGGTGTACCGCAAGCTGTGGCGCGGGCGGCCGGCGGGCGCGCCGGACTGAGCGCTGCGCACCAGGAAGAGATCAAGCGGCGCCACGCGCCATCAGGCCCCATCAGGCACCCACGGGCACCTTGTCCAGGAACCCCGTCACCGAGCGCAGCTTGCCCGCGTCGAGCTGCGCGAAGTCGGTGCCCTGGATCAGGTCTTGCGCCCCGCTCGGCCCGAGCGTCCACGAGAAGCGCATCTGGTCGCCGTGCGCGTCGGCCTTGCCCAGCAGGTGGAAGCGAAAGCCCGGAAAGCGCTGGTGCACCGCGCCCACCAGCGCGCTGATCTGCGCGTGGCCGCTGGCCTGCGCCATCGGGTCGATGTAGTGGGCGTTGGCGGTCCAGCCGGCTTCGATCAGCGCGGCGCGGCGCGCGGCGTCGGTCTCGTTCCAGACGGCGATGTAGTCGCGGGCGATCTGGGTGGCATCGTGTGCGGCGGTGTTCATGGTGGCCATTCCTTTCGGGGGGGTCGACCCGCAACAGCGCGGGGTGAAGGAATGGTCGCGGCGCACGCGATTCGCGTCGATGACGTGGCAGGTTATGTGTGCGTTATGTGGACGCTATGCGGCAGTGTCCATCGCCGCGTCCGCGTCCAGCGGAAACACCGGCCGGCGCACCTTGCTGAACGGGAACAGCCCGTAGTCCGAGCTGGTCACGCCCGGGCTGTCGCACTCCACCAGCGCGGCCGACAGCGGCACGAACACCGGCCGGCAGTACATGCGCGACTTCAGCAGCAGGAAGCGCTCGGTGCGCGGATCGAGCCCCGCGCACTCGAACACGCCGATGTCCCACGGCTCCTGCGTGCGCTCGGTCACCACGATGCGCGCGGCACCGATGTCGAACAGCACCGTGCGGCCCATGCTGCTGCGCTGGCCGGTGTAGGTAGGGCCGGTGATGACGTAGTCGCCGTCGCTGATGGCGCGCACCGTGCCCGTCAGGCGCACCGGCGTCTTCGACAGGCCGATGCCTTCGAGCGACACCTTGTTGCCCAGCGCCACGGTCACTTCGGCGCCCTCGCCCGCCGCGACCAGCTCGGCCACCGCCTCGGGGTCGCACAGCGGGCCCACGCCGATGCCGTGCAGGCCCTGGGCCAGCGCCTCCTGCAGCACGTCCATGGTGTCGCAGCTGCCGCCGGACATGCAGTTGTCCCCGTGGTCGAGCAGCAGCACCGGTTTGGAGGCGCCATGCGCGATGAGCTTGGCGCGCGCAATCGATTCCGCCAGCGGTTCGCTGCGGTAGATGAAGGCCTCGCGCTCGTTCCACATCTGCGTGGCGATGCAGTCGGCCGTGGCCTGCGCGCGCTCGGGCGACTGCGCGTCGACCACGATCACGCTCATGCACGGCGCCTCGATGTCCGACAGCGAGAAGCCCGCCAGGATCGACACCGCCAGCGACTCCGAACGCTCGGCCGCCTGCGCCGCCTCGATGGCCCGCTGCATCGCGCCGGTGAACGAGGCGCTGCGCAGCGTGTGCGCCATCAGCGGCAGCTGGCGCCAGCGCATGTGAGGCGTGCTGCGGCCGGCCAGCAGGTCGAGCAGCAGGCGGCCCGCGTGCGCGCCGGTCTCGTACATGTCGATGTGCGGATAGGTCTTGAAGCCGACGATGACGTCGGCGTTGCGCACCATCGCCGGCGTTACGTTGGCGTGCAGGTCGAGCGCCACGCCAATGGGCACGCCCGGCGCGGCGGCGCGCAGGCGCACCAGCAGGTCGCCCTCGCCGTCCGCGCTGTTCTGCGCCACCATGGCGCCGTGCAGGTCGAGCAGGATGGCGTCGCAGCCCGGCGCCGCGTCCACGATGCATTGCGTGAGCGTGGTGTAGGCCTGCGCATCGACCGGCCCGCTCGGGTTGGCCGAGGCCGACACCGGCGTGACCACCGTGGCACCCGCCTGCTCGGCCAGGTCGATGAAGGCCGACATCGCGGTGCGCATGCCCTTGTTGTCGGCGTACGCCTGCGCGCCGAAGGTGGGGCCGTCGGGCCCGAAGGCCGCGAGCGGCGTGGGCACGGGCGAGAAGGTGTTGGTCTCGTGGTTGAGGCGCGCGATCAGGACCTTCACGACACCACCCCCGCGCTTTGCAGCATGGCCTGCAGCAGCACGTTGCAGCCGGCTTCGAGGTGGTCGGGCTGCGCGTCCTCGATCTCGTTGTGGCTGATGCCGTCCAGGCACGGCACGAAGATCATCGCCGCGGGGCACACGCGCGCGAGGTACACCGCATCGTGGCCGGCGCCGCTGATCACGTTCATCCAGCCCAGGCCCTGCGCCTGCGCCGCGTCGCGCACCGCCGACACCAGCCGGGGCGTGAACGGCTGCGGCGGAAAGTACACCACCTGCTCCACCGTGGCCGCGACCTTGCCCTTGGTGGCGATGCGCTGCACCGCCGTCTTCAGCTCGGCGTCCATGGCCGACAGCACCACGTCGTCGGCCGCGCGCAGGTCGACGCTGAGCTTCACGCGGCCCGGGATCACGTTGCGCGAGTTCGGATAGTTGTCGATCCAGCCGACCGTGCCGCGTGCGTGCGGCGCGTGCGCCAGCGCGATGCGGTTCACCTCGATGACGAGCTCCGACGCGGCGAGCAGCGCGTCCTTGCGCAGTTCCATCGGCGTGGGGCCGGCATGCGCTTCCATGCCCTGCATCACCACGTCGTACCAGCGCTGGCCGAGCGCGCCCTCGACCACGCCGATCACGCGCTCGTTGGCTTCCAGCACCGGGCCTTGCTCGATGTGCGCCTCGAAATACGCGCCCACCGGCGAAGCGGCGGCCGAGGCCGGCGTGCTGCCCGCGTAGCCGATGGCCTGCAGCGCATCGGACACGCTCACGCCCTCGGTGTCGCGCTGGGCCAGCGCGTGCTCCAGCGTGAAGGCATCGACGAACACGCCCGAGCCCATCATCACGGGCACGAAACGCGAGCCTTCTTCGTTGGTCCACACGGCCACCTCGATCGGCGCCTCGGTCTGCACCTTGGCGTCGTTCAGCGCCCGCACCACTTCCAGCCCGGCGAGCACGCCGTAGTTGCCGTCGAACTTGCCGCCGGTGGGCTGGGTGTCGATGTGGCTGCCGGTGGTGACGGGGGGCAGCGCGTTGTCGCGGCCGGCGCGGCGCGCGAAGATGTTGCCGATGGCGTCCACGCGCACCTCGCAGCCCGCCTCGCGCATCCAGCGCGTGAACAGGTCGCGGCCCTGGCGGTCAAGCTCGGTCAGCGCGATGCGGCAGACGCCGCCTTTCTCGGTGGCGCCCAGTTGCGCCAGCTCCATCAGGGAGTTCCAGAGCCGCTGGCCGTCGATGCGGAGTTCGGTGTGTGATGTCATGGTGTTGCGAATGAGAAAAGAGGGGCGCGGGTGTTCAGGCAAGGCCCACGCCCAGGTAGCGGTCTTTCACTTCGTGGTCGGCAACGAAGTCGGCGTTGGCGGCCTCGTGCACGATCACGCCCTGCTCCACGATGTAGTGGCGGTCGGCCAGCTGCACGCAGACCTCCAGGTTCTGCTCGACCAGCAGGATGGCCACGCCCGCGGCCTTGATGGTCTTCAGCTGCGCGACGATTTCCTCGACGATGACCGGCGCGAGCCCCTCGACCGGCTCGTCGAGGATCAGCAGGCGCGGATGGTTCATGAGCGCACGGCCAATGGCCAGCATCTGCTGCTCGCCGCCCGAGAGCTGCCCGCCGCCGTTGCGCCGCCGCTCCTTCAGGCGCGGGAAGATGCGGTAGATGTCGTCCAGCTGCCAGGGCGATTCGCGCCGCTGACCGAGCAGCAGGTTTTCTTCCACCGACAGCAGCTTGAACACGCCGCGGTGCTCGGGCACCAGGCACACGCCGCGCTGCGCGATGCGGTGCGGCGGCTGGCCGGCAATGTCAGCGCCCTGGAAGCGCAAGCGGCCGCCGGTGGGCGTGACCGCGCCGGCAATGCTCTTGAGCGTGGTCGACTTGCCCGCGCCGTTGCGCCCCAGCAGCGTGACCAGCTCGGCCTCGCCCACCGTCAGCGAGACGCCCTGCAGCACATGGCTCTTGCCGTAGTGGGCGTGCAGCGCTTCGACTTCGAGGATGTTCGCGCTCATGCTTTTCCTCCGGTGATCATGTTGCCCAGGTACGCCGTGCGCACGCGCGCATCCGCGCGGATGTCGCCCGGCAGCCCCTCGGCCAGCACGCGGCCCAGCTGCATCACGGTGACGGTGTCCGAGATGTCCATCACGATGTTCATGTTGTGCTCGATCAGCACCACGGTGTGCGCGTCGCGCAGGCCGCGAATGAGCTGCTTCATGTCGTCGAGGTCGTCGATGCCCATGCCCGAGGTCGGCTCGTCGAGAAAGATGGCCTTGGGCTTCGCGGCCAGCGCCATGCCCACCTCGAGACGGCGCTGCTGGCCGTGCGACAGCACGCTGGCGGGCGTGTCGGCCAGGCGCTCCAGGCCCACGCGTGCGAGCACCTCGGCCACGGTGTCGGCGCAGGCGCGCTCGCCCACCGGCGCGCGCCAGCAGTTCATGGCCTGGCGCGGCGCGATGCCCTGCGCGGCCACGCGCAGGTTCTCGCGCACCGACAGGCTCGCGAACAGGCTGGTGACCTGGAACGAGCGCGCCATGCCGCGCTGCACGCGCTTGTGGTCGGGCTCGCGCGTCACGTCGTGGCCGTCGAACACGATGCGCCCGCCCGTGGTGGTGCCGGTGCCCGTGAGCATGTGGAACAGCGTGGTCTTGCCCGCGCCGTTCGGCCCGATCACCGAGTGCACGGTGTTGCGCCGGATCTTCATGTCGACGCCGCCCAGCGCGGCGAACTTGCCGTAGTGCTTGGTGACGCCGACGGCTTCGATGAGAACGTCGCTCATGCCTTGTCTCCCTGCGCAGCGACCGCCTGTGTCGCCTTTGTCGCCTTTGACGTTGCCGTTTCAAGCGCGGCCTTGCGGAACACGCGGCGCCAGGCGCTCTCGCCCAGGCCCCACAGCCCGCGCTGCATGCCGATGCTCACGCCGATTAGCAGCAGCCCCAGCAGCAGCAGCCAGCGCGGCCACAGCGTGGAGAGCCAGTCGGCCAGCAGCACATAGAAGGCCGAGCCCAGCACCGAGGCGAACAGGTTGCCGGTGCCGCCGATGACGGTGATGACCAGGATCATCTCGCTGGTGTGGTACTCGGCGTTCGACAGCGGCGCGATGCCGGTCATCATCGCGTGCAGCCCGCCCGCCAGGCCGGTGACGGCCCCGGAGATGACGAAGGCCAGCAGCTTGAAGCGCTTCAGGTCGTAGCCCACCGCGGCGGGGCGGTCCTCGTTGTCGCGAATGGCCAGCAGCGTGCGGCCGAACACCGAGTCGGTCACGCGCAGCAGCAGCGCGAACGCGATGAGGAAGACCACCGCCACGAAGGCGTAGTACTTCCACGGCGTGTCCATGAAGGCGGGGCGCGGCACGTCGAGCAGGCCGTTGTCTCCACCCGTGAGGCCCGAGGCGGTGTACGCCACGAAATAGAACATCTGCGCGAAGGCCAGCGTGAGCATCACGAAGTAGGTGCCGCGCTGGCGAATGGCCACCCAGCCGACCACCGCCGCGCCCAGCGCGCCCATGGCCACGGCCGCGAGCAGCGCCAGCGGCATGGGCACCTGCAGCCGCGTGAGCAGGATGGCGATGGTGTAGCTGCCCAGCCCGAAGAAGATGCCCTGGCCGAACGAGAGCAGCCCCGTGTAGCCCAGCAGCAGGTTGCAGCCCACGGCGGCAAGGCCGTAGATGAGCACTTCGCTCGCGAGCGAGCCCGAGCGCAGCACCAGCGGCAGGCCGAGCGCGACGACGAGCGCCAGCAGGAATGAATATTTTCTTGGCATGGCGTGGGTCATCCTCTGCGGCCGAGCAGGCCATGCGGGCGCAACAGGAGCACGGCCCCCATCGCGACGTAGATCATCAGGCTCGCGCCCGGCGGCCAGATGGTGCTCATCAGGCTCTGCACGATGCCGATCAGCAGCCCGCCGACCAGCGCGCCGCCGAAGCTGCCGAGCCCCCCGATCACCACCACCACGAAGGCCACGCTGAGCGCCTCCACCCCCATGAACGGCTCGGCGCCGCGAATGGGCGCGGCCAGCACGCCGGCCAGCGCCGCGGTGGCCGCGCCGAGCGCGAACACCAGGCTGAACACGCGGAACACGTTGATGCCCAGCAGCGACACCATCTCGGTCGATTCGCTGCCCGCGCGCACCGCGCTGCCCAGGCGCGTGCCTTCGAGCACCCACCACAGCAGCACCGCGAGCACGGCGGTGAAGCCGATGACGAACAGCCGGTACTTCGGGTAGATGAAGCTGCCCCACATCACCACGCCCTGCAGCAGGTCGGGCGTGGGCACGCTGTTGCCCAGCGGGCCCCAGAACACGATGACGATCTCCTGCACCGCCAGCGCCAGGCCCACGGTGACCAGGATGTGGAACTCGTGCGGCTTGGCGTACACGCGGCGCAGCAGCAGCTTCTCGGCCAGCCAGCCGAGCGCGCCCACCACGAGCGGCACCACCACCAGCGCGACCCAGAAGTCCAGGCCCCACTGCATGGCCTGGTAGCACAGGTAGGCACCCAGCAGGTAGAAAGCGCCGTGCGCGAAGTTCACGAAGCGCAGCAGGCCGAACACGATGGACAAGCCAACGGCCAGCAGGAAATACAGCATGCCGATGCCGATTCCGTTGATGGTCTGGAGCAGGTAGACAGACATGGTTATGCGTAATGGCAGGCTCGAATGCGGTGCCCCCTCGAGAACACCGCGGAACCGGCTTTGCCGGGCCGCAGGTGCTGCCCCCTGAAAGGGGGTTGGAGGACACGCGCAGTGGGCAAGCCTGGGGGTTAGCTCAACTTGCAGCCTGTCTTGTCGACGGGCAGGAACGACTTGCCCGAGCTCACCACGTCGACGTAGTCGGCCGGGTTCGCCATCTTCGACTTGGCCTTGCCCTTGAGCAGGTAGTAGTCCTTCACCACCTGGTGGTCGGCCTTGCGGATTTCTTCGGCGCCCGTGAGGCCGTCGTACTTCATGCCTTCCAGCGCGGCGATGACGGCCTTCTGGTCGACCGTGCCGGCCTTGACGATGCCGTCGATCAGGATCTTGGTGCAGATGTACGAGCCGGCCAGGCTGTAGTTGGGCACGATCTTCAGCTTGTCGGCCGTGCGCTTGACCAGGTCCTTGTTGAGCGGGGTGTCGGCCGTGTGCCAGTACTGCGCGCCGAAGTACACGCCGTCGCACAGGTCGGCGCCCAGCTCGTCGAACTGCTCCAGGCCAGAGGCCCAGGCCATGAGGATGGTCATGTTCTTGTGCATGCCGAAGCTCACCGCCTGGCGCAGTGCCGCCGACGACTGCGCGCCGAAGTTCAGCAGCAGCAGCACGTCGGGCTTGGCGGCCATGGCGTTGGTGAGGTAGCCGCTGAACTCCTTCTCGTTGAGCGAGTGGTAGCTGTTGCCCACGTGCTCGATGCCCTTCTCCTGGAAGATGTTCTTGGCCGCGCTCAGCAAGCCGTCGCCGAACACGTACTGCGGCGTGATGGTGTACCAGCGCTTGGCTTTCGGCATGGAGGCGATCAGCGGGCGCACCGTCTGCTCGATGGCGCCGAAGGTGGGCACCGACCAGCGGAAGGTGGCGGGGTTGCAGTCTTTTCCGGTGATTTCGTCCGCGCCCGCGGTGGTGATGAACAGGCCGCCGGCCTTTTCGGCCTCC
The DNA here is from genome assembly GCF_041355175.1 of Variovorax sp. RCC_210. Classification (NCBI taxonomy): domain Bacteria; kingdom Pseudomonadati; phylum Pseudomonadota; class Betaproteobacteria; order Burkholderiales; family Comamonadaceae; genus Variovorax; species Variovorax sp. RCC_210. The sequence continues at coordinate 163,842 of NZ_JBFUPJ010000001.1, read as the reverse complement.
TTGCCCATTGCCAGGGCCTCGGACGACAGGATGCCGCCCGCGAAGAACTTCGCGCCCTGCTGCTGCGAGGCCTCCTGCACCTTGCGCACGGCGGTCGCGGGCTTGCCTTCGGTGTCGAGCACCGTGTAGGCCAGCGGGCGCTTCAGCACGCTGCCGTACTGCTCGATGGCCAGCTTCATGCCCAGGTCGGCGAACTTGCCGTTGGCCGCGAAGGCGCCCGACATCGGCACCGGGCAGCCGAAGCGGATGGCCTCGGCCGATTGCGCGAAGACCGGGCGGCTCGCCAGGAGCGAGGCCGGGGCGGCCGACAGGGCGGCGAGCTGGAGGAGGTGTCTGCGTTGCATGGTGGGTTCTCCGATCGTGGGGGAAAGTTGAGGAGCGGTTGAGGTGGGAACGGAACGGGGGTGCCTGCGAATGCCGGCGAATTTAAGCGGATAAATAGGATTAATATGCTGGTAAAAACCCGCTAGCAAAACCCGTACCCAACGCCAGAGAGGGCCCTCGCATGACGCCGTTTAAGATCGCCCGCTGTTGCGCATCCCGCGCATCTCCCGATGGGCATGGAGCGCGTGAATGAGAGTGGGGCAGAACCGCCCGAAGCGGCAAAAGCTCTCGGACGTCATCGTCGAAGACGTCAAGCGCTGGATCGTGGCGGAGCGCAAGCAGCCCGGCGACCGGTTGCCCAACGAGAAGGAACTGATCGAGCTCTTCGGCTATTCGAAGAGCACCGTGCGCGAGGCGCTGAAGGCGCTGGAGGTGCGCGGCCTCGTCGCCATTCGCACCGGCCCGGGCGGCGGCGCGTACCTGCAGCAGGTGTCGGTGGACCATGCGTCGGAGCCGCTGCGCAACTTCCTGCACTTCCACCACCTCGACGGGCACCACATCTACCAGCTGCGCAAGGCGCTGGAGCCTGAACTGGCAGTGAGCGTGGTCGGCAAGCTCACGCCCGAGCAGTTCGAGAAGCTCGAAGCCAACGTGCGCCTGTGCACCGTCGAGCCCACCAACGAGGACGAGCTGCGCACGCAGCGCGAGGCCGAACTGGCCTTTCACACCATGCTGGCCGAAAGCTGCCCCAATCCGGTGCTTTCCTTCATGTGTCGCTTCCTGAACGACCTGCTGCGCGACCTCGTGGTCTACAAGAAGGCGCTGGACCACCACCACTTCGGCGAGACCAACGTCGACTACCACACGCAGCTGCTGGCCGCCTACCGCAAGGAAGACGCGAGCGAAGTGCGGCGGCTGATGGCCGAGCACATGGTCGACGCGGAACACCACATGCACGAGATGGAAGCGCACATCGGGGCGAAGCACCTGCTGCTGCCCAGTGGGCAGCGCTGAGTCCGGCTAGCCGTGCGCCTTCTCCAGACATTCCTGAAACGCCAACACCGCCCGCGACGGCTTCGGTGACCTGCGCAGCAGGCTCACGAACCGGCACGCATAGTTGAAGCGCGCCGGCAGCACCGCCTTCATGAGCCCGCGCTGCTCGAACGCCTGCGCATAGTGGTCGGGCAGGAAGCCCAGGAACCGCCCCGAAAGAATCAGCGTGGCGATCGCCTCCTGGTCGAAGCCCGTGGCCTTGCGCGACAGCTTGGCGCGGTGGCTCAGCTCCATGTTGGGCGAGTGGTAGCCCAGCCCCGCGAAGTGATGTTCGCGCAGCTTCGCCCAGGTGAGCCTGGCGTGGCTGGCGTCGAACAGCGGATGGCCTTGGCCGCAGTACAGCAGCATGGTCTCGTCGAACAGGTCGGCGTACACCAGGCTCTTGGAGCTGCGGTGCGCCGGGATGATGCCGATCTGGAAGTTGCCCTCGAGCACCCCCTGCTCGATGGCGTTGATGGAGCCCACGTGCAGCGCCAGGCTCACCTCCGGCGCCATCTCGGTGAAACGCGCGATCGCCTGGCCGATGCGCGCCTTGGGGTTGGTGGCCGTCTTGTCGAACACCGCCACCTCCAGCTGCCCGCCCATGCGGTTGTGGATGTCGTCGATGCTGCCGCGAAAGGCATCGACCGAGGCCAGCAGGCGCAGCGTTTCGTCATACACGCGCTGCCCTTCGGCCGTGAGCGCGAAGCCCGCGCGCCCGCGACGGCACAGCACCAGGCCCAGCCGCGTTTCCAGGTCCTTCACGTGGCGGCTCACGGTGGAGGTGCCGATGTTCAGCTCCAGCTCGGCGGCCGCCATGCCGCCGCAATCGACCACGCTCTTGAACACCTTGAGCAGGCGCAGGTCCATGTCGCTGAGTTGCCCCAAAACGGCGCGGTTGCGCGGGCCGGCGGCACCGTTGCGGGGCTTTTCTTTTACTTGCATGAAGTGTCAAGTGAACATTGATATTGCGCCATTCTCCACACTGAAGGGTGTGCCAACAATCGGCGCATTCCATCAGCCCCTCGGAGCCCGCCCCGCGCGGGAATCGCCATGACACTCGCCGCCCCCGCCATCGACCCCACGCCCGCCGTGCGCACCGACGCCGCCTGGCTCGACGCGCACTGGATGCCCTACACCGGCAACCGCAACTTCAAGGCCGATCCGCGGATCATCGTGGAGGCCAAGGGTGCGTACTTCACCGACGTGGACGGGCGCAAGATCTTCGACGGCCTCTCCGGCCTGTGGTGCTCGGGCCTGGGCCACGGCCGCCCCGAGATCACCGAGGCGGTGAGCCGCCAGATCGCCAAGCTCGACTACTCGCCCGCCTTCCAGTTCGGCCACCCCGCCTCGTTCGAGCTGGCCAACAAGATCAAGGAACTCACGCCCGCCGGGCTGGACTACGTGTTCTTCACCGGCTCGGGCTCCGAAGCCGCCGACACCTCGCTGAAGATGGCGCGCGCCTACTGGCGCACCAAGGGCCAGGCCAGCAAGACCCGCCTGATCGGCCGCGAGAAGGGCTACCACGGCGTGAACTACGGCGGCATCTCGGTGGGCGGCATCGGCGCCAACCGCAAGCTCTTCGGCCAGGGCGTGGAAGCCGACCACCTGCCGCACACGCAGCTCGCGTCCAACGCCTTCACGCGCGGCATGGCCGAGCACGGCGCCGAGCTGGCCGACCGCCTGCTCGACCTCATTGCGCTGCACGACGCGTCGAACATCGCGGCCGTCATCGTGGAGCCCTTCTCGGGTTCGGCCGGCGTGGTGATCCCGCCCAAGGGCTACCTGAAGCGCCTGCGCGACATCTGCACGGCCAACAACATCCTGCTGATCTTCGACGAGGTCATCACCGGCTTCGGCCGCTGCGGCGCGCTCACGGGCGCGGAAGCCTTCGGCGTGACGCCCGACATCATGAACATCGCCAAGCAGGTGACCAACGGCGCGCAGCCGCTGGGCGCGGTGGTGGCCAGCAAGGAGATCTACGACACCTTCATGGCCGCCGGCGGCGCCGACTACATGCTGGAGTTTCCGCACGGCTACACCTACGGCGCGCACCCGGTGGCCTGCGCCGCCGGCATCGCGGCGCTCGACGTGCTGCAGAAGGAAGACATGGTCGGCCGCGTGCAGGCGCTGGCCCCGCACTTCGAGAACGCGGTGCACAGCCTGAAGGGCAGCAAGCACGTGACGGACATCCGCAACTACGGCCTGGCCGCCGGCCTGACCATTGCGCCGCTGCCGGGCGAGCCCGCCCGCCGCCCGTACGAGATCGCGATGAACTGCTGGAAGAAGGGCTTCTACGTGCGCTACGGCGGCGACACCATCCAGCTGGCGCCGCCCTTCATCTCGGAGAAGGCAGAGATCGACCGCATGGTGAACGCGCTGGCCGACGCGCTGGCCGAGACGGCCTGACCCTGGTGTTCCCCGGACCGCGGCTTCATCGAAGCCCCGGTCCTACAGGTGGCTCGCGGGCCGCCTTCCCATAATCGTCGGCATGACGGTACTGCGCAGCGACATCCCCGCCCGCCTGGACCGCCTGCCGTGGTCGCGCTGGCATTGGCGCGTGGTGATCGCGCTGGGCGTGGCCTGGGTGCTCGACGGCCTGGAGGTCACGCTGGTGGGCTCCATCGGCGCCGTGCTCGAGCGGCCCGACACGCTCGGGCTCACGGCCGGCGAGATCGGCCTCTCGGGCTCGGTGTATGTGGCGGGCGCGGTCATCGGCGCCCTGCTCTTCGGCCGGCTCACCGACCGGCTCGGCCGCAAGAAGCTGTTCCTGGTCACGCTGGTGGTCTACACCATCGGCACGCTGGCCACGGCCTTCTCCCCCAACTTCGCCTTCTTCGCGCTGTGCCGCTTCGTCACGGGGCTGGGCATCGGCGGCGAATACGCGGCCATCAACTCGGCCATCGACGAGCTGATTCCGGCGCGCGTGCGCGGACGCGTGAACCTGGCGATCAACGGCAGCTTCTGGATCGGCGCGGCGCTGGGCGCGGCGCTGAGCCTGGTGCTGCTCGACGCGCGCGTCATCGGCCCGGTGTGGGGCTGGCGCGCGGGCTTCGCGCTGGGCGGGGTGCTGGCGGTGGCCATCCTGCTGGTGCGGCGCGACGTGCCCGAGAGCCCGCGCTGGCTCATCGCGCACGGGCGCGCCGACGAGGCCAGGCGCATCGTCGAGCAGATCGAGGCCGAGGTCGAAGCGCAGCACGGCCCGCTGCCGGCGCCGCAGGGCCATGTCACGTACACCGACGCGCGCCAGACCAGCCCGTCGATGCGCGAGGTGGCGCGCGTGCTGTTCAGCCGCTACCGGCAGCGCAGCGCGGTGGCGCTGGCGCTGATGGTGTCGCAGGCCTTCTTCTACAACGCCATCTTCTTCACCTACGCGTTGGTGCTCACGCGCTTCTATGCGGTGCCCGAGGCCAGCGTGGCGTTCTATATCTTCCCGTTCGCGCTGGGCAATGTGCTGGGGCCGCTGCTGCTGGGGCCGCTGTTCGACAGCCTGGGCCGGCGCAAGATGATCGCGCTGACCTATGTGCTCGCGGGCATCGGCCTGGCCATCACCGGCTGGGCCTTCATGATGGGCTGGCTCGACGCGCGCAGCCAGGCGCTGTGCTGGTCGGCGGTGTTCTTCCTGGCGTCGGCGGCGGCCAGCTCGGCCTACCTCACGGTGAGCGAGGTGTTTCCGCTGGAGATGCGTGCGATGGCCATCGCCATCTTCTATGCGGTGGGCATGGGCGCGGGCGGCTTCGCGGCGCCGCTGCTGTTCGGCCTGTTGATAGAAACCGGCAGCCGCGGCGCGGTGATGGTGGGCTACGGCATCGGCGCCGTGCTGGTCATCGTGGCGGGGCTGCTGGCCTTGCGCTATGCGGCAGACGCGGAGCGCAAGCCGCTGGAAGAAGTGGCGCCGCCGCTGGCCACTGAAGGCGGCGGGCGCTGAGCCTCTGCCCTGCCGGCCCTGCCCCCTGGTCTCCGCGCTAGAGCGCGCAGGTGCGGAAACCGAAGAAGCCGTCGTCCCGCTCCGGCAATGCGAAGCCGCGGCGCCGGGGCGAACGCAGCCGCGCACGCGTCGCGAAAGACGCACCGCGCAGCACGCGCGCCTTGCCGAACGCCGCCGCCGGATCGAACTCGCTGCCCGCGCTCCACGGATCGGCCCGGTAGCCGGGCCAGGGCTGCAGCGTGCCGGCCGTCCATTCGTGCACGTCGGCCCAGCGAAAGCCGCGGCGCGCGGCGGTGTGCGCGGCAATTTCCCATTCGACCTCGGTCGCGATGCGCCGGCCGGCCCAGCGCGCCCACGCATCGGCCTCCCACCAGCTCAGGTGCACGGCGCTGTGGTGGCCGGCCGCGCGCACGGTCGCGCCGAAGCGCTGCTGCAGCACCGAGCCGCCGCTGCCGTTGCGCGCCACGCCGATCTGCTCGACATGCCGCGGCCCGCGCCGCCCCTCGACCTGCGCGGCCAGCCAGCGCCAGCCCTGGCCGTGCCACAGCTCCTCGCGGTCGTAGCCGCCGTCGTCGACGAACTCGATGAACTGGCTCCAGGTGATGGGCTGCGCGTCGATCTCGAACTCGGGCACGTCCACCCGGTGCGCCGCGCGCTCCTGCGCGAAGGCGAAGCCGCTGTCGGGCAGCCCCAGCTCCCAGCGCGTGGCGGGCAGCAGCAACGGTTCACGCGTGACGGCCACGGGCGCCTGCTCGATGCCCAGGGGCAGCCCCAGCGTCTGCGCCATCACCACGAACTGCTCGCCGCGCAGGTCTTCGTGGAACAGCGCCAGGCGGTAGAAGTACAGGCCGGCGTCGGTCTCGGCCGCGTGCTCGAGCAGCTCCAGCGTGCTCTCCAGCGTTTCCAGCAGGTAGGCCTTGGTCTGGGCAAGGTCGGGCAGGCTGGGCGACCAGCACTGGCCGGGCGCGCTCTGCGCCGGGTTCCACCAGCCGTCGGCGCCGGGGTCGATGGCCGCCAGCCGCGTGGGCCGCACGGGGCAGTCGACACCGAAGGCGCGCTGCGTGTTGCGCCCGATCCACCATTCGGCGAACCAGCCGATGTGCCCGGCCAGCCACACCGGGGGCACCACGCCTTCTTCTTCAGGCACCGGCGGCACCGAGAGCGCCTCGACGCCCAGCGCCTGCTCGTAGAGCGACAGCAGGTGCAGCGTGTGGTTGCGGGCGTCGATGAGGGCCAGCGACAGCAGCTCTCGGCCCGCGCGGCTCATGTCGGGGGAATCGATCGAATGGGGCAGGCCCGTGGCACCCGAAGGCGTCGAAGGCGGAAGGCGCGAAGACATGGGAGATTATGGCGACGAGGCTCGCATGCGGGGGCTCGAAAAGGCCGGGGCTACCGGGTAAACCCCGTCTGTGTAGCAAGGCAATACAAAGGTTCACCGCGGTAACATCCGCGGCTTTGCGCAGCCCCCACCAGGGGCCGGCGCTTCACCTTGGGCTTCGTGGGAGACACCCCTTGTCTGCATTCCTCAAGTTCGCGACCGGCATGGACTGGGTCAGCGAAAAACTCGGCAAGATCGCCGGCTACGCCGTCCTCGGCGCATCGCTCATCTCGGCCGGCAACGCACTCATTCGCTACGGGCTCGACTTCAGCAAGAACTCCTGGCTCGAGATCCAGTGGTACCTGTTCGCCGCCACCGTGATGCTCGGCGCGCCCGTGGTGCTTCGCTTCAACGAGCATGTGCGCGTGGACATCATCTACGGCAAGCTGAAGGGCTACGGGCCGGTGTATGTCGACCTGTTCGGCCTCACCTTCTTCCTGCTGCCGGTGATGGGGCTCTTCACCTACCTCACCTGGCCCTTCTTCTGGAACATGTGGGTCACGGGCGAGATGTCGGGCAACATCGGCGGCCTCATTCGCTGGCCCGCCGCACTGCTGATGCCCGTGGGCTTCGCGGCGATGTTCCTGCAGGGCGTTTCGGAAATCATCAAGCGCATTGCCTACCTGCGCGGCCTGATCACCATGGACACGCATTACGAGAAGCCGGTGCAGTAAGGGCGCCTCGCTCCTTCCGCTCTCTCCGGTTTTCCGCTCCCCAAGGCCCGCCCCTTTCGCACCGCAGGTAAGTCGCAATGCACATGGAAAATTTCGCCCCGATCATGTTCGCGGGGCTCGTGGTGATCATGCTGATCGGCTTTCCGGTCGCGTTCTCGCTCTCGGCCCTGGGCCTGATCTGCGGCTTCTTCGCGATCGAGATGGGCTGGTTCCCGGCCGGCTTCATGGCCAACCTGCCGCTGAACGTGTTCGGCATTTTGTCGAACGAAACGCTGCTGGCCATTCCGTTCTTCACATTGATGGGAGCCGTACTGGAGAAATGCGGGCTGGCCGAGGACATGCTCGACTCCATGGGCCAGCTCTTCGGCCCCGTGCGCGGCGGCCTGGGCTACTCGGTGATCATCGTGGGCTTCATCCTCGGGGCCATCACCGGCACGGTGGCCGGCCAGGTGATCGCCATGGCCATGATCTCGCTGCCGATCATGATGCGCTACGGCTACGACATGCGCTACTCGACCGGCGTGCTCGCCGCCTCGGGCACCATCACGCAGCTGGTGCCGCCCTCGCTGGTGCTGATCGTCATGGCCGACCAGCTCGGTACCGACGTGGGCCAGATGTACAAGGGCGCGTGGGGTCCGTCGATCCTGCAGGTGATCATCTTCGCGATCTACACCTTCATGGTCGGGCGCATTCGCCCGCACTACGTGCCGGGCCTGCCGGCCAGCGCGCGCACGCTGCACGGCTGGGCGCTGTGGGGCAAGTGCCTGCGCGGCATCATCCCCTCGGCCATCCTGATCTTCGCGGTGCTCGGCTCCATGGGCGGCCTGCCCTTCATGGACAAGGCCATCGCCACGCCGACCGAGGCCGGCGCCATGGGCGCGGTGGGCTCGCTCATCCTCGCGCTGATCCACCGGCGCCTGAACTGGCAGCTCATGAAAGACGCCATGGAAGGCACCATGCGCCTCACGGCGATGGTGGTGTTCATCCTGATCGGCTCGCGCGTGTTCTCGCTGGTGTTCCAGGGCGTGGACGGCGCCAAGTGGATCGAGCACATGCTCTCGGGCCTGCCCGGCGGGCAGGTGGGCTTCCTGATCGCGGTGAACATCTTCGTGTTCTTCCTGGCGTTCTTCCTCGACTTCTTCGAGATCGCCTTCATCATCCTGCCGCTGCTGGGGCCGGTGGCCCACAAGCTGGGCATCGACATGGTGTGGTTCGGCGTGCTGCTGTGCGTGAACATGCAGACCTCGTTCATGCACCCGCCGTTCGGCTTCGCGCTGTTCTATTTGCGGGGCATTGCCGACACCCTCTTCAAGAACGGGGCGCTGCCGAAGAAGGTGGAGTCCCGCGACATCTACCTGGGCGCGGTGCCGTGGGTGGCGATGCAGCTGCTGCTGGTGGCCATCGTGATCTTCTTCCCGCAGACCGTGACCGTGTTCCTCGAGAAGGAAAAGGTCGTCGACATCGACAAGGTCAACCTCGACATGCCTGCCGACGCCGAGCCCCCGCCCGCGCCCGACAGCAACGGCGTGAACATGGAAGACCCGTTCGGCAACAGCAAGAAGGACGAGGCGCCGACGTCCGAGCCTGCGCCAGAGCCCGCGCCGCCGGCCGCCAGCGAAGCCACCAAGCCGTGAGCGAACACGCCACGGAGAGCGCCACCGAGCACGCCACGAAGGGCGCCACGGAAGGCGCCGCCTTCCCTCCCCTGCTGCGCACGCTGGCGGTGGTGCTGGTGGTCGACCTCTTCGCATTCGGCATCTGGAGCCTGCCGTCGCTGCGCACGGCCGAATGGACGACCAGCGCGCTGGTGGTGATGGCCATTGCGGCGCTGTGCGTGGTGTGGGTCGGCTACTGGATCGTCTACAGCCGCACCCGGCTCGAAGGCGACGAGCTGGTGCAGACCTGGCTGTGGGACAAGCGCGTGAAGGCGCAAGACGTGGCGCAGCTCAAGCTGGTGCACATCCGCATGCTCGAGCGGCTGATTGCGCCGCGGCTGCTGGTGCGCCGTCGCATGGGCGGCATCACCTGGTTCCACGCCTACGACCCGCAGGTGCTGATCGCGTTCGGGCAGCGCGTGGCGGAGCTTGCAGTGCCTTCTTCTTCGCCTGTCGCCGCGCCTGCTGAAGCGCCTGCTGAAGCGCGGTAGTCGGCTCTGTTCGGGGCGCGTGAACAGGCAGGCCCCAAGGCACAAGTAAAAAAGCCCCGCCGAAACCGGCGAGGCCTTTGAATCGCGAAAGACGCGACGCTTACAGCTTCTGCTGCTGCATGAAGCGGTCGAACGTGCCTTCGGTGTAGCGGAACCAGGCGTTCTGGTCGGCCAGGAATTTCGACCAGTCGCCGTAGATCTTCTTCCACTCGGGGTTGGTGTTGTTCAGGTCCGAGTAGATCTGCTGGGCCGACTTGAAGGCCGCGTTCATCACGTCCTGCGAGAACGGACGCAGCTTGGTGCCCGAGCCCACGAGCTGCTTCAGCGCGATCGGGTTCTTGGCGTCGTACTTGGCCGTCATCGTGATGTTGGCGTGCGCGGCAGCGGCCTCCACGATGGCCTTGTACTCGGCCGACAGGCCTTCCCATGCCTTGGTGTTGATGTAGAAGTCGAGCTCGGGGCCGCCTTCCCACCAGCCCGGGTAGTAGTAGAACGGCGCGATCTTGTTGAAGCCCAGCTTCTGGTCGTCGTACGGGCCGACCCACTCCAGGCCGTCGAGCGTGCCCTTTTCGAGCGCCGGGTACAGGTCGGCGCCGGGAATCGACTGTGGAATCACGCCGAAGGGCTCCAGCACCTTGCCCGCGAACGGGTTGGTGCGGAACTTCAGGCCCTTCAGGTCGGCGACCGACTTGATTTCCTTGCGGAACCAGCCGCCCATCTGCGCGCCCGTGTTGCCGCCCGGCAGGTTGATGATGTTGTACTTGGCGTAGAAGGCGCGCATCAGCTTCAGGCCGTTGCCTTCGTACATCCATGCGTTCTGCTGGCGCGTGTTCATGCCGAAGGGCACGGCGCAGCCCAGGCAGAAGGTCGGGTCCTTGCCGTAGAAATAGTACGGGGCCGTGTGGGCCATCTCAACCGAGGCGTTCTGCACGCCGTCCACCACGCCGAACGCGGGCATCAGCTCGCCGCCCGCATGCACCGAGATCTGGAACTTGCCGCCCGTCATGTCGCTGACGCTCTTCGCGAACACCTCGGCGGTGCCGAAGATGGTGTCCAGCGACTTGGGAAAGCTCGACGCCAGGCGCCAGCGAACGGTGGCCTGGGCATGAACCGCGGGTGCGATGCCGGCAGCCAGAACGCCCGCGATGCCGGCGTTTTTGATGAGGGAACGACGATCCATTGATAGCTCTCCGAGTTCTTGGAAAAAACGAAACGCGGCTTGTGACCGCGTTGGGGACTTTTGTATAAGCCGGGGCGATTGTAAAAACGCACTTACAGCCTCCGGCGGGGGTTTACCCTGCGCCGCGCATCATGCGTTCCGGCAGCGTGCGGGAGGGTCGGGCAGACGAGGCATAAAATGTTAAATCGCCTTACATCCCTTCTGACAACGTCCGACGACGGCATCCAAACATGAGACTCCCTACTTCCTTCAAGCCCGCACTGCTCGCGTTCGCCGCGGCCACCGCTTTCGGCGCGCAAGCGGCCGACATCAAGATCGGCGTCGCCGCCGCCCTGTCCGGCGGTGCCGCGCAGTACGGCTCGGCCATCCGCAACGGCTTCCAGCTGGCGGCCGATGAAATCAACGCCGCCGGCGGCATCAACGGCGACAAGATCGTGCTCGCCATCGAGGACGAGCAAGGCAAGAAGGAAGACGCCATCAACGTCTTCAAGAAGCTCATCTTCCAGGACAAGGTCCTGATGACCTTCGGCCCCACGCTGTCGAACTCGGCCCAGGCGGCCGACCCGATCGCGCAGGCCGCGAAGACCGTGGCCTTCGGCACCTCGAACACCGCGGACGGCATCACCTCCATCGGCGACTACGTGTTCCGCAACTCGGTGACCGAAGCCGACGTGCTGCCCGAGACGCTGCGCGTGGCCATCAAGCACGCCAACGTGAAGAAGGTCGCGGTGCTGTACGGCAACGACGACGTGTTCACCAAGAGCGGCTACGACAACTTCAAGAAGGCGCTCGAAGACCTCAAGCTGCCCGTGACCACGACCGAGACCTTCGCCAAGGGCGACGTCGACTTCAAGGCCCAGCTCACCAAGATCAAGGCCACCAACCCCGACGCCATCGTGCTGTCGGCCCTGCTGGCCGAAGGCGCTCCGGTGATGGTGCAGGCCCGCCAGCTCGGCCTGAACGTGCCGATCATCGGCGGCAACGGCATGAACTCGACCAAGATCTTCGAACTGGCCAAGGGCAGCTCGGACAACCTGTACGTCGGCAGCCCCTGGTCGGCCAGCAACGCCACGCCAGAGAACACCAAGTTCCAGAAGGCCTACAACGACAAGTTCAAGGCCGCGCCCGACCAGTTTGCCGCGCAGGCCTACGACGGCCTGTACGTGGTGGCCCAGGCCCTGAAGGGCGTGAAGCTCTCGGGCAACCTGGCCGCCGACCGCACCGCCCTGCGCGACGCGCTGCCCAACGTGAAGTGGACCGGTGCCACCGGCGCCTTCACCTTCGCGCGCGCCAAGGACAAGGCCGGCAAGCCCGCCGGCTACGACGCGCAGCAGCAAGCCATCGTGAGCGTCACGAAGGGCACCGCGTTCGTGATTGAGAAGTAAGCAAGACCCGTCTTGCCGCTTCGATGGCGGGCCGCGGGGCCCGCCATGACTCTCGCTTCTGGCGCAGGACTGTCGACTGCGCCGTTTTCTTTTTTGATTTGCCGCAACGGCCTTCGTGCGTTGCGGCCTGACGGAAGCCCATCGTGCTCGATCAGCAGCTTGTCAACGCCTTGTCGCTGGGGTGCGTCTACGCACTCTTCGCGCTCGGCTTCACACTCATCTTCGGCGTGCTCGGCGTCATCAACCTCTCGCACGGCGCGGTGTTCATGGTGGGCGCATATGCGGCCGCCGAGTTCATGCGCGTGTCGGGCATGCCCCTGTGGGTCGGCCTGCCGTTCGCGTTCGCGTTCTGCGGCGTGCTCGGCTTCCTGGTCGACGTGCTGGTGCTCAAGCCGCTGCGCAAGCGCAACGCACCCCACCTGATTCCGATGATCGCCACCATCGGCGTGGCCATCATCCTGAACAACGGCATCCAGGGCATCTTCGGCGCGGAAAACCTGCGCTTCCCGCCCGGCACCATTCCCGACGACGCGCTGGTGTTCGCCGGCATCCACGTCACCGTGCTCGAGCTGGGCATCGTGCTGGCGTCGTTCGTGCTCATGGGCGTGCTGATGCTGTCGCTGCAGCGCACGCAGCTGGGCCGCGCGCTGCGCGCCATCGCCGAGTCACCCAAGGCGGCGTACCTGGTGGGCGTGAACGTCGAGGGACTGTTCTACCTGACCTCGTTCGTGGCCGCCGGCCTGGGCGGCGTGGCGGGCGTGCTGATCGGCCTGTACTCGAACGCGCTCTTCCCGCTGATGGGCCAGCCGATGCTTGAGAAGGGCATCGCGGTCATCATCCTGGGCGGCATGGGCGACATCCGCGGGGCGCTGCTGGGCGGCCTGTTCCTCGGCTTCGCCGAGGTGCTGTCGGTGGCCTACGTGGGCTCCAACATGCGCGACGCGGTGGCCTTCGGCCTGCTGTTCCTCGTGCTGCTGGTGCGCCCGAAGGGCCTGTTCGGCTCACTCAAGGAGCGCAAGGTCTGATGGAAGCGCTCGACAACTTCTGGTCGGTCTACAGCAACCTGGTGCTCTCGCTGGGCATCAACGCGCTGCTGGCACTCTCGATCTGGCTCACGCTGGCCTGCGGCATGCTCGCGCTGGCCAACGCGGCCTTCATGGGCATCGGCGCGTACACCGCGTCGATCCTCACGCTGAACTACGGCGTGCCCTTCCCGGTGGCCATTGCCGCGGGCATGGCGGCGCCGGCGCTGGTGGCCTTCATCATCGGCAAGCCGACGCTGCGGCTTTCGGGCGTGTACCTTGCCATGGCCACGCTGGCCTTCGGCGAGGTGGTGCGCATCGCCATCCTGAACACCGAGTCGCTCACGGGCGGCGCGCTGGGGCTGAACGGCATTCCGCAATCCACCCAGTGGTGGCACGTGGCGCTGGCGTTGGTGCTGGTGCTGCTGGTGCTGTGGCGCGTGCGCCGCTCCAAGGTGGGCCGCGCCTTCGAGGCCATCAAGGAAGACGAGACCGCCGCCGGCCTCATGGGCATCGACGTGGCGGGCCACAAGATGCTGGCCTTCGTGCTGGGCGGCGCCATCGCCGGCCTGGCGGGCACGCTGAACGCGCACCTGACCTTCTTCATCGGCCCGGCCGAGTACGGCTTCAACCGCGCGGTCGACATCCTGACGATGGCGATCCTGGGCGGCATCGGCGGCCTCACCGGCCCGGTGCTGGGCGGCACCATTCTCACGCTGCTGCCCGAGATGCTGCGCGGGCTGGGCGCCTTCCGGCTGGTGGTGAACGGTTTCATCCTGGTGCTGATCGTGCTGTTCCTGCCCAAGGGCATCTGGGACCCGGCGCGCATCCGCCAGTGGTTCGGCCGCAAGGGGAGCGCAGCATGAGCGACCAGACACTTTTGACATTGAAGAACGTGTCGCGGCACTTCGGCGGGCTCAAGGTCCTGCAGGACGTGAACCTCGACATTCCCAAGGGCGGCATCTTCGGGCTCATCGGCCCGAACGGCGCCGGCAAGACGACGGTGTTCAACCTGATCACCGGGCTGCTGCCGACCACCAGCGGCACCATCCATTTCGAGGGCCAGGACCTGGCGGGCCGCAAGCCCTTCCAGATCACGCGCGGTGGCATCGCGCGCACCTTCCAGAACATCCGCATCTTCAAGGAGATGTCGCTGCTGGAGAACGTCACCGTGGGCATGGACGCCAAGCTGCGCTACGGCCCCTTCGGCCTGCTGGCCGGCTCGGGCCTGTTCCGCAGCGAGGAAAAGCGCGCGCGCGACCGTGCGCGCGAACTGCTCAGCTGGGTCAAGCTCGACCACAAGGCCAACGACGTGGCCGACAACCTCTCGTACGGCGACCAGCGCAAGCTGGAGCTGGCGCGCGCGCTGGCCACCGAGCCCAAGCTGCTGCTGCTCGACGAACCCGTCGCCGGCATGAACAGCACCGAGAAGAGCGAGCTGATGGTCGAAATCGAGAACATCGCGCAGCGCGGTTTCACGGTGTTCATGATCGAGCACGACATGCGCTTCGTGATGGGGCTGTGCGAGCAGATCGCGGTGCTGAACTTCGGGCGCATCATCGCGCGCGGCGGGCCGGACCAGATCCGCAACGACCCGCAGGTGATCGAGGCCTACCTCGGCCGCGAAGACGACGAAGCCACGAACGACCAGGAGGCCGCAGCATGAGCGCGGCGACGATGACGACGACCACCCCCTTGCTGAAGGTGCAGGACCTGAAGGTGTCCTTCGGCCACGTCGAGGCCGTGAAGGGCATCGACTTCGAGCTGCACGAAGGGCAGATCACCACGCTGGTGGGCGCCAACGGCGCCGGCAAGTCGACCACGCTGCTGGCGCTGTCGGGGCTGGTGAAGAAGACCGCCGGGCGCGTGACCTTCGCGGGCCAGGACATCACCGGCCTGTCGCCGCACAAGATCGTGGCCGGCGGCGTGGTGCAGGTGGCCGAAGGCCGCGCCACGCTGACCACGCTCACGGTGCGCGACAACCTGGAGCTGGGCGCCTACACGCGGCGCGACGGCGCGGCCGCGCGCGCGGCCGACCTGGAGCGCATCTACACGCTGTTCCCGGTGCTGAAGGACCGGGCCGACGGGCTGGCGGGCAACCTGTCGGGCGGCGAGCAGCAGATGCTGGCCATCGGCCGTGCATTGATGGCCAAGCCGCGCGTGCTGCTGCTGGACGAGCCCTCGATGGGCCTGGCGCCGATCATCGTGCAGGACATCTTCCGCACGCTGCGCGAGATCAACAAGCAGGGGCTGACGATCTTCCTGGTGGAGCAGAACGTGCGCCAGGCGCTGAAGATCGCGGACCGGGCCTATGTGATCGAGACGGGATCGATCGTGCTGTCGGGAACGGGGCGCGAGCTGCTGGGCAACCCGAAGGTGCAGGACGCGTACCTGGGCAGCTGAGCAGGCTGTCTTTTCTTTCTCCCTCCCCCGCTAGGGGAGGGTCGGGGTGGGGGCACGGCGGCGTTTGAACCGCGTCGGCGCATCGAGCGCCGCTTGCCCCCATCCCAGCCTTCCCCCAGAGGGGGAAGGAGCCATACCGGAAACTCAGGCGCGGCCGAAGCGGTCGGCGATGGACTTCTCGATGCCTGCCGCGTCGAGCCCGATGCCCGACAGCAGCTTCGCCGGATCGCCATGCTCGATGAACACGTCAGGCAGGCCCAGCTGGAGCACCGGCTTCTGCACATTCGAGGCCTGCAGCGCCTCGAGCACCGCGCTGCCCGCGCCGCCCATGACGGCGCCCTCTTCCAGCGTGACGAACGCATCGTGCGTGGCCGCGACCTTCAGCAGCAACTCGACGTCCAGCGGCTTGGCCCAGCGCATGTTGACCACCGTGGCGTCGAGCGACTCGGCCGCCGCGAGCGCGGGGTACAGCAGCGTGCCGAACGCCAGGATCACGATGCGCTTGCCTTCGCGGCGCACCTCGCCCTTGCCGAAGGGCAATGCGTCGAGCGTGAGATGCGGCGCCACGCCGGCACCCGCGCCGCGCGGGTAGCGCACCGCCACCGGGTGGCTCTGCTCGTAGGCGCTGGTCAGCAACTGGCGGCATTCGCGCTCGTCAGCCGGGCACGCGATGCTCATGTTCGGAATGCAGCGCAGGAACGGAACGTCGTACGCACCCGCGTGCGTCGCGCCGTCGGCGCCCACCAGGCCCGCGCGGTCGAGTGCGAACACCACCGGCAGGTTCTGGATCGCCACGTCGTGGATCAGCTGGTCGTACGCGCGCTGCAGAAAGGTCGAGTAGATCGCGACCACCGGCTTCAGCCCCTCGCAGGCCAGGCCGGCCGCGAAGGTCACGGCGTGCTGCTCGGCGATACCGACGTCGTAGTAGCGATCGGGAAAGCGCTTCTCGAACTCCACCAGCCCCGAGCCTTCGCGCATGGCGGGCGTGATGCCCACCAGCCGGCCGTCGGCGGCCGCGGTGTCGCACAGCCAGGTGCCGAACACCTGCGTGAAGGTCTGCTTGGCCACCGCGGTCGACTTCACCAGCCCCACCTGCGGATCGAACTTGCCCGGGCCGTGGTACGCCACCGGGTCGGCCTCGGCCAGCTTGTAGCCCTGGCCCTTCTTGGTCACCACGTGCAGGAACTGCGGACCGTCGAGGTGCTTCAGGTTTTCCAGCGTGGGCACCAGCGAGTCGAGGTCGTGGCCGTCGATCGGGCCCACGTAGTTGAAGCCGAACTGCTCGAACAGCGTGGCCGGCACGACCATGCCCTTGGCATGCTGCTCCAGGCGCTTGGCCAGCTCGAACAGCGGCGGCGCGTTGCGCAGCACGCTCTTGCCCACGTTCTTGGCGGCGGCGTAGAAGTTGCCGCTCATCAGCTGCGCGAGGTAGCGGTTGAGCGCGCCCACCGGCGGGCTGATCGACATGTCGTTGTCGTTCAGGATGACCAGCAGCTTGCAGTCGCACACGCCGGCGTTGTTCAGCGCCTCGAAGGCCATGCCGGCCGTGAGCGCGCCGTCGCCGATGATGGCCACGGTATGGCGGTCTTCGCCCTTCTGCTTGGCGCCCATGGCCATGCCCAGCGCGGCCGAGATGCTGGTCGACGAGTGGGCGGTGCCGAAGGTGTCGTACTCGCTCTCGGTGCGCTGCGGAAAGCCGGAGATGCCGCCGATCTGGCGCAGCGTGGGCATGCGCTCGCGCCGGCCCGTGAGGATCTTGTGCGGGTAGGTCTGGTGGCCCACGTCCCACACCAGGCGGTCGTGCGGCGTGTTGAACACGTGGTGCAGCGCCACGGTGAGTTCGACCGTGCCCAGGTTCGAGCTCAGGTGGCCGCCGGTGCGCGAGACGTTGTCGAGCACGCAGGCGCGCACCTCGTCGGACAGCTGGCGCAGCTGGGCCCGGTCGTACTTGCGGATCGGCGCGGGGTCGTGGAGTGTGGGAAGCAACGGAGCCATGGGGTGGTGTGTTCTTTTCTCTCTCAGCGGTCGCGGTCGACCACCATGTGGGCCAGTGCGCGCAGGGCCGCGGTGTCGGCCAGGCCGCTGCGTTCGAGCGCGGCGAGCGCGTCGGCCAGCAGTTGCCGGGCCTGTGCGCGCGCACCGTCGAGGCCCAGCAGCGAAACATAGGTGGGCTTGTCGGCCGCGGCGTCCTTGCCGGCGGTCTTGCCCAGGGTTTGCGAATCGGCGACCACGTCGAGGATGTCGTCCACCACCTGGAAGGCCAGGCCGATGGCCGCACCGTAGTCGCGCAGCGCGGCCAGCGCCGCGAGGCTGACCGGCCCGCAGGCCGCGCCCATCTCCACGCTGCCCTGCAGCAGCGCGCCGGTCTTCAGGCGGTGCATTTCGCGCAGCTGCGCTTCGTTCAGCGCGATGCCCACGCTGGCCAGGTCGATGGCCTGGCCGCCGGCCATGCCCTGGCTGCCCGCGGCGCGCGCGAGCAGGCGGCACAGCAGGGCCTGCATGGCGGCGGGCACCTCGTCGCCTTCGGGCGTGAGCAACTCGAAGGCCAGTGCCTGCAGCGCGTCGCCGGCCAGCAGGGCGTCGGCCTCGCCGAACTTGACGTGCACCGTGGGCTTGCCGCGGCGCAGCACGTCGTTGTCCATGCAGGGAAGGTCGTCGTGCACCAGCGAATAGGCGTGGATCAGCTCGGTGGCGCAGGCCGCGCGCAAGGCCGCGGCGGTGTTGCCGCCCACGGCCTCGGCCGCGGCCAGCACCAGCAGGGGCCGCAGCCGCTTGCCGCCGTCGAGCACGGCGTAGCGCATGGCGTCGCCCAGCAGCACGGGCGCATCGACGCCGACCCAGCGCGACAGCGCGGCCTCGACGTTCGCGAGATGGGGTTCGTTCCAGGCGGAAAGGGTCTTGGCGTCCCAGCTGACCGCGGGCGACGGGTGGGTCGTGGCGGCGCTCATTCGGCCGTCCAGACCTTCAGGCTGCCCGCGTCGAGCACCTTGATCTGGTCTTCGACCGCCTGCAGCTTGTCGCGGCAGAAGGCGAGCAGCGCGGCGCCGCGCTGGTAGCTGCCGAGCAGCTGGTCCAGGGGCAGCTGGCCCGATTCGAGTTCCGCCACCAGTTGTTCCAGTTCCTGAAGCCCGGCTTCGTAACTGGCGGGCATCGGGCCCGTGTCGGGCGTGGCCGCCGGGCTGGACGTGGAAGGAGAAGGCACCTTGGGCATGCAAGCGAAACGTGGGTGAAACCGGGCATTTTAGGGCGCGGACCGAAACAGGCACCCCCGGGTACAATGCGAACTTCTCTCGTTGGCGACACCAACACACTCTCCGGGCCGTCGAAGCCTCCAGGCGGCGCCTCCGTTCTTTTCTTTTTTCTCTCCCTGTGGGGAGCTTGGTCAGGTCCTCCATGTCTGATTTAAGTCTTCAACTGCAGCAGGCCACGAGCCAACTTCCAGTTTCCGCGTATTTCGACGAGGCGCTGTATGCCCGCGAAATGCAGAACCTTTTTGCGCGAGGGCCCCGCTACGTCGGCCATCGCCTGGCCGTGCCCGAAATGGGCAATTTCCACACGCTGCCGCAAGAGCACCAGGGCCGCGCGCTGGTGCACACGCCCAAGGGCGTGGAGCTGATCTCCAACGTCTGCCGTCACCGCCAGGCCCTCATCCTGCAGGGCCGGGGCCAGCTCGACAACCAGGCCGGCGGCAACATCGTGTGCCCGCTGCACCGCTGGACCTACGCCGCGAGCGACGCGCGCGCCACGGGCACGCTCATCGGCGCCCCGCACTTCGACCAGGACCCGTGCCTGAACCTGCACAACTACCCGCTCACCGAGTGGAACGGCCTCCTGTTCGAGAAGAACGCCGACGGTTCCGGCCCCGACGTGGCGGCCGACATGGCGGGCCTGGGCCCGCAGGCCGACCTCGACTTCTCGGGCTACGCGCTGGACCGCGTCGAACTGCACGAGTGCAACTACAACTGGAAGACCTTCATCGAGGTCTACCTCGAGGACTACCACGTCGGCCCGTTCCACCCGGGCCTGGGCAGCTTCGTCACCTGCGACGACCTGCGCTGGGAGTTCAAGCCGCGCTATTCGGTGCAGACGGTGGGCGTGGCCAACCGCCTGGGCCGCGCGGGCAGCCCGGTCTACCAGAAGTGGCAGGAGCAACTGCTCAAGTACCGCGACGGCAAGCCGCCGAAGTACGGCGCCATCTGGCTCACCTACTACCCGCACGTGATGGTCGAGTGGTATCCGCACGTGCTCACGGTGTCCACGCTGCACCCGGTGAGCCCGACCAAGACGCTGAACATGGTCGAGTTCTTCTACCCCGAGGAAATCGTCGCGTTCGAGCGCGAGTTCGTCGAGGCCCAGCAGGCCGCCTACATGGAAACCTGCGTGGAAGACGACGAGATCGCCGAGCGCATGGACGCCGGGCGCCGCGCGCTCAT
Source organism: Variovorax sp. RCC_210 (assembly GCF_041355175.1). Classification (NCBI taxonomy): domain Bacteria; kingdom Pseudomonadati; phylum Pseudomonadota; class Betaproteobacteria; order Burkholderiales; family Comamonadaceae; genus Variovorax; species Variovorax sp. RCC_210. The sequence goes on along the minus strand of NZ_JBFUPJ010000001.1, from coordinate 143,937 downwards.
GCTGCGCGGCGACAACGAGACCGGCCCGTACCAGAGCCCCATGGAAGACGGCATGCAGCAGTTCCACGAGTGGTACCGCGTGGCCATGCAGAACAGCGCCGCGTGACGCGCGCCATTCCGCTCACCGCGCCAAGCCGCCAGCAAGCTCGAACAAGCCCCGGGGCCACCCGGGCACCCTTCCTTCCCCTCTGTTCATAAAGTAGAGACGATGCAAGCGCTCTGGATGGTGCTCGGCGCCTTTTTGTTCGCCACGATGAGCGTGGTCGTGAAGATCGCCTCCGAGTGGTTCAACAGCGGCGAGATGGTGCTGGGGCGCGGGCTGATCGGCATCGTGTTTCTCTGGCTGCTGGCACGCAACCGCGGCGTGTCGCTGGCCACCCGCTACCCCGGCATGCACGCCTGGCGCAGCACCATCGGCGTGATCTCGCTGGGCGCATGGTTCTACGCCATCGCGCACATGCCGCTGGCCACCGCCGTCACGCTGAACTACATGAGCAGCGTGTGGGTCGCGGCCTTCCTGATCGGCGGCGCGCTGCTGGCCTGGGTGCCGGTGCCCGGGCGCGACGGCCGCGTGGAGCGCCCGCCGCTGCAGGGCGCGCTGGCGCTGACGGTGCTGGCCGGTTTTGTCGGCGTGGTGCTGATGCTCAAGCCCACGGTGAACGGCAACGAAGGCTTCGCCGGCATGCTGGGCCTGCTGTCGGGGCTCACGGCCGCCTTTGCCTACATGCAGGTGGTGGCGCTGTCGCGCATCGGCGAGCCCGAGCTGCGCACGGTGTTCTATTTCGCGGTCGGCTCGGCCGTGGCCGGCGGCTTTGCCACCGCGGCCACCGGGTTTTCGGGCGCCGGCGCGTGGACCTGGCAGCACGCGCTGTGGCTGCTGCCCATCGGCTTGCTGGCCGCTCTCGGACAACTCTGCATGACCCGCGCCTACGCCACCGCCAAGACCCAGGCCGGTACGCTGGTGGTCGCCAACCTGCAGTATTCGGGCATCGTCTTCGCGGCGTTCTACAGCGTGGTGCTGTTCGACGACCGCATCGACGCGGCCGGCTGGGGCGGCATGGCCCTTATCATCGCCAGCGGCATTGCTGCAACTGTGTTGCGACAGCGGGCGGTGCCCAAGGCGCCAGCCGAGGAGCATTGAGGCGCCAGCCGACGAACATTGATTCGCCGGCCGAGCAACATCGATTCGCGCCCCGTGCGCATGACCTGACAAGCGAAGGACACACACCATGTACACCACCCTCATCAGCGTCGAACAACTCCAGCAGCTGCAAGCCGGCGACACCCCCTTCATGGTGTTCGACTGCACCTTCGACCTCATGAAGCCCGACAGCGGCGCGCAGCAGTACGCCGCCGCGCACATTCCCGGCGCGCACTACGCCAACCTCGACACCGAGCTCAGCGCCAGGCACGGCGTGCCCGGCGCGCACGGCGAAGTGGTGGTCGCGCAGGAAGACGGCCTGCCCGCCTCGGGCGGACGCCATCCGCTGCCCAGCCGCGAGAAGTTCGCGCAATGGCTCTCCAGCGTCGGCTTCGCCAACGGCATGCAGGCCGTGGTGTACGACCGCAACGGCGCCAACTACTGCGGTCGCCTGTGGTGGATGCTCAAGTGGATGGGCCACGACGCGGTGGCCGTGCTCGACGGCGGCCTGCAGGCCTGGCAGGCAGCAGGCGGCGAGGTCACCGGCCGCGAGGAGCCCGCGCGCTTCCAGTCGAACTTCGTCACCGGCGAGCCGCTGGCCAGGCTGGTGACCACCGACACCGTGGTGCGCCGGCTCGGGCAGCCTGACCAGAACCTGATCGATGCGCGCGCCGGTGCACGTTACCGCGGCGAGGTGGAACCTCTGGACCCGATTGCCGGTCACATCCCCGGGGCCCTGAACCGGCCCTTCGCCGAGAACATCGGCCCCGACGGCAAGTTCAAGCCGGCATCGCAATTGCGTGCCGAGTTCGAGACCTTGCTCGCGGGGCGAGACCCGGCGAGCGTTGTCCACCAGTGCGGCAGCGGCGTGAGCGCCGTGCCCAACCTGCTGGCCATGCAGGTCGCCGGACTGGGGACCACAGCGCTCTATGCCGGCAGCTGGAGCGAATGGAGCAACACGCCGGGGCTGCCGACCCGGCAAGGCGCGCAACCATGACATTGACGAATCGACGAGTCCAGGCCCTTCGACGCGGCTCGGCACTCGCACTGGCCGCCGCATTTCTTGCGGCCGCCCCGTTCCTCACCGCACAGGCGCAAGAGCAGCACGCCCACGTGCACGGCCAGCTCAAGCTCGACGTGGCCGTCGACGGCCCCACGGTGGTGATCGACATGGAATCCCCGCTGGACAACATCGTGGGCTTCGAGCGCGCACCGAAGACCGACGCCGAGAAAAAGACCGTCGAAGAAGCCGTGGCCCAGCTGCGCGCCGCGGACAAGCTCTTCATCGTCGACCCCGCAGCCAACTGCAAGCTCGGCCCGGTCGACCTGCGTTCCGGCGCGCTGGGCCTGGGCAACCCCGACCCGAGCGAGCCCGTGGGCCATGCCGACCTGGACGCCACCTTCTCCTTCAACTGCACCAACGCGGCCGCCGCGAAGTTCATCGACGTGAACCTGTTCGCGGTGTTCAAGGGCCTGCGCCAGATCGACTCGCAAATCGCCACCGCACAGGGCCAGTTCAAGCGCCAGCTGAAGCGCCCGGCCGGCGCGCAGGCCGCGCAGCCCGCCCGCCTGGGCTGGGGCAAGTGACACCGTGAGCGTCGCCCCCGAGGCCCGCACGGCAGCCAACGCGAACACAGACAACGCCGCGACCGACAACGCCGACACGTCGCCACTGCGCGTGGTGCTTTCCGCCGAAGCGCTGCGCTTCTCCTGGCCCGGCGTGAAGACGCCGTGCATCGACATCGAGGCGTTCCGCATCTCGGCCGGCGAATCGGTGTTCCTGCACGGCCCCAGCGGCTGCGGCAAGAGCACGCTGCTGTCGCTGCTGGCCGGCGTGCTGGTGGCCGACGAAGGCCGCGTCATGCTGCTGGGCCACGACTGGTCGCAGCTCTCGGGCGCGGCGCGCGACCGCAGTCGCGTGGCGCACGTGGGCTACATCTTCCAGCAGTTCAACCTGCTGCCGTACCTGAGCGTGCTCGACAACGTGCTGCTGCCCTGCCGCTTCTCGGCACGGCGAGAAATACAGGCCTCGAAGCACCGCCCCGCGCGCGAGGAGGCCGAGCACCTGCTCGACCAGATGGGGCTGGACCGCAACCTCTGGAAGCGCCAGGCGCTGCAGCTGTCGGTGGGCCAGCAGCAGCGCGTGGCCGCGGCGCGCGCGCTCATCGGCCAGCCCGAGGTGGTGATTGCCGACGAGCCCACCTCCGCGCTCGACGAAGACCGGCGCGAGGCCTTCCTCGACGTGCTGCTCACGGCCTGCGTGGAGAACCACAGCGCGCTCGTCTTCGTGAGCCACGACCAGCGCATTGCGCAGCGCTTCGCGCGGCACGTGCTGCTGCCCGAGATCAACCGCGCGGCAAGCAGCGCGATGGCGGTGGACGCATGAAGGCGCTCGCATGAAGGCTCTTTTCTCCATCGCATGGCGCAGCGCCTGGAACCGCCGCTTCACGCTCGCGCTCACGGTGTTCTCCATTGCGCTGTCGACCTTCCTGCTGCTGGGCGTGGAACGCATCCGCACCGAGCTGCGCGAGAACTTCGCGTCTTCGGTCTCGGGCACCGACCTGATCGTGGGCGCGCGCACGGGCTCCACGCAGCTGCTGCTGTACTCGGTGTTCCGCATCGGCGCGGCCACCAACAACATCTCTTGGAAGAGCGTGCAGGCGCTGCAGGCGCACCCCGGTGTCGACTGGGTGGTGCCGCTGTCGCTGGGCGACTCGCACCGCGGCTTTGCGGTGCTGGCCACGTCCACCGACTACTTCACGCGCTTTCGCTACGGCGACAAGCAGTTGCTGAAGCTGCGCGAAGGCAAGCCCTTCAGCGAGCTGTTCGACGCGGTGGTGGGTGCCGAGGTGGCCGACAAGCTCGGCTACCACGTGGGCCAGAAGATCACGCTGGCGCACGGCAGCGGCGAGCTCAACGTGGCCGAACATGCCGACAAGCCCTTCACCGTGGTCGGCGTGCTCGCGCGCACCGGCACGCCGGTCGACCGCACCGTGCACATCGGGCTGGCCGCCATGGAGGCGATTCACCTCGAATGGGTGGGCGGCGCGCCGATGCCCGGCGTGCACATTCCCGCGGAGCAGGTGCGCAAGTTCGACCTCACGCCCAAGAACGTGACGGCCGCGCTGGTGGGCCTGAAGAACCGCGCTGCGGTGTTCGGCGTGCAGCGCTGGATCTCGACCTACACCGGCGAGCCGCTCATGGCCATCCTGCCCGGCGTGGCGCTCGACGAACTGTGGAGCGTGATCGGCATCGGCGAGAACGCGCTGCTGCTGATGTCGGCGCTGGTGGCGCTGGTGAGCCTCGCGGGGCTGGTGTCGGTGGTGATGGCGGGGCTGAACGAACGCCGGCGCGAGCTTGCCGTGCTGCGCGCCGTGGGCGCGGGCCTGCGCCATGTGCTGGCGCTGCTGGCGCTCGAAGGCGCCATGGTCACGGTGCTGGGCGTGCTGCTGGGCGTGGTGATGGCTGTGCTGGGCATCGCCCTGCTCTCGCCATGGCTGCAGGCGCAGTTCGGGCTGACACTGAGCCTTTCAGAACCTACACTGAACGAATGGCTGCTGATGGCAAGCCTGCTGGTCGCCGGATGGCTGGCAAGCCTGCTGCCCGGCATTCGCGCCTACCGCCTTTCCCTTGCCGACGGCCTCTCGCCGAGGATCTGAACCATGTCCACTGTCCACGCCCGTTCTCAAGCACCCGCATCGAACTCCTCCAAGGCTTTCACGCGGCTTTCAATGCTGATTGCCGGCGCCGGCCTCGCGGCCGCTGCCTGGGCCGCCGAGCCCGCCCCCAAGGACACCACCGCCACCAATCCGTTGGGCGGCAAGGCGGCGGCGCCGGCCGCGGCCAAGCCCGCGTTAGGCCCGCCGGGCCAGCCAGGCCAGGCGCGCCAGATCACCTGGGAAGAGCTGGTGCCTAAAGACTGGGACCCGGCCAAGGAATTCAAGGGCATGGACCTGAGCGCGCTCGACGACGGCGACCCGCGCGCCAACGAGCTGCTCATGAAGATGCAGGAGGTGTCGAACAACGCACCGACCAACCCGACGATGAACGGCGTCGAAGTGAAGATACCGGGCTTCATCGTGCCGCTCGAGGAAGCCAAGGGCGAGGTCACCGAGTTCCTGCTGGTGCCCTACTTCGGCGCCTGCATCCACACGCCGCCGCCGCCGGCCAACCAGATCCTGCACGTGGTGCCGCAAAAGGGCGCCAAGTTCCGCGCCATGGACACCGTGTGGGTCACCGGCAAGCTGCAGACGCTGCGCAACGATTCGATGATGGGCGTGAGCGGCTACCACGTGAGCGCGGCCAACGTCACGAAGTACACCGGCGGCGCGAAGTAAGAAAAGACCCGCGGCGGGTCAGCTGTAGCCCGCGGCCTCCCGGCCGTGTGGCTGTGCGCCGACAGGGTTGACGGCGCACCACCGACACAGTCGGTTGCATCCGGGGCGCAGGCTTTGTCATCGCCTGCTGCCGCGCACCGTTGAAAGAGTTCCGGGCACGACGCCGGCGTCCTCATGGAACTCCGATGACAAACAACAACTTCGCCCCCCGCCTGCTGACGATCTCGCTGTGCATCGGCGCTCTCGTTCTCGCAGGCTGCGACAAGACACCCAGTGCACCCGCAGCGGCTGCAGACCCGGCGACCACCATGCCCGCGCCCTCGGTGCCTCAGACATCTGCCGCGCCATCCGCGCCTGCGGTGGCCACGCCCGCGGCCTACACGCCGCCCTCCGCCGAGCAGCTCTACCAACTGGTCGCCCCCATCGCGCTGTACCCCGACAAGCTGGTGGCGCAAGTGCTGGCCGGCGCCACCTACCCCGAGCAGATCACCGCCGCGCACGACTGGCTGGGCCAGAACCGCAACCTCAAGGCCGGTCCGCTCGCAGATGCGGCCAACCAGCAGCCGTGGGACCCGAGCGTGAAGTCGCTCACCGCGTTCCGCCCGGTGGTCGACCAGCTGGCCGGCAACATCCCGTGGACCACCGCGCTGGGGCAGGCCTACTACAACGACCCGGCCGACGTGATGAACGCCATCCAGGTCATGCGCCAGCGCGCGGCCAAGGCAGGCCGGCTGAAGAACAACGACAAGCTGCGCGTGGCCAGCGCCGCCACGCCCCGAGGCTATGCGCCGTCGCCCGACATGCAGCCGGTGTACGGCGGCCCCGCGGTGATCGAGGCGCCGCCGCAGTACATCACCATCGAGCCGGTGCAGCCCGACGTGGTGTACGTGCCCGCGTACGACCCGCAGGTGATCTACGGCTCGCCCGAGCCCGTGTACCCCGGCTACGCCTACGCGCCGCCAGTGCAGGTGGCGCCGCAGGGCTACAGCGGCGGCCAGCTGGCCGCGGCGGGCGTGCTGGCCTTCGGCGCCGGCGTGGTGGTGGGCAGCGCCTTCGAACGGCACGGCTGGGGCTGGAACTCCTGGAACGTGAACTGGGGCGGCCCGCGCGGACGTGACCGCGATCGCGACCGTGGCGCGCCGCCGCCCGCCTTCGCACGGCCGGCCGTGGTCTACAACAACAGCACCTACGTGTCGCGCTCGACCACCGTGATCAACAACGTGAACGAGCGCACCGTCTACAACAACAACGGCGGTGGCGCACGCGGTGGCTTGCCGCCCAACTTCTCGGCGGGGCCGGCGTTCGCGCAGCAACAGCAGGCGCAACAGCAGCAGGCCCAGCAGCAGGCACTGCTCGCGCAACAGCAACAGCAGAACGCGCAGCGCCAGCAGCAGCAAGCGGTGATGGCGCAGCAGCAGGCGCAAGGCCAGCAGCGTGCGCAAGAACAGGCCCAGCAGCGCGCACAACAGCAGGCCCAGCTGCAGCAAGCGCAGCAGCAACAGGCCCAGCAAGCCCGTCAACAACAGCAACAGCAGGCGATGCAGCAGCAACAGGCGCGAGAGCAGCAACAGCAGGCACGCCAGGCGCAGATGCAGCAGGGGCAGCAGCAAGAACAACAGCGCCGCCAGCAAGCGCAGCAGGCGCAGCAAGCCCAACTGGCGCAGCAGCAGGCGCAACAACAGCAGCGTGGCGGCAACGCGCCCGGGCAGCCGCCACAACAGGCCCTGCAGCAACAACAGCAACGCCAGCAGCAGGCCGCTCAGGAGCAGCAACGCCAGCAACAGCAGGCGCAGGCCGAACAGTCACGCCGTCAACAAGCACAGGCCCAGGCTCAGCAGCAACAAGGCCAGCAACAGGCGCGCGAGCAACAGCAGCAGCAAGCCCAGCAACGCGCGCAGCAGCAGGCTCAACAGCAGCAACAGCAGATCCAGCGCCAGCAGCAGCAACAACAACAAGCGCAGCAGGCACAACAGGCGCAGCAGGCTCAACAAGCCCAGCAGCAGGCCGCACGCGCGCAACAGCAGCAGCAACAACAGGCGATGCAGCAGCAACGCCAGCAACAGCAAGCCGCGATGGCGCAGCAACAGGCGCAAGCCCAGCAGCGCGCGCAGCAGCAGGCCCAACAGCAGCAACAGCAGATGCAGCGCCAACAGCAACAGGCACAGCAACAACAGCAGCAGCACCAGCAGCAGGCGCAGCAACAGCAGGCCCAGCAGCAACAGCGCATGGCAGCCGCCGCGGCGGCTGCGCAGCAACGGCGTCCGCCGGGCCGTCCGGGCGAGCCGGGGCAGCCTCAGTAAGCAGGCTGCGGCAAGCCTCGTCGGAGGCTATGCAACGGCAGGGCAATCAAAGCGCTGCTGAGCGCCGCACAAGGCGCTCAGCGCACCTGCCTCAGTTCTCGCCGAGTTCGGTCAGCAGCCGCGTCACGAGGTAGATGCGCGGCACGATCGAGTCGACCTCGATGTACTCGTCGCGTGCGTGGTAGCCGAAGCCCGCGAGGCCGAAGCTCTCGACGACCGTGGCCTTGCCTGAGCGCCCCGCGAAGCCCGCGTCGGTGCCGCCGCCGGTCATGGGGGTCAGCGCCAGTTCGCGGTCGAGTTCCTTGTAGATGGCCTGCGCCCGCTCGGCCAGCGCGCGGCCCTTTTCGCCAGCGACGAAGGCCGGGCGGCCCACCTCGAGCTTCACCGTGGTCTCGGTGTCGGGCACCAGCTTGCCGGCGGCCACCTTGGCCTGCAGCGCGGCCTCCAGTTTCTTCTCGGCGCCGGGTTGCGTGATGCGCACGTCGCCCAGCGCCTGGGCCTTCTCGGTGATCTGGTTGAGCGGGCCGACCGCGCGCGCCACGGTCCAGTTCAGCGCCACGCCGGGGATGTCCTTGGCAAGGTCCTTGGTCTGCAGCATCTGGTACGACAGCTCGTACAGCGCGTTGCGGCCCAGCTCGGGCGCGGCGCCGGCGTGCGATGCACGGCCCTTCACATCCAGCGTGGCGGTGGCGATGCCGGCCGCGCCCAGCAGCAGCGACTCGCCCTTGGCCACCGACTTGGCCGCCGTGGGCTCGAACGACAGCACCGTGTCATGCTGGTCGGCCATCGTGGCGATCAGCTCGCCCGAGCCGACCGAGCCCACTTCCTCGTCGGGGTTCATCACCACGGTGAGCGTGTCGTAGTCGCGCCAGCCGGCGTCGGCCAGGATCTTCAGCGACGCCATGATCACCGCGAGGCCGCCCTTGTCGTCGGCGATGCCGGGGCCGTAGATGCGGTTGCCGTCGACCTTGTACGGCTGGCCGCTCAGGATGCCCGCGGGGTACACGGTGTCCATGTGGCCCTGCAGCATGATCTTGCGCTTGCCCGTGCCCTTGAGCGTGGCAATGACGATGTCGGCGCCCGCGCCGGCCGTGGCCTTGCGCCGCTCGGTCTTGAAGCCCGCGGCCTTCAGCCGGCCTTCGACCAGGTCGGCCATCTTCAGCAGGCCGTCGACGTTCAGGCTGCCCGACTCGATCAGCACCATCTCCTTCAGGTTGTCGATCACCGCGGGCTGCGCGCGCTCGGCGGCGGCAAGCAGCCTGGCGTCGGGCGCGGCCTGCACCGTGGCGACGGCGCCGAGCGCGAGGCCGCAGGCTAGGGCGATGGAACGCAGGGAGAAGATGGAAGCGCGCTGGGTCATGGTGGTTCTCGACTCGAAGTGAATGGCGGCGGCGAGCATAGCCATGCGAGCGGAAATTCCCAGCAAATCGGCGACAGCGGCAGCGGGAGCGGGAGCGGTGCCGGCGAAAAAGCGACTAGCGCTTGCCGCGCGACGCGCGCTTCTTGCCGGGTGCAGGGGCGGGGGCGGGGGCGGGCGCGGGCGCACGCGCCTTCGCCGCCGCCCTGGTCTTGCGCGCCGGCCTTGCTGCCGCCGCTGTCTCCACCACCGGCGCGAACACCGGCGCCTCGCGCGCCGACGTCATGTGCTCGCTCTCGCCGATGGTCATGCCGATGATGCGCGCCAGCTGCCGGCTCACGCTCACATACGCATGGCCCAGCCGGCTGTCGAAGTACAGCGAGTCGCCGCGCCCCAGGCGCACCACCTCGCCGTTGTCGAAGTGCACGTCGATCTCGCCCGACAGCACATAGGCGAACTCCTCGCCCGCGTGGCGCACGAAGTCTTCCGGCCCGTGGACCTGGCGCGCGTGCACGGTGCCGACGATGGGGCTCATCTGCTTACCCGCGGCCGTGGTGCCCAGGAACTCGTAGGCAATGGCCAGCCCGCGGTACACCACGCCCTTGCCCGCGCGCGTGACCACCGGCCCGTCGAGCTGCGCGGGCTTCACGCCGGCGCCCGCGAACATCGCATTCATGTCCATGTCCAGCGCGCGGCCCAGCGCGGTGAAGTTCTCGTAGCCCAGCGCGAGCTGGCCGCGCTCGGCGCGCGAGATGGTGGTGATCGACACGCCCGAGCGCTCGGCCAGCTCGGCCAGCGTCCAGCCGAAGCGCTTGCGCGCGGTGCGCAGGCGGTGACCGAAAGTGGTGCGGTCCAGGGTGGGCGGCTGTTCCCTGGCCCTGGCTGCCGGCTTGGTCCCTGTGTGTGGATTCACGCGCGTCTTTCTCTTGTGGTGCAGCCGGATTCTGCCAGCCCGGGGGCACGCCATCCATGCCAACCCGCGTGACGCGGGCCCGGAAGTTGCGTATACGCAAATTGCGGGAACGCAAATTTCACCGTTGCGGTGCACCATGGTTTCCCTTTGGTGGCCTTCATTTAATTTGCGTATCCGCAAAATTGTTCCTACACTTTTCGCCGATGACTTCCTCCACACCCACTCCCACCGCCACCGACTTCCTCGTGATCGGCGGCGGCATTGCCGGGGCTTCGGCGGCGCACTGGCTGGCACCGCATGCGCGCGTGATCCTGCTCGAGCGCGAATCGCAACCCGGCTACCACTCCACCGGCCGCTCGGCCGCGCTCTTCATGGAAAGCTACGGCACGGCGCAGGTGCGCGCCCTCACCATGGCCAGCCGCGCCTTCCTCGAGCACCCGCCCGAGGGCTTCGCCGAACACCCGCTGCTCACGCCGCGCGGCGCCATGATGGTCGCGGGCGCCGAGCACATGGCCGAGCTCGAAGCGCACTGGGAGGTGCTGCGCGCCATGGACACCGGCGCCTCGCGCCTGAGCGGCGAGCAGGCCCGCGAGCTGGTGCCGGTGCTGCGCCCCGACCAGGTGCTGGGCGCGGTGTACGAGCCCGACGCGGCCGACATGGACGTGCACGCCATCCACCAGGGCTACCTGCGCGGCATGCGGCGCGCCGGCGGCCAGCTGGTGTGCGACGCCGAGGTGACCGCCATCGAGCGCGTGGGCGAGCGCTGGCGCGTGACGGCCGGCGGCCGCGTGTACGAGGCGCCCGTGGTACTCAACGCGGCGGGCGCGTGGGTCGACACGGTGGCGCAGCTGGCGGGCGTGCCGCCGCTGGGCATCGAGCCGCGCCGGCGCTCGGCCTTCATCTTCGCGCCGCCCGAAGGCGCCAGCGGCGCCAACGCCGCGCAATGGCCCATGGTGTTCGGCGCCGACGAGGGCTGGTACATCAAGCCCGACGCCGGCATGCTGCTCGGCTCGCCGGCCAACGCCGACCCGGTGGAGCCGCAGGACATCCAGCCCGAAGAGATGGACATCGCCATCGCCATGCACCGCATCGAGGAGGCGACCACGCTCACCATCCGCCGCCCCACGCGCACCTGGGCCGGCCTGCGCTCCTTCGTGCCCGACGGCGACCTGGTGGGCGGCTTCGAGCCCGAGGCGCCCGGCTTCTTCTGGGTGGCCGCGCAGGGCGGCTACGGCATCCAGACCTCAGCCGCCATGGGCGAGGCCTGCGCCGCGCTGGCACGCGGGCTGCCGCTGCCGGAGCGCATCGCGGGCTTCGGGCTCACGGCCGAGATGCTCGGCCCGCGGCGGCTGCGCGCAGCCAACCCGGGCTGACACCGGCCCACACAGGCCGAGTGCTTCGCTTCTTCCGAGACAAGAACCTCACCTCACGAGAAAAACCACCATGCGTGTCTTCAGTGCCTCCCTCGCCACCGAAACCAACACCTTCGGCCCGATGCCCACCGGCATCGCCTCCTTCAAGGACCGCGGCTACTTTCCCGCCGGCCAGCACCCCGATGCGCTCACGATCTACTCGGGCCCGCTGTGGGCCGCGCGCATCCGCGGCAAGGAAAAGGGCTGGACGCTGCTCGAAGGCATGGTCGCGGGCGCGCAGCCCAGCGGCATCACCACGCGCCACGCCTACGAGACGCTGCGCGACGAGATGCTGAACGACCTGCGCGCCGCGCTGCCGGTCGACATGGTGCTGCTGGGCCTGCACGGCGCCATGGTGGCCGACGGCTACGACGACTGCGAAGGCGACATGCTGCAGCGCGTGCGGCAGATCGTCGGGCCCGACGTGGTCGTCGGCGCCGAGCTCGACCCGCACAACCACCTCACGGCCGCGATGGTCGACAACGCGAACGTGATGGTCTCGTTCAAGGAGTACCCGCACACCGACGTGCTCGAACGCGGGCTGGAGCTGGTCGACATCTGCGCGGCCGCGGTCGAAGGCAAGGTCAAGCCGGTGGCCGCGATGGTCGACTGCGACATCATCGTCACCGTGCACACCTCGCGCGAACCGGCGCGCAGCTTCGTGCAGCGCATGCAGGCGCTGGAGGGGAAGGACGGCGTGCTGTCCGTGTCGCTCACGCACGGCTTCTCGTGGGGCGACGTGCCCGAGATGGGCACCAAGGTGCTGGTGTACACCGACGGCGACCAAGCCCAGGCCGATGCCCTCGCGCGCCAGCTGGCCGACGAGGTCGTGGCCATGCGCGACGGCCTCACGGTGAACTACCCGAGCATCGACGCCTCGCTCGACGAAGCGCTGGCCTTCGACGGCGGCCCCGTGGTGCTGGCCGACGGCGCCGACAACCCCGGCGGCGGCGCGGCGAGCGATTCCACCTTCATCCTGCGCCGCATGCTGGAGCGCGGCATCACCAACGCGGCGCTGGGCCCGATGTGGGACCCGATTGCGGTGCGCATCGCGTTCGACGCGGGCGTGGGCGCGCGGCTGCAGATGCGCATCGGCGGCAAGATCAGCCCGCTCTCGGGCGACCCGCTGGACCTGGACTGCACCGTGAAGGCGCTGCAGCACGACCTGGTGATGACGGGCCTGTCGAACACGCCCACCGCCATGGGCGACTGCGCGCTGGTGGAGGTCGCGGGCATCGAGGTCGTGCTGATCACGCGGCGCAACCAGGCCATGGGCACCGACCTGTTCACGCAGCTGGGCTGCGACCTGGCCGCGAAGAAGATCGTGGTCGTCAAGTCGTCGCAGCACTTCTACGCGTCGTACTCGAAGGTGGCGAAGCACGTGATCTACGCGGGCGCCCCGGGCGCCGTGACGCTCGACCTCACCACCCTGCCCTACCGCAAGGCGCGCCTGCCGAAGTGGCCGATCGGCGTTGCGGCCTGAACTTTTTTTCTCTTCTTTTTCGCCCCACCCCACCGGAGAACCGACGATGAAACGACGAACGCTTGCCGCCCATGCCGCACTCGTTGCCCTGGCCCTTTCGGCAGCCGCTGCCGTGAGCCTGCCCGCGCTCGCCCAGACACCGCCCAAGACGCTGAAGGTGGTGGCGCATGCCGACCTGAAGATCCTCGACCCGACCTTCACCACGGCCTACATCTCGCGCAACTTCGGCCACATGGTGTACGACACCCTGTTCGCGCAGGACGCCACCGGCAAGCCGCAGCCGCAGATGGTCGAGAAGTACACGACCTCGAAAGACGGCAAGCAGTGGAGCTTCACGCTGCGCCCGGGGCTGAAGTTTTCCGACGGCGCCGCCGTGACCTCGGCCGACGCCGTGGCCTCGCTGCAGCGCTGGGCCGCGCGCGACAGCCTGGGCCGCGCCATGACGGCGGTAGGCGCCGAGTGGAAGGCCACCGACGCGCGCAGCTTCACGCTCACGCTCAACGAACCCTTCGGCATGGTGCTCGACGCGCTGGCCAAGCCTTCGGGCTTTCCGCCGGTGATATTGCCCGAGCGCATCGCCAAGCTGCCGGCCACCGCGCCGCTCACCGAGGTGATCGGCTCCGGGCCCTTCATGTTCAAGCGCGACGAATGGGTGCCGGGCAACAAGACGGTGTTCGTGCGCAACCCCAACTACGTGGCGCGCAGCGAGCCGCCCAGCGGCCTGGCCGGCAGCAAGAAGACCAGCTTCGACCGCGTCGAGTGGCTCTACCTGCCTGACGCCAACAGCGCCGTGTCGGCGCTCAAGCGCGGCGAGGTCGACATCATCGAGCAGCTGCCGCCCGACTACATCGCGCCGCTGCGCACCGACAGCAGCATCAAGATCGGCTCCGGCGGCGCGTACCAGGGCTTCCTGGTCATGAACCAGCTGCACCCGCCCTTCGACAACCCCAAGGTGCGCCAGGCGCTGCTGCAGGCCGTGAGCCAGGAGCGCTTCGTGGCGGCCATGGGCTTCCCGCTGGACATGCGCATGGCGTACTGCGCCACCTACTTCATCTGCGGCAGCCCGAACGACACGGCCGCCGGCGCCGAGCCCTACCGCAAGGCCGACGTGGCCAAGGCCAAGCAGATGCTCGCGGCCTCCGGCTACAAGGGCGAGAAGGTGGTGCTCATGGTGCCCAGCGACGTGCCCTACCTGAACGCCGAGGCGCTGATGGCCGCCCAGACCATGAAGAGCATCGGCATGAACGTCGACGCGCAGAGCATGGACTGGGCCTCCATCGGCGCGCGCCGCGCCAAGCGCGACGCGGCCGACGCGGGCGGCTGGAACATGTACGTCACCGTGGCCGGCGAGTTCGACGCCAACTCCCCCATCGCCAACGCCTACCTGGGCGCGGCCTGCGGCAACACCCTGCCCGGCTGGCCCTGCGACAAGCCGCTGGACGAGCTGCGCACCGCCTGGCTGAAAGAAACCGTGCCCGCCAAGCGCAAGGAGCTGCTCGACGCCTTCCAGGCCCGGGCCTACGAGGCGGTGCCGTACATCAACGCGGGCCAGTACTCGGCCGCGTTCGCCGCGCGCGCCAACCTCAAGGGGCTGGACAAGCTCTGGGCCGGCATGCCGACGGTGTGGATGCTCGACAAGTAGTCCGAGCGCCACCCCTGACGCCTACGCCAACACCCGCGCCCCCCCGCCAGCACAACGCCAGCCAACCCAGTTCAAGGGCATCGCCATGGGCTACATCCTTCGACGCTTTCTCTCGACGCTCCCGGTCATGGCGGTGGTGGCCGTGGTGGTGTTCCTGCTGATCCACCTGTCGCCGGGCGACCCGGCCGCGCTCATCGCCGGCGACCTGGCCACCACCGAAGACATCGAGAAGCTGCGCGCCGCGCTCGGGCTGAACCTGCCGCTGTGGCAGCAGTTCGGGCTGTGGCTGGGCAAGCTCTTCACGGGCGACCTGGGCACCTCGATCTTCACGCAGATGCCGGTCACGCAGCTGCTCGGGCAGCGGCTGGAGCCGACCGTGTCGATCGCCGCGCTCACCATGCTCATCACGCTGGTGGTGGCGGTGCCGCTGGGCACGCTGGCCGCCTATCGCGCGGGCAGCTGGGTCGACCGGCTGGTGATGCTGTTCGCGGTGCTGGCCTTCTCGGTGCCGGTGTTCCTGGTGGGCTACCTGCTGGTCTACAGCTTCGCGGTGCAGCTGCCGTGGTTTCCGGTGCAGGGCTACGCGCGCTTCGCCGACGGCGCGCTGCAGTGGCTGCATTCGCTGGTGCTGCCCTGCGTGAACCTGGCGCTGGTGTACATCGCGCTGGTGACGCGCATGACGCGCGCCACCGTGCTCGAGGTGCTGCACGAGGACTACATCCGCACCGCGCGCGCCAAGGGCCTGGGCGTGCTGCCGGTGCTGGGCCATGCGCTGCGCAACGCGGCCATTCCCATCGCCACCACCATCGGCGCGGGCATCGCGCTGCTCATCGGCGGCGTGGTCGTCACCGAGACGGTGTTCGCCATTCCGGGCGTGGGCCGGCTGGTGATCGATTCGGTGCAGCGCCACGACTACCCGGTGATCCAGAGCGTGCTGCTGCTGTCGGCGGGCGTGTACGTGCTGATCAACCTGCTGATCGACCTGAGCTACCGGCTGTTCGATCCGCGCATCCAGTACTGAAGAAGCCCACGTCATGTCCACGGTACTTCCCTTGAACACCTCCCCTGTTTCCTCCGTCGCCGAGACCCCGGCCGACGAGGCCCCCTTCGTGCCGCCGCGCTGGCGCTGGGTGCGCAAGCACCCGACGCTGATCGTCGGGGCGCTGCTGCTCATCGCGGTGGCCGCGCTGTCCATCGCCGCGCCGTGGATCGCCACGCACGACCCGCAGGACATCGACCCGCTCGCGCGCATGCAGCCGGCGTCGGCCGAGCACTGGTTCGGCACCGACGCGCTGGGCCGCGACGTGTTCAGCCGCGCCGTGTGGGGCGGCCAGGTGTCGATGATCGTGGGCGCCGCGGTGGCGGTGCTGGCCACTTTCTTCGGCGTGGTGCTGGGGCTGGTGTCGGGCTTCGTGCGCTGGGCCGACGGGCCCATCATGCGGGTGATGGACGGCCTCATGGCCATTCCCGGCATCCTGCTGGCCATTGCGCTGATGGCGGTCACGCGCGCCAGCCTCACGACGGTGATCGTGGCCATCACCGTGCCCGAGATCCCGCGCGTGGTGCGGCTGGTGCGCTCGCTGGCGCTCACCCTGCGCGAGCAGCTCTACGTGGAGGCCGCGCACGCGGTGGGCACGCGGCTGCCGGTCATCCTGGTGCGCCACGTGCTGCCGAACATCGTGGCGCCGCTGGTGGTGCAGGCCACCTTCGTGGCGGCGGCCGCGGTGCTGACCGAGGCGGCGCTGTCGTTCCTGGGCGTGGGCGTGCCGTCGCAAACGCCGAGCTGGGGAAACATGATGGCCGAGGGCCGCAACTTCGTGACCGTGGCGTTCCACATCATCCTGTACCCCGGGCTGCTGCTGGCGGCCACGGTGCTGGCCATCAACCTGCTGGGCGACGGCCTGCGCGACGCGCTCGACCCGCGGCTGGCGCGGCAACTGTGACCGGTCGACTGCACGAGCGAACGAGCGAACCAGTGAACGAGCGAACGAGGCACAGCCCATGACCACCCCCATGTCCCACACCGCCCTCGCCCCCGGCGAGCCGCTGCTCGAGGTCGACAACCTGCGCACCCACTTCCACACGCTGGCCGGCGTGGTGCGCTCGGTCGACGGGGTTTCGTACACCGTGCGCGCCGGCCGCACGCTGGGCGTGGTCGGCGAGTCGGGTTGCGGCAAGAGCGTGACCGCGCTGTCGATATTGCGGCTGGTGCCCACCCCGCCCGGGCGCCACATGGGCGCCGTGCGGCTGCGCGGCACCGACCTGATGCAGCTCAGCGAGCGCGAGATGCGGCAGATACGCGGCAACCGCATCTCCATGATCTTCCAGGAGCCGATGACATCGCTGAACCCGGTGCTCACCGTGGGCCGGCAGATTGCGGAGACGGTGCAGCTGCACCAGAAGGCCAGCCGCGCCGACGCGATGAAGCGCGCGGTCGAGATGCTGCGCGTGGTGCAGATTCCCGAGCCCGAGCGCCGCGTGAACGAGTACCCGCACCAGCTCTCCGGCGGCATGCGCCAGCGCGTGATGATCGCGCTGGCCCTGGCCTGCAACCCCGAGGTGCTGATCGCCGACGAGCCGACCACCGCGCTGGACGTGACCATCCAGGCGCAGATCCTGGAGCTCATCAAGCGGCTGCAGAAGGAGCTGGGCATGGGCGTGGTGATGATCACGCACGACCTGGGCGTGGTGGCCGAGAGCTGCGACCGCGTGGTGGTGATGTACGCAGGCAAGAAGGTGGAAGAAGCCGACGTCATCGACCTCTTCGACCGCCCGCTGCACCCCTACACGCGCGCGCTGATGGCCTCCATGCCCGCGATGAACACCGCGAGCACGCGGCTCACCGAGATTCCGGGCCTGGTGCCGGCCGCGCACGAACTGGGCCGCGGCTGCGCCTTTGCCGCGCGCTGCAGCCATGCACGTGAACGCTGCCGCGCCGAAACGCCGCGGCTCGCGCAGCAAGGCGGCGACCATGTGGTGGCCTGCTTCGCGGTGGAAGAACACTGGGCGGACGCGCCCGAAGTCACAGAGGTATCGGCATGACGACCACCGAGGCTCCGCTGCTGCGGGTGCGCAACCTGCGCAAGCACTACACATCGCCCAAGCGCTGGCTGCAGCCGGCCAAGCCGGCGATACAGGCGGTCGACGGCGTGTCTTTCTCGGTGGCGCGCGGCGAAACGCTGTCGCTGGTGGGCGAGTCGGGCTGCGGCAAGACGACGACGGCCAAGTCGGTGATGCGGCTGGTGGAGCCGACCTCGGGCTCGGTGGAGCTGGAAGGCCAGGAGCTGCTGTCGCTGTCGCCCGAGGACATGCGCCAGCGCCGGCGCGACCTGCAGATCATCTTCCAGGACCCCTACGCTTCGCTGAACCCGCGGCTGACGGCCGGCGACATCGTGGCGGAGCCGATGCGAAATTTCGGCAACTTCGGCGGGAGCGCGGCGGCCGAGCGCCGCGAGCGCGTGCAGTGGTTGTTCTCGCGCGTGGGCCTGCGGCCCGAGGCCGCGAAAAAGTACCCGCATGAGTTCTCTGGCGGCCAGCGCCAGCGGCTGGGCATTGCGCGCGCGCTGGCGCTGAACCCCAAGCTCATCGTGTGCGACGAGCCGGTGTCCGCGCTCGACGTGTCGGTGCAGGCGCAGGTGGTCAACCTGCTGATGGACCTGCAGGCCGAGTTCGGCATCGCCTACCTGTTCGTGGCGCACGACCTGGCGGTGGTGCGGCACATCAGCCATCGCGTGGCGGTGATGTACCTCGGGCACATCGTTGAGATTGCCGACCGCGACACCCTTTTTTCCAAGCCGCTGCACCCGTACACCGAGATCCTGCTGTCGGCCGTGCCCGTGCCAAACCCACGCACGCCCGCGCGCCGCTTGTTGCTGCAGGGCGACCCGCCCAGCCCTGCGAACCCGCCCTCGGGGTGCCGCTTTCACACACGCTGCCCGATGGCGCAGGCGGTGTGCAAGGAGAAGGTGCCTGAGCTGAGCGAGCGTGCGTCTTCTTCCCAGGGCGGGCATTGGGTGGCTTGTCACTTTCGCTGATGACTCGTTCAGGGCGCGATCGCGCCGGCGGCCTGTTCACCCGCCCTGAACAACAGCGCCAGGAACACCCGCAGACACAACACCAGAAAGGATCGACATGACCGAACCCATCACCCACTACGACCTGCTCATCCGCGGCGGCACCGTCATCGACGGCACCAAGGCACCCCGCTTCGATGCGGACATCGGCATCACGGGCGGGCGCATCGCCGCCATCGGCAAGCTCGCGGGCCACACGGCCGAGCAGACGATCGACGCCACCGGCCGCATCGTCGCGCCCGGCTTCATCGACTCGCACACGCACGACGACCAGGCCGTGCTGTCGCAGGCGCAGATGCCGTTCAAGGTGTCGCAGGGCGTGACCACGGTGGTGGCCGGCAACTGCGGCATCAGCGCCGCGCCGCTGCGCACGGACATGGACCTGCCGATGCCGCTGAGCCTGCTCGACTCGCCGGTGGAAGGCCGCTTCACGACCTTTGCCGCCTACCTCGACGCACTGCGCGCCACGCCCTCTTCGGTGAACGTGGCCGCGATGGTCGGGCACTCGACGCTGCGCGCGGTGGTCATGGCCGACCTCGACCGGCCCGCCACCGCCACCGAGATCGCCGCCATGCAGGCGCTGGTCGAAGAGGCGATGCAGGCCGGCGCCATCGGGCTGTCGACCGGCACCTTCTATCCGCCGGCGGTGAAGGCGACGACCGAGGAAATCATCGAGGTCGGCCGCCCGCTCAGTTCACGCAAGGCGCTGTACGTGACGCACATGCGCGACGAAAGCGACCGCGTGATGGAGTCGCTGGAAGAAACCTTCCACATCGGCCGCGCGCTCGACATTCCGGTGGTGGTGTCGCACCACAAGGTGCAGAACACGCAGAACTTCGGCAAGACCAAGGTCACGCTGCCCTTCATCAAGGAGGCCATGCAGCACCAGTGCATCGGGCTCGATTGCTACCCCTACACCGCCGGCTCCACCATGATCCGCACCGACCGCGGAATGATGGAAGGCCGCGTGCTCATCGCGTCGAGCGAGCCGCACCCCGAGTGCGCGGGCCGCGACCTGAAGGACATCGCGGCCGAATGGGGCGTGTCGGGCGAAGAAGCCGCGCAGCGGCTGCAGCCCGGCAGCGCGATCTATTTCATGATGGACGAGGACGACGTGCAGCGCATCCTCGCGTTCGACGAGACCATGATCGGCTCCGACGGCATTCCGCTGGGCGACAAGCCGCATCCGCGGCTGTGGGGCACCTTTCCGCGCGTGCTGGGCCACTACAGCCGCGACATCGGGCTGTTCCCGCTGGAGACGGCGGTGTGGAAGATGACGGGCCTCACCGCGCGCAACTTCGGCCTGCACGAACGCGGCACGCTGAAGCCGGGCCACCACGCGGACGTGGTGATCTTCAACGCCGCGACAGTGCGCGACACGGCCAACTACGAAACGCCGACGCAGCCGGCGGAAGGCATCGATGCGGTGATCGTGAACGGTGCACTCACCTGGCGCCACGGCGTGCACAGCGGTGCGCGCAACGGGCAGGTGATCACGCGGCGGGACGCGAGCTGAGCGCAGTCAGTCCGGGGCATTCATGACGCGGTCGAACTCCTCGTCGGCCGGCACGTTGTCGGCGTCGAGCTCGCTCGCGTCCGTCAGGTCGATGCCTGTTTCCTCCGACAGGTCGTCGGACGCTTCGCTCTCGGGTTCTTCGAAATCATCGGCGGGCGCGTTGTCCGTGGTGTCCGTGGTGTCGTCCTCGTCTTCCAACGATGCGGCGGAGCGCGCGGTGGCGTCGATGTTGTTCATGATCGGGTTCCTCGGCTGATGACTGACAGGCCCCCTATGGTGCGCCTGTTTGGGCCGCAGCGGCTCATCCGGGGCGCAGCGTCGGTGTCGGAAAGTTTCCCGCCGCGCGCCCGTGGGCCGAACCTGATGCTTTTGTCTCAGTGCAGCGTCGACCGCCGCTTGCGCTGGATCAGTCCTTGTGCACGTGCCCGTGCTCGCCGTGGCCCGGGTCGTCGTGGCCGTGTTCGTGCCCATGCTCGCCGTGCGCCAGCCGGCTCACGGCCGTGACCAGCACGATGCCCGCGACCAGCCACAGGATCTGCGCGGCGGTCTGGCGTGCCGGCAGGCGCTTTTGCAGTTGCGGAATCAGGTCGGCCAGCGCCACGTACACGAAGCTGCTGCCGGCCAGCACCAGGAAGTAAGGCAGCCAGCTGTGCAGCTGGTCGACCAGCCACCAGCCCGCGATGCCGCCCAGCGCGGTCATGGTGCCCGCCAGCGACACCTTCACCAGCGCCGCGCGCTGGTTGGCCGAGCTCTGGCGCAGCACCACGAGGTCGCCGATGTGGTGGGGAATCTCGTGCGCCAGCACCGCCAGCGCGGCCACCAGGCCCAGGCGCCAGTCGGCGGTGAAGGCCGAGGCGATGAGGATGCCGTCGCCGAAGCAGTGCACGCTGTCGCCGGTGAGCACGGCCCAGCCGCCGGTGCGGGGGCCGTGGTCATGTGAATGTCCGTGGTGCGCATGGCCGTGGTCGTGCCCGTGATCGTGGCCTTCGTGTCCCGCCGCGGGCTTCTCGTCGCCATGATGGTGCTCGTGCCCGTGGTGCCACAGCTCGGCCTTGTCGAGCAGGAAGAAGAACACCAGCCCGAACAGCAGCACGCCGAACAGCAGCGCCGGTTCGATGCGGCTTTCGAAGGCCTCGGGCAAGAGGTGCATGAAGGCGGTGGCGAGCAGCGCGCCGGCCGCCAGGCTCAGCAGGTGCTGCGGGTTCACGCCGCCCGAGCCGTTGCGTACGCCCACCTTCAAGAGAAAGGCCGCGAGCCAGACGCTGCCGATGCCGGAGACCAGGGTCGCCGCGATGATGACTATCAAATTCATAGCTGCTTGCGCAAGAGGGACGGCCGCTGGAACTGTTCCAGAAGCCGTGGTCCGTTCATAAAAAGAGAAAAGGCCGTCATTCGACGGCCTTCGGCGGGGGTGGCTACAGAGCGCCGGGTTCAGGCGACGCCATTGGCTTTGAACCAGGCCGTGGCGCGTTGCCAGCCGTCTTCCGCAGCGCTCTTCAGGTAGCTGGGGCGGTAGTCGGCATGGAACGCGTGGCCTGCTTCGGGGTACACGACGAAGCTCGATGCCTTGGCCGCCGGAGTCCCATTGGCCAGAGCAGCTTTCATCTTATCAACCGTGTCAAGGGGGATCCCCTGGTCTTTTCCGCCGTAGAGGCCGAGCACCGGCGCCTGCAGGCTGGCGGCCACGTCGACCGGGTGCCGGGGCTGCAATTCGCCGGGCTGGCCGACCAGCCGGCCGTACCAGGCCACGCCCGCCTTCACCTTGCCGGTGGCCGCGTACAGCCACGTGATGCGCCCGCCCCAGCAGAAGCCGGTGATGCCTGCCCGGGTGATGTCGCCGCCGTGGGCCTTGGCATAGGCCAGCGCGCCGTCGAGGTCGGCCAGCACCTGGGCGTCGGGCACCTTGGTGACGATGTCGGTCTGCAGCTTGGGAATGTCGGTGTAGCCGCGCGGATCGCCCTGGCGCGCGTAGAGCTCGGGCGCGATCGCCAGGTAGCCGAGCCTGGCGAAGCGGCGGCAGGTGTCGGCGATGTATTCGTGCACGCCGAAGATCTCCTGCACCACCAGGATGACCGGCAGGCCGGTCTTGCCCGCGGGCGCCGCCGCGTAGGCGGGCACGTCGAAGCCGTTCACGCTGTACTTGACGGGGCCGGCCGTCAGGCCTTCGGAAGAGGTGGCGATGGCGGTCTGCGCCACCACGGGCATCACGGCCGCCGCGTAGCCCACGCCGATGGCGGCCTTCAGCGCGGTGCGGCGCGTGGCGCCCTGCGCGGTGCTGTCGCCGGGGCGAAGCGAGTCGAAGTCGGAACGGCGGTCGTCGAGGGACATTGAAAAGGCTCCAGTGGGTGCATCGAAAAGGACACAAGGGGCGAGGCGCGAAAAACGCACGCCGCAATGTAGGCCAAATCGGCTGGAGGCCGCATGCCCCGAAATTCGGTGGGGTCGGAGGCTGGTATCGGCGGATTCAGCCGTAGGCCCGGCGCGCCAGCGCCGCCGCCAGCACCTGCGCCGGGTCGACCAGGTCCAGCCCCGCCACGGCGGGCAAGCCATGCAGCCCCAGCGGCACCTCGGTGCAGCCCATGATGATGGTCACCGGCCCGTGGCGCTCGGCGAGCCGCAGCGCCACGTCGGAGAAGCATTGGGCGGCCAGCGGCATGTTGCCGGCCTTCACGCCCTCGAAGATGCCGCGCGTGATGATGCGGCGCTCGTCCACGGAGGGAATGTGGCAGCCCAGCCCGGCCTCGGCCAGCGCCTGTTCATAGAGGCGCACGCGGTAGGTGCCTTCGGTGGCCATCAATGCCACGTCGCGCGCGCCCTGCTCGGCCAGCTGCCGCGCGGTTTCGCGCGCCATGTGCAGCAGCTCGACCTGCGGAAAGCGCGCCTGCAGGCTGCCATGCCAGGCGTGCGCCGTGTTGCAGGCGATGGCCACGGCCCGGCTGCCCAGCGCGGCCAGCCGGCCCAGCGCCTGCAGCATGGGCTCCAGCGGCTGGTGCGCGCCCTGCTCGGTGGAGGCCAGCGCGTCGGTGCGGTCGGGCACCGGCACCTGCGCCAGCCAGTGCTCCGGAAAGGACTGGTCGCGCACCGGCTCGCCGCGCGCGCGCATCTGCTGCGCGCAGGCCTGCACGAAGAGCCGGACGAAGTCGGCGCCCGCCGCGGGGCCCATGCCCCCCAAGATGCCGACGGTGTGCGTCACTGCGATGTCCTTTGCGTCACTTCGGTATCAGGTCGCGGGCTTGTCGCTCAGCGCCTTGAGGTTTTCTTTCAGCTGCTCGCTCATGGGCAGGTTCAGCGGCACGCCCTTCGGCGGAATCGGCTGCATGAACCACTTGGTGTAGAGCTTCTCGAACTCGCCGCTCTTCATCATGGCGCTGAAGGTGTCGTCCACCAGCTTCTTGAAGGCCGGGTCGTCCTTGGGCAGCATGCAGGCGTAGGGCTCGACCTGCAGCGACTCGCCCACCACTTCGTAGTCGGCCGGCGCCTTCGAATTGGCGATCAGGCCGAACAGCAGGATGTCGTCCATGGCGAAGGCCACCGCGCGGTCGCTTTCCACCAGCAGGAAGGAGTCGGCGTGGTCCTTGCCGAGCACGATGTCCATGCCGAGGTTCTTCTCGGTGTTGTACTTGCGCATGACCAGCGCGTTGGTGGTGCCGGTGGTGCTGGCCACGGTCTTCTTGGCGAGGTCGGCGTAGTCCTTGATCTTCGAGGACTTCTTCACCAGCAGGCGCGTGCCCGTGTAGAAATGGTTGATGGCGAAGGCCACGTCCTTGCCGCGCGCGCTGTTGTTGGTGGTGGAGCCGCACTCGAGGTCGACGGTGCCGTTGGTGATCAGCGGAATGCGGTTCTGCGAGGTGACGGGCATCAGCGCGACCTGCAGGTTGGGCTTGTTCAACTTCTTCTTCACCGCCTCGACCACGGCGTTGGAGAGCTCCACCGAGAACCCGATCGGCTTGTTGGGGCCGTCCAGGTAGCTGAAGGGGACCGACGATTCGCGGTAGGCCAGCGTGATCTTGCCGGTCTCGGCGATCTTGGCCAGCGTGTCGGCCGCATGGGCCGCCGGAGCGGTGAAGAGCACCGCGGCAGCCAGGGATGCCATCAGGACGGAGAGTTTCATTCGAGCCTTCAGTCGGTTGCGTTGAACAGGAAGGCCAGTGTAAGAAGGAGTGACACAAACCGGCAATTCCAATAGAACGCCGACCCATACCCAAAAGTTATGGGCTGGCTTTCTTTTGGCATTTCCGCCGGGCGCGGCGCAAACCTACAGTCAAGCCTGTCCTTCTGTCTTCTTGCTTCCCCCTCTTTCCTTCTCTTCCCTTCTGAAAGTTGCCCCATGCATGTGTGTGTGCTCGGTGCCGGCATCGTGGGCCTCGCCACCGCCTGGCAGCTCGAACGCCAGGGCCACCAGGTCACGGTGATCGACCGCGCCGCGCCCGGCGCGGGCGCCAGCGGCGGCAACGGCGCGCAGCTGAGCTACTCGTACGTGCAGCCGCTGGCCGACCCGTCGATCTGGAAGCAGCTGCCCAAGCTGCTGTTCTCGCCCACTTCGCCGCTCAAGCTGCGGCCGCAGCTCGATCCGCTGCAGTGGCGCTGGGGCATGGAATTTCTCGCGGCCTGCAACGCGCAGACCTCGCGCGACACCACGGCCCGGCTGCTGGCGCTGGCCGCCGAGAGCCGCGCCGGCTTCGAGGCGATGCAGGCCGACATCGCGCCCGACTGCGACTTTTCCGCCACCGGCAAGCTGGTGCTGTACGCCAGCGCGGCGTCGCTCGAAGGCGCGCGCGCGCAGCTGGAGCTGCAGCGCGCCATGGGCAGCGAGCAGCGGCTGGTGACGCCAGAGGAATGCATCGCCATCGAACCCGCGCTGGCCAGCTACCGCGGCCAGATGGCGGGCGCCGTGTACACGCCGAGCGAGTGCGCGGCAGATTGCCTGAAGGTGTGCGGCGAGCTGCTGCGGGCGCTGCGCGCGCGCGGCGTGCGCTTCATGCTGGGCACCGACGTGCACGGCTTTGCGCGCAGCGGGAACCACATTGCGGCGGTGCGCACCAGCAACGGTGACGGCACTGGCGACGTGGAGGCCGACGCGTTCGTCATGGCGCTGGGCTCGGCGTCTCACACGCTCGGGCGCGCGCTGGGCGCTTACCTGCCGGTGTACCCGCTCAAGGGCTACAGCATCACGGTGGAGGTCGATCCTTCGCCGGGCGCCGCACCAACCGTGAACGTGACCGACAGCGCCCGCAAGGTGGTGTTCGCGCGCATCGGCTCGCGGCTGCGCGTGGCGGGCATGGCGGAACTGGTGGGGCACGACGCCAGCATTCCGGCGACGCGCATCGAGACACTGGCCGCGGCCACGCGCGCGGTGTTTCCGCACGCATCGAAGCTGGAGCAGCTGCACCCCTGGACGGGCATGCGCCCGGCCACTCCCAGGGGGCTGCCGATCATCGGACGGCTGCAGAGCGCGCCGCCGAACATGCTGTTCAACACGGGCCACGGCGCGCTGGGGTTCACGCTGGCCTTCGGCTCGGCGCAGCGCATCGCGCAGGCATTGGCGGCCTGAAGCACGACCCACCGGCCCCACCGGCCCGCCTGCCCTGCTCGCCCTGCCCCGCTTCAGTCGCCCGACACCAGCTTCAGCCCGATCACGCCCGCCAGGATCAGCGCGATGCACAGCAGGCGCAGCGGCGCCGCCGAGTCGCCCAGCACCACGATGCCGACGATGGCGCTGCCGGCCGCGCCGATGCCGGTCCACACCGCGTAGCCGGTTCCCATCGGCAGCGTGCGCATCGCCAGCGACAGCAGCACCACGCTCGACACGCCCGCAGCGAGCGTGAACAGCGAGGGAACCCAGCGCGTGAAACCGTCGGACGCCTTCATGGCGAAGGCGAACGCGATTTCCAGAAGGCCGGCCAAGCCGACCAGTGCCCATGCCATGCGCGACGGCTCCATGGGGTGCCGCGCGCTCAGGCCTTGGCGGCCGCGGGCGGCACGCGGAACGACACGCCCAGGCGGTTGAAGGCGTTCATCAGGCCGATGGCGTAGGTGAGCTCGGACAGTTCCTTGTCGCTGAACTCGGCGGCGGCGGCCTCGTAGTCGGCATCGGGCACGCCGGTGTCAGCCACGCGCGTCACGCTCTCCGCCCAGGCCAGCGCCACGCGCTCGCGCGGGTCGAACACGGCGCCCGACTCGCGCCATGCCTGCACCAGCACGAGCTTGTCGACGGGCAGGCCCGCCTTGAGCAGGTCGCGCGAATGCATGTCGATGCAGTAGGCGCAGCCGTTGACCTGCGACACGCGCAGGTAGACGAGGTCGACCAGCGCCTTGGGCAGGCTGCCTTTCTGCAGGGCGGCGTAGACGCCTCCGAATGCCTTGTAGCCCTCGGGGGCGGCCTGGGTGTAGTCGATGCGGTTGCTCATGGCGAGTCCTTCGTATGCAGGTTGGAAAGGACGCTATCGTCCGATTTCTTGGCCCAGGCAAGAAGGGCCAAGATCGGCTCTAGCTACTGGGCCATGATCGACGGCCCTCGCGCTCACGCCGCGCTCTGGCTGCCGGGCTCCAGCAGGCGCAGGATGCGCTTGCCCAGCGTCTGCGCCGTCTGCATCGAATCGATGTTCGTGAAGCCCAGCAGCAGCGCCGGGTCGCCTTCCTCGGGCGTCAATGCCCAGTCCCTCAGCGCCTCGGCGTAGAGGCCTTCCTGCCGCATGCGCGCGACCAGCCGCCGGTCGGAGCGCTCGCCTTTCAGTCGCAGGATCAGGTGCATGCCCCCGGGCTGCGCATCGATGCGCACATGGGGCGCCAGCACGCGCTCCAGCCCCGCGATGGCGGCGGCGCGGCGCTCGGCGTAGAGCGTGCGCGTGCGCTGGATGTGGCGCGCGAAGTGGCCCTCCCTGATGAAGGCGGTGACGATGGCCTGCGTCAGCGCGGGGCTGCCGCCGGCGAAGACCTGCATGACCTGCTCGAAGCGCTCGACCTGCGCTTCCGGCACGACCAGGTAGGCCAGCCGGATGCTGGGAAACAGCACCTTGCTGAAGGTGCCCGCGTAGAGCACGCGGCCCTCGCGGTCCAGGCTCTTCAGCGCGGGCAGCGGGCGGCTCACGTAGCGGTATTCGCCGTCGTAGTCGTCCTCGACGATCCAGGCGCCGGTGCGCGCGGCCCAGTCCAGCAGCGCGAGGCGCCGGGGCAGCGAGAGCGACACGCACAGCGGGCTCTGGTGCGCAGGCGTGACCACGGCGGCGCGCGCGCGGGGCGCCCGGCGGATGCCCTCGGCCACCACCATGCCGTCGCGGTCCACCGGCACCGGCACGGCCGCGACCTGCATGCCGGCCAGCAGCTCGCGCGTGGGCGGGTAGCCCGGGTCTTCGAGCCAGACGCGGTCGCCCGCCTTCAGCAGCGCCTGGCCCACCAGCTGCACCGTGTGGCGGTAGCCGGAGGTCACGAACACCTGCGACGGCGCGCAGTCGATGCCGCGCGCCACCTGCAGGTAGGCGGCAATCTCGGCGCGCAACGGCGCCGACCCGAAGACGGCCGGATGCACCATGTCCGAAGGCTGCGTCGCGCGGATGCAGCGCGCGCCCAGCCGGGCCCAGATCTTTCGCGGGAAGGCATCAAGCGCGGGCAGGCCCATCTGGAACGGCAGCACCGAGTCGGGGCGGTAGCTGGCCGCGGGCACGTCGCTGTCGGGCCGCGGCGCCTTGCTCTGCACCGGCCTGCGCGGCTGCAGGTCGGGCGACACGATGGTGCCCGCCTGTCCGCGGGCCTGGATGTAGCCCTCGGCGGCCAGCAGCGAATAAGCCGCGTCCACCGTGCCCCTTGCCAGCCCGAGTTCGCGGGTCAGCGCGCGCACCGAGGGAATGCGGTCGCCGGGCTTCAGCAGGCCCTGGGCGATGGCGTTGCGAAAGCGGTCGTAGATCTGGCGGTAGTAGGGCTCGGCGGCCGCGGGGTCGAGCGGGGACAGCTCTGGAAGCCGTGAAAGTTGTGAAAGCTGTGAAGGAGGCGCGATGGGCCCGGTCTTGCCCGTTTGCATCGGGCGGCCTAGATCGTTTCCTCGATCGCCTGCTGCATGCACCGCGTGATGCCGCGCACCGCCACCGAGTCGGGCTTGGCGGCGAAGCGCAGCGCGCGGATCGGCACCGGAATGTGCGGCTCCAGCGTGAGCACGTCGACCTTGTCGCGGTCGGCCGAGCGCGCGGTGCAGCCGTCGACCAGCGCCACGCCGATGCCGTGGTGCGCCATGGCCAGCGCGGCATGGTAGGTCTGCACCGTCACCACCGCCTGCTGGAAGCCCACGCCTGCCTGCCGGCAGGCCTGGCTCAGGCTGGTGCCGACGGGGTCGCGGCTGTCCAGCCCGATCACCGGGCGCTTCACCAGGTCGTGCAGCGCCACCGAGCCGTTGCGCACCAGCGCGCGCGGCAGCATGCCCTTGGGCGCGATGCACACCATGCGGCTGTCGGCCAGCGTCTCCTGCGTGAGCGAAGGGTGCACCGCGGGGCTGAACGCGAAGCCCACGTCGGCCTCCTGCACCAGCAGCGCGGACATGATCTGCGGCGAGTGCAGCGACTCGACCGTGATCTTGTAGCCCGGGTGCTTCTCGCGAAAGGCCTTCAGCGCGCGCGGCAGGATGTCGTAGCTCAGCGCCAGCACGCTCAGGATGCGCAGCTCGCCGGTGTCGCCCGCGGTGCGCAGGTTGCCCGCCAGGCGCTGCACCTCGTCGAGCTGCGCGAACAGCCGCTCGATGTGCGGGTACAGCGTGAGCGCCTCGGTGGTCGGCGTGAGCCGGCCCTTGGCGCGCTGGAACAGCGGAAAACCCAGCTGCATTTCCGCGTGCTGCAGCGTGCGGCTCACCGCCGGCTGCGTGATGTTGATGAGCCGCGCCGCCGCGCTCACGCTGCCCGTGAGCATGATCGCGTTGAAGACCTCGATGTGGCGCAGGCGCATCGCGGGCGCCGGGTCAGCGGGCGGTCTTGCCGCGGGCGATGTCCATCACCATGCGGGTGCCCAGGTAGAGGCGCGGCTCGATGGAGTCGACCAGCACGTACTCGGCATCGGCCGAGTGCGCGCCGAAGCCCTGCAGCCCGAAGCGCTCGATGACGGGCGCCTTGGTCTTCAGCGCCGCGAAAGCCGCGTCGGTGCCGCCGCCGGCCGCCTTGTCGTCGGCGCCCAGCGGGCGGCCGAGCTCTTCCTTGTAGATCTGCTGCGCGTGCGCGGCCATGGCGCGCGAGGCGTCGGTGGCTTCCAGCGGCGGGCGGCGGCGCTCGAACTTGAGCTCGACCTTGGCCTCGGGAATCAGCTGCTTCTTCACGCGCTCGTTCACCTGCTGCTCGATGCGGTCGTAGTCGCTGACCTTGAGCACGCGCACGTCGGCGCCGGCGGTGGCGCTGGCCGGGATCACGTTGCGGTTGCTGCCCGACTTGGAGATGGTCCAGTTCATCTTCAGGCCCGTGGCCGGGTCCGACAGGTCGCGCATCTGCAGGATCTGGTGCGACAGCTCGTACAGCGCGTTCACGCCCAGCTCGGGCGCCGAGCCCGCGTGCGAGGCCTTGCCCGCCACGTGCAGCGTGACCGAGGCGATGCCGGCGGTGGCCAGCGAGAGCTTGTCGTCCTTCACGTAGGCGCCTTCGAAGGACATGACGGCGTCGTGCTCGGCGCCCATGCGCGTGATGAGCGCGCGCGCGCCGGGCGAGCTGATTTCCTCGTCGCCGTTGATCAGCACGGTGAGCGTGCCGTACTCCTTGAACTTCATCTGCTGCAGCATCGACACGATGTGCGTGATGACGGCAATGCCCTGCTTGTCGTCGGCGATGCCCAGGCCGTAGGCCTTGTCGCCCTCGATGCGGAACGGCTGCTTGTTGAGCATGCCGATGGTGTAGACGGTGTCCATGTGCGCGATGAGCAGGATCTTCTTCTTGCCCGTGCCCTTGAAGGTGGCGCGCACCACGCGGCCCATCTTCTCGGGCGTGTCTTCCATGCGGTAGGCCTCGGCGCTCGGGTCGATCAGCTCGACCTCGCCGCCCAGCGCCTTGAACTTGCCTGCGATGAGGTCGGAGATTTTCTCGAGCCCGTCGAGGTCGCGGCTGCCCGATTCGATGGAGACCAGCTCCTTCAGCGTGTCGAGCAGCGCGGGCTTTTCCTTGGCGGCGAGCGAGGCGATGCCGGCGTCGGGCGCGGCGAAGGCGGTGCCCGCCAGGGCGGCGCAGACAGCGGCGATGAGGAGTTGGCGATGCGGGAATTTCATGTGCGTGCGGGTTGTATGGGTTGTCTCGTCTTGGCGTGCGGTCAGTGCGCCTTGTCCCAGTTGGGACCCACGCCGATCTCGGCCAGCAGCGGCACCTTCAGCGCGGCAACGCTGGCCATGAGGCGGGGGATCTCGGTGCGCACCCATTCGACCTCGGCCTCGGGCACTTCGAACACCAGTTCGTCGTGCACCTGCATGATCATCCGGGTGCCGCGCTTTTCTTCGTCGAGCACGTTCTGTACCTTGACCATGCTCAGCTTGATCAGGTCGGCCGCGGTGCCCTGCATGGGCGCATTGATGGCCGCGCGCTCGGCGCCGCCGCGGCGCGGGCCGTTGGGCGAGTTGATCTCGGGCAGGTACAGGCGACGGCCGAACACCGTTTCCACGTAGCCCTGCTCCTTGGCGAGCGCCTTGGTCTCGTCCATGTAGGCCTTCACGCCCGGGTAGCGCGCGAAGTAGCGCTCGATGTACGAGGCCGCGGCCTTGGTCTCGATGCCCAGGTTCTTCGCCAGGCCGAAGCTGCTCATGCCGTAGATCAGCCCGAAGTTGATCACCTTGGCATAGCGGCGCTGCTCGCTGGACACCTGGTCGGGCGTGGAGCCGAACACCTCGGCGGCGGTGGCGCGGTGCACGTCGATGCCTTCGGTGAACGCGCGCAGCAGCGACTCGTCGCCGCTGATGTGGGCCATGATGCGCAGCTCGATCTGCGAGTAGTCGGCACTGGCGATCACGCGGCCCGCCGGCGCCACGAAGGCCTCGCGCACGCGGCGGCCTTCGGGCGTGCGGATCGGAATGTTCTGCAGGTTCGGGTCGTTGCTGCTCAGCCGGCCGGTCACGGCCACGGCCTGCGCGTAGTGGGTGTGCACGCGCCCGCTGCGCGGGTTGGCGAGCTGCCCCAGCTTGTCGGTGTAGGTGCCCTTGAGCTTCGACAGGCCGCGGTGCTCCAGGATCTTGGCCGGCAGCGGATAGTCTTCGGCCAGTTTCTCGAGCACTTCCTCGTCGGTGCTGGGCGCGCCGCTCGGCGTCTTCTTGACCACGGGCAGGCCCAGCTTGGTGAAGAAGATCTCGGCAATCTGCTTGGGCGAACCGAGGTTGAAGGGCTGGCCGGCGATGTCGTAGGCCTCCTGCTCCAGCGCCATGATGCGCGTGCCGAGCTCGTGGCTTTGCGCGGCCAGCGTGGGCGCGTCGATCAGCACGCCGTTGCGCTCGATGCGGTAGAGCGCCTCGCTCGAATCCATTTCGAGCTGGTAGACGAACAGCAGCTTTTCGTCCTTCTGCAGCTGGGGCCACAGAGTGTTGTGCACGTCGAGCGTCTGGTCGCTGTCCTCGCACGAGTATTCGGCCGCCTTGGCGATGTCGACCTGGCTGAACGGGATCTGGTGTGCGCCCTTGCCGCACAGGTCTTCGTAGGAGATGCCGCTGCGGCCCAGGTGGCGCTCGGCCAGGCTGGAGAGGCCGTGCGGCTTGTGCACTTCGAGCACGTAGCTCTGCAGCATGGTGTCGTGCGCGTAGCCCTGCACCTCGATGCCGTGGTTGGCGAACACGTGGCGGTCGTACTTGATGTGCTGGCCGAGCTTTTTCTTCTCGCCGTTTTCCAGCCAGGGCTTGAGCCGGGCGAGCACCTCGTCGATGGGCAGCTGCTCGGGCGCGTCGGGGTAGTTGTGCGCCAGCGGAATGTAGGCCGCCTCGCCGGGCACCACGCTGAAGCTCACGCCGACGATCTGCGCGACCATCTCGTCGAGCGAAGTGGTCTCGGTGTCCACCGCTGCGAGCTCGGCCGCCTCGAGCCGGGCGAGCCAGGCGTCGAACTGCTCCCAGGTGGTGATGGTGTCGTACTTCAGGTTGCTGGCGGGCGCGGCGGCTTCGAGCGCGTCGATTTCAGAGGGCTCGTCGAACAGGCCGCCCTGGTCGCTGTCGGCCTTCGCGGCCGACTTCTTCTTCAGGTTTTCCTCGATGAGCTCGGGCGGCACTTCCTGCGCCTCGAGCCCCTTCACCAGGCTCTTGAAGCCGTATTTCTCGTAGAAGGGCTTCAGCTCGACGGTCTGCGGCGCGCCCACCGGCAGGCCTTCGAGCGACGGCAGGCCGGCAACGTGGCCGTCGAGGTCGCAGTCGGTGCGAATGGTGACCAGGCGCCTGCTGAGCGGGAGCTTGTCGAGCGCGTTGCGCAGGTTTTCGCCGGCGGCGCCCTTCACCTCGGCGGCGCGCGCGACCAGCGCGTCGAGCGAACCGTATTCGAGCAGCCACTTGGCCGCCGTCTTGGGACCCACCTTGGGCACGCCGGGCACGTTGTCGACCGTGTCGCCCACCAGCGTCTGGTAGTCGATCATGAGCGCGGGCGGCACGCCGAACTCGGAGGTGACGCCGGCCACGTCGCGCCGCTTGCCGTTCATAGTGTCGATGATGGTGATGTGCTCGTCCACCAGCTGGCTCAGGTCCTTGTCGCCGCTGGAGACGATCACTTCCACACCCTGCGCGGCGGCGATCTTGGCGAGCGTGCCGATGACGTCGTCGGCCTCCACGTCGGGCACGCTGAGCACCGGCCAGCCGAGCAGCCTGACCACGTCGTGGATGGGGTCGATCTGGCTGCGCAGGTCGTCGGGCATGGGCGAGCGGTTGGCCTTGTACTCGGGGTACCAGTCGTCGCGAAAGGTCTTGCCGGGGGCGTCGAAGATGCAGGCTGCGTAGTCGGCGCGCACCTCGCGGCGCAGCGCGGTCATCATGTTGATCATTCCCCGGATCGCGCCGGTCGCCGGGCTCTTGGGGTCGCCGGGCACGGCCCGCAGGTCGGGCATGGCGTGGAAGGCGCGGTAGAGATAGCTCGAGCCATCGACGAGCAGCAGCGTTTTCTTGTCGGTCATCGGGGCATTTTGCCGTGCCCGAAGCGGCGCCCGGAACCACGACGCCATGAGGTGGCAACCGACGCGCCAAATGCAGGCGCACGCCTACAATCAGGCCATGCCTAGCTCCACACTCCTGGTCGCCCGCCGCATCCTGCTGGCGCTGGCTTTCACAGCCCCCCTTGCCGCCGTGAGCGTCGCGCACGCGCAGCAGCCCGCACCCGCTGCCGCACCTGCTTCGGCAGCCCCCGCCCAGGCGCTACCAAATCAGGAGCAGTCCGCCGCCGACGGCCGACGCAACCAGAAGGTCGAGAACCTCCACACCGAAGACAGCGGCGCCTCGGTCGACGAAGTCCGCTACGGCGGCCGCACGCAGAGCATCAACGTCAAGCCCAAGTCGAACGTGCCGGGCTACGAAGTGCTGCCGGCCGACCAGGCCACCGGCCGCCAGGGCTCCTCGGAAACCGGCGCCAACGGCCCGCGCGTGTGGAACGTGATGAAGTTCTGATGGCCGTGCGCTCCCTCGTCTTCGCTTTCGCTTCCCTTTGCGTTCCTGCCGCGCCCGCCGCGGCAACGCCCCGCTGAACACCCCCATGGCAGTTTTTACCGAAGTCGGTTTCGGCGAGGCAGACGCGCTCGTCCAACGCCTGGGCCTGGGCCCGCTGCGCGAGCTGCGCGGCATCGAGGGCGGCATCGAGAACACCAACTACTTCGCCACCACCGAGTCGGGCGAGTTCGTGCTGACGCTGTTCGAGCGCCTGAGCGCCGAGCAACTGCCCTACTACCTTTGCCTGATGAAGCACCTGGCCGGCGCCGGCCTGCCGGTGCCCGCGCCCGTGGCCGGGCCTCCCGTGGTCGAGAAAGCGAAAAAGGGCCAGCTGCCCCTGCAGTCCGCCGAGGCCGACTGCGACCTGCTGCACACCGTGGCCGGCAAGCCGGCCGCCGTGGTGCTGAAGCTTTCGGGCCGCAGCGAACTCGCCCCCGGCGCCGCGCACTGCGCCGAGCTGGGCGCCATGCTGGCGCGCATGCACCTGGCGGGGCGCGACTTTCCGCGCACCCAGCCCAACCTGCGCGGCCTGCCCTGGTGGAACGACACGGTGCCCGTGGTGCTGCCCTACATCGAGGAAGCGCAGGCCGACCTGCTGCGCGCGGAGCTGGCCTACCAGAACCACGTGGCCGAGTCGTCGGCCTACGCGGCATTGCCACGCGGCCCGGTGCATGCCGACATGTTCCGCGACAACGTGATGTTCGCCACCGGCCACGGCACGGACGACGCCGACAGCCATGCTCCCCGCCTGACCGGCGTGTTCGACTTCTACTTCGCCGGCACCGACACCTGGCTGTTCGACCTGGCCGTGTGCCTGAACGACTGGGCCATCGACCTGCCGAGCGGCCGGCACGACGCCGAGCGCGCCGACGCATTGCTCTCGGCCTACGAAACCGTGCGCCCCCTGAACGCCGCCGAGCGCGCCCTGCTGCCCGCCATGCTGCGCGCCGCGGCGCTGCGCTTCTGGATCTCGCGCCTGTGGGACTTCCACCTGCCGCGCGAGGCAAGCATGCTCAAGCCCCACGACCCCGCGCACTTCGAGCGCGTGCTGCGCGACCGCGCCTCCCACCCGCATGCCATGGCCCAGGCGCTAGAGCCGGCCATGGCGGCCTGACCGCAACACATGAAACTCAACCTCGTGCCGGCGCGAACCGGCGCCGCCTGGGTCCGCCTCGGACTCAAGACCTTCTGGCGTCAACCGCTGGCCTTCATCTCGCTGTTCTTCCTGCTGATGGCGGTCATCTCGACGATGTCGATCGTGCCCATCCTCGGCAGCCTGCTGGCGCCCGGCTTGGTGCCCTTCATGACGCTGGGGCTCATGGTCGCCACGTCGGTGGCGTACACGGACAACGCCGAAGGCGTCGGCCGCGCGGGCGACACGCAGCGACCCACCGGCTCGGCGATGTTCGTGGCCGTGTTCAGCGCCATGCGCACCGAATGGCGCTCGCTGGTGGTGCTGGGCGTAATTTCCGCCGTGTACTTCGTGCTGGCCGTGATGGTGACCACGCTGGTCGACGGCGGCCAGCTCGCCCGCGCCTACCTGCTGGACGACCCGCTCACGCCCGAGGTCATCGCCAGCAGCGACTTCCAGCTCGCCCGCATGCTGCTGATGTGCCTGAACCTGCCGCTGTCGCTGGCCATGTGGCACGCCCCGGCGCTGGTGCACTGGCACCGGGTGGAGCCGGTGAAGAGCATCTTCTTCAGCATCGTGGCGCTGTTTCGCAACTTCGGCGCCTATGCGCTGTTCGGCATCGCGTGGTTCGGCGTGTTCCTGATCGCCGGCATCGGCATGGGGCTGGTCGCCACGCTGTTGATCGGCGTGGGCGCACTGGGCTCGGGCGGCGCCGCGCTGGCGGTCGGCAACGTGCTGATCGTGGGCACGGCGCTGGTGCTGGCGGCCATGTCGCTGAGCTCGACCTGGTTCACCTTCCGCGACACCTTCGAGCCGAACTGATCCTGACCGGGGCCGCCAGGATCGGGCTTTGCCTCAGCCCGCCGGCGGTGCCCCGTCCTTGCGCAGGCTCGCGAACAGCGACCACGCCATTCCGGCCAGCAGCAGCAGGCCGACGCCCAAAGCCCCCCACAGCCACCACTTGCGCGACGCCACCTGCGCGGGGACCGGTGCCTGCACCGCGGCGGCAACCGCAGCAGCGGCCGCATTGACTGCAGCCACGGGCAACGCCACCGACGCACCGTCCGCCACCACCGGCTTGTCCGCGGCATAGCCCGGAATCAGCGTCGACAGCGCCAGCGGCGCCCCGGGCACGCTGCCTTCCACGGGACTTGCGGCATTCGCCTGCGGCGCGGCGCTCCACGCCAGCGAAAAAGGTGCCGCCCCCTGCGCCAGGAACACCAGCGCGCGCGGCACCGCCCCCACGGCAATGCTCGGCGGCGTCGCGCCCAGAACACTGATCGGCCCCGCGGTGCGCAGTCGCAACCGCGCGTACACCGCCCCGTCGAGCGCCAGCAGCGGCGAGCGCGCCTCGCCGCCGGCCTGCGCCAGCCGGTACACCACGGCATCGACCAGCGGCGCCTCGTCCGGCCCCGCGTTGCGCACCACCGGCCTGCGCTGCTGGTGGCGCAGGGCGTACAGCGGATTGCGCGGCACCGGCTGCTGCGCCACTGCAGGCGCCGCCACGGAGTCGGACAGGCCCGAGACGCCCACCTGCGCCAGCGTGTTGATGTCGGCCAGGTCGATGCGCAGGCTCTGCACCGGCAAGCCGCGCGGCAGCACATAGTCGCAATAGTCGGCAGCACAGCGTTCGGGCCGGAGCGCGGCGGACCATTCGAGCGGCGCCACGGGCTCTACCTCTTGCACGCTGTCGATGCCCACGGCGGTCAGCGTGGCGCCCTGCTTCGGGTCGCTCCAGCGCAGGCGCAGGAAGCGCGTGAGCAGGTTGTTCAGGTCGACCGCGAGGCGCTCGATGGTCTGGCCGCCGTGGGCCAGCCGCACCAATTGCTCTTCGCCGCCCACGGGCCGCCACTGGCGCAGGTCGTCGCTGGCTTCCAGGCGAAAGGCGAACAGGCCGCGCGCATCGGGCGCGATGTCGAAGCGGGCCTGCAACAGGCTGCCCTTGACCTGGCTCACGTCGATGAGCCACTGCACCGCATCGCCGGTCCTGGCCGCGGCATTTTTTGTTTCGAGCAACAGCGAGCCGTCGGCGCGCACCGAGAACGCGAGCGCGGCGTCGCCCGACGCGGCGCTGCTGCCGGGCAAGGCAAAGATCGGCACGTTGCGCGAGGCCGTGCGCGGCGCGGCGGCCTCGTTGCGCAGCCAGGCGTAGGGCACGGCATGCCCGGCGGCGTTGTGCACGCGCAGGTCTCGCAAGTCGGTGTACGCCGCGCGGCCGTAGAGGGCCAGCGGCAGCGTGAGCCGGTGGTAGGGGCCGGCGCCCTGCAGCGTGATCGGCGCGGTCAGCGCGGTCAGGGCGGTCGCCGCGGGTTGTGCGCTCGCGAGTCCGCTGGCCACGGCCACCAGCGCGACGCCTGCGCGAAGGGTCCACATCGCCTGCGTGTTCATGCCGCACCGCCTTCCGCTGGCGCCTTCGGCTCCGGCACTTCTGGCATCTCTTTGTCGTCTTTCTTTTCGTCCTCCTTCTTCGGCGGCACGGGCGCGAAGTAGCCCACCAGCAGCAGCAAGGCCCCCACCCCGATGAACGACACGATGCGGAACAGCCCGCCCCGGTCCGCCAGCTCGACGAAGAACAGCTTCAGCACCACCACGCCCAGCAGCGCCGCGCCGGCCACCCACAGCGTGCGCACCCGGCGCGAATGGCCGAGCACCATGGCGACGACGCCGCACACCGCCCAGGTGATCGACAGCGCCGCCTGCGTGAGCCACGAGGCGTACAGCGCGTCGAAGCGCCACTCGACGCCTGCGTAGTGATGGCAGGTGCGCAGCACCATGCCGGTCAGCAGCGCCAGCCCGGTGAAGCCGGCGGCGCCCTTGGCGACCATCGGTTCCACGCGCGCGAACGAGCCGGCCGGCAGCGCGCGCCACCACAGCACCAGCGCGAACAGCACCAGCCATTGCGCCAGCTCGAGCGGGTTCAGCAACGGCACATAAGGCAGCGGCGACGCATCGCCGGGGCTCACCGCGTTGGTCACCCACACCCAGGCGAGCACGTAGACCGCCACCGGCGTGGCCGCGAACTCCAGGTAGGCGCTGCGGAACTCGGTGAGCGGCCAGCGCCGCAGCAGCGCGCGCGAGCGCAAGGCCCACAGCACCAACGCCGGCACGATCGCCCAGCCCAGCAACTGCCAGCTCGACCACTCTGCACCCACGCGGCCCAGCTGCCATTGGCATTCGCGCGCGGCCAGCACCAGGAACAGCCAGAAACCGGCGACGTGGAACGGCGTCAGCGCCGCTGCGCCGAACCACCGCCTCTGCGCGTGCAGCAGCCGCAGGTTCCACGCCAGCGCCAGCGGCCACGCGAGCCAGCCCAGCGCGCTCGACGGCACATAGAACAGCGTGGCGCCACCCGCGATGCCATAGGCGGCGATCAGGCCGAAAGCCGGCAGCGTGGCTAGCGTCGCCTTGCCGAGCTGCGCCCAGTCGCGCCGGTGCGCCACGACGGCGGCCAGCACCGAGGTGACCAGCACCACGGCCATCGCGCCCGCGGGAATGTGGCTCGCCAGGCCATGGCGGTTCAGCACGCGAACGGTTTCGTCGAGCGTGCCGAACAGCCACCAGCCGAGCCCCCAGACCACCGGCGCCCACAGCACCGGCGGCACGGCGCACCAGGCGTTGGCCCAGCGCTTGCGCGCGCTGCCCGCCGCCCCGCTCGCACCGGAAAAAGCCGCACGGGCCTCGTCGCGCAGCCAGTCGCCCGCCAGCAGGGCGGCCAGGCCCAGCACCACCGGCGTCCAGAAGCCGAGGTGGGCGAAAGCCGGCCGCACCACGTTCGCACCGCCAGCGCCATCGGCGGCGGAAATGCCGAAGGCCACGGCGGCGATCACCTGCAGCACACCGGCCAGCGCCGCGAGCGGAAAGTGCGCCATGCGCAGCCCGACCCACAGCACCACGGTCGCCGTGAGCGGCCACAGCAGCGCGGCCTGCGCGAGGCTCAGCTGGAACAGCATCGCCAGGTGCAGCAGGCTCACGCCCGCGATCACGCCGACCACATTGCCCAGCGACCACACCGGCTGCACGCCGCGCGCCAGCGCCGCGCGGTGCGCCTGCAGCATCGACCAGGCGGCGCTGCCGAGCACGCTCAGCGCAATCACGCAGGCCACGGCCGCGCCCTGCCAGCCGCTTTGCAGCACCTGGCCGTCGACCATTTCGCCGGTGCCGTGCAGCGTGGCGACGAAGCCCGCCACCGACAGCGCCTGCATGCCGAAGCTCACATGCGTCAACGGCAGCAAGGCGAAGCGGATCGCCACGGCGAAGGTGAGCGACGCCAGCACCGCGGTGGCCGCGGCGGCCCAGGGCGGCACCAGCCACTGCCACGGCAGCAGCGTGAGCGCGGCCATGGCCAGCCAGGGCAAGGCGATGCCGGCCAGGGCCTCCACGCCCCTGCCCTCGTCAAGCTTGGCGCGGCGATGGATGGCCCACATCGCGAAGGCGCTCACAGCTACCAGCACGGGGCCGATGAAAGAGCCTTCGAGCAGCGGATGGCCCGGCGCCGCGTCGAGCCCCGTGGCTTCGAGGAGCTTGACCACCGCGCCGGCGAACACCACGAACGCGAAGGCCCGCGCATAGACGCGGCCCTGGCGCGCGCCCAGCCAGTACATGCCCGCCGCCTCGACGGCCCAGGCCGCGCCCGTCCACTGCCCTTCGAGGCCCAGCGGAATGGCCAGCGTGCCGAAGATCACGCCGACGATGGCATAGGCCTCCGCCAGCAGCGCCAGCCCCTTGGGCTGCGTGGCGAACACCAGCCGCCCGAGCACCAGGTAGAAGGCCGACAGCGCCATCGCCGAGAACGCGGTACCGTATTCCCACGGACGCATCAGCAGCACCTGCATGCCGAACGCGACCATCGGCGTGCCGAACACCAGCGAGCTGTCGACCCGGCCGGCGCGGCGCAGCGTGTCCAGCGCGCGGCTGGCCAGCGGCTGCGCGGGCTGCACCGGCGCGTCGAACAGGGTGCGGCGCGCGAACAGCAGGCCGATGACGGTGAACAGCAGGAAGAACACCACCAGAAATGGCTGCACCGTCGCGTACTGGTCGTCGGTGTAGTACTTGTGCGCCCAGCCCGCGGCCAGCGTGAAGGTGCCGACGAAGCCGATCAGGTTCAGCACGCGCCACGCCTTGAACCAGGCGATGAGCACGATGCCCACGTCCAGCACCAGCAGGTAGGTGAAGAGGCCCACCGGCTGGTTGGAACCGGTCGATGCGAGCACCGGTGCCGCGAAGCCTTCGAGCGCGGCCACGATGGCCAGCAGCGGCGCGTTCTGCAGCACGGCCAGCGCCGCGCTCAGCACGGCCACGCCGAACAGGAAGGCGAAGCCGATGCTCGCCGGCAGCAGGCCGCTGAGCTTCATGGCGGCCAGCGTCGTCAGGTAGAACACGCCGATGCCGGCGCCCTGAAGAATCAGCGCATAGCCCGCGCGCTTGTGGCGCAGCAGCCAGCCCAGCACCAGCAGGCCCGCGCCCACCAGCGCCACCGCCGCATAGCGCAGCTCGATCGGTACGGTGACGCGTTCGGCCGTGTAGCGCAGCAGAAAGGCCAGCCCGAGGAACAGGATGAGCACGCCGAGCTTCACCAGCGTGTTGCCGCCGAAGATCAGGTTGGCGATGGGTGCGGGCAGGCGGTCGCGCAGCGGGACTGGCGGCGGGGGTGGCGCAGGGGGGCGGCGAACCGGTGCGGGTGCGGCCGCGGGCGTGGACGTCGGGGTGGCTGCGGGTTTGGCAACCGGCGGTGTGGCTGCGACGGCGACGGGTTGAGGCTGCGGAGCCGTCGTCGGTTGAACGGCAGCCGGCTCCTGTGCCGCGGCCACCGTCGACTGCATGCGCGACAGGCGGGCCTGGGCAATTTCTTCGGCACGGCCTTCGAGGGTCGCGACGGGGAGCGAGGGGGCGTCGGTCAATGGCTTGCCGGCCACCGACGTGGCGAGCTCGCCGGGAATCAGTTCGGGGATCGCTGAAGGCTCGATTTCGGCGGCCTCGGCCTGCGCACCCTGCGCGCCCTGCGCCAGCCGGCGTTCGAGCGAGGCGACGCGCTGCTCGAGCTCCGACACGCGCTGCTGCAGCTTCAGCATGCCGCCTTGCGGGGCCGGCGTGGCGGCGATGGCCTGGGCGTTGGCGTCGAGCGAGCCGGTCGCGCGCTCAGCCTCGGTGCGATGCGGCTCGGACTTTTTCTTCTTGCCGAACAGCTTCGGCAACGCGAACGCGCCGACCACCGCAAGCACCAGCGCCACGGGCACCGACTCGAACAGCGCACCGATGAACAGGCCGGCAATGATGCCAATGAACCACATCCCTGACTCCCCTTGTTTGGCGAGTGCGGAGTGTACGGCGGTTCAGGTCAAAAGCGCCCTTTGCGCACGCCCTGCCTGAGTTGTTAGCTATAGCTTTAGTAGCAACTTCAGATCGGCGTGAGCTTGGCCACCGACAGCGCCAGCCACTTCACGCCATGCCGCGCGAACTTGACCTGCGCGCGTGCGTCGTCGCCCGAGCCTTCCAGCGCGGTGACCGTGCCTTCGCCGAACTTGTTGTGGAACACCTGCATGCCCGAGCGCAGGCCGTGCGAAGGCGCGGTCTTCTGCGGTGGCACCGGCGGACTGGCGAAGGTGTCCTTGTCGCGGCTAGTGCCACCGCCGTAGGCGTTGCCGCCGCCATAGCCCCCTGCCCCACCGCGCGTGCTGCCGTAGCCGCCGCCGTAGCCGAAGGCCGAGGGCGTAAAGCCCTGGTTCTTGGGCGTGAGCCACTTCAGCGCGCCTTCGGGCAGTTCTTCGAAAAAGCGGCTCTTCACGTTGTAGCGGGTCTGGCCGTGCAGCATGCGCGTCTGCGAATGGCTCAGGTACAGGCGCTTGCGGGCGCGCGTGATGGCCACGTACATCAGGCGGCGCTCTTCCTCGAGGCTCTCGAAGTCGCTCATCGAGTTCTCGTGCGGGAACAGGCCTTCTTCCATGCCGGTGATGAACACGCAGTCGAACTCCAGGCCCTTGGCGGCGTGCACCGTCATGAGCTGCACCGCGTCCTGGCCGGCCTGCGCCTGGTTGTCGCCCGACTCGAGCGCGGCGTGCGTCAGGAAGGCGGCCAGCGGGCTCAGCGTTTCGCCGGTTTCGGCATCGGGCGCGAGCGGCTCGTCGATCACCGGGCGGGTCAGGTCGATGCCCTGGCTCGCGGGCGACTGGCGCAACTCGTCGACCGGCAGCGCCACGGCGTCGCGCCCGAAACCCTCTTGCGTGACGAAGCTTTCGGCCGCGTTCACCAGTTCTTCCAGATTCTCGATGCGGTCGGCGCCTTCGCGGTCGGCCTTGTAGTGCTCCACG
This sequence comes from Variovorax sp. RCC_210, assembly GCF_041355175.1. Taxonomy (NCBI): domain Bacteria; kingdom Pseudomonadati; phylum Pseudomonadota; class Betaproteobacteria; order Burkholderiales; family Comamonadaceae; genus Variovorax; species Variovorax sp. RCC_210. The sequence continues at coordinate 101,721 of NZ_JBFUPJ010000001.1, read as the reverse complement.
AGGCCGCTGTGGTCGAGCACCAGCTCGATGATCTCGCGCAGGCTCACGCCCTGCGTCTGCTCGCGCAGCACGTCGATCTTGGCGACGAAGCCCGTCAGGTTGGCGCCCGCCTTGCCGCCGACCGCGCTCACCGCGTCGTGCAGCGAGCGGTTGGCCGCGCGCGCGGCGTCCTGCAGGGTTTCGAGCGTGCGCGCGCCGATGCCGCGCGGCGGAAAGTTGACGACGCGCAGGAAGCTGGTGTCGTCGTCCTTGTTCTCCAGCAGGCGCAGGTAGGCCAGCGCGTGCTTGATTTCGGCGCGCTCGAAGAAGCGCAGGCCGCCGTACACGCGGTACGGCACCGAGGCGTTGAAAAGCGCAGTTTCAATCACCCGGCTCTGCGCATTGCTGCGGTAGAGCACGGCCATTTCCTTGCGGTCGAAGCCGTCGCGCGCGAGCTGGCGCATTTCCTCGACCATCCACTGCGCCTCGGCCAGGTCGGTCGGCGACTCGTACACGCGCACCGGTTCGCCGGGGCCCTGGTCGGTGCGCAGGTTCTTGCCCAGGCGCTTCTTGTTGTGGCTGATGAGCTCGTTGGCGGAGTCGAGGATGTTGCTGTAGCTGCGGTAGTTCTGCTCCAGCTTGATCTGGTGGCGCACGTCGAACTCGCGCACGAAGTCGGTCATGTTGCCCACGCGCGCACCGCGAAAGGCGTAGATGCTCTGGTCGTCGTCGCCCACGGCGATCACGCTGTTGTTGCCCGGCGTGAAATGGCCCGCGACGGTGTTGCCGGCGAGCATCTTGATCCACGCGTACTGCAGGCGGTTGGTGTCCTGGAACTCGTCGATCAGGATGTGGCGAAAGCGCCGCTGGTAGTGCTCGCGCACCGGGTCGTTGTCGCGCAGCAGCTCGTAGCTGCGCAGCATGAGCTCGCCGAAATCGACCACGCCTTCGCGCTGGCACTGCTCTTCGTACAGGCGGTAGAGCTCGACCTTCTTGCGGTCGTCCTCGTTGCGCGTTTCCACGGCGTCGGGGCGCAGGCCGTCTTCCTTGGCGCCGGCGATGAACCACTGGGTCTGCTTGGCGGGAAAGCGCTCGTCGTCGACGTTGAACTGCTTCATCAGGCGCTTGATGGCCGACAGCTGGTCTTGCGTGTCGAGGATCTGGAAGGTCGACGGCAGGTTGGCCAGCTTCCAGTGGGCGCGCAGCAGGCGGTTGCACAGGCCGTGGAAGGTGCCGATCCACATGCCGCGCACGTTGACGGGCAGGATGGCCGTCAGCCGCGTCATCATTTCCTTGGCGGCCTTGTTGGTGAAGGTCACGGCCAGCAGGCCGCCGGCGGAGACCTGCCCCGTCTGCAGCAGCCATGCGATGCGCGTGGTGAGCACGCGGGTCTTGCCGGAGCCCGCGCCCGCGAGGATGAGCGCGTTGCCTTCGGGCAGCGTGACCGCGGCGAGTTGCTCCGCGTTCAGGTTGTGCAGCAGCGGCATGTCCGAAGGATTCGGGAGGGGGGCGTCAGCCGCGGGATCGTTAAACAACATCCTGCGATTGTAGAAACCACTGCGTATGCGGGTTATATGAAGAATCGGAAGACCCGCCGTCGCGAGACCGCGTAGACTCAATCACCGGGCCCAAGTTTCTTGCGCCCGGTTTTTTGTGGGCGTCTTTTTTGCAAGGCGCACCGCGGAAACCGGCCGGACCAAGCGCTCATTCGTTTCTTTCAACGATCCCGGCCGCCGCCGGGCCGCCCCAAGGCGGCTCGAGCCTCCCCCTCGGGGGGTGGCGAAGCACACGCAGTGGCAAGCCGGGGGGCCATATTTACTGGAGCCTGGTCATGCAAATTTTCGACTACGACAACATCCTTTTGCTCCCGCGCAAGTGCCGCGTGGAGAGCCGCTCCGAGTGCGACACCAGCGTCACGCTGGGCGAGCGCAGCTTTCGCCTGCCGGTGGTGCCGGCCAACATGAAGACGGTGGTCGACGAGTCGATCTGCCTGTGGCTTGCGCAGAACGGCTACTTCTACGTGATGCACCGCTTCGACCTCGACAACGTGCAGTTCGTGAAGGACATGCAGGGCAAGGGGGTGTTCGCGTCGATCTCGCTGGGCGTGAAGAAGGCCGACTACGACACCGTCGACACGCTGGTGGCCGAAGGCCTGGTGCCCGAGTACGTGACCATCGACATCGCGCACGGCCATGCCGACAGCGTGAAGAACATGATCGGCTACCTCAAGCAGAAGCTGCCGAAGACCTTCGTGATTGCCGGCAACGTCGGCACGCCCGAAGCGGTGATCGACCTGGAGAACTGGGGCGCGGACGCGACCAAGGTCGGCATCGGCCCGGGCAAGGTCTGCATCACCAAGCTCAAGACCGGCTTCGGCACCGGCGGCTGGCAGCTGTCGGCGCTCAAGTGGTGCGCGCGCGTGGCGACCAAGCCGATCATTGCCGACGGCGGCATTCGCGACCACGGCGACATTGCCAAGAGCGTGCGCTTCGGCGCGTCGATGGTCATGATCGGCTCGCTGTTTGCGGGCCATGAAGAGTCGCCGGGCAAGACGGTGGAAGTCGACGGCGCGCTCTTCAAGGAGTACTACGGTTCGGCCAGCGACTTCAACAAGGGCGAGTACAAGCACGTCGAGGGCAAGCGCATCCTCGAACCCGTGAAGGGCAAGCTGGCGGACACGCTGGTCGAGATGGAGCAGGACGTGCAGAGCTCCATCAGCTATGCCGGTGGCCGCGCGCTGATGGACATCCGCAAGGTCAACTACGTGACCCTGGGCGGTGACAACGCGGGCGAACACCTGCTGATGTAAGCCCGCCCGGCGCGGGTTCGCCGGGCGCTCGTCGTCAGGCTTCGAGCAGTTGCACCGCGTGGCGGTGCAGCGCGTGCGCCGGATCGGCGAGTGCTTCGACCACACCGAAGTGGTCAAGCCCCGGCAGTACCTCGCACACCGGCACGGTATTGCGGCCCCAGGCGTCGCGGATCAGGGCGTTGTGGCGAATGAACTCCTCGCTCTCCTCGCCACCGGCGGCTGCATAGAGCTGGCCGCGTTGGGGCGCCGGCCACAGCGCCGGGCTCGCGCGCAGGGCATCGGCGTCGCTCAGGTTCAGCGTGCGCTCCAGGAAAGGCGTGCGTTGCAGCGGGCGCAGGTCGTAGAGGCCCGAGATGGACAGCGCGCTGCGCACGAGCTGCGCGGGCAGGTCGGACGCGACCGCTTTCCAGTCGCAGGCCAGCAACGCCGCCGCCATGTGGCCGCCGGCTGAATGGCCCGCCACGGTGATGCGTGATGGATCGCCGCCGTACTCGGCGATGTGGCGCCAGGTCCACGCGAGCGCGCGCACCATCTGCAACATGATGCCGGCCACCGTCACCGGCGCGTCGGGCGTGCCCGGACACAGCGCGTAGTTGGGCTGCACCACGCAGATGCCGCGGTCGTTGAAGGTGGGTGCGATGAAGGAATGGTCTTTCTTGTCCATCGCGCGCCAGTAGCCGCCGTGGATGAAGACCAGCACCGGCGCGTCGGGCACCGGCGCCAGGAACACGTCGAGGGTTTCGTTGATGCCGTCGCCGTAAGGAAGGTCGATGCGGGCGTCCAGGACGTCGCGCGCGGCGGCCGACTCGCTCGCCCAGCGCGCGAAGTAAGCGGGGTGGTCTTTTACCCGGGCGAGGTTGTTGTACATGCCTTCCAGCCAGGCAGGATCGAACGAAGCCATGCGATTTTTCTCCGTGTTTCGCGAGCCGCGCATCTTGGCACGCCGGCATGCGCCAAAACAGGAGTTCTGAGTAGAATCCGCCCTGCGTTGGGGGGGTAGCTCAGCTGGGAGAGCGCCGCGTTCGCAATGCGGAGGTCGTGAGTTCGATCCTCATCCTCTCCACCAACCGATACGAAAAAGGCCTTGGCATCTGCCAGGGCCTTTTTTTCTGGAGGCTCAGCTGTCCAGCGCGAGGTGCTGGCCGTGCAGCGCGGCGGCTGCCGGAGAAGCAAGAAAGCCGATGGTCTGCGCCGCGACCGAGGTCGAGACCCACTCGGCCGGATTGGCATCGGGCATCGCCTGCCTGTTGGCAGGCGTGTCGAGCACGCTGGGCGCCACGCTGTTCACGTTCACGCCATGCGGCGCCGCTTCTGCCGCCATGGCTTCGACCAGCCGCTGCAGCGCGCTCTTCGACGCGATGTACGCCGCCATTGCCGGCACGCCACGCGCAGCCACCTTCGCCGTGACGGCGATGACGCTGCCCGCGCCACGCTCGATCATCGCGGGCAGCACCGCTTGCGTTACCGCCACGAACGACCACGCGTTCAGGTTCATCATGCGGTCCCAGCTCTCGCGCGTGAGCGCATGCGTGGCCTCACCCATCTCGAAGCCACCCGCGATGTGGACGAGCGCATCGATGCGGCCGAAGGACTTGAGCGCCTGCTGCGCGAGGCCTGCCATCTTCGATGCCGATGTCACGTCGCCGGCCATCAACAGGTGCTGCGAGTTGTCGAGACCGGGAAAGACTTCGGCGAGCCGGCCTGCATGATGATCGACCAACGCAAGGCGCGCGCCTTGGTCGAGAAAGTGCTGGGCCACGGCGCGGCCCAATGCGCCTGCGGCGCCGGTGATCAAGACATGGGGCGTGGTGCTTGCGTCGCTCATCGAAATTCTCCTGGTTGAAGGGCGGTGCCCTGCGTTGATGACGAATCCTAACGGTCCGACTACAAATTTTTTGGACAAGCTCAAAAACTGGGATATACTCGTGGTCTTGCCAGATAGCACTAAACGCTTTCTAAGCAAGGGCTCTTAGCTCAGTTGGTAGAGCAGCGGACTCTTAATCCGTAGGTCGAGTGTTCGAGTCACTCAGGGCCCACCAACCAACATTGCGGAAACGCTGAAAAGCCCGCTACCTCACCGGTAGCGGGCTTTTTTCATTGTGCTTCGACCGACCGCGCGATCCAGTCGTCGACACACCGCGTCAGCAGATCACGACGCTCTTTCACTTCCGCCATCAGATATTGCCGTGCGTGCGCCTGCGCCAACGCGTTGGACATGAACCACTGCGCCCGCTCCACGCTTCCCTGTGCAGGCGGCGTGCCCCATGCGGCAGCGCTCGCCCCGAGAAACGCTTCGGTCACCGGCAAGCGCCCATCGGTCTTGCCCAAGGTCGACAACGCATCACGCGGACCATCGAGCGCAATGCGCACTCTCACGACCTCTTCATCCGCGTCGATGAGCGCACCAAGGCCGCCCGACTCATGCACTTGCCAAAGCTGCGCGGCGGACGCGTTGCGAACCCAGCTGTCGAGGGCGCGAATCAAACTCTCGAAGATGTCTTGCTTGTTCATATGGAGATCTTTCACAGTTCTGGTGCGGACTTTGGCTCAACCGCGCCCGGCGCTGAGCGCTGATGTTCAAAGACCACGGAGTCAACGGGCCTGGCGATATGCATACACGCGTGAGCTATATTTCCTCCCATGCAAAAGGCGTCCGACATAGGCAAACCCACGGTACCCATCGACCTGATCGGGCCCGACCATTGGCCCCGCTCGAAGCGAGGCGGCGGCCGTGCAACCAGGGTGCTCCTTGTCGTCGTCGGCGGCATTGCTGCCGCAGGCGTCATCGCCTACCGCTTCTTCGGCGTGGGACGCTGACAACCTGGCATCTCTCACCGACGAGAAAGCCCGCCGTCCGAAAGACAGCGGGCTTTTTTCATGGGCGCAGGCCGACGTCAAAGCCACGCCTTCATTGAAGCCGCGAGCCCTTGGGCAGGCGCCTCGACAGCCACTCGTGCACGTCCGCACGGATGTTGCGGCCTTCGAGCAAAAAGTTCTCGAAGCGACTCGGCACGTACGGCAGGTAGACCAGCGGCATGTCCGCCTCTTCCGGCGTGCGCGCGGCCTTGCGGTTGTTGCAGACAGCGCACGCGCTCACGAGGTTGGTCCAGGCCCAGGGTCCGCCACGTGACTCGGGCACTACGTGTTCACATTGCAGATCGCGGTCATGGAACACCTCCGCGCAGTACGCGCAGGTGTAGCGATCGCGCCGCAGCAACTTGGCCTTGGTGACGCTCGGAACCACGTCGAAGAGGTTGATCTTCGATGCACCGCTCAACGCGATGATGGGCGCCACGTCGATGCGCGACTGCACACCGCGCGCCACGTTGAAGCCGCCGCGCAGCGTGGCCAGCGGCAGGTCGCCGTCTTCCCACGCCACGGAACCGGTGGCGTAGTGCAACACCGCCTGCTCCAGCGAGATCCAGGCCTGCGGCGTGCCCTGAATGTCGAGTTGCAGGACGTGTGGTTGCATGTCTCGCCTCCTTTCGTGGCGATGGTCTTGGAAATGAAAAGTGAATAGAGCGGAGTTAACGAACGAATCGAGCTACCACTCGCCCGACGCACGCACGCGTTGGTCGAGGTCTACACCGTCGAATGGCGGTTCGCCGCCAGGGAAATTCGGCGCGGCTTCCGCTGCGCGTCGCGCATCGGCAACGATGCCGAAGCGTTGGGCCAGCGCGACCACCAGGCGCCTGCGTGGCGGTGCCGGGCGCACGGTGATCATCCGGATCGGGTTGTTGCGCTTGCGCATGGTGACTCTCCTTTGTGTGTGACAGCAAACAGTAAAACGTCGCCCCACGTGCACGACTCGGACGTGCAACCCCTTGCTTCGTAGGCAAGTGCTCTGATCCATTGAGCTAACGCGGGTCTAAAAAAGCAGTGCCCTCTTCCATTTCGGTTGTGTCCTCACGCGACGGGCAGCGCGCTGGGCGCTGCCCCGTACGACGTCGCTGCACAGGAGTGATCAGTTCCTGCACATCCCGCCAGACCGTCTACGCGGTGGGCCCTGGCGGTGTGGTGAAGGCACACCCGAAATGGCAAACAAGGCACAAGTGCAAAGCAAAAAACAAAAAGGCCCGGAACCTTTCGGTGTCCGGGCCTCTGCATGAGAGAGCTTGGAAGGTTTGCGCCTATGCGCAACCTCCACCCGGTAGCACCTGATCCTCGAGTTTTCCAATGCGCAGGCTGGCTGCGGGGTTCGCGAAATACACGTGGCTCTGGTGCTTGTTCGTTCGGACCGACGGCATGCTGTCGAAACCACCACATGCCAGGACGCGCACGAGCGATCGGCCCGAGGCGGGTCGAATGCTGGTGAGGTTCAATGCGGTGTTCACGATGGTTCCTGAATAAAGAATTGCCGATGTCGGCTGTAAGGGCTGGAAAGGTTTGCGGCTGGACCGCGATTGAAGATGACTGTAAATAGTGTTTACGCGACCGTCAACAACCGGGACAATCTTTGTCGTCTTGTTGTTGTTTTTGAACAGTGCCCAATACCACCGTCGCGCGTCGTCGCAATGCCCTCGCGCTGCATCGTCGCTTTCTCGAAGAGGCCGTTGCCACCGGCCTTCCTGCCAAAGGGCTCGACCAAGCATTTGCCAGGAAGATCGAAATATCCCCGAGCATGTGGAGCCAGATCAAGAATTCCCGCCCCATCGGCGACAACCTGGCCAGGCAGATCGAAAAGCACTGCAGCGTGGGGCCAGGCTGGCTCGATGAACAGGAGCGCGCCTCCGAAGTCCGCGACGCAGCGGAAGAGCGCTTCATCGCGGCAGCGCGCGAAGCTTGGCGCACGGCCAATGCAAAGGGCAAGAAAGAACTTGGCGGCTGGCTGAAGAAGCGCGCCATGGACGCGGCGGACGCCGAAGCCGCGCCCTCACCCCATACAGTTCAGTTGTAGATGATGGTGAAAGTGGCGGACGCGTTGGCCGGCCCCGGCGTCACCTTCGCCGCGGTCTGGATGTACCTGGCACTGAAAGGAATGTCGTAGCTGGCAGAGGTGGGCAGCAAACCAAGACCAGTGGCGCGCTCACTCGACAGCTGCACGGGTTCACCTGCCCTGCTGCCGATCTGTATGCCCACTCCCGTCGCGGCGGCGAGCTTTCCTGCCCCGGCAGGGTCGATGCTCAGAATGCCGTTGGTCAAGTCCACCGCCGGTCTTACCGGATCGATACGCACCGCCACCGAATTGCTGACCTTCGTGCCAGCTCTGGTCGTGGCTGATGGGTTGTCGCCGCTGTCCGCTATCCAGGAAGGCCCGGCATTGACGAACGAACCCCAGAACGCAGGGCAGTTCCTCAGGGACACGACAAAATTCTTCCAGGGTGTCGAGGTGTTCACGCCTTTGAAGTCGCTCACCCTCTGCGATCCCATGGCAACCGTCTGGTCCGGGGTGGTGCACGTCTGGGCAACGATATTGATCGTTCCGCTGACACTCATCCAGAAACCGCGCACCGACGTGTTGCCGATGTTCATGGAGTTTTCGACGGTCGGCAGATTCGAGCCCTGAATGGTGCCTGGGGAAACGTCACCGATCTTGATCAACAACAGTTCGAAGTTGGAGACGTTGTCGAAGTAAACCGTGCAGTTCGGAGTGGTTGTGCAGAACGGAAACGGGCCCGTCGTGACAGGTGCCACGCCTTGGTTGTTTTGGTAGACCACACCGATGCCGGCGACATCGGTCAGATAGACCTTGCCCGCATAGGGCCCCGTTGACCAGCTGCTCAAGGGCCTGGGAGCGCTCGTATAGAAATAGTTGATCTTGACTGTGAAGGGACCTGATTCACAAAGAACATTGATGGGCTTGGCAGACCTGTATTGCTGCCGGTACACCACCGTTCCCACGGGCACATCGCGGCCCACTGTGATGTTGGCGACCTGCAGCGGCATGTAGCCGCTCGATGGTCGGCTGCCATCGTTGAAGATGCAACTTGTCGCCATGGCCGCGCCGGCCATGCCCCAGATTCCGCACAGCAGCAGCACGGTTCGTATCGCGGTCCAGATCTTCATGGTTCTCTACTTCTTGTCAGGAGTGACGGCCGTGGCGTTCGCAAAGCGCTGACTGGCGGAGCACGTGCTGTCCAGTTTCAGAAGGCCGCTCTGGCCGTTCCGGGCGTTTTGGTCGTTGTGGTTGTTTTGGGCGCTGTGTTCGGCTTGTTGAGCCAGCGCCGGAAGCGCCAAGGTACAGCGTTGTCGCGCCTGGTTGCCCCAGCTGACAACCAACTGGCGTGTGTCTTCCTTGACCCGCACATACAACTGCCCGCCCTGTCCCGCCACGCCGACCGTATTGCCGTCTTCGCCCACCACATTCGCACCGAACGGCAGCGGGCTGCCGTCGTCAAGGCGCACGTTGAGCAACAGCGCGCGCCCGCTGCGGGTGCCGTACTTGAGGTACACCACAGCGCCGGCACGCGGCGCCACTTGCTGGCTGGTTTCCCCGAGCTCCACATTCATGGACGTGCCAACGGGGTCGATGGCCACTTCGTTCAGCTCGTAAGGCCGCAGGTAAGGCACGACCGCGTGACCGCTGGCGTCGAGCCTCAGCCCGGGGTAGCCGACGACCTTCGCGCCTTGCGCGCCCTGCGCCTTGATAACGGCGATGGTCTCGCCGCGGTAAGGCGTCAGGGTCACCCCGCCCGGATGAGCGACCACCGTGCCGCTCATGCCGAACGATGCGCTGCGATAGCCATCACCGCGCCCCAGCGAGCCGATCAGCATCGCACTGGGGCCCGTGTACTGCCCGTTGAGCGCCGTCGACAGTTTGCCCGCGCCGTCGCGCCCGAAAGTCGCGCCGTAGCCGTACTGGCGGTCTTCACCGGCGGTTCCGCTGAGCGTTGCTTGCTGGTTGGTTTTTCCGTAAGGGTCGCGGCCGGCCTGCGCAGTAAGTTGCGGCCCTTCACCAAGCGCACCCAGCGGAATGCTCATGGTGAGCAGCACGCGATTCATCATGTCTCCATGTCCGCTGCGACTGCGGTTGGCGCTGATGCCGAAGCTCAGGCGGCCGACCTGCTTGCTGTAGCTGGCCTGGTACTGCACGTCGGTGCCCGACCTGTTCCAGTAGTCCTGCGTGTAGCCGCTGATCGCAATCTGGCCCCACGTGCCGAGGCTCTGGTCGACGGAAAGCGAGAGGCGGCTGCGCGGACGCGAGAGTTGGTTCACGTCGTAGCCCCGCTTGGCTGCATCCAACTGCTGCATGGCATTGCTGAAATCCAGGAAGCCCTTGGTCGAGTACCGGCAGGCCGCGAGCGCGAAATTGCTGCCCGTACTAAGAATGTTCTTACTGTAAGAAACGCGCATGCTCTGGCCCTTGGACGGCCCCGCCAACAGCTCAGTCTGGGCATGCGTCAGGTCGAGCGCCACTGCGCCGATGGGCGTGCCGAATGCAAGTCCGGCAAGAAACGATCTGTAGGCGTCGCTCGCCTGGACACCGCCGTACGCGGTGAAGTTGTTGTTCAGCCCGTATTGAAAGGTGCCCTGCAGCAGGCTCGACTGCTTGTCGACAAAGTTGTTGCGGGTCTGTCCGCCGGTGAGACTGAAGCGCATGGTGCCCGGGCGCAGCAACTGGCTGACCGAGGCGTACGGAACCACGAAGATCTGCTGAGAGCCGTCCGCTTCCGAGACGGTCACGTTGAGGTCGCCACCGTAGCCGGTCGGGTACAGGTCGTTGATGACGAAGGCGCCCGGCGCCACCGTGGTCTCGAGCAGCACATTGCCCGACTGCCGGATGGTCACGCGCGCGTTGGTCCGGGCGATGCCCCGAATGACCGGCGCATAGCCACGCATCGAGTCGGGCAGCATGCGGTCGTCGCTGGCCAACTGCGCGCCGTTGTAGGCCAAGGTGTCGAAGATTTCGCCGCTCGTATTGGCCTGGCCCAAGGTGAGCTGGCTCTTCAGCGAAGTGACGTCACGCTGCACATAGGTGTTGAGCGCGTGATATTGGCTGCCGGCGCGGGGCTGCCAGCTCATCGCGCCGCTGTGGCGAAGGCGCCAGCCTCCTAGGTTGAAGCCCCCGTCCAAGCCAAGGTACGCAGAAGAGAAATTGCCGCTGCGGGTGGTGTTGTGGCTCGTGTTCAGGTTGTAGCTGAGCATTCCTGCCGTCACGCCACGGTTCCAGAGCTCGGGGCCGACATGGCCGCGGGCGTTGCGCCGCATTGCTGCTTGCGGAATGCTGATTTCAAGGAGTTGGCTCTCCGGCGTGAAGGTCGCGGAGGCGCTTTCGATCAAGGTTCCCAACGATGCGCAGCGGCCTGCCTGCTCGCCCTTCGGCAGGGTCGACACGCGGCCGACATCGACGCCCAACAACTCGAGCAATTCCCGGGTGACACACACCACAGGGTTGCTGCCGTCGCTGTTCGCATCGATGCGAACGTCTTGCCGCGTGGTCAACTGGCCGTTCAGCATCACGTCGGCGCGGTATCTGCCGGGCAACACCGGGTTGCCGCTCTGGTAAGCGCTCAGGTCGAGATGCCGGGAGTCCTCCGGCAAGAAAGCGCTGTTGAACTGCACGTTCTCGGCGTTCGCCGCCGATGCGGTCAGCGCAACCGAACAGAAGGCCAGGCCGCGCATTGCTCGGAACGCCACCGGCTCGCTGACGAGGACGCGGCGCTGCAAAGGCGCGCGCCCGCAAAATGACGAATTGCTCATGGGTCGACGAGGACTACTGCCCGGACCCAAAGGGCCTGAGCGGCTGCTTGACGGGAACCAGGGCGCCGTAGTCGTTGATGGCGTTGAACTCGACCGTGGCGCCCGCCGGCGGAACGGCGCTAGGCTCTTTCAGGTCGAAGGTCTCGGTCTCGCCGGGGCCCACCATGCCGTCTTCACTTGCGATGTGCTGCGAGTTCGCGACCACATGCAGGTCGGCCAGCGAGACATGGAATGCCGAGGGGTTGAATGCCTGTAATGCGTAGCCCGAGCCATTTGTGGCACGGACGACTTTCCATTGAATTTGCTCCATGGCTTCGATCGGATTGCCGGAAAGACCCACGGGACGGAAAAAAATCTTGATGCGCGAACGAAATGCCATTTGCAGGACATTGGCGTCCGGCTGCGCTTCTGGGGCAGGCGGAATTTCCAGGACGTTGAGCCAGAACACGGCCTCTTTGGCCTGCTGCAACGGGGCGCCCGTGAAGATCATGCGCAGGCTTTGGCCCTTGGAAGGATCGATGCGAAAGACCGGCGGCGAAAGAATGAACGGTGCGCTCGAACTACTGGGACTGGAGGTCATGTCACCCGTATCGATCCATGCTTGAACAAGCGCGGGCAGCGACCCGTTGTTGTTCAGCTTCACGGTGACTTCTTTTTGAGCGGCGGGGTAGATCACGCGAGTGCCGGTGATCACCACGCCAGCCACCGCTTGCGAGCCAAGCAGCAAAACGGAGGCGGCCAGCACCAGGCGCTGGACGAAAGGCTTGAGAGACATGACGAACTCCACGGTGGCATGGGCGCACATCCCGGGGGACGTGCGCCCAGCCAGCCGCTTTACTTGTAGTTGATGGAGTAGGTCACCGAACTGAGGACGGTGCCTGCCGTGGCCTTGCCGGTAGCGAAGTACTGAACCGCGTACGGCAGCGTGGCCGAATTGGCGGTGATGGCCGTGGCGGTGGTCGCCGTAACTTGCGAGGTGTCGCCAGCCTTGATGACATTGCCGTTCGCGCCATCCACGAGCTGAAGCTGGACCAACCTGGCGGTGCCGGTCGTGTTGCGCAGGTTGTTGGTGATCGCGTCGACGGTCGCGCCGGACTCGAAGAACGCGGAGGCGGTGATCGCAGGACCGGAGCAAGCGCTCAACCCGATCTTGAAGCCGGTCTGGCCGGTCGTCTTGCCGGCGGTGTCCAGGAGTGCGCTGGAAACCGTCGGCAGCGTGACCGTCGAGACGGCGGGGCTCACCTGGCCGTTGACGGTCACGGTGCAGGTCTGGTCTTTGACTTCACCAGCGAAGTTGATCGTGCCGTCTGCGGCGAATGCGGATTGGGCGGCGGTGGCAGCGATCAGGATGGAAAAAATGCGGGACTTGGAAATCATTGAAGAAAACTCCGGGGAGATGGTTGCTGTTTATTGACGTTCTCTTTTCAGGTAAGCGTCTGCGCGATAACGCAGACCGCAATTTAGAGAAGGCCCTCTCGCCGTCCCATAAGACTGGTCCTATAAATAAAACTGGTCTAGGAGTCTGTGGAAAAAGCCGCAATAGCGCGGTGTTGCGCACGGGCGCGCGTACCTCGTTCGAGTCGACAGCGGTCTGCCAGAGCCCAAGAAAAGCAGGTCAACCAAAAAAGAGAAGCCCGTCACGCTGCGGCGTGACGGGCTGAAATGCTGCGGGAATTTGGACGCTGAACAGGCCCGTCTAAGAAAACTCTGAGCGGGTCAATCTCGAATCTGGAGCCCCAATGAGAAAAGCCCACGTTCGCAAGGAACGTGGGCTTTTCGGGGCGAAGCGGCTGTCAAGCCGCTCGCAAAGGATCAGCGGCTGGGCTTGAACGAGCGCTTCTGTGCGTCACGGGGCACGAAGACCTTGCCCGGACCGCCGTGGCCTGCGCCATTGCCGCGGGGAGCGAAGCCCTCACGGGGTGCAAAACCTTCACGCGGTGCGAAACCTTCGCGGGGAGCGAAGTCGCCACGGCCGCCGCCGTTGCCGCCGCGCGGTGCGTTGTCGCCCCAACCCGGCTTGCGACCGTAGCCACCACCGCCGCCGTTGCCGCCTTCGTCACGGCTGCCGCCGAAACCAGCGTTGTGACCGCCACCACCCTGGCCGCCGAAGCCACCGCCACGCGGTGCCGGGGGACGCGAGCCGCGGTCGTTGAAACCGCTGGCGCCGGCGTAGTTGCCGTTGCCGCCACCGAAACCGCCGGCGTTGCCGCCGCGATGACCACCGCCGCCGCCGAACTTGCGGTCACGCGACTGGTTGTCGCCGCGGCCGCCGCGGTATTCGCCTTGCGGCGGACGCGACTGCGGCATGCGCTGTTGCGGTTCCATGCCGGGCACCACTTCCGCCTTGAACTGCTGGCGGCTGTATTGCTCGATGTCCATGATCTTGCGGCGATCGCGGAACTCGGCGAACGTGATGGCCAGGCCATCGCGGCCAGCACGGCCGGTGCGGCCGATGCGGTGGGTGTAGTCCTCGGCCTTCATCGGCAGGCCGAAGTTGAAGACGTGCGTGATGGTGGGAACGTCGATGCCGCGGGCGGCAACGTCGGTGGCCACCAGGATCTGCACCTGGCCTTGGCGCAGCGCCATCAGGCGACGATTGCGCAGACCCTGGCTCAGGGCACCGTGCAGTGCCACGGCGCTGAAACCGTCTTGCTGCAGGTCGGCGGCGAGGCCGTCGCACTCGACCTGCGTGCTCGCGAACACGATGGCCTGGTTGATGGTAGTATCACGCAGCCAGTGGTCGAGCAGCTTGCGCTTGTGCTGGCTGTTGTCGGCCCAGTACAGCGACTGCTTGATGTTGGCGTGCTTTTCTTGCGGGCTGTCGATCGTGATGCGTTGCGGCTCGCGCATGACGCGCTGGGCCAGCTGCTGGATGCGCGGCGCGAACGTGGCGCTGAACATCATGGTCTGCTGGCGCTCGATGGTGAGCTGGTTGACTTCGGCCAGGTCGTCGGAGAAACCGAGGTCGAGCATGCGGTCGGCTTCGTCGACCACCAGGAACTTGACCTGGTCGAGCTTGAGCTGCGACGAGCGTTGCAGGTCGAGCAGGCGGCCGGGCGTGGCAACCACGAGGTCGGCGTTCTGCAGCTTGGCGATCTGCAGCTGGTAGGGCATGCCGCCCACCACATTGGCGACGCGCAGGCCGCGGCAATGGCGAACCAGCTCGATGGCGTCGTGCGCCACTTGTTGCGCGAGTTCACGCGTCGGGCACAGGATCAGGGCGCCGGGGGTAGCGGCCTTGAAGTGGCGGGCGTTGGTCGGGTCCTTGCGCTTCGGCTTCTTCGGCACGGCTTCGCCGCGGGCAGCGGCTTCAGCGGCCAGGCGCTGGAATTCGGCCTTGGCTTCGGCTTCGGCTTCGGCCTGGCGCTTCAGGAGCGTGTGCAGCACCGGCAGCAGGAATGCCGCGGTCTTGCCCGAACCGGTTTGGCTGGACACCATCAGGTCGACGAAGCGGGCCTTGCCGTCCTGGCCGGCTTCACCGCCCATTGCGAGCGGAATCACCTTGTCTTGCACGGTGGTCGGCTGGGTGAAACCCAGGTCGGCCACAGCGGCGATCAGTTCGGGAGCGAGGCCGAGACGGATGAAGCCGTTGGGCAGGCTGGGTTCTTCCACCGCGGCCACTTCGGGGGCGGCTGCATCGAGCGCCTCGAGGATGGGTGCTTCGGACACGGTGTCCACAGCAGCGGTGAATTCGTTATGGGTAGCGGATTGCACAGGCGCGAACTCGCCCTGCGCTTCAAAAGCGTCGGTCATGAATATCAATCTCAAACGCGAGCGCTGCCGTAGGCGGCGCCCCGTTGGTGGTTAAAAACATCAACCATCCAACGACATTCAACTTCGGGCTGACGCCTGAGGTTGCGGCCCTTTTTGATCAGCGAATGCGATCGGGCGCGGTGTGCAAGATAGGGAGATGCAAGAGACGCTGACCGGGCTTGGAACACCTGCCTGATCAGCGAAGCCTGCGATTATGGCACGGATTCGGGTTTTTACCTAATCCTTCTTATACCGCCCCTGCTCAGTCGGTCAGGCGCAGGAAGGTATCGCGGTAGTGCGCCAGCTCTTCGATGGATTCGTGCACGTCGGCCAGCGCGGTGTGCGCCTGCTGCTTCTTGAAACTGTTGTAGGCCGTGGGCTTCCAACGCTTCGCCAGCTCCTTGAGGGTGCTGACGTCGAGGTTGCGGTAGTGAAAGTACGCCTCTAGCTTGGGCATGAACTTGACCAGGAAGCGCCGGTCCTGCCCGATGGTGTTGCCGCACATGGGCGAGCCGCTGCGCGGGATGTACTTCGCGATGAATTCGACCAACAGCTTCTCGGCAGCAGCTTCGTCGAGCGTGGAGGCCTTCACCTTGTCGATCAGGCCACTGCGGCCATGGGTGCCTTTGTTCCAGGCGTCCATGGCGTCGAGCACGGCGTCGCTCTGGTGAATGACGAGCACGGGCCCGTCGATGCGCGGCGTCAGGTCGGGGCCCGTGACCACCACGGCAATTTCGAGCAAGAACTCCTTTTCAGGGTCCAGGCCGCTCATTTCGCAGTCCAGCCAGACCAGATTCTGGTCGCTTCTCTTCAGGGTGGGCACGGCGGCCGGGGATGTCGGGTCTAGGGATTCGGGCATCGCAGGATTGTCGTCGAAGGCCTGCGGCCCCAGATGCCGGGGACTAAACTCGCCGGTCCATATCTATGTCCTATTCCCTCATTTTCACCATTGCTTTCGCAATCGCGCTGGTTGCGGGCCTGCTCGTGAAGTTCTGGCTGGCGTCGCGCCAGGTGCGCCATGTGGCGCAACACCGTGGCGCGGTTCCGGCCGCATTCGCCCAGACCATCACCCTCACAGCGCACCAGAAAGCTGCCGACTACACCATCGCGAAGGCACGCTTCGGCCTGATTGAGCTGGCCTGGAGCGCGGCACTGCTGCTGGCCTGGACGCTGCTCGGCGGGCTCGACGTGCTCAACAAGCTGCTTTTGACATGGCTGGGCGGCGGCATGGTGCAGCAGCTGGTGCTGCTGGGCGCATTTGCGCTGATCGGCGGGCTGCTCGAGTTGCCGTTCACGCTCTGGCAGACCTTCAGGCTCGAGGAGCGCTTCGGATTCAACAAGATGACCTGGAAGCTCTGGCTGGCCGACACCCTCAAGTCGACTGCGCTGGGCGCCATCATCGGCCTGCCGATCGCCGCGCTGATCCTCTGGCTCATGGGCGCCGCCGGCCAGCTGTGGTGGCTCTGGGCGTGGGGTGCGTGGATGGGCTTCAACCTGCTGCTGATGCTGATCTACCCGACCTTCATCGCCCCGCTGTTCAACAAGTTCAAGCCGCTGGACGATCCGACGCTCAAGGCGCGCGTCACGGCGTTGATGAAGCGCTGCGGCTTCGCTGCCAAGGGCCTGTTCGTGATGGACGGCAGCACGCGCAGCGCGCACGCCAATGCCTACTTCACTGGTTTCGGCGCCAGCAAGCGCGTGGTGTTCTACGACACGCTGCTGCGCCAGCTGAACGCCCGCGAGGTCGAGGCGGTTCTCGCGCACGAGCTCGGCCATTTCAAGCACCGTCACATCGTGAAGCGGCTTATTGCCATGTTCGCGCTGAGCCTGGCCGGCTTCGCCCTGCTGGGCTGGGTGTCCACACAAGTCTGGTTCTACACAGGCCTGGGCGTGCAGCCCAACATGAGCGCGCCCAACAGCGCCCTCGCCCTGCTGCTCTTCATGCTCGCCGTGCCTGTTTTCGGCTTCTTCGTCGCGCCTTTGCCGGCACGGCTGTCGCGCAAGCACGAGTTCGAGGCCGATGCCTACGCCATCGCCCAAACGAGCGGCGCCGACCTGTCGGCCGCCCTGCTCAAGCTCTACCAGGACAACGCCTCGACGCTCACGCCAGACCCCCTGTTCGTCAGCTTCTATTACTCCCATCCGCCTGCTTCCGAACGCCTCGCGCGCATGACGGCGGCGGCGTGACCTGTTCACTTTCAATTTCTTCGCGAAGCCTTTCATGAGCAGCATGTTCAAGCCCAAAGACTGGAAAAACCTTCCTGCACGCAAAGCCCTGAGCGCCACCGAGATCGTGGCCGGCCTCGCGCGACTCGACGGCTGGAAGCTCACCGGCGACGGCGCAGACGTCGCCATCGAGAAGACCTTCAGCTTCGCCAACTACTTTGAGACGATCGCCTTCGTGAACGCGCTGGCTTTCGTCGCGCACACGCAAGACCACCACCCCGACCTGTCGGTGCACTACAACCGCTGCGTGGTGCGCTTCAACACGCACGATGTGGGCGGCTTGTCGGTCACCGACTTCGACTGCGCGCGCCAGGCCGATGCGCTGGTCGCCAGCCCGGGACCCGCCGCATGACGGAACTCGCTTTTGGCTAAGCCGGGCCGCCGCGCCACGCCCGCGGCCCCTGCCGCGAAAGCGCTGAACGACGGCCTCGTCGTCGCCAGCCACGGGCGTCACTGCCTGGTCGAGACACCCACGGGTGAACGCCTGATCTGCCACCCGCGCGGCAAGAAAAGCCAGGCCGTGGTCGGCGACCGCGTGCTCTGGCAAGCCACCGAGGACGAAGGCACCATCGAACAGGTGCTGCCGCGGCGCAACCTGTTCTATCGGCAGGACGAGATCCGCACCAAGTCGTTCGCGGCCAACCTCGACCATGTGCTGATCCTGATCGCGGCGGAGCCGGAGTTTTCAGAGCACCAACTCGCGCGCGCCTTGATAGCGGCGCAGGCCGAACGCATCACGCCGATCATCGCGCTCAACAAGAGCGACCTGGTCGAGCCCTTCGAGCGCGCCTGGACCAAGCTGGCGCCCTACCGGCGCATGCACCACGGCGTGCTGCCGCTGTCGCTGAAGGCGTCGGGCGAAGCCGACTACGCCTCGCTGATGAAGCTGCTGGCAGGCAAGTCCACGCTGGTGCTGGGCCCCTCGGGCTCGGGCAAGAGCACGCTGACCAACCTGCTGGTGCCGGGCGCCACCGTGCTGACGCAGGAGATTTCTCAGGCGCTGAACTCGGGCAAGCACACCACCACCAGCACCACCTGGTACTGGATCGACGAAGCCCGCAGCACCGGGCTGATCGATTCGCCGGGCTTTCAGGAATTCGGGCTCAACCACATCGAGCCCACGCAGCTCGCCGGCCTGATGCCCGACATTGCCGAGCACATGGGCGACTGCAAGTTCTACAACTGCACCCACCTGCACGAACCCGGCTGCGGCGTGATCGCGAACGTGGAGACAGCGAGCAAGCCCGGCGCCATCAGCGCGAGCCGCTACAGGATCTACGGCGAACTCTTCGCCGAACTGAGCCAGAAGCGGTATTGAGCAGCCGCAATACCCAGCGGCCGGCTCAGCCGAGCCAGACCCGGTACGACTTCCAGGTCGGATCGAACACCAGGTCCAGCGTCACCGGCACGTCCATGTCTTCCTGCAGCGCTTGCGCATGCGTGATCGCCGCGGCCGCGTCGGCCACCTGAAAGTTGACCGTTCGCACGCCCTCCTCCAGCACCACGTGCGTGCAGCAACCCGCCTCGTGCGTCTGCAGCAGCGCGGTCAGCCGGTCTTCGTAGACGCGGGCGTCTTCCAGCTCTTCGCCCGAGGTCACCGGCATCGCGGCCGACAGCCGATGGCCGAGGTCGGCGCGCCCCAGCAGCGAGGTGGCGGAGTCGTTGCGCATGACGACCAGTTCGATCTCGCTGCCGTCCTCGGCTTCGCGCGTGGCTGTCAGGCCCGACCACGCGTGCTCGCCCACCGGGAACACGCCGGTATGGCCGAGCTCGTCGCGCCAGCAGGCATCGAACACCGGCACGAAGGCATCGAGCGACACGCCCTCGAAATCCGCGCTGTCTTGCGCGTCGACATAGTCGACCGGGCCGACCTTCACCGCCGTGTCGTACTCGCCCAGGATGTGGTCAAGCATGATGAGGCTCATGTGGCGCGCGTGGTCCTGCATGTCCATCGGAATGGGCTTGGCGAAGCCAATTTCCAGCGCCACCAGGCCGTCGTAGGGTTCGTGCTTGACCAGGATGTCGGCGCTCGCCAGTTCGAAGTCGTTCATGCGAATGCCGAAGCCCTCGCCGGTGCGCTGGCGAAATGCCTCCACCTCGACCTGCGGCAACACGGGGCTGCTGTGTGCGAGCGCCATCACATCGTCGAAGTCGTCGACGGAACCATGCGCCGTCAACACCAGCTTGAAGTTGGGTGGCTCGCCGGCCACCTCGGCGGCCAGCCGCGGAAAGAAGGGCTCCAGCAGGGCGTTCAGCGCCTGCACCAGCTCGTGGGCCGGCAGGGCCCGCAAGCTGTCGAGCTCGGCGCTCAAGGTTTTCCAGAAGCCTGCGCAGGCCGCTGCGCGCGGGTCGGAGTCGAGGGTCGACATTGCCGGAAGGTCCTTTGGTGTGTTCAGGCGGTGGGCCCAAGAATGTCTTGCAGGCACTGCACGAGCGTGCTGCATTGCTCGCGCGTGCCGACGCTGATGCGCAGGTATTGCGCCACGCGCTGCTGCTTGAAATGCCGCACCAGCACAGCACGCTCGCGCAAGGCCGCAGCCAGTTCGGCGGCATCGCGCTGCGGATGGCGAGCGAAAACGAAATTGGCCTGCGACGGCAACACCTCGAAGCCCAGGTCTTCCAGCTGGAGGCACAGGCCTTCGCGGGTGTCGACGATCTTGTCGCGCGTGGCGCGGAACCAGTCTTCGTCGTCGAGGGCCGCCACCGCGCCCGCTGAGGCCAGGCGGTCGATCGGGTAGGAGTTGAAGCTGTCCTTGACGCGCACCAGCGCGTCGATCAGCTGCGCCTGCCCGCACGCAAAACCCACCCGCAGGCCGGCCAGCGAGCGCGCCTTGGAAAGTGTCTGCACGACCAGCAGGTTGGGGTATTTGTCGATCAGCGGCAGCGCGCTTTCGCCACCGAAATCGACATACGCTTCGTCGACCAGCACCACGCGGTTGGCGCAAGCCTGGAGCAGCTGCTCGATGCGCGCCAGCGGCTGGCCGATGCCGGTGGGGGCGTTGGGGTTCGCGATGACGACGCCCGCGCAGTCTCGGCTCGCGCGCGCGGCCATGGCGTCGATGTCGATGCGCAGGCCGTCGTCCACCGGCTGCAGCTCGCAGTCGATGCCGTACAGCTGCGCATAGACCTTGTAGAAGCTGTAGCTCACGTCGGGCATCAGCAGCGGCTCGGCCTGCTGGAAGAAGGCGAAGAACGCGTGCGCCAGCACTTCATCTGAGCCGTTGCCGGCGAACACCTGCTCGGGCTTCAGCGCATGGCGGCGCGCAACGGCTTCGCGCATGGCGAGCGATGTGGGGTCGGGATAGCGCTCCAGCCCCTCTTCCGCCGCACGCTGGATCGCCTCGACGGCCATCGGCGACGGCGGGTACGGGTTCTCGTTGGTGTTCAGCTTCACGAGGTTCGCGATGCGCGGCTGCTCGCCGGGCACGTACGGCTCGAGCGCGCCGATGCGCGGGCTCCAGAAAGCCGGCACGGGATCTGTCATGAAATTCTCCTGCGGCTCAGCCCAGCAGGCGAGCAAGGGTCAGCAAGGCCAGCAGCACCATCCACATGACGACCGAACGCCATACCAGGCCCACGACGCTGCGCAGATGGCCTGGCTCGGGCTCGCGCCCCGGGGTGCTGCCGCTGTCGATGCGGCGCCCGTCGACCATCGACTCGCCGGCCTGCGCGCGCGACAGCGGATCGGTCACGGGAATGGGGCTCAGCGAGCCGCCGCCCAGGCGCACGTTCACCGCGCCGGACGTCGCGGCGAGGATCACGCCGTCGTTCTCGTTGGGGAAGCGCTGCGCGTCGTTGCGCCAGCAGTCGATGGCTTCCTCGAAGCTGCCGACCACGGCGAAACCCAGCGCGGTGATGCGCGCAGGGAGCCAATCGATGGCATGCCAGGCGCGCCCGCCGGCCTCCTGCACCGCGACGCTCGACGGCTGCACCGCGGCGCCGTTCTTGTGGGCCCAATAGCGCGAGACGAATTCGCTCATGCGATAGAACACGGCGCCGGCCGGTCCGAGGCCGATGGCCGCGATGATCGAGAACCACGCCAGCACGCCGAACACGTGGCGGTGCGCGGCAATCACCGAATGCTCGATGACGTGGCGCACGATTTCGCTGCGCGGCAGGTCAGCCGCATCGACGCCCTGCCAGTGCGCGAGCAGGGAGCGCGCGAGCGGCTCGTCGCCCTCGTCGAGGGCATCGCGGATGTCGGTGAAGTGGTGGCTGAACTGCCGGAAGCCCAGCGTGACGTAGAGCACCGCGATGCTCCAGAACACCGCGAACGGCAGGCCGAGCGTGAGCACCAGCAGCCAGTGAACGCCCAGTGCAATGAGCGTGGGCACGAACACCGCGAGGCCCCACGCGATCCATCCGTGATGCGGCTTGCCCGCGTCGAAGTTGCGGCTGGTCCAGCGCGTCCACGCCAGGACACCGCCGTACACGGGGTTGTGCGGGCCCAGGGGCCGCACCTGCTCGATCAGCAGCGCGCACAGGATGGCAAAAAAGCTCATCCTTCGATGATAGCGAGAGCGCCTGACGGTTCAGGCCTTCCGGGCACGGATCTCAGGCCGCGAGAAAGCGGTAGAGATTGCGCAGCATGCCCGCGGTCGCGCCCCACACGAAGCGCTCTTCGGTGCCATCCTGGTAGGGCATCGAGTACCACTGGCGCCGGCTGCCGTCCACCGCGCTCACGGTGTGGCGGCGATGGTTGGCGGGGTCCATCAACCAGGCCAGCGGCACCTCGAAGGCATGCGCCACTTCGTAGGGGTTGATGGTGAGTTCGAAATCGGGCTGCACCAGCGCGACGACCGGCGTCACGATGAACGAAGTTACCGTCGTGTAGGTCGGCAAGCTGCCGAGCACCTCGATGAACTGCGCAGACAGCCCGACCTCTTCCCATGCTTCGCGCAACGCGGCAGCGGCGATGTTCGCGTCTTCGGGGTCGACACGACCACCTGGAAACGCCACCTGGCCCGAATGGTTCGACAGGTGGGTGGTGCGCTCGGTGAGCAGCACGGTCGCGCCTTGTGGGCGCTGGACGATCGGCACGAGCACCGCCGCCTGCGCGGGCGCGCGGTCGATCATGCGCGGCTCACGACGCAGCTCGGGCTCCCACGTAGGCGGCGAGGCGAAGCGCGCGCGCAATGCCTGCGCCGTCAACTGGTCGGCCGCCACTGCCGGCAAGCCGTCGCTGCCATCCACGAACGGCGCCTCGCGCGGGTCGAACTGCAGCAGCGTGGGCGGTACCACGGCATTGATGGGTTCGACGGGAGCGGATTGCATGGAGGCGGCGGAGGTAGAAGTGGTCAAGAGGCGTTGAGTAGAGCGTAAAAAGGCGAAGCTGTCTTTTTGTGCGAAGCACCAATGCAAAAAGCCGCCAGAGCGGCGGCTTTTCTTGCACGACAGGGCTGCTTATTTGGCAGCGGCCGTCGACTTGCTCGGCAGCTTTTCTTTGATGCGTGCCGAACGACCGCTGCGTTCGCGCAGGTAGTACAGCTTGGCGCGGCGCACATCGCCGCGACGCTTGACTTCGATGCCGGCGATCAGCGGGCTGTAGGTCTGGAACGTACGTTCCACGCCTTCGCCGCTGGAGATCTTGCGCACGGTGAAGCCGCTGTTGAGGCCACGGTTGCGCTTGGCGATCACCACGCCTTCGTAGGCCTGGACGCGCTTGCGGGTGCCTTCGACAACGCTCACGCTCACGATGACGGTGTCACCAGGCATGAAATCGGGAATGGTTTTGCCGAGGCGGGAAATTTCTTCCTGCTCGAGGGTCTGGATGAGGTTCATGATTTCCTGAAAGTCGATCGTGTCGGGCTACACAAAGGGCGCCTTGGGCTTTCGACGGTGAGCCGTTGAAAAGACCGGCGCGGCCGGGCAGAGGATCGCGGAGCCCGAGATTATAGCTTTTTTTTCAGCGCGGCCTCATCGGCCTTGCCAAGGCGGCCTGCAGCGCGGGCTGCGTCGATGAGTTCCGGGCGCCGGGCGGCCGTGATGGCCAGGCGCTGGTCGCGCCGCCAGCGCTCGATCTGCGCATGGTGGCCCGAGAGCAAAGCCGCCGGCACGCCCTGACCGTTCCATTGCTCGGGCCGCGTGTAGTGCGGGCAATCGAGCAGGCCGTCGAGCGCGGGGTTGAAGCTGTCCTGCACATGGCTGGCTTCATCGCCGAGCACGCCGGGCTGCAGCCGCGCCACCGCGTCGAGCAGTGCCATCGCCGCGATCTCTCCGCCGGAGAGCACGAAATCGCCGAGGCTGATCTGGTGCGTGACACGCGTGTCGATGAAGCGCTGGTCGATGCCTTCGTAGCGGCCGCAGACCAGCACCGCCCCCTCGCTGGCCGACCAGCGCTCGACCGACTCGTGCCGCAGTGCCTCGCCGATCGGCGAAAACAGCACGACAGCCGCTTGCGCGCCACGCGCCGCGAGCGCCGCATCCAGGCAGGTCGATAGCGGCTCCGCCATCATCACCATGCCGGGGCCGCCGCCGAACGGGCGGTCGTCCACGCGCTTGTAGTTGCCCAGCGCGAAGTCGCGCGGATTCCACAACACGACCTCGACCTGCTTCGATTCGTAGGCGCGGCGCGTCACGCCGCTGGCCATGAAAGGCGCGAACAGTTCGGGAAACAGCGTGAGGACGTCGAAGCGCATGCCGCGCGGGCGCCGGTCAGTATTCGGGTTGCCAGTCGACCGTGATCAGGCGACCGGGCAGGTCGACCTTGTCGACGAAGACCGAGACGAAAGGCACCATCCGTTCGACGGGCTTGCCGTCTTCTTCGGCGGTCAGCACCAGCGTGGTCTGCGGGCCGGTGGCGAGCAGTTCGCGCACCGCGCCGAGCACGACGCCTTCGCGATTGACCACCGACAGGCCGATCAGGTCGACCCAGTAGTACTCGTCGTCGCCGGCCGTGGGAAAGCTGGAGCGCGGCACGAACACGCGCGCGCCGCGCAGCGCTTCGGCCGCGTTGCGATCGGGCACGTCGTCGGACGTGGCGACGATGCAGTCGGAGTGTTCTTTGGCTTCGCGGATCGCGAGCCGGAAAGCGCTGCTGGCCGAGGCTCCGGGAGCCTGCAGGAACCAGCGCTTGGAAGAGAAAAGCGCCTCGGGTTGGGCGCTGTGGGGCAGGACCTTGAACCAGCCCTTGATGCCCCATGCGTCGGCGATGCGCCCTACCTCAATCGCGTCCGCCGGCAATTCGGCGGTTTCGAGTGCGGGCAACATCGCCTAGCGGGACGGCTTAGGCCGCCGCCTTGGGAGCTGCCGAAGCAGCTTGCTTGATGATGCGCAGGACCGTGGGCGAAGCTTGTGCGCCAACGCTCTTCCAGTACGCCAGGCGGTCCTGGGCGATACGGATGCTTTCTTCGTTTTCCTTGGCGGTCGGGTTGTAGAAACCCAGGCGCTCGATGAAACGGCCATCGCGGCGAACGCGCTTGTCCGACACGACGATGTTGAAGAACGGACGGCCTTTGGAGCCGCCGCGGGAGAGTCGAATGACGACCATGATTTATCCTTGGGTGGTCAGCAGGCCTTATGGATGAAGAAGAGGCCCGCTCACAATGTTCTTCCAGCGTCGAGACACGCGACATGGCCACCCGGCCAGCGACACGCTGAAAAGCCTGCGATTATAGCCCGACACGCGTTTTCTCCGAATTCCGGCCTCGCGCCTCCAGTTTTCATCCGCATGCCCCTCACCATCCGCCCCAGCCGCGACGAAGACGTTGCAGCCATCACGGCCATCTACGCCCACCACGTGCTGCACGGCACCGGCACCTTCGAAACAGAGCCTCCCTCCCCTGCCGACATGGCCGCCCGCCGCGCGGACGTTCTGGGCAGGAACCTGCCTTACCTGGTCGCCGAAGAAAATTCGGAAGTGTTGGGTTTTGCCTACTGCAACTGGTTCAAACCGCGCCCGGCCTACCGTTTTTCAGCCGAAGACTCGATCTACATGTCCGAGTCCGCACGCGGCAAGGGTCTGGGCGCGAAGCTGCTGGCGGCGCTGTCGCAAGCGGCCGAAGCGGCCGGCGTGCGCAAGCTGATCGCGGTGATCGGCGACTCCGCCAACGCCGGTTCCGTCGGCGTGCACCGCAGCCAGGGTTTCACGCACGTCGGCGTGCTGAAAGACTGCGGCTGGAAGTTCGGCGAATGGCGCGACGTGGTGCTGATGGAGAAGGTGCTCGGCGAAGGCAGCACCACAAAACCCGAATGACACCCGAATGACGCCCGAATGAAAAACAAGACCACCGCCGCCTGGCTCACCTTCCTCGGCGGCCCGCTCGGCCTGCACCGCTTCTACCTGCGGGGCGTCGGCGACTGGCTCGGCTGGCTGCTGCCCATTCCCACCGCGCTGGGCGTCTACGGCATCGAGCGCGTGCGGATGTACGGGGTGGACGACGGCCTCAGCTGGGCGCTGATTCCCTTACTGGGGTTCACCATCGCCGGCTGCGCGCTGATGGCCATCGTCTATGGCCTCATGACGCCGGAGAAGTGGAATGCTCGCTTCAACACCAGCGCGCCCACGGACGCGGCGCCCGGCCAGACCAACTGGTTCACCATCGGCGCGGTGGTGCTGGCCCTGTTCTTCGGCAGCACGATCCTGATGGCCAGCATCGTGTTCAGCTTCCAGCGCTACTTCGAGCACCAGATCGAAGAAGGCCGCAAGATTTCGCAGTGACCGCCCGGGCGCTCAGAACAACTGGATGCTGATCCAGTAGGCGATCGCGGCCACGAAGGCCGACGCCGGGATCGTGAAGATCCACGCCCACACGATGTTCCCCGCCACGCCCCAGCGCACCGCGCTCGCGCGCTGCGTCGAGCCAACACCGACGATGGCGCCGGTGATGGTGTGCGTGGTCGACACCGGTATGCCCAGCGCGGTGGCCAGAAACAGCGTCAGCGCTCCGCCCGTCTCGGCGCAGAAGCCGCCCACGGGCTTGAGCTTGGTGATCTTCTGGCCCATCGTCTTCACGATGCGCCAGCCGCCGAACATGGTGCCCAGCGCAATCGCCGTGTAGCAGCTCACGATGGTCCACAGCGGCGGCGCCGCGTCGCTGGCCGAGGCGTAGCCGGTGGCAATCAGCAGCATCCAGATGATGCCGATGGTCTTCTGCGCGTCGTTGCCGCCGTGGCCCAGGCTGTACGCGCCCGCGGACACCAGCTGCAGCCGGCGGAACCAGCGGTCGACGCGCGAAGGCGTGGCCCGGCGAAAGCCCCAGGCCACCGCGATCATCATCAGCGAGCCCAGCAGGAAGCCCAGCAGCGGCGACACGAAGATGAAGGCCACCGTCTTCCATATGCCCGAGGCCACCAGGCCGGCGGTGCCGGTCTTGGAGATCACCGCGCCCACGATGCCGCCGATGAGCGCGTGCGACGAGCTGCTCGGAATGCCGTAGTACCAGGTGACGAGGTTCCAGCTGATGGCGCCCACCAGCGCGCCGAACACCACGTGCACATCGACCACGCCCGGCTGGGCAATGCCCTTGCCCACCGTGGCCGCCACGCTCAAATGGAAGATGAAGATCGCGATCAGGTTGAAGAAGGCCGCGAACACCACGGCCTGACCCGGCTTGAGCACGCCGGTGGAGACCACCGTCGCGATCGAGTTCGCGGCGTCGTGGAAGCCGTTCATGAAGTCGAACAGGATCGCCAGCGCGACCAGCACTATCACCACCCAAAGGGCGACCTGAACCGTTGCCATCGGTTGCTACCCGCTCAGGAATTCTCGAGGACGATGCCCTCGATCACGTTGGCCACGTCCTCGCACTTGTCGGTGATCGTCTCGAGCAGCTCGTAGATCGCCTTCAGCTTGATCACCTCGCGCACATCGGGCTCCTCGCGGAAGAGCTTGCTCATGGCGCTGCGCATCACGCGGTCGGCGTCCGACTCGAGGCGGTCGATTTCCTCGCAGGTCTTCAGCGTGGCCTCGGCCACGGCGGGGTCGGCGATCTTGCCCAGGAACTTGACGGCGTCCTTCAGGCGGTCGCAGCACTTCACGCTCAGCGCGGTGAGGCGCACGATCTCGTCGGTCATGTGGCGCACGTCGTACAGCGCCATGGTCTCGGCCGAGTCCTGGATCAGGTCGGCCACGTCGTCCATCGTGTTGATGAGCTTGTGGATCTGCTCGCGGTCGATGGGCGTGATGAAGGTCTTGTGGATGAGCCGGTTGACGTCGTGCGTCACGCGGTCGGCCGCGCGCTCGGCGTTGTCGACGTCGCGGTTGTACTGCTCGCGCAGGTGCACGTCGTTGTAGTTGGCCACCAGCTGTTCGAAGGCGCGTGCCGCCTCGACGATGCGCTCGGCATGCTGGTTGAACATCTCAAAAAAATTCCCCTCGCGGGGCAACAGCTTGCCGAACATGACAACTCCTGGGACGCGCCAATCACAATTTCATGACGCCTTCATGAAAAACCGGCGAAGTTTAACGGGCGCAGCGGCACAAACCCGCAGCACCGGCTTTTTTCAGACCCAGGATCGGCCGCGATTCAGCCCTGCAGGCGCAGCACCGGCAGGTGCCAGCCGCCGAAGATGCCGCCCAAACGCAGCGCCACGATCAGCAGCACCGCGGCATGAAAGGCCCAGCGCCGCGGCACGCCGCCCGCCTGCAGCAGCAGGTAGGCCGCAATGCCCGCGATGGCGGCAGAGCCGTAGATGCCGCTGCTGAGCAGCAGAGGCACATGCGCGGTGAACACGTCGCGCAGCAGGCCGCCTGCCGCGCCGGTCATGGTGCCGACCAGCAGCACGATGACGGCCGGCAGGCGCCGCTCCTCAGCCACCTGCGCGCCGGTGATGGCGAAAAGCCCGAGCCCCAGCGCGTCGGCCAGGGCCAGTGCGTGCTCGGGCACCGGCAGCAAATGGACCCAGGCGATGGTGAACGCGCAGGCGGCCAGGATCACGTAGACATAGCGCGTGTCCTTGATCCAGAACACCGGATGGCGGTCGAGCAGCAGGTCGCGCAGCGTGCCGCCGCCCACCGCCGTGACCGAGGCGATCACCACCACGCCCAGCCAGTCGAGCCCCGCGTGCCCGGCCGCCAGTGCCCCGCTGACCGCGAACACCGCCACGCCGGCGAGATCGAGGACGTAGAGCAGAAGCACTGCGGCAGCGCGGGCGGCCGCGTCAGGTGATGCGCTTGACCACCTGGCCCGTGACGCGTGCCAGCGCGGCGCGCGGCACCTTGTCGGGCGCAATTTCGGCCAGCGGCTTCAGCACGAAGGCGCGCTCGCGCATGCGCGGATGCGGCAGCGTGAGCGTGGGGGTGTCCATCACCGAATTGCCGTGCATCAGCAGGTCGAGGTCGAGCGTGCGCGGCGCGTTGGGAAAGGGGCGCTCGCGGCCGGCCTGCGTTTCCAGGCGCTGCAACGCCACCAGGAACTGCTCGGCATCCAGCCCGGTGCGCACGGCGACCACGGCATTGACGAAATCGGGGCCTTCCGCGTCCACCGGCTCGCTGCGGTAGAGCGACGAACGGGCCGTCACCTGGGTGCGCTGCAGCGCACCGATGGCCGCCATGGCCGCCTTCACGGACGCCTCGGCGTCGCCCAAGTTGGCGCCGATGGCGACGAAGGCCTGCACGGTGGGGTAGTCCTCGCGCGGGCCGCGCGGGGCACGGCGGGCGGGCGGGCCGCTCCTGGCGCCGGCCGACGGTGGCTTGCCGCCTGCGCGCGGGGGTGCGGTCCTGGGCCTGGCGGCGGGCTTTGCCGCATCTTTTGCCGGCGCTTTGGTCACCCCTGTGGCCACCTTTTTTGCCGCGGCCTTCGCGGGCGGATTCTTCGCGTCCTTCTTGCCGTCCTTCGGCCGGTCGAACGCGCTCATTCGCCTGCGGCGCTGCCGCCGCCCTCACCGCCACCACCTGCGGGGCGCGGCTTGCGGCGGCGCCGGCGCTTGCGCGGCACGGCCTCGCCGTCGGGCGGCACGGCACCGGCCTCGATTTCGGGCTCGTCGTCGGAGTCCGAATCGCGGCTTTCTTGTCCGACCAGTTCGCCACGCGGCTTCGGCGGCGGCGGCGTTTCACGCACCCGCACGCGCTGGCGCACCTTCTGTTCTTCACGCACCTGCTCCAGCAGGTCCTGGCGGCGCAGGTCGTCGGCGGTGCTGAACTCCTGCCACCACTCGGCAATGGCCTCGCTCACCTCGCCCACATCGGCGCGCAGGCGCATGAAGTCGAAGGCAGCGCGAAAACGCGCCTGCTCGACCAGGCTGTAGGGCGTGGAGCCGGTGCGCTTGTCGAAGCGCGGCTGCATCATCCAGATCTCGCGCATGTCGGCGGCCAGCTTGCCGCGGCCCGACACATCGCCGATGCGCGAATTGAACACGTCGTCGATGGCGTCCTGCAGCGCCGGGAACGGCGGCTGCGCGCGCTGGCCGTGGCGGCCTTCCTGGCGCTGGGCCCAGCCGTCGCGCACGTCGGCCCACAGCACGCAGGCCAGCAGGAAGCTGGGCGCCACGGGCTTGCCTTCGCCCACGCGGCGGTCGGTGTCCTGCAGGGCGGCCCGCACGAAGGGCTGGTCGGCGCGCTCCACCACCACGTCGAGCAGCGGGTAGATGCCGCGCGCCAGGCCGAGCTTGTTGAGCTGCTCGATGGTGGCGATGGCATGGCCGGTCTGCAACAACTTGAGCATTTCGTCGAACAGGCGACTCTGCGGCACGTCGGCCAGCAGCTTGCTCGACTCGATGAGCGGGGCGGCCGTCTTGGCTTCCATCTTGAAGCCCAGGGCGGCGAGCTTGGCCGAGAAGCGAATGGCGCGAATGATGCGAACCGGGTCTTCGCGGTAGCGCGTGGCCGGGTCGCCGATCATGCGCAGCGTGAGCTTCTGCGCGTCCTTGATGCCGTTGTGATAGTCCACCACCACCTGGTTGGCCGGGTCGTAGTACATGGCGTTCACGGTGAAGTCGCGGCGCGCCGCGTCTTCTTCCTGCGGGCCCCAGACGTTGTCGCGCAGCACGCGGCCGCTGGCGTCCACGGCGTGCTTCATGCTCGCGAGCTCGCCCTTGCTGGTGCGCTCGTTGCCCGACACCTGCTCGGCGGCGGTGTTGTCCATGTAGGCGCGGAAGGTGGAGACCTCGATCACCTCGTGCTCGCGCCCGCGGCCGTACACCACGTGCACGATGCGAAAGCGCCGCCCGATGATGAAGGCGCGGCGAAACAGCGACTTGACCTGCTCGGGCGTGGCGTTGGTGGCCACGTCGAAGTCCTTGGGGCGCAGCCCCAGCAGCAGGTCGCGCACCGCGCCGCCCACCACGTAGGCCTCGTACCCCGCCTGCTGCAACGTGGTGACCACGTTCTTCGCGCGTTCGTCGACCAGGGCCGGATCGATCTTGTGCACCTCGGCCGGCACCTCCTGGCGCTTGCCGAAGCGGCTCTTGCCCTGCGTGCTGTCGGCGGATTTGCCGAGCAGCTTGTCGATGAATTTCTTGATCATTGTTGGTTGGAAGCCTTGTTCGCTCTTTTATTCGTTCTCGAGCATGGAGCGGATCAGCGGGATGGTGATCGCGCGTTGCGTCTGCAGGGCGTAGCCATCGAGCTGCGTGAGCAGCTCCATCAGGCTGCCCAGGTCGCGGCTGAAGCGGTGCAGCATGTAGTCGAGCACGTCGTCGGACAGCATCACGCCGCGCGCATCGGCGGCCTGGCGCAGCACCGCGCGGCGTTCGCTCTCGCTGAGCACCTGCAGGTGGAACACATGGCCCCAGCCTAGGCGGGTGCGCAGGTCCTCGCGCAGCGTCAGGTCGGCCGGCGGCAAGGCGCCGGCGGCCACCACGCCGCGCTGCAGGGTCTGGGCGTTGACGAACCAGTTGAAGGCCGCGTGCTGCTGCACGGCGGTGTAGAGGTGCACGTCGTCGAGCAAGACGGCGCCCCAGCGCTCGTCGAACTCGGGCGGCTCCAGCAGGCCGGCGTGGAGCCAGCCCACGCTGGCGCCCTGCTCTTTCAGTGCGACACGCACCGATTCGAGCAGATGGGTCTTGCCACTGCCGCCTTCGCCCCACAGGTAGGTCGGCACCGGCGAGTGCAGCGCAGGGCTGCCGGCGGCGCCCACCCACACTTGCAGGTGGCGCAGCGCCGCCTCGTTGGGGCCGGCAAAAAAGGCGTCGAAGCTGGGGCCCGTCGCAATGCCGATATCGAGCGCGAGCTGTTTCATCCCGGGAAGGTTCATGGAGGGGGCCGCGAGGGCCCTTAAAATCGTGAGGAATTCTATCGGCCCGGCCACCCCGGTTGCCGGCGCCCCCTTCAGTTCCTGCGCTTCGCACCCTTTCGCG
Source organism: Variovorax sp. RCC_210 (assembly GCF_041355175.1). NCBI lineage: Bacteria > Pseudomonadati > Pseudomonadota > Betaproteobacteria > Burkholderiales > Comamonadaceae > Variovorax > Variovorax sp. RCC_210. The sequence goes on along the minus strand of NZ_JBFUPJ010000001.1, from coordinate 70,079 downwards.
TCTTTCGCTGCTCTTCCCGACCTCTCTTCCCGACCTCGACCCCTATGACCTCCCCTACGCCCACCCCGCTCAGCTACAAGGATGCCGGTGTCGATATCGATGCCGGCGACGCCCTGATCGACCGCATCAAGCCGCTGGCGAAGAAGACCATGCGCGAAGGCGTGCTGGCCGGCATCGGCGGTTTCGGTGCCCTGTTCGAGGTGCCCAAGCGCTACAAGGAGCCGGTGCTGGTGAGCGGCACCGATGGCGTGGGCACCAAGCTCAAGCTGGCTTTCGAATGGAACATGCACGACACCGTCGGCATCGACCTGGTCGCCATGAGCGTGAACGACGTGCTGGTGCAAGGCGCCGAGCCCCTCTTCTTCCTGGACTATTTCGCCTGCGGCAAGCTGGACATCGACACCGCCGCGGCCGTGATCGGCGGCATTGCCCGCGGTTGCGAGCTCTCGGGCTGCGCGCTCATCGGCGGCGAAACCGCTGAAATGCCCGGCATGTACCCCGCTGGCGAGTACGACCTGGCGGGCTTCGCGGTCGGTGCGGTCGAAAAGTCGAAGATCCTCACGGGCCAGAACGTCAAGCCCGGCGACGTGGTGCTCGGCCTGGCCTCGGCCGGCGTGCATTCCAACGGGTTCAGCCTGGTGCGCAAGGTGCTCGAACGCGCCGAGCAACAGGAGGGCGGCCTGCCCGCCACGCTCGACGGCAAGCCCCTGCGCGACGCCGTGATGGCGCCCACCCGCCTCTACGTGAAGCCCGTGCTCGAGGCGCTGGCTAAGCACCCGATCAAGGCGCTGGCCCACATCACCGGCGGCGGCCTGCTCGAGAACATTCCGCGCGTGCTGCCCGAAGGCACGGCCGCCCACCTGAAGAAGGGCAGCTGGCCCCAGACCGAGCTGTTCGCCTGGCTGCAGAAGGTGGCCGGCATCGACGACATCGAGATGAACCGCACCTTCAACAACGGCATCGGCATGGTGGTGGTCATCGACGCGGCCGAAGCCGCGGCCTGCGCCGCCACGCTGCGCGCCGCCGGCGAATCGGTGCACGAGATCGGCGTGATCGCCGCGCGCGGCGAAGGCGCCGCGGTGATCGTCGGCTGAGCGCCGGCTGCTCCGTCCCCTTCCAGAGCAGAGCAAGCGACACCCCCCGGATGGCCAAGAAGCCGCAACCCATCACCCCTTCCGCGATCCCGGGCCCTCAAGGTTCTCCGGGTTCCTCGGGCCCCGCCTACCGCCCGACCGCCTCGCGCGGCGTGATGGTCGCCAGCTACCTGCTGATGCTGGCGGCGCTGCTGCTGGTGATGTGGGAGCACCTGCTGCCGGGGTTGCTGTGCGTGTGCATCGGCTTTCTGGCCACGCGCTGGTTCGCGCGCATCCTCACCACGGGCCTGGCGCGCATTCCGGCGCTGGGCAAGCGGCCCGAGCGGGCGCTGGGCTGGGCCAACGTACTGGCTGTCATCCTGGTGCTGCTGGGCCCCATCGCGCTGCTCACGCTGGCGCTGTCGCAGGCGCGGGAATACATCGTCGACGCGCCCGACCAGTACCGCGAGCTGCTCGACTACACGGCGCGCACCGTGCTCGAGCTGCGCTCCAAGCTCCCGGTCGAGATCGCGGCCTACCTGCCCGAGGGCGCGGCTGAAATCCAGCGCGTCATCGCCAACTACCTGCGCGCGCAGGCCGGCTCGCTGGCCATGGCCGGGCGCGCCTGGCTGCACGGGCTGCTCTTTTCTTACGTGGGGCTGATCGTCGGCGCGCTGGCGGCGGTGTCGCACGCGGCGCTGCGCCGCAAACCACTGGCCGAGCAGCTGCACCAGCGCGTGCAGACCTTCGGCGAGGCCTTTGGGCAGATCGTGGCCGCCCAGTTCTGGATCGCGGCCTTCAACACGCTGCTGACCGCCATCTTCCTGCTGTTCATCATGCCGATGTGGGGCGCGCACCTGCCGTACACGCCGGCGCTCATCACCCTCACCTTCCTGGCCGGGCTGGTTCCCATCGTGGGCAACCTGGTGTGCAACTCGGTCATCACGCTGGTGGGGTTGTCGGTGTCGCCGGTGACGGCCGCGGCCTGCCTGATCTTCCTGATCGTCATCCACAAGGCCGAATACGTCATCAACGCCAAGGTGGTGGGCGCGCGCACGCAGATGAGCGTGTGGGAGCTGCTGGCCGTGATGTTCGTGGCCGAGGCGATCTTCGGGCCGGCCGGGCTGGTGGCCGCGCCGCTGTACTACGCGTACCTGAAGAAAGAACTGCAGGCGGCGGCGCTGGTCTGACGGGGTCCGGGGCTGTTGCCGCCTTCAGGCGGCCATGTCCGGATCTGATCGATTCTGGTCCGACGCAGAGCGGACCGCACCCCTGGCATCGCCAGAGAATACGCGGCATCATCCACTCCGCCCCAGCGAGTCCGCCGCCATGAAAACCTGTCTGATTGTGATCGACGCCCAGGAGTCGTTCCGCCAGCGTTCCTACTGGAACCAAGCCCTGGCCGACGCATACCTGGCGCAGCAGAACGCGCTGATCGAGGGTTGCGCCGCGTCCGGCATGCCCATCGTGCGGGTGTTCCACACCGATGCGCCGTCGGACGCCAGCAACCCCTTCGCCGTCGAATCGGGCCATGTGCGCCCCCTGGCGGGTCTGACCGACTTCGAAGCCGCGGCCACCTTCACCAAGCACCGCCACAGCGCGCTGGTCAACAGCGGGCTGGACGTGTGGCTCACGCAGAACGGCATCGGGCGGCTCATCGTGAGCGGCATCCGCACCGAGCAGTGCTGCGAAACCACCACGCGCCACGCCTCGGACCTGGGCTGGGAGGTCGACTACGTGGTCGACGCGACGCTGACCTTCGGCATGGTGCAGCCCGACGGCCAACCGCTGTCGGCCGCCGACATCAAGGCGCGCACGGCCACCGTGCTGCAGGGCCGCTTCGCCACCGTGTGCACCGTGGCGCAGGCGCTGGAACGGGCCGTGGCATGAGCGACCCGACGCTGCGCGTGCTCATCCTGGCCTTCGACGGCGTCGAGGCGCTCGACTTCGCCGGCCCCTTCGAGGTGTTCACCACTGCGAGCCGGGTCGCGCAGCGCATGCGCCCTGTCGGTGCCACCGGTGCCGCCGTGTTCGACGTGGCCTCGGTCGCGCACGCCGCGCCGGGCCAGCCCGTGCAGGCCCGCGCCGGCCTGCAGCTGCTGGCCAACCACACGCTCGCGAACAGCCCGCAGGCCGATGTGCTCGTCGTGCCCGGTGGCGTGGTCGATGCGGCAATGGCCAGCCCCGACACGCTGCACTGGATCGCCGCGCAAGCCGCCAAGGCGCAGGTCACTGCCTCGGTGTGCACCGGCGTCTTCCTGCTCGCCGCGAGCGGCGTGGTGACCGACGACGCGGTGACCACGCACTGGGAAGACATTGCCGACCTGCGCGGCCAGTTCCCCGCGCTCGACGTGCGCGACGACGTGCGCTGGGTCGACAACGGCCGCATCGTCAGCTCGGCGGGCATCAGCGCCGGCATCGACATGAGCCTGCACCTCGTGGCGCGGCTGGCCGGCGCCGAGCTGGCCGAGCGCACCGCGCGCCAGATGGACTACGCATGGATTCGCGACCCGCGCACCAGCCCATCCGCGTAGTCTTCGTGCTGCTGCCCGGCAGCCTGGTGCTCGACTGGGCCGGGCCGGCCGAGGCATTGCGCATCGCCAACCAGCGGCTGCGCGCCATGGGGCAGCCCGAGCGCTTCGCCATCGAGTTCGCGAGCCCGCGGCCCACCGCCATCGGCTCGGTCGGCGTGGCGATGTCGGGCCTTGCCGAATTGCCCGCGCAGTGGAACGGCCCGGGCTGGGTGGTGCTGGTCGGCCAGCCCGGCGACCGCATCGCCATCGACACGCCCGAGGCGCAGGACATGCTGCACTGGCTGCGCGGCCAGCGCTTCGAGCGCGGGCGGCTGGAGCTGGTGACGATCTGCGCCGGCGCCGTGCTGGCCGCCCATGCCGGCGCGCTGGCGGGCCGCCGCGCCACAACGCACCACCATCACCTGGGCGAGCTGAGCGCCGTGGAGCCGCGCTGCGACGTGGTGAGCAACCGCGTGTTCGTGATCGACCCGCCGCTGTACAGCAGCGCGGGCGTGACGACCGGCATCGACCTGGTGCTGCATCGCATCGCCGAGCTCTGCGGCGAGGCGCTGGCGGCGCAGGTCGCGCAGACCATGGTGGTGGCGCTGCGCCGCGGCCCCAACGACCCCGAGCTGTCGCCCTTTCTCGCCTACCGAAACCACCTGCATGCCGCGCTGCACCGCGTGCAGGACGCCGTCAGCGAGCAGCCGCAGGCCGAATGGAGCGTGCCGCGCATGGCCGAGGTGGGGCACACATCGTCGCGGCACCTCACGCGCCTTTTCGTCGAGCACGCGGGCGTGGCGCCGCTGGCCTACCTGCGCCGGCTGCGGCTGGCCACGGCGCAACTGGCGCTGGCCTCGGGCGCCAGCGTCACGCGGGCGGCGGAGCAATCGGGCTTCGGCTCCGACACGCAGCTGCGCCGCGCGTGGCACCAGTTCGGGCTGCCGGGCTCGCCTTCGGAGGCGCAGTCGGCGTCCGGGGTCTGATTCGGCTGGTCCACCTCGTTCACCTCATGAAGCAACGCAGGCGCGCGCCCGCGCCAGCAGCAGCGCCCGCTCGCGCGTGTTGCGCGTGAGCGCGGCGGCGCGGTCGAACTCCCTGCGCGCCTCGTCGTGGCGCCCCAGCTTGAAGAGCAGGTCGCCGCGCACGGTCGGCAGCAGGTGGTAGCCCTGCAGCGCGGGCTCGTGCACCAGCGCATCGACCACCTCCAGCCCCGCTGCCGGCCCGAAGGCCATCGACAGCGCCACCGCCCGGTTCAGCTCGACGATGGGCGACGGCGACAGCTGGGCCAGCGCGTCGTACAGCGCGGCGATGCGGTGCCAGTCGGTTTCCTCGGCGGTGCGCGCGCGGGCGTGGCAGGCGGCAATGGCGGCCTGCAGCGCGTAGGGGCCCAGGGCGCCGCCGAGCGCCTCCGCGCGGGCCAGCGCCGCAAGGCCGCGGCCGATCAGCATGTGGTCCCAGCGCGCGCGGTTCTGCGCCAGCAGCAGCACCGGCTCGCTCGACGGGCCCATGCGCGCCGCGGTGCGCGAGGCCTGGATTTCCATCAGCGCGACCAGCCCGTGCACCTCCGCCTGCTTCGGCACCAGCTCGGCCACGATGCGGCCCAGCCGCAGGGCTTCCTCGCACAGCGCGGGGCGCATCCAGTGGTCGCCGGCGGTGGCCGAGTAGCCCTCGTTGAAGACCAGGTAGATCACCTCGAGCACCGACGCGAGCCGGGCTTCGAGCTCGTGACGGCGCGGCACCTCGAAGGGCACGCGCGCCTCGGCCAGCGTGCGCTTGGCGCGCACGATGCGCTGCGCCACCGTGGCCTCGGGCACCAGGAACGCACGGGCGATCTCGTCGGTGCCGAGGCCGCCCATCACCCGCAGCGTGAGCGCCACGCGCGCCTCGGTCGACAGCACGGGGTGGCAGGCGGTGAACACCAGGCGCAGCAGGTCGTCGCCGATGTCGTCGTCGATGGCCGCATCGACGGCTTCCGAGAACTCGTGCTGCGCCATCTCGTGCCGCGCGTCGAGTTCGCGACCGATCTCGCCGGCCTTGTGCTCGGCCAGTTGCAGGTGGCGCAGCCGGTCGAGCGCGCGGCGCTTGGCCACGGCGGTGAGCCAGGCGGCGGGGTTGTCGGGCACGCCGGCTTCGCGCCATTGCTCCAGGGCCGAGACCAGCGCGTCCTGCGCCAGTTCTTCGGCCAGGCCCACCTCGCGCACCATGCGCGCGACGGTGGCGATGATCTTCGCGGACTCCATGCGCCACACCGCCTCGAGGGTGCGGTGCAAGGCGGGCCCATCGGCGCCCGTGCCCGCAGCCACATCCATCCCAGCGTCCGCACCCGTGCCCGCGCGGCCCACCTCGGCTCAGCCCCCGGTCTTCCTGACCGTCTGCATCGTGGCCATCTCGGCGGTCACCGCCTGCACCTCGGGCGGAAAGTCTTCGAACTCCTGGACCTGGCGCACCTCGATGACCTCGTTGTCGCCGCCCGGGCAGCGCGTGGCCCATTCGATGGCGTCGGCGCGCGAGGGCACGTCGATCACCCAGAAGCCGCCGAGCACTTCCTTGGCCTCGGCGAAGGGCCCGTCGACGACCTTGGGCTTGCGCCCCTTGAAGCTCACGCGCGCGCCCATCGAGGGCGGATGCAGGCCGTCGCAGCTGATCAGCACGCCGGCCTTCTGCATCGACTCGTTGTAGGCCATCATGGCCGACACCGCATCCACATCGTCGGGAATGGTGCCGGGGGCGGCGGTTTCGTAGCCCTGGGGAATCATCAGCAGCATGAATCGCATGGCGGTCTCCTTGCGTTGCGACGCGGCCTCAGCGCCCGGTCTGGGTGTGCCCCGCGGTCTCCGCGCGCAGGCGGTCTTCCTGCGCGAGCAGTTCGGGCGTCATCGCGTCGCCGAAGTCGGCGGCCTCGAAGACCTGGCGGATCTCGATCTCGCCTTCCTGGAACGGGCTGCGCTTGATCCATTCGATGGCTTCTTCCTTCGACTTGACCTGGAACAGCCAGAAGCCGGCCAGCAGCTCCTTGGTTTCGGCGAAGGGGCCGTCGATGACGGTGCGCTTGGTGGGCCCCTCGCAGCGCACGCGCGCGCCCTTGGAACTGGGATGCAGGCCTTCCCCGGCCAGCAGCACGCCGGCCTTGACCAGTTCCTCGTTGAACTTGCCCATGGCGGTGAGGATCTCGGTGCTGGGCATCACGCCGGCTTCGGAATCCTTGTTGGCCTTAACCAGAATCATGAATCGCATGTCGTTTCTCCTGAGGTTGATGAGCGGGGGAGGCGCTGCACGCTGAACACTGGAATTAGCGCGCTCTCTGTTCACACGTCGAACGAGCAAGAGGCGGATCGACACGGTGGCATCGATCTGCCTGTAATTTCTTGTTTCCGGACTCAGGCCACGTTCGGGCTCGGGCCCGAACTCAGGCCGAATCGCTGCAGAACCGCAGCACGTGCCCGTCGGGCTCGCGGATCGCGAATTCGCGCAGCCCCCAGGGCTGGGACGCGGGCGGCTCGATGACCGTCACGCCGCGCTTCACATAGGCCGCGTGCAGGCCGTCGATGTCCCGGGCCACCTGGATCACGATTTCGCCGCGCCAGGGTTTGGCGTCCCGCGCATTGCATTGCCACAGCCGCAGGAAGACCGGGTCGCCGTGGCTGCGGTCGCCCTTCGGGTCGCCTTTTTTCACACGGGCGTAGCTGGGCGGCTCCCCGGCGATGAAGTCGAGCTCGAAGCCCAGCACCTCGCAAAACCAGCGCGCCGCACGCGACACGTCCGACACCGGCAGCACCGGCTGCACGCCATGGAACCCGTGCAGGGTGCCTAGGTCGGGCGCCGGGATCACACCGGCCTTGGCGCTCATCAGCTGGCCAGTCGGCGCAGGGTGGCGACGCGCTCGGCGATCAGGTCGATGTCCAGTGCGTCTTCCGCCTTGGCCAGGTAGGTTTCCAGGTCGCGCACGGCCTGGGCGGTGTTGCCCTGCTCGGCATGCGCGATGCCGCGGTCGCGGTATTCGCCCCAGGCGCTGGGCAGCAGCACCAGCAGGCGGTCTTGTACCGCGATGACGCGTTGCCAGTCTTCCTGCGCCTGGTGCACTTCCTTCAGGTTGCGCAGCATGCGGGCGATGATCTCGCGCGAGCTGGCCGGCTGCAGGTACAGGCCCAGCGGCACGTCGAAGTCGCCGACCAGGCCGTTGCTGCGCTTGTAGGGCTCCAGCCGCTCGCCGAGTTCCTCGCGCGAGAGCGACTTCCCGGTGAACGGGTCGATCACCACCTGCCCCTTGGGCAGCGTCACCTTCAGCATGAAGTGGCCCGGAAAACCGACGCCGCGCGCCTGCAGGCCCAGGCCCTGCGCCAGCTCCATCCACAGCACGGCCAGCGAGATCGGAATGCCGCGGCGGGTGCGCAGCACGGCGTTCAGGTAGCTGTTGTCGGGGTCGTAGTAGTCGTTGACATTGCCGCCGAAGCTCAGGTCGCTGAAGAAGAACTGGTTCAGCGCCCGCAGGCGCGCCAGCGGTGCGGCGTCGCTGGGCAGGCGGCGCTTCAGGCGCGCCAGCAGCTGGTCGACGTCGCCGAGCACCTGCTGCACGTCGAGCTCGGGATACTCGTCTTGCGCCAGGCTGGCGGCGGCCTCGAGCAGCGGAAAGTGATCGTCGCTGCGCACCAGCGATTCGAAATACTCCAGTGCGGTGGGAAGCTGAAAGCTGAACGTCATGTGCCTTTGTAGAGGAGCCCGCCCGGAGCGTCAAGGATTGGCGGGGGATGCGGCCTCAGCGCCGCATGAAGCTGCGCAGCCGCACGCCCACCGCCGTGAGCACGGCGAAATACAGCAGCGCGGCGCCGGCGACCAGCGCGGCGAGCAGGCCGATGCGCGCCAGGCGATGCTCGCGCAGGCCGATCCAGTCGAAATGCTGCGAGCCCCAGGCCAGCAGCGCGGCCAGCACCAGCGTGCCCGTGAGCACCTGCAGCGCGAACTTGCCCCAGCCCGGCTCGGGCTTGTAGCTGCCGCGGCGCTTCAGGCCGACCAGCAGCCAGGTCGAGTTGACCAGCGCGCCGATGGCGATGGTCAGCGTCAGCGCAGCGTGCTGGAACACCGGCACCAGGAAGAAATTGAGCACCTGCGTGAGCACCAGCACGCCCACGGCGATGAGCATGGGCGTGCGGGTGTCGTGCTTGGCGTAATAGCCAGGCGCCAGCACCTTCACCGCCACGATGCCGACCAGCCCCACGCCGTAGCCCATGAGCGCCAGCGTGGTGTGGTCGACGTCGACGGCCTTGTACGCGCCGTTGTGGAACAGCACCGCCACCAGCGGCTTCGCGAACAGCAGCAACGCGACGGCGCAGGGCGCCGACAGCAGCACCACCAGCCGCAGGCCCCAGTCGAGCAGCGACGAGTAGCGCGCGTCGTCCTTCGCGGCGCGGGCCATGGCCAGCTGCGGCATCAGGATGACGCCCAGCGCCACGCCGAGCATGGCGGTAGGGAACTCCATCAGCCGGTCGGCATTGGTGATCCAGGTGACGCTGCCCTCGGCCAGGTGCGAGGCGATCTGCGTATTGATGAGCAGCGATATCTGCGCCACGCTCACGCCCAGCAGCGCCGGCAGCATCAACTTGAGCACCTTGCGGGTGGTCGGGTCGGCCCACGCGGTGCGCAGCGCCTTGAAGCTCGCGCCCACGCGCGGCATCAGCCCGAGCTTGCGGAGCGCCGGAATCTGCAGGCCCAGCTGCAGCACACCGCCCACCAGCACGCCCATGCACTGCGCATAGATGGGCTCGATGCCCCAGCGGCGAAACAGCGGCGCGCCGAGCGAAATCGACAGGATCAGCGCGATGTTGAGCAGCACCGGCGACGCCGCCGGCACGGCGAATTTGCGCCAGGTGTTCAGGATACCGCCCGCCAGCGCCACCAGCGACATGAAGCCGATGTAGGGGAACATCCAGCGCGTCATGACCACGGCCGCGTCGAAGCCCGGCAGCCCACTGGCCATGGCCCAGACCAGGAGCGGCGCGCCCGCCACGCCGGCCACGCACACGATCACCAGGGTCCAGGTCAGCAGCGTGGCGACATGGTCGATGAGCTGCTGGGCGCCCTCCTGCCCGGCTTCGGTCTTGCGCGCGGCCAGCACCGGCACGAAGGCCTGGCTGAACGCGCCTTCGCCGAACACCCGGCGAAACAGGTTGGGAATGCGAAAGGCGACGTTGAAGGCGTCGGTCAGCGCGCTGACGCCGAAAACCGAGGCGAAGAGCACGTCGCGCACGAGGCCCGTGATCCGCGAAGCGAGGGTCAGCAGGGAGACGGTGGAAGCGGATTTGAGCAGTGACACGGGGGCCGAGTGTAGGGCCCGACGCCAGGGGAGACGGCCCCGAAACGGCCCGATTCGCCGCCGGATTGGGCAAAACCGCCAACCCGGCCTATAATGGAAGGCTTTGCTGCATCATCCTCAGACACCTAAGGAATAAATCATGGCATCCGCCAAGCCCAAGAAAAAGAACCCGCGCCTCGCCTCCGGCCGTAAGCGCGTCCGCCAGGACACCAAGCTCAACGCTGCGAACACCTCGCTGCGCTCCAAATACCGTACCGCTGTCAAGAACGTCGAAAAGGCTGTTCTGGCTGGCGACAAGACCAAGGCAAGCGAACTGTTCGCGAAGGCCCAGAGCATCGTCGACACCGTCGCCGACAAGGGCATCTTCCACAAGAACAAGGCAGCCCGCGACAAGAGCCGCCTGTCGGCCAAGGTCAAGGCCCTCGCCCTCGCGCCTGAAAAGGCAGCCGCCTGACACCTGTCAGGCAAGCCCGGACCGGAATTCTCCGGTCCGCCGTTTGATCGGGGTGCGCTGCAGCAAAGTGTAAAAAACCGCCTTCGGGCGGTTTTTTCATGGGCGCTCGGTTTTCAGGGCTTGGGCGGCTCGACCGGGATCACGGGGGCAACCGGGTCTGATCGCACCGTGGCGGCCACCGGCGTTTGCGCGGCCTTGGGCATGGCGGGTGCGGGCGGCGCCGGCGACACCTCGGACACCTGCAGGTCGTTGTCCTTGGCGAAGTTCACGCAGAAGTCCCAGGCCATGGGCTCGGCGTCGCGCAGGTCGCGGTTGACGATCACGCACTTCACGCCGTTGATGGACGTGGGCACGCACCAGGGGGAATAGCTCAGGTAGCTGCCCGGAAAGGCGCCACCGGGGCGAAAGGAGCTCATGACGCCGGCAAGGCGCTCGGCCCAATCGCTCGGGCGAAAGGTCCGGCCATCGCGGGTGATGCCCTGGATGAAGATTTCTTTGGCTGTGGGGGAAATCATCGTTGATTGAGGCGACCGGAACAGGTGCTGCGGTGCAGCAAGCGATTGTATCCGCGCCACTTTTTGCATCCTGAACATCGGGCATTGCTGTGATGCGCAATCCTCAACGAAGCCGTCAAATCGCGCGCCTAGAATTCGTGCTCCCTTACTGGAGATACCGAATGAGCGCCACTGCCCAGCCCACCTCGCCCCACGTCATGAACACCTACGGTCGCCTGCCGATCGCGCTGTCGCACGGCCAGGGCTGCCGAGTGTGGGACACCACGGGCAAGGCCTACATCGACGGCCTCGGCGGCATTGCCGTGAACACGCTGGGCCACAACCACCCCGAGCTGGTGCCCGCCCTGCACGACCAACTGACCAAGCTGATCCACAGCTCCAACTACTACCACGTGCCCGGCCAGGAGCAACTGGCCGCCAAGCTGACCGAGCTGTCCGGCCTCACCAACGCCTTCTTCTGCTCCACCGGCCTCGAAGCCAACGAAGCCGCCCTGAAGCTGGCGCGCAAGTTCGGCCACGACAAGGGCATCGAGCGCCCCGAGATCGTCGTGTACGAAGCCGCCTTCCACGGCCGCAGCATCGCCACCCTGTCGGCCACCGGCAACCCCAAGGTGCAGGCCGGCTTCGGCCCGCTGGTCGAGGGCTTCATCCGCGTGCCGCTGAACGACATCGAAGCGCTGAAGAAAGCCACCGAAGGCAACCCCAACGTGGTCGCCGTGTTCTTCGAGACCATCCAGGGCGAAGGCGGCATCCACCCGATGCGCGTTGAATACCTCAAGCAGGTGCGCGCCCTGTGCGACGAGCGCGACTGGCTCATGATGATCGACGAAGTGCAGTGCGGCATGGGCCGCACCGGCAAGTGGTTCGCCCACCAATGGGCGGGCATCAAGCCCGACGTGATGCCGCTCGCCAAGGGCCTGGGCTCGGGCGTGCCCATCGGCGCCGTGGTGGCCGGCCCCAAGGCCGCCAACATCTTCGGGCCGGGCAACCACGGCACCACCTTCGGCGGCAACCCGCTGGCCATGCGCGCCGGTGTGGAAACCATCCGCATCATGGAAGAGCACAAGCTGCTCGAGAACGCCGCCACCGTCGGCGCCCACCTGAAGGCCGCGCTGGAGCGCGAGATCGGCGAGCTGCCGGGCGTGAGCGACATCCGCGGCCAGGGCCTGATGCTGGGCATCGAGCTCGACCGCCCCTGTGGCGCGATCCTGAACCGCGCCTGCGACGCCGGCCTGCTGCTGAGCGTGACGGCCGACAAGGTCATTCGCCTGGTGCCTCCGCTCATCCTGAGCATTGCCGAGGCCGACGAAATCGTCGCCATCCTGGCGCCCATCGTCAAAAACTTCCTGTCGGAGCCTGCCGCCCAATGACGACCGCCTCGACTACCGCCACCACCACGTCGCCGCATGCCATCCGGCACTACCTGCAGTTCTCGGACCTCACGGCCGACGAGTACGTCTATTTGTTCGACCGCATGGCGGTCATCAAGAAGAAGTTCAAGACCTACGAGAAGCACCAGCCGCTGACCGACCGCACGATGGCCATGATCTTCGAGAAGGCCAGCACGCGCACCCGCGTGAGCTTCGAGGCCGGCATGTACCAGCTCGGCGGCAGCGTGGTGCACCTGACCACGGGCGACAGCCAGCTCGGGCGTGCCGAACCCATCGAGGACAGCGCCAAGGTCATCAGCCGCATGGTCGACCTGGTGATGATCCGCACCTATGAGCAGACCAAGATCGACACCTTCGCCGCGCACTCGCGCGTGCCCGTCATCAACGGCCTGACCAACGAGTTCCACCCCTGCCAGATATTGGCCGACATCTTCACGTACATCGAGCACCGCGGTTCCATCCAGGGCAAGACCGTGGCGTGGGTGGGCGACGGCAACAACATGGCCAACACATGGCTGCAGGCGGCCGAGATCCTGGGCTTTACGGTGCACGTGAGCACGCCCAGCGGCTACGAGGTCGACCAGTCGATCGCCGGCATCCGCTCGGGCGACAGCTACAAGGTCTTCAAGGACCCGATGGAAGCCTGCCGCGGCGCCGACCTGGTCACCACCGACGTCTGGACCAGCATGGGCTACGAGGCCGAGAACGAGGCCCGCCGCAAGGCCTTCGCCGACTGGTGCGTCGACGAGGACATGATGCGCGCGGCCCAGCCCGACGCCCTCTTCATGCACTGCCTGCCCGCCCACCGCGGCGAAGAAGTGCAGGCCGAGGTCATCGACGGCCCGCAGTCGGTGGTGTGGGACGAGGCCGAAAACCGGCTGCACGCCCAAAAGGCGCTGATGGAGTTCCTGCTGCTCGGCAGGCTCTGAGCGTCACACCGAGCGTCACGAACAGCAGCACAGCCAGCCGCCGCATGTCCGATTGCCAGCAATGCGGCGCCTGCTGCGCCAGCTACCGCGTCGACTTCAGCGTGCACGAGCTCGACGACAACGGCGGCAAGGTGCCGTCGGGCCTGGCCGTCGAGGTGAACGACGCCATCTGCCGCATGCGCGGCACCGACCACACGCCCATGCGCTGCGCCGCCCTCACCGGCAAGATCGGCCAGTCCGTGGGCTGCGGCATCTACGAATGGCGCCCCAACCCCTGCCACGAGCTGCAGTCCGGCAGCGACGCCTGCGAACGCGCCCGCGCGCGCCACGGGCTACCTCCGCTGTCCTCGGTGTCCCTGCCGTCCCCGCTGCACTGACCCGATCAACTCGTCACGTGCTGTGTTGGAAATAACCGACACCACGACCCCTCGGCCGGCGCTAACTTCGCGCCATGGCTTCCTCACACCCGCAACGCATCTGGGACATTTCGCCGCCCGTGCATGAAGGCACGCCGGTGTTTCCTGGCGACACGCCCTACCAGCAGCGCTGGGCCGCGACCATTTCGCCGGGCTGCCCGGTGAACGTCAGCGAGATCAGGCTGTCGCCCCACGTCGGCGCGCACGCCGACGCGCCGCTGCACTACGACCCCGAAGGCCAGGCCATCGGCCATGTCGATCTCGCGCCCTTCCTCGGCCCCTGCCGCGTGATCCATGCGATCGACAAGGGCCCGCTCATCGAGTGGGAGCACATTGCCCACGCCGTCGACAGCCGGCTGCCGCCGCGCGTGCTGGTGCGCACCTACGCCACCATGCCGATCGACCGCTGGGACCCGCAGCTGGCGGCCTACGCGCCGCAAACGGTCGAGCGCCTCGCGGCCATGGGCGTGAAGCTCATCGGCATCGACACCGCCAGCATCGACCCGGCCGACAGCAAGACGCTGGAAAGCCACCAACGCATTCGCCGCCTCGACCTGCGCGTGCTCGAGAACCTCGTGCTCGACGACGTGCCCGAGGGCGACTACGAACTCATCGCGCTGCCGCTGAAGCTGGTCAGCGCCGATGCCTCCCCCGTTCGCGCCGTGCTGCGAACTCCATCGCTGAAACCTGCCCTATGACGACACTTGCAGACTGCCGCGCACTCGACGCGCAAGACCCGCTGCGCGCCCTGCGCGACCAATTCACCGTGCCCGAGGGCGTGCTCTACCTCGACGGCAACTCGCTCGGCGTGATGCCCAAGGCCGCGCCCGCGCGCATCGCCGAAGTCGTCACCAAGGAATGGGGCGAAGGCCTGATCCGCTCGTGGAACACCGCCAGCTGGTTCGACCTGCCGCAGCGCCTGGGCGACAAGGTGGCCCGCGTGATCGGCGCCGCGCCCGGCGAAGTGGTGTGCACCGACAGCACCTCGGTCAATCTCTACAAGGTGCTGTTCGCGGCGCTGTCGCAACAGAAGGACAGCGGCCGCAAGCTGGTGGTGAGCGAGCGCAGCAACTTCCCGACCGACCTCTACATCGCCGAGTCGCTGTGCCGCGAGCGCGGCTTCACGCTCAAGCTGATCGACGCGGCCGAGCTGCAAGGCCCGGGTTCGGTGCTGACCGATGAAGTCGCCGTGCTCATGCTGACGCACGTCAACTACCGCACCGGCGCCATGCACGACATGAAGGCCATCACCGCCGCGGCGCACGCGGTGGGCGCGCTCACGGTGTGGGACCTGGCGCACAGCGCCGGCGCCGTGCCGGTTGCCTTGAACGACAGCAATGCCGACTACGCCATCGGCTGCGGCTACAAGTACCTGAACGGCGGCCCCGGCGCGCCGGCTTTCGCCTGGGTCAACACCCGGCACGCGGGCGAGTTCGAGCAGCCGCTGTCCGGCTGGTGGGGCCACGCCGCGCCCTTCGAGTTCACGCCGCACTACCGCCCTGCCCCGGGCGTGGGCCGCTACCTGTGCGGCACGCAACCCATCATCGCGCTGGCCGGCCTGGAGTGCGGGCTCGACACCGTGCTGGCCGCCGAAGCCTTCAACGGCACGAACGGCGCCATGGCCGCGCTGCGCACCAAGTCGCTCGCGCTGACCGACCTGTTCATCCAGCTGGTAGAAGAACGCTGCGCCGGGCAAGGCCTGTCGCTCGTCACGCCGCGCGAGCACGCACAGCGCGGTTCGCAGGTGTGCCTGAGCCGCGAGAACCCGGACGATCCGCAAGGCGGCTCGGGCGCCTACGCCATCGTGCAGGCGCTGATTGCACGCGGCGTCATCGGCGACTACCGCGCCGGCGATTCGCAGATGCCCGACATCCTGCGCTTCGGCTTCACGCCGCTGTACATCGGCTTCGAGGACGTGTGGAACTCGGTCGAGCACCTGGTGCAGGTGCTCGAGTCGGGCGAGTGGAAGCGCGAAGAGTTCAACCGCAAGAACGCAGTCACCTGAGCCGCGCGCTCCCCTTTTCTTCACCCTTTTTCATGACGCACATCACACGCCGGCTGTTCGCCGCCCTGGCCCCGTTGCTGCTGCTGAGCGCGCCTGCGCTCGCGTTCGCGCAGCAGCAGCCGACCTTCACCCTGCCGCAGCTGAAGGCCTTCGCGGCCCTCACGCCCGACGCCTTCCGCCAGGAAATCAAGCGCCAGGGCTTCTCGTACCGCGACAAGACCGTGACCGAGGAAATCAGCATGCTCGAGTACGAGAAATTCGTCGACGGCCAGACCACCAACCTGATGAAGTCCACCTACGTGGAAAACCGCGCCGACGAGAACAGCGTGCAGCTCTCGACCACCGACAAGGCCGCCTTCGACAAGCTCGTGAAGGAAGCGCGCGACACCGGCTATGTGCCGGCAGAAAAAGGCCGCATCCCGGGCGGCGAGACCTACCAGCAGTTCAAGCGCAAGAGCGAGGCCGTGCGCTTCGTGTACCCGAAGAAAGACGCCGGCATGGGCCTGCCTTCCTACACCGCCGTGGTCTGGCGATGACCCGCCAGCCAACATCATGACCACCGACAAGACACCCGGGCACATCGTCCACGAAGAGAAGGCGCAGCTGGACTTCAGCAAGTCCATGAGCTACGGCGACTACCTGCACCTCGACCAGATCCTCAGCGCGCAGCATCCGCTGTCGCCCGCGCACGACGAGCTGCTGTTCATCGTGCAGCACCAGACCAGCGAGCTGTGGATGAAGCTCATGCTGCACGAGCTGCGCGCCGCCACCCGGTGCATCGCCGAAGAGAAACTGGCCGACGCCTTCAAGATGCTCGCGCGCGTGAGCCGCATCATGGAACAGCTCGTGAGCGCATGGACCGTGCTGTCGACCATGACGCCGCCCGAGTACACGGCCATGCGCCCCTACCTTGCGAGCTCCAGCGGTTTCCAGAGCGCGCAGTACCGCTGCATCGAGTTCGCGCTGGGCAACAAGAACGCCGCCATGCTCAAGCCGCACCAGCACCGCGCCGACCTGCTCGCGCAGGTCGAGGAGGCGTACCGCGCGCCGTCGCTGTACGACGAGTCGCTGCGCTTGCTCGCACGCCACGGCGTGCCGGTGCCGGCCGACCGCCTGGAGCGCGACTGGACCCAGCCCTATGAGTCGAGCGACGGCGTGGAGGCCGCGTGGCTCACGGTGTACCGCGACCCGCATGCGCACTGGGACCTGTACCAGCTCGGAGAGAAGCTCACCGACCTGGAAGACGCCTTCCGCCTCTGGCGCTTTCGCCATGTGACGACGGTCGAACGCGTGATCGGCTTCAAGCGCGGAACCGGTGGCACCGGCGGGGTGAGCTATCTGCGCAAGATGCTCGACGTGGTGCTGTTCCCTGAGATCTGGAAGATTCGTACGGATCTTTGAGGGGGCTGTGGGGGCCGCGCGCAACCCCAACCCCCTCATGAAGCTGGGGTGGCACCGATTGCCCCGTTGACGCAACACGCTACAGTTTTGCAAACAACGGAGACCCTGCCATGAACGACATCCGGTTCACTCCCGACGAGCTCTCCACCCTGCGCGAACATGGCATCGTGCTGTTCGCGGACCGCGTGATCTTCGATGCGCAGCCGCCCATGCCGCAGCAGCAGATCGACGCCGTGCAGGCGCAGTGCGCAGGCGCGCTCCCCGAGGCGCTGCGCACGCTGTGGCAAACCACGGCGGGCGGGCGGCTCGACTACGACCTGTCGCTCGACATGAACGGCAACCTCGAGGCCATCAGCTGGAGCGAGCTGTTCTGGAACGGCAGCGACGGCTACCACGACCTGCAGGGCTGGATCGCGCACGAGCTCGAACTGGCGCAAGAAGCCGCACAGGAAGCCGCGAAGGAAAGCGGCACGCCCTGGAGCGGCAAGCTCACGCACCTGCCCATCGGCGGCTTCGAGTACACCGACCGCATCTACGCCGTGGTGGAGCCCGGCGCCGAGCAAGGCCAGGTCGTGGCCTGGAAGAAGGGCCTGCCGCCGGCCTGGACGCACGCGTTGCACGAAGACAGCGTGAACACCGTCGCCACCGACCTGCACGGCGCGTTCGCGGCCCTGCACCTCGACGAAGATCCGCTGGCGCCCACGAGCGACTATTTCTCGGGCCAGACGCTGATCGAATACCTCGACGACCGCCACGAAGACCACGGGCTCGACCTCGACCTGATGGACAAGCTGGTGGCCTTCTACAGCCGCGCAGTGGTCGACTGGCGCACGCCGCTGGCCGAAGGCACGCTGCGCCACCATCCGTCGCTCGCGCGCGCGGCGCTGCTCCACGCAACGGGCGCGGACGACGCCGAGCTGGTCGCATCGCTCGCCGCCGCGGGCGTGGGCTTCGACGGGCCGATGCAGGGCAGCGCGCTCGCCACCGATGTCGCGGTGAGCCATGGCGCCTATGCCGCGGCCGCTGCGCTGGTGCGCGCGGGCGCGCCCGTGGCGGCCGACGCGCTGCGCAACATCGACGGACAGATCTCGCCCGAGCTCACGCAGGCATTGCTAGACAACGGCGCGGAGCCCAACGTGTCGGCCATCGTGAAATGCGCGGCCTGCGGCGCGCCCGCGAGCGCGCACCTGATCGCGGAAGCCTGCGCCAAGGCGGGCATCGACGTGCCGCCCGCGTTCATCGACGAGCGCGATGCGATGTTGCTCGATCTGGAAGACACCCTGGCCCGGATGCAGGGCGGTGCCTACGGCCACTACCTCGGGCAGGAAGGCATCGCGGAGCGCATCGAGCACCTGCAGGCGTTTCGGCTCTGAGGCGTTGCGGTTCGCGTCGAGTGCGCTGTTCACCGACCCAAGAAGAAGCTCCAAGGCCCGGAGCTCAACCGCCGTAAAGCCAGGGCTGGTCGAGCAACCTGGCGCCCAGCACGCGCATCGCCATGTCGCGCCCCAAGCGCACAGCGCCCGTCGCATGAAAGATCTCGCCGTTGCGCCGCGCCCTCGCCTGCACCTGCGCATTGCGCGGCCAGCGTGCTTCGGCATAGCGCGCGAAGGCGGCGGGCACATCGACCGCGCTGCCGTCGCCGAGGGTATCGGCCAACGCCACCGCGTCTTCTATCGCCATGCCTGCGCCCTGCGCCAGGTACGGGACCATCGGGTGCGCGGCGTCGCCCACCAGCGCCACGCGCTCGTGGGCCATGTCTGCGGCGGAGGTCATGGGCGCGCGGTCGCCCAGCGACCATGCGCGCCAGGCGGGCATCGCGTCCAGCAGCGCCTGCAGGCCCGCGCAACTGCGGCCCATGGCCTGCTTCAACGCGGCGATGCTGCCTGACTGATCCCAATCTCGCGCATCCCGCGCATCGCCTGCCGGAGCCGATTCAGCGATCACCACCACGTTGAGCCAGTTGCCGCCGCGCACCGGGTACGCCACCGCATGCAGCCTCGGGCCCAGCCACACGTGCACCTGCGTGCGGCGCAAGGCCGCAGGCAGGTGGGCCTGCTCGGCCATGGCGCGCCAGGCCGTGTGGCCGGTCACGCGGGGCGGCTCGTCGGCCAGCGGGGTATCGAGTTGGCGGCGCACGATGCTCCACAGGCCGTCGGCCCCGACGATGGCTTCGCCCTCCCAGGCGCGCGCGTCGGTGCTCGACAGGCAGACCAGGTCGTCACTGGTCTCCACCTGCTGTATGCGCGCTGCCGTGACCAGCGTGCCGTTGCCGCGCGCGCGCACGGCGTCGAGCAGCAGGCCGTGCAGGTCGGCGCGGTGCACGCAGACGTAGGGAGCGCCGTAGCGCTGCTGCATGGTGTCGCCGAGCGGCATGCGGGCCAGTTCGGCACCGCTCTCGGCGCTGTGCACCACCAGCGCATCGGGCCGCGCGGCAATGGCCGCGAGCCCCATGTCCAGGTCGAGCTGTCGAAGACGCCGCGTGACGTTGGGGCCCAGCTGCACGCCGGCGCCGATTTCCGCGAAGGCCGCGGCCTGCTCGAACACGTCGGCGCGGTGGCCTCGGCGGGACAGCGCCAGCGCGGCGGCAAGCCCCCCGATGCCGCCGCCGGCGACGAGGATGTGCGCGGGCATCGGGCTCAGCGGCTGTGCGTGGAGGACAGCGTGCTGGGCGTGCTGGGCTTGTGAAGGATGGCCTGGTCGGCTTCGGGTTGCTTCAGCGGCGCCTGGGCCTTGGGCGCGCAGCTGCCGCAGGTGTCGCACGAGCCGCAGCCCGAGGTCTTGGCCAGCGAGGCGGCCAGCTCCTTCGCGCGCGCTTCGTCGACCCAGCCCGCGCGGTGCGTGCCGGCGGCGAGCTTCTGCGCGGCGCCGCGGCGCCACCCCGCGGGCATCCAGCGCCACACCGCGTAGAACGCGGCCGCCGCGACGATCAATCCGACGATCAGTTGCTGTGCCATTTCTTCTTCAAACCTTTCAGCGTCGAGCTCGGTTTTAACCTGCTCCGAGTGCCACTGCAACGCGGTAGGTGATGAAGCAGGCGGCGTAGGCCAGCGCGAACAGGTAGCCCGCCATGATCCACACGTACTTCCACGAACCGGTCTCGCGCTTGACGGCGGCGAGCGTCGAGATGCACTGCGGCGCGAACACGTACCAGACCAGCAGCGACAGCGCGGTGGCCAGCGACCAGCTGCCCGCAATGAGCGGCTCCAGCGCGCCCGCCACGTCGTCACCGGTGGACGACAGCGCATACACCGTGCCCAGCGCGCCCACCGCCACCTCGCGCGCGGCCATGCCCGGCACCAGCGCGATGGAGATCTGCCAGTTGAAGCCGATGGGCGCGAAGATGTGCTCCAGCCCGCGGCCGATCATGCCGGCCAGGCTGTACTGGATGGCGGGGCCGGTCGCGCCTTCGGGCGGCGACGGAAAGGTCGACAGAAACCACAGCAGGATGGTCAGCGTGAGGATGATGGTGCCCACGCGCTGGATGAAGATCCACGCCCGCTCGTACAGGCCCAGCGCCAGATTGCGCGGATTGGGCCAGCGGTAGGCCGGCAGCTCCATCAAGAGCGGCGAATGCGCGGTGTTGTCGCGAAAGCGCTTCATCACCCAGGCCACGGCCATGGCCGAGACGATGCCGAACACATACAGCGCGAACAGCACCACGCCCTGCAGGTTGAACACGCCGCCCACCGTGCGCGCCGGAATGAAGGCCGCGATCAGCAGCGCATACACCGGCAGCCGCGCCGAACACGTCATGAGCGGCGCGATCATGATGGTCGTGATGCGGTCGCGCCAGTTGCTGATGGTGCGCGTGGCCATCACGCCCGGAATGGCGCAGGCAAAGCTCGACAGCAGCGGAATGAACGAGCGCCCCGACAGCCCCACGGTGCCCATCACGCGGTCGAGCAGGAAGGCCGCGCGCGGCAGGTAGCCCGAGTCTTCCAGCGCCAGGATGAAGAGGAAAAGAATCAGGATCTGCGGCAGGAAGACGATGACGCCGCCCACGCCCGCGATCACGCCGTCGACCAGCAGGCTCTGCAGCATGCCCTCGGGCATGGCCGTCTTCAGCAGCCCGCCCAGCGCCTCGGTGCCGGCCTTGATGGCGTCCATGGGCACGTTGGCCCAGCTGAACACGGCCTGGAACATCAGGAACATGGTCACGGCCAGCACCAGCATGCCCCACACGGGGTGCAGCACCACGCGGTCGATGCGGTCGCTGGTGGCCAGGCTGCCCACGGGCTCCTTCACCGCCAGCCCCAGAATGCGGCGCACCTCGCGCTGCGTGGCCAGCACGTCGTCGAGTCCGGGCGCCTGCCACGGCTGCGGCGCGGCGGCGGCCACGGGCGTGTCCAGCGCTTCGAGCAGGCCCTGCGCGCCGCCCGTGTGCACGCCGACGGTCTCGATGACCGGCAGGCCGAGCTCGCGCGAGAGCACGGCCGTGTCGACCACGATGCCCTGCTTCTTGGCCATGTCGGTCATGTTCAGCGCCATCACCATCGGCAGGCCGAGCCGCCTGGCCTCGAGCACCAGGCGCAGGTTCAGCCGCAGGTTGGTGGCGTCGGTGACGCACACCAGCAGGTCGGGCAAGGCTTCCTTGCTCTGGCCGGTGACGATGTCGCGCGTGACGGCCTCGTCGGCGCTCAGCGCGTTCAGGCTGTAGGCGCCCGGCAGGTCGAGCACGAACACGCGGCGGCCCGAGGCGGTGCGCAGCGTGCCTTCCTTGCGCTCGACGGTCACGCCGGCGTAGTTGGCCACCTTCTGGCGGCTGCCGGTCAGCAGGTTGAACAGCGCGGTCTTGCCGCAGTTGGGGTTGCCCAGCAACGCGATGCGGCCCGGCTGCGCGGTGGCGGCGAGGCGCCCCGGGCCCTGGATGACGGCTTCAACCATGGTGGGCGGCTCCCGGCACGACATGGATCAGCGCGGCCTCGTGGCGGCGCAATGCGAAGGTGGTGTGGCCCAGGCGAACCGCCAGCGGCTCGCGGCCCGGCAGCCCGCTGGCCACGATGCGCACCGCCTCGCCGGGCACGAAGCCGATCTCGGTCAGGCGCAGCACGAGCTCGCGGTCGTCCGCGCTCTCGGGGCGGGCCACGTCGAGCACGGTGGCCCATTGGTTGTTCGGAAGCTGGTCGAGGTGCAGGACGGCGGGTGCCGGCGCTGCGCCGTTGTCTTTGGTGTGCACGGTGAGGGGGCGCCAGGAATATCGGGCGCGCCAGTAAGCAATACCCGGATGCTAGCAATTCTCACTCGCGAAAGCCTGACCAAACCCCTTCAAAGGCGTCCGAGCCCCGGCGAATCGGGGTTTTCGATCAGTTCAGCCCGAGCATGCCGCGCAGTTTCGACAGGTCTTCGGCCAGCGTGTTCACCCGCCCGGCCAGCAGCTTGCGGTCGCGCTCGGTGAGTTTCGAATAGGTTTCGAAGCCGCCGTCGGCCGTCTTGTACTTGGCCAGCGTGTCGAACACCACCTTGAAGTTGGCGTCGGTCTTGTCCGAGAAGGCCTTGTTTTCCTTCACCACCAGCGGGCGCAGCAGCTCCACGATCTTGAAGGCGCCCTCGAAGTTCGACTGGAAGTCCCACAGGTCGGTGTGGCTGTAGCGGTTTTCCTCGCCCGATATCTTGGTGGCGGCCACCTCTTCCATCAGCACGGCGGCGCCGCCCACCACCTTCTCGGGCGGGAAGGTCAGCGCGACCAGGCGCTTCTGCAGCTCGAGCACGTCGGCCAGCAGCTTGTCGGCCACCGGGTTCAGGTCTTTGGTGCTCTTTTGCGTCCACAGGCCGTACTCGATGCGGTGGAAGCCGCCGAAGGCCGGGTCCTTCTCGGCCTTCTCGTGGTCGTCGGCGCGTGAGTCGATGGCCTTGTCCAGGTCGTTGAACAGTTCGGCCACCGGCTCGATGCGCTCGTAGCTCGTGCGCGTGGGCGCGTACAGCTTCTTCGCCTTCTCGATGTCGCCGGCCTTCACCGCGGCGGTGAAGGTGCGCGTGTCCGCGGCCAGCTTGCGCACGTTCTCGGCGACGTAGATCTTGTAGTCGGAAATCGGGCCGACCAGCTCGAGCGGCGACACGGCGGCCTGCGCGCCCACGGCATAGAGCCCGGCGAAGCCTGCGACGAAGGTGGCGAGGAAGTGGCGGCGGAACTGCACGGTCATGGAACTCCTGGTTCTGGCGGTGGTGAAAAAAACTTGTGTGTGGCGACGCGGATTCAGACCGCGACAAAGCCGTGATTCAGGCCGTGATTCAGGCCGCGATCAGCCGGCCATCAGGCTGCGCCCCAGCCAGTCGCGCTCGTCCTGCACGCCCGGCAGCGTGAAGAAGAAGCCGCCGCCGATGGGCTTGATGTATTCCTCGAGCGGCTCGCCGTCCAGGCGCGTCTGCACGGCGATGAAGCCGTTCTCCAGGTTGGCCTGGTAGCAGATGAACAACAGCCCCATCTCCAGCTGGCCCGATTTGGTGACGCCGTTGGAGTAGTTGAAGGGCCGGCGCAGCATCAGGTTCTTGTCGGAGGCCCGGGTGCGCGGGTTGGCCAGGCGGATGTGCGCGTCCATCGGCGTGCGCTTGCCTTCGGGGTCTTTCGTGTAGTCGGGCACGTCGTGCTCGGTCTTGCCGCCGTCCATGGGCGCGCCGGTGGGCTTCAGCCGGCCCATGATGGCCTCCTGCTCCTGCAGCGGCGTGCGGTCCCAGCGCTCCACGAAGTTGCGGATGATGCGCACCGCCTGGTAGCTGCCGCCCACGGCCCAGGCCGGCTCGTCGCTGGCGGGCTGCACCCACACGATGGTGTCCATGAGCGTGTTGTCGGCCGAGTCGGGGTTGGCCGAGCCGTCCCTGAAGCCGAGGAAGTTGCGCGCGCTTTCCGAGGGCTTGCCGGGCACCGCCGCAATCGGCGGCACGGTGCCTTCCTGCTTCCAGTGCAGCACCAGCAGGTCGGGCGTGTTCTTGATGATGTCGCGCAGCGCATGGATGTTGGTGTCGGGCGTGTTCGCGCAGAACTGGATCGACAGGTCGCCATGGCACAGCGCGGCGTCCAGCGCGTCGTTCGGGTGGCGCTGCATCTGGTTCAGGCGCACCGGCTTCCTTTTGGCCAGGCCGAAGCGCTCGTCGAACAGCGAGGTGCCGACCGACACCGTCACCGTGAGCCCGTCGGGCCGCACCACCGGCCCGAGGATGCCGGAGCCCGCGGGCGGCAGCTTGGGGTCGGGGTCGGTCTGCGGGCCGCCCTGCGTGAGAAAGGCGATGCGCTCGGTGAGCGTCTTGAAAAGCCGCTCCAGGTCGGCGCGGTTCTCGGCCAGCACGAAGAACGAGGCGATCATGCCGGCCGTCGGGCGCGGCGTGACGATGCCCGCCTGGTGCTTGCCGCGGAAGGGCACGCGGTCTTGCGTGTGGGTGCTCTCAGGGGCGTCGGTGACCTGGGCGCCGCTGTCGAGCGCCTTGGCCGCGCCCGAAGGTGCGGCCGCATGCGCGGAGGCCGCGAGCCCGGCGAATGCCACGCCCGCGGCGCCGAGCATGCGGCGGCGGTGCGGGGATGCGGGTTGCCCCTCGGCGGGGACGGCGGTGTCGTTCTTCGGCTTGTCCATGGAGATGTTCTCGCTGTTGCTGTGCGCTCGGCTCATTCCAGGCCGAGCGCGGCGTTCACCTGGCCCAGCGCTTCGGCCAGCGCGCGCACCGGCTCGGCCAGCGCCTTGCGCTGTGCTTCGTCCAGCGGCGCCGGCTTGAAGCCCTCGCCGTCGCCTTTGCTGTCGCGGTACGGCGCCAGCGCGGCGTCGAAGGCGGCGAAGCGTTCGTCCACGCGCTGCTGCAGCGCCGGCGCGGCCTTCACCAGCAGCGGCTGCAGCAGCTCCGCGATCTTCTTCGTGCCTTCGTAGGTGCCCTGCAGGTTCACCAGTTCGGCATGCCCGTAGTGGTCTTCGCCGCCCGCGGGCAGGTTGTCGGCCACGCGGCGCAGCAGCTTCGAGGCCGAACCGGCCAGCCGCTCGGGCGGCATGTTCAGCGCGCGCAGGCGCTCCTTGAGCACGCCGATGTCGGCCGTGAGCTGCGCGACCACCGGCCCGAGCGACTTCACGTCGTTCTGGCTGTACAGCGCGTACTCGATGCGGTGGAAGCCGGTGAAGCCGGCGTCGGCCTCGCGCTTCTCGAAGTAGTCGGCGCGCGCGTTGATGCGGGTGTCCAGGTCGGCGAACAGCTCGGCCATCGGCTCGATGCGCTTGTAGGCCTGGTGCGCGGGGGCGTAGAGCGCCCTAGCCTGCTGCAGGTCGCCGGCCTTCACGGCGTCGGCCAGCGCGTGCACCGCGTCGTCGAGCGAGCCGGCCTCCAGGCGCAGGAACACCTGGTACTCGGCCAGCGCACCCACGTAGTTGACCAGCGACGGCCGCGCCGCCTCGGCGTCGGAAGCGGCCGAGGGCGTCACGCGCAGCGTGCCGCGCGGGTTGCTCAGCAGGCCGCAGGTGATGGCGAATTCACCCGGCTGCAGCTTCACCGTCATGGTCTGCGAGAAGCCCGGCGCGATGTTCTCGCGCTCTTCCACCACCATGACGCCGTCGAGAATTTCCCACTCCAGCGCGCGGTTCGACTTGTTGACGATGGTGAAGGTGGTGCGCCCCGCGGGCACGGTGATCTCGTTGGGCTCGCAGGCGTTGCCCTGGATGGTGACGGTCACGGCATTGTCGGCCGCCTTGGCCGGCGCCTTCTGGGCCTCTTTGGAGGCGTACCAGAAGGCCGCGAGCCCGGCGACCACCAGCAGCGCCGACGCGGCCACCGCCACGCGCATCAGGGTGGACGAGGCGGCTTTGGTGTCGGGGGACGGGGAAGAAGAAGGAGAAGGAGAGGAAGGCATCGAAGGTTTTCAGCCGGCCGCGGCCGCGCGTGGCGCCGACGGCGTGGAGGCCGAGCGCAGGAAGAAGAACAGGGCCACGGCCAGGAAGGCCAGGTACACGACCACCTCGCCCACCACGGGCGCGGCCTGGTAGCCCAGCAGGCCCGAGAGCACGGCGCCCACGGGGCTGTCCATGGGCAGCGTGTCGCTCATGTCGAACACCACCGTCTGCAGGTGGTTCCACACGCCGCCTTCATGCAGCTTGCGCAGCACGCCGGCCAGCAGGCCCGCGGCCACCAGGAGAATGAACAGGCCCGTGTAGCGGAAGAAGCGGCGCAGGTCGAGCCGCACGCCGCCCGAGTACAGGCCCCAGCCGATCGCCACCGACACCGCGATGCCGGCCAGCGCGCCCACGGGTGCCTCCCAGCCGCTGCTCTGCTGGAACACCGCCAGCAGGAAGAACACCGACTCCAGCCCTTCGCGCGCCACGGCGAGAAACACCATGCCGATGAGCGCCCAGCCCTGGCCGTCCGCGCCCCGGGTCAGCGCCTTGTCGATGGAGGCCTGCAGCTCGCCCTTGATGGAGCGCGCGGCCTTGCGCATCCAGAACACCATCGAGGTCAGCATGACCACGGCGATGAGCCCGACCACGCCTTCGAACAGCTCCTGCTGCTTCTGCGGAAACTCCGCCGCCAGCAGTTGCAGGCCGGCCCCCGCGAACAGCGACAGCGCGGTGGCCAGCAGCACGCCGACCCACACCGCGGGCATCAGCGCGCCGCGTCCGCTTTGCTTGAGGTAGCTGGCGACGATGCCGACGATCAGCGCGGCTTCGATGCCTTCGCGCAGCATGATGAGAAAGGGGATGAGCATCGGCTTCGCAATTCAGGGCAGGAGGAGCCCCCGGAGCCGGCACGGTCAGCAGCGCTTGGCGTTGGCCCCTCGGAGGAGCGAACGAGCATAACCCATCAAATAAGAGACATTCTCATCTAGGGGCTTTAACTTACCGAATGGTAATGATTGCTCCCTGACCGGACCGCTGGGCGCTGAACGCTTACACGGCGAGTTCGACGATGCGCGCGCTGACGGCGTCGCCGTCGATCGTCAGCTCGGCCACCGCGATGGGCAGGCTGAAGCGCCGCGGCCCCGCGCTGCCCGGGTTCACGTAGAGCACGCCGTCGCGCTCTTCCACCTTCGGCTTGTGCGAATGGCCCGAGACCACCACGCGCACGCCGTCGGCGACCGGATCGATGTCGAGCTGCGAGAGATCGTGGATGGCGTAGAGGCCAATGCCGCCGAACGCTACGCATTCGGTCTCGGCGATGCCGTCGGCCCAGGGCTCGCGGTCGTTGTTGCCGCGAACCACCGTCAGCGGCGCCATCGCGCGCAGCGCTTCGAGGATGCCGGCGTTGCCGATGTCCCCGCCGTGCACGATGAAGTCGCTGCCCCGCAGGGCTTCCACGGCCTGCGGGCGCAGCAGGCCGTGGGTGTCGGAGATGAGCCCGACGCGGATCAAGGCATCGACGGCGTCAAGCCGCCAGCAACTGCCGCAGCACGAACGGCAGGATGCCGCCGTGCTTGTAGTAGTCGACCTCGATCGGCGTGTCGATGCGCAGGCGCACCGTTACCTCCTGGTGCGTGCCGTCGGGGCGGTGCACCACCAGCTTCACGTCCATCTGCGGCTTCAGCTCGCTGCCGATGACCACGTCGATCTTCTCGTCGCCCGTGAGGCCCAGCGTCTGCCACGAGTCGGCGCCGCGGAACTGCAGCGGCAGCACGCCCATGCCCACCAGGTTGGCGCGGTGGATGCGCTCGAAGCTGCGCGCCACCACGGCCTTGATGCCCAGCAGCTGCGTGCCCTTGGCGGCCCAATCGCGCGACGAGCCGGTGCCGTATTCCTCGCCGCCGAACACCACCGTGGGGGTGCCCTCTTCCATGTACTTCATGGCGGCGTCGTAGATGAACATCTTCTGGTTGCCGGGCTGGAACAGCGTGACGCCGCCCTCTTCCTGCGTGCCGTTGGCGTCCGGCGGAATCATGAGGTTCTTGATGCGCACGTTGGCGAAGGTGCCGCGCATCATCACGTCATGGTTGCCGCGGCGCGAGCCGTAGCTGTTGAAGTCGGCCTTGGGCACGCCGTGCGCCTTCAGCCAGATGCCCGCGGGCGAGCTTTCCTTGATGGAGCCGGCCGGCGAGATGTGGTCGGTGGTGATCGAGTCACCGAACAGCGCCATGATGCGCGCGCTCTTGAAGCCCGCGTCGGCCGCGTGCGGCTTCATCTTGAAGCCCTCGAAGAACGGCGGCTCGGCGATGTAGGTCGACTTCGGCCAGTCGTAGACCTGGCCGTTGGTGCCCTTGATGCTGCTCCAGAACTTGCCCGGGTCGGTCTTGACCTTGTCGTAGTTCGCGCGGAACGACTTGGCGTTCATGGCGTAGCGCAGGTTGTCGTCAATCTCTTTCGGCGTGGGCCAGATGTCGCCCAGGTACACGTCCTTGCCGCCCTTGCCCTTGCCCACGGGCTGGGTCATCAGGTCGGTCATGACGTTGCCGGCAATGGCAAAGGCCACCACCAGCGGCGGCGAGGCCAGGAAGTTGGCCTTCAGGTTCGGGTGGATGCGCGCCTCGAAGTTGCGGTTGCCCGAGAGCACGGCCGCGCCGATCAGGTCGTTCTTGGTGATGGCCTCGTTGATCTCGGGCGTCAGGTCGCCGGCGTTGCCGATGCAGGTGGTGCAGCCGTAGCCGGCCAGGTAGAAGCCCAGCTTTTCCAGGTAGGGCAGCAGGCCGGCCTTCTCGAGGTATTCGGTGACGATGCGCGAGCCCGGCGCCAGCGAGGTCTTGATGTGCGGCTTGACCGTGAGCCCCGCCTCCACCGCCTTCTTGGCCAGCAGGCCGGCCGCCAGCATCACGCTGGGGTTGGAGGTGTTGGTGCACGAGGTGATGGCCGCGATGAGCACGTCGCCGTTGCCGATGGTGACTTCGCCCTTGGGCGCGGTGGGTGCCGTGGCGCTGGTGTGCGCGGCGGCCTTGGTCGAGCGGTTGGCCACCATCTCGACCACGTCGCGCGGCGAGCCTGCGGGCGGCGCGGCGGCTTCGTCGTCGCTGCCCTGCGCGGCCGTGACCAGCGGGTAGCGCAGCTTGAGCCTGTCGGCCGGCTGGTTGAAGCCGTTGGCGTCGTTGGGCTTGCTGTAGAGCTCCGAGAACTTGGTCGACAGGTGGCCCAGGTCGATGCGGTCCTGCGGGCGCTTCGGGCCGGCCAGGCTGGGCGACACGGTGCCCAGGTCGAGGCGCACGATCTTGGTGTAGTCGATGTCGCCGGGCGCGGGCATGCCGTACAGGCCCTGCGCCTTGTAGTAAGCGGCGAAACGCTCGACCTCTTCCTTGGTGCGGCCGGTGCCTTCGAAGTAGGCCACCGTCATGTCGTCGACCGGGAAGAAGCCCATGGTCGCGCCGTACTCGGGCGCCATGTTGCCGATGGTGGCGCGGTCGGGCACGGCGATGGACGCGGCGCCCGGGCCGAAGAACTCGACGAACTTGCCCACCACCTTCTCGGCGCGCAGGATGGCCGTGACGTACAGCACCAGGTCGGTGGCCGTGACGCCTTCGCGCAGCTTGCCGGTGAGCTCGAAGCCGACCACGTCGGGCGTCAGCATGTACACGGGCTGGCCCAGCATGGCCGCCTCGGCCTCGATGCCGCCCACGCCCCAGCCGACCACGCCCACGCCGTTGATCATGGTGGTGTGGCTGTCTGTGCCCACCAGCGAGTCGGGGTAGTAGGTGGGCACGTCGGCCTTGTCGTTCGGGCTGGTGTACACGCCGCGCGCAAAGTACTCGAGGTTCACCTGGTGCACGATGCCGAAGCCCGGGGGCACCACGCGGAAAGTGTCGAAGGCCTGCATGCCCCACTTCATGAACTGGTAGCGCTCGTTGTTGCGCTGGAACTCCAGCTTCATGTTCAGGTCGAGCGCCTTGGGCGTGCCGTAGTAGTCGACCATCACCGAGTGGTCGACCACCAGGTCGACGGGCACCAGCGGCTCGATGGTCTTGGGCGACTTGCCCAGCTTTTCGGCCACGCTGCGCATGGCGGCCAGGTCGGCCAGCAGCGGCACGCCGGTGAAGTCCTGCAGCACCACGCGGGTGACGACGAATGGAATTTCGTCGACGCGCTCGGCGTTGGGCGCCCAGTGGGCCAGCTCCTCGACGTGCTTGGCCGAAACCTTCTGGCCGTCGCAATTGCGCAGCACCGACTCGAGCACGATGCGGATGGAAACCGGCAGGCGTTCGATGGTCGGGTATTGCTTGGCCAGCTCTTTCAGGGACCAGTACTTGCCGGACTTGCCCGATGCGGTCTTGAAGGTCTTGAGGGTGGACGCAAAGGCGTGTGCCGGTGCTTTGGCCATAGAGAGACTCCTGTGTGTTCGTGGAAGCCTCTCAAGGATATCTGGGAACAATGTCAACCGTTGTAGTCGGCCTTCTCTTGCGTGCCCTCTTTCGGGTGTCTGGTTCCTCATGGCGAAAAATGACGGGAACGGGGCGTCCCTCCGCACTCGCCCGTCCGCCCGGGCCGTCAGGCCATCGCCATCCGGCCGGCCCCGCGCGTGCGGCGCAGGCCGGTCCATTGCAACTCGGCCAGCACCACGACGCACACCGCCTGCGCCAGCACCCAGGCGATGCCCACCGCCGTGACCGGGAACATGCCGCTCACCAGCAGCGCGACGCAGGCGACGGCCCAGCCGAAATTGCCGAGCACGACCAACCCGATGAGCGTGCGCGGCGGCGTGCGGCGCATGGCCATCAGCGCGGCGGCGGCCGCGTACGCCAGCAGGAAAATGCCCGTGCCCACGAGCAGCGGCGCCGGAAGCCCGGTGAGCGCGGCCAGCGCGCCGGTGAAGGCCACCTGCAGCGCGCCGGTGGCGGCGCAGGAGGCGGCGTCGGCCCACATCACGCGGGGCAGGAAACGGGGGGATGCGAAGACGGACATGGGGTACTCCTTCAGGGTCGGGGTGGATGGATCGGCGCGGCAGGCCTGTCCGGCCGCGCTGGAGCCAATGGTTCCGCCCGCCGGGCATGGCGTCGATGACCTCGCAGGTCATGGCGCCGCGCCGCCGCCGCGCCAGAATGCGGCTCCATGGACACCCCTACCGCCCAAGCCACCCACGCCGCCCACCCCACCAAGCCTGGCAAGACTGGCAAACCTGGCAAGGCCGGCCAGCCCGGCGCGCGCGATCCCTTCGGCGCGCACCTGCGCCACTGGCGCACCCACCGCCGGCTGAGCCAGCTCGACCTGGCGCAGGAGGCCGAGGTGTCGACCCGCCACCTGAGCTACGTGGAAACCGGCCGCGCCGCGCCCAGCCGCGAGATGGTGCTGCGCCTGGCCGAGCGGCTGGAGGTGCCGCTGCGCGAACGCAACGCGCTGCTGGTGGCGGCCGGCTTCGCGCCCATGTACCGCCAGCGCTCGCTCGACGACCCGGCCATGGCGGCGGCAAGGCGCGCCGTCGATTTGGTGCTCAAGGGCCACGAGCCCTTTCCCGCGCTGGCCGTGGACCGCCACTGGAACCTGGTGGCGCACAACGCGCTGGTGCCCCTGCTGATGGAAGGCGCCGCGCCCGAGCTGCTGAAGCCGCCCATCAACGTGCTACGCCTGAGCCTGCACCCCGAGGGCGTGGCCCCGCGCATCGCCAACCTGGCGCAATGGCGCACCCACCTGCTCGAACGGCTGCAGCAGCAGATCGCCGCCACCGGCGACGCCACGCTGCAGGCCCTGCACGACGAACTGGCGGGCTACCCCGCGCCCAAGGTGAGCCACGACGCGCCCGCGCTCGACACCGCGCTGTCCGCCGTGGCCGTGCCCTTCCAGGTGGTGATGCCGAGCGGCGTGCTGAGCTTCATCAGCACCATCACCATCTTCGGCACGCCGGTGGACGTCACATTGCAGGAACTGGCGGTGGAGTCGTTCTTTCCGGCCGACGAGCAGACAGCGGCGGCGCTGGTGGCACTGGCGGCGCAAATGTCGCGCTCGGCCGGCTGAGGTCGCCGCCCGGGACGGTGCCGGCGGCCGATGTTCGTGGCGGCCCGTCGAAGTCGTCCACCTGGATCACCTTGTCGGCCGCCTTCAGGTAGGCCAGCGCCAGTTCCGGGTGGGGCGACGAACGCGCCGCTTCCTCCAGCGAATTCGTGCGCCGCAGCACCTTGTTGAGCGCGGCGGTGTCGCCGAGCTGCGCGCCCAGCTCCATCGCATGCATCAGGTCGCGCAGGCCGCCGGCGGCGGGCTCGCTCAGGTCGGGCGCCAGCCGCTCGACGATGCGCGGGTCGCTGCGCAACAGCTCGGCCAGTTCAAGCAGCTGCACATCGCGCAGCGGCGCCAGGTGCGCGGTGCGGCGCAGCACCAGCGCGCCGATCAGGCGGCGCCCGGAGGTCGGCAGGTTGGCATACAGGTCGCGCAGGATGCGGCCGGCCTCGTCCAGCTGCAGCCGGATGGCCGCGCGCGCGAACGGCAGCAGCTCGGGCGCCGCATCGACGCGATAACGCCAGATGCACGCGCTGGCCAGGTACAGGTGGGCCAGCACGTCGCCCAGGCGCGCCGAGAGCAGTTCCATGCGCTTGAGCTTGCCGCCCAGCATGCCCATGGCCAGGTCGGCCGTGAGGGCGTACTTGGCGCTCATGCGCGCCAGCAGCCGCGCCTCGTGCATCAGGTCTTCGGGCGGCTCGCCCAGCACCGGCGCGCCGAACACGCTGTGCCACAGGTTGGCCGCCACGTGCTTGCCGTGCGCGATGAGCGCCTTGCCCAGCGCGGTTTCGTCATGCGCCTGCACCGCGGCCATTTCGTCGAGCACGTGCGGATGGCAGCGCACCGCCCCCTGGCCGAACACGATGAGCGCGCGCGTGAGGATGTTCGCGCCCTCCACCGTGATGGCGATGGGCGCCTGCCGGTACGACACGCCCAGCAGATTCGAGGGGCCCGAGATGATGCCCTTGCCCCCGAGGATGTCCATGCCGTGGTTCACCGCGCGGCGGCCCGCCTCGGTCAGCTGCACCTTGAGGATGGCGCTGGCCACGCTGGGGCGCTCGCCCTTGTCGAGCGCGGCGGCGGTAAAGCGCCGGGCGGCGTCGCTGGCATAGAGCTCGGCCGACATCTGCGCCACCAGCCCCGCAATGGCGTGGAACTTGCCCACCGGCATGCCGAACTGCTCGCGGATCTGGCCGTAGCCGTTGCTCACGTACAGCGCGGTCTGCTGCATGGCCGAGCCCAGCGCGGGCAGCGAAATGGCGCGGCCCGCGGCCAGGCATTCCATCAGCATGCGCCAGCCCTGGCCCACCTGCTTCTCGCCGCCGATGATCCAGTCCATCGGCACGAACACCTGGCGTCCGTGGATCGGGCCGTTCATGAAGGCGCTGTCCATCGGGCGGTGGCGCCGGCCGATGTCCATGCCCTCGTGCGGCACCGGAATCAGCGCGCAGGTAATGCCGAGCTCGCGCTCGCCCTCGGGCCTGCTCTCGTCCACCGCATGAAAGGCCAGGCCCACCACGGTGGCCACCGGCGCCAGCGTGATGTAGCGCTTGTCGAAGTCGACCAGGAAGCCGCGCGTCATGCGCCCGTTGAACTCGCGCTCCACCACCACCCCGCGGTCGGGGATCGATGCCGCGTCGGAGCCGGCGTAGGGCGAGGTCAGGCCGAAGCACGGCAGCTCGCGGCCGTCGGCCAGGCGCGGCAGGTAGTGGTCTTTCTGGCTGTCGGTGCCGTAGCGCAACAGCAACTCGGCCGGCCCCAGCGAGTTGGGCACCATCACCGTGACGGCGGTGGCCACGTTGACGGTAGCAATGCGCGTCACCACGGTGGCGTGCGCGAAGTGGCTGAAGCCCAGGCCGCCGAATTCCTCGGGAATGATCATTCCGAAGAAGCGCTTCTCGCGCAGGTAGCGCCACACCTCGGGCGGCAGGTCGCGCGCCTGGTCGATGGCGTGGTCGTCGAGCAGGCGGCACAGCTCGCGCACCTCGCGCTCCAGGAACGCCTGCTCGCTCTCGCTGAGCCGGTTGGGGCCGACGCCGGACAGCACGTCGAAGTCGGGGTTGCCCGCAAAGAGCTGCCCCTCGAAGCCGACGGTGCCGGCCTCGAGCGCGGCGCGCTCGGTGTCTCCCAGCGGCGGTAGCGCCTTGGAAAACGGATGCATGGCCCATCGACCGATGAGTTTCGCCAGAGGCATGGTTGTCTCCTGCCGCGAGGGTGATCGCGGCTCGACGCCATTCTTGCGGCCCGCAATGCCCGGCGCGGGCCGGTCAAGCGCCACCTTGCGTGTCGGACAGGCGCGATCAGCGCTTCTTCGGCATCTGCCCGGTCAAGGGGGCTGAAGGCAGCACGGGAGTGGCTGCGGCCGCGGAACCAGCCGCCGATGCAGCGGCTTTCCAGCCGTATTCCACATACCGCCGAATCACCAGGCAGCCGGGTGGCGAATCGATCAGCGACACCGACGAGCTGGGCTCCTTGTCGTCGGTATACACCGCGTAGATGGGCAGCAGCCGGGTCACCCTGTAGCCCGCCAGCTCCTGCTGCGCGACGCTCTCGCAGGTGAAGGGCGCCACCGAGATGCGCTCGGCCGACACGGTGCAGCCGCCGCTGTCCTCGGGAATGGCCGTGATCGACGCCGCCACACCAGCGTTCGGGTACTGGATGCCGATCAGCGAGAACATCGGCCCCGCGTCGGGGCGCTTGCGGTCCCAGTCGAGCAGCACGTCGTGGCTGCGGCTGCCCTGCACCGTGAGCGACGACAGCCGCGAGATGGCCGGCAGGCAGCGCTGGATGCCCACGCTGGTGGCCGCGCGCGTGAGGCTGTCCTGCGGCGGGGCAGGCGGTGCCGGGGGCACGAGCACGCCCTGCGCGAACGCGGTGCCGGCGGTGCATGCGAACGCGGCAAACACGGCCAGCGCGGCGGCCAACGGTCTCGGCAATGCGGCAATGGGTTTCATGGCGGGCCTCACAGGTAAAGGTTGTCGATCGCCGCCGTGTAGACGCGCACGTTCTCCTCGCCCTCGGGGTCGAGCGTGGCGATGAAGCGGCGCGCCTCGTCGCGGTAGGCCGCCAGGTTGGCGTCGTGCCCGGCGAAGGCCCGCTGCAGCGCGCGCCCGCCCTCCTCGCAGTCGAAGCCGTGGTAGCGGTAGCCGCAGGCGCCGACAAGGTGCGAGTTGTGAATCAGCGGATAGCCGCCATACAGCGCCTCGTAGTAGACGTAGTTCTGCGCGTTCTCCCAGTGGTGCGCGAACACCGCGTCGATCTTGCCGGGCATCACCTGGTACACCGGAAAGCGCCCCTCGAAGGTGGCCAGCCCGTGGCGCACGATGTCCAGGCTCTGCGCGAAGCCGACGAACAGCGGCTTGTCCTTCAGGTGGAAGCTGTTGTAGACCCACATCTTCTCGATCAGCCGCGGCTGCGCGCGGTGCGCCACCTCGCAGCCGAGCATGGGAATGAAGCTGGTCTTCACCAGGCAGATGTTGGGCTCGAAGATGGCGACGCGCCACTGCCTGCGCCCTGGCACGTAGGCGAAGGGCGGGCTGTCGGGCGTGCGGGCCAGCGCGCGCTCCAGCACCATCGGGCTCCACAGATGCGGCATAAGCCTGACGGGCGCGCGGAAGGTGCTCTCGAAGTACGGCTTGCACGACGAGGCGTATTCGGGAATGGTCCAGACCTCGTCGTACGGCGCGCCGGAAATCAGCAGGCCGTGCGGCTTGTCGAAGATCATGCGTTCGATGTCGATCACGTAGTCGTTGCCCACGCGCATCGAAACGATCTTGCCGCCCTTCTCGCGAAACGCCACCGACCACTCGCGCGCCAGCTGCGCGCTCATCTCGATCATCAGGTCGAGCTCCTGCGCGGCGGTGGCCATGTCGATGACGGGCACCGGCGAGTCGGCCAGGAAGCCGGTGGCGTCCGCGGGACCGCCGTCGCCGCCGCCGGCCACCAGCACGGCGCTTTGCACGCGCGGCGAGCGCAGCAGCAGCATCACCAGGAACAGGCAGTTCTGGTAGACGCCGTTCTCCCACAGGCTCTGCTCGCCCTTGCGGATGAAGATCGACACGCCGACCTTGAGCGTGGCGGGCATGGCGGTGCGTTGCGCTTCGCTCATGCGGGTCTCGCGGCGTTCGTTGCATCGGCGCGAAAGCCAGCATCGCCGCCCACCAGGTGCAGCAGTCGCTTCGCATAAGCGTCGACATTCGCGGGCAGCAGGGGGTCGACCGACGCGAACACGCGCCGCGAACGCGCGCGGTAGTCGTCGAGTTGCGCATCGTGCGTGTGCACGGCCTGCAGCAGCTGCCGCGTGCCCTCGGCGATGTCGAAGTCGGGGTAGTAGTAGCCGGCGTCGCGCAGCCAGGGCGAGTTGTGCACCAATGGATAGTCGCCGTGCAGCGCGTCGAGGTAGCTGTAGTTCTGCTCGTTCTGCCACTGGTGCGAAACCACCGCGTCGGCGAACTGCACCATGAAGCCCGCGAAGTCGTTGCGCCCATGAAAGACAGCCTTGTGCTCGCGCACGAGGTCCAGCGAGTTCGCCAGGTAGAGCATGGTCGGGTGGTCCTTGATGTGCAGGGTGTTGAGCACCTGCATCGACGCCACCGCCGCGGGCTGCGCGCGATAAGCGCCGTCGCACACCAGCATGGGCACGCTGCTGGACTTCACCACCGAGATGTTGGGCTCGAAGATCGCCACCCGGAACGCCGGCTGCGCGGCCGTGCGCGGCGTGTAGCCGAAGCGCCAGCCCGCGGCCTCGACCTCGGCCACGCGCTGCGCCAGGAACTGCGGCGACCACAGGTAGGGCACCTCGAACACCGGGCAGCGGTGCAGCGTGCGCATCAGCGGCGCGAACACCTCGTCCTTGGGCAGCAGCCACACCTCGTCGCAACGCTCGGGTGGGCTGAAGTGGCCCTTGTCGGTGAACACGATGGGCTCGGCCAGGGACACGAAGGGCTGGCCCACGCAATGGAACACCACGCGGCCGCCGCAGGCGCGGAAATAGGAGAGCCATTGCACGTCGAGCGCGCCAGCCATCTCGATGACCACGTCGAGCGCGTCGCCCAGTTCGCGCGCGCGGCCAAAGCCCAGGCCCATGGCGGCCAGGTCGACCTGCGGGGGCATCTGCTGCTGGTCGCCGGCATCGACCAGCGTGACCGATTCGACGAAGCCGATGCGCTGGAGCAAGCGCGCCAGGAACAGCACGTTCTGGCCAATGCCGTTTTCCCAGATGTTCTGGCCGGCGTGGGTCAGCACTGAAATACCGATTCGCATGGGGCGAAGTGTGAACCGAAAAAATCGGCCCGCCCGTCAATTTTCACTCGATGAGCGGGCTTCCTGCCGCTTCCGGAGACTTCCCTTTCACGGGCATCGGCAGACAATGAAGTTCGCCAGCCGACCCCGTTCCATTCGAACAGGCATGCGCCCGGATCGATCTTGAACCACATGACATGAATTCCACACCACGCCTGCGCATCGGCATCACCATCGGCCTCCACCATGAGGCCGAAACGCTGTGGAACAACGGCATCAAGCAGAACGCCGTGTTCCTCGCCGAGGCGCTCGGGCATTGCCCCGCGGTCGGCTCGGTGGTGCTGGTGAACACCACGGCCGTCGCCATCACCGCCGCGCTGCCGTGGGACCTGGCGCGCTGGCCCACGGTGAGCTTCGAGGCCGCGAAGGACAGCGTGGACGTGCTGGTCGAACTCGGCGGGCAGATCGACGCGGCGCAGACCGACTACCTGAAGCAACGCGGCGCGCGGCTGGTGTCGTACTGCTGCGGCTTCGAGTACGTGCACGCCATGGAGGCCATGCTGTTCAACAAGCCGCTGTGGGGCCAGAACCTGTTCGTGAACCAGCGCTACGACGACATCTGGATGGTGCCGCAGGTGGCGAACATCAGCCAGCCGTACTTCGAGGTGCTGCGGCGCGCCGAGGCCCGCGCGGTGCCCTTCGTGTGGAGCCCGGTGTTTCTGGCCGAGCGCGCCCGCGCCCTGCCCGAAGGCGGCATGTACCAGCCCCGGACGCACGCCGGCGCGCGCCGGCTCAGCGTGATGGAGCCCAACATCGACGTGGTCAAGTTCTGCCTGTACCCCGTGCTCGTCGCCGAGCTGGCGTACCGCGCGCGGCCCGAGGCCATCGCGCTGCTGCAGGTCACGAACGCCGAGCGGCTGGCCAGGGACAACATGGAATTCATCACGCTCATGAACCAGCTCGACCTGGTGCGCGAGCACAAGGCCGTGTTCCTGGGTCGGCACGAGACGCCCGCGTTCCTGGCGCAGCACACCGACATCGTGGTCTCGCACCAGTGGGAGAACCCGCTCAACTACTTCTACCTGGAGACCTGCTGGCAGGGCTACCCGCTGGTGCACAACGCGCACCTGTGCGCCGACCTGGGCTACTTCTACGAAGGCAACGATGTGGCCGCGGGCTGCGCGCGCGTGCTCGAGGCCGTCGACACGCACGATGCGCAGGCCCTCGCCTACCGCGAGCGGCAGCGCGGGCTCATCGCGCGCTACCTGCCCGGCAACGCCGCGGCCACCGACACCTACAACACCCTGCTGCTCGCACTGATGCAGCGCCCCGCCAGATAACAAGGCCCCACAGGACCTGACAGGACCGCTCCCATGCTCGACCCCTCCGAACTCCGGCAGTTCTTCCCCGTGATCGTCACGCCCAGCCACGACGGCAAGTTCTTCCAGAACTACGTCATGTCGATGATGAACTTCACCGTGGAAGCCGAGCGCGCCGGCATGCGGCTGCAGGTGCTGTTCCACCAGGGCGAAAGCCTGGTCACGCGGGCGCGCAACAACTGCGTGGCGCAGTTCCTGGCCAACCCGCACTGGACGCACCTGTTCTGGATCGACGCCGACATCGGCTTCTCGGCGCAGGCGGCGTTCCGGCTGCTGCTGTCCGGCTACGACATCGCGGCCGGCGTGTATCCGCTGAAGCGCGAAGACTGGCCCGCCGAAGGCGTGGCCGAGGGCACCACGCGCCAGCAGTTCGAGGCCACGTTCACGCGCTACACGGTCAACGCCAAGGCGTCCGAGCGCAGCGCGCAGGTCGAGCTCGAGGTCCAGCCCGACGGCTTCATGAAGATGACCGAGGCGCCCACGGGCTTCATGGTCATCGCGCGCGGCGTGTTCGAGCGGCTCATGGCGAGCTACCCCGACCTCAACTACGTGCCCGACAGCATCGGCGAGCCCGACCTGGGCCTGCACTACCGCTTCTTCGACGTGATGGTCGATCCGCAGACGCGCCGCTATCTGTCGGAGGACTACGGCTTCTGCCGCCTGTGGTCGGGGCTGGGCGAGTCGATCTACATCGACGCCAACTCCAACCTCACGCACCAGGGCGCCAAGCTCTACCGGGGCGATTTCGCGAACTCGCTGCTCACCTCGCTGCCGCATGCGGTCGGTGGCCCGGCGGGCGCGGCCATGGTGCTCAGCGGCAGGGAGCACCTGAAACCCAACATGCCGCCGGCCTGAGCCTGCAGTGCCCAAGAAAAAAACCCCGCGGTGCGGGGCTTTTTCATTGGCAAGGTTGCCGGGCCTGTCAGCAGGCCGCTGCGGTCTCGGCGACCTTGTAGTCGTCGATCTTGTCGAAGTTCAGGTACTGGTAGATCTGCGTGCTGGAAGCATCGAGCACGCCGGTGGCGGCCATGTACTCCTCGCGCGTCGGGATGCGGCCCAGGCGCGAGCAGATGGCGGCCAGCTCGGCCGAGCCGAGGTACACGTTGGTGTTCTTGCCCAGGCGGTTCGGGAAGTTGCGCGTGCTGGTCGACATGACCGTCGCGCCTTCGCGCACCTGCGCCTGGTTGCCCATGCACAGCGAGCAGCCCGGCATTTCGGTGCGCGCGCCGGCATTGCCGAACACGCCGTAGTGGCCTTCCTCGGTGAGTTGCTGCGCGTCCATCTTGGTCGGCGGCGCGATCCACAGCTTGACCGGGATGTCGCGCTTGCCTTCGAGCAGCTTGGAAGCCGCGCGGAAGTGACCGATGTTGGTCATGCACGAACCGATGAACACTTCGTCGATCACGGCACCGGCCACGTCGCTCAGCGTCTTCACGTCGTCGGGGTCGTTCGGGCAGGCCACGATGGGTTCGTGGATCTCGGCCAGGTCGATCTCGATGACGGCGGCGTACTCGGCGTCGTCGTCGCCCTTGAGCAGTTGCTGGTCGGCCAGCCAGGCTTCCTGGGCGGCGATGCGGCGTTGCAGCGTGCGGGCGTCGGCGTAGCCTTCGGCAATCATCCACTTCATCAGCGTGATGTTGCTGTTGATGTACTCGGCGATCGGTTCCTTGTTCAGGTGCACCGTGCAGCCGGCGGCCGAGCGTTCGGCCGAGGCGTCGCTCAGCTCGAAGGCTTGTTCCACCTTCAGGTCGGGCAGGCCTTCGATTTCCAGGATGCGGCCCGAGAAGATGTTCTTCTTGCCTTGCTTGGCCACGGTCAGCAGGCCGGCCTTGATGGCGTACAGCGGAATGGCGTTGACCAGGTCACGCAGCGTGACGCCGGGCTGCATCTTGCCCTTGAAGCGCACCAGCACCGACTCGGGCATGTCCAGCGGCATCACGCCGGTGGCGGCCGCGAAGGCCACGAGGCCGGAGCCCGCCGGGAAGCTGATGCCGATGGGGAAACGCGTGTGGCTGTCGCCGCCGGTGCCCACGGTGTCGGGCGTCAGCAGGCGGTTGAGCCAGCTGTGGATCACGCCGTCGCCCGGACGCAGCGAGACGCCGCCGCGGTTGGCCATGAACTCGGGGAGTTCGTGGTGCATCTTGACGTCGACCTTCTTGGGATACGCCGCCGTGTGGCAGAACGACTGCATCACGAGGTCGGCCGAGAAGCCCAGGCAGGCCAGGTCCTTCAGCTCGTCGCGGGTCATCGGGCCGGTGGTGTCCTGCGAGCCGACCGAGGTCATCTTGGGTTCGCAGTACGTGCCCGGGCGAACGCCCTGGCCTTCGGGCAGGCCGCAGGCACGCCCGACCATCTTCTGCGCGAGCGAGAAGCCCTTCTTGGTGTCGACCGGGCTGCTCGGCAGGCGGAACAGCGTGGACACGGGCAGGCCCAGTGCTTCGCGCGCCTTGGTGGTGAGGCCGCGGCCGATGATCAGCGGAATGCGGCCGCCGGCGCGCACTTCGTCGAACAGCACGTCGCTCTTGACGGTGAATTCGGCGATGACCTTGCCGTCCTTCAGCGCCTTGCCTTCGTAGGGACGCAGCTCGACCACGTCGCCCATGTTCATCTGCGTGACGTCGAGCTCGATGGGCAGAGCGCCCGAGTCTTCCATCGTGTTGTAGAAGATGGGAGCGATCTTGCCGCCGAGGCACACGCCGCCGAAACGCTTGTTCGGAACGAAGGGAATGTCTTCGCCGGTGAACCACAGCACCGAGTTGGTGGCGCTCTTGCGCGACGAACCCGTGCCGACCACGTCGCCGGCGTAGGCCACGAGGTGGCCGCGCGCGCGCAGGTCTTCGATGAACTTCACCGGGCCGCGCTTGCCGTCTTCTTCAGGGACGATGCCGGGGCGGGCGTTCTTGTGCATCGCCAGGGCGTGCATCGGAATGTCGGGACGGGTCGTGGCGTCGGGCGCGGGCGACAGGTCGTCGGTGTTGATTTCGCCAGCCACCTTGAAGATGCTGACGGTGATGCTCTCGGGCACTTCGGGGCGGCTGGTGAACCACTCGGCATCGGCCCAGCTCTGCAGCACGCCCTTGGCGTTGGCGTTGCCCTTGTCGGCCTTTTCCTTGACGTCGTGGAACTGGTCGAACATCAGCAGGGTCTTCTTCAGGCCTTCGGCTGCCACGGCGCCGACTTCGGCGTCGTCCAGCAGGTCGATCATGGGGCTGATGTTGTAGCCGCCGAGCATGGTGCCGAGCAGTTCGGTGGCGCGGGCGCGCGAAATGAACTCGCTCTTCTCGGTGCCGTGGGCCACGGCAGCGAGGTAGCTGGCCTTGACCTTGGCGGCGTCGTCGACGCCGGCGGGCACGCGGTAGGTGAGCAGCTCGAGCAGGAAGGCACCGTCCTTGGCGTTCGCGCTCTTCAGGAGCTCGATGGCTTCAGAGGTCTGCTTCGCGCTCAAGGGCAGCGGCGGGATACCGAGCGCGGCGCGTTCGGCAACATGATCAACGTAGGCTTGCAACATCTTCTTTTCTCCGGAAACTGGGCTGTCGGGCGTGCGAGGCGGCCCCCGCGGTCAAGCAAGAGCCGCGCCGCACCCCGTGGTCGGTACGCTTACTTGGCGCCGTCGGCACCCTCGAACAGGGCCTTGGGCGGGTTCTTCTTCATCTCGGCGGCGAACGCGACTTGCGCGTCGGTCTGGCATTCGTCGGCAATGCGCAGGCCGGCCTTCTGGTTCATCAGCATCGACTTGTTGCCGAGCTGGAGCCACATGGCGCCGGCACGCGGGTCTTCGAGGCGGATGGCGCCGGTGCGGCTTTCGACCGGGTGCATGCGGTACTTCAGGCCCTTGGTGGTCACGGTGAAGAAGCCGGGCTTCTTCTCGTCGGGCGTGACGGTCACGTCGGCGCCGAGTTCGCACTGGGCCTTGCCGACGGACACGCGCTGGGCCACGGCCAGGTCGGTGTCGCTGAGCGTCACGTCGGTGTCGGTGTTGATGGGCGTGACTTCTTCGACGGCCTTGGCGGCCTTGCGCGTGACCTGGTGCTTCTTGGCGGGTGCCTTGGCCGTGGTGGACTTGGCGGCGGGCTTGGCCGCCGGCTTGGCAGCGTCCTGGGCCAGGGCGGCCAGCGGGAGTGCCAGGGCAACAGCGGCGATCAGGGCAATTTTCTTCATGTGTGGGTTTCCTTGAGGCTGGGTACAGGTGGTTTCAGGAGGCCGCGAATGCAAACCAGGCTTTCGCCTCGGGGGGCAACGCGCGCCCTGTTGCGTGGGCGCGCGTCAGAACCTGCCAGAAGTGGCGGTAGCTCGCGCGGTCGTGCAATGTGCCATCAATTTGTGTCGGCGCCCAATTCGCGGTTGCCGCCTTTACAAGGATTTTTGTGGCAATTTGAATCTGGGCCTCGTCGGGCGCGAAGGCCTCGAGGATGGGCCGGATCTGGTTCGGGTGGATGCTCCACATGCGCGTGTAGCCGAATTCGGTGGCCGCCCTGCGGGCCGCCGTGCGCATGGCATCGGTGTCGTTGAACTCGGTGACCACGCAGTGCGAGGGCACCTTGCCGTAGGCGTGCGCGGCCGACGCGATGGCCAGCTTGGCGCGTACCACCAGCGGGTGGCTGAACTGCCCCGCCGCGCCCATGCCATCGGCCGGAATGGCGCCGGCGTGGGCCGAGACGAAGTCCATCAGGCCGAAGCTCAGCGACTGCACGCGCGGATGCGCGGCGATGTCGAAGGCGTTGTGCACGGCCAGCGGCGATTCGATGAGCACGTGCAGCGGCAGCGCCGCGGCATCGGCCGCGTCGAGCGCGGCCACGGCCTGCAGCACGTCGGCGAGCGACTCGACCTTGGGCACCATCAGGTGGCTCAGGCGGTCGGCGGCGCGGCCGGCGATGGTGATCACGTCGCCGGCGAACGCCGGATGGTCGACCGGGTGCACGCGCACGCCGACGCGCATGCCGGGCCGAGCGGCCAGCGCCAGCTCGGTCACGAGCGCCGCGTGCTCGGCCTCGCCGCCCACGGGGGCGCCGTCTTCGCAGTCGAGGGTGACGTCGAACACGCAGGCGCCGAACTCCTCGGCCATCTCGGCCTGGAGCGCGAGGCTCTTCTTCATTCGCGCTTCGACGCCGCTGTAGTGGTCGCACACGGGCAGCGTCACGGCGCCGGCCTGCGCGCCGAGCAGCACTTCACCGGGATGGGCCGATTGGGTCATGCCTTGCTCTTTTGCGCCACGATGAACATGCGCGGAAACGCGAGCAGCCGCTTGCCGTCGGCGCGCGCCGGGTAGGCGGCGTCCACGCGGCGCAGGTACTCGCCAAGATAGCTGGCCTGCAGGTCGGCGCCCAGGCGGTCGACGAAGGGCTTGAGCCCCGTGCCGCGCACCCATTCGACGATGGAAGCGGCATCCGCCATGCGGTGCTGGTAGATGGTGTGCCAGACGTCGATGTGCGCCGCGCGCGGCGCCAGCAGGTCGTAGTAGCCGCCCAGGTCGAGCAGCAGCGTGCGCAGCCTGTCGGCGTCGCCGATGGCCTCGGCCCAGGGGGCTTCGGCGGCCACGGCGCGCATCAGCCGGTGCGTGGGCTCTTGGCGGTTGTCGGGCATCTGGATGGCGAGCACGCCACCCGGGGCCAGCGCGTCGAACAGGCGCGGGATCAGCTTCTGGTGATCGGGCACCCATTGCAGGGACGCATTGGCATAGATGAGGTCGGGCGCTTTTTCCGAAGAACGCGGCGCCCAGGTCGCGATGTCGCTCAACTCGAAGGCCGCCTGGGGCAGGCGCTCGCGCGCGCTGACCAGCATGGCCTCGGAGTTGTCGGTTCCGGTGACTTGCGCCTTCGGGAACCGTTGCACCAGTAGCTCGGTGGAATTGCCCGGCCCGCAACCGAGGTCGACCACGCGGGCCGCCTCCGCCAGGGGCACCCGCGCCAGGAGTTCCTGTGCGGGGCGGGTGCGCTCGTCCTCGTAGCGACGGTAGAGCGCGGGGTTCCAGTCGAGCATGCCGGGCTTGCCTTGCGTGGCTTAGAGCAGGTGGGCGACGCCGGCGCGTTCGCCTTCGAGCTCTTCGAGCGTCTTGTTGATGCGCTCCTGGCTGAATGCGTCGATCTCGAGGCCTTCGACCAGCTTGTACTCACCATTTTCGCAGGTGACCGGG
Source organism: Variovorax sp. RCC_210 (assembly GCF_041355175.1). NCBI lineage: Bacteria > Pseudomonadati > Pseudomonadota > Betaproteobacteria > Burkholderiales > Comamonadaceae > Variovorax > Variovorax sp. RCC_210. Next base: position 25,524 of record NZ_JBFUPJ010000001.1, on the reverse strand, counting down.
AAGCCGAACATCACGTCCTTCGGAATGCCGTACTGGCCGTCCGACGGAATGCCCATGGTGACCCACTTGCCGTTGGTGCCCAGGGCCCAGTCGCGCATGTGGTCGATGGCGGCGTTGGCAGCCGAGGCGGCCGACGACAGGCCACGGGCCTCGATGATGGCGGCGCCGCGCTTGCCGACGGTCGGCAGGAAGGTGTTGGCGTTCCATTCCTGGTCGTTGATCAGCTTGGCCACGCTTTCGCCGTTGATGGTGGCGAAACGGTAGTCGGCGTACATCGTGGGCGAGTGGTTGCCCCACACGGTGAGCTTCTCGATGTCGGCCACGGCCTTGCCGGTCTTGGCGGCGATCTGGCTGGCGGCGCGGTTGTGGTCCAGGCGCAGCATGGCGGTGAAGTTCTTGCGCGGCAGGTCGGGCGCGCTCTTCATGGCGATATAGGCGTTGGTGTTGGCGGGGTTACCGACCACCAGCACCTTCACGTTGCGGCTGGCGACGGCGTTCAGGGCCTTGCCTTGCGCGGTGAAGATGGCGCCGTTCACGGCCAGCAGTTCGGCACGTTCCATGCCGGGGCCGCGGGGACGCGAACCGACCAGCAGTGCGTAGTCGGCGTCCTTGAAGGCGGTCATCGGGTCGCCGTGGGCTTCCATGCCGGCCAGCAGCGGGAAGGCGCAGTCGTCGAGCTCCATCATCACGCCCTTGAGCGCCTTCTGGGCCTTCTCGTCGGGGATTTCGAGCAGTTGCAGGATGACCGGCTGGTCTTTGCCGAGCATTTCACCGGAGGCGATACGGAACAACAGGGCGTAACCGATTTGACCGGCGGCACCGGTGACGGCAACGCGGACGGGCTTTTTGCTCATGGGAAGACTCCAGAAGGTAGTGAAAACGGTGTAGGCGCTCTCGTGGGGCGCCAGGGGGTCCTGCGGGACGAAATACCTTCCCGCAGTGCGAGACCCGCAATATTTTAAGCCGATTCAATGAGGGTCGTCTTATGTCTTATATAAGATATCCTCTCGGGGTCCGCCAAGGCGCACCCACCGCTGCCATGAACACGCCCTCCACCCTCGACGAGCCCACGACGCCGTCCTTCAGTCCGCTCTACCAGCAGATCAAGACCTTGATCCTGCAGAGCCTGCAGGCGGGCGAGTGGAAGCCGGGCGAACCCATCCCCAGCGAGATGGACCTGGCGGTGCGCTACCGGGTGAGCCAGGGCACGGTACGCAAGGCCATCGACGAGCTGTCGGCCGAAAACCTGGTGGTGCGCCGCCAGGGCAAGGGCACCTTCGTCGCCACGCATGCCGAGCAGCACGTGCAGTACCGCTTTCTCAAGCTCGTGCCCGACGCCGGCGATCCGAGCACCGAAGGCCCCGCGGTGCGCACCATCGTCGACTGCAAGCGGCTGCGCGCCTCTGCCGACGTGGCGCGCGCGCTCGGCCTGCGCACCGGCGACGCCGTGCTGCAGGTGCGCCGAGTGCTCGCCTACGCAGGCGTTCCAACCATCCTCGAAGACCTGTGGCTGCCCGGCACGCCCTTCAAGGGCCTGACCGCCGAGCGGCTGCGCGCCTGGCCCGGCCCGATGTACGCGCTGTTCGAAACGGAATTCGGGGTGCGCATGGTGCGTGCCGAAGAAAAGATCCGGGCCGTGCTCCCCGATGCCGAACAGGCCCAGTTGCTCGACGTGCCGCTGCAGATGCCCCTGCTGAGTGTGGAACGCGTCGCGCACACCTACCATGACATGCCGATGGAGTTGCGCCGCGGGCTCTATCGCACCGACACGCACCACTACAGAAACCAGCTGGGCTGACCCCGATGATGCAGACGAAGAAGGCCGAATACCGGTGCGCCAGCGTGCGCACACAACCCGTGCAGGGCGCTACCGGGTCAAGAGCATCCGACTGCAATGGTGCGCTGACTCGTGCGCGTCCGCTGCCCGATGGTGCATTGCAATAGAATTTTGCGTTGTTTGCATTTCCGCATAAGAAACAAAAGCGTTCGCTCTCAGAACAAGCCAACAAGTCTCCACGCCACGAAAGCACTTCCCCCAATGACAGAGCTTGCAACTCCCCCCCGGCCGCCGCGTCGCGAATTCCGCAACATCAACGCATTCACCGACCTCACGACCTATCGGCTGCCGCCGGCCGGCATCGTGTCGATCCTGCATCGCGTCAGCGGCGTGATCATGTTCCTGCTGCTGCCGTTCATCATCTGGATGTTCGACACATCGCTGTCATCTGAATACTCCTTCGCCAGATTCAAGGGTGCCTTCAACGTCGGCATCGGCTTTGCGCCCGGCTGGTTCTTCAAGCTCGTCGCGCTCGCGCTGATCTGGGCCTACCTGCATCACTTCATCGCCGGCCTGCGCCATCTCTGGATGGACGTGAGCCACGCAGCGGTCACCAAGGAGTTCGGTCACAGCTCCGCCCTGGTCACGCTGTCCCTGAGCATCCTGCTCACCCTGGTGCTCGGCGCCAAGTTGTTCGGCCTGTACTGAGAAGGAGCCAACCATGTCTGTGAATTACGGCTCCAAGCGCGTCGTCGTCGGCGCCCACTACGGTTTGCGCGACTGGCTCAGCCAGCGCATCACGGGCGGCCTGATGGCGCTCTTCACGATCATCCTGCTTGCACAGCTGATCTTCTCCCGCGGCCCCATCGGCTACGACCTGTGGGCCGGCATCTTTGCCGCGCAGTGGATGAAGGTGCTGACGTTCTCCGTCATCGTCGCCCTGCTCTATCACGTGTGGGTCGGCATGCGCGACGTGTGGATGGACTACGTCCAACCTGTCGGCATCCGTCTCGTGCTGCAAATTTTCACCATCGTCTGGCTTGTCGGTTGTGCGGGTTGGGCCATTCAAGTGCTTTGGAAGATCTGACCCCACCATGACCTACACAAAAGAACAAATCACCAAGCGCAGATTCGACGTCGTGATCGTCGGTGCCGGCGGCTCCGGCATGCGCGCCTCGCTGCAACTCGCTCGCGCCGGCCTCAACGTGGCCGTGCTCTCGAAGGTGTTCCCCACGCGTTCGCACACCGTGGCTGCCCAGGGCGGCGTCGGTGCATCGCTGGGCAACATGAGCGAAGACAACTGGCACTACCACTTCTACGACACGATCAAGGGCTCCGACTGGCTCGGCGACCAGGACGCGATCGAGTTCATGTGCCGCGAAGCACCGAAGGTCGTGTACGAGCTCGAGCACTTCGGCATGCCGTTCGACCGCAACCCCGACGGCACCATCTACCAGCGCCCCTTCGGCGGCCACACCGCCAACTACGGCGAAAAGGCCGTGCAACGCGCCTGCGCCGCGGCCGACCGCACCGGCCACGCGATGCTGCACACGCTGTACCAGAAGAACGTCGAGGCCCGCACCCAGTTCTTCGTCGAATGGATGGCGCTCGACCTCATCCGTGACGACGAAGGCGACGTGGTCGGCGTGACCGCGCTCGAAATGGAAACCGGCGACCTGCACATCCTGCAGGCCAAGACCGTGCTGCTGGCCACCGGCGGCGCGGGCCGGATCTTCGGCGCGTCGACCAACGCGTTCATCAACACCGGCGACGGCCTGGGCATGGCCGCGCGCTCGGGCATTCCGCTGCAGGACATGGAGTTCTGGCAGTTCCACCCCACCGGCGTGGCCGGCGCGGGCGTGCTGCTGACCGAAGGCTGCCGCGGCGAAGGCGCCATCCTGCTGAACAGCAACGGCGAACGCTTCATGGAGCGCTATGCGCCCACCCTGAAGGACCTGGCACCGCGCGACTTCGTTTCGCGCTCGATGGACCAGGAAATCAAGGAAGGCCGTGGCTGTGGTCCCAACAAGGACTACATCCACATGAAGCTGGACCACCTGGGCGCCGACACCATCCACAAGCGGCTGCCGTCGGTGTACGAGATCGGCATCAACTTCGCCAACGTCGACGTCACCAAGGAACCCATTCCGGTGGTGCCGACCATCCACTACCAGATGGGCGGCATTCCCACCAACATCAACGGCCAGGTCGTCATCCAGAAGGGTGAAGACAACAGCGCCGTGGTGAACGGCCTCTACGCCGTGGGCGAATGCTCGTGCGTGAGCGTGCACGGCGCGAACCGCCTGGGCACCAACTCGCTGCTCGACCTGCTGGTGTTCGGCCGCGCGGCCGGCAACCACATCGTGCAGTTCAACGACAAGCTTAAGGAACACAAGCCGCTGCCGGCCAACGCCGCCGACCGCACGCTGCGACGCCTGAACGAGCTCGAAGACAGCACCGCCGGCGAGTACGCGCAGGACGTGGCCGGCGAGATCCGCGCCGTCATGCAGCAGCACGCCGCCGTGTTCCGCAAGCAGGCCTCGATGGACGAAGGCGTGGTCAAGATCGCCGCCGTGCGCGAGCGCGTCAAGGCCATCGGCCTGAAGGACAAGTCCAAGGTGTTCAACACCGCGCGCATCGAGGCGCTGGAAGTCGACAACCTGATCGAAGTGGCGCAGGCCACCATGGTCTCGGCCGCCGCACGCAAGGAATGCCGCGGCGCGCACACGGTCGAAGACTACGAGCGTCCCGCGGACGACCCGGTCGCACCGCTGGGCCGCGACGACGCCAACTGGATGAAGCACACGCTCTGGTACAGCCAGGACAACCGCCTCTCGTACAAGCCGGTCAAGCTGCAGCCGCTCACCGTGGCCTCGGTTCCGCCGAAGGTCCGCACGTTCTAAGCAACGGCTAACGTCAGCCAAGTAAAAGCATTCACAAGGTCACTACGATGAAGCGCACATTCCAGATCTACCGCTACGACCCGGACAAGGACGCCAAGCCCTACATGCAGACGGTCGAGGTCGAACTCGACGGCCACGAACGCATGCTGCTCGACGCCCTGATGAAACTCAAGGCGCAAGACCCGACGCTGTCGTTCCGCCGCTCGTGCCGCGAAGGCGTCTGCGGTTCCGACGCAATGAACATCAACGGCAAGAACGGCCTCGCCTGCCTGACCAACATGCTCACGCTCAAGGGCACGATCGTGTTGAAGCCGTTGCCGGGCCTGCCGGTCATTCGCGACCTGATCGTGGACATGACGCAGTTCTTCAAGCAGTACAACTCCATCAAGCCGTACCTGCAGAACGACAGCGTGCCGCCCGAGAAGGAGCGCCTGCAGTCGCCCGAAGAGCGCGAAGAGCTCGACGGCCTGTACGAGTGCATTCTTTGCGCGAGCTGCTCCACGAGCTGCCCCAGCTTCTGGTGGAACCCCGACAAGTTCGTGGGCCCCGCCGGCCTGCTGCAGGCCTACCGCTTCATCGCCGACAGCCGCGACGAAGCCACCGCCGAGCGCCTGGACAACCTGGAAGACCCGTACCGCCTGTTCCGCTGCCACACGATCATGAACTGCGTGGACGTGTGCCCGAAGAGCCTGAACCCGACCAAGGCCATCGGCAAGATCAAGGAACTGATGGTGCGTCGCGCCATCTGATTCCGAGTCATTGCCAAGAGACGCCACCATGCAAACCGCCGCCGACTCCACCCAGCCGCTCAGCGAACGTGCGCTGAGCAAGCTGAAATGGCGCTGCCGGCGCGGACTGCTCGAGAACGACCTGTTCATCGCCCGCTTCTTCGAGCGGCACGAATTCCGCATGACCGTGGGTCAAGCGGGAGCGATGGAGACACTGATGGACCTGTCGGACAACGACCTCCTCGACCTCCTTCTGCGAAGAAAGGAGCCTGAGCCCGAATGGGCCGGGGCCGAGGTGGTCGCATTGCTGCAGCTGATGCGCACCGACGGCGCGCAGCGCCCCGCCATCTCTCCTTCGTCGTCCTGAATCCACCTCTGAAAGTAAACCGAAATGAAAGCATCCGATACCAAGGCCACGCTGTCGTTCAGCAACGGCGGCGACAGCGTCGACCTGCCGATCTACAAGGGCACCGTGGGCCCCGACGTGATCGACATCCGCAAGCTGTACGCACAGACCGGCATGTTCACGTACGACCCGGGCTTCATGTCGACCGCCGCCTGCCAGTCGGCCATCACGTACATCGACGGCGACAAGGGCGAGCTGCTGTACCGCGGCTACCCCATCGAGCAGCTCGCGACCAACTGCGACTTCCTCGAGACCTGCCACCTGCTGCTGTACGGTGAACTGCCGGACCAGGCCAAGAAGGAAGACTTCACCAAGGTCGTGACGAACCACACCATGGTGAACGAGCAGATGCAGTTCTTCCTGCGTGGCTTCCGCCGCGATGCCCACCCGATGGCCATCATGACCGGCCTCGTGGGCGCCCTGTCGGCCTTCTATCACGACAGCACGGACATCAACAATCCGGAGCACCGCGAGATCGCCGCGATCCGCCTGATCGCGAAGATGCCCACGCTGGTGGCCATGGCGTACAAGTACACGATCGGCCAGCCGTACATGTACCCGAAGAACGACCTGAGCTACGCAGGCAACTTCCTGCACATGATGTTCGCCACGCCGTGCGAAGAGTACAAGGTGAACCCGGTGCTCGAACGCGCGCTGGACCGCATCTTCATCCTGCACGCGGACCACGAGCAGAACGCTTCGACCTCGACCGTGCGCCTGTGCGGCTCGTCGGGCACGAACCCCTTCGCGGCCATCGCGGCCGGCGTGGCCTGCCTGTGGGGCCCTGCCCACGGCGGCGCCAACGAAGCGGCGCTGAACATGCTCTACGACATCCAGAAGGAAGGCGGCGTGGAGAAGATCGGCGAGTTCATCAAGAAGGTCAAGGACAAGAACTCGAACGTCAAGCTCATGGGCTTCGGCCACCGCGTGTACAAGAACTACGACCCGCGCGCCAAGCTGATGCAGGAAACCTGCAACGAAGTGCTGACCGAGCTGGGCCTGGAAAACGACCCGCTGTTCAAGCTGGCCAAGGAACTGGAAAAGATCGCCCTGGAAGACGAATACTTCGTGTCGCGCAAGCTGTACCCGAACGTCGACTTCTACTCGGGCATCGTGCAGCGCGCCATCGGCATCCCGGTGCCGCTGTTCACCGCGATCTTCGCGCTGGCCCGCACGGTCGGCTGGATCGCCCAGCTGAACGAAATGATCGGCGACCCCGAGTACAAGATCGGCCGCCCGCGCCAGCTGTTCGAAGGCTCGCCCAAGCGTGACGTGAAGCCGATCACCGCGCGCTGATCGGCCAGTGGACTGGTGAACTGCTCCAGGACCGGTTCACGCCCCTAAAAAAGCTGCCTTCGGGCAGCTTTTTTATTGCCCGTTCGGCATGCCCCTCTTCGCGGGCGGGCAGCAATGCCATCTCGCATCACGATGGCAGCGGCATGAAAACAGGAAGAAAATAGCCAACTCATCGCCAGACGCGATGCCCAAGCCTTCCAAAGCCCGCCCCATGAGCACGTCCGAACGCAACTTTGCACGCCGCATCGACCTCACGTCGCTGCAGCTGTTCGTGGCCGTGTGCGAGCTGGGCAGCATCGGCCGCGCGGCGGAGCGCGAGTTCATCGCGGCGTCGGCCATCAGCAAGCGGCTGTCGGACCTGGAAGCCACGCTCGGCACCACCCTGCTCTATCGCCATGCGCGCGGCGTCGACCTCACGCCCGCCGGCGAAAGCCTGCTGCACCACGCCCGCTCGGTGCTCTACAGCCTGGAAAAGATGCAGGGCGAGCTCAGCGAATACGCCGACGGCGTGCGCGGCCATGTGCGGGTGCACGCGAACATATCGGCCATCGTGCAGTTCCTGCCGGAAGACCTGGGCGTGTTCACCCGGGCCCACGAGGCCATCAAGATCGACCTGGAAGAGCACCTGAGCAGCGAGGTGATCCGCGCGGTGCAGGAAGGCGCGGCCGACCTCGGCGTGTGCCATGTGGCCGGCGGCGCGGGCGAGTTGCAGAGCCTGTCGTACCGGCACGACCGCCTGGCGCTGATCGTGCCCACGGGCCATGCGCTGGCCGCGCAGGGCGCCATCGACTTCATCGACTCGCTCGCCTTCGACCACGTGGGCCTGCACACCAACAGCTCCATCTACGTCGCGATGCACGAGGCCGCGCTGAGCGCGGGCCGCAGCGTGAAGCTGCGCATCCACGTGACCGGCCTGGACGCCATGTGCCGGATGATCGAGAACGGCCTGGGCATCGGCGTGATGCCGCAGCGCGCCTTCGAGCTCATGCGCAACGGCATCGGCCGCGGCCTGGTGAGCGTGGCGCTGAACGACGCCTGGGCGGCGCGCGAAATCCGCCTGGTGGCGCGCGACTTCTCGACGCTGCCGGTGGCCGCGCGCTCGCTGGTGAACCACCTGCACGCCGCGGCGGACGGCACCGAACAACTTGCGGCCTGAAACGAATTCGACCGATCCGACGCCGCACAGACAAGACAATCCATTTCCCCACGAAAGACAAGAGACCGACATGGCACGCACGCTCTACGACAAGATCTGGGACGAACACGTCGTCCACACCGAGGAAGACGGCACCGCGATCCTCTACATCGACCGCCACCTGGTGCATGAAGTCACCAGCCCGCAAGCCTTCGAAGGCCTGCGCGAGGCCGGCCGCAAGCTGTGGCGCATCAGCTCGGTGGTGGCCACGGCCGACCACAACACGCCCACCACCGGCTGGGAGCGCGGCTACGAAGGCATCGCCGACCCGACCAGCAAGGAGCAGGTCACCACGCTGGACCACAACATCGCCGAGTTCGGCGCCGCCGCGTTCTTTCCGTTCCTGAGCAAGCGCCAGGGCATCGTGCACGTGATCGGCCCCGAGAGCGGCGCGACGCTGCCGGGCATGACGGTGGTGTGCGGTGATTCGCACACCTCCACGCACGGCGCGTTCGGCGCGCTGGCGCACGGCATCGGCACCAGCGAGGTCGAGCACGTGATGGCCACGCAGACGCTGCTGGGCAAGAAGGCGAAGAACATGCTCGTGAAGGTCGAGGGCAAGCTGCCGCTCGGCTGCACGGCCAAGGACATCGTGCTGGCCATCATCGGCAAGATCGGCACCGCCGGCGGCACGGGCTACACCATCGAATTCGCCGGCGCGGCGATTCGCGAGCTGAGCATGGAAGGCCGCATGACGGTGTGCAACATGGCCATCGAGGCCGGTGCGCGCGCCGGGCTGGTGGCGGTCGACGAGAAGACCATCGCCTACGTCAAGGGCCGCCCGCTGGCGCCCACCGGCGTCGAGTGGGAGCAGGCGGCCGCCTACTGGCGCACGCTGCAGTCGGACCCGGGCGCGACCTTCGACGCCGTGGTCGAGCTCGACGCCACGCAAATTCCCCCGCAGGTGACCTGGGGCACCTCGCCCGAGATGGTGGTCGACATCAACGGCCGCGTGCCCGACCCCGACAAGGAAAAGGACGCGAGCAAGCGCGGCGCCATCGAGCGCGCGCTGGTCTACATGGGCCTGGAGCCCAACAAGGCCATGAACGACATCTTCGTCGACAAGGTGTTCATCGGCTCGTGCACCAACAGCCGCATCGAGGACATGCGCGAAGCTGCTGCCGTGGTGAAGAAGCTCGGCCAGAAGGTGGCCAAGAACGTGAAGCTCGCGATGGTGGTGCCCGGCTCGGGCGTGGTGAAGGAACAGGCCGAGCGCGAAGGCCTGGACGTGATCTTCAAGGCCGCAGGCTTCGAATGGCGCGAACCCGGCTGCTCGATGTGCCTGGCCATGAACGCCGACCGGCTGGAGCCCGGCGAGCGCTGCGCATCCACCAGCAACCGCAACTTCGAAGGCCGCCAGGGCGCGGGTGGCCGCACCCATCTCGTGAGCCCGGCCATGGCCGCCGCCGCCGCGGTGCACGGCCACTTCGTCGACGTTCGTACCTTTGCCTGATCTGGCCTGAACTGGAGACATCACATGCAGAAATTCACCGTGCACAAGGGCCTCGTGGCCCCCATGGACCGCGAGAACGTCGACACCGACGCGATCATTCCGAAGCAATTCCTCAAGTCGATCAAGAAGACCGGCTTCGGCGTGAACCTGTTCGACGAGTGGCGCTATCTGGACGCCGGCTTCCCCGGCCAGGACCCGAAGAGCCGCAAGCCCAACCCCGACTTCGTGCTGAATCAGCCGCGCTACGCGGGCGCCTCGGTGCTGCTGGCGCGCAAGAACTTCGGCTGCGGCTCGTCGCGCGAACACGCGCCGTGGGCGCTCGACCAGTACGGCTTTCGCGCGATCATCGCGCCGAGCTATGCCGACATCTTCTTCAATAACAGCTTCAAGAACGGCCTGCTGCCGATCGTGCTGAGCGAGGCGCAGGTGGCGCAGCTGTTCGACGAGGCATTCGCCTTTCCGGGCTATTCGCTGACCATCGACCTGGAGCGCCAGGTGGTGGTGAAGCCCGACGGCGGCGAGCTGGCTTTCGACGTGCAGGCGTTTCGCAAGTACTGCCTGATCAACGGGCTGGACGACATCGGCCTCACGTTGCGCCACAAGGACAAGATCAAGGCCTTCGAGGCCGAGCGCCTGGCGCAGAAGCCATGGCTCGCGCATACGATGCTCGCCAACGCCTGAGCACGCCCCTCTTTCATCTCTTCAACACACGACAAAAATGAAAATCGCAGTTCTCCCGGGTGACGGCATCGGCACCGAAATCGTGGCGGAAGCCGTCAAGGTGCTCGACGTGCTCGACCTGAAGTTCGAGCTGGAGTCGGCGCTGGTCGGCGGCGCGGCCTACGAGGCGCACGGCCATCCGCTGCCCGAGGCCACGCTCAAGCTCGCCAAGGAATCGGACGCGGTGCTGTTCGGCGCCGTCGGCGACTGGAAGTACGACAAGCTCGACCGGCCGCTGCGCCCCGAGCAGGCCATCCTGGGGCTGCGCAAGAACTTGGGCCTGTTCGCCAACTTCCGCCCCGCCATCTGCTACGAGCAGCTGGTGGACGCGTCGAGCCTGAAGCCTGAGCTGATCGCGGGCCTGGACATCCTGATCATTCGCGAGCTGACCGGCGACATCTACTTCGGCCAGCCGCGCGGCCGCCGCACCGCGACGGACGGGCACTTTCCGGGCGCCGAGGAAGCCTTCGACACGATGCGCTACTCGCGCCCCGAGGTCGAGCGCATCGCGCGCGTGGCCTTCGAGGCCGCCCGCAAGCGCAGCAAGCGCGTGACCAGCGTGGACAAGGCCAACGTGCTGGAGACCTTCCAGTTCTGGAAGGACATCGTCACCGAGGTGGGCAAGGAATATCCGGACGTCGAGCTCGACCACATGTACGTCGACAACGCGGCCATGCAACTCGTGAAGGCGCCCAAGAAGTTCGACGTGGTGGTCACGGGCAACATGTTCGGCGACATTCTTTCGGACGAGGCCGCGATGCTCACCGGCTCGATCGGCATGCTGCCCTCGGCGTCGCTCAATTCGAGCAACCAGGGCCTGTACGAGCCCAGCCATGGCAGCGCGCCCGACATTGCAGGCAAAGGGGTTGCCAATCCTTTGGCTACAATCCTGTCCGCTGCCATGATGCTCCGCTTCTCACTCAACCAACCCGAGGCTGCCGACCGTATCGAGTCGGCGGTGAAGCACGTGCTTGCCTCCGGGCTGCGCACGGGCGACATCTGGTCGGAAGGCACGAAGCGCGTCGGCACCCGCGAAATGGGCGACGCGGTGGTAGCAGCAATCACCAAAAAGACGATTACCGGCTAACCGCAGCCCGCTTCGTCACGCCCCTCCCCGGCTCGACGAGTCGGGGGCAAGAAAAGACAGATTTTTTCTTTTTTTAAAGGGCAAATGGAAATGGCGAACGCATCTCAACCTCTGGTCGGCCTCGTAGGCTGGCGCGGCATGGTCGGCTCGGTCCTGATGGACCGCATGCAGGCCGAAGGCGACTTCGGGCTCATCGAGCCGATCTTCTTCTCGACCTCCAACGCCGGCGGCAAGGCCCCGGCGATGGCCAAGAACGAAACCGCGCTGAAGGATGCGAACGACATCGATGCACTGAAGACGTGCGACATCGTCATCACCTGCCAGGGCGGCGACTACACCAGCGAGGTGTTTCCCAAGCTGCGCGCCGCCGGCTGGAACGGCCACTGGATCGATGCCGCGTCGACCCTGCGCATGAAGGACGACGCGATCATCGTGCTCGACCCCGTCAACCTGCCGGTCATCGAGAACGCGCTCGCCAAGGGCGGCAAGAACTGGATCGGCGGCAACTGCACCGTGAGCTGCATGCTCATGGGCGTGGGCGCCCTCTACAAGGCCGGCCTGGTCGAGTGGATGACCAGCATGACCTACCAGGCAGCCTCGGGCGGCGGCGCGCAGCACATGCGCGAACTGCTGACCCAGTTCGGCACGCTGAACGCCGAGGTGCGTGCGTTGCTGGACGACCCGAAGTCGGCCATCCTCGAAATCGACCGCAAGGTGCTGCACAAGCAGCAGACCTTGAGCGCTACCGAAACGGCCAACTTCGGTGCGCCCCTGGGCGGCTCGCTGATCCCCTGGATCGACAAGGACCTGGGCCTGGGCAAGAGCCAGGACGACGCCGAGTGGGGCATGTCCAAGGAAGAGTGGAAGGGCGGCGCCGAGACCAACAAGATCCTCGGCCAGGGCGCGGGCTTCGGCACCGCCGCCACGCCGGTCGACGGTTTCTGCGTGCGCATCGGCGCCATGCGCTGCCACAGCCAGGCCCTGACCTTCAAGCTCAAGAAGAACGTGCCGCTGGCCGACATCGAAGCGCTGATCGCCGCCGACAACCCGTGGGCCAAGGTGGTGCCGAACACGCGCGAAGCCACCGTAAAGGACCTGACGCCGGTGGCGGTGACGGGCACCATGGACATTCCGGTCGGCCGTATCCGCAAGCTGGCCATGGGGCCGGAATACGTGGGCGCCTTCACCATCGGCGACCAGTTGCTGTGGGGCGCCGCCGAACCGCTGCGTCGCATGCTGCGAATCTTGCTTGAAGCCTGATATGGTCCGCTCGGCGCCTTTTGAAACATGATTTGTTGCTAAATGGCGACGCTGAATGTCATCGTAAGTATGCGCGCACTGGGTAGAACAGGCGCACTGCCTTGTCAGTGTGCAGCGATGGTGCTAACGTCCTCTTACAAATTCTGGGCCTGAGCCGCCCCTATCAGCATGACAAGACATCTGTTGCCCGCGGCCAGCCCATCGGCCGTTCGCCCGCTTCTGCCATCGAACGGCTGGCGCCTCTCCATCCTGGGCGCGGCGGCAGCTGTTGCCCTGGGCATCGCCAGCACCGACGCCAGCGCTTTCACGCTGGGTCAGCTGAAGGTGCAGTCGGCGCTGGGCGAACCCTTGCGCGCCGAGATCGACGTGACCGAAATGGCCGCCAGCGAGGCGGACGGTCTGAAGATCAACATCGCCACCGCCGAAGCCTTCAAGAGCGCCGGCGTTCCCTACAACTCGGCGCTCAGCGACGTCAAGGCGACGCTGCAACGCCGTGCAGGCGGCCAATATGTAGTGCGCCTGAGCGGCAACCGCCCGCTGAACGACCCGTTCATCGACCTGCTGCTCGAAGCCAACGGCGCCTCGGGCCGCATCGTGCGCGACTACACCGTGCTGCTCGATCCGCCGGCCACGCGCCAGGCGGCTTCGAGCGCATCGGCCGCCGCGCTTGCGCCCATCGCCCCGCAAATCACCACGCCCGTCGAGCGCCCTGCCCCGGCAGCACGCGCACGCCGCGAGCGCGCCGCGCCCCCCGTTGCGGTGGCACCGCCGCCGTCGGCACCCGTCGCAGCGCCAGCCCCGGCGCCTGTCACGGCAGCCGCACCGGCTCGCTCCAGTGGCGGCGGCAGCGGTGAACAGGTCACCGTGCAGCGCGGTGATACCGCCAGCAAGATCGCAGGCGCGCACAAGCCCGCCGACGTGTCGCTCGACCAGATGCTGGTCGCGCTGCTGCTGGCCAACCCCGACGCGTTCGTCGGCGGCAACGTCAACCGCATGCGCGCGGGCGCCGTGCTCGACCTGCCCAGCGCCGCCGAAGCGGCCGCGGTAACACCCGCGGAAGCACGTCGCACCGTCACCGCGCAAAGCCGCGACTTCGGCTCCTACCGTCAGCGCCTGGCCGAGAACGCACCCACCGCCAACGTCGCCGCGGCGAGCCGCAATGCCTCGGGCAAGCTGCAAGCCAACGTCGAAGATCGCAACGCCGCGACCAGCGCACCCGACAAGCTCACCATCTCGCAAGGCAGCGCCTCCACCCGCGCCGCCGACGAAAAAATGGCGCAGGCGCGCCAGGCGCAGGACAGCAGCAACCGCGTAGCGGAACTGTCGAAGAACATCAACGAGCTGAACAAGCTCAAGGCTGCTACGGGCACCGGCGCATCGGCACCTGCCGCTGCAGCGCCCGCCGCAGCGGCGCCTGGCATCCCGGTGCCGGCACCGTCCACCGCCGCGACGACGACTCCAACACCTGCAACGCCAGCACCCGCTACGCCGGCACCGGTGGCCGCAACGCCCACACCGGCACCGGCTGCTTCTCCCGCGCCGGCCGCGGCAGCGCCTATTGCGGCGCCGACACCCGCACCTGCAGCCCCCACACCCGAAGCTACCGCAGCGACTGCCGCACCAGCAACGGCACCAGCCGCTGCCGTTGCTGCTGCCACCACGCCATCGGCCACCGATGCCGCTGCCGCCCCCGCCGCAGGCGCAGCGAGCGCCGCAGTAACCGCGGCCGCAGCCCCGAAGCCTGCTGCCAAGAAGGTTGTCGCACCGCCGCCGCCCCCCGAGCCGACCTTCCTCGAAGAACTGCTCGACAACCCGCTGATGCTCGCCGGCGGCGCGCTCATCGCGCTGCTGATCGGCTTCCTGCTGTACCGCGTGCTGGGCCGTCGCCGCGAGGAAATGAGCGAAAGCGTGTTCCTCGAGAGCCGCATTCCCAAGGACTCGTTCTTCGGCGCCAGCGGCGGCGAATCGGTCGACACCAAGAACCGCGGCGACTCCACCGTTTCGTCGCTGTCGTACTCGCCGAGCCAACTCGACGCGGGCGATGTGGACCCCGTTGCCGAAGCCGACGTGTACCTGGCCTATGGCCGCGACCTGCAGGCCGAGGAAATCCTGCGTGAAGCGCTGCGCCTAAACCCGGACCGCACCGCCATTCACCTGAAGCTGCTCGAAATCCACGCCAAGCGCCGCGACGTGCGCGCCTACGAAAGCCTGGCCACCGAAGTGCACAAGCTGACGAACGGCGCCGGTTCCGACTGGAACCGCGTGGTCGACATGGGCAAGGACCTCGACCCGGGCAACCCACTGTATGAATCGGGCGCGCCCCGCAGCGGTGGCGCCAGCGCCGCCGAAACGGCTGCCTTCGCAGGCGCCCTGGCCGCAGCCGCCAAGCCGGCGGCACCGCCGCCCCCAGCGGCACCCGCGGCATCCGCACCGCCGGCTTTCGTGCCCTCGGTCGCTCCGCTGGACTTCGACCTCGACCTGACCGCACCGCCGCCGCCACCTCCCGCTCCTCCGGTGCCGGCGCCCGCCCCGGTGCAAACCCACGCGCCGGTCGGCGCCAGCCTGCCCAAGTCCGCCTACGCGCCCGCTCCGACCGCAGCACGCCCCGCCGCGCCGCTGTCGAACGGCCACGCTTCGCTGCCTGTCGATCTCGAAAACGACTTCGACACCGCCCCCGGCGCGCTGACCGCCAACACGCTGCCCGGTTCGCTGAGCGACGTGGACAACACCCGTCCCGCCATGCTGCGCAATGCGCTGCCTGCCGACTCGGGCTTCATCGAGTTCGACATGAGCGCGCTGGCCGGCCTGCCGGCCCGCACGCCGGAGGCTGAGGTCATCACGCGGCCCAACGGTCTCTCGCATGACGACGAGGGCGACGACGAAAGCCCGCATGCGGTCAAGCTGTCGCTCGCACGCGAGCTGCAAGCCATCGGCGACGTCGAAGGCGCCCGCTCGCTGGTCGAGGAAGTCGAAGCCGAAAGCGCCGGCGATCTCAAGTCGCAAGCCCGCCAACTGCTCGCCGAGTTGCGCTGAGCGATTGGTTGTTCCGGTTACTGATTTCGTGAGGCGGGCGTCTTGAGGCTGGCGCTCGGTATCCGTTACAACGGCCAGGCCTACGAGGGCTGGCAGAGCCAGCGCTCGGGCCGCACGGTACAGGACAAGCTCGAGGCGGCCCTCGCCAAGTTCACCGCGCAGCCGCCCGGCAGCATCGGCACGCTGTGCGCCGGGCGCACCGACGCCGGTGTGCACGGGCTGATGCAGGTGGTGCACTTCGACACCCTCATCGAGCGCGACCCCTTCTCCTGGATGCGCGGCACCAACCGCTTCCTGCCCGACGACATCGCAGTGCAGTGGGCGCACCCGGTGCCCGACGAATTTCATTGCCGCGCCAGCGCCCTGGCCCGCCGTTATCTCTACGTGCTCTCGCAATCGCCGGTGCGGCCCAGCCTCGATGCCGGCCGGGTCGGCTGGTCGATGCACGCGCTGGACGGCGATGCCATGCGCCAGGCCGCCGCCGTGCTCATCGGGACGCACGACTTCAGCTCGTTCCGCGCCTCCGCCTGCCAGGCCAAGTCGCCTGTGAAGAACCTGCGACGCATCGAGATCACACGCGTGGGCGAAGGCGAGCGCTGCCGCTGGCATTTCGAGTTCGAGGCCGACGCCTTCCTGCACCACATGATCCGCAACCTGATGGGCTGCCTGGTGCGCATCGGCCGCGGCGACGAGCGGGTCGAATGGATCTCCGAGGTGCTCGAGGCGCGCAGCCGCAAGGTCGCGGCCCCGACCTTCTCCGCGGACGGCCTGTATTTCGTGGGCCCGTTGTACGACGCCAAGTGGGGTCTGCCGGCCGAGGCCACGCTGCAGGCCGGCGGGGCTCCGTATGATCCCCCGCCATGACCGCGCCCCTGCCCAGCACCCTGTCCCGCACCCGCATCAAGATCTGTGGCCTCACGCGTGAGGCCGATGTCGATGCGGCGGTCGAAGCCGGCGCCGACGCCATCGGCTTCGTGTTGTACCCGAAGAGCCCTCGCGCCGTGACGCCAGCGCGCGCCGCCGAACTGGCCTCGCGCCTGCCGCCCTTCATCACGCCGGTGCTGCTGTTCGTGAACCAGCCACCGCAGGAGGTCATGGCCGCGCTCTCGCTCGTGAAGGGCGCCATCGCGCAATTCCACGGCGACGAGACCCCTGCACAGTGCGAGGAATCCAGCGGCCCGGGGCGTTTTCGTTACATGCGCGCCGCCCGCATTCCGCTGGGGGCTGCCGGGATCGGCTTCGACCTCGTAAAATACGCGTCCGATTACTCCCACGCCCAGGCCATCCTGCTCGACGCGCACGTCGAAGGTTATGGCGGTGGCGGCAAGGCTTTCGATTGGTCACTTCTTCCACCCGCCGTCGACGCTCACCTCGTCTTGAGTGGTGGGCTCACACCTGCAAACGTGAGCGATGGCATTCGCATCCTGCGGACGCGCTGCAAGTCGCTGTCCGTTGATGTGAGCTCGGGCGTCGAAATCGACGGCCCCGGGAACAAGGGCCTCAAGGACGCCGGAAAGATCCGGCAATTCGTCGCAGCGGTCAGAGCCGCCGACGCGTCCTTCTCCAGTTAGCCGCCGCAGCCGATCGATTCGGGCTGCGGCCCATCGATCGGAAATCATGCAAAGCAACTATCAACAACCCGATGCCACCGGCCATTTCGGCAACTACGGCGGCACCTTCGCGAGCGAAACACTCACCCACGCGATCAACGAACTGCGCGACGCGTACGCCCGGTTCAAGGACGACCCGGCCTTTCTGGCCGAATTCCACTACGAGCTGAAGCACTTTGTCGGTCGCCCCTCGCCGATCTACCACGCCGCGCGCACCAGCCGCGAAATGGGCGGCGCGCAGATCTACCTGAAGCGCGAAGACCTGAACCACACCGGCGCGCACAAGATCAACAACGTGATCGGCCAGGCGATGCTCGCGCGCCGCATGGGCAAGCCCCGCATCATTGCAGAGACCGGCGCCGGCCAGCACGGCGTGGCCACGGCCACCATCTGCGCGCGCTACGGCCTCGAATGCGTGGTCTACATGGGCAGCCAGGACGTGAAGCGCCAGAGCCCCAACGTCTACCGCATGAACCTGCTGGGCGCCACCGTGGTGCCGGTGGAGTCGGGCAGCAAGACGCTGAAGGACGCGCTGAACGAGGCCATGCGCGACTGGGTCACCAACGTGGAAAACACCTTCTACATCATCGGCACCGTGGCCGGCCCGCACCCCTACCCGACGATGGTGCGCGACTTCCAGAGCGTGATCGGCACCGAGTGCATCGACCAGATGCCGGCCATGCTCGCGGCACAGCAAGGCGCCGCGGGTATCCCCGGCGAAGCCGAGGGCAAGCAGCCCGACGTGGTCGTGGCCTGCGTGGGCGGCGGCAGCAACGCGATGGGCATCTTCCACCCCTACATTCCGTTCAACGGCACGCGCCTGGTCGGCGTGGAGGCGGCGGGCGAAGGGCTCGACAGCGGCAAGCACTCGGCATCGATCCTGCGCGGCAGTCCCGGCGTGCTGCACGGCAACCGCACCTACCTGCTGCAGAACGAAGACGGCCAGATCACCGAGACGCACAGCATCAGCGCCGGTCTCGACTACCCGGGCGTGGGCCCCGAGCACGCGTACCTGGCCGACATCGGCCGTGCCGAGTACGTCGGCATCACCGACATGGAGGCGCTCGAGGCCTTCCACTATCTGTGCCGCACCGAGGGCATCATTCCCGCGCTCGAATCGAGCCACGCCGTGGCCTATGCCATGAAACTCGCGAAGACCATGCGCCCCGACCAGTCGATATTGGTGAACCTCTCGGGCCGCGGCGACAAGGACATCGGCACCGTGGCCGACCTGTCGGGCGTCGACTTCTACGACCGCCCTTCCATGCGCGGCCTGAGCGTGAAGGGAGGCAAGTGATGAGCCGCATTGCAAGCACCTTCGACGCGCTGAAAAAAGACGGCCGCCGCGCCCTCATTCCGTACGTCACCGCGGGCTTCCCCTTCGCCGACATCACACCCGAGCTGATGCACGGCATGGTCGAGGCCGGTGCCGACGTGATCGAGCTCGGCGTGCCCTTCTCCGACCCGATGGCCGACGGCCCCGTGATCCAGAAGGCCGGCGAAGCGGCGCTGGCGCTGGGCATCGGCATGAAGCAGGTGCTGGCCATCGTGGCCGCCTTCCGCCAGAAGGACACGACCACGCCCGTGGTGCTGATGGGCTATGCCAACCCGGTCGAGCGCTACGACCTGGTGCACGGCAAGAAGGCCTTCATCCGCGACGCGGCCGCGGCCGGCGTCGACGGCCTGCTGGTGGTCGACTACCCGCCCGAGGAATGCGAGGCCTTCGCCGCCGAGCTGAAGGAAGCCGGCATCGACCTGATCTTCTTGCTGGCGCCCACCAGCACCGACGAGCGCATGGCCCAGGTGGCGCGCATTGCCAGCGGCTACGTGTACTACGTGTCGCTCAAGGGCGTGACCGGTGCCGGCCACCTCGACACCGAGGCGGTCGGCCTGATGATTCCGCGCATTCGCCAGCACGTGAGCATCCCCGTGGGCGTGGGCTTCGGCATTCGCGACGCGCGCACGGCGCAGGCGGTCGGCTCGGCCGCCGATGCGGTGGTGATCGGCACCAGGATCATCCAGCTCATCGAAGACCAGCCGCGCGAACGCGTGGTGCCGGCGGTGCGCGAATTCCTGGCGGGCATCCGCGAAGCGCTCGACGCGCTGCCGGCGGCTACCCCCAAGAACGCGGCTGGCCGATAATCGCGGTTGCCTCCGTCCCCTGGGCCGTGTTCCGCACGCGGCCCAGGGGAGCTAATCGTCGCGAAGGCCTGCCTGTCGCGAGAACCAAGGATTGCCCATGAGCTGGCTTGAAAAACTGCTACCCGCCAAGATCGCACAAACCGACCCGTCGGAGCGCCGCCAGGTGCCCGAGGGCCTGTGGATCAAGTGCCCCGCCTGCGAGACCGTTCTGTACAAGACCGACCTCGAGCACAACCAGAATGTCTGCCCCAGCTGCAGCCATCACCACCGCATCGGCGCCCGCGCCCGGCTCGACGCGTTCCTCGACGCCGAAGGCCGCTACGAACTCGGCCAGGAAGTGCTGCCGGTCGACGCCCTGAAGTTCAAGGACAGCCGCAAGTACCCCGAGCGCCTGAAGGAAGCCCTGGAGAACACCGGCGAGACCGACGCGCTGGTCGTGCTCGGCGGCTCGGTCCACAGCATCAGCGTGGTCGTGGCCTGCTTCGAGTTCGAATTCATGGGCGGCAGCATGGGCAGCGTGGTCGGCGAGCGCTTCGTGCGCGGGGTGGAAACCGCCATCGAGCAGAAGGTGCCCTTCATCTGCTTCACCGCCACCGGCGGCGCGCGCATGCAAGAGGGCCTGCTTTCGCTGATGCAAATGGCCAAGACCAACGCCGCGCTCACCCGCCTGGCGAAGAAGGGCCTGCCCTACATCAGCGTGCTGACCGACCCGACCATGGGCGGCGTGAGTGCCGGCTTTGCCTTCGTGGGCGACGTCGTCATTGCCGAGCCCAAGGCGCTGATCGGCTTTGCCGGCCCGCGCGTGATCGAGTCGACCGTGCGCGTGACGCTGCCTGAAGGCTTCCAGCGCGCCGAGTTCCTGCAGACCAAGGGCGCCATCGATTTCATCAGCGACCGCCGCGAACTGCGCAAGACCATCGCCAGCACGCTGGCCATGCTGCTGCGCCAGCCGGCCGACGCGGTCAGCTGAAGCAAGCACGACACGACGAAAAAAGGGCCCGGGTGCATCGCACCCGGGCCCTTTTTGCTTGCCGCCTGGGCGGAAGGTCAGACCGTCAGAACGTCAGCTGGTAGGCAAAGACCAGCAGGTTGCTCAGCACGATCGCCACGATCTGCAGCACCACGATGGCCGCCAGCGGCGACAGATCGACCCCGCCGATCAATGGAATGAAGCGGCGAAACGGCCGCACCAGCGGTTCGGCCAGCCGCGAGATCAGGTCGAGCAGCATCGGCGACGCGCCCGGAATCCACGACAGCACCGCGTACACCACCAGCAGCGCGGTCAGCCCCGAGACCGCCAGCTGCATCAGCCCGACCAGCGACACCAGCGGCAAGGTCACGATGTGCCCCAGGTTGCCGATGAGCAGCCACAGCAGCAGGAACTTCAGCATCACCAGCAGCCACGCCGCGATCAGGCTCGCCAGGTCCCAGCGCTTCACCGAGGGCACGATGCGCCGCAGCGGCAGCACGATCCAGTCGGTGATCGCGAAGATGAAGCGCCCGAGCGGGTTGCCGAACGGCACCCGGTGGTACTGCATGTAGAGCCGCAGCAGGCAGGCGCCGCCGAGCAGGCCGACGATCACGTCGAGGAGGAAAGAGGGGATCTGATAGAGCATGAGGGCGCAGCCGTGAGCGGAATGCGATGATAGCCACGCAAGGTTCTTCGATGACGACACAACCCCTTTTGCATTCACTGCCATTGTTCCCGCTCGGAACCGTCCTGTTCCCCGGCGGCCTGCTGCCCTTGCGCATCTTCGAGGTGCGCTACCTCGACATGATCGGCAAGTGCCGCAAGGCCGGCGTGCCCTTCGGCGTGGTGAGCCTCACCAGCGGCAGCGAGGTCCGCAAGGCCGGCTCCGACGCCGAGCGCTTTTCCAGCATCGGCACCCTCGCCGAAATCCGCGAGTTCGATTCGCCGCAGAGCGGCTTGCTGCAGATCGAGTGCGTGGGCACGCAGCGCTTTCGCATCCGCCAGACCGAGCTGCAGAAGCACGGCCTGTGGGTCGCCGAAGTGGAGGCCGTGCCCGACGACGTCGCGCTCGACATTCCCGACGACCTGAAGCACACCAGCACCGCGCTGCGGCGGCTGATCGACACGCTCGAAGAGCGGCGCCGCGCGCAGGACGCCACGGCCCGCCTGCCCATCGGCGAGCCGTACCGCCTGGACGATTGCGGCTGGGTGGCCAACCGCTGGTGCGAGCTGGTGCCGATGCAGCGCGAGCTGCGCCAGCGCCTGATGACGCTCGACAGCCCGCTGATGCGCCTGGAGCTGGTCAGCGATCTGCTCGCACGCACGGGCATCACTGAATAGTTCGCTCTGTTTTTTGTAGCGCACGTCGCAGGATCGGCGGGCGCTGGCGCCAGCTTTTATTCGAAAAGCCATGGGCTAAAATGCCAGCCCCGCGCACGCTCCCTGATGCGCGCCACCCGCCTCCCATGTCCGATCACCTGACCCCCCACATTCCCACGCCCGCAGCGGCACCGGCAGCCACCGTGGCCGCCGTCGACGACAACAAGCTCATCGCCGAACGCCGCGAAAAGCTCAAGCTGCTGCGCACCGCGCAGGCCGAGGGCAAGGGCGTCGCGTTCCCCAACGACTTCAAGCCGGGCCACCGCGCGACGGCGCTCGCCGAGGCGCACGGCGCCACCGAGCCCGAGGCGCTCGAGGCGCAGGCCGTGGCCGTCAGCGTGGCGGGCCGCATGATGCTCAAGCGCGTGATGGGCAAGGCCAGCTTCGCGACCCTGCAGGACGCCACCGGCCGCATCCAGCTGTACGTCACGCGCGACGCCGTGGGCGAAGAGGCCTATGCCGAATTCAAGCGCTGGGACCTGGGCGACATCCTCGGTGCCGAAGGCACGCTGATGAAGACCAAGACCGGCGAGCTGTCGATCAAGGTCACCCGGCTGCGCCTGCTCACCAAGAGCCTGCGCCCCCTGCCCGGCGACTTCTACGGCATGGCCGACCAGGAGCAGAAGTACCGCCAGCGCTACGTCGACCTGATCACCGACGAGTCGGCCCGCGTGCGCTTCACCGCGCGCAGCAAGGCCGTGAGCGCGCTGCGCGAGTTCATGGTGGCCAACGACTTCCTCGAGGTCGAGACGCCCATGCTGCACCCCATTCCGGGCGGTGCGAACGCCAAGCCGTTCAAGACGCACCACAACGCGCTCGACCAGGAAATGTTTCTGCGCATCGCGCCCGAGCTGTACCTCAAGCGCCTGATCGTCGGTGGCTTCGAGCGCGTGTTCGAAATCAACCGGAGCTACCGCAACGAAGGCATCTCGGTGCGGCACAACCCCGAATTCACGATGATGGAGTTCTACGCGGCCTACTGGAACTACCGCGACCTGATGGACTTCACCGAAACGCTGATCCGCACCATCGCCGAAAAGGCCGTGGGCACCCAGCAGCTCAGCTACGGCGGCAAGCCGGTCGACCTGACCCAGCCCTTCCAGCGCCTGACGATCCGCGAAGCCATCCTGAAGTACACCGAAGCCGAGGGCGTGGCCCAGGGCGTGGACGACAGCGCCTGGCTCGTCAACGCCCTGCGCAAGATCGGCCTGAGCGAAGAAAAGGACAAGCTCTCGCAGCGCAGCCTGGCCAGCCTGCAGGTGATGTACTTCGAGGAAACGGTGGAAGAGAAGCTCTGGCAGCCGACCTTCATCATGGAACACCCGACCGAGATCTCGCCGCTGGCGCGCGCCAACGACGAACGCCCCGAGGTCACCGAGCGCTTCGAGCTCTACATCACCGGCCGTGAGTTCGGCAACGGCTTCAGCGAGCTGAACGACGCCGAGGACCAGGCCGCGCGCTTCAACGCCCAGGTGGCCGCCAAGGACAGCGGCGACGACGAAGCGATGTTCTACGACCACGACTTCGTGCGCGCGCTCGAATACGGCATGCCGCCCACCGGCGGCTGCGGCATCGGCATCGACCGCCTGATGATGCTGCTGACCGACTCGCCGAGCATCCGCGACGTGATCCTGTTCCCCGCGCTGCGCAGGGAATCTTGAGCATGGCGTCACCGTCGTCGTTGCCGACGATCGGCATCGACTTCGGCACCTCCAACTCCGCCGTGGCCTGCCGGGTCGACGGCGTGGCCCGCCTGCTCCCCATCGAGGGCGCGGCCACCACCCTGCCCACCGCGATCTTCTTCAACGCCGAAGACCGCAGCACCCATTTCGGCCGCGACGCCGTCGCGCAGTACCTCTCGGGCACCGAAGGCCGGCTGATGCGTTCGCTGAAGAGCCTGCTCGGCAGCGCGCTGATGCAGGAAAAGACGGCCATCTACGACGGCCTCGTGAGCTTCGAGGACATCATCGCGCGCTTCCTGCGCGAGCTCGCCGTGCGCGCCAGCCGCGAGCTCGGCCAGCTGCCCGAACGCGTGGTCATCGGACGCCCGGTGCACTTCGTGGACGACGATGCCAAGCGCGACGAACGCGCCGAAGACAGCCTGCGCGTCGCGGCGCGCGCGGCCGGCTTTCGCGAGATCGCCTTCCAGCTCGAGCCCATTGCCGCGGCCTTCGACTACGAGCAGCGCATCACCAGGGAATCGATCGTGCTCATCGTCGACATCGGCGGCGGCACGTCCGACTTCACCGTTGTGCGCGTGGGCCCCGAGCGCGCTACGCGCGACGACCGCAGCGACGACGTGCTGGCCACCAGCGGCGTGCACATCGGCGGCACCGACTTCGACCAGCGCCTGAACCTGGAGCGCGTGATGCCGCAGTTCGGCTTTCGCCACCACGGTCCGCAGGGGCGCGAGGTGCCGAGCAAGGTGTTCTTCGAGCTGTCGTCCTGGCACCTGATCAACTGGCTCTACGCCGCCAAGGCGGTGCGCCAGGCCAAGGACCTGCGCACCAGCTACAGCGACCTGCGCCTGCACGACCGGCTCATGACCGTGCTCGAGGAGCGGCACGGCCACCGCATCGCCAGCGCGGTGGAAGCGGCCAAGATCGACGCGTCGGTGAGCGACGCCGAAACGTCCATCGACCTGTCCTGCGCCGAAGCCGGGCTCGTGGCCTCGCTGTCGCCCGCCGACATGGCGCAGCAGCTGGCCACGCCGCTGCAGAACGTGATTGCCTGCGCGCACGCCTGCGTCAAGCGCGCGGGCCTGCGCAGCGGCGACCTCGACGCCATCTACCTCACCGGCGGCTCGTCGGCGCTGCGGCCGTTCCAGCACGCCCTGCGCAAGAGCTTCGCAGGCGTGACGCTGGTGGAAGGCGACCTCTTCGGCGGCGTGGCCACCGGCCTGGCCTGCGCGGCCCGCACCGAGCGCCGCGCATGAAGTACCTGGCGGGCTATCCGGCGACCCTGCTGGACCAGGTCCGCCAGCTGATGGCAGAGGACAAGCTGGGCGCGCTGCTGAGCAGCCGCTACCCGGACGGCGCCCATGCCGTGCAGACCGACCGCGCCCTGTACGACTACGTGAGCGAGCTCAAGAGCGACTTCATGCGCAAGGCCGAGCCGCTGTCCAAGGTGATGTACGACAGCAAGCTCCACGTGATCAAGAACGCGCTGGGCACGCACACCACGGTGTCGCGCGTGCAGGGCGGCAAGCTGAAGGCCAAGCGCGAGATCCGGGTGGCCAGCCTGTTCAGGGAAGTGCCGCTCGAATGGCTGCGCATGATCGTCGTGCACGAGCTGGCGCACATGAAGGAGAGCGAGCACGACAAGGCGTTCTACGCCCTGTGCAGGCACATGGAGCCGGACTATCATCGCCTGGAGTTCGACCTTCGCCTGTATCTGGAGCACCTGAACACGGGCGGAAAGCGCCTCTGGGGCGGGGCCCCCGAAGCAACTGATCCGGCGCCAGGCTCGACACCGGACAACGGCTAGTTGTGAAGCTCCAATAGGTTGTATCCGGTGTTCATCCGGGTTGGGTTTGAGAGACTGGAAGTCGCCAAACACCCAATC